>JAJFKS010000010.1 GCA_021773115.1 Woeseiaceae bacterium | reverse complement strand
CGAGATGCAAAGCTATACACAGGTGGTCGTTGCCGACAGCGGTAGCAGCGAGTTTGAGCAAAGCAGAGATTTGCTTCCTGGCGGTCTTCGCTGGACCGTTTCGGACTTTGCTGCAAAAAAGGAGATATTGTTGGCGAATCTCGGTTGGGGAGGTATTCCCACCCACATGATCGACAATGAATTGGCCCAAGGCAAGTTGGTAGCCCTCAATGTTGAAGGCTATCAAAGACGCCAATCGCAATTGTTTCAAATACGCAAACGCGACAAGGACGTTGGCGTTGTTGCGCAATCGATCTGGGATCAGCTCCGACGAGATTAATTGTGTGATTCATAGACATTCTTTCACGGGCATATCACTTCGGACAAAAACACGTTTTTCCCATCGTCTCGGAGTATCTCGACAACCACCCGGCTGTATCCGCTAGATTGGTACTCTTTGACCGAATCACGCATCTAACTGACTTCGACGCTTAGTCTCGGATCACGGAGACTCTGGGAACTCCGCATGTGCAGCGACTTGCTCCAGATCCGACGCCCATGCAGGTTGCTCTGAGGCGAATATTCTGAATCGTTCGACAACGTTAGCCGGTTCGCTCAGAGACCCGGCCGGAATGATCATCTTTGTTCCGTTCCCATTTGCCCAGGGAACACCGGACCCGCAGACCCGGCAGAACGACTTGGAGATTTCCCGCTCCGGCACTTGGTAATTGATAATATCGCCAGCGCCTCCAAGCCAGTCGAACCCTTCGATCCCCACGAACAGGTTCGATGCAAACGCTGATCCGGTGATTTGGCGGCACTGATCACAGCTACACAGAAACAGTTTCTCGAACGCGTTGACGACCTCGAATGAGACGGCTCCGCAAAGACAGCCACCCTTGATTTTCTGGATAGTTGGAGACCTTTGTATGTGCATCATTTGTGCCTTTCATTTTGCGCCAATCCGCACATTTTTTGCCACGTATGCAGCGAACTTCAGGTTGCGACATATCAGTCAGTCACTTGCTGTAATTTTATTACACGTCTAAACACCTTATTACAGTTTTCATTACCGGAAAACACTTGGTCCTCCATAATAGGGTTACGAATGGCAAAGCCAGCAAGCAATGACATACCGATATTTCTAAGCGGTCGCTCACCATCCACCTCGCGTTATTTGAGGCTCGCCAGAATCTTGCGGCGGAGTGATTTTGGCTGATTTCTCAGCTCTTTAATGAACTCCCTCGGGACCTCCGTCTGATCGTCGTATTTTTCCGCCCAATCCATGATCGAGAACATGATGGGCATCAGATCCAGCCCTTTTTCAGTCAGGCAGTAGACGATCTTCTTTCCGTGGGCAGGATCCGGGGTTTTGTGAATGATGTCGGCATCCTCCAGACGTGCGAGCCGATCAGCAAGGATGTTGGTGGAAATGCCCTCGCCAGCACTGAGGAACTCTCCGTAGTAACGCCTGCCCTTAAACATCAGGTCACGGATGATCAATAGGCTCCATTTGTCGCCCAGAATGCCAAGGCCAAATCGGATCGGGCAGCCGTTTCGTTCGTAGCTCATAGCTTAAGCCTACCGGCTCACTCCCGTACTTGCAAAAAACAAGGATATCTTCTAGAGTTCATTATGCTTTCATAAAACAAGTATAATTTGAGGGGAAACACGGCGATGGACAATGTTCTTACTACACCGCTGTTTGCGGTTTTTGCGGTTATTTTAGTACTGGAAACGCTTAAGACGCTTGCTTTGGGTACCGCGACAGCGCTGACTCGCGGCAAACTACAAAAGTTTATCAACCCGGAGGATGCTGCCTGGTTGGGCGGCGAAGCGGTTGAAGCCGACCACCCGGACGCAGCTCGGGTATTTCGGGCGCAACGCAACAACCTGGAAAATCTGTTGCCATTTTTTATCGCCGGTAGTCTTTACCTCGTCTCCGGCGCGAATCCACTGCTTGGCATGGGCTATTTTGTCGCTTTCTTCATTGGGCGAACGTTTCACACTTACGCGTATCTCGGCAAAAGGGCCATGATGCGCCGAAACATGTATTCGATAGCGTGGCTCGCGATCATAGCCATGAGTCTTCACGCCGGCGTTGTCATAGTGCGCGGTGCGCTCTAAGCCGTGGCTTACGACGAGAAGCTGGTGGAAAGAAATAGAAATAGAAATGTCACTTAGGTACGGACGGTCAAACAAAATGCATTTGCTCGGGCTAGAGTTACGTTCCAGGTTCTTTCGATCAGTTCGATTCGATACCCGTCTGGGTCCTCAACAAATGCGATAGTTTCGTGTGCATCAGACTCATCTGCAGCAATTTTCATTGGCCCAGGACTTCGTGCGATCCTTACGCCCATACTTGCGAGGCGATCACAGGCCGCGAAAATGTCGGCAACCTCAAGCGCCAGGTGACCATAGCCGGTTCCGTGTTCGTAGTTGCCTTCATCCCAGTTGTGAGTTAGGTCGAGTACTGTAATGTAGAACGTCAGAGAACGATCCAGGTCACTGACGCGAATCATTGGATACAAAATACGAGATGGCGCAAGGGCCGCGCTGGCGTAATTATTCATCGTTCTTTACTCCCATTGATGTCAGAAGAGTACTGATGGTCAGCAGCGGCGCCGCCCACCAGTGTGCTTCTCGAAAATGGCTACTATTTGCAAATTTCGCCTGTATAGCGGACAAGACCCACCATGTTGTTAGGGTCGCGCAGATCGACCAGTCCATAGCTAGTGAACTGTCCCTTGAAGCCTTTCAGCGTACCGCGCGTCACATTCTCTTGAATGTGGTAGGTGATTTCGATCATGAACCGCCCCGGTTTGCCCGGTACAGCGGTAAGAATGCCGAGATCCTTGGTTTGAAAGGCGCCGCCATCATCCGTTCCGAAATAGTGCTCCATGTCCATTTCGAGCCCTGTTGGGGTTTCCCTTTGCGCCGTGATCTTCCCAGCAGCGTTGTTCACGCTACCGGTCAAGGCGGCAGATATGATGATCGGTTTTCCTTCACCCTCAGCAAAGAAGTTGGGTATCGCGACGCCGCCAATGGGCACACAGGACGGTTCTTTTGCTTGGGCAATTGATGCACTGGTGCCGACCGTCGTTGACGAGATGATTAATCCGAAAAGAATTTTCTTGAACATATTGATCTCCATAGTTGATTTAGCCGCGACCTACCTTTTTTGGCGAATTACGGGTTTAGCCTTTGGGGAATTTCTAATTGCATCGTCGTAGCATTCGTTATATAACGATCACTATATTGAAAGTATTAAATAACGATCACTATTTGTCAACCCTTAAATAACGATCACTACGAAGAGAGATTGATCATGCGTCACAAAGGAATTAACAAGGATGAAACCCGCCAGAAGGTTGTTGCCGCCGCGGGCCGCGGTTTTCGAAGTCATGGCTACGCCGGGATCGGCGTGGACGGGCTGGCCAAGGCGGCAGGCGTCACCTCAGGCGCGTTCTATTCACACTTCGGTTCGAAGGACGCCGCATTCGATGTCGCACTGGCTGCGGGTCTTGATGAGGTAATCGAATCGATACCAACGTACCAGAAAGAACATGGCGCCGATTGGGTCAAGGCATTCGCGGAATACTATCTGGGCAAACGCCACCGAGGCGACTTGGAGTGCGGCTGTGCGATGGCCACGCTGACCCCGGAAGTGGTTCGCTCCAATCCGAAGGTGCACGCTGCGTTTGAGAAGAAGATGGTGCGTATCGCTGATCTCGTGTCACGTGGACTCGCCGGCAGTTCAGATGAAGATCGTCGGGCCAGAGCCTGGGCGATGCTTGGCGTGCTGATTGGCGGCATCAATGTTGCGCGTGCGATGAAGGGAGCAAGAGTTGCTGATGAAGTCGCCAACGCCACAATCGCTGCTGCTATAAAGGCGGCGGGCCGAACGCGTTCGAAAGTTCTGTGTGCCTCTTAGAGCAGGGCTTTAGGACTTAATGGTTTTTCAGGGCGAAGAAGCACCAAACTTAACAACAGTAAAGAGGAAAGAACCAGAGCTACAAACACCCCAAGATTAACGCCCCAAACTGCCAACTGCGTGCCATCGGTGTGAAGCATCGAGCCACCATAAGTTGACGCAGTAGCGAACGCCAACAGGAAGGGGACGCTGATTATCAATGATAGAAGAATCGCCAAACGCGGAGCACGATCTGACCAAATGAGAAACACGGCGAGCGCAGATAACGCAGAATTGGTCATCAGCTGCCAGGCCTCATGAAGACGCGCATGGTCGGGCCAATTGGAATTGAAAAGATGGCTCTCGTTGAGTTCCAAAATGGGGATTATGATCCCGGATACCAACGCACTCACGGTAACTAAAACTACTGCGAATCTATTCATCAACAAAGGACTCTAATGATTTAGACAATGAGTTCCCCATGCGTTCACTCAGTTGAGTGGACAGCAAGCCCACGGCCAACCAGACAATTGCACCGGCTATCAGTAAGGAAACAGATCGATTAGCGGATTGTCCAAACTCTTCGCTGTAGCCGTCCAAGTCCATCAGTTTCCTCGTTCTCTCGATGATCGCTTCGAGTCAGCAGCATTGGTAATCGGGCGAGTTCTTTAGAGCCGCGCACCCGTTACGATGTGTAAACACATCAAAGAGGGAGATTACCATGACTTACTTTGCCGGACTCGATGTATCCCTGCGCTCGACGAACATCTGCGTCGTTGATGAACAGGGCGAGCTGATCGCAGAAGGTAAGACGGACGCGGAAGTCATCGACATTGTTGCCTTTCTCGATTCGCTCGACGTAAAAATTACCAAAGTTGGTCTTGAGGCCGGCACACTGACGCAGTACCTGACTTATGGCCTGCAGTTCGCCTGCTACGAAGTCATCTGCATGGAGGCACGCCAGGTGAAGGCAGCGCTTTCGGCCATGCGTAACAAGACGGACAAGAACGATGCACGCGGCATTGCACAAATATTGCGCAGCGGCTGGTACAGCCGCGTGCACATCAAGAGCATGGAAAGTCATCGCGTCCGAGCCTTGTTGACCAGCCGACGAGCGGTTTTGGATAAGTGCATTGATCTTGAGAACGAGATCCGCGGCATCTTCAAGATCTTCGGCGTCAAGCTACCGTCCAAACTCGGACACGGTTCATTCGATCGTGTTGTACGTCCGGTGATCGAGTCAGATGCGGCCTTATCGATGCCCCTGTTGCCCGTACTCGATGCGCGGCTTGAGCTATATCAGACCTATCGGGAACTCGACAATCGAACTCGCCGCCTGGCAGAGCAAGACGCCGTCTGTCAGCGGCTAATGACAACACCCGGGGTCGGCTATGTTACCGCGTTGACGTTCAAGTCAGGTGTCGATGACCCGACGCGATTCAAGCGATCACGCACCGTCGGCGCCCACTTCGGCCTCACACCCAGGCGCTTCCAGTCCGGCGAAATTGACTTCGATGGTCATATCTCCTGCAGCGGAGATCGCAATGTCAGGTCAACGCTCTACACTGCGGCAAACGTTTTATTGACGCGTAGCAGTCGGTGGACTCCGCTCAAAGCCTGGGGAGTGAAGTTGGCCAAGACTCGGGGACATCGGCGAGCGGTCATCGCTGTCGCCAGAAAACTTGCCGTCATCCTCCACCGTATGTGGATCGATGAAACCCAGTTCCGATGGAGTACGGAGGCAGCAAGGTCATGAAATAACAACTGCCTTCGACTCCAAAAGAAGCGTCCTGACGTGGACGTGGTCTGGATGAGGCCGAATATGACTGCTGTGCCCTGGAGCACGTTCAGCAGCCTGGCCCTCCACACTGTCTGACCTATGCTTGCAGCGGCTGGCTACCACCAGTACCGACTGCGTAGAGAAGCGTGACCCACGCCAAGACGCGACCAAACAATTCTACAAACCTTGGGAGCTTGACTTCAATGCCCGATTAGAGAAGCCGACATGTTACCTCAGATCTTTCGACCGGCGGCTATGCGACTCTTCGCAGCCAGTGATCATCCCGCGGGTGTTAGTTATTAGCGAAACCTAAAGTGAATTCTAGAAGCTGTTTCCGCGGTAACGTCGAGTGGCTGCTCGCACTCAAAGCAGTCACCAAGCAATTGAATCGTCGACCGACGCTATACGGCCAGAAGCGGAAATGGATCGATCTGAACAATTCGGATATCAGCGGTTGTTCCGAACGTCGGCTTGCGCCTATGAGCGGACAGTCGTCGTTTACGATTTCGCGCAGCCCTGCTTGGTCACAACATCTCAGCCAGCGTTACATTCAGCAGGTCATAGACGACGCGGATGCGTCGACTGGTATGGAGTTCTCTATGAGTTACGAGCCAAATCGGTATAGGAAGCGAGATGCGGTCAGTCAGCACGGGAACCAACTCTGGAAACAAGTCCGCCGCTTGACGCGGAAGAAAGCCGATCCCCATCCCTCGTCTAACGAGTTCGATGACGGCGGTACCACTGGCAGTCCTGATTTTGAATTGCTCCGCACTCAGCTCGAGGCCGAGCGCTTGCATCATCGCCAGATAACGCCCATCCGGTGGCATACCGATAAAGGTCAATGTCGACAATTCTTCCGTACTGGCTGGGTTACCAGCAGCAGTTAGGTATGATTTCGATGCATAGAGATGTGCCGAGGCATTGCCGATGAGCTTGGCGATCAGGTCAGGCTGCTCCGGTCGCGCATGCCGAATAGCAATATCCGCCTCACGCTTGGTTAAATCGCGAACGTCATTCGATGCGATGAGTTCGACAACGATGTTTGGCGCCGCTTCGCGAAGTTGCCTCAGCGCCGTTGGCAACAAGTAGGTCGCCATCATGTCCGTCGCCGTGATGCTGACATGTCCCTCGATGGACTGAGATTGTCCAGAAGCCGCAAGCGACAGGAGCACCGCCGCCTCGCCCATTAATCGGACATGGTCGACTAGTTCGACGCCGGCGTCCGTCAAGGTCATGGAACGGGGGCCACGTTCGAACAGGGTCACACCGAGGTCCTGCTCCAAAGCTGAAACCTGGCGACTGAGCGTCGGCTGTGCCTGGCCAAGTGCTCGAGCCGCAGCAGACAGCGAACCCTCCTCGACGGTAGCGAGGAAGGCGCGTACTTGGTTCCAGTCGAAGGATATGGCCTGCCAGTTCATTTATTTATGTATACCAACTATCCGGTTTTGGGCATTTCTATGATTGATTTGTATGGCTAGTATGCACGTCTCGCTGTTTGGAACCAACCATGCCTTCCGTGAATGACCCGGCCATACCTGTGTACTCCGCTTCGATCGGATCATGGAAGTTCTCTGTCAGTCGCCGCCCACTCGGGGCGCTAGAGCTGGCCAAACGCTACGATCGGATGGCCGCGAAATGGAGCCACCTGACCGGACGCCTCGGATATCCGCAAGCCTACGAACGACTTTGGAAGGAATTTTTATCCGAAGCCAATTTAGTGCCGGCTGGCTACCCGCTTCGGTTGCTGGATTGCGGAGTTGGTACCGGGTCCTTCGCACTGGCATTCGCGCGTGCATGGGCCGCGCCCGTATGCGTCGATGCGGTCGATGTGTCCGACATGATGATCGAACAGGCACGGCAACGTTTTCGTCAGGAAGGGTACGAAGTCTCGATTCAGTGTGCGGATGTTTGTGCGCTGCCTTACCCAGATAACCAGTTCGATTTGGTTATGGCCGCCCACGTGCTTGAACACTTGCCGGACCCAGTGGACGCGCTCAAGGAAATGCGGCGCACCTTGAAGCCTGGCGGCTGGCTCATGCTATGCCTGACCCGCGAGTCTACGCTGGGAAGTTACGTTCAATTGAAGTGGCGCACGCATCGACTGACGCCCGAGCGGGGCGAGTCTTGGCTCAACGCCGCTGGACTCGATGCCGAGCGCATGAACCTTGCCTCGAGCGGCTGGTTTCGGCAGACCAGCATCGCCTGCGTCGGCAGGAAACCGGATCAACCTTTAAAGAACCTGAACTATGAACAATCCTGTTAGCGCTAACGTCTACCCTGATGCCCGCTTATGGAATCGGATTTCCAAACGCGACGCGCAATCGAATCAGCCATGATAGACCTAAAGAAATCAGAATGGTCCATCTTGATCGGCTTGCTTTTACTAAGCTTCGTTCCTTGCGTTGGAGGATCGTTTCGACTGGTAGAACTGGTTACAGGATTAGAAATTTTGCCGGAAAATCTGAGGATATCGTCTGTACCACTTCCATTTGTGTTGCACATCGTGGGCTCCGTTCTCTATTGCATTCTTGGAGCCTTTCAATTTCTCGTGAGTATTAGGAGGACATACCCGAAATGGCACCGGCTAACAGGGCGGCTTTTGATCAGCGCAGGCATTGTGTCCGCGATATCGGGGTTATGGATGACACACTATTACGTCTTCCCTGCCCATCTTCAGGGTTACCTCCTTTATTTTATCCGTGTTCTTGTTGGGTTCTCTATGACAACTTTTATTCTGTTGGGATTATCAGCAGTTTTCAAAAAGAGAATTTCGCAACATCAAGCATGGATGATACGTGCTTATGCTTTAGGTCAAGGAGCTGGCACGCAAGTATTGGTCGCAATTCCATGGTTGTTGACTGTTGGCGAGCCCAGTGGACTTACACGGGACATATTAATGACGGCTGCCTGGGCGATAAATATCGGTGTCGCCGAATGGATCATTAATCGGCAGGCTAAACCTAAGCGGACAGCGCCATTACGGTCAAGTCTGAGCTATCACACCTAAGCCGCCGCAGTCTATGCCTTGTTGTGGCCACGCATCTTCACACGTGGGGACCAACAGTTTCGCGACACAAGCCGAATGCGCGGGATTGGTTGGTCGATCGCAACCTTTTGGCGATTGAGTTTTCAGTGAATCGACCGGCTGCTTCTAGGTGTAAACGGTCATACAATCTGTTCGAAAGTTCGTAGCGAAAGTATTTTGGCGACCGTCGCCTTTGGGTCATCAGCCGTCATGTTATAACAATTCAATCGAACGGCGGCTATGCGAATCTTTGCGGTCGCTGACTATCCCGCGGGTAAAAGTTATTAGCGAAACCTAAAGTAAATTCTAGTGAATGTTTACCCCAAGGGCACGTAGTCCGCGGTAACGTGGAGTGGCAGCTCGCACTCAAAGCAGTCACCAAGCAATTGAATCGTCGACCGACGCTGTACGGCTAAAACCGGACGGTCGTTACATCGACTCCCGGTTCCTTTTTCTGGCTTTTCGCTTTTGATCTTCCCGCTTTCGATTTTCTTCAGCCTCATCGTCGTTGAACCCGTCGAATAGTGTTTTGCCACCGTGTTTTTTTGACAATTCTGCATCAAGAAACTTCCCTCCGAATCCAGCGCCGCGCCCATTGAGCGATTCAATCGATGGGGGAGGAAAATTTCGAATCCAAAGATACATCAGTGGTCCAATGACCGGCGGAATGAGCAACAAAGTGAAGACGATCTTCCAGCCGCGAGTGAGGGCCGACCTCCAAAGGGAGAACAAAAAAGATAACGACGCCACGGCTGATAATACGAGAACAATCTGAATTACTGGATCGAATGGCATTTAGTTCGTGGCTCTCTCGTACAGTTCGATGCAATTATCGAACGGCTGCATTGGGTCATCAGCCGTCATGTTATAACAATTCAATCGAACGGCGGCTATGCGAATCTTTGCGGTCGCTGACTATCCCGCGGGTGAAAGTTATTAGCGAAACCTAAAGTAAATTCTAGTGAATGTTTACCCCAAGGGCACGTAGTCCGCGGTAACGTGGAGTGGCAGCTCGCACTCAAAGCAGTCACCAAGCAATTGAATCGTCGACCGACGCTGTACGGCCACAAGCGGACCCTTTGATGCGAGTATCTCTGGTTCTTCTGGCAAGTCAACTCGTGCTAGATTCAATCTAGGGGGCACCGTCTGACATATTTCGAGTCGGATGCGTGACTACAATACTTTGCAACGGTACTGACTTCCGGGCTTAGATTACTCTGAAAATGGCGCATATCGTATTTGTTTATTCAACTGTCGATGGACATACGCTTGAGATATGCGAGCGTCTGCGGCAAGTTGCGTTGCGAGAAGGGCATCAGGCCTCGCTGCAGGAGCTGACTGCGGACTCTGAATTCGATCTCGAACCATTTGATCGCATCGTTATAGGCGCGAGTGTTCGCTACGGAAAACATCGTCCTGATGTCACTCGTTTTATCAATGAAAACGTCAACAAGCTTCAAACGACATCAAGCGCGTTCTTTTCCGTCAATGCAGTGGCCCGCAAGCCCGAAAAGTGCGAGGCAAACTCCAATCCTTACGTAAAAAAGTTTCTCGAGGGAATTACTTGGAAGCCATCGTTAGTCGCAATTTTCGGTGGCAAGATCGACTATCCCGTCTATCGCTTCTGGGACAAGACAATAATCCGCTTTATCATGTGGATGATGGGCGGGCCAACGGATCCAAATTCAACTTTCGATTTCACCAATTGGGAAAAGGTTGATGCATTTGGGCATGAAATCAGCACTTTTCAATAGCCAACGTCCAGCCCATTGATCGGGTTGCGGCAGATGTGGCGTCGGGTTTGTAGCTTCGCTTTGGGCCAGTAGCAGTCGTTCAACATTTTACTACCTGAAGTTCTGCAATCGGCCAAAACCAGCCGGTGAAATAGTCAGTCTCTACTTAGAACTGACTTCACCTTGTCGAAGTCAATAAACTCGTGCAGGTCTCGTAGAGATTGATTGTGATTCGTGTAGGACTGCCAAAACATCGCAAGCAGTCCAGCTGAGACCGCGCAGAATGCAAAAACGTACTTCGCGAAACCGAGATCACGAAAATAAAGGATCGGACCTCCAAGAAGCAAGACCATAGCTAAGAAACAGGTAATGGCAACTTGGCGCTCTGAACGGCGTACCTTGGCCGGATCTTCCTTGGTGAGAACAAGGCATTGGAGGAGGTTCTGCCTGCGTTGCTGATCTCTATCCACCGGCTGATCTCCATTTAGTGGGAGCTATTGCATTAAAAAGTTGTATGACCGCTACGGGTCAGCAGCATTGGTAATCGGGCGAGTTCTTTAGAGCCGCGCACCCGTTACGATGTGTAAACACATCAAAGAGGGAGATTACCATGACTTACTTTGCCGGACTCGATGTATCCCTGCGCTCGACGAACATCTGCGTCGT
>JAJFKS010000009.1 GCA_021773115.1 Woeseiaceae bacterium | reverse complement strand
TCTTGTTGACCTGAACAGCACCAATGGCACCACCGTGAATTCGATACAGGTGCAGAGCAAGATTCTGCGCACTGACGACGTCATAACACTCGGCCAACATCGGCTGAAAGTCGAAAATACGCCGCTGTACAGTGCCGATGTTGAAGAGAAGATCGATAACGCCGAAACGCAGACGCTGAAGCAACTCGATGATATTCGACGTGCGCGGGCACGGCATACGATTGCGGCGCTGAAGCACAAGTAAAAAGCACCACGCGTCTTAGAAGCGATCCAGCGTCATCACCTTGTTCCATGCAGCAACAAAGTCACTGGTGAACTTCTCTTGTCCACCATTCTCTGCATAGACTTCAGCAATAGCGCGAAGCTCGGCGTGCGACCCGAAAACGAGATCGACGGGCGTTGCCGTCCATTTCAACGTGCCGGTTGCACGATCATGTCCTTCGTACACGCCAGCGTTGTGCGATGATTTCGTCCACTTCGTCGACATGTCGAGCAGGTTGACGAAATAGTCGTTGCTCAACGTTCCGGGGCGAGTCGTGAACACACCGTTCTTGGCGCTTGCCGCGTTTGCATCCATTGCCCGCATGCCGCCGACCAGTACGGTCATCTGGGGCGCGGTCAGCGTCAGCAGATCGGCTTTTTCAACCAGCATTTCTGCCGGTGATCGTGCGTTGCCTTCGCCAAAGTAGTTGCGGAATCCGTCTGCCATTGGCTTCAACACGGCAAACGACTCTACGTCGGTCTGTTCCTGGCTCGCGTCGGTGCGGCCGGGTGCGAACGGAACTGTAATGTCCTGCCCCGCTGCCTTGGCCGCCTTTTCGATGGCCGCTGCTCCGCCGAGAACAATCACGTCAGCCAGCGATACTTTTTTACCACCGGATTGCGCGCGGTTGAACTTTTGCTGGATGCCCTCCAGAACCTTCAGCACCTTGGTCAACTCTTTCGGACTATTCACATCCCAGCTGCTCTGCGGCGCCAGTCGAACGCGTGCGCCGTTGGCGCCACCGCGCATGTCGGTGCCTCGGAATGTCGAGGCCGATGCCCAGGCCGTTCGCACGAGCTCGGGCACAGTGAGCTTCGAGTCGAGGATTTCGGACTTCAGCTTCGCTATGTCGTTTGCATCGATCAACGCATGATCGACCGCCGGCACCGGATCCTGCCACAGCAGTGCTTCTGCTGGAGCGGCATTACCGACGTAACGGGCACGCGGGCCCATGTCACGGTGTGTCAGTTTGAACCAGGCCTTTGCGAACGCGACACCGAACTCGTCAGGATTTGTGAGCCAGCGCTCGGTGATACGGCGATACTCGGGATCGAACTTGAGCGACAGGTCGGTTGTGAACATGATCGGCGCATGTCGCTTCTTGGGATCGTGCGCATCCGGCACCAGCGTCGTTGCGGCACCATTCGCGGGAATCCACTGCGTCGCACCGGCCGGGCTCTTCGTTGGCACCCAATCATAGGTGTACAGGTTCACGAGATAGCTGTTAGTCCAGGCGATCGGGTTGGCGGACCATGCACCTTCCAGGCCGCTGGTCATCGTGTCGCCGGCATTACCGCTGCCACACTTGTTTTCCCAACCGAGACCTTGCTTCTCAACGCCCGCGGCAGCCGGTTCGCGGCCCACACAATCCACTTTTACAGCGCCGTGCGCTTTACCGAAGGTGTGCCCGCCGGCGATCAGCGCCGCGGTCTCTTCATCGTTCATCGCCATACGACCAAAGGTGTCGCGAATGTCTTTGGCGGCTAACAGCGGGTCCGGATTGCCGTTCGGTCCTTCCGGGTTTACGTAGATCAGGCCCATCTGCACCGCTGCAAGCGGTTTCTCCAGCATGCGATCGCCTTTGTAGCGCTCATCACCGAGGAACTCGCTTTCGGGACCCCAGTAAACCATCTCGGCTTCCCAGTCGTCTTCACGGCCGCCAGCAAACCCGAAGGTTTTGAAACCCATCGATTCGAGCGAGACGTTGCCGGTGAGGACGATCAGGTCGGCCCATGAAATGCTGCGGCCGTACTTTTGTTTGATTGGCCACAACAAGCGCCGCGCCTTATCGAGATTGGCATTGTCCGGCCAGCTGTTCAGCGGCTCGAAACGCTGCTGACCGCCACCTGCGCCGCCGCGACCGTCAGAGATTCGGTAGGTACCCGCGCTATGCCAGGCCATGCGAATGAAAAAGGGTCCGTAGTGACCGTAGTCCGCTGGCCACCAGTCTTGAGATGTCTTCAGCAAGACGGCGATGTCTTTCTTGACGGCAGCCAGATCGAGACTCGCAAAGGACTCGGCGTAGTTGAATTCGTCACCCATTGGGTTCGATTCAACGCCGTGATCGCGAAGCGGACTTAAGCTTAAATTTTCGGGCCACCAAAATTGATTCGACTTGGGCTCGCCCTGAGCGGAAGCCGGACTTGATGGAACCATTGCAGACATCGCGACGACCAGTGCGATGAGCAAAGGTATCGATTGTTTACGCATTGTGCTTCCCCAGTGACTTAAAGATTTGTGAACGTATCCTATTAGAGCGCAATCCATTGATCGACTTGATGGATTATTTCTATCACAATAAGCGATTTATTCGATTACCAAATTGAAGCACCAATCGTGCATGAGCGATTTCGATGACGCTTGCCTGGCGGATTGATAAAAGATCACATTCTTAGCTATTCCGCGCCAATTTAGTGCCTACGTCCATCCGTACTTACCCCCACCGATCAACAACGCTCATGCATGAGTAGCGTCAATCCAGAACAAAAAAACGACGCCCGCGTGACACTTCCGTGATCTTCGCGGAGTAAGGTTTCCCCCTCGAGTTGATTAATCAGCCACTTCGGCTGATTTGAACTCAGGGGGTCAAACGATGAATGCAAAAATTATTGCCGTAGCGACATTAGGCCTGACACTGACATTTTTGGTGCCAGCAGATGCTCGCAGTGAAGGGCAGAAAACTTACAAGGTCAAGATCACGAACCTGACCGCTGGTCAGCCGCTCACGCCACCCATTCTCGCGACTCATACCAGCAGAGCCGGTTTTTTCAAGATCGGCGAAGCGGCGAGCGAAGGCATCCGGCAAATCGCCGAGAATGGTAATGGTGCCGTGTTGCTGCAAGCGCTCGGCGAGGACTCACAGATTAACGAAGTTGTGACAGGAACTGCACCGATAGTGCCAGCCAACAACCCCGGTGGGACCGGATTCGAAAGTTCGGCGACTTTCACGATAAGCACCCATGGCAGAGCCAGGTACCTGTCGTACGCGAGTATGCTGATCTGCACCAATGACGGCTTTACGGGCCTCGACAGCGTTCGCTTACCGAAGCACAAGAAGACCGTTTACACCGCTGCCTGCGATGCGAGGACCGAGACCAATACCGAGGATGGCGTCGTCATTCCTCATGTGGGTATCCATGGCGGAGTCGATTTGTTCCCGGAGGTGCACGGTTGGAGTGATCCGGTCACGAAGATCGAGATCGAGCTTGTTCGCAAGCACGACGGCGACTAAGCTTTGTGCTTAGCGGCGCTGCAGACTTGTCCGCGTTGTTGCGCGATCACAGATGGATCGCGGTGGACGATAGCAAAAACGTTGATGGCGTGTTCTCAGCCGATGTCTGTACGCGACTGCATGCCGCGTCGAAAGGCTGGCCTGGGATGTTGAATGGGCTGGCCGTGGTTGAAGCCGATCGATTTGCAGAACAACAACGACCAACGCCGCGCGTCGTTCTCACTCGCGACGGCGAAACACTGCGGCGGCTCTCCTTGCTGCCTGGCAATTACGTCGTTGGTCGCAGCAAGCTTTCCGATATCCAGGTCGAGGACCGCTTCGTCAGCAACAATCACGCATTGCTGCAGGTTTACCGCAACGCGGTTTTTCTTGTTGACCTGAACAGCACC
>JAJFKS010000008.1 GCA_021773115.1 Woeseiaceae bacterium | reverse complement strand
TTGATGGCCGTTGGCACGGTTCGGGTCTTGCGACCGATATTCAATGGCTCGCCATTCTCATCTTCACCGAGAACCACCGCATGACCATTACAACACAGTCGTTTGACACTTTCGATGGGGAGGTTTGAGCGACCGTTGCCGTTGGCGAGTGCCGATTGATCGACGTGGATCGTCACCAGGTAGTCGTCCGACGTGTTGCGCGAGGAATTGCATGATCGCTCTGCATTACCCGACAGATACGAATTGTTCAAACACATACGCGCCATGGACACCATCGCATCGGCCTGTCGGGCCGAGAAGGACTCATCGACAAACTCCACCCTGGATGCAGAATCATCGCGTGCCTTGTCGAGCGCTTTGGCCACCAGCTCGCCGGTCTCAATGGGAAGTTCAACGGTAATGGTCATCGTTCCCCGTTCGGCATTGCGGCTGACGCGCAGTGATCGATTGGCAAACGCACGCTGCGCGCCATCGAGGGAATCCACCGTGCCACAACGCAACTCCCGGCAGCGTTCTTCAACGCGAGCCGTCGTTGTCTTCAAGGCAAACGACAAGAGTTCCGAATTATTAACAACCACACGTGTCATCGCTCGAACTTTGGAATACGACAGGTCGCCCGTTGCGAACGCGGCTGCGACGTTCGGTAAGGTCTTGAGTGCGTGCGCCACACGGACTTTTTCACGCGCGGCATTCATGGAGAGGTCGCAGCGATAATGTAGCCACTCGGCACAGTTCCCAAGGCCCCACTTCAACCAGCCGGCACGCTCGTCGAACTGGCGAATAAGTACGAGTAACTCGTAGGTCGCCGCGTTGATTCGGGCGGCGAGATTGACGATGTCGCGATCGAGTTCATCAATAGAGAGAAGACGATTTTCGGGTGATTCCTCGTATGAATTTTGGGGCTTCATGACACGTCCTTGTGGTGTGGTTTAGGACTGTAATTATAACCAGTAGTTTGTCACAAATCAATTTGTAATCAATGAGTTATATTACATCGAATTCTGCCAAATACAGAATCCGTGAATTGGCTGTAGCATCATAGGAATCGCGGGTATACGGCTGCTGGGTTTCTGATCATGTCATTACTGGGCAATCTAGTGTTCTTCGTATTTGGTGGATTCTTGATCTTCCTCGGCTACGTATTGGGTGGCATTTTGCTATGCCTCACGATCATCGGTATTCCGTTCGGGCTGATGTGTTTCAGACTGGCTGGCAGTGTCATCGCGCCGTTTGGTCGCGAGGTACGCGAAACGGAACCACCCAGCGGGGCGATCTCGCTGATCATGAACATTATCTGGATAATTTTGCCGGGGCTTGAGTTGGCGATTATGCATCTGCTGCTGGCAGCGTTCTTTGCGCTTACGATTATCGGCTTTCCGATTGCGGTGCAGCATATGAAGCTTGTGCCGATGGCGTTGTTGCCGTTTGGGCATGTGATGCGGGACATGAAGGATTAGGTGGGCGGACCTATTCGTAATGGCTCCGGATCGATTTGCGCTGGCAGGGATTCACGCCTTTAACTCGGAAGCGTGTACTTGATGTTACCTTTGTCAACTACGATGAATTTTCGCTTTTGAAGCTCACCCACAATTTCGCTTAGCTTCGTACTGTCCAGGGACTCCACAACCAGGCTATTAATCGTGTTCTGAAGTGTCTTGACTTTTCTCGGCCTTGACTGCCCACGACCAATGAGATTCTTTACGATCGTCTGGATCATTTCGTCTGGCGTAGTTTTCTTCGGAATTCGTAAGTTTGGAATTTCAGCCAGGTCAGTCTCTCTACGAATTCGAATTTTCTTTCCCTTTAGGTGACGAATGAGCGGGTCGAACCCCTTGTCCTTGCTAATAATGTGAAAGCTACCCGCCGGATCAGCGGCAGACAATTCGCCAATGTAATAGGCAATGTGGAAATCCAATGCGTTAGGCCCACTGCCATCAATCTCAACGTACTTCGCCCTATCGCCAAGAGATTGCATTGCGACCGCTACGTGCCGAGGAACTTTGGATTGATTCGCGCCGATAAATACGAGCACTTTGAACAAGTGATCCGCAAGAATACTCAAGTTCTTGGGTTGTACATTTTCGAAGTCAATTAAAACGTAATTGGATGGCACTAGTAACTCCATTGACCATGGTTCGGCTGGCTCGGCTCGGACCCTGTCGGCTAGTTATCGAGTTAAATCTCGGACACCTACACTCGCAAGTCAAAATATTCGTGCAAACAAACCAGACGGCGATCCGCCAGGTGTATTTCGTGTGCGTCAGCACCTTTGTCGCCAAGCTTGATCGGCTGTGCACCGACTTTATTCACGAAATGAACATAGTCGCGATAGTTGCTGGCGCCGATGGTCTCGTCGTATAGCAGCGTTTTGAATACGGCAACATACAGTACCGATATGTCGGCTTTTTCAGCGAGCGTTCCCGCGGTTGCATACAACAATTGATAGCGAACATCGAACATGGAGGGATCGGGCTCAGAAAAGTGTGCTGCCAGAAGTTTCTCGATCCTCTCCGGCGCATTAGTTGATGTACCGATGATTTGCTTCGCCTTGGCCTGCAAATAGGCATCTTTTAGCATCGCACCGAAAGTTTCGTCGACCTTTGCTTCTAATCCGACAAAAATACTCTTGCCGCTGGCCGTCTCGCCAAATATGCCGAGATCATGGACACGGCCACGGCCGTATTCGTCAAACCGAACCTCATACTCCGGAATAGCCTTTTCAAACGAGACCTTCTCGTCGAGCGTACTGCTCACCCTGGATTCGAGTTGAGACGCGCCGTTGCGATTCAAAATAAATTCAGCGACCGAATAGGCGCTACGGTGCTCAACCCACTGGTGACTCTGCTGCGGCGTGTCGTACAGTCTGGCCCATTGATCAAGTGTGGTAATTTCGTTGTCGTATCTGTCTTTTATCTGCATCGTCGGGATTTTAATGTCAATTCGCGGATGTTGCTGAGTTTTGGAAAGATGGCGTTTCACCGCGTTCGTCACGTTGCTAGCCGAAATGGTTTGCGACGTAATCGGCGACTTCAACTAATGGCATCTCATGAGAGCTATTACCTCGCCGGATAAAAAATTTCTTGGTCTTGGCGCCATTCTTGTCAGCAACCTCAGTGTACAACGGTTTCTTGCCCGCATTAATCTCGACCATGCAAATCTCCGTTTCATCAACAATTGGAAAGGACACTTTTAGTCCCATAGCCGCATAGTCGGTTCCGTAGGCACTTGAAACCAGATTCAGTAAGTGTTGTTCGAAACCGTCGCGACTTGCGTCTTTCAGTGTCGAGTAATCGGCGCCCAGGCCATCAATATCCTTCTTGTCGGCGACACCGATAAATAAAACGCCGCCTTCACGATTACTAAACGCAGCTATCGTCTTCAGAATCACGCCTTCCAGGTTTTTATTGACCTTTTCGAGTCGCTGATCCCAACGCAGCGTCGCCTTTAGTTCGATACCGTGATTTTCGCCCTCCTCAATTAACTCAGCCACACTTAACTTGGTGTCAATTTCCTCCGTCACTGTAATGCTTTCGAGATAAGCGTTTAACTGAGCCGCAAGCATTCGGCGACGTTCTTCGAGGAAATCCTCATATCGACCTATCTCCCATAGCGAGTCATCTTCCGGAATCACTTGATCGCGCAACGAGTGAGAAAACGTCGACTGCGCCTTCGACAGATAGTCTTTCGCTGGATTAGCCGATTTGCTTCTGTTCGCCGTCTGGGTGAGAACGGCTCGATTAGTTATTTCCTGGGCCAGTCTGTATTTGTGCCTTTGCTCCCAGCCGTAACCATTATTGCTTAACACGGAAAACGGAAATATGTGATCCCACTCCAACGAATACTTTGTACCCATGTTTTGACGAATACCGATTCCTGTGGTGAGGCATTTGGCGCCGCGACTCTTGAAATACCATTTCATCAAGCCCCATAAGGGGTGCTGGATACCTACGCCAATAAACTCTTCTGGTGTAATCGTCAGGCGGCGCTCCTCTTCAATTAGCTTTAATAAAGCGTCGAACGGCCGTTCAGTATCGCGAATTATGCCAAGGTCTTTGTCTAACTTCTGCTGCGTTTGACTAACGTATCGTGTCCGAAGTTGTGAATAATAGAACCACTTTACAGCTCTTTTAATTTCAGCCTCCGACAGCTTCGTTTTGCCCTTTTGATATGCCAGTACAATCATCGGAACAAGCGCGTAGACAGAGTTTATTTCCTTGGTGTGATCAACGTAAGCGTATTCGCGGAGAAGGTTGCATACATAATCTAACGTGTCTCCACTCAGCCGACTCCAGGCTGCACGAAGCGCATCATTATTCTCAGGGTCATGAAGCTTTTCCAACTTTGAACCCTGATAATGCAAGACACCTAGCAAACAATAGATAAAGAAATCGAGTTTAAACACCCAGCCGCTTTCAGCCATCTCAAAAAGCTTTGCCTTAATTTGACCCCTTGCATCTGGCCAGTACCCCGAAATTTGGGCCAGTGCAAGTTCCGCGTCAGTCAGGTTCACTCCGCTCGAATTGACGCGATAAAAAATATCGATAGCTTCCTTAATGTTGGCTTTAACTGGAACGGTTTGCTCCAAAAATTCTCTTTCCAATATATTTTTGACGAGCCCGACATTTTCAACGATCTTTAGGGGATCGCCACTGTAGTCGCTGCCGAGATCCTTGATAACGTCTAGAGCATTGGTCTTCGATTGAAAAATGTCTGTAATATTTACCCATCTTGGGTCATTCATCATCCGTGTTTTTTTATAGTACTCAAGCTCCATCGACTCTAGGTTTACATGTAGGCCCCTGATGTTGGTCTGGACTTCTTCGTCGGTATAGTAAGGCGGAAGGTCACCGCGAATCAGAAGATATAGAGTGGTGATTCGCTGCTGGCCGTCCAAAATGAGTTTTACCGCTCCTTGCGAAGCCGAATATTTATGCGGTCCTTTTAGCTCCGGCGGGTTACCTGTCTCCCAGGTCAGCATGGTTCCCGTTGGATAGTCTTTCAGTAGCGACCGCACTAGCTGTTTTGCGTCCTCTTTCTTCCAAACGTACTCGCGTTGAAAAGCAGGAACGAAAAGTTGATTCTCATCAATCTTGTCAAGAATTTGTGAAATCTTCACTGTTACTCTCCTGTCCGTTCCCTAGTAAGTCGCCCGATACATTGTCGGTGACAGGTCAACGTGCCCATTAACCGCGCCGCACAACACAAACAACATCGGTGACCGCGCGAACTCAAAAACCCGATACAAGGCGAAGTTTTCGGAGAACTCGTCCGAGAACGACACCTCGTTCACTGAGATCATGAAGGGCTGGTATTTGCCAGAATTTGTCGTCTTCACTTCGATGTAAAAGGGTTCATCAGTATCCTCCCGGAACGACCTGATGTCATAGCCTGCTCCGTCGCCCTTCTCCTTGCTGGTCCACTCAACGTCACCTACTAGGTCTTCCCGGCCTACTTCCGCCAACCTTGCTCGTTCAAACTGAAGGATAAACTCTTCGCCGCTCTCACCTAGTCGTCGATTGCGAAGCTCACGCTCCGCATAGTTAATTTTTCTTGGTGTGCGGGCGCTGGTCTCGCGGACTTGCCGCTCGGGTATTCGCTCGGGCGGTGCAACGATTATAGAGCGTGTATTCTCAACTGATACGGGGGACGACCCTTGCTGGACAAGAGAGGACTCGATCTCAGCTATGGACCTGTCCGCCGCAGCGATGCGATCCAATACGACCGTTTCCAATAGATCCTGGTAGTTCCAGGCCGGCTTGTAGCCAAGAATGTAAGCTCGGCCGGAGCGAATCATCACCGCTGTTATATTTCGATGCTTGAATTCGATCGAGGGCTCAGACCGATCGTTCAGTTTCTTCTGTAGATCGCGACGATGTTGAGCTTTGTTGTAACGCTCTAGCCGGCACTCCGCCGCCAACATGTCCAGATAGTCGTCAACGATCAGTTCGCACTCGATTCGGCTCCAGTGCCCGGCCATCGCTATACGGTCTCATCCGCAGCCACCTCACGCAAATCCTCAGCAATCAACCGCATCTGCTCCAACGCTGACTCCAGATCCTCAACAATCTCCGCCGCAATTATCCCCGGCGCTGGCAAGTTATCCGAATCCTCCAACGACTCATCTCTAAGCCAGAAGATATCGAGACTCGCCTTGTCCCGCGCCGCCAACTCGTCGTAGTCATATCCGCGCCAGCGACCCTGCGGATTGTCTTCTGACCATGTGTCTTTGCGATCAAATCGAATCTCGACGTTGTAGCACTCTACAAAATCGTCCAGATCCTTCCGCTGCAAAGGACTAGTCTTCAAAGTGAAGTGTTTGTTCGTCCTGAGATCATAGATCCACAGCTTTTTCGTCCAGGGCGTCTCACTGGCTTCCTTCTTTTCAAAGAAAATGACGTTCGCCTTCACGCCCTGAGCGTAGAAAAGGCCTGTCGGCAGCCGCAGCAAAGTATGCACATCGCATTCATGCAGCAGCTTGCGGCGTACCGTCTCGCCGGCCCCGCCCTCAAACAGCACATTGTCGGGAACGACCACGGCCGCACGTCCATTGATCTTCAGCAGCGTCTTGATGTGCTGCACGAAGTTGAGTTGTTTGTTGGAGGTAGTGGCCCAGAAATCGTCCCGCTCGTAGCTGTCCTTATCCTTGGAGACCTTGCCATCCTCGCCCATGATAGTGAACGAACCCTTTTTGCCGAAGGGCGGATTGGCGAGCACGATGTCGAAGCGATCACCAGGATCGGCCGCCAGCGAATCCGTTACCAGAACGGGCTCAGACTCTTGACTGCCAATGCCATGCAGTAGCAGGTTCATCGCACAGAGCCGCGCAACCGACTGCACCAGCTCAATGCCGGTAAAGGTGCCATCTTTCAGTTTCTTCTTTTGATCGCGAGTCAGGTTCGGATTCCGGATCAGGTATTCATGGGCTGCCAACAGAAAGCCGCCGGTGCCGCACGCGGGATCGCAAATAGTCTCGCCCGGCTGCGGCTTCACCACATCAACCATGGCCGATATCAACCCGCGCGGCGTGAAGTACTGCCCCGCGCCAGACTTCGTGTCCTGCGCGTTCTTCTCAAGCAGCCCCTCGTAGGCATCACCCTTCACGTCGGCCGACATCGTCGACCAGTTTTCCTTGTCGATCAGATCGACAATCAGCCGCCGCAACTTCGCCGGATCCTGAAACTTGCTCTGCGACTTGTTAAAGATCAGCCCTAGCATGCCCTTCTCATCACCCAGCGCTTCCAGCGTATGCCGGTAGTGATCAAACAGCTCATCGCCGTCTTTCTTTAACAGCATCTGCCAGCCCCATTGTTCTGGCACGATGCTGGCCTGGTTATACGGCGCCTGCGTACGCTCCTCCGCCATCTTCAGAAACAGCAGATAAGTCAGCTGCTCGACGTAGTCGCTGAAATGCATGCCGTCTGCGAGCAGGACGTGGCAGTAGTTCCAGAGTTTTTGGGTTATGCCTTGTGACAATTTACGATTCCTAACTGGGCCTGAACCCATATTTTAGTTCTCTATTCTCGAAGGCATCTCTACCGCCCTCGAGGATGGTACAAACTTGCTCTCTAATTCCCTTGTCGGGCGTCTCGCAGGTATGTTCCAAAGAGCCCGATTCATAACTCAAAATCTCGTCGTAGTTCTTGGCTACAACTACTTGCTCTGCGTCTGCATTTACAACCAAATTTGCATTGTGTGTCGCGATAATCACTTGTCTATATTTCTTAATTTCTCGAAAAATGGGGACAAGCTCAGTCATAATGAACTCGTTATCCAAATCATCTTCGGGCTGATCGAAGACAAATGGACTACCAAATGGATCAGTGGCGAGCTTCATGGACACATAAAAAGTGCCGCGCTGCCCTACAGACAGCTTCTCAGGCAATTTCCCTTTATATGTAATCTCGGCGCTGACTGCCAAATACGTCGATCTATGCCGATATAGGTAGAGATATTCAAAAATATCGTAATTGGCGGACATAAAGTAATCGCTATCCATTGCAAACTCATCTAAAGACTGTTTCCCTCCGAAATCGTCATCAATAATCGCTGCACCCTTGATCAATTCCAAATAATCTTTGTATTCGTTGACCCCTATTTTTTGCCGAATTCGATCGATCTGCGATTCAGAATTTGTTGACCGAAATTTGCGGCCGTTAAGACACACACTCAACCCACTATAAAATCGATCAACATCAAAACCGATCTTCCCAGAAACGTTTATATCCCCTAAGAGCTGGCCAACTAGTGATTTTTGCTCTTGATCCCATGAATCACTGCCTAGTTTCAACGACCGAAACCGAGCGTCAATGGATTCTGCGCCAGCATCCAGCTCGCCTTTAATAGTATTGGCATACTCGTTCCGATCTGATACTTCTTTTTTGAGCTGAATTATCTGCGCCTCTATTGACTTCAGCGCGGCGCTGCCATCGTCAATCGCTTTTTGATATTGATCAACCTTCGAAAGAAGCCCAGCCACATCCTGGTCAATACCTTGTTCCTTAAATTTCTGGCTAATCTCATCATTCTGTGCCGTGAGAGCCCGAATGTCGGAATCAATTGTTTGGTTTAGTGATGCGGCAGATTTCTCCAAATTTTCAAAATCTACGACAGGCAGTTTTTGATCATCTGGAACCAGCTCATTTACTTGTTCAACTGATAAGGCAACATCGCTCTTAGCGGATTTTACAATTGATACTAACTGCCCAATCTTGCTTTGAACTTGTCGCTTATCGTTTATCGCTTTCGCGTTGAATGAGTATTGACCAATTAACTCTCGGTTGGCCTTTGTCGTGATGGTTTCGATAAGCGCAGTATTCTCACGAACTTTCCTCAAATTGAAGCCTTTCGAATTTACTTCTTCGCCATTTGCATCTTCTTGGCGGAACCAAGAACGACGCTTTGCGATTTTCTCTAATAGATTGGCCAATTCGAAATCAAACTCAGAGATATCATCAGCTGAACTAATCCTAAGCAGTCGTTTGATTTCACGACTCAATATTTCGGGATTTTCTACTTTGCTGCGGATATCCCCCTGGCGAACATGCAAATAGCTGAGCGGAGAAGCATCGCCGAAGCGGTATTCCTGTATTTCATTCGGTGCCTTTTGGTAATCCACGGCAAAGTCATGTGCAGACACCCTGTCTAGCCGACGATCACTGACCGCCTCGTCCTGATCAAAGGTGAGAAATAACGTGTCCAGGAGTAGCGATTTGCCAGTACCCCTGCCGCCAATAATTGTCACCAAATTTGGATTAAGCGGCATGTCCGTTGCATCGTAGCTCGGAATACCGTCGACCATCACTGGTCCAGTAGCGCGGATATGACTAAAGAATGGTTTTGGATAATCCTCAAGCGGAGAGCTATTCTGAATTCGTACCCTCTCCTTCGGCTCATATACAGTTTGAATCAGGCCAGGAAAGGTGGGGTCAGCTTTTACCCATGTGAAACGCCGCCCAACACTTACTAAGTCATGCGCGTCTGAGTGCGAAAATACAGGCTTAGGCTTTAGGTCCCCGCGCCGAGGGTCGTTTAAAAAGAAATCGACATCACCAGCCGTACCAAACATGAAGTGACACTTTTTATCTATCTCCACAGCAAGCGCGTTCCCCCTGCCGTCGCCCGGCGCAGGCCGAAAATCACCATGACCACGAGGCAAAGCGCCAACGACAAAATCTTGTCCAGGTTGGAAATCTCTTTGAAGCTGTTCAACAAGAGACTTCAAGCTAACGAGAATATTGTCGAAACCCACCCCGTTTTCTCGAATGCTTTGCTCAGAGCAATAAATTGCTCGGTCATCCCCTGTTGTATTTATCAACCGCAATCTACTGAGAGATGTGTTTATCGAAGCTGTTGACAGTTGTTCAGAGAAAATTACGTGGATATTTATATAAGCACCGGCATCATTGGGGTGCTCAATCCGAAATTCAACGTTCGGGAAGACGGTTGCGACCACTCCTTCTGCCATTAGTGCATCGCGTATTTGTTCAACTTCATTGTCAACAAGGCAGTAATAGTTAGTGCAGCCTATTGCAGAAAGCTGCTCTTGTCCTACTTTCTGTGCAAACGCTGCCAAATCGCCATCATATCCATTGGCTAGACGGGTCAAGGGAGTGTGGACATGGAGATCCCACTTCCTCCACTCGGATCCACGCGGATAATTACTGGACACTCTTCATAGCTCCCAACACCTCACTAAACGCACTCATTAGAATGGACGAACGCAACCCTATGGCACGTTGCGAAGACTGCGAAACACTTTGCTCTAAATTCAACTCAAGAGTTTCAATCCGCTCAATCTCTGACAAAACAAACTGCTGCTCTTCCTTCGGAGGAACAGGAATGGGAACTGACTTGAGAATAGTCAAATTAAGCACGTCCATAGTCCCGCCGTGAGACGCGATAGAAAAAATTGCTCTCACCAATGGCGAGCCTAAGTATGCCGAGAGAAATTCCGGATAGATTACTCGATGATCCAAGGAAACCTTTACTAGTCGTGGATTAATAACTCCCGGCTCGATATCGCCTGGCAAGATCAGCACTCGGCCAATGGTGCCCACTAGACTAACCAGAAGATCGCCCGGCTTAACTGAGCAGGAAACTAGAGACTGATACCGGTCTTCATCAATGTAGTAATCGCCATAGCAAGCATCACCGCGAATAACTTGCTCTTGGCCGTAGATTTTGTAGCCCTTCTCCACATAGAAAGACTTCTTCAGCGCCGAGCCAAATGGTCCGGCCTTGAGTGCATGCGGCACTGCTTCGGCTAACTGTTCCAAATTCGACCACACCCAGCCACCAGGTAATTCCGGCAGCTCCGCTACATCGACTAGGGGTGGCACCTTGTACTTCTCTTTCCACTTTTCATTCTTCGGCTCTTCGCCTTTCGCCCTCATTCTGGCGAGTTCGGCTTCTTCCCATTTCGTGCGGCGTTCGGCGAGGATGCGTTCGAGGTGTTTGCTAGCGGGTTCGACGTCGGGATTTTGCTTGCGCCATTCTTCGGTGAGTTTTCCTTCGACGGCGGCTTTGAGGACGGCGGCTTTGTAGCGTTTGAGATTGGCTTTTACCCGCTTGAGGCTGGCGACGGCTTCGTCGAGGCGGGAGAATTGCATTTCAATTTCGGCGACCATCTCCTCCTGCTGTTCGGGAGGCGGGAGCGGCAACGGAATCTCCGAGATCGTTTTTGATGACAGGTGCTTAACCGTCACCGCAGATGTCTTCTCATGAATCGCCCTCAAATAGCCGGGCAATGCGTAGTCAACTAATCGTGGGTGCAGGACACCTGATTTCAACCTGATCCGGCAAACTCGCTGGTTCAGCAATCCAGGAGAACCGCGCCAGCGAGCACAATTAAAATCGCCATCCATACCAATGAGAAGATCGCCGGGCTGAACCATATACTCTTGGTCATACTCGCCTTGATAGAACGTTTTGGTGTCGTCTTTGACGACATCCCGGATTCTTATTAGCGGTACACCTTCTCGCTTATTGAATTTCGCTGATTTGAAAGCAAACCCGTTCTGGATATCGGCAATCTCGCCCAGTCGCACTCTTCCCCAAGAATCATGCTTACCCAGCAACGGGTTATTACTGTTCTCGATAATTTCGTCAACTGATTCGGTAAGAGCCATATTATTTACGCTGCCAACCCTTCATTCAGCTCATCCAGAATCACCGACAGCTCCTCGCCAAACAATTTATGCACTTTGCCGAGGCCGCCTTCACCTGCGAACGGCGCGTAGTCAAAGTCATCATTATCGATACTCAAATTTGCCGCAATATGATCCCGAATCATGTCCAACCATTTCTGCTGTTCTTCATTAAAGGAAATACCTGCGTTCCCCCGGCTCGCCAGCCAGGCTTTGTAGTTGGCACTGACACGTTCTGGAAATGGCACCAGTTCATTGTCTTCTTCCATGGCGAAGCGGACGAGCGAGACGAGGTCCGTCAGCAACCGTTTACCCCCTGCACCTTTAACCTTGTTCTTTTCCAGCGCCGCGTAGGCTTCCCAGACCTGGCCGCGATTCATTAGATAAGGCGGGGCGTTGATGGTTGCGGATAGCTCTTTGAGGTGTTCGAAGTTCAGGCGTTCTTTATAGGGACGATTGTAAAGAATCTGCAGCGCGGTGATTTCGTCTTTGTTGTCTTCGATGAACTTCGTGAACTTGCCAACAACCTCAGCAGCGCGGTCGGTCGCGCTTTCGCTGAAACTGGCTTCGAGGATTTCATCTTCGCTGATGATATCGATGGTGATTTCATTTTTCTGCCGGACAATATCAAGCAATTCACGCAGCTTGGGATCGTCAAACGGTCTGGTGGCCGTTGCTATGCATTGTTGTCGTGCGTCAGGGGCAAGATCTGGGTTCAGTGCCTCCACCAGGTTTTTGCTGAGGTCCTTCAGGCCGAGGCCATTGGTTCGTTCTCGGATGCGTTGCTCGTCCTCCTCTGTGGCGCGATGTTCCATACGGGCGAGTCGACCGGCGATAGAGCTCAGAACCTCTTCTTCCCTGTTACCGAGCGAGACGGCCTGCAGCAACTTCTCGAACGATACCGATGGCTTCTTCTCCATCGGCTTGGAGTCGGTCATGTCCTGCTCGCAGACGCCGACGGCATCGACGATCACAAAATGATCCTTGGTCTTGGCGTCTGGCGTGACCGCTCTTAGATCGGTTGGTTTGCAGACGCGTACACCGCGGCCTTTCATCTGCTCGAAGAAGGCGCGGGATTTCACGGCGCGCATGAAGAAGACAATCTCCACCGGCTTGATGTCGGTGCCCGTGGCGATCATATCGACGGTGACGGCGATGCGCGGGTTATAGCTATTGCGAAATGCCTTGATCAGATTCTTTGGTGTGTCGCCGGTTGTGCGGTAGGTGATCTTCTGGGCGAACTCGTTTCCCTTGGCAAATTCTTCGCGCAGGATTTCAACGATGTTTTCGGCGTGGTTGTCATCTTTGGCGAAGATCAGTGTCTTGGGTACGTGTTCGCGGCCTGGATAGATGACTTGCAGGTTGTTCTTGAAGGTCTTAACAATCGTGCGAATTTGATCGGGGGCGATAACATCGCGATCTAGTTTGTTTGGGTCGTACTGGAAATCGTCGTCCAGTTTTTCCCAGCGCTTCTCGCGGGTGGTTCTGTCTTGTTTCTCGACCTCGAAGCCCGCCTCGATCGTGGCGCCCTGTTCTGAAATCGCGGTACGGATGCGGAACACATCATAGTTGACGTTCACGCCATCGGCTACCGCCTGCTCGTGACCGTACTCCATCACGAGGTTTCGATTAAAGAACCCGAAAGTCTGCTTGCTGGGCGTGGCTGTGAGTCCGATCAGGTAAGCATCGAAGTACTCGAGGACCTGAGCCCAGAGATTGTAGATAGAGCGGTGGCATTCGTCGGTGATGATGACGTCGAAGGTTTCGATGGGAATGCTAGGGTTGTATTCGATCGGTGGCTGCTCTTTGAATACAGACTCCAGGCCCGCGACCGTCGACTCGTCAATGTCTTCGCCTGCCTCGTTGTTGCTCAGCATCGCGTATAGGCGTTGGATGGTGCAGATACAAACTCTAGCTGTGGGGTCCAGTGTGTTGCTTTGTAGCCGCTGAACGATGAATTCTTCGGTGAACTTGTAATTATTATAGGGCGACGAGTATTGAGAAAATTCCTTGTACGTCTGATCGGCGAGATTGCCGCGATCAACCAAGAAGAGAGCCCGCCGTGCGCCACCGAACTTGAGTAGCCGGTATGTCTGCACGATCGCCAATAGCGTTTTCCCTGAACCAGTAGCCATCTGGACCAAGGCCCTGGGACGATTTTCTCGAAGCGATTGCTCCAGATTGGCGATTGCCCTGTCTTTAGGAGGCCAGAGATCGTCTTTGAGTTCGGGAATATTTCGCATGCGCGCGAGAAAAGTTCGCCCACGATCGATGTAATCCGGTCTGGCTTCCGCCGCTACGTCTGGCTCGGCGAGTTCGAGTAGTTTCGCGAGTCCCTCAGGTCGGTAGAACGAGAATACCGGGCGCGAGCGCGGCTCGGGATCCATACCGTTTGTGAAGCGAGTCTCTATACCGGTGGATTCGTAGGCGAATGGCAGCGGTCGTTCCCAGGCGGGGAGCGTTCCGGGGAGACCCTTTACGTACTTCTCGGATTGAATCTCGACCCCGATGAGCGTCGAGCCTTCTTTCTTGGCTTCTATGACGCCAGCTGCTTTGCCGTCTACATAGAGAAGATAGTCGGCGAAGCCGTGACCGGGTAGTGGAAATTCACGGACGGCGATGCCGCGGTGGGCGGATAGATTGACGTCTTTTAAATCGCAGACATGCCAGCCCGCCGCCTCCAGGAGCTTGTCGATGTTTACTCTGGCTAGCTCTTCTGGATTAGGGGCCAATTAGCGAATTTCCGTTGTTGGGCGACTTCAAGTCGTTGAAGCAATTTGAATTCTAGTCCCAATAGCCGGCAAGGCCAAATCTGGGCTTGCTGTACCACGTAGAACTGATCTAGGCGTCAGAGCTTCGAATGTACTTCGCAAGCGCTGTCGCTGCTTGCTTAACCCTCTCGACCGGAATGACTTCGTCCTGCTTCTCGATCCACTTATGTAAAGCCTTCGGATTCAGGACCCAGACATCTGCGCTTTTGCTTGCCGAATTCCTCTGAACATACCAGCCTGGATACACGACAACGCCCTGTATAGAAAAGTCATAGCCCGTCCATTCTTTGAGCATCGTTCGTAGTTGTTTCGTCTGAGCCAGCGATTGTCGAATCGGTTTTTCATCTTCGGGGCCGCCATCGACTGCTACTGATATGCCGTTGAATACGACAACAGGTTCACCCGCGACGGGCTTACTACGAGTCTTGGTCTCGATTGCGAACACACCACGTGTCGAAATGATCACGTGATCGATGTTCCAGCCATCGCCTGGAATGTCATGGTAGACGCGGTAACCCTTCACGCGATATCGGTCGAGAAGTTCTGCAACCACCTTCTCGCCATCGCGGCCTAGTTTGTAGCGCTCTGCCGTCTTTTGAATTTTCCGTATTTTGAACCACACATAAATCGACATACCGACCGCGAAAAACGTGATCGGTATGGGTGCGGGTGGTGCATGACGCCAATGCTGTACCCATTCGTACATCGCCATCGTCCAAAGAATGGCGGCTACGAAGTAATACGAGAGTAAATGTTCGAAGACGAGACTTCTTAGGCTTTCATCACCCGACTGTCCTGCCTGGCGAAGTGGCTTATCTTTAAGTGGTGATTTCTTTTCCGACATTAGGCAAACCTACCTATCCCCTTCAAGGATGAACCCCAGTCGCACGCAACGAAAACTTAGCGTCCGTCGCCGCACCACTCCCAGTAGCCGTAGTAATAACCAACAACACCCCACTATCACTATTCGCATCGTACGTACAACGCCCCGGCCCCCAAGCTATTCCCATCAGCCGTAATAATCGCACGAGGAATCGCAACACCGTTCGTGTCGCGTGCGATCGAGGCGCTTGCGAAATCATCAAACGAAAACACCATGCAACCCTGGTGCGAAGGATCCGCCGCCAGAATGATCGGTGTGACCACCACTATGATGCTGCCATCGCGCGCGACCGAGATATCCGCTTGTTCATTGGTGTCCACGCCAAGGTCGAAGACGACAGGTGGTGCTGCGCCGCCGGAGCTGCCGCCGCAGGCGAATAGGCTTAGGAAAGCTATTAGAAGTGCTGCTACTCTGGAGGCGTTGGCGTACATAGATAGATCGTACGTTAATCGCGAGGCGGTTGGCCCGTGCACTGGTCGCAATTATAAGGGGCAAAACCAAAGAACCCATGAAAGCCATCACCTACACAAAGTACGGCTCACCTGATGTTCTTCAACTCAAAGAGGTGAAGAAACCCGAACCGAAAGAAGATGAAATTCTAATTCGAGTACGAGCGGCAGAGGCAACAAAAGCTGACGTTGAGATGCGCAGCTTCAGGTTTGCCGTGAAGTGGTTCTGGTTGCCATTGCGGATCGCATTCGGCGTTACCAGGCCGAGGCGACAAGTGCTGGGGGGCTATTTTTCAGGCGAGGTTGAATCGCTCGGGAAAAACGTTACCCGATTCTCCGTAGGCGACCAGGTTTTTGGCGCGACCGCACTTCGTCTGGGTGCGTATGGCGAATATGTTGCCTTGCCGGAGAGCTTCGCGATTGCGCCCAAGCCAGCCAACATGACTTTTGCAGAAGCTGCAGCGGTTCCGCTGGGCGGACTCAATGCGCTTCATTTTATGCGACTCGCCGAAATTCAGACGGGCGAAACCGTGTTGATCAATGGCGCCGGCGGCAGCATTGGTTTACACGCCGTGCAAATTGCCAGATCAATGGGCGCCAAAGTGACTGCTGTGGACAGCGCACACAAGGAGAGCCTGTTAAGGCAAATGGGTGCGGACCACTTTATTGACTACAGGCAAGAGAACTTCGCAACTATGGGTCGAACCTACGACGTCGTATTCGACATGGTCGCTGGAAGCTCCTATGCGGCCTGTATCAGTATCCTCAATCCCAGGGGACGGTATTTGTCAGGTAATCCTCGTCTGTCGACCATGATTCGCTCGGTGTTCACGACCCGCTTCACTGATAAGACGGCCAAATTCCGATTTGCCGGCGAGACAACGTCGGACCTGCTCACTCTCAAGGAGATGATCGAAGACGGACGAATTAAGTCGATCGTGGATAAGATTTATCCAATGGAGAAGGCGTCCGACGCCCATCGACGAGTTGAGACAGAGGAACGCGTTGGCGCGGTTGTTATCGCGCAATGAACTCCGAAACTCACCTTTCCGGCAACCTGCGAAAAATGCAGACTCGACTCGAGGATGTCGCGCACTACACGCTGGTGCTCGACGACGTTCCGATCGACATGAACGCGAAGATCGGCAAAACCATCAAGCTGAGTTTTGACGGCACCATCAACTGCATTGCCTGCGGCCGGACGACGAAGAAGTCTTTCGGGGGTGGTTTCTGCTTCCCGTGTTTTCGGGACGCTCCGGAAGCCAGCGAATGCATCATCCGCCCGGAACTCTGCCGGGCACACGAAGGCGAGGCGCGGGACATGGCCTGGGCCGAGACACATTGCCTGGTCGAGCAGATTGTCTATCTCGCGCGAAGCTCCGCGATCAAGGTGGGCATCACGCGAGCTTCGCAAATGCCCACCCGCTGGATCGATCAGGGCGCAAGCGATGCCATCGTCTTTGCGCGCGTCCCCAATCGCTACACGGCTGGCCTCGTTGAAGTCGCATTGAAAGAGCACCTGACCGATCGAACAAACTGGCAGCGTATGTTGAAAAATGAGGTGATTGATGCCGACCTCGTCGCCACGAAGGCATCGATGACTGACACGCTTGACGCCGATCTGCGCCAGTTTGTCGACACCGATGACACCGTCTGCTCGATCAACTATCCCGTCGATCAGTACCCGGAAAAAGTAAAGAGTGTCGGCTTTGACAAGCAAGCGGAGATCGAGGGTTGCCTCGCCGGCATCAAGGGTCAGTACCTGATATTCGATGACAACCGCGTGCTGAACATCCGTAAGCACAACGGCTATCGCGTCGCCATTAGTTAAGGGAATAAGGTGTCAATGAATAAACCTGACACCTTATTCATATTCACCTTATTCATCCAACACCTCCGTCATTAGCTGAATATCGCTCTCGAATGTCTCGGGTAACAAGGGTCCAAAGCTAAATCTGAACATGTTCATATAAGGGCTCACGTAGCTCGGGTCCTTCGAATGCGGTCGGCCCATGTCGCAATCCCGGCCGCCGAGAATCGCAGCACCTCGTTTAAAAAGACGCTTATTGAGTTCGTCGCAATTCATGCCTTCCGGCAACTGCATCCAGTGGTAAAACCCGCCGTTTCCGGTGAACACTTTCAAACCCATTTTCTCGAAAGCTTCACCGTAGCGTTGTCGCTGCCAGTTGTAGTGCTCCTCTATCGCTTTGCGTTGCAATGCAATGCGCTCCGGCTTGAACAACTCCACGGCGTAAAGCTGGCTGGGGTGCGACACTCCACCCATACCAAAGGAACTGAAATTCGACAGCGTTTCGATATTCTTTTTCGACGCAATGATCCAGCCGATACGAATGCCCGGACATTGCAGACCCTTGGTGCACGCGCCGGAGAGAAAGACATTGGAGTTGTCGAGATCACGGACATACTGCAGACCACTCACCGACGGTGAGTGATACATCTCGTACGCCTCATCCAGCAGTATCCCGTTCTGCGACGCTTCGGCCATTTGCATGAGTTCTTTTAGCTCATCACCTGAACGCGCATGTCCGGTCGGGTTGCCCGGATTTGAAATTACCGGAAACAGCATCGTCTTGTGATTGAGGCCACTGCGATCGAAGTACTCTGCATTGCTCGGATGAAAATTGTTTTCCGGCATCATCGCGACTGTTTTCCAGTCGGTATTGGTTTGCGTAAGAATATCAAGATACGCGGGCCACTCAACGTTGCCGATACGCACCTGTATGTCTTTTTTCAGGAACGACAGCACGGTGTAGATACCCGGTCGCCCACCGGCAAAGATCATCACGTTGTCGGGCGTGATGCTCGAGCCGTACCAGGTGTTGTAATAGTCGACAATGGTTTCGCGCAATAGCGGGTGACCCCAGGCCTTGGGATAAAACCGGTCCTCCCACGTGACGTCGACCGCCGGCGGCAGCTCGGGCCCGTTGAATTTCGCAAGCCGCGTCGTTAGTGGAAAGCCCTGGGACCACGGGTGAGTGCCCTCGGCACCCATGAACTCACCGTATGTATCTTTGAACGCGTAAAGCGTTTCGTAGATTCCCATCGGTGGGACGTCATCGAGCAGAAATGATTTTCTCAAAGTATTTCCAGCAATTGGATTTCGCAGATTAAGTATCGCGGCGGCAAATACCCGCGGAAACGTAATCGCCGCCGTCGCTGACGACGATAACAGGATAGACGCAAACTCCAAAGACAGTTGTTGCAACGCAAAATCAAGGGGTCGCCGAGTACGTGCTCGACAACGTCTCTCGCGGTCGGATCTGGCTCGTAGAGCGTGGCCGCGAGAAAGGCCGTAAGATGATGCGAATGACTGCCACGCCGGTGTACACTGGAGGCATCATGACTGGTCAAGGGGGATCCAAAATGAACGAGTCAAATCAATTAGGCAAATCACTTTTATATGTGGCAGTTGCCGCAACCCTGGCTGTAAGCAGCCCAAGCGCCTGGTCACAGCAAAACTCCGCTGACGACGAGGTTCTTGAGGAGGTCGTCACAACGGGTACGCGTCGAGAAGGGCAGTCTCCGACTGAGACCTTGTCGCCGATTGATGTGCTCGCCGGTTCGGCTTTGACGGATCAAGCCACGTTCGACATGACGGATGGATTAACGAAAATCGCACCGTCGCTAAATACGCAGCGCTTCCCGATCGCGGACGGTACCGCGTTCATCAGGCCGGTGACTCTGCGTAACCTTTCGCCCGATCAGACCCTGGTGCTCGTGAACGGTACGCGACGGCATCGCTCTCCGCTGGTTAATCTGCAGCTGGCCCCGCTCGGCACCGTAAATCAGGGCTCGCAGGCGGTCGACTTCGCGGCAATACCGTCGTTGGCGATCAAGCGCGTCGAAGTGCTGCGCGACGGCGCTTCGGCTCAATACGGCTCGGATGCCATTGCCGGTGTGGTGAACATCATACTGAATGATGCGAACAGCGGGATTTCCGTTTCGGCTCAAACCGGTGAGTATTTCGAAGGCGACGGCGCGCGCACAACGCTCGCAGCCAATGGCGGATTCCGTCTTGGCGACAACGGTTTCCTGAATGCGACCATTGAACATTCGACAGCCGATACGACGTCGCGCGGCCAACAACAAGGCGCTTGCGGAGGAATCATTGCCGTCGTGGGCCCCGGTGTTGTACCGCTGAACGAGCTGTGTCAGCGATGGGGCGACCCGGATGTCGAAGTACTGAAGTTTTTTCTTAACGCCGGTATCGATGTCAACGACAGCACGGAGCTATACGCCACCGCGAGTTACTCCGACAACGACACCGTCTCCGATTTCTTCTACCGCAACCCGGTCCTGGACCCGAGCGCAATGATTTCTGGTCGCTCGACTCTAATCGTTGACACGGACGGCGATTTCATTGCCGATCCCGCGCCGCAGGGCCTGGTCGACGACATTAATGCGGCGGGATTGAATCCGGGCGATTACCTGACCGCCGACGCCGGCTCGGCAAGTGGCTTCATACTGCTGAATCCAATCTTTTCGATGTTTCCCGGCGGTTACAACCCGGACTTCGGCGCTGCGATCAGTGATCTGGCATTTGTCGTCGGTGCGCGTGGTGAAACGGCTGGTGGCCTGAGCTGGGATGTTCGCGGCCGTGTTGCGGAGTCGGAGGCGGATTACACGCTGTCTGAGACGATTAACCCGAGCCTGGGTGCTTTGTCCCCGACGAGTTTCAGCCCGGGCAAACTGACCCAGGAAGAGACCGGCATCAATGCGGATTTCGTCAAGAGTTTTGACATCGGAAATCTCGCTTCGCCACTGAACTTTGCCTTCGGTGCCGAATGGCGTCAGGAAACCTACAAAATTGCTGCAGGCGATACAGCCTCGATCAGCGCCGGACCGGCGTTCATCTTTGGTGTGGGGTCCGACGGATTCCAGGGCTTTCCAACCGAGTCGGCCGGCAGCTTCGACAGCGACAGCGTCGGGGTCTACATCGACATTGAAGCAGACGTTACCGACCGTTTCACGATTGGTGCTGCCGTACGGTACGAGGACTACGACGAATTTGGCGACACGACCGATGGCAAGCTTTCAGGTCGGTTCCAGTTTAACGATCAGTTTGCGATACGCGCGACGGCGAGCACCGGGTTCCGCGCACCGACACCGGGCCAGGTCAACACGCTGAATACGACGACCAGCGCGGACACCAGTGGCAACCTGATACCGAGTGGAACCTATCCCGTTGGTAGCACCGTGGCGATGGTACTCGGTTCACAACCCCTGGTCCCGGAAGAGTCGACGAGTTTCACATTGGGCCTTGTTGCGTCGCCTCTGGACAACGTGAGCATTACGCTCGACTACTATGACATCGAGATCGACGATCGACTGGCATTGTTCACCACGACGATAACTGCACAGAACGTTATCGATCTTACCGCCGCCGGTGTTCCCAATGCGGGTTTATTGCTTGACGGTATCGCAAATTACTTCGTCAACGGGTTCGACTCTGAAGTCTCAGGGTTCGATCTTGCAATTACGGCCGACTTCGATTTGTCCTACGGGGATCTGACGGTTGACCTGCGTCACAACCAAAACGAACAGGACGTTCCAAGAGTGTCGGCAGGCACGATCAATGCATCGCGCGTATTCGACCTCGAAAATCAGGTTCCTGACAGCAGGACGACACTCACGTTCGACTTCGATTCCGGTGGAGCATGGAACGGCCACGTTCGCCTCAACAACTACGGCAGCTGGAAATCGACAGGCGGCCTCTTCAGCCCGGGCGATGCATCGGACGTGTCAAACTATGGATCCGAGGTTCTGGTTGATCTGGAAGGCACTTACCGGTTCAACGAAATTCTTAGCCTGAGTATCGGCGCTGAGAACGTTTTTGACGTCGAACCGGACCTCGAAGGAGATGGCGTGTTGAATTTCCTGGGCGCGAGAACGGCGATAACCTCGCCATTCGGAAACAACGGCGGCTTCTGGTACGCGAGGCTGGCTGCCAACTTCGATTAGAGTCACCCGCTGGTAATAGCAAAAACGCCCCGTAAGGGGCGTTTTTTTTGCATCGGGTGGCCCGGGTCGGAATTGTCGATGCCGCCCTGAATGTTACACGGTGGCGATTGAATAGAGTGGCAAGACCGGCCGCAACGTAGATACCGACCCGAAGCTCTTAACTTTCACCCGAAACACCAAGTCCGTAGACTGGCTCGCCTTATCTGTAATTCTTGAGCCGGGAACCTGTGCTGTCACTTCGCCTTAATTTCAATCGACAAACCATGCTCGAGTTGTTGCGGCTCGCCCTGCCGATGGTGGTATCACAGGGCGCCTTCGCCATGATGATTTTTACCGACCGCTACTTCATGTCGCAGATCGACCCCGCGCACATGGCGGCGGCGCTCGGTGGCGGTGTGGCGTCATTCTTTTCGTTTTGTTTCTTTACCGGTGTGCTGTCCTACGGAAACGCGATGGCGGCGCAGTACCTGGGCGCGGGCGAGCGGGAGAAATGCCCGAAGGTCGTCACCCAGGGCATGATCATGACGTTCATGAGCTTGCCGGTTTTGACGCTGATCACGTTTTTAGTCGCCGGCATTTTTGAGGGCATGGGGCACGAACCGGCGCAGGTCGCTCTGGAGCGCAGCTACTATTTAATCCTGATGTCCGGCGTTCTGTTGACCCTGGCCAAGATTTGTATCTCATCCTACTTTGCCGGCATCGGTCGGACGCACGTGGTTATGATCTGCGACGTATTCGGTCTCATCATCAACGTACCGCTTTGCTACGTCATGGCGTTTGGCAAACTGGGATTCCCAGAGCTCGGCATCGTCGGTGCCGGCATCTCGACCGTCGCCTCCACGCTGATTTCTTTCCTGCTGTTTGTGGCATTCTATTTCCGTAAGGAGCACCGCGACAGCTTCTCCGTACTGCGGTCGTTCTCACTCGACATCAAGATCCTGCGACGTTTCTGGCGGCTCGGCTTTCCATCCGGACTGGAACAGTTCCTGAACATCGCGGCCTTCAATCTGTTTCTGCTCATGTTTCAGTCCTATGGCATTGCCCAGGGCGCCGCGGCCGCCATCGTGTTCAACTGGGACATTCTCTCGTTCATACCGATGATCGGACTGCACATCGGCGTCATCAGCATGATCGGCCGCTTCGTCGGCGCCCGAGACATGGCGCGCGTCAACCAGGTCATGACCGCGGCATTCGTTTTTGCACTGTCTTACGCCGCCGTGCTCGGGACAAGCTACATCGTGTTTCGCTATCCGCTTGTCGAGGTGTTTGCACCACCGAGCGGTGACTTCACTGCCATCCGCAAGCTGTCCGCATTCATGATGATAGGCCTGTCCAGCTACGTGTTGGCCGACGCAGTGATACTCGTGTCCGGCGGAATCCTGCGCGGCGCCGGGGACACGCGCTGGCTGATGATCGCCTCGGTGTCGCTGCACTGGGTGATGTTGGTTGCGCAGTACTTCATCATCATAGTGTTCGAGTTCAGCCCCAAGGTGTCGTGGATTGCTTTTGTCGCAATGATTCTCGCCATCGCGCTTGTCTATGCGCTGCGTCTCAGGCGTGGTCGCTGGCGGGACCCGGACGTGCTGGAAATGGTGATGGCTGAGTAGTCGACAAACTACTGTTGATTTATACAGTGTTTTGAGGTTTGATAGGCACACTGGCAACAACAAGACTTAAGGAGCAGACATGATCGGCTATGTAACGCTGGGCACCAACGACCTCGCGCGGGCGGCGCAATATTACGATGCACTGGTTGGCGAGATGGGCGGCAAACGCTTTATGGAGCACGAAGGCACATTCATTGCCTGGGCGGTCGACCCGAAGCAACCGGGTATCGCCTTGTCCAAACCTTTTAACGGCGAAGCGGCGACCGTCGGTAATGGCGTCATGGTCGCGCTGCTGGTCGACTCGACAGAAAAGGTCGATGCGCTTTACAAGAAAGCCATCGAATTGGGTGGCACCGATGAAGGCCCACCGGGGCAACGCGGTGAAGGATTCTATGCCGGCTACTTTCGTGACCCTGATGGGAACAAGCTGAATTTTTTCTGCATACCCTGAGTGCTCGGCGAATATCTCCGCTTGTTAGTCATCATGTAAAAGTTCTTGAATAATCTATACATGTTAGCTGGGTCATGTATAAACGCTCAGTAAAACAAGCTTCCCACCGCCGCTTGCCAGTCCATGCGCTCACCGGCGTACCACTTCGCTGTGCAGGATTCGCTGTCGATAGGCGCTTCGAAGAACTCGCGATCCATCCACTGCTGCACGTCGTCATTTGCCGCAACGCCTGGCATCTGTGGCGATAATTCCAGCGGCTGCTCTCGCTGGTCCCTGAAACGCAGGCTTCCATCGGCTGACTTCTCGCATATGAAGCCGCCCTCGTGAACCAGGTGGTGGTGATGCCGGCAAAGCATCACCAGATTGTCCAAACTCGTTTCACCGCCGTCTGCCCAGTGCTCGATGTGGTGTCCATCGACGAATCGGCTGTTGGTGCAGCCGGGGAAGCGGCAGCCCTGATCTCTTGTGCGTAAAGCGCGGCGCATTGGGGGTGGAATAGTGCGTGATCGACGGCCTATTGAGAGGGGTTCGCCGTTTTTGTCCTCTTTTATGGCGACGATTGAGCTGTCGCAGGCCATTCGGCGGGATGTTTCCGCGGTAACGCCTGGGCGATCTCGGCGTCCTGCAATCTTTTCGCGGTGCGAAATTTCGAGACCAGTTTTTCAACGTGGTGTGCCGTGCCGTGTTCGGCAATCATCATCAGGTAATCTTCGTTGCTCTCGTTGGCGATACGGGTCATCGCTCGAACCTTGGAATAGCTCAGCTTACCGTTGGCCATTGCATCATTGATCTTCGGTAATTTGGCCAGCGCGTGGGCAACGCGGACTTTTTCTCTCGCTGCGTTCATGCCGATGCCGCATTTGAAATTCAGCCAATGGGCGCAGGAACACAGGCCCTGCCCGGCCCAGTATTCCTTCTCGTCAAATTGACGAATCAACGACAGTAGTCGAGCCTCGGCGGCGTAGAGGTAGCTGCAGAGTTCGGTGATCTCAGCGCCGAGTTGTTCGGTCTTTGAGCGGGTGTTTTCGATGGAATCTTTGACGATCTGGATGGCTGCGGACACGGTTCCCTCCGGTCGAATTCGGTATACTGTGAATATATACAGTATACCGCTAAGCAGCTGATATTTCTAGATAATAATGGCTCATTTTGTCAGTCTTTTGGCAGTAATGTCTGGCGCCGCCGAATGCCTGTGGCCCTCTGTGACGCCTTTCCTGTACCCCGCCCAGGCGCAACGACGCGATCGGCAGCAAGCCGCAAACGAGCAACAACGGATGAAGTCGGAGACTGGGCGGACACTTTCGAGAGAATGCAACGAGTACTCTCAGTTCAATCGCGACAATCCAAGTGATTACGCGCGGCAGCAGCGAGACAAGGCCTGTGGCAAATATCGCGCCTATATAACAACCGGAAAACTATCGAACTAGGCGATCGAATCACCATGCTTCAAAAAGGAAAAATAACAAGCTGGAACGACGACAAAGGCTTCGGCTTTATCACGCCAAATAACGGCGGCGTTAGAATGTTCATTCACATCAAGGCTTTTTCGTTGCGAAATGTTCGTCCCGAAGTCGGTGATGTCGTCGTCTATTCAGTTGCGAAGGATGATAAGGGTCGTTTTCAGGCGGTAAACGCAAAGTTTGCCAACGACAAACAACCGCAGCGATCGACCGGACCCGTGTCATGGTCGGCAATTGTATTTGCCTTGTTGTTCTTCGCAGCCCTTGGGTACTCCGTACGTGTGTCGGAATTGCATAAGATCGTCCTCATCGCGTATGCGGTATTGAGCGCACTTACATTCGTGGCTTATGCAATCGACAAGTCAGCGGCTCGGGCCGGACGTTGGCGGACCAAGGAAAGTACACTGCACCTGCTGTCGCTGGTGGGCGGCTGGCCCGGCGCATTGATCGCACAGCAAACCCTGCGGCATAAATCCAGGAAGACTTCTTTCCGGATTGTTTATTGGATCACGGTATTGCTGAATGGAGCAGCGCTGGTCTGGCTGCACACCCCTGAAGGTCGCAACTATTTATCGCAACTGCTGGAATTGTTGAAATAGGCGAGTTGTGATTGCAGTTGGTTCGGTCGAGTGCAACATCGGGCAAAAAAAACCCGGACCAAAAGGCCCGGGCTCAAGCGTTGTCCGTATAGGGGACGGACAAAGGGATAGTCTTAGGTCTGTCTAGTGGTCACCGAACTCCCAGGTTGCGCGCGCCATGAAGAAGCGGCCAACGGTGTCGTAGATGCCGGAATCACCGCCATTGCCGAACAGGCCGAACGGTGGATCTTCGTCAAACAAGTTGTCAACCGTGGCGCCCAGGGACAGGCCGTTGTCGAAGCGGTAGGTCGCGCCAACATCAATGTACAAATTCGCGCTGGCTTCGGTGTTGTCGGTAACGTCCGGGTTCGGGTCGTTGTTGGTGGCTGAGCCAAACAGTAGCTCTTGCTCTTCGATGTACTGGCTGTCAATCCACCGAGCTTCGGTAAACACTTCCCAGTTATCGAACAACAAGGTGCCACGATAGTTCAGCTGCCATTCCGGATCGCCGAGCTCACCGTCAACGATATCAACATCGTTGTCGGAGTTCAGGAATTCGACACGCTCGTCAAGGTAGCTCGCGATCAGTCGATTGTTCAGCGTTCCAAAGGTGCCAATATCAACGCGGTAGTCGACTTCGAAGTCCATACCGCTTGTCTCAAAGCTGTTCAGGTTGAGCGGGAATCGACGTACTTCGCTGATGTTGCCGATCGCGTCCCGTGACACAAGTCCACAGAACTGATTGTTGATACCGCTGCTGCTGTCAACACAACGATCGAGGATCGTTTGCGTGCCGGTCAGGGAAATAGCTTCGGTAATTTCGATGTCGTACCAGTCGAGTGACAGTCGCAGACCGTCGACGAAGTGCGGGGTGTAAACGAAGCCTACGGTAAAGGTGTCAGCCTCTTCTTCGTTCAACAACGGGTTACCGCCCTGCAACAGCGTGACGCTTTCCTCGTCAAGCGCATCGAAATTTTGCGGATCCGCGATACCGAGAGCCTGGCAGTTGGCGATACGCGTGTTGCGGCCGTTGTTGCCGAGGTCGAGATTTTGCATATCGCAGGGGTCATCGATGATGGCGAAGTTTTCACCGGCTGGCGAGAACAGATCTCCGATATTCGGCGCTCGCAACGCTTCACCGACGTTGACGCGGACACGCAGCGAGTCAATTGGCTGCCAGTTGAGGCGTGTTTCCCAGGTGAACGTATCGCCGATGGACGAGTAGTCGGAGTAACGTGCCGCGCCTTCGAACGTCAGGTCGCGGACGAACGGGACATCACGCAGAAGCGGTAAGGAAAACTCACCAAAGAACTCTGATACATCAAAGCGACCGCGGGTGTCGGCCAGTGCATTGAAGAAGGTATTGCCAAGGGCGGATAGTGAATCACCGCGTACGGCACTGGTCTCCTCACGGTACTCCAGACCTGCGACGAAACCGACCGGGCCGGCCCAGTTGTCAAAGATTTGGTCATTGGAGATGACGGCCTGCAACTGGAGTTGCTGAATTTCAGCGGTACCAACGGCGGTCGAGTTGACGAAGTCGATGCCTTCCTGTGAGCCAGCACCGTCACCCAGTACGTTCAAGGGTTTGCAACCTTCGAAGGCGAAGTTCGGCAGCCCGGAATTTATGCCCTGGGCTTCTTGCGCTGTTGATCGGCAGACAAAATCACCAGCATTGACGCCGTCACCAATTGCCGCAGCAGTGGCCGCATCGGCAACAATCACGTCGGTCGCAGCGGCGAAGCGCTCGTCAATGCGATTATTCAGGTTAACGCGCTCAATCGAGGTCCGGCCGTAGTTGGCAAAGGCTTCAAAATTGTAGTTCTTGCCGAACTCACCACGAATACCGGTAACACCGCGAATCGTCTGGCGATTATTTTCCTCCTGGCGGAGACCGAGGTCGATGTTGAAGCGGCGCAGGTCGGTCTCAGTGAGGCCTGCACCGTCCATCGCGGCAGCGAGGCTCGGGCTGACGAAGGCATTGTCGCGCTGAATAATGATTGGCGCACCGAAGTCGAAGCTGGGCTGGCCTTGCTGACGACCGTCGACGTTCGCGAAGCGGCCTTCGAAGAACCATTCGGTCGTGTCGGTGAGGTCATAGGTGAAGTTGGCGTCAAGCGTGAAGCGCTCGAATTCGGCCTGCAATACCTGGAATGAGCTCAGGTCCAGCGGATCACAGCCAACGCCACCACATACCAGTCCGTCGGTGTACTCGAAGTCTGAAAACGGGATCGGTGAAAAGCTGCCGTCCGGGTTGATGAAGCCGTTCAGGTTCAACGACGTGCCGCCACGTGAGAGCGCCCAGAAACCGCGGTTTGGTACCGTGATCTGGTCAGCGATACCGTCATCCACCTGGATACCGTTGCCGTCGATCGTATCGCCATCGTCTGGGTTGGCCACAAGGCCGAAGAGGCGTGTGAAGTCACCACCACGGTCTCCTGCCGTCAAAAGATCCTGCTGTTCGAAACCAACCGAAAAGATTGCGTTACCACGGTCGTTGGCGAAATTGCTGCCGAAGGTAAACGCGAGTGATTCACGACCGAATCCACTGTCATCAGCTTCACCGGCAGATGCGCGAAGCGTTGTGCCCTGATAGCTGTCTTTCAGAATAAAGTTGACGACACCAGCGACGGCATCTGCACCGTATACCGCCGAGTTGGCACCAGTAATAATTTCGATGCGTTCGATCATGTCGCTGGGGATGCTGTTGACATCAACGCTTACTTCACCCTCGGATGATGAAACATGGCGACGGCCATTCACCAGCACGAGTGTACGTTCTGTACCGAGACCTCGAAGATCGAGAGAGCCGATGCCGGCGGTGCCGATGAAGCGGCTGGAGTTGCTCAGGCCAAAGGTCGAGCGCAATTGCGGCAGTTCATTAAGCAGATCGCCTAGCGTGACGGCGGTTGAGTTTCGTAGCTCGTCGGCGCCGACAACAATAACAGGGGACGGTGTGTCGAAACCGGTACGGGCAAGTCGCGAGCCGGTTACGACGACCTCTTCAAGTTGTGTGTTTTCTTCCTGTGCCTTAACAGCGGGAACGGCCAGGGTTGACGCAAGCAATAGGCTCATCGTCATCCGCCCCAGGGGATTGGTGTTTGAAAGTTTCACGTTTTTCTCCTTAGCGTGTCGATATAACGGTCGAAACAAGGTCCCTAATCTCCCCTAAAGAATTGTTACGCCCGCTGCAGTTTTGGTGTTCTGTAACGAACGGTACAGAAACTAGTTGCGTAGGAACCTAATGTCAAGCCTTTATGCAACGGTCGTTACAAAATACTGTTGCATTTAAACAACGCTACTTGATGTGTTTTAAACGAATCGGTACACTATCGGCGTAAATCCGCTTGGGGAGTGGTAATGAAATGGCAAGGCCCAGAGAGTTTGACGAGGAGCAAGTCCTCGATGCCGCGATGCGGCTGTTTTGGACAAAGGGTTATCCCGGAACATCGTTACAAGACATAGTTGACGCAACCGGCCTGGAACGTCCGAGCATCTACAATGCCTATGGCAATAAACGCGGCGTATTCGATTGCGCCTTCGACCGCTATTGCGAGGCGTTCCTGAAAAATTCCGCCAGTATCATTAGCCGCGCACCGACGGCACGCGCGGCAGTCGAGCGTCTCGCTCGCAATTATCTGACGCAGCAATTCAATAGCGATATTCCCAGCGGCTGCATGGCAGGACTGGCAGCAAACGAATGCCACATGCACGACGCCGCAACGCTTGCAAAGGTGACGACATTTTTCCGACGATTTGAGAAGCAGATATGCGACCGGCTGGTCGAGGGCCGCGCCAATGCCGAGTTCCCGGATAGTTTTGATGCACGCGGCACTAGTACGGCGATAGTCTGCCTGCTTGCCGGTATGGTCACGCTCAGACGCAGCGAGTTTTCCAAGCATTCTCTGCAAAGCATCAGGCGAGCGATTACCATCTTGCTCGACTAGTAAAACAAACTCCCCACTGCTGCTTGCCAGTCCATGCGTTCGCCGGCGTAGAGGTAGCTGCAGACACGGTTCCCTCCAGTCGGTTTCGGTATACTGTAAATATTGCTCCAGAATATCGGATTCCTTATCCAATTTGTGGCAACACACTGTTACAGTTTGCGCGCCCAGCCATAACAACGAGACCTGACATTGATCCGTACCGAAACCGGCCTCAACGAATGCCGCAAACTCTGGGAAATGTTTTCGCCTGGCGAGGATGCCTGGGATGACTGGGACCTGATGTACGCGTTTCACGATCAGGACAAGCATCGCTTGAACTTCCTGGTGCACCAGACCGGCGATGGGCCGCCTGATGGCTTGGTCCCGCTGGTTCACGACACGAGCAAAAACCGCTTCATGTTGATGGCCGGCAGCTATCCGGATGGCCGGATTCTGTGGCTGCGGAACGAGGATTTTCCCGAGTTCTTCGAGCAGTTTTCAGACCGAACCGTCTTGTTCGATCTCAGGCAAAGCTATGTCAACGAGCTGTTGCAGCTCTACCCGCAGTTTGAGGCCAATTTCGCCGAGTTGGACATGCGTTATCACATGGTGCCGTCGGAATTTGAGTTTGATTTCAACAAACATATCGACACATTTGAGCGCGAGAAGAAACAGAAATTTCTCTACGACCTTCGCAACATTCGCAAGCGCGAACCTGAGTTGCGTTGGAGTGAGGATAACGAGGCTGATCTTTTCATCGAACTGGTCAATCGAAATTTTGGTGCAGAATCGGACTACGCCGATGAAAGCAATGCCAATGAACTACGCAGGGTTATCGGTGAGCTGCAAAAGAGCGGTCGTCTGAAGACGATGACGATCGAAATCGATGGTGCTAAACAGGCAGTCTCCCTGTCACTGCAACACGGCAATAAAATGATCGCGCTCTATGCCTCCAGCAACAATGAATACAACAACCTTGGCAAGCTGCTCAACGTCGAGACCATTCAGGAAGCCTGTCGATTGCGTGTTGACGAAGTCAGCTTTATGACCGGTATGAAGTGGAAAGCCGATTGGCGGATGAAGAGCGAGCCCTGTCATACGATGCGCAAGCCGCCGGGGCCGTGGCCCGACGCTATTCTGCCCTGAGCGCTGCCAGGTCCGAACCGGCCGGCTTCTGGTACAAGCGCAATCCAAACTCCGGCACGATAGCCAACAGGTGGTCGAAAATGTCCGACTGGATGCCCTCGTACGCGGCCCATTCAGTGGTGTTGGTGAAGCAATAAATCTCTAGCGGCAAACCCTCGGGCCCGGGCCCAAGCTGGCGCACGATCAGCGTCATACCTTCATGGATCTTGGGGTGATTCTTGAGGTAGTTATAAGCGTACGCACGAAAGGTACCGACGTTCGTCAGACGCCGCCGATTGACCGCCTCGTCCACCTCGTTCGCGAGTCCTGCGTTGTAGTCAGCGAGTTCTTGCTCTTTATCCTTGATGTAATCCTTGAGCAATGCGAAGCGCTTGAAGTGCTTCACTTCGTCTTCGGTTTGTGTCCGTATTGTCGATACGTCGATAAAAATGCTGCGCTTGATGCGTCGCGCGCCTGCCTGAGACATGCCGCGCCAGTTTTTGAAGGAGTCGGTGATCAGGCGGTGCGTCGGGATCGTCGTAATGGTCTTGTCCCAGTTCTGCACCTTGACAGTGTGCAACTGCACATCAACAACGTCGCCATCGGCACCGAACTGCGGCATCTCGATCCAGTCGCCGACGCAGACCATGTCCTGCGCGGTCAGCTGAACACTGGCCACCAGTGACAGGATCGTATCCTTGAACACCAGCAGCAGGATCGCGGTCATCGCGCCGAAACCGCTCAGCAGCAGTAGCGGTGAACGATCGAGCACGACCGATATCATCAGCACGCCACCGAACACCCACATGATTATTTGCAGTATCTGCACGAAGCCTTTGAGCGGACGCGCCTTTGCGGCCGGAGATTCTTCGTAGATCGTGTTCGCCGCACTCAGAACAGCTGTCAGCGCCATCGTCAACATCAATATCATGTAGCTCATCGCGACATTGCGTATGAGTTGGTCAATGCCATCGGAAAAACCGGGAATCAACGGCGCACCCATGAACACGATCAGTGCCGGCAATATTTGCACGAGTCGACCGAAGACGTTGTGCGCGACCAGCGCATCGTCCCAGGTCGCGCTCGTGCGATCGGCGAAGGCGCGGACGATGCGAATGACAATGGTTTTGACGACCAGGTGTGCGGCGACGGCGGCCACGAACAGAGCTGTCAGCCCGAGGGCCGCAGGCAAGAGGGGATGAATGGCGGCGAGTTGTTCCAACATGATGTTGCAATCCGTAATGTCTGGCGGCGCATGGTAACACCCGGCATTGCGACACCCCAGCCCTGCTGGTTTACATCGGTGCAGCGCGCTGACAGGGCTTTCTGGCGTATATTGAAGTAACGGACGTCACGTCGGAGCAAATCAATGCGACAGCTAATCTTCACCTGTTTGGCGCTGCTGCTGATGGCAAGTACCGGGCACGCCGACGAGTCGCTCGACATCGTCATCTACGGCGCGAGCGGAAAAGTTGGCGAGCACGTTGTGCGGGAGGCGCTTGATCGTGGCCACCGGGTCACGGCCGTGTCGAGGAAACCCGAGCAGATCGAAATGCGGCATGACAGGCTGTCGGTTGTTAAGGGTGACCTGCTCGACAAGGCGAGTGTGACCGAAATAGTCAGCGGCCGGGATGTCGTGATTTTATCCGTGCGCGGTGTGATCGGCGATTCAGGCAAGCCTGAGAGCGCATTGCAGTTTATGGCCGCAGAGATGCTGGTCGACGTTCTGTACCGGCAGGAAAAAGCGCCGCGGCTGCTGCACGTCGGCGGCTCGGGATCACTTGAGATTGAGCCGGGCATCCGTTACGCCGCGAAGTTGCCAAAAATCCTGATACCCAGGGGTCTGGAAGTGGAGATCCTCGGCCAGATACTCGCGCTCGAATTCTACGGCAAGGTCGATGACGTCAAGTGGACCTACGTGACGCCGCCCAAGAACTTTACCAACGGGCCGCGAACCGGCGTGTTCCGGATCGGCGGCAGCCAGGCACTTCGGGACAAGCTCGGCAGAACCCGTGTCTCACGTGCCGATTTTGCGGTGGCGCTGATTGACGAGGCAGAACAGGCAGCGCACCTGAGGCAGCAGATCTCGGTCGCTTATTGACGCATCGAAAGATATTCGCCAGTACTACACCTAAGGCGAATAGTCACCAGCAGCGAAAACACTTGTCGGCGGGTTTTTCTCAATAAAATCCGCCGTTTGGCGTTTTCCTTCCGCGCGCTCGTCTAACTCTATGACAAGCAGATTCCAATCTCGGGAGAGAGAATATAGTCACTAAGTCATTTAACCGCCTGGCTGAGACGGCTCGAATCCCGGCTCAGCATTACGAGGAACGCATCATGAACCACGCAAAAATCGGAGCAGTATTCTTCATCCTTTGGGGGCTAATCCACATCATCGGCGGCGGCGCGATACTGCTAGCCGTTGCGGAGAGCCCCGCTCAAGGTTTTGCCGTCTACGGCGATACGGTGTCCACCTACACGCAGCTCGCCGGCAGTGTGCTTGGCTACCTCGCGTACGGGTTCGTTTGGATTGCCGTTTTGGTGACCTACATCGGCGTTCGCTACAACTGGCACAACAGCCAAACCGGCCTCGCACTGAATACAGCGCTGGTCGGTATGACAGACGTCGGGCTACTGCTTTTCCTGGTGATACCCGGCTTCCTCAGCTGGGGTAACGCATCGCCCGGTTTACTGTTGTTTGCAGGCGCTGTCGTCTTCGGTGGATTGGCCTGCAAATCGGCGCATAATGATTCCCCGTCCGCGAGCCAGGGCCGACCATGACATCCGACGCCGACTATCACGAGCTTATTGTGCGCGCACAAGGCGGTGATGCGGAGGCCTTCCGCGAGCTGGTTGACCCGGTAAAATCGCGGGTGCGAAATATCATCCGCAAGATGCTTGGCCACCCGGAGGACAGCGAGGACGTCCTGCAGGATGCGCTGCTCAAAGCCTGGCAGGGGCTCGGCAACTTCAAAGAGCAATCTAATTTTGCGACCTGGCTGACGTCGATCGCTACTCGCACGGCGATCGATTTCCTTCGCAGTCAAAAGCGCTGGCGACCCGAAGCGCAAGTCGCCTACGCGAATCTCTGTTCGCAGTCCGAAGAAATGAGCAGTGAGGTCGTTTCCCAGTTCGGTGCACCTGATTTTGCGTACGAGGTTCGGGAGCATATTTCTTATTGCTTCACTTGCGTCGGGCGATCGTTGCCGCCCGACGAACTGGCGGTGCTCGTCTTGCGCGACGTTGTGGATATGTCGGCGCGCGAAGCAGCGACGGCGCTCGGCGTATCCGATTCCGTGCTGCGACATCGTCTCGCCGCCGCGAGAAACTCGATGCAGGAGCGATACGACGGATTGTGCTCACTGGTTAGCAAGAAGGGCATCTGTCATCAGTGCAAGGGTTTGCAGATGATCGCGCCCGAAGACCGGAAAGGCGGGCCAGTTCCCGACCTCGATGAGTTTATCGATCGGTGTGCGGTGGTGCGGGATTGCAAGACCACGTCAATGGAACAGCTTCACAATGTGTTCTGGCGCAACACAAAAATGATCGAGGAAAAAGGGCTGGGCTCGACCGAGGTCAGCAGTGACTGTGGTACCGATACAGAACCAACTACCGAATCTCGTAACTCACCTGCACCTGCACGTTGATACTGAGTTGCCCGGACGAAATCCCCGGCACCGACGCCGACATCGCCATCTCCCGGCCGCCGCCCATCATCGGCATGGGATAGCTGCCGCCTGGCGACGTTGAAATGTTCATCACTTTGCCGAGTTTCACACCGGCCAATCCTGCGAGCGCTTCAGCTCTTGCACGGGCATCCGCCATTGCGGCCGCTCGGGCGCGGTCTTCCAGCGCGACGGTATCCTTCACGCTGAAGCCGACGCCGTGAATTGAGGTTGCGCCGGCATTCGTCACGGCTGCCAGAAGATTACCCAGGCGCTCGATGTCTTTCACGTTGATGCGCACGGTATTGTTCACCCGGTAACCGGTGATCGTGATCTCGCCAGTGCCGCGTGGGTCATGTTGCTGTTCCGGCCAGACACTGTAGTCGGCCGTTTGAATATCGGCGTCTTCAATGCCCTCTTGTTTCAATGCCGCCATGATGCGTTCGATGATCGCCTGGTTTTGCTCGGACGACTCGACCACGCTTGGCGCGAGTGTGTTGACGCCAGCATTGATCGACGCCCGATCCGGTGGCCCTGATGCCTCGCCCTGACCGATAACCGTTATGCTGCGCGCACTGCTCGCGGCGTCCTGTGCGATCGCCAGACTGGATAAGCCGATGATCGCAAAAGCCAAAAATGACGCTTTAATTCCGTTGAATGACATCAGGTTCGTACTCCTGCAATTTTTAGTTCACTAGTTCAGTTGGGTCGGCCACCAGGATGTCAGTACCGCCCAACTGCGAAGCGGACAGCAACACTTCGAAAACGCGTTCCTCGCCGCAGCTTCGGACCATCCACCGCTCTCCGATGAACTTGTCCTCCGCCACTTCCATCGTGCTCGCGGACAAAACTTCCCGCTCGCACGACCAGCGGCGAATCGAATCAAATTTCCAGAGGCTCAACTGAATGTCGATCTGCAATTGGGAATCGGCAAAACTGCCGGGCACATCGCTTCGCGGGGCCGGCACATCGCGCCAGCCCGAAATCACCGCGGCCTGCCGGCTCTCGGCGGTCTGGTTTTTGAACGCGCTCGGGAAATTGGCCAGGAAATGGTCGACGCCTGGCTGGTCAAACAGTAGTTCGGCGGTTTGACTGCCGACGAGCTTCGTGCGTTTTTCGTCCGCATACGCGCGCAGCTCAACGATTATGGCCTTGTCGACAATAACGCCGAGCTTGTCGGAGAAAAACCAGTAGCCTCCTTGCGATGGGATTTTCGGGCTCTTGACGATATTTGATTTTGCTGCCTTGTCTTTCTTGTTTGCCGGAAACGACCAGGACGCTTCAAGCCAGATCGGGTACGGAGACTCATTGCCAAGCTGTACAAAATAGCGTGTTGGGTATTTCAGTTGCCCGATTGGCAATGCCGCCGGTGCGTTGGAGTTTGGCATGACGCCGCCGCGGACGGCCACAACGCCCCCGTCGACGCTGAATGCCTTTTGCGGCAGGTTTGCCTGGCCAAGGGCAGACTCCGCCGTCAACATGAGCAGCAGGAAAACGGCATACCTCCGGGCTCTCTGTTTCATTTTCGGTGCCTCTATCGGTTCAGAAAATATCTACTGCGTCGTCGTCAACTTTGCTGTGGTGATAACACGCTCGAACCAGGGCAGGTTTTGCTCGAAATACTTTGCGTTGGTTAACAACACGAAGTCATAAGTGATGTCGTCCGACGCCGCTGTATAGACCAGAATCTGTTTGTCCTCGTCTGCGGGCACCCTGACCCTCATCGAGACCCTAAGTCCCTTGCATCCCGCGAAATCGACCTTCGCAACCTCCGCTTGGCCCACAACTTTTGCGCCCTTGCCGAGTGCACGCGAATTGCCGATGATCTTGAGCTTCGTTTTTTGTGCCTTGTCGCTGAAGCCCGAGCAAACCATGCCGCTGCCTGCCTTGTATCGATCGATGAAAAAGGCAGGTGCTGCACCGCTCATCAAATCGTCGGCCAGTGCCATCATTTGACGCGTTTGTTCTTCTCGAACAGCAGGATCTTCATCCAGGCGCATGGTCAGTGCCTGCGAGTAGAAAGCCACCACACCGGTTTCGCGATACGGCGTCTGGTCAACAACGAACCAGCCATCCGGAATGTGCAACGTGAATTGATCGCGGTTGCCGTCGTAGGCTTTCAGCGGCTCAATTTCGTTGTCCGAAGGATAGGTCTGGGCAAAAGCGACTGGCGCAAGCAGGAGTGCTCCGGTCAACGTCAGTCGAAAACCTCGCAGGCTGTTCATGGTCGTTCCTGGCCCGGGCAGACTGGGTGATTCCCCGGGCCGTTGTGTCTGTTCGCGCGCAGTATGCGCCGTTGGTAGGGCGGCGCAATAACTATAAGTGACCGAAAATCATCAACTTGGCCGGACTGTACGCCCAAGCGTGCCTGAGCAGAGCAACGCGTCATGGCATAAGCCGGGCCTCCGGATCTGGCGTATATTATGGAATCTCTGCCCCGTCGCAGGGGAATCTCAGGTCATAATGCAGACATAACAAGAAGCCATAAGCCGTCGCCATGGAATCAGCCAGCCAAACCTTGAGCAGCAAAGCCTTCGGGGAGCACGCCGACCCGCGACTCATCGTTGCCTACGGCGCCTACCTCGCTGCCAGGCATCATCTTGACTCAACGCTCGATCGCCCCGGCGGCTGCGCGCTCCTGACGGGTCCTCGTGGCTCCGGCAAGACCACCACCATAAAAGAACATGCCGCATGGATCGGGCGTGATGTCCCCGTTGCTGTTATTGATGGCGACGGCCTCGTACCTCGTCAGCTGGCAGGCGGCATGTTGGTGCAGTTTGGCGTTAAGCATGCGCAGTTAGGCGATGAACAACTCTTAAGTGTCCTCAGCCGATATCTTGGTGACATGACTCGCAAGAATCGCGTGCCGGTTCTGTGTGTCGATAATGTCGACCGGGCAATGGCAAGTACCCGTACCCTGCTGAACTGGCTTTCCGCACTTGAAGAGCAAAATACGCCTTCGCTTCGCTTTGTGCTTAGCGGCGCTGCAGACTTGTCCGCGTTGTTGCGCGATCGCAGTTTGCGCAGCCTCGCCGAACGGCAGCCGGCAACATGGGCGATGAATCCACTCGACCCACAGGAAGCCTGCACTTACCTGCGCACAAAATGGATCGCGGTGGACGATAGCAAAAACGTTGATGGCGTGTTCTCAGCCGATGTCTGTACGCGACTGCATGCCGCGTCGGAAGGCTGGCCTGGGATGTTGAATGAGCTGGCCGTGGCTGAAGCCGATCGATTTGCAGAACAACAACGACCAACGCCGCGCGTCGTTCTCACTCGCGACGGCGAAACACTGCGGCGACTCTCCTTGCTGCCTGGCAATTACGTCGTTGGTCGCAGCAAGCTTTCCGATATCCAGGTCGAGGACCGCTTCGTCAGCAACAATCACGCATTGCTGCAGGTTTACCGCAACGCGGTTTTTCTTGTTGACCTGAACAGCACC
>JAJFKS010000007.1 GCA_021773115.1 Woeseiaceae bacterium | reverse complement strand
GTACCTCAGTCAGATGGCGACGTGGTTCGCGCAACTGACGCTCACCTACCAGCCGAGCAGTTACGACTATCAGGTCAAAGAACTCTTGAAATACGCGGACCCGGCTGCGTACGGGGCGCTGAAAGCGCAGTTGCTGGCCGATAAAGAAACACTGGATCGACGCAGATACAGTTCGGTGTTTTACCCACACGGCGTCGAGGTACAAAACGGCGTGGTCGGTATCCGCGGTCGCCTGCAAACCTACGTGGGTTCGAAACAAATTGACGACCGCGCCGCGGCCTGGCGCGTTCGATTCACCCGACTGTCCACCGGACGGATTGCCGTTCGCGAACTCAAGGAAACCGACTATGACAATCCGCTTGGTGTTGTTGCTACTGCTGCCCGTTAGTGCGGCGTACGCCGGTCAGATTATTGAGGTTGAGCCGGGTGGCACCTATCCGGTGCGTGCGGCCGCCCATGATCTGACGTCAATCGGTATGGCGGACGGTTTGCGATTGCAGGCAGTCTTTGGCATGGAAACCGTGGTTAGTATCTCCAAGGACGAGGCCTTCGGGCGCGCCATTATTAAGCCCATCTCCACGACACCATTTTCTTTGATCGTCACTGACGAAAACGGCGACTCCTATTCGCTTGAAGTGACCCCGGTCGCCGGGCCTGGCGAAGTCATCACGCTGCAGCGAAAAAGCCACCAGGCGAACGAAGCGCTGATCAAAGCCGAGCGTGAAATGCCGTTTACGAGTCGCCTGAAACGCACTCTGAAAATCGTCGCGCGCGGTGATGTGCCGGCCGGCTACACGGTCGAGCGTCGCGATCAGGCGGTGGCCTTGTGGGTCGAGGCGGACTTGCGCTTGCTCAAAATCTATCAAGGCAGTATGACGATCGAGCACTACGTACTGCGCAATGTCAGCGGATCGGACATGCGTCTCGACGAACGCGAGTTCAAGGATCTCGGCCGCGTGGTGTCGGTGGCGATTCGTCATCACGTGTTACCGCCACAAGGCACTACGGATATCTTCATTGTTCGAGATGCCTCAGTCGCTCGGGGGGACGTTCGTGAGCGCACCTGAATTCACTACCAGCGACACATTAAGAAAACGCCAACTGGGCATTTTCATCGGTGTTGCGGTGATAATCATTGGCGCCTTGTTGGGTTTTCTTTACAACAATGCCAAGAAGAATGCGGCCTCGCCGGTGCAATTTCGTGACCGCATTGTCTCGCAGGACTTTGACACGCCACGCAAGGTGGTCGATCCCGAGGATGCCTGGATCACCAGCAGCGAAGTCTCGCTCGAATCCATGGCCGAGCGCATGGCTGACTACGAGAAAGACAATGAACGGCTCCGAAACCAGTTAGCGCGTCTGGAAGATGAGCGTGGCAGCTTTTCGCCCCCTGCAGCGGAGCAAGGCGACGCCGGGAATCAGCGCTCGGCACGAGGATTGCTGCCGCCGCTGGGAAAACCACCACCACCAACCAAGCGCATCCCCAGACCAAACGGCGATCAATCATCGTCGGGCGGCGTGCAGGGACCAAGCGGTTTGGCGCCACCGCAAGCGAAAATCGTGCGGGTGTCGTTTGCACAGATTAACGACAGGAAAGATGAACTGGTGCACCCGCACATTAACGAAACTCTGCCGGCGGGCACGTTCGTCAATGCTGTCATGCTGAACGGTCTGGCAGCACCCACCGGAAACCTCGGCCAACGCAATCCGCACCCGATCCTGTTGGAGCTTGTGGACTACGGCAATCTGCCGAATCGTTTTTCACACCGTGTGAAATCCTGTCGGGTCATCGCCGCCGGACACGGTGAGCTGTCCGATGAGCGCGCCTACATTCGACTTGAGCGCCTCAGTTGCATACTGCGTACCGGCGAGGTGATCAGCAAAGAAGCCAAGGGCTATATCACCGGGGAAGACGGCAAGAACGGTCTCGCCGGCCTGTTGGTGACCAAGCAGGGCGCATTCGTGGCGCGATCGTTACTGGCGGGTATTTTCTCAGGCCTCGGCCGCGCCATCGGGCAGTCTTATTCAAACGTGTCCACATCGGCGCTTGGCACGGTGGAATCGATTGATCCCGGCGACATCGGCAAAGCCGGTGTTGCCGAAGGCCTGTCAACGGCCACAGAGCGTGTCGCGGACTGGTACCTCGAGCGGGCCGATGAGGTCTTCCCGTTCGTTGAAATTGAGGCCGGCCGTATTGTCACCGTGACCTTTACCGAAGATATCGATCTGGATGCCAACATGATTGAGAAACACGTGCCATGAAAACCAAATCACGCCGTGTCGTCACACCCCTGCTGACGCTTGCGCTCGCAATGCACATGACGGCCGCGCACGCAGAGGACGCGCCACAGACCATCGCGAACGCCATGCCTGGCACCAACATCACAAGCACGTCGGCCACAGTCATTGAGGGGCTTTTTGAGGTCGTCGCCGGGGACAACGTGTTGTACGTTGATGCAAGTGGCCGCTATTTGGTGATCGGCAGTATCTACGATCTTCAGGAAGACGTGGATTTGTCCGCCGAACGCCGCGCTCAAGTGACGAGAACGTCCGACGTTACCGGCAGCAAAACCCCAAGCACGGCGCCGGCGTCGTTACCGCTTACTGCCGCGATTACGACTGGTGATGGCGATCGCGCCTTAACCATCGTCACGGACCCACAATGCAGTTGGTGTCGCCGCCTGTGGATCGAATCCCTGCAATCCCTTGAGGGTATGACGGTCCGGCATCTGCTGCTAAATCCATCCGCTCAGGCGGTAGGCATTTTGTGTGCGAAGAATCCCGGCAAGGCATTGAGTGAAGCCTTCGACATTGCCGTGACGACAGCCAAGACACCGGTTCCCAGCACCCGCTGTCGGCGGCTGGCGAGAGCAAAAATCGCGCGCGTGCAGGCCTTTGCCGAAGAGATCGGCATGCTCGGCACACCCATCCTCATTCGCGACGATGGTGCCGTACACGCCGGCTATCTGGGGCGCGCTGAACTCTTGAGCTGGTTAGGAGGCGCGACCGATGAGACGTAGAACCGTTACAGCAACACTTGCACTGACTCTGCTCGCCGGGCTCGCTGTTGCGAGCGCGGCGGCCCCGGACGACGAACCACTGCCGATGCGAACGGAGCACGCCATCGTCTATGCCGCCCCGATAAAGAACACCGTCATCTTGGAATTCAAGTTGTACGACAACAAGACCTGGTGCTGGCTGTACCTGAAAAAAGAAACATGGGATGCGATTCGCGCCAACGGTGGTGAGTTACCGGAACACACGAACATGGGCCAACTGCAGTGCGAACGACGCTAGGAGAGGATGGATGAAACGATTAAGAATCGGAACAGTGCTATCGATGTCCACACTGTTATTGTCGGGCTGTGCGGCGCTTCCCGATACCACGCTTGGTCACAAATGCGGCATACCCGACGGCATTGGCTGTCAGAGCACGCAGGCCGTCTACGATAGAGCGCTCGCGGGTGATTTGCCCGGGCTCAACGAAATCGACAGTACCGACTTCGCACCGCGCCACGATCGCGGTGCCGAATTGCCGCCAACCACGGATAACGCACCGAGCGTGCTTAGAACCAACGCCTTGTATGCCCCGCCTCAGGAACTGCGCATCTGGATCAATCGCTGGCGCGACAATGACGGCGACTTGCACGATGACTCGTTTATGTACGTGTTGGTCGGTGAAGGCCAGTGGCTGGTGAGGGACTAAGGGGATGACAGTCGCATTGTCCGAGCGCATCAGTCGTTTCAAAGAATTCCTATCCGATCACATCTTTGAGAACGAACCGGTTGCCAAGCGCGAACACGGCGCAGAACCGCCCACCAAAGCGCACTGGCAATCGTTGCTGGCAAGCAAACGTTTTTCCTCGACGCTGCCGTACGAATACTACGACGAAACACACGACTATTTCTACAACGACGATTCCTTCGGCTTCATGCTCGAGGTAACGCCGGCGACATCTCTAAGCGAGGAAAACATTCGCGTGATTGCCGGCATCCTCGGCAACAACGTGGAACCGGAGACCAATATTCAATTTCTCCTGTACGCCTCGCCGGACGTTTATCCCTCGCTGAATCGCTGGTACAAACAACGCGCCTCGCTGGCTGCCCGCGAACGCCGAGAACGCGGCGAAGGTGCGGATGAGCACCAGATCTACGAGGAACTGGCGCGCCGTCGCGTAGAGTATCTCGCCGGCGGCGTCTGGAAATCGTTCTTTAGCGACGAGGCGATGGTGGTACGCGATTATCGCGTGTTCGTCTGTGTGCAACGGCCATTGCCAGAGAGCGGCCAACCGCGCGACACCGACATTGAGCAGCTGGATCGGCTCAGAAGCGGTCTGGTGGGTACCTATAAATCGGTCGGCCTGCAAACGAGACGAGTAAAGGCCGAATCCTTCATCAACCTGATGGACACGCTCCTAAATCCACGAAACATAAGAACCGAACAGTTGCGATGGCAGGAAGATGTCGAGATTCGTGAACAGGTGTTGGACGGCGATACGGCTGTGTACGTCGGCGCCAAGGGTCTGCTGATCGAGAATGGCGACGAAGCACGCGATGTGCGTTGTTTCGCGGTGCGTGAGTATCCACCAGCCTGGGCCGGCTGGCTCGGCACGGATCTGATTGGCGATTTCATGAACAACAATCGGCGCATCAGTTGCCCGTTCCTGACCACCGTGACGGTGCACTTTCCCGATCAGGTGCAGGCATCGGCCACCGCAAAAACAAAATCCATGCGCGCCACGCAGATGGCGGACACCGATGCGGGCAAACACGTGCCAAGTTGGGCAGACAAGAAACGCGAATGGCAGTTTGTGGCGCAAAAACTCGAGCAGGGCCACACGCTCGCCAAAGTGAACTACCAAACGATTACTTTCGCGCCTCAGGGTCGCGGCAACGAGTGCGAGCAAGAGCTGCTCGGTGTTTACAAAAGTGCCGGCTGGCAAATGACCAAGGAAAGCAACATTGCGATGCCGGCGTTTCTCTCCGCCCTACCGTTGTGTGCGGGACCGAGGATGGTGAAAGAGGCCTATACGCTGATTCGTTGGCGATCCTTGTTGACCTGGACGGCCGCCAATATTGCGCCAATGCTGGCAGAGTGGAAAGGGGATGGCTCGCCACTGCTGCAACTCATTGGACGACGCGGTCAGTTGATTTCGCTCGACCCGTGGCAAAACAAGGCCGGCAACTACAACATCGCCGTGAGTGCAGCATCCGGCGCCGGCAAAAGTGTGTTCACCGAGGAACTGATTACCAGCGTACTGGGTGTCGGCGGTCGCGCCTGGGTGTTTGATCGGGGACGCTCCTACCAGCATCTTTGCCATTTGCTCGGAGGTCAGTTTATCGAGTTTAGTCCGCACAGCGACATCTGCCTCAATCCTTTTACCAACATTAAGAACTGGGCAGGCATCCCAGACAAAAAGTTACCGCTCAGCGAAGACGAGCAGCAACAGCGTGACCGAGCCGGCGCCGAAGGCGTGATGCTGAAACACATCATTGCACAAATGGTGGATCCGGATAACACCCCAGATCAAATGACCATGGGCTGGATCGAGCGAGCGCTGAATACGGTTTGGCATGAGCGCGGTACTGAAAGCGACGTGACCGCGGTGCGCGATGTACTGGCCGCTTCCTCCGATGAACGGCAACGGGATCTGGCGGATTCGCTGTATCCGTACACCAAAGACGGCTTTTTCGGACGCTACTTCAACGGACCCTCGAACCTCAATCTCAACAAGGACTTTGTGGTGCTGGAAACGCAGGAGTTGGATTCTCGTCCGGAACTGCAGTCGGTGGTCGTGTTGCTGCTGATGTTGAAAATTACCCAATCCATGTACTTGGGCGAGCGTGAACGCCGCAAGTTGTGCGTCATTGACGAAGCGTGGAAATTGATGGGGCGTGGCAACGCCGGTCAGTTCATTGAGGAAGGCTATCGTACGGCACGGAAGTTCGAGGGCTCGTTCGTGACCGTGACGCAGCGCGTCAACGATTATTACAAATCCGGTACCGCGCAGGCCGCGCTTGACAACGCCGACTTCATCTATTTGCTGCGGCAAAAGAAAGAGTCGATCCGGCAGTTGATTGAATCCAAACGCTTACCGACGGGCGAGGAGAGCGAGGCATTACTGGCATCAATCAATACACGCCAGGGCTTGTATTCCGAAGTGGCGGTTGTCGGGCCGGAGGGATTGGGCGTCGGCCGCCTGGTGCTCGATCCGTTCACCGAAAAGCTCTATTCCTCCAAGGGTTCGGAGTTTGAGGCCATCCAACGCGCCTTGCGCGGTGGCCACACCCTGACCGAAGCCGTGAGCGAATTGGCAGCCGGGTCGAGTCGATGACCCGGTCATCCAATAAGGAGAGCGCGCTAAGCAGCGGCGTAGGCATCAAAATGCTGCTGCTGGTCGGCTTGGTCAGTGGTGTCATCGCGGCGCTGTCGACGCTGCTTGTGCAGGCCGTGTTGGCTCCAGCGCCACTCAAGGTAGCGACCGTCGATGTGACGGGTCTGGTTACGAGTGAGATTTCCCGATTGCAAGAAGCCGGTATGGATTCGGCCAAAGCGGAGGCCTACGCGCACGTGTGGGGTCCACTGCTGGATAAGTCTGTGCAGGAGATCGCCGATGAATACGGTGTTGTGCTGCTGGTCAGTCCCTCGGTGGTTGCCGGCGCGCCGGATTTAACCGCCGTGTTAAAGGAGCGATTGGATCGTGAAGTCGAAGCCTTCCAATAGTCATAAGTCGGTGCTTCGCATCGCGACGCTATTGATACTGCCGATGGTGTTGTTGCTGCTCGCCGATCGCCTGATCGCGCCGCATTACCGGCTCGCCTACAACGAAAGCGACAGTCTCCCCGGCACCTTGTTTTTGGTGAAAGTCGGCAAGCTGCCAAAGTGCGGCCCGGAAGCGGGCGAGCACGCACAGTTTCGAATGCGTAAAGACGCTCGCTGGTACCAGGGCGATCGCCTGCTGAAAGTCGCGAAGGGCTGCCCGGGCGATGTACTTAGCATCGTTGATCGGCAAATTTACATTAATGACTGGCCGGCAGGCGAGGCAGTGCCGGCGCTAAACGATGGCACGCCAATGGCGATGATCACCGCGGGCACCATTGCCGAGGGCCACTACTACATGTGGGCGTCACACCCGGCAAGCTTCGACTCCCGCTACGCAGAATTCAATGTGATCCCAAGCCAGCAAATCATTGGCGCGGCCACGCGGATTTTTTGATGAAACGCCTCGCCGTCATGTTCGTCGTGTTGGTAATGCTCATTCCAGCAGCGGCGGTGGCGGAAGACTTAGGCGTGGTGGGTAAGACTTTCGAAATCGCGGAAACGGATCTTGTAGAACACATCCAGGCTCAGCTGCGTGCCATGGAGGCGGATGGTCGCTTGGCCGAACAACAACGGCTCATGCGAGAACGCGCCCTTGCAAGTGCCCGGCGCCCGCCTGGGCGAACGTTGCCGAGAGCAACAGAATCGCGGTTTTTTCACGTTGATCCCAGCGTGACGACCGAATACGACGTTGTTGATCACGTCGGTAACGTGATTTACACGGCAGGTACCACGGTCAATCCGCTGGAATACACAAGCTTATCAACGCCGATTGTGTTCTTCGACGGTGATGACGAAAAACAAGCAACGTGGGTTCGGGCATTTCTCGGCGATACACCGGATCGATATGTCCCGCTGCTGACCAACGGATCGGCGATCGAGCTGATGCAGGCATGGAATATCCGTTTGTACTTCGATCAGCACGGCCGCTACTCGGAACAGTTGGGGATAACCGCGTTGCCGGCGATCGTGCGGCAAGAAGGTTTACTGCTGCGCGTCGATGTAATCGCGTTGGAGAAAAGTTGATGCAGACATTGTTACGCGGGTTTTGGAAAGGCGTGTTACTGGTATTCGCGATTGTCGTAGTGATGTCGACCGTCTACTTGCCGGAGGCGCGCCTGTTGGTCGTACTTTGGTTGTTGGGCGTTGCACTGATGTGGCGGCCGTCACCGAGGAGTGATGCATGAGCAGACCAAGGCACGCCTTTCGGATGGTTTGCTTGCGGTGGCTGGTGTTGTCTAGCATCGCACTGTGGTCGGGCAGTGCCTCGGCAGGCAGCTGCAATGGGCGCTTTCCCAATCCCATCACCGATGTTTGCTGGAAGTGCATTTTCCCCCTCAAGCTCGGCGGGATTCCATTAGCCACCCTCGGCATGGAAGATGGCACGAATGACGATCCGCCACTCATCTGCGCGTGTCCGGAACCGCCACCGGTTTTTTATCGCATTGGCTTAGGGATCAGTTTCTGGGAGCCGGCCCGAGTCGCCGAAGCGGTGCGAACGCCGTTTTGTTCGCCGACGCTCGGCGGCGAACAGTTGCTCGACGCAAGCCGGCTAATACGTCAAGGCGATGATTTTCGCGTCAGCGGCGATGAAGAGAAGGCCTTTTATCACGTGCACTGGTATAACTTTCCACTGTTCACCTGGCTGACCTTCCTCACCAATACAGTGTGCGACAGCGGCGAATCCTTCGATCTGGTGATGTTGTCGGAGTATGAGCCGACCTGGAATCGCGACGATCTGTCCATGATACTCAGTCCGGAGGCTGTGTTGTTTGCGAATCCGCTGGCACAAGCGGCCTGCAGTGCCGAC
>JAJFKS010000006.1 GCA_021773115.1 Woeseiaceae bacterium | reverse complement strand
CAAGCTGAGCTATTCCAAGGTTCGAGCGATGACTCGCATCGCTGACGAAACGAATGAAGATTACCTGATGATGATTGCCGAGCACGGCACAGCCCATCACGTCGAAAAGCTGGTCGCGAAGTACCGCACCGCAAAGCGATTGCAGGACGCCGAGATCGCCAACCAGCAGTACAACAATCGAGAATTGACCCATTACTACGATCACGACGGCTCCCTGGTCATAAAAGCACGCCTGCCACCCGAACAAGGCGCATTGATCCTCAAGGCCCTGGAAATGGCAATGGATGACGCTTTCGTAGGAGCGCGCCCCGCGCGCGAAATTGATGAAGAACCCACCCCCATCGCCGCCCGCCGCGCCGACGCACTGGCCGAAGTCGCCGAAACCTACATGAACAACAATGAATCCTCCGGCTCAACGGCCGATCGCTACCAGGTCGTTGTGCATGTTGCGGGAGACGAATCGAGTATTGAGGACGGTCCCCACGTTACCGCGGTAACGTCCCGCCGAATGGCCTGCGACAGCTCAATCGTCGCCATAAAAGAGGACAAAAACGGCGAAGCCCTCTCCATCGGCCGCCGATCACGTACCATTCCGCCCCCAATGCGCCGCGCATTACGTACAAGAGACCAGGGCTGCCGCTTTCCGGGCTGCACCAACACCCGATTTGTCGATGGACACCACATAAAACACTGGGTGGACGGCGGCGACACGAGTCTGGACAACCTGGTGATGCTGTGCCGGCATCACCATCACCTGGTTCACGAGGGTGGCTTCGTTTGCGAGAAGTCTGCCGATGGGAACGTCCACTTCAGGGACAAGCGCGAGCAGCCGTTGGCGTTATCGCCGCAGATGCCAGGCGTCGCGGCAAACGACGACGTGCAGCAGTGGATGGATCGGGAGTTCTTCGAAACAAATATCGACAGCGAAACCTGCACGGCGAAATGGTATGCCGGGGAGCGCATGGACTGGCAGGCGGCGGTGGGGAGTTTGTTTTACTGATGCTGCTGATCGTCTGGATTGCCATATCCCAAAGCCGCTATTTTCGTCGATAGCGGGGACCGGTTTGCGTACTGGTGCCCGTGAACCGGTTATCATGGGCAGTCTTTCGCTCGATACCGCCCGATGCCCGCAACCGCCACACCACTCTACAGCCACGACAAATACTGGGCTGAATGCTTCGGCACTGCCCCGCAATTGCCCATGTCGCGTGCGGAAATGGACGCGCTGGGCTGGGATTCCTGCGACATCATCATCGTCACCGGTGATGCCTACGTCGATCACCCTTCCTTCGGCATGGCCATTATCGGACGCCTGCTGGAGGCGAACGGGTTTCGGGTCGGTATCATCGCGCAGCCCGACTGGCAGTCGAAGGACGCCTTCGAGCAACTCGGCAAACCGAATCTGTACTTCGGCGTCGCGGCCGGCAACATGGATTCGATGATCAACCGCTACACGGCGGACAAGAAAGTCAGGAATGATGATGCCTACACACCGGGCGGTGTTGGCGGCAAGCGCCCCGACCGTTGTTCGCTGGCGTATTCACAACGTTGCAAAGAGGCTTACAAAGACGTTCCGGTGGTGCTCGGCGGCATCGAAGCTTCTTTGCGTCGCATTGCACATTTCGATTACTGGCAGGACAGCGTGCGTCACTCGATTCTGCTCGACGCCAGTGCCGACATACTGGTCTTTGGCAATGCCGAACGCGCCATCGTCGAGTTGTCGCACCGCATCGCGCGCGGCGAACCGGTCAAAGACATTATCGACGTGCGTGGCACTGCGTTTATCCGCCGGGACAAGCCCGAGGATTGGTGGGAGATCGATTCGACGCGTATCGATCGCCCCGGTCGCGTTGATCAGATTGTCAGCCCCTACGTGAATACCCAGGAAAGCAAAGCCTGCGCGACAGAGCAGAACGAGGGCCCGAAGAGCGATGCCAAGGTATTGCGTTTCGTGCCCGATGCACGCCGCAATCGCGGGCGTACGGTCATCCGCCTGCCGTCGTTCGAGAAGGTGCAAAACGATGCCGTGCTGTACGCGCATGCCAATCGAGTGCTGCACCTCGAGACCAATCCGGGCAATGCGCGGGCGCTGGTGCAGGCGCATGGTGATCGCGACCTGTGGCTGAATCCACCGGCATTGCCATTGAGCACCGCAGAGATGGATTACGTTTTCGGTATGCCGTTCACGCGCGTGCCACACACGGCCTACGGTGATGCAAAAATCCCGGCTTACGAAATGATTCGCTTCTCGGTGAACATCATGCGTGGCTGTTTCGGCGGCTGCACGTTTTGTTCGATCACGGAGCACGAAGGTCGCATCATTCAGAATCGTTCCGAGGAGTCGATCCTCGAAGAGATCGAAGATATTCGCGACAAGGTGCCTGGCTTCACCGGCGTCATCTCCGATCTCGGCGGGCCAACCGCCAACATGTATCGGCTCGCGTGCAAGAGTCGTGAAATCGAGTCAGCCTGCCGTTTGCCGAGTTGTGTCTATCCGGAGGTCTGCGGCAACCTGAACACCGATCATTCGTCGTTGACGACGCTCTACCGCAAAGCGCGCGCTTTGCCGGGCGTCAAGAAAGTGCTGATCGCATCCGGCCTGCGTTACGACCTTGCCGTCAAGGATCCGGAGTACGTCAAGGAACTGGTGACGCATCATGTGGGTGGCTATCTGAAAATCGCACCGGAGCACACGGAAGATGGCCCGCTCGACAAGATGATGAAGCCCGGCATCGGCGCCTATGACGAGTTTAAAGAGATGTTCGAAAGGTTCTCGAAAGAGGCTGGCAAAGAGCAGTACCTGATTCCCTATTTTATTGCGGCGCACCCGGGAACGACCAACGAAGATATGATTAACCTGGCGCTGTGGCTGAAGAAGAACAATTTTCGCGCCGACCAGGTGCAGGCTTTTTACCCGTCACCGATGGCGACCGCTACGGCGATGTATCATTCCGGAAAGAATCCGTTGCGCAAGGTAACTTATAAGAGTGACAACGTGGTGATCGTCAAAAGTCCGGAAAAGCGCCGTCTGCACAAGGCGTTGCTGCGCTATCACGACCCGAAGAACTGGCCGATGATTCGTGATGCGTTGAGGGAGATGAAACTTGCCCACCTGATCGGACCCGGCAAGGACAAACTGGTGCCCTTAATGCAACCGCGTGGCAGCGAGCATAAGGGCTCCGCACGTCGAAAGAACACAGCCAAGGCGCACGAGAAGCGAATTCGTAAAGGTAAGGTGCTGTCACAGCACACCGGGCTGCCACCGCGCAATGAAAGCTGAGTGGTCGTCGGTTGGCGGCAGTGATCCGAAAACCGACGCGTCACTCAATCACTCGCTGAAGGATGCGGCAGCATTTGCCACGATGGTTGGCATTGGCGAGACCTACCTGTCGGCTTTTGCTTTGTTCCTGAAGGCCAGCACACCACAGATTGGTCTATTGGCGTCGTTGCCACCCTTGCTTGCCTCATTCGTGCAGCTGTTTTCGGCCTGGCTCGGTCACGTTACCGGTCAGCGGAAAATGATCGTGCTGATCGGGGCCAGCGTGCAGGCATTCGCGTGGCTGCCGCTGGTGCTGTTACCGATCCTGTTCCGCGAGTCTGCCGTACCCTTGCTGATCGCCGCGGTCGTGGTTTACCAGTGTGGCGCGAACCTGTCGACACCACAGTGGGGCAGCATGATGGGAGACATCGTGCCGACGCGGCGGCGCGGCCGCTTCTTTGCGCTGCGCACAAGAATTGTCTCGCTGGTGACCTTCATCTCGCTGATGGTTGGCGGACTGACGCTGCACGTCATGAGCAAAAGTGGCCACACGTATCAGGGCTTCCTGATGCTGTTCGCGATCGCGATGCTGGCGCGACTCGTCTCCGTCTATCACCTTTCCAAAATGTACGATCCGCCCGGTCATGTCTCTACGATGGAAGTTCCGGTCGGAGCTGCCTGGTGGCAGCGATTGCGACAGTCGAACTATGTCAGGTTTTCGATCTTCTTCGCATTGACGCAATTCTCGGTGGCAATCGCGTCGCCATTCTTCACCGTATACATGCTGCGGGATCTCAAGTTCAGCTATGTCGCTTTCATGGCCAATACGGGCATGGCGATACTTGCGCAGTTTCTGACACTGAGTCAGTGGGGGCGCATCAGCGACGTGTTCGGCAATCGCCGAATTCTGGCAGCGACCGGCATGTTGATTCCTTTGATGCCCATGTTGTGGCTCTTCTCGACAAATTTCTGGTACCTGCTGTTTACTCAGGCAATCAGCGGGCTGGCCTGGGCCGGTTTCTCGCTCAGCGCGGGCAACTTTCTATACGACCTGATCGCACGCGATAAACGCGCGACCTATCTTGCGATCCACAACGTGCTGGCCAGCACCGGCATATTCGCAGGCGCGATGCTTGGCGGATACCTGGGTGCGGTGTTACCGACAAAGCTTGATCTATTCGGTACGACATTCAGCTGGTTCAGCCCGCTGCTTGGCGTATTCGCGATCTCGACCATCGTACGGGCGATCGTAGTGATCTCGCTGGTACCGAAGATTCGCGAGGTGCGCAACGTGCGGGACATCTCCCTGACCAATCTGATCTTCAGAGTGACACGCGTGAATGCCCTGGCTGGCATGGTCTTCGACGTCCTGGGCGCGAAGCCCAAAGGGCCCAACGACGACACGACACCTGATTGACGGTGAAGCCCTCGCGATGCCGTTGCCCGGACATCGCCGCCGTTGATTCAGGCAACTTACGCCTTTTGTTTTTTCCCGAGGCCACTTTCAAATCGTCGGACGGTTCCGCTTTGGGCGCGATCATCAGCTTACGCCCTACACATCACCCGGGATTTTCTTGTGTCGCATGAGATCAGAGACCACGAACTCATCACTCAGTCGTTCCCATGACGGCAGGCCGTAGTGATTCAAGAATCGCAGCAACTTCACTTGCCGACTCTGCATCAACGCCATTGGACTTTACCGCTTTCAAAACATCCGCGACCGCTGAATCGTAGTCAGCATCCGACATATTCATCGACGCATGCGTCGTTGTCATGTCACGACCCTGGTAGTTGACGGGACCCCCGGTGCCAGCGGCGAAGAAGGCGATGACGTGTGCAGCGAGCACATTGTCGTCAATATCGACGAAGTAATGTCTGATGTCGCGATTCTCGTGGTGCAGCGCGATGGTGTCTTTTACGATTTTCGTGAGCCCTTCCTCGCCACCAAGACGTTCGTACAATGACGGCGCTACAGCTTGCTCTTCGGCGGTGGCAGCCAGCGTGAAAAAGGCAGACAGCGATATCAGCGAAATCGCGACTAATCCCGGTGTGATTTTCATTTTCATTTTTCTCTCCACTGTTCGGTTTGTTGCATTCGTCGCAAGCCTAGCAGCCGGGTTTAGTCCAAAGAAGTACAGATTCTGTAGTGCCAGTACCGGCCACAACTGGCATGATGGCCACTGCTTCTGGAAAGAGTCTCCCCATGAAAAGATTTGGCCAATTCTGTCCACTGGCGCAAGCCTCCCAGTTGTTATGCGAGCGCTGGACGCTGTTGGTGGTGCGCGAGTTCATCGCCGGAAGCACCCGCTTCAGTGAATTGCAAAAAGGTGTGCCACTAATGTCACCGACGCTGTTGTCAACACGTCTGAAACAGTTGTGCGAAACCGGCGTTATCACAAAAAGCGGGACCGGCAGCAAGTCGGTCTACCAGTTGACACAAGCGGGCAAGGAGTTGACGCCGATCGTGCAGCTTGTCGGTGCGTGGGGTCATCGCTGGGTACAAACGTCGCTGGTGGTTGAAGACCTGGATGCAAGCCTGCTCATGTGGGACATGCGCCGCAGCGTCAGTACGGAGGTATTTCCCAACAATCGGATCGTCGTGCAGTTCGAGTTTCCGGATGCGTCAGAAGGTGCAACGGACTGGTGGCTGGTGTCGGAGGACGGGGAGGTTGAGCTTTGCCTGACCGACCCGGGTGGCGAGGTCGATATCGTCATCAGGAGTGCGTTGGCCGCCATGACCGCGGTATGGACGTGTCAGACGACGTTCAAGGAGGCGGTCAGGAAAGGCGAGATCACGGTCTTCGGTGACCCCAAGCTCGCAAAGAAACTGCAGGACTGGCTGCAAAGCAGTGCCCTGTCGCGATTGGGGTCACTCGGCGACATGCCCGACCTGCTGTGGAAGACCGCGTAGGACTTCTGATATCGCCGGCGAACCGGCCAGGGTCAGTCCTTGCCCTTATCATGCGGAACCGTAACCGTTGCCGAAGCCGTCGCAGAATTATTTCCGCAAGCGTCAGTGGCCTGGTAGGTCAGCGTGTAGATTCTTCCTGAGCCTTGACCTGATCGTTCTGCGCGCAACTCTACGTGCAAGTCATCAATGATGACAATGTCGTCCACGGTATTGCCATCACCTTTGCCGTTATCCGCTTCGTTCGACGTGACCGAAAGCAGCGTCACGGTAACATTGGGGTCGAGATTGTCGCTGGCGGAAAGCGTCGCTTTGATATCCACATATTTGTGGTTGGCAGGCCAGAGCACATTCGGTGTGACATTAATCGCCTCAATCGTCGGAGCAATTTCGTCGCAGGTGTCCAGACCAACAACGATAGGATCGTGGTCTGAGGACCGATAGGCGTCCGGCGCGTAGATGGCATCCTGATTCGGTCCCTTGAATGACGTGTCATAGTCAATCAAATCGGGTTCGTCGGCATTGATGTGCCACTCCACAGCACCGGTCACCTCGTCCATCAAGCTCGCGCCTGCCAATGCGTAGTCCAGGTAGCCGACCTGCCCATCAAAGACGAAAGAGTAAGCGTCCTCACCGCGGAAAGCCTCGATCAGGTCGGTATACCCGCCGGCCACGATAGCGTCGATGGGATCTTCCCGGTCATAGGAATTCAAGTCACCGATGATGATGAAGTCGTCGTCGCCGCTACCGGTCGGATCGCCGGCGAGCCAGTCGACCACCGCTTTTGCGGCTGCTGTGCGTGTCAGGTTGCAGTTGCCAGCGCCGTCGTTCATGTCAGGGTCGCTAACGTCGTTGCAGTTTGAGCCCTTGGACTTGAAGTGATTCACGGCCACCGTGAAAATGCCGCCGGTCGAGTTATCGATGAAGCTTTGCGCCAGTGTTGGACGGTTCTTGGTGTCAATGAAGCTAGGATCGACCGTCGAATCAAGAATGGCGTGCCCACCGAGCGGTGAAACGCTGGCGGGCTTGAAGATCAGGGCGACCTTGATCGCGTCCGTCCCAATCGCGCCAGTCGATATACTGGCGTAAGTACCTGGAGCGCTTGCTGCATTCAGTCCGTCAACAAGATCGACGACGGCATCATCGTCAATATTATTTTCGATCTCCAGCAATCCAACGACATCCGCATCGATCGCGCTTATTGCGGCGATGGTCTTGTCGCGTTGCCGCGTGAATTCTTCAGCGTCGTCGGCACCGCGACATTCGAGAATCAGCAATGGGCCGCAGATGTCATTAACGCCATCATCGAGTGTGGAGAAATAGTTCAAGGTGTTGAATGACGCAAGACGCAATGTGCCACCCACGGGTTCCGGTGCCGTTGTGCGCGGGTTATTGTTGAAATAATTGGCGCCCTGAGTGGGTTGAATGCGATACAGACCGAACGAATGGTCCAACACACCGGTCACATCGGTGACCGTGTCGCCGCCGCGGAACAGGTTATCAAGATCAAAATCGAGTCCGTTGGGATGAATGGCCGGGTCCGGATTCTGACTCGTACGTCCATCGTCGAGCGTGATCCTGTCGAGCAGAAAAGCATCAGCCGCGGCAACAGCGGCCGGGCCGGGCTCGAACTCAGCCGTCGGTGTCAGGTGCCGTTCGGACGTCAGTACGATCTCATTGAAGCGGTCGAAATTGAAATACTCCGAGATAACCAGCGCCTGCGGAAAGCTAACGTACATGCCTTCAAAGGCTTCAAAATCATCCACGCTCGATACAGGCAGGGACAGGACTGAGGGGCTTGGAAGTGGGTTGTTGCTGCTGATGACAGTAACGCCGCTGAAGGATGTTATCTCCGTCAGACTGCCACCGAATTCAGAAACAGTCCCTTCCACGCGTACCTGGTCGCCGACGTTTACATCGACCGCCGGTGAACTGCCGTCAAATACGAAGATACCTTCCGATGTCGCTGCATTGCCGTCCGCATCCGCATCCTCTTCCTGAACATGGAAACCATTCAGGTCACCATGGGTGCCACTGGCTCCATCCTGGAAATCGCCGACAACGATGCCTTCGATGATGACGACATTGCCAAGCTCGGGGCTTGCGAGGCCGTCACCCTGAACCTCGTGAATTTTCAGAAAGCGTGCCGGCGCAATACAAATATTGATTGAGCCCGCCGTAGGCGCGAACTGTTCATACGTGCTGGTGTTGCGCGCACCGCCCGAACCATCGGGGCAGCGCTGGTTGGAATGATTGTCTTTGCTGCCGCCGCCGTTTTCATTCACTTGCGGTTGCCCCGCATTCAGCAAAACCAGCAGTTCGGCGTCATCGGCATCGCTCGTGTCATAGACGATGGCGTCGGCGAGATTGTTGGTCGTAACGCCTGTACCGTTTGGGAAGCTGCTTGCGTCGTCAACATACAGCGCTACCGCGTCCGCACCGTTCTGCAGGCCGTTACCGGAAAAAATGATCGACGGTGAGGGCGTGACAGCTGCATTGCCAAGCACGAAATAGCCCTCGGCATTGGTGCTGAAGCCATCCAGGTCAAACGCATTATAGGAGAGATTGTTGCTGCCATTGAACAGAACGACAACCAGGCCATCGAGCTCGGTATTGCCGACTCCGCCATCAAAGAGCTCAATAAACTCGAGGGTGTCTGTTCCCGCGGTGTCGGAGTCGACTTCGTTGATGATGACGCCTGTGCAGGGTGCACCGCTACCGCTAAAAGATTGACCCGTGTTGACTGCACCAAACGTATTTGGCGTGCTGCCCGCCCAGGCAAAGTCGCACCGTTCAGTGCCTGTACCGGTAAGTTGCAACGAGCTGCCAACGGCTGTGGAGCTGCTTTCCGATACGCCAATGTCGGTGCTGGTGAGACCGTTCGCCGGACCACTGGCTGCAATGAAGCTGCCTTCATAGCTCAGGAATTGCACAACATTATTGCCCGCGTTCACCAGCGCCATGCCGTCGGGTGAGCCGTTTTGAATGCCGGCTTGCGCAAATGCCAGGACGCCAAATCCATTATCCTGGTTGGGGATTACGCCGCTCAAATTGATCGTGTTGTAGACATTTAGCTGGCTGGCGCTACCGTTATAAAGAGCAATACTCCAGCCGGCCAGGTCGGTGCCCGCGGGACCGGCAATCTCGATTGCCTCACCGGTGTCCGCGCCGGCGTTATCGTAGTGAATCTCATTGATGAAGACCGTCTGCGCCACGGCAGATTGTGCCGCGATGCAGGTGAGGCCAAGCAGAATCGATGTGTGACAGCAGCGCGCCATCGCCTGGCGCACAAAAGAAGTATCAAAATTCACTGTTTTCCCCAATTTGATTTCTTGTTTTGGTATCCACAAATCATAACGGAAATCGCTGCAGAATTAGGTAGAATTTGATTTCACATAACGCCGACCGCATGGGCCATGTATTGTCTTGAGCTGGGATGCAAGCCGTACGCTTATTGCCGCCGCGCAAGGCGCTCGGCAACTTTATTTTTATCCCGCCAGACATCCGACACGGCAATCGCACTCATATTAAAAATTCCTTTGGCGCTCGCAGAGGGCGTAACAATATGAGCGGGCAGTTTCGTGCCCGAGAGTATCGGTCCGATCAACAGTGCGTCGTTGACGGCACGAAGCAATTCCATTGATATGTTTGCGGCATCGAGATCCGGCATGATTAGCAAATTCGCGGCACCCTTGAGCGATGAATTCGGGTCGAGCGAGTCTCGAATGGACTGGTTTAATGCGGTGCTCGCGTGCATTTCGCCATCGACCTGAAGTTTCGGTGCACGTTCGGCCAGGGTTTTCAGTGCATCCCGCATCTTTCTTGCCTGCGGTGCTTTTGAGGATCCGAAATTGGAATGCGACAGTAATGCAACTTTCGGTATCAGACCAAAATCTCGAATTCGATCCACACACGCCAGTGTGGTATCGACGATGTAATCCGCCGTTGGGTTGATGGCAATGTGAGTATCTGCGATGAACAATGGGCCGCCCGGCAGAATAAGCACGCTCATCGAGGAAATCCTCTGTCCCGCCGATTTAACGCCAACAATCTCAATAATGTCCTGCAGGTGGTGATCGAATCGGCCGACAGCGCCGCAGATCATGGCTTGTGCCTCACGGCGTACCACCATGCACGCAGCGATTGCGGTCGTATTAGTGCGGATGACGTCCCGCGCTGCGGAGACCGACACACCATTGCGGCAAACCAATGAATGATAGAGCTCCCAATAGTCGCGATACCGGGGATCGTCCTGCGGGTCGACCAGTTCAAAATCGGTTCCGGGTCGAATGCGAAGCCCAAGCGATTCAATGTTCGATTGAATGGCTTGTCGCCGGCCGATGAGAACAGGATCGGCAAGCCCTTCGTCAACGACGGCCTGCACCGCACGCAATACCGTTTTGTTTTCGCCTTCCGCATAAACGATTCGTTCTCGATCTTTTTTTGCAGTTTCGATGACGGGCTGCATGAACATCGTGCCGCGATAACTGAAGTTCTGTAAACGTTCGCGGTAGGCATTCAGGTCGTCGATGGGTCGGGTGGCAATGCCTGAGTCCATCGCCGCCTTGGCGGTGGCATACGAAACTTCGACAATGAGTCTTGGATCAAAAGGCTTTGGTATCAGGTATTCCGGGCCGAAATTCAAGGACTCTCCACGGTAAGCACTGGCGACGACATCAGTTGATTCTCGCATCGCGAGGTCTGCAATGGCCGCGACGCATGCCATTTTCATTTCCTTGTTGATACTTGTCGCACCGACGTCGAGCGCGCCACGAAAAATGAAGGGAAAACAAAGTACGTTGTTGACCTGATTTGGATAATCGGAACGACCCGTCGCTACGATTGCATCCGGATTCGCTTCCAGCGCCAATTCGGGAAATATTTCCGGAGTGGGATTGGCCAACGCCAGTATCAATGGTTTATCTGCCATTGACCGCACCATATCGGCGTCAAGTACATTGGGGCCGGATAAACCCAGAAAGACATCCGCGCCAACGACTGCCTCGCTTAACTGGCGCATTTTGGTCTCGCGCGCGTAGCGACTCTTGTACTCATTCATGTTTTCTTTGCGACCTGCATGCACTACGCCATTCAGATCTGTGAGCAAGATATTATTTTTTGAAAGACCGAGGTCGACCAGAAGGTCGAGACAGGCAAGACTCGCGGCACCGCCTCCGGTTGCTACCAGTTTGATGTCTTTGATGTCCTTTTTAATCAGCCGCAAGCCGTTGCGTATGGCGGCTCTCACAACACTCGCAGTGCCATGCTGATCATCGTGAAACACGGGAATATTCATGCGTTCGCATAGTCGACGTTCCACGATGAAACACTCGGGGGCCTTGATGTCCTCGAGGTTGATTGCGCCGAAGGTTGGTTCCAGGCGCGCAATCGTCTCTACCAGCATTTCAGGATCCGACTCGTCCAGCTCAAGGTCAAACACGTCGATACCGGCAAATTTCTTAAACAGAACGGCTTTGCCTTCCATGACCGGTTTAGCCGCCAGTGGCCCGATTGCGCCAAGCCCGAGAACCGCCGACCCATTGGTCACGACACCGACCAAATTTGCGCGGGCCGTATAGTCGGCGGCCTTGTCCGGATTGTCCCTGATCTCCATGCATGGATACGCGACACCGGGAGAGTAGGCCTGCGCCAGGTCCATTTCATTCGCCATGGGTTTGGTCGGCATAACTGCAAGTTTGCCGGCCGGTAACTGGCGGTGATACCGGAGCGAGCTTTCCCGTAACGGATCAGCATTGGATTCTTTCGTCGTCATTTTTCGTCATCCGGATTGCAGCGCGTCATGATCGCACTATCGTCAACATAGGGCGACCCCGTAAAGAACGCCAAACTCGCTACCTGGCGAGTGAAGCAGCGGACGATCGGGCGCATAGTTAACACTTTGTGCGGATTGGTCACAGCCGCATAAACTGCTGCCGCGTCCTTGACCAGGCGTAGCCCAACAGGACGGCCAGGAAAAACACTTCGGCACCAAAATTGATGATGCCGTTGATTATCCGTTGCAAGGCTTCGGGAATGTCGAACGGCACGAGTGCCGCGGCTACTTTCCAGAGGGCATCGGTAATCAGGTTGGTTACAAAGAGCGATAACTTGATCATGAAAATCGATAGCAGCGCGGCGATCCCGGACTCGAACGCGGAGGAAAAGAGAGATTCGACGTCATGTGATTGTGCGATCGGCAACAACATCCAGACACAGATGATGAAAGATGTTGATACACCGCTGGTACGACCAAGAAAGGGCATGTCGGCACTGGGCACGACCTGCAGCCAGGTCAATACTATGACCGCCATGTAGCACAGTCCCCACAGGGTGAGCAGATGCGGTGCCACCAGGGTCCAGTTGTCTCTGGCCTCTGAAGCGGTGAAATCGCGATTCTGCATTTCTGCCTTTTTCATCAACGCGCGCAGATATACGCCCACGAGGACCGCAGGCATAAGCGACGGATAGAACGCGATCCTGGTAAGGTTTGTGACCCAGCTTTCTGTTCCGAGCAGCGCCATCTGCAAAAAGCCGGCAGCAACGGCAAGGCCAAGGACCATATAGGCCAGTTGTTTGAAGCGTTCAACTGTGGTCTGCGATTCTTCAATCGCGCGCGGCAGGTCCCGGATATTGACGGCCGTGGCGTAGATGTCCCTCAGACCCACAAACGCACGTCGACGTGCTGAATCCCATGAATAGGCGTCATCGTCTGCAAAGATTTTGGTCAAATGCCCTTCTACCGGCGCACCGTGTGTGCCCCACACGAATTGTTTGACACCGACTGTCTCCGCAGCCTCGCGAGCATCGCGGCGCCGAATATCGAATGCCAGGACGCCGGGTACAGTCTCGCCGTTTGCGGAGTTTCGGAGTTCACCGTCGAACCAATCGCCTTCCGGGAGCTTCTCCTTTTTACGAACGACGGCCGCCGTCCTGGGGGCTTTGCAGCGCTTTTTGCCTGTCAACTTCGCCAGCGGAATGAACACAAACGAATTAGCACCTTTGCGCTCAAGAAGTTGGTCGAAATCGGCGCTGTGCTTGCTCGTCGCGGCAGTAAGCTCGATACCATCAATCCGGACTCGAACTTCTACAGGCTGAACTTTATTTTTTTTCTTCGACATGCAATAGCGCGCAATGTGATTTTTCAACGTGGCAGAACATGGAGTGTAGCGCACCGACCTAAGGAGTGGCGTTCTCGCGTAAGATCTGCACCTTGAGAAACACCACCCCGAGCTCGGCGAAACCTCATCCGCAACCGAATCCCTGTTTGCCACAGGTAACCAGGCCGCTGCGATCGCTCAGCAGCGGTGTTCCCGACGCCGCCGTCGGTGCCCATTGCAGCAGTCCCTACGACTGTCAGTTCCAGTCACACTGTTGGCCGATGGATGCCGAATATCCGCTGACCGGCTTGCGTGGCGGCAAGGATAAACTGGGCGCGCACCCGGCCATACGCCGCTTGTTAAGAATCACTACTACCATCCGACGATGCTGGGGTCCTGGTCGGTTAAGGCGGTGTTGCCGGTTTGATACGGAGGCTATGGTGGAGATTGTGCGGTTCTTGTCATGAATGGCCGAGCAATCGCCCCGCCGTTGAAATAGCTCAGAACATAGCCTCGTTGTTACTGTTGCAAGCCAGCCGAGGTACGAGCCTCTTCAACAAAAGCAAGCGATGCGTCCGCGTCGTGCCAAATATCAGAGAGTTGCTGGTAGGCCATCCTGGCGGTGGATTTGTGTGGCATCGGACGCAAGAAACAATGAACGCAACGTGTGCGACGTGAATTAGTCAGAGTCTCCCTGGTTCATTTATTAGATGACCCAGGTATCTTGAAATACATTTCGGCCAGTTGGACATGAAACAATTTAGCGAGGAGTTGTCGGACAATAGATCCGGGAATTACAATTGTTTCAAAGCGCTGCGGCCTTTCGCGAACGAGGGTAGTATCTCTTACATTTATCGAACTAATCCTCACTCCTGGCGAATACCTTGAATTACCACAATGGCTTCATCGAAGCGATCGGCAACACCCCACTCATACGCCTCCGCGGCGTCAGCGAAGAAACAGGCTGCGACATTTTCGGCAAAGCCGAATTCCTGAATCCGGGTGGTTCCGTCAAAGACCGTGCAGCCAAGTCCATCATCCTGGCCGCCGAAGCCAGCGGCGAACTTCAGCCCGGTGGGACCGTTGTCGAAGGTACCGCAGGCAATACCGGTATTGGTCTTGCGCACGTCTGTAACGTTCGCGGCTATCGTTGCGTTATTGTCATTCCCGAAACGCAGTCGCCCGAGAAGCTGGATCTGCTCCGCGCCCTGGGCGCCGAAGTGCGGGCAGTGCCCGCCGTACCGTACGCCAATCCCGAGAATTTTCAGCATCGTGCCGGCCGGCTTGCCGCTGAAATGGATAACAGCATTTGGGCCAATCAGTTCGACAATCTCGCAAACCAGGAAATACATCTCACGACCACGGGCCCGGAAATATGGCGCGATACCGATGGCAAGATCGACGCGTTTATTTCCACCGCCGGAACCGGCGGCACGATCGCCGGCACATCGGTTTTCCTAAAATCGAAGAACAAGAAAGTGCTGACGGTGCTGGCCGATCCGACAGGGACCGGAACCTGGCACTACGTGAAACACGGCGAGGTTAAAGTTGTCGGTGGCGGATCGATTGCGGAAGGTATCGGTAATACCCGTATCACTGACAACTTCGCCGGTGCCGAAGTCGATGACGCCGAAATGATTTCCGACCAGGAGTGTGTTGACACGGTGTACCGGCTGCTCTACGAAGACGGCCTGTTCCTCGGAGGATCATCCGGAATCAACGTCGCCGCGGCCGTTCGTGTTGCGAAGCGACTTGGTCCCGGGCATGTTATCGTGACAGTGCTCTGCGATGGCGGTGCACGCTACCAGTCGCGGCTGTTCAATCGTGAATGGTTGACGAAGAAGGCGTTGGTGCAGCCTGAGCGTCAGCAATAAGGACTTAGTGCGACCACGAAACCAAAACCAACGAGAGCGAGCTCATGACGCCACTATGCCAACGGTTGAATCACTCCATTTGCTCCATAGCCACGAGCCTCGCTCTGCTGAGTATCTCGACGCTCGGCTATGGGAATGATGCCCCCATTATTCAGCCGGGCACACCGGGCGAGCCTGGCCGCGAACTAAGCGCAGAAGAAGCGATCAAGGTCGCGAAGACGAGTTACTCGCCGGCGGACGTGACCTTCATGCAGGACATGATCCCGCACCACAATCAGGCGGTGCAGATGGCCGAACTGGTGGCAGATCGCACCAACCGTCCGGAGCTGGTCGACGTTGCGGGGCGCATCAATGCGTCGCAGGCAGACGAGATTGCATTCATGCAGCAGTGGCTGAGTTCGCGTGGCGAGAGTGTGCCCGACCCTACTGCGCACGAAGCCATGCACACGTCACACACGATGGCCGGGATGGCGACGCCCGAGCAAATGGCCGAGCTCGCAACCTTGAAGGGCATCGACTTCGATCGGCTTTTCCTGACGCTGATGATCAGGCATCACGATGGCGCGGTTAAAATGGTCGAAGAGCTCCTTGAGCAACCAGGTTCGGCTTTCGATACAGTGCTGTTCGAATTTACCAGCGACATCACCAATGATCAGACCACAGAAATCGAACGCATGAATGCGCTATTGGTGAGTTTGTCCGATGACCCTCGTGCCGGCTTGTCGGCCGGACTTTACGATGCCGGCGAGGCGATCCTGAATCTCAGGCTGGTCGCATCACTTGGCAAACCGCCGGGATTTGTTGATGCAGAGAACCCGGCCGAACTGACGCCGAAAAAGTTGTTGCCGGAAGAGGACCTGGACGATGACAAGCCCGGCGGCAAGGAAGACGAGCGCGGCGCATTCTTGAGTTTCGCAAATACCGACATGGCATTTTCGCACGACGTGCTGGTCGCCGGTAGTTACCACGGCTTCAATATCTACAAGCTAAAAGAAGACGGTGTGCCAGAGCTCGCTAGTTCTATCGTTTGTCCTGGCGGTCAGGGTGACGTTTCCATCGTCGGCGATATTCTGATCATGTCAGTGCAACAAACATCAAGCCGTGTCGATTGCGGACTGGGCGGCGTGCCCGATGACGTCAGTCCTGAGCGCTTCCGCGGACTTCGCATCTTCGACATCAGCGATATCACGCATCCGGTCCAGGTCGGCCAGGTACAGACCTGTCGGGGTTCGCATACTCACTCGGTCGTCTCCGGTCCCGGCAAAGACGGCAAGATTATCGTCTATAACTCCGGAACGTCCGCGATTCGCAAAGAAGAAGAATTGCCTGGATGTTTCGATGAATCACCGGGCGACGATCGAACCGCATTATTTCGTATTGACGTGATCGAGATCCCGGTCGCGGATCCATCGAAGTCTCGCATCGTTCACAGCCCGGCGGTCTTTGCCGACCCCGACACCGGGGTTCTAGCAGGACTCTGGAAGGGCGGCGATCACGGTGATGAGACGCAGGAAACCAGCAAGACGGACCAGTGTCACGATATTACAGTGTTCCCGAAGAGCGGCATTGCGGGCGGTGCCTGCTCAGGCAATGGCATCTTGTTCGATATATCGGACCCGCTGAGCCCGACGCGTATTGATGCGATCGTTGATGCCGGATTCGCCTACTGGCATTCGGCGACGTTTAACAATGCGGGTACCAAAGTCATATTCACGGACGAGTGGGGCGGCGGCAGTCGTGCACGTTGCCGCGCGCATGACCCACTGGACTGGGGCGCCGACGCAATTTACGACATTGTTGACGGCAAGCTGGTTTTTCGAAGTTATTTCAAAATGCCTGCGCCGCAAGTTGAACAGGAAAATTGTGTGGCACACAACGGCTCCATCGTTCCGGTACCCGGTCGCGACATTTTTGTGCAAGCCTGGTACCAGGGCGGCATCTCCCTGATCGACTTTAGCGACTCGGCCAATCCCGTCGAGATCGCGTACTTCGATCGCGGCCCGATCCATGAGAAGCACCTGTCTCTCGGCGGGTACTGGTCAGCGTATTGGTATAAAGGAAAAATCTACGGAACGGAGATCGTCCGGGGCCTGGACGTGTTTGCGCTAACGCCCAGCGAGTTCCTCACCGAGAACGAAATTGCCGCGGCGGCTTTGGCCGACGACGGTGGCGCATTCAATCCGCAGCAGCAGTTCCCGGTCAGCTGGCCAGCCGACCCGGTCGTAGCTCGAGCGTATGTGGATCAGCTCGTGCGCAGCGGTGCAATTTCGGGATCCCTGCTTGCTGAATTGACGGCTGTGCTTGGCGATTCGGCAGAACAGATCGAGACGGGTCAATCGATGAATGCGACGAATGGGAAGGTGGCTGGAAAGCTGAAGTCCCTGGCCAAATCCTTGCAGAACGACAAGAAAGCAAAGGCGCTTCCCACCCGAACAGCGCTCGCAGAAACCTTGCAAGGGATAGCTGCGAGGCTGACGTCTCGTTAATGTGGCCTAAGGTTTGCTCGCGCCGTTCAAACTAATCTCACCACCATCCCTGACTCGTATCGACGGACGAAACGCGCCAATGTCGAGTTTTGCTTCGACCCCGTAGGTAAACGTGTCCTTGTTGCTCTTCAGTAAATCCGAAAAGAGTCGCATGCCGGCAAACAGGTTAGCGGACGCGGTCAGATTAAATTCGCCCTCGCCATAAGCTTCAATGACCGGCAGATCGTTACCCACGCCTTGAATCACCTCGTAGCCATCAAGGCTAACCGTGTACGAAATGCCTCGCAGGGTCAGTGCCTCCGGGTTCGGATTAATGACGCGAAGTCCAATCGCAAAGGCCGGCATTGCGCCATCAGACGGCAATGTCTTGAAACTGCTAATGGTGACTGTCGGCGCTTCGAAGCCGGGCCGCAGGCTCGCGCACCCCTGCAGCCCCACAGCGAGAGCAATGAGCAGGGCCAGGTATCGCGGCAGACGCAGAGCTGCTTGCCTATCAGGATTGTTGATGATGTTTCACCTTGGTTCTTGAGGAAGTGAGCTGCAGCATAGGCGCACCCGAACATCTTGTCACCCGGCCATTGTCGGCATGTGTGTTGCCCATAAACGGTGAAATACGGCTAAACATTCCGAAATCAACTGGCGTAACATATGCGCCACGAGGTCTCCGACCTCGATTCACAACAAAGGCCAGGATCATGGGCAAAGAACAAAAGAGCAACAAAGAGACCAAGAAACTGCCGGGCATGACACCCAAAGAAAAAAAGGCAGCCAAGAAGGCGAAGAAGAACGAAAAGAATCGTATGGGCGAGTGAGTTAATGCGACCGAAATAGCTGGCTCAGCTATTCCAACGCTTGCAGGAACTTAAAGTTGAGTCCGTGAAGGACGCTTGATGCAGTAAGAATGAGGATCAATAACGGTCCCAACTTATGCATGGCGCAATCTCCGAGCTGTCAATATTTGCAGCCGGCATCTTACGCCAGCGCTGGTCACAGCATCGGGTAAATGGCAAAGCCGCGATTGTGTTTCGTGAGGTTCGATACATGAAAAAGATCATCTTGCCATTAATGCAAAGAATAGCAAAACCGCTCGTTCGCTGGCGATTGACGTGCGACTTCGGTCATGTATTCGCCGCAAGTTGAGGTCGAGAAGGAGCTCTTAAATGTTCAGGTCGGGCAGAATATGCGATACAAGGACTTGATGACGCTACGCGCTTCGCCATCGCGCAATCGGTAATAGACCGTCTGCGATTCGCGTCGAGTTTCGACAAGGCCCTCGCTGCGCATCCGGGCGAGATGTTGCGACAGGGACGACTGCGACATGTCGAGATCTTCGGCAAGGTCACCGACCGACCGCTCGCCGTCGGCCAGGTTACACAAAATCATTAGACGGCCCGGGTGACCCAGTGTTTTCATCACGGCGCTGGCGCGACCCGCGGCGGATTGCATTTTTTTCAGATCGGCGTTGCGCTTCACGGCGACGAGACCTGGCGCTGAATTTGCGAGCCGCCGCCTATAAGACCGACGATGAATACCATGCGCCAGCCGGTTTCTGCCCAGTGTTTGTTGAACGCACCACCCGCGGTGGCCATTAGGTAGGTATGAGTATTCATAATTGACAATAGTATATTAGGTTATTAGAATATACAAATATTAATTCAATGAGAGACGATCATGGGCAAGCCTGACGTCGAAGCTTTCTTCGACGACGCGACATACACAGTCTCCTACGTGGTCAGCGATCCAGAAACCGGTCGTGCGGCCGTTATCGACCCGGTTCTTGATTACGATCCGGCTTCGGGACGCACAGCGACGTCGTCGGCGGACCGCCTGATCAAGTACGTGAAGGATTCGGACTTGGGCGTTGACTGGATACTCGAAACGCATGTCCATGCCGACCACCTGAGTGCTGCACCGCGTGTTCGTGATCTGCTTGGTGGCACCACCGCCATCGGCGCTGAGGTCACGACCGTGCAAAATGTTTTTAAAGGCATTTTCAACCTCGATGCACTCGCCGTTGACGGCAGTCAGTTTGAGCACCTGTTTGACGATGGCGACACGTTCAAGGTCGGTAACATCGATGCGCAGGTGATGGCCACGCCCGGCCACACGCCGGCCTGTGTCACTTACGTGATCGGTGACAGCGCTTTTGTTGGTGACACCTTGTTCATGCCGGACTATGGCACGGCGCGAACTGATTTTCCGGGCGGCAGTGCTGCGACACTCTATGACTCAATCCAGAAAATCCTGACACTTGCCGACGATACCCGGCTATTCATGTGTCACGACTACAAGTCGCCGTCGCGCGATGTGTATGCCTGGGAAACCAGCGTCGCGGAACAGCGCGAATCAAACCTGCACGTAAGCAAAAACGTCTCGAAAGCGGACTTCATTTCAATGCGCGAAGGGCGCGACAGTACGCTTGGCATGCCACGATTGTTGCTACCGTCTATCCAGGTCAACATCCGTGCAGGCCAGCTGCCGGATGCCGAGAGCAACGGCGTTCAATACCTGAAAATCCCGCTGGACGCCGTGTAGCGGAACAATGATCGAATCATTACTCGCTATTCCCGGCGCGATCGCGATCGGTATCAGCCTGGGCTTGCTTGGATCGGGTGGCTCGGTGCTGACGGTACCGGTACTGGTTTACCTTGTTGGACAGGATGAGAAGGTCGCGATTGCCGGTTCGCTTTTTATCGTCGGAAGTATCGCACTGGCGGGTTCACTGCAATTTCTCCGAGCCAACCTCATTCAGTGGCGCAGCGTCGGCATTTTCGGTGTGCCGGGCATGGCTGGCACCTGGTTTGGCGCATTCCTGGCGGGCTGGATACCGGGCATCACGCAACTCGCTTTGTTTGCTGTTGTCATGCTGCTTGCGTCATGGCTGATGTTACGGCCGCCCAATCTCGACAACGCTGACAAGGTTCCACGGGCCGCCTGGAAAATTGCGATTGATGGATTGGTCGTCGGTGTGATTACCGGCCTGGTCGGTGTCGGCGGCGGCTTCCTGATCGTCCCGGCGCTGGTCCTGTTGGGCGGGCTAACGATGCACCAGGCGGTCGCGAGCAGCCTCGTTATCATCGCCATGAAATCATTCAGCGGCTTTTATAAGTACCTCGATGTACTCGGCCAACAGGGCCTCGAGCTCGATTGGCCAACATTGATTCTTGTCGCCGGGCTGGGCATCGCCGGAAGTTTCGCCGGAAGTTTTCTTGCCAAACGGGTTCCGCAGCAAAAGTTGAAAACCGGATTTGGCTATTTCCTGATTGTCATGGCCGCCTACATACTCATACGGTCGGTGCCAGGCGCATTGGGAATTACCGGCTAACAGTGCGATTGAAATGAAGGCAACAGGGCGCCAGTGATGCCACTGGACTCCGAACCCAGTTCTCAGCGGACGTCAGCTCGCGCCGCTTTGACCAGGTCGTAAGCGGAATTGATCTCTCGCGAGCGTTCTTCAGCAACCGGGCGCATGCTTTCGGGCAGCCCGCGTGATGCCAGTTTGTCCGGATGATTCTGGCTCATGAGTTTTCGGTAAGCGCGTTTGATCTCGGCCGGCGTCGCGTCTTTGCTAACACCAAGCGCCGCGTAGGCGTCAGCCAGTTGGCTGGCTTGCGGCCGGCCACTCGACGCGGACGGACCACCTGTCGCCGCCCGTAGCAGGGCCTCAAGTTGCGAAACGTCCGCCTCTGTCAGGCCGAGCCGCTCTGCGATGCGCACAAGCATTGCGCGTTCAGCGGGATCAACACGCCCGTCCGCAGCGATCGCCATGCATTGCAACTGCAGAAACAATTGCAGCAGCGGGCCCCGACCACGACTGATTTGCGCGAACTGATCGACCGCAGAATCAAGATCAAAGTCTGCCTGTTTACCTCGGTTGAATGCTGTCTTTGCCTGCTCCCGCGACTCGCCGTGCAGATTGAGCATGCCAAATATTTGTTCAACGGCATTAATCTCGTTGCGTGTGACGACATTGTCCGCCTTACACAACGCTCCCATGATTGAAAACGTCGAGTCGAGCAACTGCGTTTGTGCGACCCGCAGGTTGCCGATGATGTAAGTGCGAAGCGTGTGGCCGGCCGCATAGCCCAGGAGCCCGCCAATAATGAGGCCGGAAAAACCACCAAATAGTGCGCCGAGCAGGGCGCCGAAAATAACTAGCATGCGCGCAGTCTAACGAACGCGACCGAACGATAACATCCCCGTCGCGAGCGCAGTGCCGAGGAAAATGACCGAACATCCGACAAACATCGTCGGCGTAACTTTTTCATCGATGAAAATGGCGCCCCAGAACATCGCGAACGCCGGTACCAAATAGGTCACCGTAATCGCCTTTGCCGGCCCAACATTGCGAATGAGGCGAAAATACAGAATGTACGCAATACCGGTGCTGGCAATGCCCATGACGACCACTGCGACCCACGACCGAATGGAGGGCATTTCACTGGGCCAAAGATAAACGCTTGGGGGCAACAGGATGATGGCTGCGGCGATCATGCTGCCGGTCGCAATACCCAAGGGCCTCATGCCACTCAAGTATTTCTTGGCGTAATTGCCGCCGAAGCCGTAGAAGGCGGAGGCGACTATGCCGGCGAGAATCGCGATCGTTGTGCCGTCAAAGCTGAGGCTGATTTTGTCCCAAACGAGAAGCACAACACCAAGGAAACCGATGACCAGTCCGATGACTTGACTCACGCCTAGTTTATCGGACAACCACAACCACGCAATCATGGCGGCCCAGATTGGCGCGGTTGCGTTCAGGATGCCAGCGAAACCACCTGTGATGCTCAGCGTCGCAAACGTCAGCAGATAAAAGGGTGCCGCTGAATTCAGGACGCTCAAAATGGACAGTTTTTTCCAGTTTGATGTCAGCTCCGAAACGTCGGCACGAAGCAAAAAGATAGGCAACAGAAAAAGTGCCGCAATGATTACGCGAACCTCAACCAGAACGAGCGGGCCAAACTCAGGCGCCGCGATGCGCATGAACAAAAAGGACGCGCCCCAGACGGCACCCAGGGCGGTCAGGTCCATGATATCGCTGAATTTCATTGTCGAGTCCGTTGATGCTGGAGGTGGCTTGCGATCTTAGCGTAGCTATCTGCTTCCGATCACAGCTCGCGCAATGCCTGCGCGACTGGCAATCTCGCCGCATGAATTGCCGGGAACAGGCCTCCGACCAGGCCAATGATTAACGCGGCGAGCAGTCCCTGGGCGAGCAGGTCTGGCGTTACCGCAAAATCAAAGACAACCTGGCTAAAGCTCGCCCCGTTCAAGGTCGAGACACGAAAGCCGTTGAAGACGGCGAACGCGAGAGCTCCGCCAATGATGCCACCAATCAGCGACAACAACGTCGACTCGACAATGGTTGAAATCAATACCGAGAATGGCCCAAAGCCCAGCGCACGGAGCGTTGCGATTTCTTTGCCACGCACACTGACCGACGCGTACATTGAATTTAGCGCACCAAATACGGCGCCGATCGCCATTAATATGGTGAGCGGATAGCCGACAATTTTTATGAATTGACTGAGTGGCCCAGCCTGTCCGGCGTAGTAGTCCTTTTCACTTAAAACGTCGACGTCGACGCGTGGGTCATCTGCCAGGGCATCTGACAGTTCCTTTATGGACTCGGGGGTCAGCAGCCGAACGCGAACCGATTGAACGCTGCTACCGCGGTTGTACATGGCTTGCAGCACACGCAGATCAGTCCATAGTTCTGATTCCGAAACGCTGCCATCGGCTTCGAAGGTACCCACAACCGTCCAGCTGGTTTGCCCGAAGCGGATTTCGTTGCCGATATCCAGCCCGGCAAATTCCGATTGCGCAGCCCGGCCGACGACGAGTTCATTCTTGCCTTCTTCAAACATTCTCCCTTCGCTGATTTTGACGTTGTGGCGCAAGTCAATGGCAAAAGCCTGCACACCGCGTAACGGGACATTGGCCTGGTCGCCTGTTGATCGCTTGGCGACATCCACGACAACATAAAGCTCGAAGGATGCAACGGGCGAGTCACCGTCGCGCAAGATGCCGGGTGCGTTTGCGATAATCAAAGCCTGATCGTTGCTCAAACCGCTATTCAATTCAGCGGTCGAGCCGCTGCGCAGCACGATCGCGGTATCGTCGGAGCCGGCCAGCAGCATGGTTCGTTCGAAACCCGTGGCCATGGACAATACTGCGGCAAAAACCAGAACAACGGCTGCAACACCCACGACAGCAACCACGGAGCCGCCCGCCCGCTGCGGCAGATTGCGCAAATTCAACAGCGTGACGGCAATGGCCTGGTTGAGAAATTTCATTGATTACCCTCAGCCACGCGCCAGCGCATCAACAATCGACAAGCGCATGGCTTTTAGTGCCGGGAAAAGTCCGGCAAGGATGCCGGCGCCAATCATGATGCCCGTCGCCATCAGCATCGCCTGTGGTGACAGGTAAATACCGGGCAGCGACGCGCCCATCTGTTGCGATACACCCTGAACGAGAAACCAGCCGATTCCGAGACCCAGGATTCCACCGAGCGAAATAATCAGGATCGACTCGGATAGCACAATGCCGAGTACCGTGATGTCGCGGAAACCAACTGTCTTCAGCACCGCCAGCTCCGGAATGCGTTCCCGAACTGATTGCGACATCGTATTGCCGGCCACGAGCAACAGCGTGAAGAACACGGCACCCAGAATAAGCTGCACGATCAACGCAATATTGCCGAACTGTTTGGCAAAGGACGCTGCGAATGCCGCCTCGGTGCTGGTTTTCGTTTCGTTCGGAGAATTGGCAAACTGGGCGTCAATCGCATTGGCGACTTCGACCGGGTCAGCACCGGGCGCAATTTGCAACACGTACCAGCCTGCGGTTCCCTTGCCGAAGGCGCGTGCCTCTTCGAAGTAGTCGTGATTGAATAACATGAATGCGGTGCTGCCACGGGGATCGTTTGAACGCATGATGCCTTCAAGATCCAGTTCCCAGGTCCGCCCGCCGTCCGCTTTGGTCCAGATCGTCGCCTGAATCGGAATGCGGTCGCCGATTTTCCAGCCAAATTTTTCCGCGAGCTCGTGTCCGACAACCGTGCCGATGCGGTTTTTTGCAGCAGCCTCCAGCTGCTCCGGCGGAATAATGAGTTCCGGGTACAGTGCGAAATAGGCTGTCATGTCAACTGCGAATTGAGCGAACTGATTGCGCGGCTCCTGGTAATAACCACCAAACCAGGACGCATGTGTCACCGCGGCAACGCCCGGTGTTGACGCGATGCGCGCCTCATAGCTGATGGGTAAGGGATTAATTAACGAGATCTTATGAATAACGACGAGTCGTTCCGCGGATGAGACATCCTCGCCGGCGCGAAAAGCATAGCCAAGCGCATTCAACAGGGCGAACAACAGGAACGCGACTAGCACGGACAGAATGGTCAACGACGTGCGCACTTTCTTTCGCCAGGTATTTTTCCAAATGAGGCCGAAGTACTTCATGCAGTCGTTCGGGCTTCCAGCTTGCCCTTATCCATGTGTAAAGTGCGGCGCGCATAGTCGGCGGCCTGTGCGTCGTGCGTAACCATGATAATTGTTTTGCCGTGCTCGGCATTTAGTGTCTGCAACAGCTTGAGGATTTCATCCGCAGTCGCGCGGTCGAGGTCACCCGTCGGTTCGTCACACAGCAACAATTGCGGATCGGATACAATCGCCCGCGCAATCGCAACGCGCTGCTCCTGGCCACCGGACAATTCCCGCGGCCGGTGACTGGCACGGTCGGCCAGCCCGACAATATCGAGTGCGATTTCGGCCCGCCGACTGCGTTCCTTCGCGGACATGTTGGTCAACAATAATGGCAGTTCGACATTCTTGCGGGCGGTGAGCACGGGTAGCAGGTTGTAGAACTGGAAAATGAAGCCGACGTGGGTCGCGCGCCAGTTGGAGAGCTGGCTGTTGCTCATGGATGACAAGATTGCACCACCGACGTTTACCGTTCCGGCAGTTGGCTTATCCAGTCCACCCAGGAGATTCAATAACGTAGTCTTGCCGGAGCCGGATGGACCCATCAGCGCCAGGAAGTCGCCAGTGTTTATTTCAAGGTCCAGCTCATGCAGGACGTCGACGCGCTCCTTGCCCTTCTGGTACACGCGACTGACGCCTTGAAGTGTTGCCAGTGTCTCCGCCATATCTCGCTCCTGTTAATTCGTTGTTACTGTCTGCCCCGCACTCAATGGTGCACTGGCTGAGCGGACAATTGTATCGCCTGCTTTCAATCCGTTGATGACCAACACACGATCACGGTCCGCCGAGCTGCCTAATTCGACTGCCCGTCGTTCGACCTGCTCGTTCTGAAGCTGCCAGACGTAGTCGCCATCAGCGTCCTGTTGTAGCGCAGATCCGGAGATTAAGACACCCTGCGGCTCGCCAGACGTGGTGGAGAGTGGCTCGCTGCCGAGGAATGCGACTTTGACACCCATGTCGCGGAAAACACGCTCATCACGTTCACGAAAGCCAATGCGTACGCGGACCGTTGCCTTCTGGCGATCGGCTGTTGGAACGATGGCGATAACGTCGGCCGGAATTTGCCAGTTCGGGTAGGCATCGAGGGTCGCGCTCACGGCCTGCCCGGGATTGACGCGCTGGATGTAGGCCTCGTTGACGTCGACTTCGATCTCAAGCGAGTCCATGTCCACGATGGTGCAGATACCGGTCCGCGTGAAGCCGCCGCCGGCCGATATCGGCGAAATCATTTCGCCGGGCTGAGCATTCTTTGATACCACCATGCCGCCGAATGGCGCGCGTATTGTCATGTCATCAAGCGCATCCTGTGCCAGCGCCACGCCTTTCTCAGACACGGTGACGTTGTCGCGGGCAGCTTCGAGTCGTGCGGCCAGGGCGTCGTAGTTCGCCTCCGCCGTGTCAACGCTTGAGGTGCTGGTGAGATTGCGCGCCACAAGTTCGCGCAGCCGATCACGCTCAAGTTTCGAACCACGCAGCTGTGCCTCGACTTCCGTGATGGCAGTGCGCGCCGCTTGTAGTTGGGCATTGCTCAGCGCGAGCTGTGCCCGCTGGGTGGTGTCATCGAGTCGTGCCACGATCTGGCCGGCCGCAACGCTCATACCTTCCTCGATCAGGACCTCGGTCACTTTGCCGGTCACCTCGGAGGACACCGTGGCTTCGCGGCGAGCGGTTACATAACCGGACGCGTCGAGCACACTGCTGGCGGCGGCGGCACTCGGCGGCCGCCGCGCGATCTCGGTTTCGACGACGACGGCGCTGCCCTTACTACCAAGCAGGAACCAGGCAATGGCGGCAATCGCAATGACAGCGATACTCAACACCGGCCACAGCCAGCCACGACGGGCGGGCTCAAAGGCACTGCGATCGATTTTGAGTTCGCTCAGGCGGTCTGCGGGTTCAGCCATAGGTCCTATTACGTTATTGATGTGTAGCCACGAATCCTACCAGCATGGCTCTTGATCGAGACATCCGTTTCATTCCCCGGGCTCGCTGCGAATAAACGTCGCGAGATCCTTTTTGAACTTCACCATTGACGGCTCATGCACATACATCATGTGTCCGGCTTCGTAGTACTCGATGCCGATGTTCTTGCGAAGTTCATCCGGAATGTTCAGGTGATCGACGTAATACTCGGTCGCGAGATGCGGTGTCGCCAGGTCGTAGTATCCCTGCTGCACAAGGACTCGCATGCCTGGGTTCTGTTGCATGGTCATTGCCAGGTCCACGGAAGTGTTGGGCATGGGTAATTTGAAGCCCTCTAAGTCCGGTTGCGCGTGACTCCAGTCCCAGGCCAGAATCAGATCGCCGAATACGGTGTAGTTGCCAACGTCTTCAACCCCGAGGTCGTTCTGGTAATAGTCCATGAAGGCGGCCAGATAGCCCGGGCCAATCGAAGTTGTCATGGGATCGTAGGTCATCGATTCGCCGACGCGATTGATCATGTAACCGCTGAAACGTGAGTCGATCCGACCGATGGTAGTGCCGGTTGCACGCGAAAGCTCCTTGGCGAACCGACCCTCATCGACCCTGAGGTTGGCGCGGTCCCAATAGTCTTCAGAGAGACCGGTGTATTGCGAAAGTTTTCGCAATACCTTGCTGCGTTCCTCACCGGCCAGCCGGCTGCCCTTTAACAGGGCAGGCGCGTATTCATCCAGCGCAAAGCTTGCCACCTCTTTCATGAAGGCCGGCAGGTTGTCATGCCTTTCGTTTAGCATACCGTGGTAATTGGCGGTCGATGCAAAGGTGGGCAGGAACATGACGTGCGGCAGATCGACGCCCATACCTGAGAATCCGGTGGCGAATTCCATGAACGGAGAAACAAGGACGACGCCGTCCAATGCGACCATGTGCCTGGTCAGCAGGTAGTACGCGACGCCGCCGGAGCGAATGCCGCCATAACTTTCGCCAAGAATGTATTTAGGCGATGCCCAGCGCTTGTTTTCGGTGAGGTATTGCACGATGAATTCGGATACAGACTTGATGTCCTGGTCGACACCCCAGAAGTCCTCACCTTTGCCGACACCGACCGGTTTTGAGAATCCGGTGCCGACGGGATCGATCATCACCAGGTCAACTTCGTCGATGATGCTGTAGTCGTTGTTGACGCGCTGGTAAGGACCGTTGTCAGACCAGCCCGCGTCCTTGATGACGGCGCGCTGTGGGCCGAGGATACCCATGTGCAGCCAGATTGATGCCGATCCCGGTCCGCCGTTGTACGCGAACATGATCGGGCGTTCGCGCTGCTTGCCGCCTTTGGCGACATAGGCGGTGTAGCCGAACAAAGCCGTTGCTTCGTCTTTGTCGTTTTTCATCAGCATCGTGCCGGCTGTCACCGTGTACGCGACGTTCTTGCCTCCGACGCGTGCGATATGTTCGGTGACCCAGGTTTTTGCTTCAGGTACTTCGGCAGGTGCTTCGCCCTCGGCAAATACCGGGAACGAAATCAGCGCGAGTGCGAGCAGAATGCTTAGTCTTGTCATTTTTATTCCCGTGTTATTCGAGTTTTCAGGGCTGCACGAAGATTAGCACTATTTTATCGTGTTATTGCGCCTCGCAGCGGCGCCTGACGGCCTCCGCCGGCACGAACAGTTGGGCCATCAGGTAGGTTTTGAAGGCCTCGTCAAAGTCTTGTTCCGCGACGGATTCTGACATACAGGTCAGCCATTGGTCGCGCTCCGGTGTCGCGATCGCGAGGTGAGCGTGCACTCGCGGAATGCCGATAGCCCCGTACTTTTCGGTATACAGCTTCGGTCCACCCAGCCAACCACAGAGGAAACGTGCGAGCTTGTCGCGAGAGACTGCATTATCGTCGGGATGCAAGCTCCAGATGGTTTCGAAGCGCGGGTCGCGTTCCATCCGATCGAAAAAATTATCGACCAGCCTGAAGATGCCTTGTCGGCCACCCGCAGCGAGAAATGATACATCGCCTGTGCCGTATGGTTTTACCGGATTCATAAGAGCGACTTTACGCGAAAACACCTACGAACGCCGATCATCGTTTACCCTACAATAGGCTCGCAACACCGATTTTCATATAGTGAGGATTACGGCAGCCAATTTGAAAGATTCCTTCAAAGCTCTGGCCATCGATACTTTCGGTAGTGCGCGCGATCTGCTGCCCATTGTGCTGGTTATCGGTGTCTTTCAAATATTCGTCTTGCGGCAATCCGTTTCCGGTCTCATTTCACTGGCTGTTGGCGTGCTCCTGGTTGCTGCAGGTCTTGGCTTCTTCATCTTCGGTCTGCGACTGGCGCTATTCCCGATTGGCGAGGATTTGGCCCATTCACTCGCACGTAAAGGCAGCGTTGTCTGGCTGATCGTGTTTGCTTTTCTGCTTGGATTTGGCACGACGATAGCAGAACCTGCGCTGACGGCAGTCGCGACCGAGGCCGCGGAAGTGGCCGCTGGCGCCGGTGCGATTTCGGCCTCGGAGGAGGCCAGAAAAAGCTACGTCGCTGGCCTTAGATTAACAGTTGCGCTGGCCGTCGGCGTTGCGTTGGTTGTCGGCGTATTACGTATTCTGGCCGACTGGTCTTTGCCCAAAATAATTACCTCAGGCTACATCGTAGTGGTATTGCTGACCGGAGTCGCGCCAGTTGACATCGTCGGCATTGCCTATGATTCCGGCGGTGTGACAACTTCGACAGTCACTGTGCCACTGGTTACTGCGCTGGGGGTCGGTCTGGCGAGCTCGCTCAAGGGGCGCAATCCAATGACCGACGGATTTGGTCTTATCGCGCTGGCATCACTTATGCCGATCATGTTTGTTCTCGCTTTCGGAATCGTCGTCCAATGGATGTAATTTCAGGCGCCTTTAATTTCATCCTCGACAGTGCTGTAGACGTGCTGCCGATTGCAGTTTTCCTGTTTGCTTTTCAGCGACTGGTCATCGGCGAACCATTGGCGAACAGCAAGCAAGTTATGGTCGGCTTTGTTTTTGTTGTCGTCGGGCTCGGATTATTCCTGGTCGGACTTGAGACGGCGTTGTTTCCGCTTGGCAGGCTAATGGCTCAGCAACTGACTGACCCGGCGTTCCTGTATGCGACGGCAGGAAATGTGACTGGCAGTCTCGTTTGGCAGGATTACTACTGGGTCTATATTTTTGCCTGCGCCATCGGCTTTAGCACGGCGCTTGTCGAGCCGGCGCTTATCGTAGTTGCGATGAAGGCGAATACCGTATCCGGTGGCGCCATCAGCGTCTGGGGCTTGCGCGTGGCCGTTGCGATTGGTGTCGGTATCGGCGTTGGTATCGGTTGTTACCGCATTGTTACCGGCCTGCCGATTCACTATTTTATTGCGGCTGCTTACCTGGTGGTTATTCTGCAAACGCCGATGGCACCCAAGCTCATTGTACCGTTGGCCTACGACTCCGGTGGCGTCAGCACATCAACGGTTACCGTACCATTGATCACGGCGCTCGGCCTGGGCCTGGCGGAAGCTGTTCCCGGTCGCAGCGTAGTGCTTGACGGTTTTGGCCTGGTCGCGTTCGCGTGCCTGTTTCCGATCATATCGGTGCTCGCCTACGGCCAGCTGGCAGCATTGAAAAAACGTATTCCTGATTTTTTGACGGTCAGGCGAAACTCTGAGGAGGAAGAGCAAAATGCACTTTAAACTTATCCTTGCCTTCGTTGAAGACAAGAAGGCAGAGGCCATTATGGACGCGGCGCGTGAGGCGGGAGCGACAGGTTGCACCGTTATTAACAATGCGCGCGGCGAAGGGATTGCGGAGAACAAGACCTTTTTCGGGCTGACACTGGCATCGCAACGTGATGTCGTTCTGTTGCTGGTGGAGGAGCATCTAAGCCGAAAAATTCTTGAACGCATTGGCAAGGTTGGGAAGTTCGATGAGAAGCCCGGCACAGGAATCGCAGTAGTCATTGATGTCGAAGACGCCGTCGGGGTCGTGCATCAGAGCGAGGAACTGGAAGAAGTTGTGGAGGAACAGCTATGAGCACACGAGACTGGGGACAGGTGCGCGACTGCATGCGCAAGGAAATTACAGAGGTTGACGGAACGCTGGATGTTTTGTCGGCCCTCAAAGTGATGAAGGAAGTCGGCGCGACAAGCTTAATCGTCAAACGCCGTGACGAGCGGGATGAATACGGCCTTTTGTTGTTTTCTGATATCGCAAAAAAGGTAATCGCCAAAGATCGTGCGCCGGAACGGGTGAGCGTGTATGAAGTGATGGCCAAGCCCGTGTTGACGGTGCGACCTGAAATGCAGATTCGATACTGTGCCCGGCTATTCGAGAAGTTCGGTATTAGTCATGCGCCGGTCGTCGAAGGAGGCAAGATCGTTGGCCTCGTCAGTTTCTACCTGCTGGTTTTGCACAGTATCCTGCCGGATTTGGAGTAGTTGACTATGCGGCCGCTGTGGACAGCGGTTCATCGGCGCGGATAAGAAACCAGAGCAGTGCGCCAAGCAATACAAAGGCTGAACTGCTGACGATAGCGGCGGTCCAGCCGAACCAGTTTGCGACGACTGGCACCAGCAGCCCACCAAGGGCGCCTGGCAGATTGCCGCCGGTATTCATGACGCCGGTTGCTACTTGAGAATGACGGCCGGCAACACCCATCGCGGCGACCCAGAACGGCGCTTCGGTGATTTGGGTGAAGCCAAAGCTGCAACAAAGCAAGACGACCGTTACCGTGACATTGTCCGAGGTCGCGCCGAAGTATAGAAAGACACCCGACAAGATCAGTCCGGTCATGGCCTGGTATCGCGTGCCGCGATGCACGCCATGTTTCCGTACCAGCCAGTCGCAGCTAAATCCCCCAAGCGTTGCGCCGACGGCGCCCAGTATCCATTGCGCTGCTGTAAAAAGGCCGGCGTCGGTCGCAGAGAAGCCGCGAATTTCGACGAGGTAAAAGAAGAACCAGCTGAAGAACAGGTAAAACACGTAGTTCATACAGAAGTAGCTGACGGTGAGCAGCAGGATGTTGCGGTTCTTCAGCGCAAGCTTCCAGCTGCCTTTTTCAAGCGTAGTGTCGGCGGCCGGTCGATCCGAGTGTATGAACGCGAGTTCTGAGCTGCTGATGCGGGGATGGGTTGCCGGGTCGTCCCGGATAAACCAATAGTAGGCGAACGCGGCAAGCAGTCCGGTTGGCGCCGTTATCAACAACGCGCCGCGCCAGCCATAGCTTTCCATCAGCCAGACGAGCAAGGGCGCGGTTAATGCGCCACCAAGCGTCAGTCCGGTGCTCGTCAAGCCGTTTGGCAGTCCCCACTGCTTGACCGGAAACCATTGCTCAACCGTCCCGCCAATCGTAACTGGAAAAAACGGTGCCTGCACTGCGCCGAGCAGGAAACGCGTGAAGACCAGTGCGGTAACGATTGCAGTGACTGACCAGGCAGCGGTTCCGGGGATAATCGCGGTGATGACCGTGAGCACTGTCCAGGCAACGGCCACCGCGGCAATGGTAAGACGAGGACCAAACTTGTCGCCAAACAGCCCACCGGGAAACTGAAACAATGCATAGGAGAGTGCCAGCGACGAGAACACCAGCCCGAGCTGATATTCGTTCATCCCGAGGTCATGCATCATCGCAACGCTGACGATGGAAAGATTGGTTCTGAGAATGTACAGAACCAGGCCACCGAAAACGATGACTGCAAGAACGATCCAGCGAAGGCCTTTTACAGGCACTGGCATGGCTTACCTCGTGGGAGCTCGTTCACGCTTGAGACACTACCACAGCTAGTCTGAATCGTGCGCGCCGGTTCAGTCCAGGCAAACGCGTTCATTTTGCCCGGCAAGACTGAAGTTCAATTCATTCATTAGCCGGCGTTCTTCGGAGTCTTCGAAGCGAACACGGTTGGAGTGGTTGATGTGAAAGAATCGAACTTTGCTCTGTTCTGTCACCGCCAGTTTTGAAAAGCGCTGCATCGAATCGAACAGGCGAGGGTGCGGAATTTTGGACATGTCTCGCCCGGGGAGCTCATTGTCGTCGAAAAAAGTCGCATCCAGGTACGCGAAGTCCACTTCGGCGATCATGCTTTCGATGCGAATTCCGTACTCGCTCTCCCATCGGTCCCAATCATCAATATCGGGGAGAAACAGTACGTTCTTCGATGGACCGTGGATCACAAAGCCAACGGTCTCGGAGTATTCGTCTCGATGGGGCACGAGGTGAGGCGTGACAAACAAGGACTCGCCAACTGCAGTTTTCTCGTTGTCGCGAAGTGCTTGCAAAACAATATTGGAATAGCGAAGCAGCTGATCCCAGGGCCCATTGGTCGTGAGGTAGTCCATCATTCGTGGCATCGCAAAGACTTTCAGGTTGTTGCTGCCGGCGGACTCATGCCCTGCGAACATTAGACCCGCATAGTGGCCGATATGTGCATGGGTCAGGAATACGCCAGATATTCCGAGAGGATCGTTGTTATCCGCAGGATCGATTTCATATTCTAAACACCCCTTCAGGCATTCTAATCGACTAATCGCTGGAGAGAATCATGTGCGAGGCATTAAATCCCGGTGCGCCAGTAACACCACCACCCGGGTGCGTGCCCGCACCACATAAATACAAGCCAACAATCGGCGTCTTGTAGTGCGACCACCCGGGCAGCGGCCGCATGAAGAACATTTGCTCAAGCGAAATGTCGCCGTGAAAAATATTGCCCTCGCTTATTCCAAAGCACGCTTCGAGATCGGGCGGTGCGAATACGCGGCGGGCAACGACAGCAGCGGGGACGTTCGGCGCATAGCGACCGATGATCTCTGTGACCTTGTCACCCAAGGATTCTCGTTGCGTATCCCAGTCGCTGTTTCGCAATTGATACGGCAGGTACTGCACAAAGCAGGTCAGCATGTGTCGACCCGGGGGTGCGAGTGTGTCATCGACATTTGATGCCAGCACACAGTCGACCCACAGTCGCTCGGGCAGCTCGCCGCGGCTTGCCGCGTTGTAGTTGGCTTCCGCTTGCTCAAGTGTCGGGATCAATGTGAACAACGAACGCTCGGTTTTGCCGTGACTTACCGGCATGCCATTAACTCGGGGTTCCTCGGATAAAACGAAGTTGACCTTGCCTGCCGGGCCATCCATGCGGATATTGCGGATGTCCTTGCGAAAGTCCTCGTCGAGTTCGGACGCCGCGATCAAGCCAAGAAATGTTCTTTTCGGATCGGCATTCGAAACGACGATCTTCGCGTCGACGCATTCGCCCGACTCGAGTGTCACGCCGGTCGCGTGACCGTTTGAAATATTGATACGGCTTACCGCAGCCTGCACGCGAATCTCGACGCCCAGGTCAGTGCACGCAGCCCGCATCGCCTCGGTAATTGCACCCATGCCACCGATGACGTGCCCCTGCCAGGCCTGTTGATCGGCGTCACCGCCACTCAGCAAATGAAACAACAGACCCATCGCGGTGCCCGGCTGATAGGGGCCGCCGTGCTTGCCGTACAGGCTGTTCGACAATATCAGTCGCTTAAGTTTGTCGGATTCGAAGTTACGGTCGAGGAATTCGCCGAGGGACCCGGTCAGGAAACGCACCAGCCCACTGATGTCTTTTCCGGACAGCCCCCTGAATCGGCGCAGCAGGCGCCAGCTTTCCTTTAACTTTCGGGTGCCCTTCGCATAGACGTCGGGCGGCGGCTCAAGAAAGAAGGGTTGCAGGTAGGCGGCCAGTCGTTTGAGATCTGCCTCAACCGCAAAGAAACGATCAATGTCCTTCGGTGCGATACGCTGCAGTTCCTGCCGCATTCGTTTTTCGTCGGACCACCACGAAACGACGTCATTGTCTTCGAACGCCGCTTGCACGCCGGGATCGCAAGCCACCATGCGCAGCCCGTAATCGGCGAGCTTGAGGTCGCGAATGATCTCCGGCCGCAGCATGCTGGCAATGTAAGACGCAGTCGAGACCCGACAACCCGGTGCGACCTCAGGATCAACTTCCTCGGTTACTGCGCAGCCGCCAACAATAGGCCGTCGTTCGAGAACAACCACGCGCTTCCCGGCTTTGGCAAGATAGGCAGCGGCCGTGAGGCCGTTATGGCCAGCACCAACAATGGCGATATCGTATTGCATGGCGGCGCTCAAAGGAGTTGAATGGCACAGCATATATGACTTCCAAACATCAGCAACTCGAAGCCACACTTCCAGGTAACGACTATCTGGACAATGCGCATTTTGCGCTGGAAGCCACGCGTATTTTTCATGCCGAATGGTTCTGCGCCGGGCGCGTGCAAGGTCTGGATCAGCGCGGTGACTATCGACTGGTGAATGTTGCCGGCGAGAGTATCCTGGTCGTTCGGGATACCGACCTGCATGCGTTTCATAATGTGTGCCGGCACCGTGGTGCCGAACTCGTTCCAAGCCCCGATACGCGCGAACAGAACGGACGTTTTGCCGCGGGCATCCGGTGCCCGTATCACTCCTGGAACTACCGATTGAATGGCGAGTTACATAGCACGCCGCATCTGGATGTCGACAAGGCCTGTCTCGGTCTGCGCCAGGTCGAGGTCGATGTCTGGGCGGGGTTTCTGTTTCTACGGCTGGCCCCGGGCGAGCAATCGCTGTTGGACACGCTTGGCGCAATACCGGCACGGGTAAAGAACTACGGTCTTGAAGATTTGCGCGTTGGGCATTGCATCGGCTACGACGTGGCCAGCAACTGGAAAGTAATCCTTGAGAATTACAACGAGTGCTATCACTGCGGCGGCGTGCACCCGGAGCTTTGCAAAATTGTGCCGGCATTCCGGATGCAGGGCGGCGCGGATCTCGACTGGGACGCAGGCATTCCACAAAAAGAGGGCACTAATACGTTCACGCTTTCCGGTACCACCAATCGTGCGCCGTTTCCTGGTCTCGACAATGACGAAAAACAGCGCCACAAAGGTGAGCTGATTTACCCCAACATGATGCTCAGCCTGTCGATGGATCATGCAGCGGCCTTCTATCTTTGGCCGCGCTCACCGCATCGCACCGAGATTCGCTGCGAGCTTCTGTTTCATCCTGATGAGATGGCGCGCGAGGATTTCGATCCGATGGATGCCGTTGAGTTCTGGGATTTGGTGAACAAGCAGGACTGGAAAATCTGCGAAAGTGTGCAGCGTGGAATGGGATCGGCTTCGTTTACATCCGGGTTCTATGGGCCGATGGAAGACCTGAGCCTCGATATTCGCAATTATGTGCGTGAGCGGCTGAAGTAACGATCACCGAGATCCGCCGATTCCTGCGCTCTCCAAGACTTCGACAGGATAGTCGAGTCGACTAACTGTCGGGAAACTCACCGTGCACGATGCGACCTTCAAACAGTGTCGCCAAAGCCGTCGTGTCCGAGATGTCTTTGGCATCGATCTCAAAGAGATTCTGGTCCAGCAGCACCAGGTCCGCGTATTTGCCAACCTCAATGGAGCCGGTTTCGTTTTCTCGCCGGCTCACGAATGCGGAATTGATCGTAAACGCAACAAGCGCAGACTCAAGATCGATCCGCTCTTCAGGAATGAAGGCATCCATCTCGTCGTCGATGGCACTCTTTCTTGTGATGGCTGTTTCGATTTGTGGAAACGGATTGGCTGTCGAGACTGACCAGTCGCTGCCGAAGGCGACCGTGGCGCCGGTATCGAGCACCGACTTAATGGGATACATCCAGCGGGCCCGCTCTTCGCCGATGAACGGGATGGTCAGTTCAGTGACGTACTCGTCCGCGTACGCCCAGAGCGGCTGAAAATTGGCGACGACATCGAGTTCCTTGAAACGCGGGATATCGGCTGGGTCGATCATCTGCAAGTGGGAAATATGGTGACGGTGCCCCAGCGCGCCGTTGTCGATCAGTGCCTCTTCGACTGCGTCCAGAGATTGTCGAACCGCCGCATCACCAATCGCGTGGAAGTGCACCTGGAAACCCTCGGCATCCAGCTTGCTGACAATGGCTTTTAAGGTTTGCGGTTCAACCATCGGAATACCCTTCGTGCCGCTTGGGACCAGGTAGGGTTCCAGCATTGCAGCGGTATAGTTTTCCATGACGCCGTCCTGCATGATCTTGATCGTTCTGGCGTCGATGAGTCCTTTCGAATATTTGTCGCGCAGGGCGACCATCGCCGGTAGCTGTGACATGTCCTTGCGGGTTTCCCACCACAGTGACGCGACGACGCGCAGAGTCAATTCACCGCTATTGGCGAGCTCGGTGTAAGCCTTCAGGTCGTCCTCGTAAACGATGGCATCCTGAATTCCGGTGATGCCGTAGCTGTTAAGCAGATCGACTGAATAGCGCAGCCCCATCAGACGTGTTTCCAGCGAATTTGGCGGAATGTGCTCCGTAACAAGACTCATAGCCCCTTCCTGCAGGCTGCCGATCGCTTCGCCGGTGACCGGGTCGCGATCGATGCGACCATCAGCGGGGTCGGGTGTGTTCTTGTCGATGCCGGCAATGGCGAGCGCAGCGCTGTTAGCCCAGCCGGTATGGCCGTCCTGCGAGGATAGGTAAACCGGGCGGTCGGGTACCAGTTCATCCAGAATGCTCTTGCTCGGTGCGCCGCCGGGGCCGAAAACGGACATCGACCAGCCGCCGCCGAGAATCCATGCAACATCCGGATTGTTGGTCGCATAGTCGAGAATTTTGCTGCGATATTCAGGAATGCCGGGCAGGCCGTTGAGGTCGCAGGCAGATGCCTCGATGCCCGCCATAATCGGATGAATATGACTGTCCTGAAAACCTGGCATCAACATGCGGCCATGCAAATCGACAACTCGGGTGTTGTCGCCAATGAATGCTGCCGCACCGTCGTCGGAACCGACGTAGACGATGCGGCCGTCGGTAATCGCAATTGCCTCGGCAACACTGCGACTGGCATCAACGGTATAGACGTAACCGTGCTGCAGCACTGTATCCGCGCCGGTCGTTTTCTCTGCATCGTTACTGCATGCACTCATTGGTCCGACGACGCAAAGTGCGGCGACCCAGTGGATGAACTTAGTCCTGAAATTCATGGCGTGAACTCTCCGTTATTCAAAATGATCGGACAAGGCTTCCAAAAATACATACTCGTCCAGCCCGTGCCGATCAAGCGGCTTTGGCTGGGCGCTCCACATCGCGACGACGAGGTTTTTGTCGGGGTCGACAAATACGAACTGGCCAAAAATCCCAATCGCGGCATAGGTATTGCGATGCAACGGCCATAACATGTAGCCGTACTCGACTTCCTTGCCGTCGACAATCTTCGGGGTGCCTGCTTCCGACACCCAGCCTTCCGGCAATATACGATCGCCGTCGATGACGCCGTCTTCCAGCAGGAATAGTCCAAACCGTGCATAGTCGCGCAAGGTCGCTGACAGTCCGCTGCCGCCGACCTCAAGCCCGTCGGGGGATTCGAGCCACCAATTGGCATCCGCTTCCATGCCCGCTTTCGACCAGATTTTTTCGGACAGGTAATCGGCGACGGGTTTGCCGGTGGCGGCCCGCACGAGGGCGCCGGCAACATGTGTTTCGCCCGTGCTGTAGTTCCAGCGTGTGCCCGGTTCCGCGGCACGCGGCAATGCGCCCATCAGGTCCAGAATGTCGCCAGGCCGCTGCCCGATCTGTGCTTCCAGCATTCTTCGCCGGTCGGACCCTGGGTCGGTATAGGTTTCATTCCAGGCGACACCGGACGTCATTTGCAATAGCTGTCGCACTGTCACGCCGTCATATGCCGTGTCTTTAAAACGCGGCAGATAACGAACGATGGGGTCGTCGATCGATTCGATGTGGCCATCGTGGATGGCGGCGCCAATCAATGTAGCCGTCATCGACTTGACCACCGACATTGACATCCAGCGCGAGTCCAGGGCATTGCCCAGCAAGTATTTTTCGAAAACGAGCTCGCCGTCTTTAAGAATAAGGATGCCGCTAACCCGATTGAGCGACAGAACGTCATAAAGGTCGTAGCGCTTGTCGTCCGCGGTGTAGGAAAACCCGGCAAACGGTTTGGCACTGACGGGAAGGTCTCGAATGCTTGTGCCACGTCGCACGATTCGCGTTGGGAAAAGCCGATCGATGTTACGGAAGGTATTAACCTGAACATCGGGATACAATCGGCCGTCGTAGACTTCGCGCACTGTGCCGATCGTCTCGTCGGCATGCCGGTAAACGCCGGGGGTTTCGGAATTCATACACGCTGCCACCGTTAAAAGAGTAGACAAAACGACAGCGATTGCCGGGATTCGATGGCAGTGGATTTGCACGGGCCAACCTTTATTATCAGTGTTTTTCGGTCACACCAAGCATACTATGAACGCGACTTGCTGGCCTCTTTAAGTACGATATTTCAGTGACTAAAACACATCGGAGCACGAAAAAAATGCCAATAAGATTGCCGACACTGGTGGCAACGTCTGTTGTGCGCGGCAGTCGCCAGGGCGAGAGCCATGGCGGTATCTACGTGGTCGATTTTGAACACCGTAGCGGCAAGCAGCATGTCGACTGGAACAACAGCACTATCGATTTTGAAGGTCGCGGTGCGGATCGCGGATTGCGCGGCATTGCATTTGATGATGACGACATTTTCGTTGCGGCCAGCGACGAGTTGTATCGCTATGACCAGGAGTTCGAGATACAGGGCTCATACCGCAATCGCTATCTCAAGCATTGTCACGAAATCTGCCGGATGGACAAGCACCTGTTCGTGACATCGACAGGGTTTGACTGCCTGCTCGCGTTTAACCTGGATACCCGGAGTTTCGACTGGGGTTTTCAGCTGCAACGCGCACGCCAAAAGTGGACTGGCTTCAGCTTCGATCCACGAACCAATACCGGGCCGGCACCCGTCAACGACTTTCATATCAATATGGTGCACGTAAGCGATGCCGGCATATTCCTGAGCGGGCTGAAAACCGGCGCGTTGTTGCATTTGAGTAGCAAATGGGATGTATCCGTTGTCTGCGAGCTACCGCCTGGCACGCACAATGCGCGTCCGTGGAGGGACGGTGTGCTGTTCAACGACACCGAAAGTGACTGCGTGCGGTTCGTGAGTCGTGGCGGCGCCGAGAAAGCGTTCAAGATTGTCACTTACGATGAATCAGAGATTCAGTTCTCGGGCATTGACGATTCGAAGATTGCGCGCCAGGGATTCGGCAGGGGGCTCGCGGTGTACCAGGACCGATTCGTCCTCGGCGGCTCGTCGCCGTCGACGATCACTTTGTATGACCTCGAAACGAACCAGACCGTTGCTTCGGTGAACCTGTCGATGGATATCCGCAATGCGATTCACGGCCTCGAAGTCTGGCCCTACCCGACATAAAAAAAGGCCGGGGGAACCCCGACCTTTCTGTGACTGCTTTTCTGCGCCTGCGCTTAGCCGCCCCAGCGCTTCATGAAGCGCACGCCAATCTCACGCGGGCGGTTGGTGAATACTCTCGCCGTATGCAATCGACCTTCAGCAACATTTGACGCGCCGTATTCGTATTGCCCGGTATTGTTCGTGTACTGCGCGCGCTCATCCGTCAGGTTGTTGATGAAAATAGACGCTTCCCAGGATTCACTGCTTAGACCGAAGCGCAAATCACCGATGGTGTAGGCCTCATTGGTGAGCTGTGGGTTCGGGTCAGTTAGCGGTATTGGCTCGAGGATATTCACGGTATCGCCACTGTGTGACCATTGCGTTCGGATAAACGCCTGATCACTGCCAAACATTTGCAACGGCCAGTGGTATTCGGCCCAGGCTGCAAACTTCAGCTCCGGTACCAGCGGCAGCCGCAAACCGGCCACGAGGTCATCGCCACCGTCACCGTCCAGGTCTTGAGACGTGTCTGTTTCGGCCTCCATGAACTCGGCATTCAAACCCAGCAACCAGTTCTCGTTCGGCGAGTAGTCGAGTTCGACATTGAGTCCGGTGATGTGCGCATCACCGGCATTGGCTACGACCCGTTGCCACGGCTGTCCGCATTCGCCGGGAATTCGGAGATCGGGATCACCGACGCCGGTGTCCGGGTCAATGCAGTCGTTGCTCGATGGGTCAACGAGTTCAAGTTGATAGTCAGACCATGCCATGTGATAGAGCGTCGCGTTGAAGCGACCTTGCCCGCCGCCGAAGGTCGACTTATAACCGACTTCGAAGTTGTCCATGATGTCCGAGACGTAATTGGACGGGAAGAACGGCTCCCCACGGGTGCGATTGACGCCACCTGGCCGCTTGCCTTGCGTGTACAGGCCGTAGGCCATCTTACCGTCGTTGTTGGTGTAACTGACGCTGACTTTAGGTATGAATTCCTTGTCCTCTCCTTTGCGACCGATGACGGTTTCCATTGCCGGGATGCTGAAGGCGCCGGGGTGATTGACCCAGTAGCGATTGGTATTCGAGCGGTCGTAGTAGCGACCGCCAAACGTGAAGTCCAGAGAGTCGTTGAAGTGCCAGGTGGCCTCGCCGAATAGGGCTTTTTGCTTCCAGTCGGTGTTGCTGTCGGAATGCCAGTGGGACGTCGCTTCCGGAAAGGACGAACCGTCGAATTCGTAATACGCGAGCGATATTGAATCCTGGTAGAGGTTGACGCTACCGTCGCCACCCGTCGTCGGGCCGGCGAACGAGGACTGCCAGGAATCGTTACTTTCCTCGATGAACAAGCCAACCATCCAGTCGATAGTGTCGCCTTCATGAGACAGCCGGAACTCCTGGGTTAGACGGTCTTGCTGACCAAACAATTTACTCGCATTGAGTGAATCGCCATTTACAGTGGACGCATGGCAATAAACCGGCCACCACATGACGTAACCGGTGTCTGGGTTAGTAAAGAACTGGTAGTAAGGGAAGTCGGCTGCGGTATAGGCAGAATCCTTGCAGTAAGTCGCGTTCCAGTAATGCGCGTATGCCGTCACGTCCGTCAGGTAATTATTTTCGCGATCGTAATACGAGGTCGCGGAAACCAGCTGTGCAAAACCGAGGTCAGCCTCGATCGTCAATGCAAAAACGTCGAACTTGTCTTCGCTATTTTCGTCATGAAAGCGGACAGTCTTGAGGTCGCCAACATTCGGGTCGTAGTAGTTGTCGGCACCGGTTGTTGATTTCTGCGTGGTATAGGTGGCAGTGGCTGACCAGCTGTCGTTGATGTTCCACAGCAGGCTCGCGCGTCCACCGTAAATCTCCGAGTCGTTCCAGTCATTTTCAACCGAGCGAGCGTTGTCCAGCGTGCCGAACTCCGATGGGAAAAAATCGGGGCCGTTGAAGAAGGACTGATCGGGGGTATGGCCGTACACGTTGTCGATGAAGCCGCCGTCCTGATCGTTGTAGCCGACCAGTCGCAGGGCAAGCTTGTCTTCCGCCAACGGAATATTGAAGACCAGCGAGCCGCGATAACTCATCTCGCTGTCGCTGCCGCCACGTAACTCGCCGTCGAAAATGCCTTCGAAAGCATCCGTTTTCGGCTTCTGGGTGACAATGCGCATGGTGCCAGCCTGGGCATCCGAACCGTACAACGAGCCTTGCGGGCCCGCGAGCGCTTCAACGCGTTCAATGTCGACCATGCGAACACTCGGTTGGCTGCCGGTTGTCGTGATCGCAATTTCGTCGAGGTAGACGGAAGAGGTTGAGGCAGCGATGTAGCCCGGTCCGGTGATTGCACCGCGGAAAACCACAACGCTTGCGTTATTGCTGTAGGTGACCACGTTGACCGACGGAGTGAATCGAGCGTAATCCTCCATCGATTTCGCGCCCATTGTAGCCAAGGCGTCCTGCGACAAGGCCTGGATAGCAATCGGAATATCTTGTGCGGACTCGGAGCGCTTGCGAGCGGTAACCACAATTTCTTCGAGTGCAGTGCTCCTGGCTTTGCTGGTGGGAGCATCCTGGGCCTGAACGGCCTGCCCCGGGGCCAGTGCTGCAGCAACTGCAGCGGCGAGTGGTGAAACGACAAAACGTGCCTGTGCAATCATGATCGCTATCCCCCAATTTTTTATTTATTACACTTCTTTAAGGTGCAAATGTGTCGCTCAACAGTACCCTCAATTGGATCGTCCTCAAAGATCTATTTTCTGTTTCGACGGCAACAAACTCGTCGGCTGAGTAAGCTCGGGCATGGCTTTCAGTAAGGGTTTCATAATATGAACCAATGTACCCAGGTGGGCTTCGTAGTTGCGCCAAAGATTGACTGATGACGAATATATCGGTTGCCTGACCTGTTCCGAACTGGCGGTCTTTACTGCACGTTTCGTTTCGTGAAATCGCAGGCAATTTTCCTCGAAAGGCAGACCGCAAAACTCGAGCAAGCGACGAACTTCGGTTTCGAGATCACCGACGACGTTTTCGTAGGTCACGTCGAGCACAAAACCGGGCAACACCTGGTGCCAGTGATCCATTAGTCGCTGGTACTGGAGGTAGTACTCGGCCAGTTCCGTCATGTCGTAACTGAACGGCTGGCCGCTGGCGAACAGCTGTTTGAACGATCCCAGGCAACTGTCGAGAGGGTGGCGGCGGGCGTTGATGATCCTGGCGTTGGGTATCGCGAGCTTCAGCAGCCCGATAAAAACGAAGTTATTCGGGTTTTTATCAATGAAAAACGGTGCGCTACCACGATGTTTAGCCGTCCGTTCCAGATACTGCTCACCGATGTGTGCCCAGCCCGGTTCGTTGAGGGCTGCGACGATTTCGGGAAAACGCTTGTCTTTGCGTCGTGCGCGTCGCATGGCCCGGACAACCTTCGACAGGTCACTGAGCTCATGCGTGCCGTCGACCCTGCTGTGACTTGCGAGAATCTGCTCGATCAGTGTTGACCCTGAGCGCGGCAGGCCAACCACGAAAATTGGTGCCGGATCGGAGGGTGCCGCTGCGGGTTGTTCGAAAAACCCGGCGTTGAATAATTCGATGACACGGTCGTGTGTGTCTTCGGTATCAACGGGGTCGTAGGACTCCAGTTTGCGTCGCACTTCGTTGCATTTTTCGAAGTTTAAAAAAGCCTGGTCGTAGTCTTTTCGAGCTTCGTACTCCAGTCCCAATGCATTATGTACCTGGGCACGTGACTCGTCGTTCAGGTCGTCGCGGGCGAGCAATGCCTGCATCGCGTCAACTTCACGGTCCTCAAAGCGAAAGGTCTTCAGGTTGGCGAGGCTCCAGTAGGATTCGGCATGGTCGGCTTGCAGCGCAATGCTCTCACGGTAGCGCGCAATCGCATCGTCCTGCCGGCCGATGGTCTTCAGATGATGCGCCATGCTGCACAGCGCACCGGCCTTCTCGGCATTTAGAGCGAGAGCCTTTTCGTAGGTTTCAATGGCTTCTTCGTGGCGTCCGGCAACGCCGACGACACTCGCGTAGACCATGTAGGACTCGGCTTTGTCCGGTGCCAGTTCGATGACCTTGGCGCCACTGACAATTGCGTCGTCATAGTTCTCCAACTGTCGTTGCACGTTTGTGAGGTCCACCCAGGCACGCAGGTAGTCGGGCGCCAGCTCCAGCGCGTGCTTGAGGAATACCTGGGCTTCCGCAAACTGCTCATGACTGGCCGCGACGCCGGCCAACAGCCGCGACGCTTCGACATGGTCCGGGTCACGCTTGAGAATGCTACGGTAGATGGCTTCGGCTTTGTCGCGTTCACCGTCAAGTTCATGTTGTTCACCCTGGCGAATCTCGTCGGCGAATGCCATTTGCGGCCGCGGCGAGCGATCGCGCGCTGCGGCCGCTTCTTTGGTGAGTTGCTCGGCCTTGTTGATCTTTCGGCGAATCAGCGATTCGGGCGCCCCCAAAGTCTGCGCGCTGCGGTAAGCGGAAATCGCTTCCTGCATCCGACTTTCGAGCAAAGCGAGGTCGCCGGATACTTCGTGCGCCGTCGCAAAGTCCGGATACAGATGCAGTGCGCGTTCGACCAAGCCCTTCGCCACATCGAATTGACGCAATGCAAGGTTCGCACGAGCACCCAGGCACATCAGGTTCGCGTCGTCGGGAAACTCTGTGAGTCCCTGTTGGCAGGTTTCGGCGCAGGCATTCGCGTCGCCGCTGCGCAATTGTGACTGCGCGTCCGTGAATAACTGGCGTTGCTCTTGGAGGGTGGGAATAGATTTCTCCAGCCGGACGGTCGTTCGGCGTGTAAGGGCCGGCAATTTCAGCAAACGTCGATTGTAATAGCAATCCGGGTTATCGTCGTGACTTTGGAAATAAGACATTTCGGTGTCGCAAGCGAATGAAAACCTTCAAAGAGGCTGTCCGAAGCAAAGATTTTGTCATCAGCGCCGAAGTGTTTCTAAACCCTGAAAGCGGCGCTGAAACCATTGCTGTGCAAACACAATTGCTGCGTCCTTATGTCGACGCTATCCTGCTGACTGACAATCAGGATGGCAAATTGCATTTGTCACCGCTGGCGGCGGCCAGCCTGGTCATCGCTAACGGCGTCGACGCCATTGTTCAGTTGACCTGCCGGAACCGCAATCGCATTGCCTTGCTGGGCGAGTTGCTGGGGGCGGCCGCAATCGGAGTGACCAGCTTGGTGTTAATTCGGGGTAATCGCGTGCCAGAGGGATTCAACCCGCGACCCAAGGCGGTTTTCGACGTCGACGCGACCGAACTGATTGCAATGGCCAGTAAAATCAAGGCGGATGAAAGTCTGCCTGCACTGCCGGATTTCTATGTCGGCAGCATCGTGACGCCGCATCATCCGCCGGCCGGCTGGGTTCCGGAGAAACTCACGATGAAAGCCGACGCGGGTGCGCAATTCGCACACACCCACCTGTGCATGGATATCGACTTACTCAGCGACTACATGAAGCACCTGGTCGTGGCCGGTATGCCGCGACGACTCGGCGTTTTTCCGAAGATCGCTGTGTTCAGCTCGGCTGCAGACGCGCGGTTTTTACGCGACAGCTTGCCGAATCATCGAATACCGGAGGCCATCATCCGCCGGCTTGACCAGGCGGGCGACGCAGAGCAGGAAGGCGTAGAGATCTGCGCCGAACAACTGCAACAACTGGCGAACATTCCCGGCGTGCACGGTGCGCACCTGGTCGCGACTCGAAATCTCGCCACCATTCCGGCTGCCGTTGACGCGGCGGGCTACGGACCTAAGAGCTGATCCGGCGGCACGTAGTCAAAAATGAACGTGATGCGATCGTCGTCGCCTTTGTTCATGACGGAATGCGTTTTCTGATTGTTAATTTCATACGCATTGCCGACTTTGAACTGATAAGGCCGTCCGTCAATCATGAACCGCACACGAGGGTTGGTGGTGATCGGGATGTGAATGCGATGCCCGCTCCTGAACGAAGGGTGTTGATCGATATGCGGCGTGATCTTGCCACCGGCAAGCAGTTTGGCGGCCATCGCCCGGATGACTGTTCCGCCGGGCGGGTAATGGCGGCTGATGATGTCGTTCATTAGCGGTAGCGCGACGTCAAACAGCCGCGGCCAGCCGGGCTCCTGTTTCACGACGAGTTCCGGCCAGCGCTCGATGTCGACGAACAACATAACGATGGATTCCGTTGCGTGATGAACTTCAAAGGCTTCCTGCCGGTACTTGTCTTCCTTCCACGCTTCCGACTCCTGTTCGAGAATCGTGGCGCTCAGAGCGGCACAGTCGACCGGACCCAGTTCCCTCAGTGGTACATCAATGTTCATCGGTCGTTTCCGCATCGGGCGACAGTTTGGTAATCGTAATACCGAATGCACCGTACAACACGGATACAATCGGATTAATCAGGTTGAAGAATGCAAATGGCAGGTAGGCGAACGTTGCGACGCCCAGGGTCGCGGACATGTAGGCGCCACAGGTATTCCACGGCACCAGTGGCGACGTCAAGGTCCCGCAGTCTTCGATCACCCGGGACAGGTTGCGCGGATCCAGGCCGCGGCGCCGGAACTCGGCCTTGAACATGCGGCCAGGCAGAACGATAGAGATGTATTGATCAGCCGCAACAATATTCGTGCCGATGCAGGTCACCGCCGTTGTGAAGATCAATGCGCCGGTACTGTGTGCTGCGCGCAACGCGCCCCGTATCAGGCGCTCCAGCATACCGGCATGTTCCAGAACGGCGCCGAATGACAATGCACATATGATCAACCAGATCGTCGTCAGCATGCTTGCCATACCGCCTCGGGTGAGCAGGTCGTCTACTGCAACAACGCCGGTGGTCGAAACGTAGCCGCTGAAGAGCGCCATCCAGACACCTTTCACCAGTGCGAGAAATGTCGAGGTCTCGGGACTGGCGGCCAGTGCGATGACAGCATCCGGTTGCAGCACGACGGCAGTCACCCCACCGAGCATGGCGCCGATCAGAATCGTCGGCAGCGGCGGAAATTTTCGCATGGCCAGCGTGAACACCACCAGCAGCGGGATGAGTGCGAAAGGCGTGATACGAAACACTTCGCCGAGGGTTTGTGTCGTTTCCTGCAGTGCAGCGCTGTCGATATCGGTCGTCGTTCGCAGGCCGACAATGGCAAACAGCAGCAAAGCGATCAGGAATGACGGGCCGGTCGTCCAGACCATGTGCCGTATGTGCGTGAAGATGTCGGTGCCCGCGACGGCAGGCGCAAGATTGGTGGTATCCGATAGCGGTGACATCTTGTCACCAAAATACACACCACTGACAACCGCGCCAGCCGTAATCTCTGGCGAAAGCCCGAAGCCGAGGGCAACGCCGACCAGTCCGACGCCGAGCGTTCCGGCGACGGTCCATGAGCTGCCAATGCTCAAAGCGCCGACTGCGCAGATCAGGCAGGTCGCTGCAAAAAAGATTTGTGGATGGAGTAAGTGCAGACCGTAGTAGATCATCGCGGGCACGGTGCCGGCGAGTAACCAGGTGCCGATCAGGGAACCGACAGCAAGCAGAATCAGTATCGCCCCCATCGCCGTACCGATGCCGGCGATCATGGCGCGTTCAACGTCGCGCCAGGGATGCCCGTTGCGGACCGCAATAATCGCTGCAACCGCCGCAGCAACGATCAAAACGATTTGTGTTGCACCGCCAATCGCATCAGAGCCGAACAGGTAGACAGACCCGGCCAGCAGGATGACCAAAACAATGATCGGCAACAGTGCATCGATGAGACTGGGTGCTCGTGGTTCGTTCATTCGCTAGGCTCCGCGGTCTGCTGTGGCAACAATTTACGCAGGGCATCATGATCGATGCCTTTGGCATAGCGGCCCTGATCGCCAATCATGTCACGCCCGGCGACCAGTGCATTAATAATCGCCTCTTCGGTGGCCTGCACGGTTGCCGCAAACAGTGGATTCATGCTGTCGTTCGGTATCGAGAGAATCGCGGCATCGGAGGCGCCACGAGATGCCGTCTCGTTCGCCGTTGAGAAGGCGACAAAAATATCGCCGGAGCCGTTACTGCCGGTATCGCCGGTTCTGCCAATCGCCAGCGGAACCCGCCGTGCAATACGCTTGAGTTGCTGCGGCAATAATGGCGCATCGGTTGCGACCACGACGATGATCGAGCTCAGCATTTCGACTTCAGTGTCGGCTCGCGAGTAAATTAGATCGCCGGGCAGGTTGCGGCCAACGGCAACGCCAGCGATGCGGAGGCCGTCGCGCCGACCGTAATTCGCCTGCACCAGAACGCCAAGTGTGTAGTTGTTGCCATCCACCTCAACGATCCGCGATGCGGTGCCGATGCCGCATTTGAATTCGAAGCAAATCATTCCGGTGCCACCACCCACACTGCCTTCTGCAACGGCACCACCGTTCGCGTGTTCGAGCGCGGCCGCGGCATGCTCCGGACGGACATGAAAACCGTTGATGTCATTGAGATGACCGTCCCAGGTCTCGGCAACCACCGGCAACGACCAGAAATAGCCGCTGTGATCGGCACCGCTTTGTGCAACACGCCAGCGGATGACGCCTTCATGCACGGCGCCGATGCTGTGAGTATTAGTAATCATGACCGGACCTTCGAGGAAGCCGCTTTCTTCAATCCACGTCGTTCCGGTCATTTCGCCGTTGCCGTTGAGTGTTGACCAGCCTGCGAAGACATTAGAGTTCATAGACTGCCGGCCACGCGGCAAGATGGCAGTCACTCCGGTTCGTGCGGCTCGCCTGTCCGCAAAGTTGCGAATAATCGTTTCATGCCCGACCGTCACGCCGGCGACGTCGGTAATTGCGTTCAGTGGGCCCGGCATGCCGTCAAACGGGATGCCGAGATCGCGTGCGCGCGGCGCTGATAGCTCACCAACGGCGGGCCCGGCGAGAACGGCGATGGCAAACAGTGACAACAATTTCATCGATCGTTTTTTGCTCATAAAAGATTTCCATCTATGCGGCCTGCGCAGGCTGTGCAATCATACGAGCCGAAAAACCCGCCACCGAGGAATTCCGATGTTACGAGCGTTGATGCTGATTGTCCTGTCTGTTTCGCCTTTTTCGAGCTTTGATGCAACAGCGAACGAGGACACGACCTATATAAAAGCCGGGCGATTGCTTGACGTCATTGACGGCCGTCTGCGTAATGATCAGGTCATCGTTGTCAACGGTGACAAGATCACTGCAGTCGGTACCGCAAAAGATATCGCTATTCCCGCTGCAGCGCGAGTCATCGACCTGTCGCAAAAAACTGTCCTGCCAGGCTTGATCGATATGCACGATCATCTGACTGGCGACCATCGCTTTCACGGCTACTCGGCGCTTGAGATTTCGATTCCCCGCGAGACCCTGTACGGCGTGCTGAATGCTCGCAAGACTTTAAATGCCGGATTTACAACGGTTCGCAACGTCGGAGCCGGCGGCTACAGTGACGTTGCGTTACGCAACGCCATCAATGATGGCGAGATCGAGGGGCCGCGTATGCGGGTGTCCGGACCGTCGCTGGGAATAACCGGTGGTCATTGCGACAACAATCTGTTGCCGCGCGAGTACAACGAGCAGGCTGAAGGCGTAGCGGACGGGCCCTGGGCAATACGCGCGAAGGTTCGTGAAACGATTAAGTACGGCGCCGACGTGATCAAGTATTGCGCGACCGGCGGTGTGCTGTCGAAAGGCGACAGTGTCGGCGGTCAGCAATACACGCTGGAGGAAATGCAGGCCCTGGTCGATGAAGCCCATATGCACGGCCGCAAAGTTGCCGCACACGCGCACGGGCCGGACGGTATCAGGGCTGCAATTATTGCCGGCGTCGACTCTATTGAGCACGGCAGCCTGATCGATGACGAGGGTATCCGGCTTGCGAAAGCGAACGGTACGTTCCTGGTTATGGACGTCTACAACGACACGTTCATTCTGGAGCATGGCGCGTCTGTCGGCATGTTGCCTGAGTCGCTGGAGAAAGAACGCATGATCGGCCAGTTGCAACGCGACAATTTTCGAAAAGCGTTCAAAGCCGGTGTTCGCATGGCCTTTGGCAGTGACGGCGGCGTGTATCCGCATGGCGACAACGGCAAACAGTTTCACTACATGGTTGAGTACGGCATGACGCCAATGCAGGCGATTCAGGCTGCGACGATCCATGCTGCGGAATTGATCGGCTGGCCGGACACCGTTGGCGCGGTTGCGCCGGGTCGCTACGCAGACATCATCGCGATCGACGGGAATCCGCTGGACAAGGTGGAATTGCTCGAAGATGTCGGTTTTGTCATGAAAGGCGGCACGGTCTTTAAGCAACAGGACTAGGCCCCTATCGGAACATGTCGAGATCTTCTTCCGGACTGTGGTCGGTTAGTAGTGAAATCGTAACGAGCAGCGGCAAGCTGACGAGCCAGCCGAGGTAGGATGCAGACAGGCCGAAGGGCTCGTCACAGGCGACCCAAACAAGTGCCAAGAAGCCGCCACCGAGCATGCTCCAGAAGGCACCGCTGGCCGTGGTGCGGCTCCAGAACAGCAGGCCCAGCATCGGGAAGAACAGGCCGGCCGAACCAAAGGTGTAGGCGTAAAGAATCAGATCGAGCACATTGGGCACGAGATAGGCCATGCCGATGCCGAGCACGCCGAGCACCAGCGTCGCGGTGCGGGCAACCCTCACGATCGATTTTTCGGTCGCATCCGGGCGGAAATACTTGCGGTAGATGTCGTTGGTGACGATTGCGACCGGGCCCATCAGCACCGAGTCGGCGGTTGACATGACAGCGGCGATGTAAGCTGCGATCACTATGCCAGCAAGTCCCACCGGTAGCAGCTCCATGATCAGCATCGGCGTGGCGAGTTCAGGATCCTGCAGGTCCGGCATTAACATGCGAGCGATCAGCCCGATCAGCGTGCTGCCGATTGCGAATAAGGGCCATTCAATCGGAACACCGGTCAGGAAGAATGCGCGCCGCGCGGTTTTTTCATCGCGCGCCGCGACAATACGTTGCATGGCGGCAATTGAAATAAACCATACCGGGAAAATGGCGAAGAACCAGCCGATGACTTTCTTCCAGCCAATGGCGCCCCAGTCGACTAGTGATTTGGTGTCGGGATTGGCCGAAAAGTGCTCGACGATGCCGCTCCAGCCGCCCACCGTGTACAGGCCGATCGGCGCCAGGATAAACACGATTCCGATCAATAGCACGACCATTTGAAAGACATCGGTATAGATCACGGCCTTAAGACCACCGGCCGCGGTATAGGCAAGAATCACCGCGCCGGAAACGATGACTGCAAGCGTGAGGTCGATAGCGGTGGTCGCTTGCAGCAACTTGGCACCGGCAATAATCTGGCCACCGACAAAGGTGAACCAGGCGATGCCAATAACGAGGGCGGCAACGGTTCCGGTGCGGCGATCGAAGCGCGCCTCGAACAGGTCGCCGGTGGTCAGGCCTTTTACGCGGTCCGCCCAGCGTTTGACTTTTGGCACCATCAGAAAGGAAACAAGAACCACACTCAGGCCGGAGATGGCGATCAGCCAGGACCCGGAAATACCAAGCGTAAAGCCGAGCCCGCCCATGGCGATGCTGAAGCCACCGCCGAGATCGGTTGCTGCGGTAGAGGCCGTGGTCTGCACGAGGTTCATATTGCGATCGGCGGCGAGAAAGGATTCGCTTTCGCCGCTGCCGTGTTCCTTGCGTGCGACGCGCAGTCCGATCCAGACCAGCACAACAAAATAGACACCGATCGCAATGAGGTCGAGCGTGTGCAGTGAGTTCACGTCGTTGCGCTGTCGGTATTGAAGGGCTGCAGGAATGCGGCGAGATTGTCGCCGAGCTGTTCGCAGGGATAACCGCCTTCCTGCACCAGCACCGTGGGGAGGTGCAGCGATTCGATACGCTCCGCTACGCAGCCAAATCCTTCGGTTGTCAATGCAAGGCCTGCGAAGGGGTCACCGACAAAGGCATCAAGACCCAGTGCGACTACAAGTGCGCCGGGTTTGAATTCGGCGATTCGGGCAAGTGCCTTGTCGAGCACGATGAGGTAATCAGCGTCTGCGGTGCCGCGTTCGAGTGGCAGGTTTATATTGAAGCCCGCACCTCTGCCTTTGCCAGACTCATTGGCTGCACCCCAAAAAAACGGATAGAAGCGAACCGGATCGGCATGCAGGGATACGGTCAACACATCGTCGCGCTCGTAGAAAATATTTTGCGTACCGTTGCCGTGGTGGACGTCGACATCGAGGATGGCAACCCGATCATGCTTTCCGCGCAGGACTTCGGCGGCAATCGCACTGTTGTTCAGATAACAAAAGCCGCCAGCGAGGTCGCTCGTCGCATGGTGTCCCGGCGGCCTGGACAGTGAGTAGCATGACGACGCACCGTGTAAGACTTCCTCTGCGGCATGCACAGCACACCAGGCACTCCAGCGCGCGCTGTCCCAGGTGTCGGCGGTAATTGGCGCCGCGCCATCGAAGACGTGGTAACCGACCTGGCCAACTGCTGATTTCGGGTAGACGACATCCCGGGTATCGGGATGGATGTTCGGTAGCACATCAGTCGACGCACCGGGAATACGCAACCATCGAGTGTGGATATTCTCGAGGAAAGTCAGGTAGCGCGCCGTGTGGACGGCGGCCAGCGGTGCCGGGCCGTAATCATTCGGCTTCTCATGCTCAAGGCCGGCAGCCATCGCGGCCTGTAGCAGGGTTTCCGCGCGACCCGGTTTCTCAGGACTGTCGATCAACACGCCGGACGACAGAATCTGCGCAGGTTTGTGGCGCAGCTGTTCGGCGGAAAAAATAACCTTCATGACTTCTTCGCCAGGTTCAGAAAGTCGCCGTCGAAGGCCGCGTAGATACGTTCACTCTTGGATTCTTTCAGTCCAAGCGCCTCGTAGAATCCAATGGCGGTCTCATTGTCCTGCTCAACTGTCAGGCGCAAATGGGTGGCACCGTGTTGTTTCGCATGCTGAACTGTCTCGCGCAGCAGCGCGCGACCGGTGCCGTGCGCACGCGCCTCATTGTCAACAACCAAATCCTGAATGTAGACACCAAGTTCGCCCCGCCAACTCGAAAAGTCATAAAAAAACAGGCTCAGTCCGATAACAGCGCCATCCTGCTCAGCGATGAGTGCTTCGAATTGAGGATCATCGGAAAAACCAAACTTGATAAAATCCTCAACCTGGCTCAGGAAGCGGTGTTGCTGACCGGTGCTGTCAGCCAGGTGCTGCACCAGCGCGTAAATGGCGTCGACATCATCTGCCGTGGCAAGTCGAATGCTGGGTTCTGTACTCAAAAGTTCACCTTGTTGGCACCTTTCAGGTTCAGCATCTCGCGTGCCTCGTCGGGTGATGCAATTTCATAGCCGAGTTCCTCAAGTATGCGGCGAATCTTGCTCACCTGTTCTGCGTTACTGCTTGCGAGCTTGCCGCGACCGATCAATAAACTGTCCTCAAGGCCCACTCGAACATTACCGCCGAGGATGGCGCCGATCGTTGCCAGCGGAATTTGCAGCCGGCCTGCTGACAGTACGGAAAAGCGATACTGATCACCGAGCAAGCGATCCGCCGTGGCCTTCATGTGCATTAGTGTTTCGGGTGATGCATCAATACCGCCGAGAACGCCCATGACAAACTGCACAAACACCGGCTTTTGAATCAGTCCTTCGCGCAAGTAGAAGGCAAGTGTCTGAATGTGGCCGGCGTCATAACATTCGAATTCAAAGCGGGTGCCGCAGCCTTCGCCCAATTGCGCAAAGATTTTCTCAATATCGGCAAAGGTATTTTTGAAAACAACGTCTCGGGTTGCCTCCAGTAATTCGGGCTCCCATGGGTGTTTCCATTCGGAGTATCGGCGCTGCATTGGGAATAATCCAAAATTCATCGAGCCCATATTCAGGGATGCCATTTCGGGTTGTGCGAGGTTTGGCGCAGCGAGCCGCTCTTCGAGGGTCATCAGCGAACTGCCGCCGGTCGTTATATTGATCACGGCATCGCATTCATTCTTGATGCGTGGCAGGAATTGCATGAAAACATCGGGATCCGCGGTTGGTCGGCCGGTTTCCGGGTCGCGAGCGTGCAGATGCAAAATGGCCGCGCCAGCGTTGACGGCCGCGACGGCCTGCGTCGCAATTTCTTCGGGCGTGACCGGGAGATGCGGACTCATCGTCGGCGTGTGAATCGAGCCCGTTACCGCACAGGTGATGATCACTTTGTCGTTCATGCTTGCCTCGTGGTGTTCAGTGGCAGTCCCGAGGATTTTGCAAACGCGTCGAGACTCTCGATCAATAACTGCACTATCTCATCCAGGTCGCCATCGGTGACGATCAACGGTGGACAGACCATGAAGTGGTCGCCAATAGTACCGCCGCGCGTGCGTCGGGAGTAGATGATCAGGCCGCGTTGATAGGCCTCGTCCACGAGCTTAACGTGGGCGTTGAGTTCGGCCGGCAGCGGCTCCATCGTTTCGCGATTAGCCACCAGTTCAAACGCCAGCAATAATCCCTTGCCGCGCACGTCGCCAATGAAGGGATATCGATCCATCAGGCTCTTTAGCAAAGACTTGAGGCGGGCACCGCGAACGGCTGCGTTTTCGATTAGCTTTTGTCGCAAGACTTCCTCGAGAACCGCGAGTCCGGCCGCACAGGCCAGCGGATTGCCCGCGTAGGTGTAGCCGTGGGCGAAACCGCCGTGTTCCATGACCGTCGCGACGATTTCCCGGTCCGCCGCCATCGCGCCAAGGGGCGCGTAGCCCGCGGCAAAGCCTTTCGCCATCGCAATGATGTCGGGTTTCAGGTCCCAGTGTTCGGAGGCAAGAAACCGGCCGGTACGCCCAGCGCCAGTCATAACTTCGTCGGCGATCAATAGCACACCGTACTCTCGACAAATGTTCTGCACTTCGCGATACCAGCTGTCCGGCGCAACCAGCGCGCCGGTGGATGCGCCGCCAACGGGCTCCATGATGAAGGCCAGAACGGACTCCGGGCCCTGGCGTTCAATTTCCGCACGCAGTAAGTTGGCATAGCGCAGGCCACGTTCTTCGTGCGTCAGTTCATCGTGGTCGAGATAGCAGGTCGCCGCCGGAATCTTGGGCATTTCCTTAATCATTTCGCGGAATGGTTCAACGAACTGATGCATACCGGTAACAGCGACGGCGCCCAGCGTAGAGCCGTGATACGACGGGAACAATGAAATGACTTTCCAGCGCTGCTGCTGACCGGTGACGAAGGCGTATTGGCGGGCGAGTTTCAGGCAGCTTTCGACGCACTCGGATCCACCTGAAACAAAAAAGATCCGATCGCGTCCGGCGGGCATCAGCGATGCGGTCAACGTGGCCAGATCTTCAGCCGCGTCGTTCTCAAAGTGCAGGCGATAGGCGAACGTTGCGCTGTCCATTTGTCGTTTCATTGCCGCGAGCACACGTGGGTTCGAGTGGCCAATGTTGGAAACCATCGGCCCGCTGGACGCGTCGATGTAACGTTTGCCGCTTGAGTCCCACAGGTAAATACCCTCAGACCGCGCGACACGTGGGCGCCGGCTGGTGGTTTGGTAAAAGAGGTGGCTCTCGCTCATAGGGAAATCGCAATCAGTCGATTGGGTAACGTTCGAGCAATGGCCCGAGGGCTTTTTTCAGCGGCTCCAGATGAACTTCAAAGTTACGCCATTGCGCGAGTCCCTCTTTGTAAACGGGCTGTCGCACCTGTTCGGAGCTCGGTGTACGGATCGCGCGTTCGGTTTCGTAGAACCTGAGGCACTGATCTTCGAACGGCAGATCGCAATAGTCGAGCAATTGACGAATCTGATTCTCGGTGTCCGACACCATGTCTTCGTATTGCACTCGATGTACCCGACCGGGCAGCACCTCGTCCCAGTGATCCATCAGCGTTACGTAGTCGCGGTAATAGTGACCCAGATCGGTCAGGTTGTAGGTGAACGTCTGCCCGTGGGCGAATAACTGTTTAAAACAGGAGAAGCCACCGGACATCGGGTGTCGCCGCGCGTCGATGATCTTCGCGTTGGGCAGGATCATGTGGATGAGGCCGATGTGCTTGAAGTTATTCGGCATCTTGTCGATGAAAAACGGCGGACCGTGGCGCACGATTCGGGTCGATTCGATATAAGCATCGCCAAGCTCACGGGCCTGTTCGTCGCAGAGCGTCGTGAGAATCTCCGGATAGTCAGAAGCCGGGTTCTTGCGTGACTTCTTACCGAGGCGACGCGAGATCGCAATGATGTCCGGAAGCTCCGCAGTGCCTTCAACCTGGGAATGGCTCGCGAGTATTTGCTCTAGCAGGGTGGAGCCGGCACGCGGCAATCCCACGATGAAAATCGGGTCCGGGGCCTTGCTTCCCCAGCCTTGCCGCGCCGAAAAAAATTCGGCGTTCAGTGTCTTGATCTGACGAACTGTGTCGAAGACGTTGGCCTTGGCATTATGCCGATGCCGTATGCTACGCATGGCGTTGCCACGCTGATAATAGTCGAAGGATTGGTCAAACTCCTCGCGGTCCTCCATCGCCTTGCCCAGCGCGAACAACAGGTGCGACTGGTCATCCGGGTCACCTTTTTCCTCGTCGATCTGCGCCTGCATATCGGCGATGTCATCATCCGTGAAGCGACATGTTTTCAGATTGGCCAGGCTCCAGTAGGCTTCGCCCGTTTGCGGGCGCAACTGAATGGCGGTCCGATATGCGGCAATGGAATCGTCCAGTCGGCCAACGGTTTTTAGCGTATGTCCGTAGTTCATGTGTGCGCCGGATTGCTTTGGGTACTCACTGAGGAAGGCTTCGTAAAGCTGCAGTGCGGGACCATGGTCGCCCTTGCGAACAAGATTTGATCCTTTCAACAGGCGGTAATTGGGATTGTTCGGCTCTGCAACGAGCAGCCGCTCGATCTCGGCCAGTGCTTCGTCGAAACGCTGCCGTCGCGACAGCGCGAGCGCGTAGTTTTGTCGTGCGAGGTGAAATTCGGGCGCCAGTTCAAGGCAGCGTTCCAGCAGGTTGATTGCGTCGTCGACCTGACCCACTTCCATGCCGATCGCTGCCAGCATTCGAATGGCGATGACATCGACCGGATCTTTTTTCAATACATCTCGTGTCAGCCGTTCCGCTTTCGGATACTGTCTTTTGCGCAGGTGATTGGCGGCTTCGATTAGTTCGGGGTGCCGCGTTATCGCTGCAAGGTGCTTGTCGTAAGCATCTTCGCTGCCAACTGCGTCGCCGCGCGCGCTCAGCTGATCACCGAGCGAACGCCACGCGGCCGCATGCCCGGGTTCCAGCTGCAAGACTTTGTGAAGCACTTCGACGGCTTGATCGCCCTTGCCGGCAGCGCCCAGGCAGAGTGCATATTCGTGCAGAATATTGGCATCGCTATCGAACTTTTTAGCGATCGGTTCAATGGTCGCCAGCCCTTTTGCGGTATTACCCTGCAGTCGCAGAGCGGCGCAGAGAATGTGTTTCGCGGACGGCGAGTCGGCGACGACCTTTAGAATTTCCTCCGCCTGTTCCTGAGCCAGCACCGGATTCGTGCCGAGCAAATTCGCCGCATGGCTTAATGCCGTTTTCAAGTCAGCGTTGTTCGACTGATTTTTCACAATATGAAACGCACCTTACTGTTGCTACGAATAGTTACAAGAGTGACCAAGCAATTGATGCAAATTCGCCACAACCCAAATAACTTTTTGCACTTGTTTTTACTGTTCCAATAAGCGCACTATAGCTACAAACGAGATGACGCAATAATGTTTTCACGTCACCGTGTCGCGAGTCGTTGCTTTCAGGCAACTCCAGCGGTTCACGTTTAACCCGCCGAGGATGGCGATGATTGCTTTTGTACCGGAGCGCACTAACGTGTGGGGGATTGGTAAATGACGCAGTTCAAAAGAAAACCACTGGCCGCGGCCGTTTCAGCCGCAATTACCGGGTCAGTGCTCATCACGGGTGCTGCCGCGCCCGCCCAGGCGCAAGATTCGAATCCGGCGCTGGAAGAAATCATCGTTACCGCGCAAAAGCGCGAAGAGAATCTTCAGGATGTTGCAGTGTCCGTGCAGGTTCTTGGTAACACTCAAATTGAGCAACTCAATCTGAACAATTTTGCAGACTACATTCAGTTCTTGCCAACGGTGTCGTTCCAGTCGCAACGGCCTGGTGTTTCGCAGGTTTATATGCGCGGCATTTCAAGCGGCGGTGATGGCGTTCACTCAGGTTCGATGCCTAGCGTTGGCGTCTACCTCGACGAGCAGCCCGTTACAACGATCAACCGTGTACTCGATATACACATCTATGACGTCAATCGAATCGAGACGCTCGCGGGTCCGCAGGGAACCTTCTTTGGCGCGAGTAGCCAGGCCGGCACGATGCGTATCATCACTAACAAACCTCGGCTGGGCGAATTTGAAGCGGGCTTCGACGTCGGTGCAAATTCAGTCTCTAAGGGTGATGTTGGCTATACCGTCGAAGGCTTTGTCAATATTCCGGTCAGCGAGAATGCCGCAATTCGTTTGGTTGGCTGGCATGACCAATCACCTGGCTACATCGACAACGTCCTGTCATCCGTAACACTGGAAGGCGTCGGTGTAACCAAGACCAACTCTGCGCTTGTCGAGAAAGACTTCAACGATGCAACAAGCACCGGCATGCGCGCACTGCTGAAGGTTGATCTGAACGAGAACTGGACAGTAACGCCCGGCATCATGTTCCAGGATCAGGATACCAACGGCGTTTTTACCCACGACCCGGAAGATATTGGTGACCTGCAGGCACAGCGCTTTTTTGCTGAGAGCTACGATTACTCCTGGTACCAGGCGTCGCTGACCGTCGAAGGCTCAATTGGCGGTGTCGATCTCATCTACGCGGGCGCCTACCTGGATCTCGATCAGGACAGCATTGACGACTACACCCACTACGCCCAGTATCTGGATAATTATTACGGCTATTACGGCGGTTGCTACCACTACGATTCGAGTGGCCTGAACTGCACCGACCCAAGTCAATTCATCAAAAGCGCTGAAAAATTCGCCAAGCAAAGCCATGAATTCCGCGTGCAGTCGGATGGTGATCAGCGCTTCCGCTGGATGGTCGGCTTGTTTGCACAGCGCCAGGAGCACAACTTCGATCTGCGTTGGGAGGTTCCGGACATGGACCCGGCATTCTCTACTGCCACCTGGCCGTACGGAACCGTTGTACAAGGTGAGCAAGTGGTCTGGCAAACGAAGCAGGATCGCGTTGATCGCGACGTCGCGATGTTTGGCGAAGTCAGCTTCGATGTCAACGATACGCTGACCCTGGTCGGTGGTTATCGCTACTTCGACTTTGAGAATTCGCTCTCCGGGTTTACAGGCGGACTGAATCGCTGTCTGGATGCGAACGACATGCCGCAGTATCCCTGTTATGACGTTGCGCCAAACGTCAACGATGTCTCCAGGGGCCACGGCGACACGATCAAGCTAAGCGCAAATGTTAACGTAAACGACGATATCCTGTTGTATGCGACCTACTCGGAGGGCTTCCGGCCGGGTGGTGTCAATCGTTCAGTTGCGGCCGGTTTGCCAAAGTACGATCCTGACTTCGTCGACAACTACGAGATTGGCTGGAAGACGATGTGGATGGACGGTCGACTGCGATTCAATGGCGCGGCCTATCGTCTGGATTGGGATAACTTCCAGTTCTCATTCCTCGACTTCGATATTTCACCGCTGACAATTATTCAGAATATCGGTCAGGCACAAACGACAGGTGCCGAGTTTGACCTCGTGTTCGCGGCGACGGATGACCTCACATTGTCCTTTTCGGCTTCGTACAACGACGCTGAATTGCAGGAGGCTTACTACCGGAATGCAGAGGAAAGAATAAACGGTGATCCACCGCGGGCAGACAAGGGCACGGAAATGCCATTTGTACCGAAACTGCAGTACACCGCTATCGGGCGATACAGTTTCGATATGGCACGATTTCCGGCGTATGTGCAGGCAGCGGTCGCGTATACCGACGATTCGTGGAGCAATCTTGAAACAGCGTTACGCGAAAGGCAGCCGTCCTATTCGATTGTGAATCTCGCGGCGGGTCTGCACGGCGAACAATGGTCAGTTGATCTGTTCCTGGACAACGCCACTGACGAACGGGCCCAAATTGTTCGTTACGGCGCCAATTACTACGATCCGTTTGGCACGATTACCCAGGATTCCGACATTCTGGTGAATCGTCCACGCACCATAGGCCTGCGTTTCGGCCGCCGTTTCTGAGCGCAATTCATTAGTTGTTACAATGGCCATGGAAACCCCATGGCCATTTTTTTTGGAGTAGCGAATTTGCGAACAACTTCCGTACTGCAATTGGGATCGATCGTCTGTTTGTTATTCGGCGCGATGCTGCCGAGCCCCTCGATCGCGGAACGGCGGCCGGTGCTCGATCAAATCGATGTCCCGCACAACTACTACTTCCGGGAAATGTATTTGCCGCAGCTGACGTCGGGACCCAGCGCGCTCGCCTGGACACCCGATGGCGAAGCACTGGTGTATTCGATGCAGGGCAGCCTGTGGCGACAGGCGATCGACTCCGGGACTGCTGTGCAATTGACCAGCGGACCCGGCTACGATTTTCAACCGGATGTTTCGCCCGATGGAAAGACCGTTGTGTTTGCACGTTATCGTGCCGATGCAATTGAGCTCCATTTGCTCAATCTCGATAGTGGCAAGATCACGGCGCTCACCACCGGGGGCGATGTCAACGTAGAACCGCGCTGGTCGCCCGATGGCGGTCGTCTCGCGTTCGTGTCCACGCGACAGACCAGGCGATTCCACGTATTCGTCGGTGAGCTTGTCGAAGGGAAACTCAGTGCGAGCCCGGTACTCGGAGAGCGAGAGTCCTCAATTGCGCGCTACTACTACAGTGCGTTTGATCATGAACTGAATCCTGCCTGGGCGCCCGATGGCAAATCGCTGTTTTTCGTCAGCAATCCGGAAGTGCCTTACGGCAGCGGCAATATCGTACAGCTGGCGCTGGAAGACGGCGCCGAACCCCGGCTGGTTCGCAAAGAAGAAACCTCGTGGAGCGCCAGGCCGGATGTCGCTCCCGACGGCCGCCGGATTGCCTACGCCTCGTATCTTGGCCGCCAGTGGCGCCAGCTTTGGGTGACGCATGCCGATGGCATCGCGGAACCGTTTCCGCTGACCTACGGTGACTTCGATGCCACGGCGCCACGCTGGTCACCGGATGGCAGCAAGATTGCCTACATCACGAACGAAAGCGGTGACACGGCCATCCGAATTCAGGATTTCATTGGCGGTCGCAGCCAGTTGCTGGCCGTTACCGAACGCAAGTTCAAAGTACCGATGTTCGAGTTTGAACTCAACGTAGTTGATATTTACGGTAAACCGGTTTCCGCTCGAGTTTCCATAGTTGGCGGCGATGGCCGCAGCTACGCGCCACAAGATGCCTGGTTGCACGCCGACGACAGCTACGACCGCAATAACGGCCGCTTCGAAACCAAGTACTTTCACACCGCGGGCAAAGCGTCACTGAAAGTACCCGCTGGTGCAACGCACGTGACGGTATGGCGTGGTTTCGAACACGAGATTGAGCGTCGCGTTGTGAACATTACAGGCGGTCGCGACAACGCGCTGACACTGCGGGTAACGCCGCTCCACTTGCCAACCGAGTGGCTCAACTGGTTCAGCGCAGATGTCCACGTGCACATGAATTACGGTGGCAGTTACCGTAACTCTCCCGCGAACCTGGTCGAGCAGGCACGTGCTGAAGATCTCGACATGGTTTTCAACCTGGTCGTGAATAAAGAGCAGCGCGTCCCCGATATAGCCTATTTTTCACCCGAACCTGACGCAGCAAGCGATGACGACGTTACGCTGCTGCACTCGCAGGAATTCCACACCAGCTATTGGGGGCATCTCGGTCTGCTGGGGCTCGACAGCCATCTGCTGATGCCGGACTACTCGGCTTATCCGGGTACCGCTGCAGCCAGCGTGTTTCCGGACAACGCCACGATCTCCCGACTTGCCCATGAGCAAAACGCGGCCGTCGGCTACGTGCACCCGTTCCTGTCGCCGAAGCCGGACCCCAGGACCAACAAGTACCTGACGAACGCCTTACCGGTTGATGCTGCGCTTGGTCTGGTCGACTACTACGAAACTGTCGGGTTTGCTGACCACAAAGCGTCAGCCGAAGTCTGGTACGGGCTGCTGAACTGTGGCGCTCGAATCGCCGCAGCGGGCGGCACCGACGCCATGGCTAACTACGCGTCACTGCGCGGCCCGGTGGGACTCAACCGTACCTACGTTCGGGTCACCGATGACGCCGACACGGCCGCGGAGCGCCGCGACCGCTGGATCACCGGCTTGAAAGCCGGGGCCTCAATGGCCAGCAACGGACCGCTCGTCGGGCTGACGGTGAACGACGAATATCCCGGCGGTGAGATCGCGCTCGCGGCCAGAGATGAAGAAGTCAGTTTTGTTGCAAGGCTTCGGTCCGCAATTCCCGTAGACCATCTCGAACTGGTCTTTAACGGCGAAGTTATTGAGTCCTTCGGTCTCGCAGCCGGACAAAGCAGCGCCGATGTCAGCGGCAGCGTGGTGATTAAGGAAAGCGGGTGGTTGTTGCTGCGTGCCTGGAGTGATGAGGCACACCCAATGTTGCTGGATATCTATCCCTACGCGACGACGAGCCCGATTTACGTAACGGTCAACAGCAAGCGGCCAAAGTCCAGTGATGACGCCGAATACTTTCTAACCTGGATTGGCAATATTCGGGCGGCTGTCAGTGCGCGCACGGACTTCAATAATGAGGACGAGCTAAAGACAATCCTGTCTCATCTCGATCAGGCAGAGGCTCACTACGAGAGCTGCCGTTAATCTGGCAGCCTACTCGGCGATAACAATCGTTTTTCCCGAACTGAATGACGCGATCTCAGCAAGGATGTCCTGACGACTGATCGCGGCCAGGCGTTCGCCAAGGGAATCAACGGTCAGCAGCTCGCCGTACCACAGCCACTGCGTAGCAAGTTGCGATGCAAGCTCAGCATTGCTTTGCGCAGCGCTTCTCAGGCGACCGAGTCGATGATTTTTTGCCTCGGCAATCTCTTTGTCTGTCGGCGGCTCGCTGGCTAATCGTTCGAGTTCGGTATGCAGCAGATTGCCGAGCGCTGCGATCTTGTTTGCATCGACACCGGTCGACAGGCTGATCCAGGCGTTCGTGCCATCAGACCGATACTCACTGCCAATGTAATAGGCAAGGCCTGCATCCGAGATCGCTTTTTTGCCAAGTCGGCCCTCATAGTCGTGACTCAGGATGTACAGCAGCAGCCGCCATGCGTCCGAGCGCGAGTTACCGGGTCCAGGCGCTGCGGCAATGTAGCCAAGCTGCGCCTGTGCCACGCGCATGCCGGTCGACAATGTCATCGTCTCGCTTGAGAAAGCTTGTGCCTTAGGGGCGGCCGTATTCGTATACCGAAGCGCCCCGAACGAAGCTTCGAGTTGCTGCAGAACCTTCTCAACGTCGATATCGCCGACCACAGTAATGAGTGACGGCACTGCTGTAGCATCTGGCGAACGACTGTCAGCCTGCATCAGCCCGGTGAATGTCTGCTCCATACGCGTTGCCGGATCGCTGGACTTGGGCTTTTCGGCAGCCGGTGTCTGTTGAAGCGACTTCAGGGCGTCACGCGCCTGCAGAATTGCACCGGCAATTTGCGGCGACCGAAGCTTGTAGGTCAGCGATGAGTGCCCCAGGATCGGTACATCAGCCACCGCGCCATCGAGTTGGTTCGAGGGCAGTACAATTTGTAGCTGCGCCGTTGACGACAGGTCCGAGCGTTGCAGGATCACTGGAATGCCGCCGCTCAGTCGCCGTGTTATCGGCGCCGCAACCGGAGTGCCGCCCGAATCGCGAAGCGGTCGATCTGACACTTCCGCCGGTGCGCGTCCGGTTGAAGCAATGTCCACGATCTCGGTATTCTCAGGCGGCACATGCCACGCAATTGAGCGCCGATCGGGCCCGAGATAGCGTGCGGCCGTACGCTGCACGTCGGCGGCACTGACCGCGGCCACCCGTTCGGGCAAACTGAGCAACGTATCGAGTGCATTGAGGCCGTCGAAAAAGGCGAGCTGGTGAGCCGCGTCTTCCGTTGTTTGAACATCGAAGACCAAAGCGTCCTGCACATTGTCGATGGCATTTTTAAGTTCGGAGTCGGACGGTGCCTGTTGTCGAAGCGCGGCGATTCGCGATTCAATCCGTTGCTCGACCGTTGCTTCGCCGTCGCCCGGGGGTGCGAATCCGCCAAGGATAAACACGTAGTCCTGTGCACTCGGCGGGTACCAGGTCGTCATTGACTGAGCCGCCCCGGCGAGCCGCGATTCGTCGTCGACGGGCGTGCCCCAGTCATTCTGCAGAAAACTGACGCCCGAACCTGCCCCCAGAATTTCCTGCAGCACCAGGAACGAGGCAAAGTCGGCGCTTGCGGCCGATGGCGCACGATACGCAATCATGAATTGGCGTTGTTCGGCCGTGCCGTGCAGGGTGACGCGGCGCACGCCGTTTTGTGGTGGTTCAATCGTATGCGGCAACGGGGTTGCTGCCTTACTTCGGATCGACCCAAACAGTCTCTTCACGCGTTTGCGAACATCGCTTCGTTCGAAGTCTCCTACAATGGCAAGTACGGCATTCGCCGGCTGGTAATGCTGTTTGTAAAACGCGACGACGTCGCGATGTTGCAGATTCTCGATGTCGCTTTCCCAGCCGATCGTGTTATTGCGGTACGGGTGCGCGAGAAAGGACGTGTAATTTACGGCATCGATCAGCATCGACGTCGGCGAATTCTCGTACATATGCATCTCGGCCAGCACAGCGCCGCGTTCGGCCTGCATGTCTTCTTTGGCGATCTTGAGCCGGCTCATTCGATCGACCTCGATTCGCAGCAACAGATCGAGGTCATCGCTGGGTACTGTGGAGTAATACGTTGTTTGATCGGTCCAGGTATAGCCATGCCACTCGCCGCCGACGGCGTAGATACGGCTCACCAGGTCGGTGTCCGGGAAATTCTCGGAATCGCGAAACGCCATGTGTTCGAGAAAGTGCGCCAGCCCGGTTTTACCACTAACTTCGTCGCGCGCGCCGATGCGGTACAGCATTTGTACACTGACAACAGGAAATCGCCGATCTTCGAGCAGGATCAGAGTCAGTCCGTTGTCGAGCCTGTCAACTGAAGCATTGCGAAGGTCGAGTTCAGCATGTGCCGGCATGGCGACGCCTGCGATGAAAATGGCTGCAAAAATCGCCGTCCGAACGACCGCCATTGAGTTCGCTATCATGCCGCATTGAGCCCAAAATTTTGACGATAGTTTTCGGTCGTGAATCACGTGGTATGCCCCGAGTTGTCGAGTTACACTCGAGCATCGCATCTTCTGTGGTTTGATTCTATGATGAATAAATTCTTGCTGGCCGTGACCGGATTGCTGCTGCTTGCCAGCGCCCAGATGGGCTGTGGTGCGGAGAAAACAGACCCCAATCTGGCGCGCGACATCATGGCTGAACTGGTTGCGGTCAATACCGCGCCAAGCGGCGGCAGCAATACCAGCGAGGCGGTTGCCCTGCTGGTGCGCCGCCTGAAGGCGGCCGGATTCGAAGACTCCGAAGTAGCGTCGTTGGGGCAAACCGACGCTTTGCAAAACCTCGTCGTACGATATCCGAGCGAGAACCCGGAGCGGCAGCCATTGCTGCTGATGGCGCATCTCGATGTCGTTGAAGCATTGCCCAAAGACTGGACCTACGAGCCGTTTGCAATGACGGAAGACGACGGCTGGTACTACGGTCGTGGAACCAACGACAACAAGGCCGGTGCCGCCATTCTGATTGCCACCCTGATCCGACTGCGCAACGAGGGATTCAAGCCGGACCGCGACCTGATCGTCATGCTCACCGCGGATGAAGAGACAACCGGCAACGCGACGAAATGGCTGCTCAAAGAGCACCGCGACCTGATTGACGCCGAGTTTGCGCTGAATACGGATGGCGGACCGATTCTCCTTATTGATGGCAAGCCACTTGCGTTGATGTTGCAGACCAGTGAAAAGATTTACGTGTCCTTCACGCTGGAGGCGACTGATCCCGGCGGGCACAGCTCCCGACCTCACCGCGACAGCGCGATTTCGAGGCTGTCGCGTGCACTCGTTGATCTTGAAGCCTTTGAGTTTCCGATCGACCTGAATGAAACAACCCGAACTTTTTTCGAGCGCTGGGTCAGCATTGCACCGGAAGACGAAACGCTGATCCGGGCGGTACTCAGTAACGAACAAGACCCGGACGCATTGCTGGACGAACACTATTACAATGCCATTGCACGCACGACCTGTGTGGCAACACAGCTGCACGGTGGACATGCGGAGAATGCGTTGCCACAAACCGCGCGCGCCGTTGTCAATTGCCGATACTTGCCGCAATCCGATGTTGCGACAGTCAGGAATCAGTTGCGGAAAATTGCAGCTGAATATGATGTCAGCGTGACGGACATCGATCCAAGTGTGCCGAGTCCACCGTCCCCGTTGTCGCCGCACATCGTTGGTCCGATTACGGAAATCGCACAATCGATGTGGGAAGACATCGATGTAATACCGGAGATGAGTACGGGTGCGACGGATGGCGCGTTCGTTCGCAATGCCGGCATCCCGGTTTATGCCGTTGCGGCGATCGCCGACGACCCGAACGACATGCGCGCGCACGGTCAGGATGAGCGCATCGGCGTCAAAGCGTTCCACGACTCCAATGAATACTGGTATCGGTTGATAAAGGCATTCTCGACGCCGGCGACCCATACTCGCTAACTGAGGAATTCAAGCAATGAAAAGCGTTCACGAATTATCGCCAGCTTCAAAAGCGAGCAACAAGGATTGGCAAGCCCGGAAAGAGGCCGCAGTCGCTCGCGGTCAGGGCAACGCGGCCGCTGTTTACATTGAGCGGGGCAGCAATGCCGAACTGTGGGACGTAGAAGGACAGCGGTATATCGATTTCGGTTGTGGCATTGCCGTTTGCAATACCGGCCACAGTCATCCGAAAGTGGTTGCCGCCGTCAAAGAGCAGCTCGACAAGTTCAGCCACACCTGCGTTCTGGTGACTCCGTATGACTCTGCCGTTCGTTTGGCTGAACAGTTAAACGAGTTGGCTCCCGGCAAGACGCCAAAGAAAACCATCTTTGTGACGACGGGCGCAGAAGCGGTTGAGAACTCGATCAAGATCGCTCGCGCACACACCGGACGTCGCGGTGTCATCGCATTTAATGGCGCTTTCCACGGCCGGACACTGCTGGCTATGGGCTTAACCGGCAAGGTAGTGCCCTACAAGAGCTTGTTCGGACCGTTTCCTGGTGATGTATACCACATACCTTTTCCGGTCGATTGTCATGGCGTCAGTCCCGAAGATTCTCTGCAAGCCTTAGCCATGTTGTTCAAAGTCGATATTGCACCGACCGATGTTGCCGCAATCATTATCGAGCCGGTACAGGGCGAGGGCGGTTTCTATGCGGCACCAGACGACTTCATGCGGGCACTTCGTGCACTGTGTGACGAGCACGGCATCGTACTTATCGCGGATGAAGTCCAGACCGGATTCGGTCGCACTGGACGGTTTTTCGCATCGGAATATGCCGGTATTGAACCTGACCTGCTTACCACTGCGAAGGGTATCGCCGGTGGATTTCCACTCGCGGCTGTGGTCGGCAAAGCTGACATCATGGACTCGCCATTGCCCGGTGGTTTAGGCGGCACATTTGCAGCATCACCGATTAGCTGTGCTGCGGCACTCACAGTGCTGAAGATCATGGAGCAAGATGATCTCGTCAATCGCGCACTGCAGATCGGCGCACGATTCAAGTCTCGCCTCGAGAAACTGAAAAAAGCACAGCCGAAATTCATCGCTGAAGTGCGCGCTGATCGTGGTGCAATGATCGGACTTGAACTGGTATCAAACGGCGATGCCGGTCAACCGAACGCTGACCTGACTAAAGCTTTGGTAGCAAGGGCATGTGAGAAGGGGCTTATATTGTTGTCCTGCGGCATTTACGGGAACGTCATTCGTTTCCTGCCGCCGCTCACTATCTCCGACGACCTCATCGACGAAGGACTGGATATATTCGAAAGCTGTTTTGATGAGCTCGCGAAAACCAGTTAGGCATTCGCAGGCTACAACTCAACACCCCGAAGATCACGAGTATAGCTTCTTAAGAAATCGATTCATGCTCGACTTCCTTGCGAATCTCGGCTCTCATGGACTCGCTGCAAGGAGCAGTCGGTTCTACAGTCCCGATCCGTCCGCCGAATAGATCACCCAGATCTTGGTGTAGCCCTCGGTATCCCAGACGCCCGTCCACTCCTTCGGAATCGTGACGGCCTCACCGGCGTTGACGTCAGTGACTGTGCCGTCGGATGACGTCAGTGTGACGCCGCCTTCGATGAAATACATGAATTCGTCCACGCCATAAGGCTCGTCGATAACCCAATGCGACTTTCCCGACTTGTACATGCCCGACGCAAACTTCTTGTCACTACTGAGCAGCGTCGTAATGTCTTCGATTGAATTACCGTTGTGCACCTCTTTAATCGTGGCCGGCCGTGAGAAGATTTCGCCGCTCATATCGGCCTGACTGATTTTCGACGGTAGAACCGTGTCGGAAGATGCCGCAGCCACGGTCACAAAGCAAAGGACGGTGCCCATAATTAGTTGATTCATATTTATTCGCTCACCTTTAATTGTTCATTCACTGCCCGAACCGCCGCATCGAACGCTCCATCGATATAGGCATACGCTGATGCATCCGAGTTCGCTATTGAAATGCGGCCGACCTGAGCGCGGCCTCGGACATGCGGGCCATTCTCCGGTCCGAAGCCTTGCGGGTCACTTAGCTCGTTGTATTCGTAGGCGTAACCGTGCGGCCAGCGATTGACGGTGATACCCGCGATGTCTCTGTCGGCATCGAAGCCGCCAGGGCCAAGTGCACCTTGTAACTGGCTCACGATGCCGGTTTCAAAGTCCGCGTAGGACATCTCGTACAATTTTCTTCGCCCGCGGCTGTGTTGTTCGCGTGCGGTAAAGCCCTGATCGGGCACCGTGGGAACATACGTGCCATGCAGGATGGTTGGCTCATCCGGGCCTTTTGTGAAATCGTAATCACCCATGCTCACCGGAAAGTCCATACCGAATGAATGCATCAGCTCCGGCCTCGGAACGGAAATGTTGGAGTAGCCGAGATTTGCGAGGGCGCGCCAGTTGCGAACCGCAACGCTGATGTAAACCAGTGGCACTTTGCTCGCATAAGCGATGGCTTCAGTCTGCTCGGCTGGAAGCTCAGGGCAGGTGTGAGGAAGCATCGCGTTGTAGCCGGCCCAGATAACGTGCTTCGCTCGCACGCGGTGCGTCGTGGCCTCGGTAACGTAAGTGACATCGACATGCTTTTGGTCGGCTGTGTGTCGAACATCCACCGCGGTGCTGTTCAATCGAATCCGTGTGTTCGCGCCCGGCCGATCAAGCGACTCGTAATCCGCATGAGCGCCAACCAGGTCTTCCATGGTTTTCCCGGGCAATGAGTCGGGCACCAGGCGTCGTACCAGCGCTCGCGCGACACCGGCATTGCCATCGGGGAAGTGAAAAATGTACGGTTCGTCGCGCTCATGCCCTGACGCAGGCAGCTCGCCGATCCCCAGGCCCTCGAAGCCCGGTAATTGCATTCGGTACGCTTCCAGCGCGGACAGCGCATCAAAGCCGACACCCCAGAGGCCTCTGGGCGTATCCCGGTAAAACTCGTAGACGTCCGTGCCTGTCGCTACGATATTCAGCAAATAGTCGCGATAACTCATCTTGCTCAGGCGGTCGATCTTCACTGGCAGGGAATCGCCTTGCAGATAATCTTCGTCGGACGTTAACAGTCGCAACAATGCTGCTTTTGACGCCCCGTCGAGTGGATAGGTACTGACGTACTTCTCCATATCCACTTTGTCCGGATTTCCGTATATGCGGTGCACGTTATGCGCCGTGACATCTTTTCCATAGGCAGCCTGGCTGAAATAGATTCCGTTACCAAGCTTGCGCTCAGAGAAATAGCCCCGGTCGAAATACTGGTAAAAGCGCTCAACCTCGATGCCGGCATCCACCAGCAACTGGCGTGCGGCGGGTGAGTAACTGCTCGGCGTATCGATCGATTGACTGCCGCCGTAACCGATCAAGGTCCTGCCGTCGACAACAAACTCGTTGCGCTTGGCGTGCCCGCCGAAATCGTCGTGGTTATCGAGTACCAGTATCCTGACGGCGTCACCCGCTTGCTGACGATAACGGAACGCCGCGGCCAGACCGGAGAGGCCGCCACCGACAACGATCAAATCGTAAGTTGCATCAGTTTGCTGTTTTGGGACGGGGAATTTTGTATTCGCCCATGAAACCGCATGCGCGATTTCGAAGGATCCCGGGTGTGCGCCTCGTAAGCCAGTCAAGCCGGGTGGATACACCGTGTTCGGCTGTGCCGCGGCCAGCAATTCAGCCGGGCTCAAGGTGTAGCCTGCGGCGGCGCCTAACGCGATACCGTTTATGAAATCGCGGCGCGAGATGTTGAATTCTTCAGCCATAAATCCTCAATCGATGCGACTGCCTCCGCTGAGAGATGTCGCCTGTGTGGTGCAACTGACTACCGTAGATCAGTAGACGCGATTCTACCTCAGCTTACCTGACTGAGCGCACGCCGGCCCAGGAGGCCAGACGCGACGCCCATTGCAAGCGTCGCCAGCAGGCAGTAGGCGCCGAGATAAAGCATCTGCTGTGGCAGATCGATGCCGCGATCAATGAGCGTTCCGGTGAGCCCGGGTCCGGCGGCGGTCGCAACGACGCTTGCGGAAACCGTGACTGAGCGAATCGATCCCAGGTACACCGTGCCATACACCTCCGGCCAAAGTGTTCCAAATAAGGTTGATGAAATACCGTAGCTGATTCCCAGCAATACCATCACGACGAATAAGGCAGCAGGCGGACCGGCAAAGGCGAGTGCAAAACAGGATGCCGATAAAGGTAGTAACGCGAACGGCAAAATGGCTCTTGCGCTGAATCGGTCGACGAGCGCGCCCGTTAGCAGCGCAATGGCGAGCGTCGTTGCGGACAACACGACCAGTGACACGGCGAACAGCTGTGGCGGCCAGCCGTTCAGTGTTGCCATGTAATCCTGATGGTAGAAGATCGTCGTGCCAATGAATCCAGGCGCGAGCACACCGGTGAGCAACACCCAGAAAATGGGATCGTGCACCACCTCCTGACGTGTCCAGCTGCGTACGTGGCGACGCGGTTTATCGAGATCTGAATTGCGCCCATGCGGCTCGCGTGGCTCGCTGTAAGCCCAGTAGGCAAATGGCAGACCGACAACTAGCAATGCGATAGTGGCAGCGATCCAACCGACCTGAATGCCGTAGACCAGTGCAATCATTGCGAAACCCAGGGGGATTGACGCTTCGCCTCCCTGATGGCCGAGAACAACCAAAGAAATCGCTCTACCTCGCTCCGCGTGGAACCAGCGACCGGTCGCCGTCAGCGCCATGTGCGTCATCATCCCCTGGCCGAACAGGCGCAGTAGAAAAATGGCGAGTGCCAGCATCAGTACGGAACTCGCGAAGCCGGCAAGCAATGTTGCACCGGCCAGCACCGGTATGACGAATGCGATCATCTTGTTGGCAGCGACATGATCGACCAGTCTGCCAATGAATGGCAGACAGGCGGCACTGCCGAGCGTCGCGAACATGTAAAGCCGACCAAACTCGCCGTGGCTGAGGCCGAACGTGGCCTGCCACTCGGCGATCGACGCGGAGATAAAGTAGGTTTGTCCGAAGCTCGAAAAATAGGTGAGCGCAAAGCCTCCCGCGATCCAGCGGAAGTTCTGTTTGATGAAACTCAGCACGCAGTTCTACCTGATTTGATACAAGATTTTAGCGCAAGAGTAGCAGTTCAAAGAACGGAATGATTGTCGCGGAGAAGTTTATGCGTGCGCGATGGTCAACCGCGTGACCGATGAAATCCCTATCGGGCAGTATCCTAAAAGCGATCGATAACCATTACGCCAATGTTGGCGAACGCCTCCGCACTGACCAGCAGATCCACCAGGGTCTGCTGCAGGCCCACTGTTCGACCGATAGCGGCTCTTTTTACCCATGGGCTGTCGACGGCCGGATGTTGGCGTTCAGTTTGAACAGATTGCCAGGATCGTATTGGTCCTTGAGTTTGACCAAACGCGTGTAATTGCCTCGATAATTGCTGTTCACGCTCGCCTGTGTTTCGTAGTCACCTGTGTTGGTATAGAAGCCGGATGTAAACTTTTCGATAGTGGCGAAGTAGCTCCGAATATATTGAATGTGCGATTCCGGGTTTGCGCCTTCGTTCCAGGACACGACCGCTGTCGGCGCGTTAACAGCGTCGCGGTTGGGGAAGGCCGTCGCAGCTTCGTGCACACGATTGATTGCTCCGCCGGACTGTTGGTAGAAGAAGGTGGTTGACCGCGATGGGTCAGCTTCGAAGCCGTCGACGATTGCGTTAACTTGCGCGTTATCAATTTCTTTGACAAACCCCGACTTCAGGTAATCACCGCCGTGCCTCGGATCCGAATTGTCCCAGGCGCGCTGTAATGCAACGTAGTCCCTCGGTCCGAGAGTATTTGCGATGGGTTTGCCAAACTTTGCGATCGGTGCAAGTACATCATCCGCTTTGGCATGGTCGCCTGAGTAAACGGCGTGCACAACAACGGCACCTGGCTCGCCGCCCGGCGGTGCCGCCATAATCAGGTCAAGCGACAATTCGTCCGGTGCGCCCTGACTGTAATCGGCATAGCCACGTATCACGTCTTTCGCCTGATCGAGCGAAAATACGACATCGCCGGCGATGACCGTGCGATCCATCTCGTGTAAACCAAACTCGAAAGCCGTCACGATGCCAAAATTGCCGCCGCCACCCCGAACGCCCCAATACAAGTCCGGATTCTCGTCCGGACTCGCGTGCCGCAGCACGCCGTCGGCGGTCACGATATCGACACTCTTGATGTTATCGAGCGCGAGGCCGTACCTTCTCGCGAGCCTGCCGAAGCCACCCCCTAGAGACAGCCCACCAACACCGGTATGCGAAACGGTTCCTGCCGTTGTGACCAGGCCCTGCGACATGCTTTCGTGATCGAGATCACCGAGCAGGCTGCCGCCAGCGACCCAGGCGCGTTTGTTGCCGCGGTCGATTCTGGCGCCACGCATCATCGATAAATCAATCTGCATGCCACCGTCGCAGGTGGATTTTCCGGACATGCTGTGGCCGCCGCACTTAACTGCGACGATTAAGTTGCGTTCTCTGGCGAACGTAATTGCGGTAGCGACATCGGCCGCGCCGCTCGGCCGGACAATAAGTGCCGGGTGTTTGTCGATGGATGGGTTGAGGACGTGCCGTGCCTTGTCGTAGCCATCATTGCCGGAGAGTAACAACTGTCCGCGAAGTGCCGCTTTGAGTTCGTTCAATGCGACTTCTTCAATCGAAACTTCGTCACCACTGCCCGTTCGTCCAACAACACTTGAGGGCAGTGTCATCAATTTGTATAGCAGTGCGTTGGCGTTTGCCGTGCCGGGAATCGCCGCAGCGACCGCGGCGGACAAAGTCGAACTCAGGAACAAACGTCGGTTCATGGTGATCCCCTTAATTTTTCTTATTTCGGCAAAGATAGTCCATGCGCCGGGGTTAATCCACTTGACCCGTTCACAGCTGGTTCTTAACTCTTGTCGTCATGCGCCCGACCAGGCTTTCTTGATCCAGGCTTTAACCTCCTTATCGACATCGGCCGCTTTTTCCAGTCGTACGCGGTGGCTAAGCATGGCGTTAAAGCTGCCGGATTTTTCGAGACGCCCCTTCGCCGCTTCGCCTATCAAGTTGAGCCCCAGGTCAACGCGGGTTCTTGTCGATGGCTGGATGATTGCGAACTGCTTTGAGCGCCGCAGGCTGACGTAAGCCTTCTTTGGCGCGACTTCCAAATTACCACAGCTTTTCGCCGCTTTGATCAGGGCGTTGTAAATCGGCTTTAGTGCGGCTTTGTCGCCGGCGTACTGCGCGGTAACGAGATCGGCAGTGTCGCTGACACTTCCCGCGTCGCTCTTCAAGGTCTTGTGGGCAACAAGGTTTGCGAAACCATGCGTCATTTCGTGATCTGTCTTGAGTATTTTGACGATCTCACCGTGTTTGGCGAGCCCGGACTTCTTTGCGATCCTGATCCACTGGTCCAGCGTCTTACCGGTTTTCTCCTTGAAGTTCGCGATCATCGTATTGGCCATTTGTTCGGGTGATTGCGGCATGATTTTTCTCCTGCAGGCTTGTTTATTGATCAAGTGGCCATTTGTCGGCGCTCATCGACTTGGGCGTGAACGGCGCCATGATCGAAAACATGCGAAGCATCATTCGGGCACCGAACGTGACCTTGCCGGTTTCGATGTAGGCCTTGAAGTTTTGTACAATGAACTTCGAGCCGTCGGCCATTGACTTCTCGCTGCTGGAGCCGGCAACGATGTTTTCGGTAATAAGACAGAACTCCGTACCGTCCGACGTTTCTGTCAATGTGTAGGTCACCGTCGATGCCGGGTCGTCCAGTGACGTCAGCCGAAAGCTGTGCACCAGCCGGTGCGGTGGGTCCATTTCCAGTATTTCGCCGATAACAGCAACCGTCTTGCCACCGTTTGACACCATGCGATAGGCATTGCCAGACGCCATGGCTTTGGAATCCCAGCTGGAGTTCCAGAAGAACGGCCGCGGTGAGGTCGTGTTGACGAGCTCGGACCAGACTGTCTCAATCGGTGCCTTGATCAAGACTTTGTAGACTTGCTTGTCTGCGTATTTTTTATCGGTCATTACTTTGCTCGCTTGTTTTTGTCTTTCTCGTCGTTTCGCGCGCGAATCTCCGCAAGGTATTTGATCCTTGTGAGATTGCCGCTCCAGTAGGCGCTGTATTCGGTGGTCCAGCGTTCGTGAATCATCTGTATCGGTACCGCGTTGAAATAGAGTCGGCGGGTACGGCCGTCTTTTTCAGAGACGAGCAGGCCGGCACTCTCCAAAACACCCAGGTGTTTCATTACCGCGATCCGGCTGACATCGAATTGCTTCGCCAGCAGCCCAACACCGATGCCGGGGCACTCCTTAACGATGTCCAGCATTCGGCGGCGGCTCTCGTGAGCCAGCGCCTGAAATACCGCATCCATATCGTGATCGTTTAACATGTAACCTAAGGGTTACATGTTGACAGGGACTTGTCAAGGACAAAGCGCTGCTCCAACAAGGCATGCTGATGCTTTCTGCATGAGCTGATCGCAGACTGCACAGTGTGAATCAGGCTGCAGAGCGCTTTGATCGATTGGCTGGTACTGTAAACGAATAGATAGGTGAGCATCAGCGACGCGTGCGTGCGGTGCAAAATCCACCATGCGCCCAGGGAGCAAATCGTATGCCGTCAATTGATATCGATTGGAATCACATTTGGTTCAACCTTAGCCATCTCTGCATCGCCTACGCCCTCGCTTTGCCGGTTGCATTCAATCGTGAGGCAGCCAGTCGCAGCGCCGGACTACGGACGTTTCCGCTGGTCGCGATGGCGGCTTGTGGTTACACGCTGGTCGGCTTTTCGATTCTCGATACCACCGGCGCGGAGGCGCGAGTATTGCAAGGCATCATCACCGGCATCGGTTTCATCGGTGGCGGTGCAATTCTAAAGGGCGGAGGAAGCGTCAGTGGAACCGCGACGGCTGCCAGCATCTGGACAACCGGATTAATCGGCATCGCTGTAGCGAGCGATCGCTACGAGATCGCGATACTCCTGTCTTTTTTGATGTTTCTTACCTTTCGGTTCGTCACACCGCTCAAGACAAAGATATCCGATTCAGATTGAAGGCCGTAGGGGGAATAGTTGCGATATCGCAACTATTCCGGTATCGTGTCGTATATCAACTCTGCTGACAGAAGGCCAATTTATGACTTTCAAACTACCCGAACTACCCTATAGAACCGATGCCCTTGAGCCATTTCTATCGAAGAAAACGCTCGAAACGCACCATGGAAAACATCATCAGGCTTATATCGACAAACTGAACAAACTGATTGCCGATACCGAGTATCAGCATCTCTCTCTTCATGAAATTGTCGTCAAAGCCAGCGCCAAGGGCGACACCGCCATTTTCAACAATGCAGCGCAGTCGCTGAATCACAGCTTTTTGTGGGAAAGCATGTCGCCCGAAGGCGGCAGCGCGCCTGTCGGGCCCCTCGGAGACGCCATTGATGCGGCATTCGTCGACCTGAATGGCTTTCAGGAGGCATTCAAAAAAGCGGCCGTTTCGCAATTCGGTAGCGGCTGGGTCTGGCTCGTCGTTGACTCAGGCGGACTCCGGATAATGAACACCGGTAACGCAGATACGCCGATCCAGCGCGGCGCACAACCGCTGTTGACGCTTGATGTCTGGGAACACGCTTACTACCTCGACTACAAGAATGACCGGGGTCAGTATGTTGATAGCTTCCTGAGCGACAGAGTTAACTGGGCATTTGCCGCACGAAACTTTGAGGCGATAAAAGTCGAAGTCGCCGCGTAGACGTGACACGTTGTCGCAGCGATTGTGATTACAAAAAGTCATTCCACAAACAGGCGGCTTTGGCATGCAATTGGAAAAAAAAGACAAACAGCATGTGCTAATGCTCGACAAGGCGCTGCGATTCGCCAGGGCCAAGCTAACGGCTGATATCACAGCGCAACGACTGTTAATCCTTATCAGCGTTTTTCAGAATGAGGGCATGAATCAACGCGAACTGCTAAAAACACTCGAATCGACCTCAATCACAGCGCTGTCGCGAAACCTCGCTGATTTGTCGACATTAACGAGCAAAAAGTTGCCTGGCCCGGGGTTGCTGGAATTACGAGTAGATTCGATGAATCTGCGCATCAAGCGTATCTATTTGACAGCAAAGGGCCGATCGTTTTTGAAGCGCTGGCTCAAGACGATGGACAGTCCCTGAACAGGCTGTCGACTGCGGGTATCCAGGGAACGAATTTACGCATCATTGCCTATCGCCCCGATTATATCGGGCCGACATCAGAACAGGCACACCTTTACTGAGGCCCGCTTTTCAAGCAGATTGTGGCTACCGCCAATAATCGAGAGATCTGCAATGCCTGCACCAACACTCCTGAAGCGAATCATGTCTGGCAGCCTGGTTCTGCAAATAGCGATCGGCATTGTTGTGGGCGTAGCGTTGTCGCTTGTGTCGCCCCCGGCTGCCAAGTCGGCAATGATGCTCGGCAACCTGTTTGTCTCGGCGCTAAAAGCGGTCGCACCGGTATTGGTGCTGGTGCTGGTTGCATCAGCGATAGCCAATCGGCGCGCGAGCCATACGGCCCAGTTACGACCGATCGTCGTGATGTATCTCGCAGGCACATTTGCCGCCGCATTGCTCGCAGTCACGGTGAGCATGCTGTTCCCGACTACGCTGACTTTACAAGTGTCGGATGTCAGCATCAGTGCACCGCAGGGCATTACCGAAGTCCTCGGTGGGCTGCTGCAAAAGCTGGTCGACAATCCAGTCAATGCGGTGCTGACCGGTAATTACATCGGAATTCTCGTCTGGGGCGTCCTGCTCGGCATATTTCTGCACAACGCGGCGGATTCCACGCGGCAGATGCTCTCCGATACCGCCGATGCAGTCACGAACATCGTCCGCATCGTTATTCGCCTCGCGCCGATCGGAATCTTCGGTCTGGTTGCCGGTAATCTCGCGGAGTCAGGCCTGTCGGTGCTCGGGAGCTACGCACGTATTCTGACCGTCTTGCTTGGCTGCATGTTGACCGTGGCCCTGCTCCTGAACCCACTGATTTTCTGGATCAAGACACGACGAAATCCGTACCCGACTGTGCTGCTCGCCCTTCGTGAGAGTGGTGTCACCGCATTTTTTACGCGCAGTTCGGCTGCGAATATTCCCGTAAACCTGGCCCTGTGCGAACGCTTGAACCTCGAAAAAGATACTTACGCGGTATCCATCCCGCTTGGCGCAACCATCAATATGGGCGGGGCGGCCATCACAATTACCGTGCTGACGCTCGCAGCGACCAACACGCTGGGCATCGATATCGATTTCGCAACGGCGCTCTTGCTCAGCCTTGTCGCGGCCTTATCGGCCTGCGGCGCGTCGGGCGTAGCGGGCGGTTCACTCTTGTTGATCCCGCTTAGCTGCAGCCTGTTCGGTATTTCCAACGATGTCGCAATGCAGGTGGTTGCCGTCGGCTTCGTGATCAGCGTCTTGCAGGACTCTGCCGAAACGGCGCTAAACAGCTCGACAGATGTCGTCTTCACAGCAGCCGTTGCAGACAAATCACAGATAGCGTCCCCGATGCGCTAAAATGCCGGGCAAAACAACAAGGTAACGACGTTGAAGACACTGCGAGTATTCATATCCTCGCCCGGGGATGTGTTTGAAGAACGTGCCATTGCCAACCGGGTCATAGAGCGGCTGCAGAGCGAGTACATTGGAAAAGTTGTGCTTGAGTCTGTGCTGTGGGAGCACGAACCGCTGGTCGCGACGTCGACGTTTCAGACCCAAATCGTCAAACCTTCCGAAGCGGACATTGTCATCGCCATTCTTTGGTCGCGCCTCGGCACCAAGCTACCCAAAGAGTTCGTGCGTGCTGACGGATCGCGCTACGAGTCCGGCACCGAATTCGAATTCGAGGAGGCAATTGAGGGATTTCGGAAAAACGGTAAGCCGGATTTGCTGGTTTACCGCAAGACGGCGCCACCGTCGGTCCGGCTTGACGATGAAAAAGAATTGCTGGATCGCCTGTCACAAAAGAAGAAACTCGACGAGTTTGTCGGCAAGTGGTTTCACGACGAGACCGAAGGAACCCTGATAGCGGCATTTCACGCCTTCGAGGCGCCGAGCGACTTTGAAAACCTTCTTGAGAATCATCTACACCGCCTGATTGACCGACAGATCCCCTCCAGCATTTCGTCAACATCGGAAGCGCGCGCTGTTTGGAAAAAAGGCTCGCCATTCCGGGGTCTCGAGGCATTCGAATTCGAGCATGCGCCGGTGTTCTTCGGCCGCACCAAGGCCGTGTCGGACATCCTGCAGGCGCTTCGCGATCAGGACATGGAGGGTCGATCTTTCGTCCTGGTGCTCGGCATGAGCGGCGGCGGCAAGTCGTCCGTCGTTCGCGCGGGTGTCTTACCTATGTTGACGAAGCCGGGTGTTATTGAAGGTGTCGACGTCTGGCGGCGTGCTGTCTTCCGGCCGACCGACGTGCGTGGTGACCTGTTTACCGGTCTTGCAAAGGCCTTGTTGCGTGACAACGCGCTGCCGTCGCTCGACGAAGACAAGGATGGTCCTGCAGAGCTGGCGACAGTGCTGCGAACCTCACCGGGGGCAGCTGCATCGATGATCAAAGGGGCCCTGTCGCGAGAGAAACGCAAAGACGGCAGCAGCGCCAACGCGCGTCTCGCACTGCTCGTTGATCAAATGGAGGAAATGTACACGCAGGACGAGGTTACTCAGGAGGATCGCGAGGCACTGGTCGATGTACTCGACACCCTTGCACGTTGTGGTCGAGTCTGGGTTATCGGCACCTTGCGCAGTGACTTCTACCAGGCGCTCGGCAAGATACGAAAACTGGTGGAACTCAAAGAAGGCGATGGTCAATACGATTTGATGCCGCCGACGGCGAGCGAGATTGGACAGATGATTCGTTTGCCGACGCGGGCCGCCGGGCTGCGATTCGAGGAAGACCCGGCCAGCAGTGAGCGCCTCGACGACATGTTGCGGGACTCAGCGGCGGAGCACCCCGAAGTCCTGCCTTTGCTGCAGTTCACACTTGAGGAGCTGTATCAGCGGCGGACCGAGGATGGCATGCTGACTTTGGCGGCCTATCGCGACCTCGGTGGCGTTGAGGGATCACTGGCACAACGTGCCGAAACGGTCTTCAAAGACTTGCCGGACGATGTTGAGGCCGAACTGTCGCGAGTCTTGAATGCCCTGGTCAGTATCGAACGCGACGGCTACGAACAGATCGGACGAAAACGTGCGCCGTGGACTGACGCGACAACCGGTAAGAGCCGGGAACTCATCGAGACCTTTGTCAAAAATCGCCTGTTTGTCACTGAGTTGGCGGACGATGGCACTGCCGTTGTGACCGTCGCGCATGAAGCGCTGCTCTGGCACTGGCCGCGCGTCAAGGACTGGGTTGCGCAGAACCGGGAGAACTTGAGAATGCGCGGCCGTATCGCGGCCGCAGCCGATCGCTGGAAGGCGGATGGACGACCGTCGGATTTGCTGCTACCGGCGGGCAAGCCGCTGGTTGAGGCCGAAGCACTGCTGGAACAGGACCTTGAACTCAGTGATGACGAATCGCGATTCATTGCCGCATCCATTGCCAAAGGAAAGCGACTGCAGCGGCTCAAAGCCGGCGTAGTTGCGACCGTCACGGTGCTGGCTGTCATCGCCACATTTTCCGCCTACCAGGCGACCCAGCAGCGTGATCTCGCCAACCAGGCACGATCACGTGCCGAAGTTGAAGCGGAAACCGCGAAGCAAACCACCGATTTCATGGTTGATCTGTTTAACGTCGCCGACCCAGGCGAAGCTCGCGGCAATTCGGTTACCGCACGTGAAATCATGGACAAGGGCGCGAGTCGCATAGAGCAGGAGCTCGCGGCACAGCCCGCCATCCAGGCAACGCTGATGGAGACCATGGGTGCCGTCTATACCAGCCTCGGTCTCTACGATCAATCCGCTTCACTGCTGCAAAGTGCGCTCGATAAACGTCGTGCATTGTTTGGTGATGAGCATCTTGAGGTCGCGCGCTCCATGCATCGACTCGGCGATGTATTAAAACTCCAGGCCGAGTACGAACCAGCGCTGACGCTTTACCAGGGCGCATTATCGATGCGCCGCAAGCTTCTCGGCGATCAAAACCTGGAAACCGCCAGTACGATGTACGAACTTGCCGATTTGCTTGGAAGAATGGGCGATTTCGCCGGCGGCGAACCGCTGTATCGCGAAGCGCTGGCGGTACAAAGACAGCTGCCTGGCGAGAAAAATGCGGACGTCGCTCGAAGTCTCGAGGGTCTCGGCTTAAATCTATATGATCAGGGCAATCCCGACGACGGTGTGCCGTTGTTGCGCGAGGCCGTCGCGATGCAGCGCGAGTTGCACAGTGGCCCGCACCCGGATCTGGCCGAAGCGCTGAACAACCTGGGGTTTGTAACCCCGGATAATCATGAAGCCGAGCAACTGTTTCGTGAAGCGCTCTCGATGAAGCGCGTCTTGTACTCCGATACCGCCCACCCGGAAATCGCCATGGGCCTGAACAACGTGGCTTACACGTTGCATGCAGAAGGTCAGTACGGTGATGCGGAGCTGTTGTACCGCGAAGCGATCGATATGAATCGTAAGCTGCTGGGCGATGATCACCCGGATATTGCCATGGCGCTCAATAACCTCTCCTTCGTGATCCGCCAGAAGGGCGATTTAGATGGGGCAATTGCGATGTCTCGCGATTCTCTGGATGCCTACCGGCGAATACACGGCGAAGAGCACCCTTCAGTCGCGCGGGGAATGAGCAACCTCGCAATGTGGTTACTGGAGAAAAAGGACTATGTGTCTGCCGAGCCGCTGTTGCGTCAGGCGCTCGAGTCGCGTATTCGCCTGCTCGGGCCGAAGCACGCGGATGTGGCCGCTACTAAAATACTACTGGCGGGCCTGTTCGTGGAAACCGACCGAAACGCAGAGGCCCTTGAACTTGCCGCGGATGCGAGGGTGGTATGCATCGAGGCTTTTGGTGCCGACCACTGGCGAACGGCAAGTGCAGCCAGTGTGGAGGGCGCGGCGCTGGCAGGCCTGCGCCGCTTTGATGAAGCGAGGGCGCTTTTGCAACCGAGTTTCAAGGTTTTGCGTGATGCTTCTGAAGCGCTGCCGTATTTCGTAGACAGTGCCGCAAGCTGGCAAGCAAAGATTACATAATGCTATGCCCGGGACGCGTGTGGAATTGCCGCGGACCCGTTTCAGTAGTATCTTGATTGACGGGCCGCAAGAGCTCAAAAAAAATAACACAAACACTTAGAAAAAAAACAAAAACTCGCAGTAAAACTTTAAGGGGAATTCCGATGAATATGCGTTCTATTAGTCGATGCCTGGTAGCAGCGATGATTAGCCTGTTGCCATTGAGCGCAATTGCAACAACACCATCGCCGGTCGCTTCAGGCGACTTCGATGGCCGGCATTACGAGGTTTATGCCGCCCCCGGGATTTCCTGGAATACTGCAAACACGAAGGCGAATCTCGCAACCTTTGGAGACGTCCCGGTCCAGGGACACCTCGCAACGATCACGTCTGCTGCGGAGGATCTCTTCGTCGAAACATTGCGTAGCAGTGCCGATCCGGATTATCTGGTCGCATCTGAAGTATGGGTGGGTGGTTTGACGCAGTCGAACTGCACACCGATTCCCGGTTGTGGCTGGATGTGGATTAATGACGAGGGTCCCATTTCAACCGGGACCGTGCCACTGTCGTCATACTCAAACTGGTTGAATGGAGAGCCGAACAATCTTGGCGCCGTGGAATTTCACCTCGGGATCGGGCTGGGTGGCCAGTTCGGCTGGAACGACGAGGGCAATCTGAACAACATCGGCGGCTACGTTGTCGAATATGACGCGGCGATTCCTGTTGACCCGGCAGAATGCACAAGCAGCGATGGTTGCATGACAACGAGCGGTCAGATGGTTACCGTGCCTGCAGGCGCGGTGGCTGGTGATTCGGCGATCGGCATCAGAACTTACGAATTCACTGATGACCCCGCAAGGTGCGGAATGGAGCCACTGGTGTTGTTTAACACCGACGGTGACCCGAACAACGACCTGATCATTCCACCTTATCTTTGTGGCTCGCCGAAATTCCTCATAGTCGAAGTCAAGACATCAAATGTGAACATCGACGTGGGCACGGTCGGTGTCGAGAATGAAGTCACGACGGCGCTGCCAAACAACCTGTACGAGTGCGCCGGACCGATCGATCCGGATATGCTCTTGTCAATTGCTGACACGCTCGATCCGCAGCACCGTGACAAAGTGACCTATCAACGCACGAATCCGGCAGACATGCTTGAGAACGATATCGGTGCCACGATTGACCCGGTATTCGCCGGCGCCATGACAGATCTGACCGACAGTTGCGGCAGCTCACGAGGCAAGGTCATGCAATTCTCTTATCTGGGTATCGGTCTGAGCATCAACTTCGGTAGTGGCTATGATCTGGAAAACCACCCGGATGCCAACCGCGAGCGATTCGCGGCGCTGACTCGATACAAGCTTGTCGTGCTGGAGGCATCGGTAGACAAAGCCAGGGACGCCGGATCGATTAACCGGTTTGTGCATCGAATTCTTCGAGCGCCGATTCGCGTAGCGATCCGATATCACGATTACAAAAGATACAACGTGGCACTTGCTCTGGTTCGGGTATTCCATTATCTGAGCGGCAAAATTAACTATGGCGTTGTTCCGAACGAGAACTTTGATGGCGAACATGATGCTCGCGCGAGCAATATAGAGTTCACTTATACGGACTCCGTAATTCCGTTCAATTGAATCCGGTTCTAAATGATCTGACAAAGGGCCCGCAAGGGCCCTTTTTTTCGGGTAATCTCCAATCCTGATGGGAGCAAAAAATCTCAACGGGGTCCTTACCAGTAACGTGATTGCTGCGAACAGGAAGTCATTCGCCATACCGCTGGTGGTCGCTGTCACCGGTCACCGCGATCTCCTTGCGACAGAGATTCCTGAAATTCGGCAGCGTGTCAGTGATCTGTTGCAGGGACTCGCGAATCAGTATCCAGACCGTCGCCTGACTGTCATGTCGCCACTCGCGGAAGGCGCCGACCAACTGGTCGCCGAAGTCGCGTTTGAGCTCGGTATCGACCTGACGGTGCCCCTGCCTATGCCGAAGCAGCTTTACCTGCAGGATTTCGAAACGCCTGCTGCCAGCGAGCAATTTGAGTCGCTTTGCGCTCGTGCCAAGACCGTATTCGAGTTACCGCTTGCGAAAGGCAACACGGTTGAGGAGGTATCCCAATCCGGACCCGCGAGAAACCGCGAATACGCACAGGTCGGCGTATTCCTGTGCGCGCACTGTCATATTCTGTTGGCAATCTGGGACGGCAAAGCCAGCGATGAGCTCGGTGGCACCGGGCAGGTGGTGAAGTTTCATCACGACGACGTTATGCCGGGATATGCGAGCCGCAGTGTCGCATCGCAACAAATGTTGGTCGATGATGAAAGCGACCTTGTTTATCACATTGTGTGCTCACGCGACCGGGAAGACGGTGCTCCTGCCGCAGGTCTGACACCGCTCGATGCATTCTGGTTTACCAAGGACCGGCGCCAGCCACGCAGCAAGGACTTGCCGAAGCAACACCAACTCATATTTGCGAGGAGTGACGAGTTCAGTCGCGATGCGGTGCGGCAAGCGGAAACTATTGAAGCCGAGAAGTACCCCTTGTACCAGGATGATCAAAGCGATCAGCTGCCACCCGGTGTTGCAAATATCAATCGTCTCTTTTGTATCGCGGATTGGCTCGCGATTCACTACCAGAAGAAAGTTTTGCTGACGCTGCGGACAACGCACATGCTCGCATTTCTCATGGGCCTGATGTTCATCTTGTACACCGATATTGGAAGATGGCCATACTTCATGGTCGCGTTCCTGGTGTTTTTTGCTGTGTCCGCCGCCTTTCAACAAGCCGCCGGGCGTTGGGGCTGGCATCGCAAGTACCTCGATTATCGGACACTGGCCGAAGGTCTTCGGGTGCAGTTTTATTGGGCGGTTGCGGGTGTCGGCAGCCAGAATGAATCGAAATTTACACACGATAATTTTCTGCAGTCACAGGATGCGGAGCTTGGCTGGATTCGCAATATCATGCGCGTCGCCGGTACCGAATGTGATGCCAATCGTGTCGCCCGACCAGACGGGCTGGCGTTTGTTATTCGCGAATGGATTGGCGATGAGAGCAGTGGGCAAGTTAGCTACTTCGCCACCAAATCAAGGCAACGAATCCGGCGCAATCACGTCACGGAACGATTGGGGCAACTGAGCCTCGTAGCCAGTGTTGTGGTGGTCGTCATATTTCTGGCCATCGGCTCAGGGCTCCCGGAACCGTGGGTGGATCCGCTGATGGCGTTCATGGGAACAATGCTGCTCATCTATGCAATCCGCCAGGGCTACGCCTATGCGACGGCAGAAAAAGATCTGATCAAGCAGTACGAATTCATGCATCGTTTGTTTGAAAATGCACGCCGACGTCTGGACAACGCGAGCGACGCGGAGGAACAGCGATTGATCCTGCGAGCACTGGGCGGCTCGGCGCTTGATGAACACGCCGAGTGGATCCTGATGCACCGTGACCGAACCGTTGATCAAGGCGAAATCTGGCGTATGAGTAGCTAATCACCCGAGATAAGGCGGCAAGGCGCATGGAACAGGAAATTCTTAAAGCATTGGGCATCGCATTATTGCTGGGTCTCCTGGTTGGTTTGCAGCGCGAGTGGGACAAGCATCCCCTCGCTGGCATTCGTACTTTCACGTTGATCACGCTGTTTGGCGCGATCAGTGCCTTGCTCGCGCAAGACTTCGGTGGCTGGATTATCGCCGCCAGCTTGCTCGCTGTTGCTGGCCTGCTCATCACCGGCAACTGGATGGCAGAGAATGGCGACCAAGCTTCTCCTGCCGGTCAGACGACAGAGGTCGCCGCATTACTGATGTTTGCCGTGGGCGCGATGCTCATGTCGGGTCATACCGTGCCAGCGGTTGTTTTGGCCGGAACCACGGCCGTGCTGCTGCACATCAGGGAACGCCTGCATTCAGCGATCGGCAAACTCAGCGTCACAGATGTACGTGCAATTTTTCAATTCGTGCTCATCGCTTTGGTCATTCTTCCATTGCTACCCGACCAGACCTTCGGGCCATACGATGTTCTAAACCCATTCACAATCTGGCTCATGGTCGTATTGATCGTCGCGATCAGCCTGAGCGGATACCTTGCGTATCGAATTGTCGGTGTACGTGGCGGCAGCATTCTCGGCGGGGCGCTTGGCGGCCTGATATCGAGCACGGCGACAACGGTAAGTTATGCCCGGCAATGTAAAACGAATCCCAAAGCAGTTGGCACGGCGTCTTTGGTTATCGTCATTGCATCTACGGTCGTCATCATTCGTGTCGCGATTGAAGTCGCTGCCGTTGCGCGTGGACTGCTCGCGGAGTTAATTCCCCCATTCGCAGTCGTGTTCGCCTTCTTGTTCGCCATCAGCACGTTGCTTTTTTATCGCATGCAACAGGCGCAGACACAGCCGCCCGAGCACAGTAATCCGTCGCAACTCAAACCGGCGGTAATTTTCGGTGCGCTTTACGCCGTCGTTTTGTTGCTGGTGGCTTTCGTTGACGACCAGTTCGGTGATCAGGCGATTTACATCGCGGCGACGATTTCCGGCCTGACTGATGTCGACGCACTCACCTTGTCCGTTGCCGAACTCTACAACCAGCAACGCGTCGTGGATGACACGGCATGGCGCGCCATTTTGCTTGCGACCCTGTCCAATCTTGGTTTCAAAGCCGTCGCCGCGGGCATGCTGGGCGGACGCAAGTTGTTTGCAATAGTTGGCACAGCGTTCGCCGCGACGATCATTCTCGGAATCGCAATCGTTCTGTTCTGGCCCTAGAATAATCGCAATGTATTCTGACCAAATAAAAAAGATCGCTGACTACAAACTCAACGTCGCTGCGGATGCACCGGACTTTCGTGACTGGCACTACCAGCCCGCCCTGATTGAACTCACTGCGTCATTGTCCAAGCCACGAAATTTGAAAATTCTGGATCAGGGCAATGAGAGCTCGTGCACCGGATTCGCATTGGCCGCAGTCATTAACATCCTGCGCCGCCATAGCCGACGGCCCGGGCGAGTCAGTGAACGGATGCTCTATGAAATGGCGAAACGCCATGACGAATGGCGTGGGTACCGCTATGCAGGCTCGAGCTGTCGGGGTGCGATCAAGGGTTGGTACAACATGGGCGTTTGCCTGGACAAGCGCTGGCCGTACGTAGAGGGTGATCCACAATTTCTGACAGTCACTGCCGCCAAAGAAGCGCGAAAAAATACGCTCGGTGCCTACTATCGCCTGGGTACACGGATCTCAGACTTTCATGCGGCATTGAATGAAGTCGGCGTCGTCTATTGCTCGGCCGAGGTGCATGATGGGTGGGAGAAGGTCTCGAAGGCCACTGGCATCATTCCGCTGAACAAAAACACCGCAGGCGGACACGCGTTTGCGATCATCGGTTACAACAAAAAAGGTTTCTGGATTCAGAATAGCTGGGGCGAGCAGTGGGGCAAGAGCGGCACCGCGCTGTGGTTGTATGAAGACTGGCAACAGAATCTCAGCGACGCCTGGGTTTTGCGCCTCGCAGCTGAGACACCGCAGGTCTGGCACCTGCCGCGTGAAGGCGGCTCGGATGCGGGTCGTGCCGAAGGGCTGTTCAGACGATCACCAATTCGCGGCGAAATAGCGGGACATTTCGTACACATCGACGATGGCGAGATTCATGACAGCGGCCGTTACTGGAGCACTATGGATGACGTACATCAGACGGCCAGTCTGCTCGCCAAAAGTAACAAGTACGATCACCTGTTGTTGTATGCGCACGGTGGACTGAACAACATTACCGCGTCGGCGCGCCGTATCGCCGCGATGAAAGAGACGTTCAAAGAGAACCGTATCTATCCTTATCACTTCATGTACGACACCGGTGTTCTGGAAGAGATCAAAGATGTGGTCGTCGGCAAGAACAGGGAAGCCACCGAACGTGCTGGCGGGCTGAGCGACTGGACCGACCAGATCATCGAACATGCGACACACAAACCCGGTCGTGGTTTGTGGCGACAGATGAAGTTGGGTGCACGAAAGCCGTTCGAACCTGATGGTGCCGGACTGCTGATACTGAAAACCTTCCTCGATGAATTGGCTGCTGCCGACAAGTCACTGCAAATTCACCTGGTCGGTCACAGCACGGGCGCGATCCTGAACGCCTACCTGATTGAAGCACTCGCTGTGGTCGCTCCGAAACAACGCATCAGGAGCGTTTCGTTGCTGGCGCCGGCTGCGACCAACAAACTGTTCGAGACGCAATACCTGCCACTACTGAAGACAGCGAAAAGCAAGGCAGGAATTGATCGCATGACGATCTACAATTTGTCGAATGAACTTGAACTCGATGACAACGTGGCAGGTGTTTATCGAAAATCTCTGCTGTACCTTGTTAGCCGGGCGTTCGAGGAAAATCCGCGACCGGCGGAGATCCTGGGCATGCAAATTAGCAACAAGCCGCTGTCCGGGGCGTCCGACCGAATGGCGTTTCGCTACAGCGATGGCCCCAACGGCAAACACACACAGTCGAAGTCGCACGGTGGTTTTGACAACGACGTTGCGACGATGAACTCGGTGTTGCGGCAGATTTGCGGCAAAAAGCCGAAGATACTTTTCACGGATCAATCGTTGAAGTACTAGGTTCAAGGGCCTTTGCCTGAGCCCTGTTTAAGCAGCCACAAGCTACTTAAGCCACTGTCTACTCGGTATTTTAGGGGCCAGAACAAAAATAATGTGATTCTTTTCTGAGCTCCGACGGCGTAATGTGGTGCGCGCAGGTATTGCCTATGCAGTGGTCGGCCGGATCCTGGCCCAGACCGCGGAATTTGCATTACAAAGAGCGGTGCATGTTCGCGGAGTCGCTCGCTGCTTGATTACAGGCCGAGGTCATCCAGCGCTTTGTTGGCATTTTCATAGCCCAGATCCGCCATTTCTTCTGCGCGATGGAATTCGAAAAACGTGCAGGCGTCACGCGGGATTTCAATGATTTTCTGCGGCGCATAGGCGCCAAGTTTAAGACGTGCGATCGCGCCTTGCATGACGTCGATTGATTTTGTCAGTATTTCTGTCGCGTCAGAAACAGGCGCTTGCTCGTGTTCTTTTTCGAACAACCCGCCAATGAATCGCGTTATTTCATTGCGGTAACTGTCATCCGACTCCGCAGGGGCTGTCTGTTCAACCCGGGTTTTCGGGCGGTAGTTGTTGGTAATGCCGCTCAGGTTGACCGCAATGGTCAGGTCGGTCGCGTCATTCAAGGTTGGCGCTATCGGAATCGGATTGATGAGCCCGCCGTCGACGAGTGAATGGCCGTTGTGCGAAATCGGTGAAAAGAAACCAGGCACTGCAGTCGATGCACGCATTGCGTTAAACAGCGACCCCCGAGACAGCCACACTTCCCGTTGTTCGTTGAGATCGGTGGCAACGGCTGTATAGCCGATGTCCAGATCTTCAATTTGTCGATCGCCAACCAGGTCTTCAAGGACCTCAAAGATGCGTTCGCCCTTGAATAGTGACGTCCAGTTGAATGAGAAATCCAGCAATCGGACGATGTCTTTTTGTTGCAGTCGGTTGGCCCAATCGATGTAGGTGTCGAGCTTGTTGGACGCGTAGATTCCACCAATGACAGCACCCATGGAGGCGCCCGCGATGTTGCGAATTTGTAGTCCACGCTCATCAATTGCCCGAATCACGCCAATGTGTGCGTGACCGCGTGCACCGCCACTGCCAAGGACAAGCGAAATACTGAGTTTGGAATTGCTCATGTTGGTTGAATAGTGTCCCGCTGATGTCGATAGGCAGCCAGTATAAAGCCTTGGCCCGAGCGATACCGGCTCAAAAACTATACAACGAGGCCGACATAACCGGTATAGCCACCTGATTCTGATCTACGCTGCCCATAAACAACACCGGCAGCGATGATGACTGGACGGCAAGGGTGCCGCCCAGCGTTGCATCAGTCATTATGGATCGTAAGCTGTTCGGCTACTCATGGCAGGTATCAATCAACCTGGGCGTGTCGATCGACAACCCCTGGCCATAGATCCTTTATCGCGGGCTCTGTCAAACCAAACAGATTTTCCAATATGGCGACGAACTCGCCGTCAGAACGCAGGAGTTTTTCGCTGCTGCCCATTGGTGTGACTAATTTAAGCACGCGACCGCGGAGCGAAACGTGCTGATCCGGCATGCGCAATTGCGCAACGAGATTCAGGACGAAGCCCGATTCGGGATCGGTTTGTAATTCGTCGCACTTGGTCGCCAGCGCAGTCTCATCCGCCGCCTGGGGTAGAAAGTCGAAGCTGAATTCACCCCTTCCGGCGTCCTCCCAATATTGCCAGTAGCCGTCGTCGAGCTGTCGCAGTCCCAGGCGAAAAGGTGGCTGGAAATGTTCGGCCTCGATGAACTCAATCGGCGTAATCAGGCTGCCGCCAAATCCGACGTCAACCAGGTATCGGCGTGCGGGATCCTCCGGAACCGCGACCAGGAGTGACAGATGATTGGATTCGGACGCTGCACCGCGTGCTTCGCGCATGACACCTGCCGCGAGCCGTGTAACCTCAAAGCCAAGCTGGGAGAGTGCCCAGCCGAACAGTCCGTTTTGCTCGTAACACCAGCCACCGCGGCCGTTGACGACGATCTTCTCAAATGCCGCCTCGACATCTGTCGTGGTGCGACGGCCGAGTTGTACGTCGAGGTTTTCGAAAGGAATGCTACACACGTGGCATTTTTGCAGCTCAGAAAGTGCTGCGAGGCTGGGTCGCTGTTCTCCCTCGAATCGTACCCGTTCGAAGTACTGCTGAAGGTCCATACTGCTCCACCGTCATTTGCCGGCTAGTGTAGCAGCCATCTTATGGACGGCGTTGAGCTGAGCCCCTGTTCGCTCGAGATAGTTTGCGCCTGTGTAGCCCCACCAGTCCCAGCAGCCGAGCGGATTCATCGGCGCGGCGAGGCTTTTCTCAACCTGCGGATACAACACAACGATTCGATTGGATTCCGCCCAGCGGTTGAGTCCGGCATGATCGACCAGTTCCGTGCCTATGGAATCTGCGGACTGCTCGCAACCATGGAAAAATATGTGAACTCGACAGCCGCTGGCGGATTCACAACTTTCAGGGATGTAGACGTAAGCAAAATCGGCGAGATTCGCATCGCCAAATGGTCGTTGATCGAAGCGTCGCGCGTTTCGAGTTGACGGTCCGGGTGGCTCCATATCAGCATACAAGTGCGACAACAGCTCGCCAGCGAGATCAAATGCGCAATTGTTAATGTAAGGCGCGGCGAAGACCTCGCAATCGCTGCCGTACTCCGCTGTCGGCCAGCCGTGCGCCGCAGGGACGTCATATTTGACTTTGATATTCTCAGGCTTGGCGTAATTGGCGAACCATTGCAGTGATCCTTCGACCGCTGCGTCGCCGACAACGTCATCTTTGCTGCCGCGGAAAAAGTACAATCGAGCGTCAGCAAGATTGCCCATGGCATCGATGCTTTGGTTGCCGGCTTTCTCCTCGGCGAGTGTGAAGAGATCGCCTAAATCAACACCGTCGCCGCTGATGCAATTTTGCAGTGCGCGGCTGATATCCCCCCTTGCGCAAGCCCAGGGTCCGGCAGCAATAATTGCAGCGCCAGCGACTTGCTTTGAAAACGCAACCTGGTATTGCCCGGCCATGTAGCCACCGGACGAAATACCCGACACGGTGACCACTTTCGACGTGCCAAGTGACGGCAGCCGTTCCTGCTCCACCGCTTTCTCGCTACACGCAGAGATTGAGCTTACGAGCAGCAGAGAGAAAATTGCGCGACGAAATTGTCTATCAAGTTGACGCATCAAAACCTCCAACAAAACGATCAATTGCCCGCAGGCAGTCAGGCTCATCGAGCAAGGCAGGGTGGCCGCGATCGTCGAGCTTCAAATGGTGCAAATCCGGCTTTCGATCGCGCATGCGTCGGACGATGTCGTCGGTAAGAATATCGGACAAAGCACCTTGTATGACGAGCAGCGGGATTTTGGTGAGCCCAACGAACAACTTCCATGGATCAAGCAGTCCGGTGGCGACCGTGCGTGCGGCGTCTCCAATCGCCGGATCGATGTCCAGGCGTGGCACGCCTTGCTCATCCTCGCGGTAACCACGCTTTGCGATGCGCAGCCACATCTCGTCAGACAGTCCTGGCCACGCAAGCTCGTAAATTTCCTGCGCCTGCGCGGCAGCCTGCGCCCAGTTATCAACGGGCGGAATTCTACCAATGTAGGCCTTGATGCGCGTAAGGCCGGCCTCGCCAATTTCCGGACCAATATCATTCAGGATTAGCCCCGCAATCCGCCCATCAAGTTCTGCAGCCAGTATCATTGAGACCAGCCCGCCGAGTGATGTGCCGAGCAGCAAAAGGCGGTTGATATTGAGCGTGTCCAGCAGCTGGACGACATCGTCGGCATACGTTCGTGGGTGGTAATTGCGCCAGTTCTGGTCGTGCTCTGAAAAGCCGCGACCACGAAAATCAACTGCAAGAACGCGGTGGCGATCGGCGAGGTGTTCGGCAATGTCTTCGAAATCACGGCTGTTTCGTGTAATACCGGGCAGACACAGTATTGGAATGCCGGCCTTTTCGTGGCCGTATTCGCGGTAGAACAGCTTCAGTCCGTCGTGACTTGTGTAGGTGTGTTCGCTATGACGCATGTGCAAATGTCCAATTACAAAACAAGGTCTGCAAATAACTTTCGCAACTCGCGTTTCAGGACCTTGCCATTCGGATTGCGCGGCAATTCATCGACGAGTCGTACATCCCGAATGCGCTGTTGCTTGCCCAGCCTGGCGTTCACCCATTGGGTAAGTTTTTTTGTATCAACAGTAGAGTCGTTGCTGACGATCACGGCCAACGGTGTTTCGCCCCAGCGCTCACTACTTACGCCAATTACGGCCACGTCCTCAACGCTTTCATGTGTCGCAATCACGGCTTCAATATCGGCCGGGTAAATGTTTTGCCCACCGGAAATAATCATGTCCTTCTTTCTGTCGACGATGTACAGATTACCGTCGCTGTCGACACGGCCAATGTCGCCGGTTCGCAGCCAACGACGACCCTTGTCATCGGTACGTGTTGCCTCTTCGTTGGCATCGTTACGGTTCAGGTAGCCAGACATCAGTAGACGACCGCGGCCCAGTATCTCGCCCGACTCGCCGACGGGAACCTCGTTGTCGTCAGCATCGACAATGCAAATATCCTGCCCCGGGCAGGGGCGACCGACGGACGACAAATTATTAATTGCCTCAGCCGGATCCTGAATGGTGACGATTCCTTCCGTCAGGCCGTAGAGTTCGATGAAATCGCCCGGAATACGCTCAATAATTTGCTTTTTTAGCTCCGGCTGCAAAGGCGATCCGCAGCACATTAGCGCGCGGATGCTTCCCAGATCGTGCGAATCAAAATCGGCTGAAGTCAGCATGCGCTGAAACTGAATGGGAACCATGCCCGCATGCGTAATCTTCTGATCGTCGATCATTTTCAGGCAGGATCCGGCATCAAACTCATCCATCAGAAATATCGTACCTGCGCAGAGAATGGTGGATAGCATCGTCACCCAGGTAATGTTTGAGTACAGGCCGAGCGAGATCAACGTGCGCGCATCCGAGTCATAGCGCAGGGCGATGCTCATGTCGTAGGCCCAGGCGACGCGGCAAGCGTGTGAATGCACAATTCCTTTTGGCATACCGGTCGTGCCCGAGCTGTAAATAATATTGCACGGGTCGGTCGTCGCGATCGCCGCAATGGGATGTGACGCGCTCGCGCTACTGAGCATTTCTGACATTTGTTGCCAATGAACTGGCGCATGACCGTGAGCGACGAGATGTTTCTGGAGCCGTGCGGAAAATTTGCCGCGTATCGAATCAATGCGCATGATGTGTCTGTCCGAGGCGATGATTGCTGCGGCGTCGCAGTCGGCAATCATTTTTGCAATGCCGTCTTCGGCAACGGATACGTTTAGCGGGACAGCGACGTAGCCACCCCAGACGGCACCAAGAATCGCCTGCAGCATCGGCAGACCATTGTTCATCAGAATGATGACGCGGTCGCCTGTGTTGAGCCCAAGCCCTGCCAACGCGGCGGCCATGCGTGCCGAATGGCCCGCGAAATCCTGCCAGTTCCAGGTCTCATCGCCAGCAACAACGGCGAGTTTCTGTGGCCGCCAGCGTGCGTTAAGGCGCACGAGCTCGGGTAAATGAGGTTCCGCTGCAGTAAACCAAGTCATTGTAATTTTTAAGTAATTCCGGCGAGAGAGTTATTCAACAATTGTTGAAATATATTTCAACGCCTGTTGATCTGCAAGTGATGAGTTCATACACTCCGTGGTCTATGGCCCGAGATGCGGAAACGACACGCGAACGAATTCTCGATTCTGCAGAGGCATTATTTGCCAAGCGCGGTTTCGATGGCGTGACTGTGCGACAGATCATGTCGAAGGCTGGCGCGGACGTTGCGCTCGCCTATTATCACTTCAAATCCAAGCGTGATCTCTTTAACGCAGCGTTATTGCGCCGCGCGAAAACGCTTAACGAGTTGCGGCTGGCGGCACTTCTGGAAGTCGAAGAGCGGCACAAAGAAGACGAGGTCAGCGTCGAAGAGATCATTGACGCGTTTACCCGGCCGCTGTTGGACATCCTCGAAAATGACCCCGACGAATGGCGCGATTACATGGCATTGATCGCGCAGATCAACAACTCTTCGGAATGGGGCGGGGAGTTGATGACCCGATTTTTCGATCCACTCGTGAAACGATTCCTGGACGCGATTCGTCGGGCATTGCCGGGTTGCCGGGAAGAAGACCTGTTCTGGAGCTACCACTTCCTGTCCGGCGCGCTGACGCTGACTTTTGCTGAAACCGGGCGTCTCGACAACCTGTCTGATGGCTTGTGCCGATCGTCCGATATGGCCGCGGCTAACGCACGAATGGCACGCTTTATCGCTGCCGGCTTTCGTGAGTTGTGTGATCCGGACACCAAAAAACCGACAAAATAGTATTTAAAAAACAATAATTTAATTCGACCCCGTTCACCGGGCTTGTATTTCAACCAACGTTGAAATAATATTAATTCAGCAAGCGTTGAATTTGCCGGGGATGATCACTATGAGTTACAGAACAGGCGCGTTAGCCGCCACCATCACCGCCTTTGCGGTTTTTCTTTTGGCTGTACCAGAAGTCGCAGGTGCTCAAGGCGCAAAGACCGCAGGGGAGTTTGACGAAATCGTCGTTACTGCGCGTCGGCGGGAAGAGTCGCTGCAGGAAGTGCCGCTGTCGATTTCAGTCTTGAGCGGTGATCAACTCGCGCGCAACGGAATTGCAGACATCATTGGAGTCGCGCAATCGGTCCCGAATGTCACACTCGAAGTATCGCGTGGAACGAATACGACGCTGACGGCATTCATTCGCGGTGTTGGCCAACAGGATCCGGTCGCCGGCTTTGAATCCGGTGTCGGTATCTATATCGACGACGTTTACCTGAACCGCCCGCATGCAGCGGTGCTGGACATTTATGACGTTGAGCGCATTGAAGTCCTGCGCGGTCCGCAGGGAACGCTCTATGGTCGTAACACGATCGGCGGTGCGATTCGCTACATCACCCGCAGTCTTGCCGATGAAGCTGAGGGCAAGGCGCGATTCTCGGTCGGTAATTATGGTCAGCTCGATGTGGTATTCACCGCTTCGACGCCCATCAGCGACTCATTTCGAATCGGCGGAACCATCGCATCGCTAAGCCGTGACGGCTTTGGCGACAACCTGACGCAACCTGGCATTGAGAACTATCACAAGGAATATATCGGTGGTCGCATTCGAGCCGAATGGGACGCAACAGACAGTCTGTCGTTTATTTTGAGCGGCGATTTTTCAGATGATGACTCCGACCCACGTCAAGGCCATCGCCTGACGGTCGGCAATGTAACCGGTTCACCGATCCTTCCGAACGTTTTTGATACTCGCGCGGGTTTGAGTGTTCCGCAGCAAAGCGTTGACTCTCTCGGTGGTGCATTGACAGCTCAATGGACATTGAATGATCGCTGGATGATCAAAAATATCCTGGCCTATCGTGACGACGAATCGTTCTCGCCGATCGACTTCGACAGTCTGGAGGCGGTCGATCTCGATGTCCCGGTTGTTTACGACAATGAACAATTCTCGGAAGAGCTCCAGCTTATCTATGATGGCGAGCGACTCAGCGGAGTCGCAGGGTTCTACATGCTCGATGCGAGCGCATTTAACACCTTTGATGTTGTTCTTGGTCAAACAGGTACGCTGATTGGCATACCGGGACTGAACGCGAACACGCTGGGTGACGTGCAAACCGATTCGTGGTCAGTGTTCGCTGATTTCAGCTACGACATCAATGACGAATTCAGCGTCTCGGTCGGCGGTCGATATACGTCGGATGAGCGGACCTCACTTGTCTTGCGACAAACCTATGCTGGGGGCATTTCACCGATCTTCGGTGGATCAGCCGTTGTGATCGCAACGACCTCCGACTTCGCCGGCAGCAAGGAATTTAACGAGTTTTCACCACGCGCATCACTTAGCTGGAAGCCTGTTGAAGAGCACAACTTCTATGTCAGCTACAGCGAAGGCTTCAAGGGCGGCAGTTTTGATCCGCGTTCGCAGACCAGTGCTGCACCCGACCTTGACGGTGACGGCGATATCGATAGCACCGATATCTTCAACTTCATGATCTTCGAGCCGGAAACGGTCAAGTCCTACGAAATCGGCGCGAAGTCAGTTTGGGCGGACGGTCGTATCACGAGCAACGTCGCTGTCTTCTTTGCAGACTATGAGGACGTACAGGTTCCAGGCTCGATCGGATTCGATTCTGACAATGACGGCACGGTCGATTCGTTTATCGGTGTTACGTCGAACGCCGGCAAAGCGGACATGACGGGTATCGAGTTTGAAGGCATGGCGCGCGCGAATGACAACTGGAACTTCGCCTGGTCGATTGGCTACATCGACGCCGAGTACACACAGTTCATCGATGCTTTTGGCGTTGATGTTTCAGACGAGCGCGTGTTCCAGAATACGCCGGAGCTGACGGCCAGTGGTTTCATTACCTATGAGATGCCGATGACTCTGTTCTCTGACGAAGGCAGCCTGGCGGTGATTACGTCCGCATCGTTTCGCGACGACACCAGCCAGTTCGAAACGCCTATCCCGCTGCTCGACCAGGAAAGTTACACCTTGTGGGACCTCAGCATCGTCTGGGAAGCGGATGATGGACGGGTTCGCGCCGGCATCCATGGCAAGAACCTGACAGACGAAGAATACAAGGTCGCGGGATACAACTTCCCAACACTGGGCCTGGAAGGTAATGTTACGGCGTTCTACGGTAATCCATTGACGGTTACTGCAACGGTTGAGTTCCGCTTCTAGTCCAGCACGCGGCGAGCGGGCAGCAACGCTCGCTCGCCGCGCATTCAAGGTTTCTCTATGGCACGAAACACTGTCTCACCGGGCTATCGTGCCTACGTCTTGTTCATTCTGGTCGTTGTCTATACCTTCAATTTCATCGATCGACAGATCGTTGGCATTCTCGCCGTCCCCATCAAAGCGGACCTCGGACTAAGCGACACCCAACTTAGCCTGATGGGTGGTCTCGCGTTCGCATTGTTCTACACCTTTCTCGGCATTCCGATTGCATGGCTTGCGGATCGCTACAGTCGTGTATGGATCATGACCGCGGCGCTGACTGTCTGGAGCGGCATGACGGCTGCCTGTGGCTATGCACAGAACTTTGGACAATTGTTTCTCGCACGCCTCGGCGTTGGTGTCGGCGAGGCGGGTGGCGTAGCCCCGGCTTACTCACTGATCGCGGATTACTTCCCATCGCACCAGAGGGCGAGGGCGCTGAGTGTTTATTCCTTCGGAATTCCGATCGGCGGTGCGACCGGCATCATTCTCGGCGGCGTGTTGACCGACATCATTGGCTGGCGCTCGGCATTCATCATTGTTGGCCTTTGCGGCGTCGCTATTGCGCCAATATTCCGGCTGACCGTCCGTGAACCCACGCGAGGCGCCTATGATCCGAAGGGCTCCGATACGACACCTGCGCCAATCCGAGCGGTCATCGCAAAACTTACCAACAAGCCCAGTTTTTGGGTGTTGTCACTGGGTGCCGCGAGTTCATCGATGATGGGTTACGGCCTGATCTTCTGGCTGCCGTCATTCTTCGTTCGCAGTTTCGGCGAGGCGTTGCCCGGCTTTTTCTCCTGGATGCCGGGCGCGTTAATTCCGGAGGGTGCTGGCACGGTACTGTACGCGTCGTACTTCTACGGCTCGCTGCTGTTTATTGGCGGGCTCGCCGGCATCTGGCTTGGCGGCATGCTGGCCGACAAGTTTGGCCAAAAAGACAAGGCAGCCTACGCACTGATTCCAGCGTGGGCGTTCCTCGCGTCAGTACCATTTTTCATTATCGGCGTCATGTCCTCGTCGCTCGGACTGGCGTTTGTCATGTTCCTCGTGCCGACGGCGCTTAGCCTGGTGTGGTTGGGACCGGTGCTCTCGGCGTTTCAGCACCTGGTTTCACCGAATATGCGGGCAACGGCTTCGTCGATTTTTCTCTTTATCAACAATCTCATCGGCATTGCGCTTGGGAATCTGATAATTGGTGTTCTGTCGGACTTCCTTCGTGCTCAATACGGCGACGAGTCGCTGCGCTATGCAATTCTTTCCGGGACGGTGTTCTATGTCCTTGCCGCCGTCATGTTTTTCGTCGCGGCGCCGCGCTTGAGAAATGACTGGGAAGGCGAATACGAGTCGGCTTAGGCCGAGCTAGCTGCGACTCGTATTCGTTTCGCTGCGCATCGTCGTTCCCCGTCTAGGCCGCCATCATCTTGTGTGCAGCCTTTAACTGGAAGCCTTTGTAAAACAGGAACAAACCCATCGGCGCCAGGATGATACCGATGAACATTCCCAGGGTAGCAATGCCAATAAGCGTCAAGACTACGGCCCAGGCCAGCACAACCCCGGTGCTCAGACCGTAGATGATCCCAATGGTGTCGTTACGCACGAGGATTGCCTTGACGCCTCCGCCAGTATCGCTCCCGACCACTGTTACCTCATCGCCATCGGTCAGTTCGATACCCTTCGGCATTTTCATCGAAACGGGTCTCGTTCCGACTCGAAAATTGATCTCCTTTTCCGTTTTGACCTGTGTGTAGCCCAAATTGCTCGTCTGTGTGCTTTTTACCCGGGTTTCCTCACGAAAATTGCTAACGGGTCCTGAAAACCTGATCAGTGCCATTGTGGTTTCTCCTTGATCGTTATTGGTATTGTCGTATGAGCACGAGACCCATGGGTCCGTAAAGTCGGTCCTCGCGGCGCGTCAACACCACGGTGCCCTGAGCGCTGCTGACCAGAACTTTATTTCCGTCGAGTCGGTACTCCGCATCGACCTCGGCGCCGAGTACCTGGATCTTGACGACGCCATCAGCGGAAAACGCATAGCGTGTAATGCCGGCGCTGTCCGCAAAGGTGCCTGTCACGTCAGCGCTACAAGCCGCCAGTGCCAATGCGCCCAGACAAACCGTCCATCGGGTTTTTGCTCTCATCGCCTACCTCCGTCGTCTTAGTACGGTAAATCAGGTTGCGGCGTCTCGGCATCGACAGCTAGCGCGGTTTAAGGCGGATTAGCGTCAGTTTCCGGTTGTGCTATAAGATTTGTGGTCATGAGACCAGGCAATAGCTCAAACCGGCACCGCGGTGTTCGTGCATCCCGCGCGAAGCTCACGCATGCGCTGACAGAGGCCGGCCTGAAGACGCAGGCCTCACTCGCTGAGCGCATCGCCGATATTGAGGGCCTCGACTCCGCGCCGAAAGACGCCGTGAATCGGGTATTCCGTGAACTTCCCGTTGATCCTACGACTGTCGAGCGCGTCGCACGGGCCCTGGGGGTGGACGCCTATTCCTTATACAAAACGGCAGACGAAGAGGAAACGGTGCTGGCGGTTTTGGATGAGCGGGCGAGTCCCGCACGACGAGCGGGTCCGGCCATCGCAGCGGCTGTCGCCGTCCTGGCGATGGCTCTTGGCGCTCGCTGGTGGTTCGCGCCCGTCGATACCGCTGACGCATCGAACTCGGATGCTGCGGACGTCGCGATGGCGCTCGGCATGGGCGCGCCTACGCTTGCAATCATTCCATTTGTCGACGATCTCGACAGTGCCTTCAGTCACTCGCTGCGTCGCGTGTTACAAGATCATTTCAAGGTTGCTCGACCCACTGCAGACGTACTCACACAGTCGCGCGACCCGGCAGAAACGGCAAGTCGGCTTCGTACTGATGTTGTTGTCGATGGCGACTTTCAAACGCAGGGTCGGCTGACTGCCGTTCGTGCGTACCTGTTTAAGAATGGCGTAAGGCAACAGGTGTGGGCCGATAGCGTACCGACCGGCGCACTCAAGGAATCACGGCCGGCAATCGCTGCAAAAACAGCGCTCGCGATCCGCCAAGCGGTTGGCATGCCGGTGCCAGAAGGTGCGGTCACACATTTTCCGCTCGCCACCGTCCAGGATGATTATCTCGAGGGCGAGCGATACCTGGATGCGCCGTCAAACGAGCTGAATATCAGGCGCGCACAGGCACGCTTTGAAGCGGCACTCAGGCAGGACGCGAACTACGCGAAGGCTCACGCAGGGCTTTGCCAGACGCTGCTCGAAGAGCACTGGATGGATAGCGAAGAGCGGGCACTGAACGATGCTTCGCTGGCCTGTGGGCAGGCGGTACAACTTGATCCCGATGACCGGGTGGTTGCAGCCGCACACGCACACTTTCTGCAACGTACAGGTCGCGGCGAGGAAGCTATCGCGTTGTACAAGCGAACGATCGAGCAAAACCCGAAAGACGCTTCCGCGTTGGCAGGACTTGCCGCGAGTCAGTTGGAGGCCTATCGCGAAAGCGGCGATCGCGCACATTTGCAGGCGGCGAAGGCATCGGCGAACCGTGCGGCTGAAGTCGATCCCCTCGTTTGGAAACCGCTATTTACCCTCGCGACTATGGAGTGGTTTGACGGCAACGTTAGTGCTGCGATTGCGGCCAGCGAGGCAGCGCGTGCGAGAAATGAGAATGAGTATGTGCTTGCCAACCTGGGAAGCTTCTACCTTTGTGATGGCGAACTGGAGAATGCCCGTGAAGCCTATGCCCGGGCCCGCGAACTCAACCCCGCCTCGTACGTCGGCGATGAGTTTCTTGGGCAGGCACACTATTTCCTCGGCAATTTCGAGCGATCCGCTGTGCTTCGGCAAAAAGCGATTGACTCAGTTGCAAATGGCAACCCGGAAATTCACGAGATGTGGGGCAACCTGGGTGATTCCTACCGGCAAAGCGGAAGCGATGAAGAGGCGATGGCGGCCTATGTGCGAGCCGCCGAAATTGCTGAGCGAGATTACCTGCGTGGAACGGCGCCGGTCGCTGACCGGGCCGCACGTGCTTATTACTACACGATGATGGCTTCGCTGGATCGAGCCGCTGTTCCGATATCGGTCTTGAACACGATCGATGATGAGATTGACAAAATTGCCGCCGAGCTGGTTTCGGCGACCGGCTTGCGGCGAATGGCACAAACCTACCTGGAACGTGACGAATTCGACAAGGCGCGGACTGTTCTCGATCGGGCTACCCAGTCCTGCCGGGGCTACGCCAAGCTTCCCGACCTCGCGCCACTCCTTCGCGGCAGTTGATAACCGGCTTCTCTCGAAACAGGACCACTGCCCACAATACACTGGCGGCAGCTCAAGTCTTGTTGCAGCTGGTCGATAAAGGCAACGCAAGAACCAGAAAACGGCTCGTCGATCAAAGCGCCGCCAGGAGTTTCATTTTATCAACGGGGCTTCCATTCGGGAGGCCCTTTTTTTTAGCCGGGTTTTATGGCCAGCGACCCGCCAGAGCGCGATCTGATCCGGAGCCACTATTTGATGCTGCATACAAAACCAGAAAAGCCGTTGAGCTCGATAGCATGCAGACCAGCGGTATGTGTGCTTGCCAGGCTTGCGGCGTTGCAGTCATTCGACTGGCGACGATCAGGGCAATTTCGCCGATGACGACGAGCGAGTTGAAGAAAAAAAACATAAACAACAGCCATTGAGGCAGTGCACTCCAAAGCGTTCGCAGAGCGCCACGCCAATCGCCTTTTGAAGTCATCGACGCGAAGCCGGCCACGATCAGGCTAAATGAAACCGGAATCGTGGCCAGCTGCAGAAGCATCAGTGCTGCCAGGTCAGCCCCGTCGCGTCGGCCACCCATGAACATAACCATGATGGACGGCAGGCAGCTCAAAGCGACAAGGGCCAGGACTACCTGAGCAAAATGACTGATTTGACGGATCACCGGCCAATTCTAACAGTCACGCTAGAACGTCGCATTGACACCCAGTCCGAAAACCGTTTTGTCGAGTACCGCTGATTCCAGGTTCGAGCGGATATCGGTGTGCTCAACATGGGCTGCCAGGCTAAGGTGCTCAAAGACATTCCAGTCTGCGCCAATTCGGAGTCGCATGCGCTTGTCCTGTCGATAGTCACCCATGGATTCATCTACAGCGGCATAGGAACGACCTTCATGGCTCAGGGACGCCTTGAATTTCATATCTCGCGATGCAAGTGCGAAGGTCTGCCCATAGCTCATGTTCCAACGCAATGACGCATAGTCAAAGGCTGCATCGTCGGCATCTTCTTCGCTGTTCATGATGCCAACGGCGATATAACGATCCATGTTGTCGATCAGCATATACACGTCAGCGCGATAAGCGTCGTTGGTCGCGTCGCGCGCAGGCAGCGCTTCATAACGTTTGCTCGCCTGTGTAAATGCGCCACGGAGATAAACCTTGTTACCGATAAGGCGCGAAATACTGGGTGTAACCTGGACCAGATCGAGATAGTCGTCGCCATCGAGCTGCGCGGCGAACTTCTCGACGTTGACGTTTGCGTCGAGCAGTGACGACTTCCATGTCAATTCTGCGAAGGCGTGATGCAGGCCCAGATCAAACTGACTCAGGTTCTCGTACGAGGTGTCATTGAAGTCATACCCGAAGCGCGAAATGAACTGTTTGGAGATCGGCAGGGATGCGCTGAGCGAAAGGCCATAGCTTGTCGCCGTGTCGGCCGAACCGCTGTTCGTGTCCAGATCCGAAATGCCGACGTTGCTGTCGTTGAGGTAGGCAAGCTTCGCATCGAAAGTGAAGCTCGGCTTGTGTTCGCCGGCCAGCAAGCTTGTTGAAATCAGCAGGCTGCCGAGCAGCAAGAATATTTTTGATCGTTGTCGTCTGTTCATGGGAATTCTTCCTCTGGAAAAAGGCCGGCGAGTTACCTCGCCGGCCACAGGGTGCCGTCGACTTAGTCGCGGCCAGGGATCGGCAGTTCACGCGTCAGGTCAATCGTCAGATCCTCTGCAATCGCAGCCTGAACATCGTTTCGAACATCAGCGCCGATAGAGCCCGCAATGTCGTCGGACACTGCGTCCTCGACGGACGAGCTAATGGTGTCCGAAGCGCTTGCCACTGCCTCACCGGCATCAGACTGCGCTTCCTCGCCATCAGACTGCGCTTGCTCAGCGGCAGCCTGCGCTTCATCCGCGGCAGACTGTGTTTCGTCAGCAGTCGTTTCGGCAGTCGTCTGCGCATCAGCGGTCAGCTGATTACTGGTGCTTGCAGCCGTATCCAGTGCGCCGTTCGTAGAGTCGGTCGTTGAGCTTTGAACGCTGCCCAGCAACTGACCGGCGAATTTGCCGTTAACCAGGAGCGACGACTCGCCGTTGTCAGATCGGTCCTTTTCCGGATCTTTCCTGGGCTCATTGCGGGGCTCTTTCTTCGGCTCAGCCATCGGATCTTCGCTTGGCTCTTCCTGCGGCTGTTCACTCGGACCTTGTTCGCCGTTTGAAGATGAAGCGTTGGCAGAAGCCGATGCGTTTGCACTGAAGTCGACTGACGCTGAAGTCTCAGAGCTGTCGCTTTGTGCAGACGCAGAAGATTGGCTTTCTGCCCGGGCTGAAGCATTCATGTCCGACTCCAACGCGTGAGCATTGTTGGCGGCAGCGAACACCACGAGGACTGCGATTCCCGCTACGATGCGGTTGAGTTTTTCATTGCTGTAACAAGTCATGATCTATTCTCCTTTTGGTTAACTTGTATCTGGAGAACGGATGGCGACCCGTTTTTATTCCATCGAATTGCAAAAAAAAACAGGCCGCAAATTGCGGCCTGTTTCTGCTGGGGATTTATGGAGTATCAGGCAGTTTCACCCATCGACTCCGCTACAGCTTTGGCATCATAATAGTTGCCGTTTTCCGGAACCTTGCCCTTACCCATTTGGATTTCAATCGAATGGCTGTGGCGTGTTTCAGGGCGACGATTGTCAAGCTGCATGTTCGTGTAGCGCGCCGGTCGGCTGTACTGCGTGCAACTCAATACTCCGCAACGCGTTTCAACATGACGAGCCTGCTCGTAGCCAAAACCAATCTGCATTTCCGGTTCGCGTGATTCGATCGTTGAAGTCTCGCGGTCAACAATCTGGAACCAGTCGTAGCCTTTGTTCAGGGTGAGCTCAGCAGCACGCAGCATTGCGTAGTCTCGAGCGTCCTGAAGGTCGGTGCTGCGCCGGCCGTTGTAGTTAACGCGATAACGATCGTCCGAAATCTTGCGCGTGTAGTGACCGTAGTCACTGGCGTTGTCCGCTGCAACGTAGTCAGGTGTTGAAGCGCAAGCGCCGAGGCTCAGAATCGTGGCAACAAAAATCATTCGTGAATAAATCATATCAATCTCCTTGATCGGGAATTTCCTGGCTTGTTACCGGGAATACGTCCGATGCCACCGATTTATTCCATTAATCGTCGAGTTTTTTCCAACCCCTTGAAATTACGTTGATTTCCTCTTCCAAATCGAGTGGTGGAAGCGCTCCGATCAGGCTATCGATCGCCGAATCGATGGAAGCAGGCGTGTCGCCACTGGCTTGCTGGTAGCTGCCGTCCGGCGAGCGTGCGCCGGCAATGCCGACCGCCTCAACTTGCCACGATCCGCCCCGCCGGCAGGCGATTCCCTGCAGCGGGGCGCCGCTGCCGTCGACCCGCAGCTGGCGGCAATAATCGCCATCGCGATCCTGGAAGGTCAGTAGCAGTTCCGCGTTCACGCCATCGGACAGCGATGCCGCCTGTGAACTCGTTCCATTTTCAAGTATCCGATGCAGATTGCTGTCGGCGGCCACCTGGCCGGCGTAAAGGCCTGTCAATTCAGGATTCGCCTGGTTGCTCTCGCGGACAATATCGCCGAGGAGAAGCCCGGCCAGCAGCGCGACACTGGCCGCAATCGCGACCGGCATCTGGAAAAATTGCTGAATGCCTCGCTTCGGAAACGCAATCACGTTGCTGTCCTTCACCGTAGTGGACTCTTGCCCCAACAGGTCAAGCACTGCCTGTGGCATGGCTTGCCTGTCGATCGCGGCGTACATTCGGAGCGCATCGTCGTCAGCACCACGAAGCACTTCCAGCCGGCGGGCCAGAGCGGGCTCTTTGAGCAACCGCTCCTTAAGCGCTTGTGCGTCTTCACGCGGCAGTTCGCCATCGATGTACGCACTGAGTGCGATGTCGTCTGTGCTGTCTTCGATTTCGGTCATGTCATGCTCCATCCGGCCCATCCGCCGGAACTTCATTCTGTCCACTACGCTCGGCCAATGTGCTGCGTGCACGCGCCAAACGACTCATTACGGTTCCAACCGGTATGTCCAGTGCCTCGGCAGCTTCCTTGTATGAGAAGCCTTCGATTGCAATGAGCTCCAGCACCGCGCGCTGGTCCTCTGTCATCGTCCGCAAAGCGTCCTGGACTTCGCCCAGCGAAATCTCGCCAAGCACCTGTTGTTCACCCATCAATACCTGCTCACCCACGACGGCCGGTTCACTCGCCGCATCGCGACGGACCTTCTGCGAGCGGATCTCGTCGATCCAAAGATTGCGGCAGACCCGGACGCACCACGGCATTAGTGGGACGTCGTCAGGCAATCCGCGCTCGAGCACACGCTCTACCGTGGATTGCAGCAGGTCATCTGCATCAGCCATGTTGCTGGTCAGGCTGTACGCAAAACGCCGTATATTCGGCAAAATCTCGACAAGCTCGTCTTGACGGTGATTCAATTTGTGATCCATTTGCTATAGATACGGTTGAGGGTATGGTTTTATTCCACAGGGAATAAAAAGTGTGTATGAAACGTTACAAAGTCAGACAGTTTATTGAAGGGCGGAAATCGTGCAGCGGAACAACATGAGCAGATTCTACAGAAGCATTGCAATGGCTGTCCTTTGTTTCACGGGAACAGTTGGACTGCAATCGGCCGCGCATGCTCAGTTGGGACTGCCAAACGTCAATGACACGCTGAATCGACTACCGACACGCGATGTTAACGACCGATTGAATCGTGAACTTGAGCGCAAGCAAAAAGCAGCAGAGCAGTTGGCACAGGAAGCACTTCTACACACGGACAAGCTCGCGGCTCAGGCAGCCGGTCTGGTTGATGGTCTTTTGAGGCCCATACTCTACGAAACGGATCCCAACGGTGCGCGCATTGAATTCAATACGATCGCGGTGCTGGTCGATAGCGATACGCTCGCCGACATGATCGCCGGTGGCTTCGACCTAATGTCGAAACAGGAGCTCAGAACGCTGGGGCTGACGCTCGCGAGCTTGCGAAATAGCGGCGCCGATAGTTTGCCTGACGCGGTGCAGAAACTCCGCGACCAATACCCGGATGCCGTTATCGACTTCAATCATATTTATGAATTCGCGGCGGAGTCGGAGCCGGTTGTCGCGCCGGCGGCCGAGCCCGTTGCATTCGATGAACAAAACGACGAAGACGACGGAAAGTTGCGCGTCGGCATTATTGACTCGGCGGTGCAAAGCGAGCACCGAGCTCTCAGTGGTGTCAATGTTACCAGCAAAGACCTTGCCTTCTACGACGGGCACAGGCCATTGACACACGGTACCGCCGTCGCGTCGCTGATTGCTCGAAGCGCCGGCAACGAAGTCAATATCCTGGCGGCATCGGTCTTTGTTCAGATTGATGGCTACGCGCCGGGGGCAAGCTCAGAGGGCCTGGTTGCGGCGCTCGACTGGTTGGCGTCGGAGAAAGTTGATGTCATTAATATGAGTCTCGCGGGTCCCGGGAATGACCTGTTGAAAACCGCGATTGCACGTCTGCAAGCATCGGGACCGACGATTGTCGCCGCCGTGGGCAACAATGGACCGTCCAGTGAGCCGCTGTTTCCAGCGGCCTACGACGGCACCATCGGGGTCACCGCGGTTGATCGCAAACGACGTATCTTTCGCTACGCAAACCGGGGCGACTACGTTGACTTTGCGGCGCCTGGAGTTGACGTAAAGGTCGCAGACTCAACGAACGGCGGCTGGCGCATTGAATCCGGTACGTCAATGGCGTCACCGTATGTATCCGTCATTGTGGCAGGCATCGTCCGTGACGGCGCTGCCGAGCACAACGACGTGGCGTCCTGGTTGCAGGCCAGCGCAAAGGACCTTGGGAAACGAGGACACGACAAGGTGTTCGGTTACGGACTGTTGACGCACACGCCTGTGACAGTTTCCAAAAACTGATATTCATCGACATACGCTGCTGAATCGGTGGCAGAATGACTCGAACGCATACGTGTTGGAGTCTTGAGCTGTGATCAGAGTATCTGTGTATGACCCAGGCACGCAGGAGTCAAGCTGCGGCGGTGTTGAGCTGATTGCTACATGGAAGCGCTCGGCAGACAGTATTATCTGGCTGGATATTGAGGGCGAATCGGACGATAAAGCTCGGTCGTTGTTGGGCGACTTCGGGATTCACAAGCTGGCGATTGAGGATGCGTTGCGACCGCGCCACCCGCCAAAGCTGGAGCGCTTCGAAAAATTCCTGTTCATTTTGCTGCGTGGTCTCGATGCCGATACGGAGGGCATGGATTTTGGCGTCATCCAGCTGTCGCTTTTTATCGGTGAGCGCTTTTTGATGTCACGACACGCGAAAGCATCTGTTTCTGCGAACTGGCTGTATGACGAGATTCAACGCGACGGCAAGCTTATGGGCGCCGGTCCAGGTGCGCTCGCGTTGCACGTCAGCAATCGACTTTCCCGGCGATATCTTGAGATTCTGCTGGAACTGGAGCCTCGGCTCGATGAGATCGAGGAAGAAATGTTTCAGCGGCCGGACGATACCCTGCTCTCTGAGTTGACGCGTTATAAGTCGCGACTTCGAAAGTTGACGCGCATCGCGAATTATCACGAACAAATTGCATTGAGGTTGCGCGACCACAAAGACGTCTTAATCGGCGAGACCTTTCAACATGAGATAGTCGATCTCTACGAACAGATTGAGCGCACTCAGAGTTTGTCCAGTTTGTATTATCAAATTTCGATCGACCTGACCGATGGTTACCTTGGAATGTCTTCGCATCAGCTGAACCGGGTCATGCAGATTTTGACCATCATCACAGTCATCTTCGTGCCATTGACCTTCCTTGCCGGAATCTACGGTATGAACTTCCAGAATATGCCGGAACTCGCCACCGGTTCAGGCTACTTCGTCGTCATTGGCGTCATGTTTATTGTGGCAGTATTTCAAGTGCTGTATTTCCGCCGTAAACGGTGGATCTGATGCAAGCAGAGCCGAATTTGATCGATGAACTGTCTGACGGCAGCCTATGGGCAAAGTGGTCAGGTGAGTTCCAGGTCTGGATTTCGGAATATTTTACTTCAACCGATACCCTGCTTGAACTCGGCCTGATCGCCGCGGCGGCGGCAATCGCGTGGCCGTTATCAATACTGCTTAAGAACAAGGTCAAAGCACTGGGTCAGGAGCACGCAAAGTATGCGCTCCTGAAACGCTTGTGGCTGAGGCTCGATGTCATAGCATTTCCGGTAGTTTGGCTGCTGATTCAGTGGGTCGTTGTATTTATCATGGATCAACTCGGCCAACGGCATGCAGCTTTGGTCGTCACGTCGAGCCTGTTGACTGCCTGGATCGTAATCAATATCGTGACGGTCTTTGTAGCGAATCCATTACTGTCGCGGGCCATCGCCAGCACCGCGTGGGTCGTTGCCGCACTGAATATCCTCGGCCTGCTCGACGATGCAGTCCGGTTTCTCGATGGCGCGTCGCTAACTGCCGGCCAGGTGAATGTTTCGGCATTGACTATTGTGCAGGGATTGGTTGCGCTCGCAATTCTGTTGTGGATCACAGCACTCGCAGGACAGGTGATTGAGGGGCGCATCAAGGCATCGCCCAATCTCACGCCTTCAATCAAGGTCCTGTCGTCCAAGCTCATTCGAATTTGCCTGGCGATCGTCGCGTTCGTATTCGCGCTGAAGGTGGTGGGGATCAACCTGACCGCGTTCGCCGTGTTCGGCGGCGCGATCGGCGTCGGGCTGGGTTTCGGCTTGCAGAAGATATTTGCCAACCTCGTCAGCGGATTCATACTGCTGCTGGACAAGTCGATCAAGCCGGGTGATGTCATCGCCATTGCGGACCATTACGGTCGCGTTGAATCGCTTGGTGCCCGTTATGTTTCCGTCCTGACTCGCGACGGTATCGAGCACCTGATACCGAACGAAGAATTGATCACAACCCGGGTAGAGAACTGGTCGCATTCGCAGAACCTCTTACGAATTCACAAGTCTGTCGGCGTGCATTATCAATCGGATGTGCGAAAGGCTATTGAGTTGTGTCTCGAGGCAGCAGCTGAGACGCCGCGGATATTGAAGGACCCGGCCCCTGTTTGTCATTTGCAGGAGTTTGCTGATAATTCCGTCAATCTTGAGCTGCGATTCTGGATCGATGATCCGATGAACGGGCGCGCCAACGTGGTCAGCGGGATGTTGCTCAGGATCTGGGATAAATTCCACGAGCACGGTATTGAGATTCCATATCCGCAACGTGATCTGCACATACGCTCTTCCAGTGTCACGTCGTTCGGGCGGTCGGACGAAGCCACGCCAGAGGAGTCTTAATCGGCTTCGTCAGCGAGACTGGCGGCCGCGACGTGTTTACAGCTGGCTTAGGAATGTAGGTCTGGAGTAGCTCGGTCGGCGTTACCAGTCTTTGTCGGGAAACGTCATATCCGTTGGCGGCGGCCAGCTCAGATCGCTGGCGGCTAACTTCGCTGCAAAGTTGGGTGTCGCGTCGAGATCGAATGGCGTGGGGAATTCCATTTCGATACTTTCGTAGCGTGCCCGATTGCCTGCTTTCACAGCGACCAGTGCTTCGAATAATTTCGAGATATCCGCGTCAGTGATATGGCGCTGGTTCGCTTCTCGCGCCTCATCATACAGCCCATGGGCAACCAGCGTTCGAACGAGTTCAGTGCCGAGCCAGCTTCCAGGCGCGATCTCGGTACCCTCGCGCGCTAGACGAAGCGCTTCGTCGGCCTTACCGGAACGCTGGGCAGCTCTTGAGGTGTTAAACCAGGACAAACCGCGCAGGGGATCGCACTTCAGAACGTCGTAGGAATGTTTGAGATATTGCTCAGCGTATCCGAAGGCACTTGTTATTATCGGAGTCCAGTTGCCCTGGAAGCAGCCAGGCGTTTGCAGCGCCTTCTCAATTAGCCGACCTAAATTCCGCCAGTCACCGCTGATGTAGGCAAAATCCAGCTCCGTCATCAATCTCACGTCGTCGGTTCGCGCATGACGAACCGCGGCTTCGTAATCGACTATGGCCGCTGCGAAGGCATTCGCGACATCCTCATCGGTGACACCGACGCCCCGAAAACCCTCGGCGTCGTCAGTCAGCGTGTGGATGAAAAGGTCGCTATGGTCCATATAGACTTGAGAGAATGTCGGTACGCGCTCGATAACCTGTTCCAACATCGCATTGGCGCGCCGCAATTCGGGCACGATATCGTTCTGGCCATGGGCGTCCTGGTAAATCTCAACCGCTTTCTGGTAGATCGTGAATGCCTCGACATCCCGGAGCCCGGCTTGCCGCATTGCTTCCCGTTTCTTTTCGTCGAGGACTACATTGAGCGCCGACGCGATTTGCTCCGCGATGTTTTCCTGTACGGCGATGGTGTCGGTTGACTCACTGTCGTAGTTATTTGACCAGAGATGGAAGCCGTCATTCGCACGAACCAGCTGAGCGGTCACTCTCAGGCGATCGCCAGATCGGCGCACCGATCCTTCAACGATGTGTCGCACACCCAGTGCCGTTGCGATTTCCTGTACAGGAACGTCTTGCCCCTTGAACGAAAACGCAGAGGTCCTCGCGGTAACCAGCAATTCCGGTAATTGCGTCAGGGAGTTCAGGATTTCCTCGGTCAGGCCATCGGCGAAATACTCGTCGTCCGGCCCGCTGCTCATCGCGACAAATGGCAGAACAGCGACAGATTTGTCATCCCGCTGGTCCGGGTTTTGCAGAACGGATGCAGCGTTGCCGGCGTTCGCCTGTGTTCCCGGCACGTCCGTCGGATTCGACACGAATTTGTCCCAGGCAAACCAGGCGACGGCGACTAACAGAATGCCAATAATGGCGCGGTCGAGCTTGCGCCCGGTTTTCGGTGTGATCGACTGGCTGCGGTCAACGTCCTTTTCGCGCTTCACGCCTTCCGGCGTTAACACGGACGACGTTGCGGCGTTTGAGCTCTTCGAATAGTGACATTTATTGTTATCGTTCAATTTGTCGTGGCCGCAGTATACCGGGTTAGAATCAAGGGATGGTGCCGTCTGAATTCGTTCGAAGGCCTGAATCATAGCGGCTGGCCCGATACCGACCAGGACAGTGCGCGACCAACGGCGCGTTGAAGGTGGGGCACCAGTTGTTCGACGAACCAGGGGTTTTTCTTGAGCCAGATGTTGTTGCGCGGACTTGGGTGCGGTAGCGGTATAAGTGCTGGTCCATAGTCTCGCCATCGCTGAACCGTTTCAGTGAGATTTTTCTGCGGGGCTGGCAGATGCCACTTTTGTGCGTATTGGCCGATCGCCAGTGTCAGTTGGATGTTCGGCAGACGCTGCAGCAGTTCGTCGCGCCAGGTCTTGGCGCATTCGGGCCTCGGTGGCAAATCGCCCGACTTGCCAGTGCCCGGGTAGCAAAACCCCATCGGCAGGATTGCGATTCGGGTTGCGTCGTAGAATTCGGCGTCGGAAACTCCCATCCACTCCCGCAGCCGGTCGCCGCTTGGGTCGTCGAATGGCACGCCGCTTTCGTGCACACGTCGCCCTGGCGCCTGACCAGCAATCATCACCCTGGCGCGCGGATCGGCTTGCAAAACCGGCCTCGGATCGTGTGGCAACGAAGCCTCACATAAACGGCACTGTTTTACATTCTCCAACAATTGCAGGAACTCGGTGCCGGATTTGCTCGTAATCATCGGCCTATGCTTTACGCAGTGTGTTTGACGAGCACCATTGTAATTGACGAATAATGCTAGAGTCCGTCCCAATTTCCCGATTTCCACCGGATTTCAGCATGTCTACCCCCAAGCCCGCGACGTTTCGCGACCTCCAGATCGCAGAACCGTTGATCGCTGCGCTGAACGAGATTGGCTACGAAACACCCACCCCCATTCAGGCCCAGGCGATACCGCCCTTGATGAAAGGCCAGGACCTCCTCGGCCACGCACCAACGGGTACTGGCAAGACAGCCGCTTTTGCACTGCCGTTGCTGTCGCGACTGGATATGAACAACAAGTCCGTGCAGATCATGACCCTGACGCCGACCCGGGAGCTGGCCATTCAGGTCGCAGAGGCGTTCCAGCGATACGCGTCGCAGATCAAGGGTTTTCACGTCCTGCCGATTTACGGCGGCCAGGAATACGGCGGCCAGATCCGCGCATTGAAACGCGGCGTCCAGGTAGTTGTCGGAACACCCGGGCGCGTTATGGATCACATGCGAAAGGGCACCCTGAAGCTCGACGGCCTGCAGGCGCTGGTGCTTGATGAAGCTGATGAGATGCTGCGCATGGGGTTCATTGACGAGGTCCAGTGGATTCTTGAGCAAACCCCACCCAAACGACAAATGGCACTTTTCTCAGCGACGATGCCGAAGGAAGTGGAACGCATCGCTCGCCGGCACCTGAACAAGCCACAGGAAATTTCAATCAAGGCGAAGACTGCGACCGCCGAGACCATTCGACAGCGCTATTGGCAGGTCAGTGGATTGCACAAGCTCGATGCGCTTACCCGCATCCTGGAGGTCGAGGATTTCGATGCGATTCTGATGTTCGTCCGTACCAAGACTGCGACCACGGAGCTTGCCGAAAAGCTGGAAGCACGCGGTTATGCTGCCGCAGCGATGAATGGCGATATGGCGCAGGCGCACCGCGAACAAACCGTGGACAGGCTGAAGCGAGGTTCTCTGGATATCGTCGTAGCAACGGATGTTGCCGCCCGGGGACTGGATGTCGAACGTATTAGTCACGTCATTAACTACGACATTCCTTACGACACCGAAGCCTACATTCACCGCATTGGCAGGACCGGACGCGCTGGGCGTACAGGCGATGCGATTCTGTTTGTCGCGCCGAGAGAGCGACGGATGCTTGCGGCGATCGAGCGGGCGACACGACAGAAAATCACTCAGCTGCAGTTGCCGACAACCGAGATCGTTAATAACAAGCGAATCGCCGACTTTAAACAAAAAATCACCGACACGTTGGCGGGCGGCGAATTGGAGTTCATGCAAAACCTCGTCGAACAGTATCGCAGCGAACACGACGTACCCGCGCTGGAGATTGCCGCCGCACTGGCGAAAATGTCGATCGGCGACAAACCATTGCTGCTGGCAGAAGATAAGGAACGGCCGGCACGTCAGACCCGGGACGATCGTCCGTCGCGTGACCGCAAGCAGCGCAACAAGCCAGCGCCGGAACTCGATGCGGGCAAAGAACGCTACCGAATCGATGTCGGTCAGGAACACGGTGTCAAACCGGGTAACATAGTCGGAGCGATTGCCAACGAAGCGGGTTTGGCGGGCGAGCATATTGGACATATTGCGATCGAAGGGAGTTTCAGCCTGGTGGACTTGCCCAAAGGCATGCCGCGGGATATTTTTAGGGATCTCAAGAAAGTCCGGGTTTGCGGGCGCCCAATGAAGATCGAGGTTTACCGTGAGCCAGACCACGCGAAATCGCGAAAGCCGAAACCGAAGTCCAAACCAAGATCGAAACTGAAACTCAAAAAGTGAATAACGCCTCCAAATCTGAGCCGGGTCACCGATGAACGCAACGAACAAAAATACCGACACAGATGGCCTGGGCTTATGGCGGCCCGACTTTATTTACTCCATCGTTCTGTTCCTGGTCGCCGTTATCGCGATCGCGTATACGAGTCAGACCCAGGGAATATTGCTCGGTGACTATGGCTTCACAACCGCGGCATTTTTTGTCGTATTCGGTTTATTCACAATCACCACCGGATTCCCGCACCCTGGATTCGGCCATGTTTCCTTTGACCGGGTCGCGCAAGTCGCCAGTATCCTCGTGCTGGGACCCATAGACGCCGCGTGGATTAATGGCCTGGCATCGTTCATCTATCCATGGCACCGGCTGCGAGACGGCACCGACCTGAGATCCGTTATCACGGCGGCATGCAACAACGCCGGCCTGATGTCATTGGTTATTCTGTTGTGCGGTTCATTGTATGAATACCTGGGCGGGCCAATTCCATTGCTGTCGCTTGATTTGCGCACTGGCGGGCTGTTGCTGCTACTGATGCTCAGCATGCAGCTCATGAATGATCTTGGAATGATGATTGTTCTGTATCTTCGCGGCATCAGTCCGTCGTCGCTGCTCAATACTTTCACGACGGCTGTAGAATCCGTGTCCGCATTGATCGCGGTCGTCGTTGCCCTGGCGTTTACAACGTCTGATCGGGTCAATTTCGCACTCCTGCTGGTCGTACTCGCAATAGGTATGTTGGTACTGAAGCAATATGCGTTGATGCGGCATCGGCTGGAAGCGCTGGTCGATGTACGCACGGAAGAACTACGCCTGCAATCAATCGAGCTGCAGCGGCAGGCGCACCACGACAAATTGACGGGATTGGTAAACCGGCGCTTTGTCGATGACTACCTGCGGCTCCAGCTTGAGGCAGCGAGGCGACAGAATATTGACTTTACCGTCGCACTCGCAGACATCGATCATTTCAAGCAGATTAACGATCACTATTCACACGCTATCGGCGACAAGGTTTTGCGCCGCATCTCGCAGATTCTCCTGAATCGTTGCCGTAAGACGGACGTTGTTGCGCGTTATGGCGGTGAGGAGTTCCTGCTCTGTTTTCCGGATACCGATGCACAATGTGCCGAACAAATATGCAGCCAGATGCGGCTGGCCATTGAGCATACCGACTGGTCAGACTTGCAGTCGCCCGGCGGCGAGGAAATCAAGGTAACGATCAGTATCGGAATTGCCGAATCCAGCGACGATAGTCGACACACGACGATTCTTGGCGAGGCTGATTCGCGCCTGTACCAGGCGAAACATCTGGGCCGGAATCGTATCATTTCTCGAGACTAGCTCAGAGAATCGGATCCAGCGGTAACAAGCGATTAAGCCAGGTGCGAAAACGCTTGCCGTGACTGACGGTGAAGTCAGGATTGAAGTCCAGCCTTGTTGGCCAGCTATTGCCGGGCAGCATATCCGCACGCCCTTGTCGGTCAGTTCATGAAACAGCTCAATACCGCCTTGTGGCAATATCAGGTAGGGCGACTGAATCAGAATAGATGCCTTTGCGTTCCTGATAGCCCTGATAAGACTACGCGTCGATTCGCCACCACCGCCAAGCCCCGCGGCGCCGGAATTTTTACGTAGTTACGATCGTAATCGAAGTACTCATCCGCCATATTGCGACCACCGGTTATTCCAGCGACACCGTCAAAGATGGCGGTCTTGTCATGCATGCGCTGATTAATTTCACGAAACCCCGACACTGCGTTTTTGATACGCCCCCAAAAGCCAACGCCAACTGAGATATTCGGATTGTAGATTCTGATCTGCACTCTTGGATGCGCCGACAGTAACAGCAGCGTCCGGTCATCGGTGTCGATGAGGACATCATCGACGAGAACGCGAACGGCAACACCACGTTCCGCGGTACTCAACAACATTTCGGCGGCAAGTGTACCGATGTTGTCGCTGCGCCAGTGCGCCGGTCGATAGCATGATCGCCAGGAGGGTCAGGCCGAGCTTGCGATAATGAGTCAATATTTCACCGAATTCTCAGCGGCTGCATCAGCGACAGTGTATCAGCGTATACTCGCCGCCATGATGACGACTCCCACACTTTATATCTTTGCGATATCGCACTATTGCGAAAAGGCGCGCTGGGCACTGGATTATCTTGGCATCGATTACAGGCTGCGCTATGTGGCGCCTGGCGAGCACATGAAAATCGCAAAACAACTCGGTTGCCCCGGAACCTCGGTGCCGTACCTTGAACTCGAAAACCGGGTTATTCAGGGGTCCGCCGACATCATCACCTGGGCGGAAAGCACACGATCGTTCAACGGTAAGCGGCTAACTCCGGATGCCGATATCGAGAAGGCAGTCGCCATTGAAAAACGTATCGATGATATCGCCGGCGTCCATTTGCGGCGTTTTTATTATTCCGAAGCTTTGGTCGAACATCCATCGACCGTAAGGCCGATCTTCACGAAGAATTTGCCCTTGCTGACGAAGCTGCCGGTCATTATAGGCTGGGGAAAAATCTGCTCAATTATGAAAAAGCGCATGGATCTTGGCAAACAGCAGGGCGAGGAGTCACAGGCAATTATCGACGCGGAGCTCGCATGGATCGACGACTTGCTATCAGACGGTCGCGCCTATCTGGTCGGTAATCGTTTCTCGCGCGCGGATATTTCTGTCGCGAGCCTGTTATCGCCACTGGTGTTGCCGGAACAGCACCCAAGCTATGTTGGCCTCGCGCACCCGCCACGACTCGCTGCAACCGTGGCGACGTGGGTTGAGCGACCGTCGCTTCGATGGGTTCGCGACGTTTACGCCAAACATCGGTAGCCGATGGACGCCGTGTCTAACACCAGAGACTTCAGCACGCTAAATCTGAACCCGGCGCTGCTCGGCAACCTTAAGGATCTCGGTTACCTGGAAATGACGCTGGTGCAGGCGGAATCGCTGCCATGCTTGATCGAAGGTGTGGACGTACTCGCTCGCGCCAAAACCGGCAGCGGAAAAACGGCTGCGTTCGGACTTGGATTGTTAAACAAGCTGGATGCGAGTTCTTTCAATACGCAGGCACTGATACTTTGTCCGACGCGTGAACTGGCCGATCAGGTTGCCCGAGAAATTCGGCGCCTGGCGCGGGGTATTCCCAATATCAAAGTGTTGACAATATGCGGTGGCTCTCCGCTGCGATCACAACTGGCGTCATTGCAACGCAGCCCGCACATCATTGTTGGTACGCCAGGCCGTATTCTGAAACATCTCGGCAAACAGACGATTGACCTCGACGGACTGCAAACCCTGGTGCTCGACGAAGCGGATCGTATGCTCGACATGGGTTTCGAGGATGAGCTGAACGCGATCCTCTCACACGTACCACCCGAGCGACAAACCCTGCTGTTCAGCGCAACTTACCCGGATGCGATCGCGGATATCAGTGCGAGAGTTCAGCGGAACCCGAAACTGATCGACGTAACCGATGACGAGCAGCCCGCATTGATTGCTCAGACCTGGTGTTCGGTGACCCGCGAAAACCGTAACGCGGAGTTATTGCGAGTCCTTAGAGCCTGGGGCGGCGAGCTTAATCTTGTTTTTTGCAACACGAAGATTGATTGCGCTGACGTTGCTGCCTATCTCAAATCGCAGGGCATTGTTGCGCTCGCACTGCATGGTGATCTTGACCAGGTGCAGCGAAACCAGGTGCTGGTGCGCTTCTCAAATCGCAGCGCCAGCGTGCTGATCGCGACGGATGTGGCGGCGCGTGGTCTCGATGTCAAAGATATAGACGCGGTATTCAATTACGAGTTGCCGCCGCAGGCCGATACTTACATACACCGCATCGGCCGTACCGCTCGAGCGGGTCAGCAGGGCGTTGCGGTGAGCCTGGTGGAGGAACGTGAGTTGTGGCGCCTGGCAGAAATAGAAAAAGCCTTGCCGGATGCAGTAATTCTGCAGCGCGGCATTCCGGATGCGGAGCGAGGCGACGATAAACTGGCCCCCAAAATGACAACCTTGCAAATCGGCGGCGGCCGAAAAAATAAACTGCGGCCGGGTGATTTGCTGGGTGCATTGACAGCGGACGGCGGCGTTCCGGGTAAGTCGGTGGGATCGATCGACCTGTTTGATACCAGCGCCTATGTTGCTGTCGAAAACGCACAGGTTGCAAAAGCACTCAAGCAACTAACAACGCGGCCGATCAAGGGCCGGAAGTTTAGAGCGCGGGTACAGAAGTAGCCTATCTTCGAGGCCTGCCAAAAAAAAAGAGGCCACCTCAAATGAGATGGCCTCTTGGTTTCTACACGGCCCGCGATGAGGCCGCTTGATCGGTATTTTATCCTAAACTCTTAATGCACTTTACTCAGTCGACCAGTTGAATTGCAGATACCAGGCAGCACCGACCGTGTCATAGGCCTCAGGTGCCGTGTTCACGCCGGTGACGCCGTACTGGGAGCTCTGACCTAAGAATGGCGGTTTCTTGTCGAAAGCATTGTTCAAGCCTACCTTCACCGACCACGGCCCGTCGCCATAACCGAGCGAGATGTCGTGTAGGTAATAGGTATCCACTTCATTCAGATTCGGGGCCAGGGGGTTACCGAACACATCGCTGTTCTCGTCGGTGAGCAGCGCCGTATTCGAGTCCTTGGCTTCACCCCACATACGCACACGCCAGAACGCCTGCCAGTTGTTCCAATCGTAGTTGAAGCGGAACGTCGCCCGGTTGTCCGGCGTCAGGATTTCACCCGCGTCGTCATCGACATCGCCGCTGGCGATTCCGATCTCTTCCCACTCGAGCAGATGATTCCAGATCATGGCGGCGCCGAACGTACCCGGTCCGATATCCATAGTGTAGTTTGCTTCGATGTCGATACCGGCGGTATTGAATCGGTTCTCGTTGGAGGTGCCCGAATCTACGCCACTCAGGTTACCGGCTCCCGGACGGAGATCGCGCCGTGCCGCGCCGCCGATTTGACCCGAGGGGCTGGGGCCGCAGGTCGGATCGAACTGTGCCGTCGGCACATCATAACAACGCTCGAGCACGGTGCTTCGCGAGGTTGTCGCAATACCGTCGTCGATTTCGATGTCGTAGTAGTCGACTGCCAAAGACAATCCGTTCACGAACGTCGGCTGCCAAATCGCGCCGAACGTGAAAGAGTCCGCAGTTTCTTCCAGGACACTGGGATTTCCACCAATGAACCCGCCGGTGCCCTGGCGCTCAATCTGCGTCAGCGTAAACGAGCCCGTCGCATCAATCCGATTCTGAATGACCGCGATCGACCGGCAGTTGTCGGCGATCTGTCCGGTTGTGGCGTTGGTTATACCGTCACAGGGATCGGTGAGGCTGCGAAACGTTTCGCCGGCGCCGGCAAACAAGTCGGCGACGTTAGGCGCGCGAACCGACTGCGATATCGTACCGCGGAGCCTGAAGCTCTCAACGACGGGTGCGTCGAAACCAGCCTTCCACGTTGTCTGGGCGCCGACGGTCGAGTAGTCGCCCTGGCGAACGGCCGCATCCAGGGTCAGGCGTTCCAACACAGGCAAACTGATCTCGGCGAAGAACTCCTGGACATTGAAGCTGCCGTTGGTCGGCGCGGTTGCGTTGCCGCCACCAACGCCGGTCTGGGCGAAGCCGCCGTTGATTTCCGCACCGCTCTCCTCACGATGCTCGAAGCCGAACGCCGTCGCGACACTACCGCCTGGCAGGTCCCAACCCAAATCACCGGTGACACTAATGCTGAAGACTTCCTGCTCAACCGTAGATTTCAGGTTCTGGGGCGCCTGCAGATAGCGGACGGCTGCTGCCGAGATGGAGTTCTCGCCAAACACGTTGAACGGCACACAACCCTGGATACGGGCAAGCGGATCTGCACACTGGATCGTGACGCCATCCGGTGCGAGTTCTACGTTCATTGCAAGCAATGCTCGTTCCGTATTGATCTGCCCGGTTTCCTGTTGGTCCTGCTCGGTACGGCCATAGGTGTAGTACGCACTCAGGCCCCAGTTCTCAGTCAGCTCTGCGTCGATACCCGCGACATAACGGGCAGTCGTTCGGTCAACCAGAGAGGCGCGAGGTCCGAACTCAACCAAACGGCGAACCCAGCCGTTGGTGCCAGCCTGGCTCGTGTTCGTGAAATTACCCGCCAGCAAGGCAGCTTTCAGCTCCGGGGACATCAGCAGGTTGCTGGCGACATCAAAACCCTGGTTACCGCCACGGCTGAACTGAAAAATGTCATCGTTGATACTCAGCGCAAACGGTTCGATCTCGGAATCGCTCTGAACGAAGGCCCAGTTCAACTCGGTGAACGCGGTAACCCGGTCCGTCAGCGGATAGGACGCGTTCGCTGACGCAAATCGACGCCGAACCGGGTTGAATATGGTACGGAAATCCGCACGATTGAATCGGTCCGAGTTTGCCCGGTCGTCAATGCCGCTGCGAAACGGGGTACCGTCGCCCGCATTCAGATTATTAATTCGACCCTGAGGCGGAAAACTTGAGCCGAGCCAGCCAATCGATTCGCCGAATCCGTCGCCGTCCCGATCGATTGCGTCAAGATCGGTGTTCGAAAACGAACGATCCCTGGAGCGCAGTTCCTCATCGTCGGACCAACCGACGGACAGCATGGCAAAGCCGCCCTGGCCGAATTCGCCGCCCGCAGTTACCGTAACGTCCGTCTTCTCCTTGTCTCCTTCGGTCGCACCGCCGACCTGAAGGTCAATGTTGACACCCTCAAAATCGGTCTTCGTGATGACGTTGACTACGCCGGCAACAGCGTCGGAACCGTAAATAGCCGATGCGCCACCGGTCAGTACTTCGATACGCTCAATGGTACCGGTTGGAATGGCGTTCAAATCCACGCCGTAGCCACCGCCCGGCGGCGTGCCGGAGACCATTCTGCGGCCGTTGACCAACACCAGTGTGCGATCCGTGCCGAGAAAACGCAGATCCGTCAGGTTGAGGCCGGAAAACGTCGTCGAGAACGCCGTGTTGGCGTTGTTGAACGTCGAGACTGCCTGCGGCAGCGTCTGCAGCAGGTCACCCAGGTTGGTTGTTCCGGTAGCCGAAATCTCGGCGCTGTCGATCACCGTGATTGGTGTCGAATAGTTGAATGTGTCGCGTCGAATACGCGAGCCTGTAACCGTAATTTCTTCAAGCGCTTCGGCGCCGTCAGTTTGCGCTTGTGCAAGCGCTGCTGGTGTGTAGCCCGCCAGCAACGAAAACACACTGACCGCGAGCAAAGCGCCGGTTCCGCGTTCGTATAATTTCCTCATCATCACGTGTACTCCACAAATTGGCTTCAAAAGTTCCGCGAAGAATCAATTGTCTTGCGGCTTTATTGAAAACAAGTCCAATGGACGTTGTTCATACCGTGATCAGATCACTGTGGAGAAGTGTTGTGAATGTGCCGCAATAAAGAGTAAGTTGCGTTTATGCCTCGATAATTTTGTTACGACGAAAAACTGCCGCGCGATCTATTTGCGGCTTGTTTTTCCGGAGTAACAGAGGAGAAAAATTAACGTCGGAAAATTAACATAGCGTTTTTGTATCGATAAAAAAGTGCAACATGTTGTTCCACAGCAACGACAAGTTGCGCAACTTCGAGCTACATCGAAGCAACGCGCGATCTTTCTGCCAATCCCTGTGATCGCAGGTATTCATCGTATGTCCCGCTGAAGTCGACGATACCGTCTGGCGTCATCTCGATAACGCGCGTTGCGAGCGTTGATACGAAATCGCGATCGTGACTGACGAAAATCAGAGTGCCGGGATAGTTCTCGAGTGCCAGGTTCAGCGCCTCAATCGATTCCATGTCAAGGTGATTGGTTGGCTCGTCCATGATAATCACGTTCGGTTTTTGCAGAATAATCTTGCCGAACATCAGGCGCCGCTGCTCGCCACCGGAGACGACTTTCACTGATTTTTCACTGTCATCCCGTGAGAACAACATGCGCCCGAGCGTGCCGCGCAATAATTGCTCGTCCGCGCCTTCGGGTTGCCACTGTGTGATCCAGTCGAACAGACTCATGTCGGTTTCAAACTCTGGTCCGTTATCCTGCGCGAAGAAACCGACCTTCGCATTTTCCGACCACTTTACGGAACCGCTGTCCAGATCCAGTTGCTGCACTAAACTGCGAAGTAATGTTGTCTTGCCGATGCCGTTTTGCCCGAGAATGGCTACCTTCGATCCAGCTTCGATCGCCAGGTCCAGATTCCTGAACAATGGGGCCTTGTCGAAACGCTTACTGATATCACTGGCCTCAAGCGCAAGCCGACGCAATGGCTTTTCCTGCTCGAAACGAATAAACGGGCTGACGCGGCTCGATGGTTTGATGTCCTCAAGTTTAATTTTCTCGAGTTGCCGTGCCCGCGATGTCGCTTGCCTCGCTTTCGAGGCATTGGCCGAGAAGCGACTGACGAAGGCCTGCAGTTCAGCCATCTTCACTTTCTTCTTCGCGTTATCGGCGTGCATGCGTTCGCGCGCCTGTGTCGCTGCCGTCATGTATTCATCGTAGTTGCCGGGGAAGACATGCAGCTTGCCGTAGTCGAGGTCGGCCATGTGCGTGCAAACGCTATTCAGAAAGTGGCGATCATGCGAAATGATGACCATCGTTGATTTACTGGTTTCGAGATATTCTTCAAGCCAGCGAATGGTATTGATATCGAGGTTATTGGTCGGCTCGTCGAGCAACAGGATGTCCGGGTCCGAGAACAGGGCCTGTGCAAGCAATACCCGTAATTTCCAACCGGGCGCGACGGCACTCATCGGGCCTTGATGTTGCTCCACCGGAATGCCAATGCCCTCGAGCAATTCGCCAGCGCGTGACTCGGCCGAGTAGCCATCCAGTTCCGCAAACTCGACTTCGAGATCTGCGACCTTCATACCTTCTTCGTCGCTCATCTCGGGTAGCGAGTAAAGGCGATTGCGCTCTTGCATCACTTCCCATAAGCGGTCGTAGCCCATCATGACCGTGTCGAGCACCCGGTACTTTTCGTAGGCGAACTGGTCCTGCGACAACTGGCCCACGCGCGCATTCGGGTCTGTCGACACGTTGCCCACAGACGGCTCGAGATCGCCCGCGAGAATTTTCATTAAGGTCGACTTGCCGCAGCCGTTGGCACCAATCAGGCCATAGCGATTGCCATTGCCGAAGGTGACCGAGACATTTTCGAACAGGGGTTTAGCGCCGAACTGGATCGACAAATTTGCAGCAGAGATCAATGGTTTACACCGAGCAGAAAGTAAAGAATAGGAAAAACGTGCGTGCACCCCGACCGGGGCGCGCGGATCATATCAAATAAGCTTAAGTGTTACGAGGCCGAGAAGCGCAGGACGGCTCTAGCTGTCAGACGCCTCCTCCGACGACGATTGCTGGTCGGCAGACTTGTCGTTGCGATGCTGCGAGCGCCAAATGCTAATCATCAGACCGAAAATGCTGCACCCGACACCCAAACCGAGATAGCCATAGGCCGGGCCGTAGTCGAGACCCAGGTACAAAGCGCTTAACATAAATACCAAGCCGATCAGAATCCACCATAGTGGCAGACCTTCGTACAGCTTCGTTGGTAACCACATCGTGATAACCCTCAATGACAGAGACACGAATATGCACCCTCAATGTTACAGAATATGCGATATTGACCGCAATTTTGGCCTGTTTGGGCAATAATTTTCACGTTTTGAGACGCAGTACCCCTTATATCTGCCAAGGAGCGCGCCCATGAAGATCTGGACCCAGGCAAGCCAGATGGCTGCGAAAACGCCGGCCGAACGCAACCGCTACGTCGATTTTCTACGTTCGATCTCTATCCTGGCTGTCATTATCGGTCACTGGCTTATCGCGACCATTTATGTGGTCGACGGGCAAATGGACGCGGGGGAGTTGCTCTCGGAGCAGCCGCAGATTCAGTGGCTGACCTGGATTTTCCAGGTGATGCCAATTTTTTTATCGTCGGCGGCTATTCGAATGCCGTATCGCTGGAGAGTGCCGCGCGCAAGGGCATTGGCTATGCCGGCTGGCTTTCAGCTCGCCTCAATCGCCTCGTTGCGCCATTGCTGGTGTTACTCGTCGCGTGGGCGGCGATCGCTGTCGTTATGGTCTTGCTGGGCGTCGGACCAGAGGTCATTCAGCTCGCGTCGCAGGCGGCATTGATTCCCACCTGGTTTCTCGCGATTTACATCGCGATCGTCATACTCGCACCGGCCGCCTACAAATTCTGGCAACGCATGGGTTTTACCTCGTTCGCGATCTTTGCTGCGGGCGCGATTCTGACCGATGTCGCCTTTTTTGCGAGCGACGTGCGCTGGCTGGGTTGGGGCAATTACTTCTGGGTCTGGCTGGCGGTGCATCATCTCGGCTTTGCCTGGCGTGATGATCGGCTCGGCCGGGTGACCAAGCGCCTGCTATTTTCGGCGGTGGGCTTCGTCGCCTTGTGGTCGATGATTCATTACGGGCCTTATCCACTCGCCATGGTTGGATCGCCGGACCCTGAGCTGAGTAACACCTTGCCCCCGAAGGTCACTCTCTTGGCGCTGGGCATTTTTCAGTTTGGATTGTTGCTCGCGCTGGAAACGCCGATGCGACGGGCTCTGGATGGATTGCGGCTTTGGACGGCAACGGTTCTGATCAACAGCATGATCATGACGGTCTACCTGTGGCACATCACAGTCATGATCCTGTTTGTATCGGCGCTGCATCTTGCGGGCAGCCCGGGCCTGGATATTGAACCCGGGACAAATGCATGGTGGTGGTCCCGACCGGTCTGGATTCTCGTGTTGTTCGTGCTGTTGCTGCCCATCGCGTTGCTGCTGTCGCCGTTGGAGCGCCGAGGTCGGCCCGCGGACGCGAAAGTACCCGCCGCAGCAAGACAGATCGCCGGTGCCTTGATGATTTGCCTTGGCATCGCGCTGCTCGCGATGTTCGGATTCGGCGGCGGGCCCGTACAGCGACTTGACCTGATCTCGTTGGCACTGGTCATCGTTGGGTCCGGTATCAGTGGGCTGTTACCCCGCTTCCGCTAGTGCCCAACATGGATGTCGAACACTATCGTGCCGAAACACCCGGCTGTCAGAACCGCATTCACCTGAACAATGCCGGTGCTGCGTTGATGCCGAAAGCGGTGGTCAGCACAATCATTGATCACATCAAACTGGAAAGCGAAATAGGGGGCTACGAGGCACACGCTGCCATTAGCGAATCGGTCGCATCCGCCTACCAGTCAGTCGCTTCACTCATTGGCGCTGGCGTCGACAATATTGCATTCACCGAGAATGCGACTAGCGCCTTTACGCAGGCGTTGTCGGCAATTCCTTTTAGTGCCGGCGACCTTATCCTGACAACACGCAACGACTATGCGTCGAACCAGATTCAGTTCCTGTCGCTGGAGGCCCGACTCGGTTTGAGAGTCGCGCACGTGCCGGATCAGGAGCAAGGCGGGGTTGACGTCGCAGCACTCGAAAAAATGATGGACGAGCATCGCCCGAAGCTGGTCTGCGTTACCCATGTGCCAACAAACTCGGGATTGCTGCAGGACGTGAACGCGGTCGGCGCTGCCTGCCGCAGCCGCGATACCATCTTTCTCGTTGATGCCTGCCAGTCGCTTGGGCAGCTGCCGCTGGCAGTGAATGATATTCAATGCGATTTTCTGTCCGCGACTGCACGCAAATTCCTGCGCGGCCCGCGTGGCTCAGGATTTCTGTACGTTGCCGATCGAATTCTTGAACAGGCCTATGAGCCGCTTTTTATTGATATGCGTGGTGCGAGTTGGACCGCAGCTGATCGTTACCAGTCAGTCAGGAGTGCTAAGCGCTTCGAGAACTGGGAATTCGCCTGGGCTCAGCTTCTCGGCACCGGTGCGGCTGCGAGATATGCGAGCGAGGTTGGTGTCGATCGAATCCGTTGCCGCGTTCGTGAGCTGGTGTCCTATCTGCGCGATGGATTGCGCACGGTCAAAGGAGCAAGAGTTCTAGGCAACGACGATGAGTTGTGCGGAATTGTGACGGTTGAGTTCAGTAAGCTCGATCCGCAGCAGTTCGTTCTCGAATTGCGGGAGCGGGGCATTAACCTGTCAGCCCAGGGGCGTGAATACGCAGTGCTCGACTACGATACCAAAAAAGTTTCAGCGGCCCTGCGAATTTCACCACACTATTACAATACGAAGGCCGAAATAGATACGGCCATTGCCGCGATCGACAGCGCCTAGGCGGACCGATTTGCCGGCGAGCGGCGGCCAAAAAAACGGCCTCCGAAGAGGCCGTTCATTTGATGCTATCAAGACAACTAACTAGTTAGGTTGATATGTCACGCGCAAATAGCCAACCGTTCCAGGAATGTCGTGTGCGACGATGCTTATGCCGGGTCCGCCGCAATCATTGCAAGCCGGTGGATCTTCATCGAACAGATTGTTGAATCCGACCGCGACCGTAAGGGCATCATCCAGAATCGCCGGGTTGTAACGAACCTGCAGATCAGTAAACACAGAGGAGTCCAACCTGGAACCGTCGGTGTCCAGAGTCATTTCATCGGTCCAGCGGAAGGCCATGTTGGCGCTCCACCGGTTAAGAGACCAGTTCACACTCGTCACTGCCCGCCATTCCGGGAATGCTCGTGCGAACGTCTCATTGGTGTGCAAACCGCTGAAATCTTTCTCTGAGACTGAACCATCCGGGTTCGCCGTACGTTCAATGTACTCGTCAAGGTAAGTTGCATTGACGTTTACATCGAATTGTCCGGCGCGTGACTCCGGACCGACGTAGTTGAGCATGACGTCAAATCCGGAAGCCTCGATTGCACCAATGTTCTGCAACTGATTGTCAACCAGTCCGATTCGACCGGCAGAGTTTCGTGGTACTGAATCACAGAAGAACGGATCAAGCGAGTCAACACAAGCGATGATCACCTGGGCTGCGTCGAGGCCCTGAACCGCATCATCAATTTCGACATTGTAGAAATCGATTGACGCTGTAATGCCTTCGACCCAGCTCGCGTTATCCGCAAAACCCGGACTCCAAACCAAACCAGCAGTCCAGCTGTCCGACGTTTCTGCGATCAGCGCCTCATTACCTTGGGAGACGGACGATAATTGCGGATTGGTCTGGGCGAGCCCAGGTCCGACACCGAGCGCTGCACAGTTATCGATTATATTTTGCGGCTGTGGACCGGTCGTATCGGATCGTCCACCGTCGGCGTCCAGGATTGTTCCGAGCACGTCAGCACAGGGATCCAGGAAGGTGAAATCCTCACGTGCCGCTCCGCCAAACAACTCACCGATACCGGGTGCCCGGAAGCCACTCGAGAACGATGCGCGTGCCGACAGATTTTCGATCGGCCGCCAAAGAACGCTGCTTTTGAATGTCGATTCGGAGCCGGACGTACTGTAGTCCGAGGCCCGCGCTGCCAGATTAACCTCCAGCAAATCCGCGCCCGCAGCACCCGCAAGCAATGGAATATTCAACTCCGCATAAAACTCGGTGACATCAAAAGCACCCGCAGTGGCACCCGCCGGGATTCCGGCCGTTTCGCCCCGCGCGGCAATTGGGTCCGGTCGGAAGGAGCCGGAATGTTCCCGATACTCGACGCCGGCAGCAAATGCCAATTCACCGGCTGGAAGCGTAGCGATGTCGCCCGTGATATTGAATGCAAAATCCTGCAGGGTTTGCTGACTAAAATCACGTTGTACAAAGCCGACGAAGTCGAGCATCTCCTGGGTAATCGATCCTTCCCCATTCGGTCCCTGACCGCCGAAGAAGTTGAACGGTACGCAATTGGGTGTAGCCGCACAGACGGCGGGGTCACCCATCGCAACCTGCAGTTTGGCAGCGTTGTGCGCGCCGTACTTCTCCTGGAAACCACGGTTGTCGCCATAGCTTCCGGTCAGGTCCCAGTACATCGTTCGGTTGCCGGCCTCAAATTCGCCTTCGAGGCCGAGGCTGACCATGTAGGTATTGACATCCTGGAAAAATTTGCGCTGACCGGATTCGAGTGGCCTGCGACCAAAGAAATCCAGTGTCCCCAATGCTACCGACAGATCAACGCCGAATGGATTGAAAGGATTGAGTGCGGAAATGAAGAAGTTGTCGTTGATGCGGTTGCCACAATCGTTACCTAAACACAGCGGCTCCGGTGCGGCCTTGGTCGCGGACGTCCGGTTGGTGTATGAGGCGCGCGTGACGAGCTTGAGAGTTTCGGTCAGTTCGTGATCGACGGACACATAGAAGTTGACTCGCTCGTTGGGCGTTCGGATGAAGTTGTTTCCGGGGCCATTGAAGTTGAATCGGTCGTCGGTGCCAAATGCGTGAAAATCACCCCCAAAAGGGTCATTTGGATCGAATACCGGAATGTTGCCCATGCCGTCATTCAAAACACCGGAGTTGAGCGTTAGATCGAGGGTAGAGCAATCCGGATCGGCGGTTGTACAGCCGGCATCAAGTACACCATTTCTGTAAAGCCCAAATGCGGGGCCGAATATCATTCGAGCCTGCGGCGTAAATGACGAACAGCCACCGTCGGCACAACTCGTGCCGTTCGCATTCGGAAATGCCGAGACGGCCCGATTGGCTGTCTCGATGTCGCTCTCGTTGTGGTAGGCAGCACTGACCACGAAATGCGTTTGGTCGTTACCACCGCCCCATAACAGGCTCACCTCTGAGGACGCACCATCACCTTCGGACAGAAACTCACCGTATTGGGCATCGATTTTGAATCCATCGAAATCCGAGTTGGTAATGACATTGACGACACCACCAATGGCATCGGAGCCGTAGATGGCTGACGCACCATCCTGCAATATCTCAATGCGCTTGATCATATTCGCCGGCAAGGTATTCAGATCGACGGTACTCGGTACACCCGATGCTGACGCACCTGCAATCCAGCGCTTGCCGTCAACGAGAACCAATGTGCGTTTAGCTTCCAAATTTCGCAGCGAAAGTTCCACGCCGCCGGCACCTATGCCCGCGCCGTCCTGCGGAAAACCTGCGTTGCCAGGCACGTTGAACTGAGAGTTCGGTGCCGAGCCTGTGATGGGAAGGTTTTGCAGCGCGTCACCAAGATTGGTGAATCCAGATTGATCAAGTCTATCAACCCCGATATCCATGATCGCAACCGCCTCATTGAGAGGATTTCGTCGAATGCGCGACCCGGTGACAATCACCTCTTCAAGCGCATCAGCTTCCTGTGCCAGCGCCACGTCGGCTGGCATGATGGCCAGACTCATAACCAGCGCGGTCGATAACGCTCCGGCTATGCCTGTGAATTTATTCATAAGTGTTCTCCATTTCTTCAAATATCATTCTGTTGTGGGAAAACAACAGAAAACCCCATCGAAAATCTGATCAGCATCGATCGATAAAGCAATGTAATTCAAAAGACAACGCCGTTGGGATTTAGTTTCACCGCGTACCAAAATAGCTTAGCTCAGAATTTCGATATCGCAATGTTGCGAACAGGCAACAATCCTACCGAGCAGCAGGCAGGCGGCACTCGCGATTCATTGATTTTGGTAATTGCCAGCGCGGTGCGGCGCTGCTATCAAACTCTGCGGCGCTGATCGAACCGCCACGTTTCGCCAGTGAATGCAGGATAATGTCGCGAACCATTGGCGCCGTTGGCTGAGGATTGAAGCCGGCTTCGGGCATCACCGATTGCAAGACGCGATCGCCGCCGAGGGCCAGATAGTCGCTGACCGCGACACGAACGTTGTCCGAGTCCGAAATGTTGCGACCGTCGTCGTAACGCATCTCGATTGTCATGATCGCATCGCTGCATTCAACATTGACGCGCATGCCGGCGAAGCCGACACGTCGCGAACCCCGGTGTGCCTGTTCGGCGATGACCTGGCGGAGTTCCGCGCCGCTGAGGTCGATGACCATCAACTGATTATCGAATGGTGACATCTCGTAGACGCTGCCAAAGGTCAGCTCGCCCGCGGGCAGGTCGGCGCGGATTCCGCCGTTGATCACGTGAATCGAGATAGCAGCGTCGACGTCGTCGAGCATTGTTTCGGTGTATAAATTGCCCAATGCCGACTCAGGGTCACTCGTCAGCTCGAACGGCGTCTCCAGCACAATGCCGACTTTTTGATTCTTGAGGTCGGCCGCAAATGCGGCGGCACGATCGGCAATTGCCACGACCTCAGCATTTGTATGCAGCTTGACGCCTTCGTAGCTCGGGCTTGCGACTAACTGGGTTGGCGGAAACACCTGTCGATTGATTACGTCAGTGGATTCTCGATCAATCAAAAAATCCACACGGCTGAAAGCCCGGGCCCTGGAGTAGCTCGACGTGATCGATATGCCGTTGACGATATGCGCAAGGCCTTTGTGCACGTGACCCGCAAAGATGTGATCGACAAGCCCGGCTGGCAGTGCCTCGGCAACCGCAAATATCTCATGCTGCGTTTCGCAGGACGAGAGATCGTAAGGGTCATCAAATTCCGTGCATTCGCCACCGGCGTGCGCCGTAACAATAATAATGTCTGCACCCGCCGCCCTGGCCGCTTCGGCTTCCCGCACAATAGTTGCGGCGAGCGGTGCAACGCCAAGTCCGCTCGTATTCGACGCAATGGTTGACGCCAGCGCATTTCGTGACATTACGCCGATAATGCCGACCTTCACATTCTCAATGTCGATGATGACCGATGGACGAACGTTTTCCCAGGCGACTGGCTGACTTGTCGCGTTGTCGATCAGGTTGGCCGCAAGAAATGGAAACCTGGCTTCAGTTGCACGTTGTTTCAGCGCTCCGCGGGGATCATCGTCCGGCGACTCCGGAATCGGAGCCGGACCCGCGGGCCCGAAATCAAACTCATGATTTCCGATCGCGACCGCGCTGTAGTCGAGCGCATTGAATGCCGCAACCATTGCTGCGCCTTCCGAAATATTGGACTCCAGGGTTCCTTGCCACATGTCGCCGGCGTCAATAAGCAAAACTGCGCCGCCGTCTCTGGCACGCGCCGTGCGTACGGCATTGACATAACCGGACAAGGTCGCGAGGCCACCGCCATTGTCGCCTTGAAGCAAAGCGCCATGAACGTCATTGGTACCGATGAGGGATAGCTTTAACGGTTCGGGCTGTGTGCAGCCGCCAAGCAGGCAGGCCGCGACAAACAGTGTCAGCATCCGTTTCATGGATGCTGACTATACTACTGATTTCATCGCTAGCGGCGACTTAGGAGCCGGTCGAGGTAGGCGTAGGCGGCATCCGATTCAGACATTACCAGGGCAAACAATGCGTCTTCACGGGTCTGCTTTTGAAGTTGCCTGTCTTCGATGATATTTCGGAACCAGTTGAGATTATCGTCTGCCGACACCAGTTCGAGATCGACAATTTCACTCTTGGCCGAGACCGGGCAGTTCGAGCTGAGCACACGAATTTCGACGGGCTTGCCACCACTGATGCGTGCATAGACTTGCAAGTGTCCTGGCTCTGCGGCGCAGTCACCGCTGTTGGTGAAGCTCATGTTGTGACCGTCGAGGGCACAGCCCGATCGCGAGCTCTTGCCGTCTCGCCAATTGAAGCAACACATCGCATTCGTCGCGTTGGCTTCGTCGACTTGCCAGGTATGCCATGCGTCGTGCGACGGTGACGGCAGGTCAGCGACCGCCTGGCCACTGACCGCCGCAAAGTAAACAAGCACCGCGAGGCTCAGTCGTCTTGAGCGCGTCACTACAGGCTTCCTTCGAGGGCTGAATCGATAATGCTCCAAACTTCATCGCTACCCATGATCACCAGCATTTCGAGCAATTCCTTCTTGATCGCTGGATCATCTGTCTCACGGTACAACTCCAGTACGCCCTGGTCGTGGTCCGCGATCATCATGCCATCAAGTGCTGCCTCTCGAATGTCCGCCGACTTGGCATCGCGGAAAATTTGCACGAGTGTTGTCTTCACTTCATTGCCGCCGACGACTCCCATGGCTTCGATGGCTTGCGCCTGTATCTCCGGGTCACTGTTATCCAACGCCATTTTCCGAAGCTCGTCGAGATCACCAGAGATTGCGTACGCGTCGATCAGCACCTCGGAAGCACCGTTACGCGTTCTCAACTCGCGCAATTCGTCTCGCGCGTTCATGACACCGAGCATATCGACAGCATTCTCGTAGTCATCTCCCGTCGCGGTGAGCGCGATGTCGAAGACCGCTTTCTTGTCGCCGGCGATCATAAGTGCCTCAAGAATGGCTTCGCGGGCATCGCTGTTACCGGATTCGTAGATGGACTGAAGAGATGCCAGTGCATCCCGATTGCCACCGATGCCGATCATCCGGATTGCTTCTTCCTGCAGTTCGCCAGTGGATTCCCGGGCAAACTTCAGCAGCGTCTCATGTGCTTCGGGCCTGTCGATCTGACTCAGGATAAACAGCGCCCGCTCCTTGATTTCGTCACTGTTGTTACCCGCCAAAACTTTGTTGACCAGTGGCAGAGCACGATTTGGTGGTGCCGAAACCAGCGCTTCGATCGCTGCAAGTTTTAGCTCCTCGGTATCGCTGGAGCTGCGGTCTTGTGCTGCACTGTTCACCGCGAAGACTAGCGCTGAACTGATGAAGAGGATTTTAGCCAGAGTTTTCATTTCAATTACCTGTGTCATGTTGAATGTGCTTCATCTGATGATTCATTTGCCAACTTTGTTAGCATCACATTCAGCTCAAAAGAAAGTTGTGCTTTAAGCGCGGCGGCATCTTCCGGAGCGATATCCGTTGCAGCCAAGCGCAATAAAATGGGTTCAAAGGCGCGCAACACACGTGCCAGGTTCGGCGCGTTGTTGTTGTCGGCGGCGTGTTCAAACAGCCGATTTTGTTCAATGAGCTGCAGCACCAGCATTGCGTGGTCTGAGTCGACACTCAGTTCTGACAGCTGCTGTCTGCTGTCTCGCAGGTGATACTGCAGTCCGCGGGTGAGGGCGGCTGGAACAGCGCTCGATTGCGGCGGATCCCCGGCAATCGTTGGCACGTTGATCTCGGTCGCCTCGTCAGAAACAAAGACCCCGATCGCTACGCCCAGCGCGAGTGCCGCCGTTATCGCCATGCCCCAGAATAGTGTCCTGGGATGCCAGCCACGTTCAAGGACGGTATTGCGGCCACGTTCCAGCGCCGCGGCCTCATCAATCGCACTGTGCCACTGCTGGACAAGATGCGACGGCGCCTTGTGCACGTTGTCACGATGTTTGGCGACAATATCGTTGGTATCGTCTTTCATTGTTTGTCATCCTGCATGGATTGCATGCTAATGCGCAGCTTCTTCACAGCGCGAAATACGGCTTGTTTGACCCGGCCTTCATTCAGCGAAAGTTCTTCGCAAATCTCCTTCACCCGCCATTGTTCGAGGTGCTTCAACACAAAGCACACGCGTTCGACGTCCGTCAGCCGGGCAAGTGCCGCAGCCAGGCTGTCTTCCAGCTCGTAGTCTTCGAGAATCTGTCGCGGTTCTTCGATGCAGTCCTCAACGTCGGATTCGAGTGGCTCAAATACGCCGGGTTTGCTCTTTCGAATCTGGTTCAGTGCCGCATTGATCGCAATGCTGTGAATCCAGGTATCGAGGCGAGCATTTTTCTCAAACTGATGGCGCTTGTTCCAGGCATTGAGCAGAGCATCCTGCACGGCGTCAGCTGCCATATCCGGATTGCGGGTGATTTTCAGACATGCCGAATACCAGCGGTCCGAGCGCGATGAGATCGCCTCGTGAAAGTCAGTTTGCGTCGGCGAAGCGCCGATAGTCATTACCGCCACCATTGACACTTTGATGCACTAGGGGCCGGAAAGGTTAGCAGGACGTTAGGCGACCCGGCCGGCGGCGTGACCGGAGGACCAGGCCCACTGGAAATTATGGCCGCCCAGGTGCCCGGTCATATCAACGACCTCGCCGACGAAGTACAGGCCGGGGTGCTGCTTGCTCTCCATCGTTTTTGACGATAAGGCGTCTGTATCGACGCCGCCGAGTGTAACTTCGGCGGTTCGGTAGCCTTCGGTCGCCGCAGGTTTGATCTGCCAGGCATTAAGATCGGCGGCAATTCGCCGCAATCGTTCATTGCTGATTTCGCCGATCGGCGTATCCCCACCGTCCGGCCAGAACAGCGCCTGCAACTCAGCCACCAACGCTTTCGGCAGCATATCGCCAAGCAAGCTACGAAGCAGGGATTTGGGGCGTCTCGACTTGGCATCGAGCAACAGAAGTGCGGCGTCGACGTCCGGCAACAGGTTTACGCTGATCGAGTCACCGGGCGACCAATAGCTCGATGCCTGCAAAATCGCCGGGCCACTAAGCCCTCGATGCGTAAACAACAGATCCTCAGCAAAAGATAAGGTGGCAGTCACCGTATCTTTTGCAGTTAGGGTGACTGCCACCGTAACCTTGCAGCTGACTCCGGACAGGCGGGTACAGAGGTCGTGCATTCTTCCAGTGACTGTGAACGGAACCAGGCCAGCTCGTGTTTTGAGCAGCGGGATGTCGAACTGGCTTGCCAGCCGATAGCCGAAATCGGAGGCGCCCATTTTGGGGATGCTGAGGCCGCCGCTTGCAACGACCAGTGATTCGCAGCTGTAGTGTCCATGATTGCACTCGACGCGAAAGGCCGGCTCCGCCGAGACTTTGATATCACCGCTCAGCGTCAGGATGCGAACGCCCGCGTCCTCACACTCTTTCAACAGCATTGCAAGGATCGCTTTGGACGAGTGATCGCAGAAAAGCTGCCCCAGCGTTTTTTCGTGATAGGCGATACCGTGTTTTTCGACGAGCGCGATAAAGTCCCATTGCGTAAAGCAGCTTAGCGCCGATTTGCAAAAATGTGGGTTGCAGCTTAAGAAATGCGACGCGTCGGTATGAAGGTTGGTGAAATTACAACGTCCCCCGCCCGACATGAGGATTTTTTTGCCGATCTTATTGGAGCCCTCGAGGACTACGACACGGCGGCCGCGCTGTCCGGCGACGATCGCACACATGAGCCCTGCGGCTCCACCACCTATTACAAGGACATCGGCATGATTCATGCGCCGAGAATAGCAGTGTCGGCTACATTCTTACGAGACTCTGTCCCGCCTGATCACTCAGCAGCTGCATTCGTTCGATCAGGGTGAGTTGCGACTTGTCCCCGGCAAAGATGATCTTGGTCGAAGTATCGCCACTTTTTTGCAGCGTGCGAACAAAACTGTGCAGGTGATCCGTATCGATCGCGATGACATCAAGACACAGCCGTCCGTCACCGGCGATAATCGAAACCGACAAAACTTCCGGTTGTACCAGCAGCTCTTTGCGCAGAGCCTCGCCCGTACGGCTGGGCACGTTGACTTCGACCAGGGCACGCACGCTGAAACCGAGCGACTCATAGTTAAGCACGTCGGCATCCGTATTTAGTACATGGGTTCTTTTCAGCGCCGCAATACGGCGCGACACTGCGGTGCGCGAAAGGTGAACTTTTGTGGCCAGCTCAACGGTCGTCAGTCTTGTGTTTGACGCGAGCGCAGAAAGAATTGCCACGTCATATCGGTCCAAACCATTATTTCTCTTGTTCGAGCTCACAGTTCCCCCGCGCATTCACGCTCCTGTAGAGCATGTGACAATGGCTTGATTCGTATGGTTCATTTTTTTGTACCCTTTATATACATACAGATGAAACTTTCGATCGATGCAAAATAACCGCACACTTTGCCCACGAATGAATTTCCGAACGCACGTTAAGTAACAATCATTTGCCGTTTTCATGTGTCCTATTGTTTAGATCGGAAATTAAACACGCACAATCGTTTGGCGCATAGGACCGGGGGAATAGCAATGCAGGGTGAATTAAGGCAAGTGGCCGACCTGGCACTATTTGCGAAAATAGTGCAGACAGGCGGCATATCGCGTTGTGCCGCAGATCTGGGGATGGAGCGAACGACCATCAGTCGGCGGCTGGGCGCCCTGGAAAAGACGCTCGGCGTCAAATTGCTTAACCGCACGCCGAAGCACATTTCGGTTACCGACGCCGGACGACGCTGCCTGGAACAATGCGAGCAGCTACTGGAGTCGGCTCTCAATGCGCAGTCACTGGCAGTCGTTGGCTCGACAATTGCCAATACCGCGCCGCTGGTGATCGGTGCGCCGCCCGACATCATTGATCGCTACCTGGAGCCTCTGCTGGCGGTCTTCGAGGCAGAAAACAGTGGCTTGACGATTGAACGACGGCCGGTGACGATCTGGACCGAAGAGGCAATTGAATCCGTCGATCTCGGCATCACTTTGGCCCCTATAAAAGTGGCGAGTGGCTGGACCAACACCATTGCTCAGGTACGCCAATCAATTTTCGCAAGTGTTGACTATGTATCCCATCATCGGCCAATCAACACGCCATTCGACCTGGAAGCCCACGATTGCATCCGTGAGAGCAGCGACAATGAACGTCATCCCTGGCGCTTCGAACAAAATGGCAAAGTAAGCACGATTACCGTTAAGCCGAAGTACGTGGTTTCGAGCCTGCTTGAGGCGCGCGAAGCGACTTTGGCTGGCCTGGGGATATGCCGCCTGCCGCAGTACCTCTGCGACCCGTATCTGCGCTCTGGTCGACTGGTCGACCTGATGCCCGACATGGAGTCGACGGGCAGAGACGTGATTGTCATCAGTCCGCGTCAACGGCAACGCAAAACCGGCACTGCGGCGCTGCGCATGCACCTCGAAGCGGCATTCGGTAGGAAAATCATCTAAAGCCCGTAAGATTTTGATGCCGCTTTCGCATTTGTGTTGACGCTGCTCGTCATTTCTTTCGACGAAATCCCATCGAACTTCACCGAAATTCTGGCGGCCGTCAAACGCATACCAGGGTTCGCGGCCAGCTTCGCGGTACTCATGATGTTCTGGCTCCAGCATCGATTATGGAGCCGTTGGTATGGACTGGAGAACTCCAGGACCATTCTTTACAGCCTCGCGTTGATTTTTGTGATGCTGGTTTATGTTTACCCGCTAAGAATGATATTCGAGGGATTGTTCTCCGGCATCCTGTTTCGTATAGCAATGCAAAACAGCAAATCGCTGGGATTGAATCAGGTTGAGCAGCAAAGAAGCAGAAACCATGTGCACACGTGGGCGATTGCTGCGGGCTTCGGCGCGTTGTCGATTTTGCTCGCGCTTACCCTGCCAAACGACTGGGTCCAGGTCGCAGGACACATGTATTTCATCCTGATCCCGGCGATGCAGGTCCCGCGCTACCTGGACCGACGCCGCAAGAAATCTCTGGCACCTTGATCTGAACTTCCCACGAACGCGGCACGTATCTTCAAGTATTCCCGGCATTTGGTCTTTGCGATGTGTGGCGACCAAAACTCACACTGGGACATGAACAACATCCGGACCGAAAACCTGTTTCGACAACAGGCCATCCAGTCTTTACGCCGAAAAATGCCCGGGCGACCGATTTGCCTGATGCCACAGGCATGGGCCTGGCTAGGCGCACTGGTCGTTCTGCTATTCGTATCCGCTACGATTTTCCTCAGTACCGTCGAATACGCGCGCAAGGAATCGGCACGTGGCTGGCTGGTGTCGAAGCCCGGTGTCAACCGTATCGTGCACGGCAGCTCGGCAATGGTTCAGGACGTGGTTCGCGAAGCGGGCGAGCATGTTCAGGCCGGTGCGCCGCTGATCTACTTGTCCAGTGATTCGCGGTTGTCCGGTGGCCATAGCAAACATGAGGAGTTGCTTTCGCAACTACGGCGCGATCTCGTCGAGCTCGACTCGCAGCTGGAACTTTCGCTGCAGTATCAAGCGCTCGACAGCGGCAGCCTGGCAGCGCAAATACGACAGGCAGACGCAGAGATCGTTTCGCTTACCCGGCAAATTGTCGACCAGCAACGACGCATAGCCGCCGGCAACGACCAGCTGCAGCGACTTGAAATAGTGGCAGCCCAGGGTGCGATCAGCGACTGGGATCTGTTGCAGCAGCAGCAAGACCTTGGGGCTTTGCATCAGGAACTCGGTGCGTTGCAGCAGAGAATGGCGAGCTTTCAGCGCAGCCGCGAAGCCATCAATAAGCAGGACGAGGGAGTTCCGTTGCAGTCCCGGATCAAGCGCTCCGAGTTGCGTCTGCGACGATCGAAAGTAACGCAACAGATCGCAGAGTATGAATCCCGGCGCCTTTCGGTCATCAATTCACCGGTGAGCGGAACTGTGGCCTCGATCGAAGTGCATGCGGGCAATACCGTTGCTGCGCAGACATTGCTAATGACTATATTGCCCGACAATGTGGAGCTTGGTGCCGAGATTTACGTGCCCTCACGGGCCGCGGGATTGATTCGTCCCGGGCAGGAGGTACGCCTGCTTTACGACGCGTTTCCGCAACAGGAGTTTGGCTTCTTTCGTGGTTCTGTCGACCGTATCTCGGACTTCGTATTATTGCCGGCAGATCTGCCGCAAGCGTTTCCGATGCCCGAGGCCAGCTACAAACTGAGCGTGTCGATTCACGACACACTCATCATGACGGACCTGGGCGCGGTGAGCCTCAGGCCCGGCATGTTGCTGGTCGCAGATGTCGTCCTCGAGAAAAGGAAGCTACTGAGCTGGTTGCTGGAGCCGATGGGTCTGGGTCGCGGATCCGGAGCCTGAATGAAAAATCGGGCTGCCGCGATTCCGTGGCTTCACTTTGGTGACAGCCGAAAGCTCTCCATCGTGCGCCAATCGACGGCAACGGAGTGCGGGCTTGCCTGTGTAGCGATGCTGGCAGACTATTTTGGAATCGCCGCTGACCTGACCTCGCTGCGGCGCCGATACAGCGTCTCCTTAAAAGGCGCAACACTTGGCAGTATCGACAGTTGCTGCCGCGATCTCGGTCTGTCCACACGCGCCATCCGCTGCGACTACCACGAACTCCGAAACCTAAGCACACCCTGTATCCTGCATTGGCGCTTCAATCACTTTCTGATCCTGAAGTCCGTGAGCAGGCGCGGCCTGACTCTGTACGATCCTTCCCGCGGAATCGTCATGGAGTCTCACTCATCAGCAGGCGACGCGTTTACCGGTATCGCCCTCGAAGTGAAATCCGAATCTCGAATTCGTCGCGCCAGACGGCCCTTGCAACTCAAGTTGTCGAGCTTGCTGGCAAAGGACACAGACATCGGTCGAAAATTTCTTGCAGGGCTGTTGCTCGCATTAATCTTCGAATTGTTGTTGCTCACCAGTCCGTTTTATCTGCAGATTGTTATCGATGAAGTACTGGCGCGCGGCGATCCGTTGTTGCTGAATGTCGTGGCCATCGTGTTCTTCGCACTGCTTTTGTTTCAGCTTCTTGCCAACGTGATGCGACAACTGACCTTTCTGTTCCTGGGTCATGTCACGTCATTCGACATCACATCGCGTGTTTTGCATCGCCTGTTTCGATTGCCGATCCGCTTTTTTCGCAGTCGCGAGCTCGGCGATATTCAGCACCGAATCCAGTCTTTACAGCACATTCAGAACTTTATCGTTCAAGGTGTACCGGCATTGGTCCTCGACACGCTGTTCGTCGTACTGATCAGTTGCGTGCTGGTTCTGTACGAACCGGGACTTACGCTGCTGATGATTGTCGCGCTGCTGCTCTGGTGTCTATGGCGCGTGACAATATTTCACCGCAGTTTGCGATTGTCGAACGATATCGCGCAAGCGGAATCATCCGTTCAGACGCACCTCCTCGAATCGCTGCGCGCCGTGCAATCGATCAAGATCAGCAACGGTGAACCGCAGCGGCAAGCTGAGTGGCAAAATCTATTTGCCAGTACGACCAATACACGCATTCGACTCGGCAAGTTGCAGATCGCAGACGCTGCCGTTCGCAGCTTGTTGTTTCAGGGCGCGCGCACTGTTGCGATTTACTGGCTGGCACGAAATGGCCTGGCACAACAGATGACAATCGGCGCGATCTCCGCCTACGTTGCCTATCTCGGCATGTTCACGACGCGCTGCTCCGGCATCGTCGATCGCCTCATGGAGTACAAGTTGCTTGAGGTGCCACTCAGACGTTTGTCCGATGTCATCTTCAGCGAGGAGGAGAGAGACCAGGGTCGTGACGTGCACTCAGGCATCGGCGATATCGAATTGAGGAAGCTGTCATTTTCCTATTCGCAAGATGAGGCGCCAATTCTCCAGGACTGCAGTGCGTTGTTTCCGGAGTCGGCACTGACGGTGATCGCCGGCCCGTCCGGTGCCGGCAAGAGCACTGTGCTGCAGGTAATCGCGGGCAATGTATTGGCTGAAGAAGGCGAATTGTTGCTGGCGGGACGTCCGGCGGCACAGCTAAGTCTTAAAAGTCTCAGATCGAAAATGGCGACAGTGTTTCAGGACGATGCACTGCTTAAAGGCTCTGTTGCCGAGAATATCGCGTTGTTCAGCACCGATATCGACATGCTGCGTGTCAGGGCGTCGGCGATCGCTGCCTGTATCGCACCCGAATTGGAGGCCCTGCCCATGGCGTACGAAACACGAATCGGTGATCTCGGCTCGTCGCTGTCATGTGGCCAGGTACAGAGGATATTGCTGGCACGTGCTTTCTACCGGCGTCCCGCATTATTGCTGCTCGATGAAGCCAGCAGCGGCCTTGACTGTGCGCTCGAGCGTCGAGTCATCGCATCACTAAGGCAGCTGCCCGCAACCAAAATCGTCGTGTCGCATAGTGATTTGATGCTACAGGCTGCCGATGAGGTGCTCTGGCTGCACAAAGGAAGGCTGCTATCATCCCCGCCATCCCTGAACGAATGAGGCTCAAGATGAACTCGAACAAAATCTTCGTAACCGTACTGGCAATCCTGCCGCTTGCAGTACTCGGCGACGACGACCAAAAATGGGACGTCAGCGCGATTCCGGGTGAGTCGCGAGAGATTGCGATCGATACCCGCACCGGTACCTGGATGAGTATCGACGTCAGCCCGGACGGTCAATCGATTGCGTTTGACCTGCTGGGCGACATTTACGTCGTTCCGGTCAGCGGTGGCGAAGCGAAGGCAATTAACAGCGGATTTGCCTGGTCCATGCAGCCGCGTTTTTCACCGGATGGCTCCGAAATCGCGTTTACAAGTGATGCCGGGGGTGGCGACAACATCTGGATCATGAACGCCGACGGCAGTGACGCACATCAGCTGACGAAAGAAGATTTTCGACTGCTCAATAATCCGTACTGGTCACCGGACGGCGAATATATTGCGGCGAAGAAGCACTTTACGACCACGCGTTCGGCGGGTACCGGTGAAATCTGGATTTATCACCGCAAAGGCGGTGTGGGTGTTCCCGTCGTTGAACGTCCGGACGAAGACCATCAAAAAGCGCTTGGTGAAGCCGCGTTCTCTCCGGATGGTCGCTATATTTACTATTCACTCGACCAAACACCGGGTGGCACGTTCCAGTACGCTCAGGATTCCAATGCTCAGGTGATGGCGATCAGGCGCTTCGACCTGGAAAAAGGCCTGAGTGAAGACTTCGTTAGTGCCGCCGGTGGCGCTGTTCGTCCGACGCCGTCACCGGATGGCAAACACCTCGCGTTCGTGCGCCGGATTCGTGGCAAAAGCGCCTTGTTCCTGAAAAATCTGACGAGCGGCGCTGAATTTTCGATTTACGAGCATCTCGACCAGGACTTGCAGGAGGTCTGGGGCACGCACGGTGCGTATCCCGCTATGGACTGGATGCCAGACTCAAAAAGTGTCGTATTTTGGGCCGGTGGTGGCATCAAGCGGGTCGATATCGCGAGCAAGCAGGTCAGCGACATCGATTTTCACGTCAACGACACTCGCACCATCTACGATCCGCCTCGTCCAAAAGTGACTGTCGCGCCCGACAGTTTCAATACGACGATGGTGCGTAATGCCGAGGTCTCGCCCGATGGCACAAAGGTGGTTTTTGAAAGCGCCGGTCGACTCTATGTAAAGGTCCTGCCGGACGGCACGCCGAAACGACTCACGCGGGATGCCGACGATCATTTCGAGTACGATCCCAGTTGGTCGCGCGACGGAAAACACATTGCGTTTATTACCTGGGACGATGCAGAACTCGCGCATGTCCATCGCGTTCGCGCGAGCGGCGGTAGCAGCGCCCGCCTGACACGCAGCCCGGGTCACTATCACGCGCCGCGCTTTTCGCCGGATGGAAAATCCGTTGTGTATTTCGCCAACAGCGGCGGTTTCCTGACCTCGTCCGACTGGTCAATGCAAACCGGTGTATTCCTGGTGCCGAGCAGTGGTGGTGCTGCCCGGCTGATTACCGACAATGGGGGGAACCCACATTTCGGCTCGAGTAATGAGCGACTTTACGTTACTCGCACCGGGGAAGGTGGGCGCCAGCTTGTCAGTGTCGACCTGCAGGGCGAGAAGGCGCGTACCCACGCTGTGGGTGAACACCTGGTGCGATATGAAGTCGCGCCCGATGATCGTCATTTTGCATTCCGCCAAAATTACAATATTTATGTATTGCCACTGCCGCCGGGCGGCAAGCCCTTGTCCATTTCGACCAGTGTGTCCAGTGTGACAATGACGCGCGCCAGTGGCGATGGCGGTAACTACCCGCACTGGAGTGGCGACGGACAAACGCTTTTCTGGTCGCTCGGTGCGACACTGTTCGACGCGTCCACCGACGAACTGTTTGCAGACGCTGATGACCAGGGCGAGGGCGGCTACAAAGCACCACTCGATGGTGTATCGCTGTCCATGACACTCAAATCTGACGTGCCGACGACGGTCGTTGCACTGGTCGGCGCACAAGTGATTACGATGGCCGCCGAAGATGGTGGTGTCATTGAGAACGGCATAATCATTGTCGACGGCAACCGCATCAGCGCGGTCGGTGCCGCCGGCGATATCGAGATTCCGGCAGCTGCGATCGAAGTTGATGTTTCCGGCAAAACCATCGTACCTGGTTTCGTTGATGCCCATGCACATGGCTCGTCCGGTGTCGGTATTATTCCGGAACAGAACTGGATGACCTATGCGACGTTGGCCTTCGGCGTAACGACAATTCACGATCCGTCCAATGATGCGACCGAAATCTTCGCAGCATCCGAGATGCAGCGCGCCGGCATCATTTTGGCACCGCGCACGTTTTCGACGGGCGATATCGTCTATGGCGCTCGTTCGACATACTTCGCAGATATCAATTCACTCGATGATGCTCGCAACCATGTGCGACGGCTGAAGGCGCAGGGCGCCGGCAGTATCAAGAATTACAATCAGCCGCGGCGTGAGCAGCGCCAGCAAGTAACGACGGCAGCGAGAGAAGAAGGCATGCTGGTGGTGTCTGAAGGTGCTTCGCAGTTCCACATGGACCTGTCGATGGTTGCCGATGGCAACAGCACGATTGAACACAATTTACCGCAGTCGATGCTGTACGACGACGTGCTGCAGTTCTGGAGCCAGACGAAAGTTGCGTACACACCGACCCTCGGTGTGACCTACGGTGGATTGCGCGGTGAAGATTACTGGTATCAGAAGTCCAACGTCTGGGAGCATCCGATCTTGTCGAAGTACGTGCCGCCGCATATCTTGCAGCCACGAACGGTGCGGCGCGTACTGGCGCCCGAGGAAGACTACTACCATGCGGTCAATGCCGCGACTGCGAAGCTACTGGCAGACCGCGGCGTTCTTGTCAGCATCGGAGCGCACGGCCAGCGTGAAGGCCTGGCCAGTCACTGGGAAGTCTGGGGCTTTGTGCAGGGCGGCATGTCACCGATCGAAGCCCTGCGTGCGGCAACGATTGTGCCCGCGACTGCGCTGGGCTACAGCGACGATCTCGGTTCGCTGGAAGTCGGCAAGCTTGCTGACCTGGTTGTCCTCGACGCCAATGTGCTCGAGGACATCTATCAGTCAGACAAAGTGAACATGGTGATGCTCAATGGCCGACTGTACGACGCGGCGACCCTGAATGAAAAGCTCACCGGGAATCGAATGACGAAGCCGTTCTATTGGCAATAAATCGAACGCACCGGCCTATCGGTCACGATAGGCCGGTGGCTTGCCGGAATCCGTTTGCAGGTAGCGATCCCGCAACAGGGTCTGGCGACTTTGCATCGGGATCGCAACCCCATTGATGAATACCTGGTCGGCGTAGCTCGTCAATTCGAGCGGATCTGCCGGCCAGATGACGAGGTCCGCGGCCTTGCCGGTTTCGATACTGCCGACAGTGTCCGCCACGCCATAGATTTCAGCCGGTGTGAGCGTAATTGCTCGCAGCGCTGCATCCCAATCCAGCCCGTCGGCGACCGCATTGCCGGCGGACTGTGTGATGTTACGCGCGTTGTGACTCAGGCTGCTGCTATCGGCGAGGGCAAATGACACGCCGGCCGCCGCGAGAATGGTCGCACTGCCGCGACGGGCATTGATGCGATCGAAATTACCGGGAAGATTTTCGACGACCGCAAGAATGACCGGTATTTTCGCTGCGGCAAGTTCGTCGGCGAGCATCCACGCCTCGGCACCACCGCTAATGATCGCGCGCAGTTGGTACTCATTACTGAGCGCGATCAGCACTTCGATATCACTGGCGCGATCAACTTCGACCAGCATCGGAATGTCGCCCGCAACGACACCCTGCAGTGCTTCCAGGTCGGCGATGCTGTGCTGATAGTCACGACGCATGCCACGCTCAAAGTCGCCTTTGTGGTCGCGGTAGTCGATGGCTTCATCAAGCGCATTGCGCAGCACCAGCCAGGCATTGCTGCGCGAGCCTGCCGCGAAATGACTGCCAGTTTCACCCAGCGTCACGATCATCGCTGCGCTGCGCTTGTCGAGAACGTTACTGTCGCCGAGGTTGACAATCGCAGCGAGTCCGGACAGTACATGTCCCATGTTGCCCAGCGCATCCGGGGCTCCCGGCGACGGTGTAATCGCCGCGCGCGTCACCCCTTCAATACGTTGAATCGGAATGAGCGCTGAACGCCGGTTGTAGGCGTCAGCCACATCAAAGCCGGCGGTAAACTGCTCACCAGCCTGCGATGAATCCACCGGTCCGGCCGAACTGCCGACTTCAACCAGTCCGAGATGTCCGAGCGGACTGAACAGTCCGGGGGTGATGATCTTGCCACGCGCATCGACAGTGCTTGCGCCGGCGGGTACACGAACACCGGAGCCGACAGCCTGAATTTTGCCGTCTACGATCACAATTGTTGCGTTCTCAATCGTGCCTTGCGGGCCGACGGTATGAATCGTACCGCCAACGATTGCCGTTGTCTCTGCAAGGGCGGGTGCGGCAATGATGAGGGTCGCGATCAGCGTGATAAGACGGTTCATTTCACACCTCCTGCGCTTGCCGCCGTGCCCAGTGTGAAGTCAGTCACCGGGTTGAGTTCGTCATTGCCGAGTTCGTAAACGAGCGCGCCATCAATGTAAACACGCTCCGGCTTGCTGTAGACGCTGAACGGATTTCCGTTCCACAGCACGACATCGGCCATTTTTCCGGCCAGAAGTGTGCCGGTAACATCAGCGACGCCAAGTGATTTCGCAGCGTTGCTGGTTATCCATTGAATGGCGCGTTCCGGTGCTACGTCGACGCCGACGCGGGCGGCGGCACCCATGACTTTCGCCGTTTCCTGGTTCAGGCGTTGAATACCAAGACTGTCATCCGAGTGAATTATGGCGCAAGCACCCGCCTGATCGACAATGGCGGCGTTTTCGCGAATGCCATCGTAGGCCTCCATCTTGAAGCCCCACCAGTCGGCCCACATCGCGGAGCAGGTATCTGCTTCGGCAAGCAGGTCCGCAATCTTGTACGCCTCAACGGCATGATGGAACGCGGTGACCTTGTAGCCGAATTCTTTGGCGATCTCGAGCATGACCGACATCTCGTCACCGCGGTAGCAGTGGTTGTGGACCAGGATCTCGCCATCAAGAACACCGGCAAGCGTCTCGAGACGCAGGTCACGCATCGGTGCTTCGCCTTTGCCACTTTCCGCGGCTGCCATCTTGTCGCGATAGTCCGCGGCCTCAATCCAGGCGCTTCGGTAGCCGGCGACATTGCCCATGCGTGTGCTCGGCGGCTGGCCGCGCCCACCGTAGACGCGTTTCGGATTTTCGCCGCAGGCCATCTTGAGGCCGTAGGGCGCGCCCGGAAATTTCATATCCATGACATTACGGCCGGGGACGTTTTTTACGGTGACGCTGCGCCCACCGATCAGGTTCGCAGAACCGGGCAATATCTGCATCGACGTGACACCGCCAGCAAGTGCGGTCACGAAGCCCGGGTCATACGGCCAGACGCTGTGCTCGGCCCAGACCTGGGCCGTCACGGGAGCGGTCGCTTCGTTGCCATCAGAATGCGAAGCCGTGCCGGGTGACGGATAAACGCCGAGGTGCGAATGAACGTCGATGATGCCGGGCGTTATCCATTTGCCACCCGCATCGACGACGTTCGCATCACCCGCGTCCAGAGCGCTGCCCACCGCAACGATCTTACCTTCAGCAAACAGGACATCAGCGTCGTCGAGGCGTTCGCCGCTGCCGGTCAGGACAGTCGCGCCGCGCAACAGCGTCATTTCGCCCGTTAAGGGCGTGTAACGACTGGCGTAGGGCGGAGCCCCATCGTCAGCACCCTGGTCACAGCCAATCAGCAATATCGAGAGCGCCGTAAACGCAACAATCATCTTGAACACGAAAATTCTCCCAAACCGGTCAGTGGTATTTGTTTATGCTCACTATATTACAGTTGTACCGCGAGCATCGAGGGGACTGAAATGGGATTCGTATTTGCATTGATTGGTGCAATTGCCGGCAGCTGGGTGGCATCAGGAAGCCGCGCGTTTCTCGGATTTTTCGTTGGCATGTTCGTCGGCTGGTTAGTGCATCGCATGTTGGCTCTGCAGTCGAAGATCAGGCAACTGGAAGATCGCGTGGAATTGCTGGAACAGCGCAACGCGGCGACGGCACCGCTTGAAAAAGCAGCGATGAAATCCTTCGGTGCAACGCAACGAGTGTCTGTTTATGAGCCCGCACCCATATTGAAATCAGAGACGGAAATTCAGGCAGCTTCATCCGTGGCAGCACCTCCAGCACGGCCGGAACCGTCTGTTCCGCCGCGCAAATGGCAAGTGCCGGATCATGATCAGGTGCCCGATGCGCACGCCCGAACTGCCGATGTGCCGCAGCGACCCGGCATGGGCGCGCACGCCATTGAGGTTGCCAGGCGCTGGCTAACGACGGGCAACGTACCGGTCAAAATGGGTGTGCTGTTGTCCTTCTTCGGCGTCGCCTTTCTGTTGAAGTACGCGATCGAAAACGAGGTATTCTCGATTCCGATCAGCGCCCGCTACCTGGCGGTGGCCGCATTTGCAGCCGGCTTGCTGGCTTTTGGTTGGAGAAAACGCAAGGAAAATCGGGTTTTTGCCCTGAGCATTCAGGGCGGCGGCATCGGTGTTTTGTTTCTCACCGTTTTCGCTGCATTTCGTCTGCACGGACTGCTGTCGCCGACGCTCGCGTTTGTGCTGCTTGTCCTGATCACGGCGGCGGCTGGCGTACTCGCCATAAAGCAGGAATCCAGAGCGTTCGCCATCCTGGGAACGAGCGGAGGATTCCTCGCGCCGCTGCTGGTCTCGACGGGCAGCGGCAATCATGTTGCGTTGTTCAGCTATTACCTGGTGTTGAATTGCGCGGTGCTCGGCGTTGCATGGTACCGGCCCTGGCGCGAACTCAATATCATCGGCTTCGTTTTCAGCTTTGGCGTCGGCACAATCTGGGGACACCAATATTATTTGCCGGAACTGTTCGCATCGACCGAACCGTTTCTCGTTCTGTACTTCTTGTTCTACACGATTATTGCGGTGCTGTTTGCGTTTCGGCAGCGACCGGAATTGCGTGGCTACGTTGATGGCACACTGTTGTTTGGTACACCGACAATCGCATTCGCATTGCAGTCGGAACTGGTCGGTCACACGGAGTATGGCCTCGCCATCAGTGCGGCGCTTGTCGCGGCATTTTACGGTGCGATGGCAGTTTGGTTGCGGCAGCGCAAAAACCAGGACTTCGGGCTGCTGACGCAGGCTTTCATCGCCCTCGCTGTTGCATTCGCGACGATCGCGATTCCATTGGCGCTTGATGAGCGATGGACTGCCATTGCCTGGGCGCTGGAAGGTGCTGCGCTGGTCTGGGTGGGCGTACGGCAGAATACGACGCTTGCAAAAATCACCGGCACGGCGCTCGCGTTCGCGGCCGGTGCGGAGTTTCAATCCTATGGCTGGTCTCACGATCTGGGTATGCCTGTCATCAATGGCAATTTCATGGGTACCGTCCTGATTGCGCTGACGTCGCTGTATTCAGCGCGAATGCTGCTGACAGACGAGCGGGGACGCGACTGGCAGGCTGTCGCATCGATTGGGCTGCTGTCGTGGGGATTGCTGTGGTGGTTTGGCGGTGGCTATTCGGAAATTTCCGATCGTGCATCTCAAAGCAGCGAGTTGATGATTGCGGTTTTTTACTTCGGCGCCAGTTTCGCCGCCATGCTTTACGCTGCCAATCGTCTGCAATGGCTGGCGCTCTGGAATATGACGCTCGGATTGCTGCCATTCGCCGCTGGTGCCGGGCTGATCGGCTATGGCTGGACGAATGATCTTGGAATTCCCGTATTGAATGGCCATGTTATGGGCGGCGCCCTGATTGCCTGGACGTCCTTATTCGCGTCCCGCCAACTGGCAACGGATGAAAGGGCATCGGAAATTCCACAGCCTGTGTCGGTCATGTTGCTCTTTTGGGGCGTGTTGTTCTGGTTTGGTACAGGTACGCTGGAAATACTGGATCGCGTACCGCATGCGAATCAGCTGCACGCGTTGTTGCTGTTCGGATCACTGAGCCTGTCCGGGTTCGCTTTTGCGGGTTGGCACTTTGGCTGGATCGCTTATCGACGAATATCACTGGCACTTCTGCCGTCGCTCGCCGCCGCGGCACTCGTATATCTCGTCTATCGCGATCATTTCTTCTTTGGCCTCGGTTCACTCGGATGGCTGATTGCGATCGCATCGCACGTTTGGGTTCTCTTTTGTTATGACCGGGTATCGACCAACATCGAACGGCTCTGGCATAGCCTCGGCGCAATATTTTTCACCTACATTGTTGCCTATGAGATTGCCTGGCAGCTCAAGCGCATAAGCAGCAACGACACCTGGTCGCAAAGTGCCGGCTTGCTGGTGTTGGCGCTGGCTGGAATTGTTTTGCTAATGGAGCGGAGCAACAAGCGCTGGCCGTTCGAGCGACACTTCGACGCCTATTTCTTCGCGGCCGCGGCGCTGATTCTGACCTATACGATGTTGGTCGTTGCCTACTGTTTGGGCAGCCCGGGTGATCCGTCGCCGCTCGCTTATATTCCACTGCTCAACCCATTCGATGGCTTGTCGATCGTCGTAATGGTCGCGCTGTTCTACGGCATGAAAGTGGAGCGCGAACAGCCACGTCTCAACCTTCCTGAGGGTTCGCGTACGCCGGCGGCGACTTTCCTGTCCGTTGCTTTCCTGTTGTCCACGTTGTCGGTTGTGCGATTGGTGCACCACATTACTGGGGTCGCGTGGGAATCCAGCGCGCTGATGAATTCGGTTGGCGTGCAAAGCACGTTGTCGATTTACTGGGCGATTCTCGGTTTGAGCGGCATGGTGCTCGGAACGCGACGCGGCCGCCGCAGCATTTGGATGCCCGGTGCTGCACTGATGGCTGTCGTTGTATTGAAATTATTCGTCATTGATCTTGGTAACACCGGCACCGTTGCCCGGATTGTTTCCTTCCTCGGCGTCGGCGTGATGCTGCTGGTCGTCGGGTATTTCTCACCCGTACCGCCCAAAGCAGAACAGGCCAGCGACTGATGACGGATGTCGAGCGGCTCGACAACCTGAGAATCGTTCTTGATCCGGTCGGGCAGATTGGGGTTGTTCTTGCGCTGATGCTGGTGATGTTTGGTGTCGCACTTGGCTTGCGGATCCGCGACTTCAAGAACCTGCTGAGCATGCCATGGGTCTTTTTCGGTGGCATCGCAGCGCAGGTGATTGCGTTGCCGCTGGTAACATTCCTGCTGATTCACCTGATATCACCGCCGCCGTCCGTTGCGCTTGGCATGATTGTTGTCGCCTGCTGTCCCGGCGGTGCCATGTCGAACCTGCTGACTGACCTGTCGCGAGGGGACGTCGCCGTGTCCGTCGCACTGACAGCTACGTCGAGCATGCTGGCGGCATTGCTGACGCCGGCATCAACCTTGTTTTGGTCACACGCCTACGCACCGACCGCAGCCCTGCTGCAGTCGCTGGACGTAAATCCACTGCTGTTCGTCGGACAAACCACTTTGCTGTTGGCGATACCGCTGATTGCAGGTATGGCGGTCGCGGCTCGCGCCCCGCAATTGGCCGAGGGCATTCGACGCAAAATGACGCTGGCGGGCTCAGCAGTGCTTGGCTGCACGATAATCTACGGCATTATCTACTTCTTCCCGGTGCTCTGGCCGGCCGTGGGTTTGCTCGGCAGCGTGACGATCATGCACAATACCGCGGCGTTCATGACAGGCGCAGTCGTGGCCGGGTTTCTGACTCGGCAGACGCCGGTACGCAGGGCGCTCACTTTTGAAATTGGTATTCAGAATTCCGGTCTTGCCCTGATCATCCTGCTTGCACAACTGAAGGGCGTCGGCGGCGCCGCGGCGATTGCGGCGGTCTGGGGTGTCTGGCACCTGATTGCGGGTGGTGTGCTGGCGGCTGCATACGCTGTTTTTGACAGAAAAAGGATATCTATTGTTACTGAATAAGTTTGATTCCGCAGAATACCGGCGCGCACTGGGTTGCTTCGCAACGGGTGTTGCCGTTGTCACGGCGCTGGACTCGGCGGGTGAAAAGATCGGAATTACCGTCAACAGTTTCAATTCTGTGTCGCTGAACCCGCCACTGGTACTGTGGAGTATTGGGGAAGAGTCGCTGAGCTATACGGCGTTCGTTGAAGCACAGTATTTTGCAGTCAACGTGCTTGCGACTCACCAGCGTGAAGTGTGTGAACGGTTTGCGAGCAGCGGAGAAAACAAGTTTCAGAATCTTGAGTGCGACGAGGGGATTGAACGCATTCCGCTATTGCCGGAATACTCGGCCGTGTTCGAATGTCGGACCGAGCATTGTTACGATGGTGGCGACCATAAGATTATTGTCGGCCGCGTGCTGAGCTTCGAGGACCGTAAAACCGATCCACTCATCTTCTATCGTGGCCACTTCCTGAAGTCACCTTCAAGTCCTCAGGTGTCGCCATGATCGTGGTGCCTGACACCGAACAGCAGGACATGAATCAACGACCCTGAAACGAATGCCTGCAACATGGCGAGCGCGTGAATGTCGGTCATGGCAATGATCGACTCACCGACGAAATAGCCACTGGCTGTCGCTAAAATAACCAGCGCGAAGACAAACCCCGTGATGGTTCGCCCGAAGTTGGGCTTGATTGCCCACCAAAGCGCCATGCCGACCGGCAGGCGATGCAAAATGACCGCATAGGCGAGTCCCGTGCCGCTTTCGGGCAGCAGTGCGATGCCGTCGACCAGCGCATGAACCAGCAGACCGAAACCCGCGATACCGACGATGACGAGATGCGCTGTGTCTGTCGCTTTTTGAAACATTCGCTCCAGAAGCATCGGAAACGCAATACCGAGTACGATGACCAGTATGGCCAAATAGCCACCGTGTCTGAGCGCCTCCGGGATAATGTGGACGCCGATAATGTACGCGATCGTCAGCAAGATCAGCGCGTTGAGCGCTGGTCTGAGCAAGGTATTCTCTCGGGCAGCCGCGTAGATAATCGGGCCGAGTAGCAATGCGGCCGTGCTGAGGATGAACGTCATTGTGTTAACGCGCTGGTGAGAGTGGGTAGAATAGGCCGATGATTGTGCACCGAATTGTTGGCTATTTCCTGCTTTTCTGCTTTTGCTGCTTCGTTTCTCCGGAGACAGTGCAGGCACATGGCGGTGTCGTTGAAGAGGACGATCTGTGCGTGATCAAAGTGAATTTTCTCCGAGCACACTTCAAGGTGTATCAACCGGCAACGACTGGCCTGGAGCAGTTTTGCGAAGATCTTCCGATCGCCACACGAAGTATTTTTGTGATGGAGTATCAGCATGACGCACTGGCGGAAATGGCGATTGATTTTCGAATTATTCGTGATGTGACCGGCAAGGGGCGATTTGCACGCATCGAGGATGTCGAAAAGATTGCCGATATCGACGGCGCGACAGTGTTTTACCAGTCACCGCTTATTGAGCCGGACGTTTATCTTGTAAGTCACGAGTTTGCCGACGAAGGGGATTTTGTGGGAATTGTATCCGCCAGGCAACTGGACAGCGGCAAACTCTACACCGCCGTATTTCCGTTTGAAGTAGGCTTTACAGGTTTTGGCTACTGGCCGTTCATTATTGGTTTGTTGTTGCTATTGCAGATTCAGTACCTGTTTATGAGCGGTCGCTTAAGGCAGTGGTTTGGCGGCAAAGTGGTCACGACATCGCTGCTCATTGCCGGTCTGGTCATCATGAGCTCCGATGTTCTTGCCGCCGATTTTCGAGTCACTTTTACCGCGCCCGAGGGTCAGCCTCGAATCAACCAGATACATAGCTGGGTGTTGCACATCGCGGACGCATCGGGTGTTCCGGTTGAGGGGGCGAAAGTCGAGGTCGACGGTGGCATGCCCAAGCACAACCACGGCTTGCCGACCAAACCGCGCGTGACCGAAGAACTTGGCGGCGGTGACTACCAGCTGGACGGCGTGCGCTTTCACATGAGCGGCTATTGGGAAATCAGAATCCGCGTGACGACATCGTCCGGGACGTCGACGGTCACTGTTCCGCTGCAACTATGAACAGAAACCGCATTGTCCTGCTTGCGCTGACAGGTGCCGTGGTCCTCGCAGTCCTCGGCAACGTTTTGCCGAAACCCGTGTCCGCATGGTCAGAGGCCGAGCTCGAAATTCTACGTTCGCTGTCACTCGATTCATTGCCGGCATTACCAGCGGCCCCGAGCAACGCCGTTGCTGATGATCCGCGCGCAGCTATATTCGGCGGCAAGCTGTTCTTCGATGGGCGTCTTAGCGCCAATGGCACAATCTCCTGTGCAACCTGCCACCAGCCCATCCGGCGTTTTACCGACGGCTTACAAAAAGCACAGGCTATCGGCACGACGGACCGTCATACACCCAGTATTGTTGGCGCAGCCTATAGTCCGTGGCAGTTCTGGGATGGTCGCAGCGACAGCCTTTGGTCGCAGGCGCTCGCGCCCCTGGAAGATGACCGGGAGCACGCATTCAGCCGAGGCAAGGCTGCGGCACTGATTGCAGGCGACCCAGATTATCGCGATGCCTACGTGGCGCTATTCGGCCCGATGCCGGATAGTTCGATTTTGGACGGACCGCAAATCGACACCGTTTTCGCCAACCTGGGGAAAGCCATTGCGGCGTTCGAACGCACTTTGCTGCCGACCGAGTCCCGCTTCGATCGTTATGTGCGAACCGTGCTGAGTCCAGAAGTCGGTGAGCAGAGCAGCTTATTCAGCGACGATGAAATCCGCGGTTTACGGCTGTTTATTGGCGCGGCGAATTGCACCCAGTGTCACAATGGTGCGTTGCTGACCAATCATGAATTTCACAACACGGGTGTCATCAGTTTTCCCGGCGAGACTCCTGACAAAGGGCGTGTTGTCGGCGTACGAGAGGCAATGGCCAACCCGTTCAACTGCCGGGGATCTTTCAGCGACGACCCGCATCGTCGTTGTGATGAGCTTGAGTTTGCACGCACGGGCGTGACGCTGATCGGTGCCTTCAAAACGCCATCGCTGCGGAATCTCGAGAACACTGCGCCATTCATGCACAAGGGCCAATTCGCGACATTGAGCGAGGTGTTGCAGCACTACAATATTGCGGCGGATTCGATGATCGGTCACAACGAAGCGAAGCCCCTTGGCCTGTCATCACGGCAGCTGCAGCAGCTCGAAGCTTTTCTCGGCACCCTGTCTGCGCCGTTTGCCAGTTCGATAGCCTGTGAAGCGGCCAAAAATCTTCCTGGCGCATGCATAGAAATGGCAGACAACGACTTCCCGTGAGGTGCTGGAAAACCCCGCCATGGCTGTGATGAGCGAGTCAAACTCCGAATGCCCGGTCGTGGGCATGGCGCCGGCTTTGGACTCAGGCTGGCGGGGCAGCGTTCGGATCAAGCAGGGAGACAACGGTATCGCTGTAGAAACCGTTGAAGTCAGTTCGGCCGCTGAGGCTGTATGCGCCGATCGAACCAAATTCGATATGGTCGCCAACATCACAATCCGCCGGCAGCTCAATTCGAATCGGAAGCTCGTCAGTCGAGTCGCAGGTTGGCCCAAGGACTCTGAATGCTTTGGTTTCGCCCGCCAACTGCTGGCCGTTTCGAAATACCCGGCTGGCAAATTGCAAGTGCCACTTAAAGCGCAGCTCCCAGAAAATTCCGTACATGCCATCGTTGAGATACAGGCGGTCGGATTTTCGCAGCAGAACAGTAGTAACAGCGGACAGCCCGGGCGCGCTCAGTGCGCGTCCGGGTTCGCACAGCAATTCGCCATTCGCCGCCAGTGCCAATTGTTTGGCAGCATGCTGAGTTCTTAAAAAGAAATCTTCGAGTGGCGGCACGTTGAGGCCAGGGTAGGGTTTTGGAAAGCCGCCGCCGATATCCAGCAGGCGAATCCGGAACGCAATTTTGTCGAGCACGTCGCGTGCCACGCCGATCCCATAGGCATAGGCCTCGGGATCCACCACGCCAGATCCGACATTGAATGCAAGCGCCGCTTCGGCGCCGGAATCTGCGATTGCATTCAGCAGGGCAGGCATATTGTCCGGTCTGGCGCCAAATTTTGCGGACAGGTCTGCTTGGGCCGATGCATGTGAAACTGCCATGCGAGCAAATATGACCGTCGATTTGACGTCGATTTCTTTCAGCAACGGTGCAAGGCCGCTGTGATGGTCGATCAGGAAGTGTCGAACGCCGTAGGTATTTTGTGCCACACGCGCATCGTCCGGAAAGCGAACCGGGTTCATAAAGTAAGCAGTAGCGCCAGGACAAACTGCATGAACGAGCTTGATTTCCTGCAGTGATGCACAGTCGAAATGTCGTACACCGGCGGCGAACAGCAGCCTTAGAATTTCGGGATGGTTATTCGCTTTAACGGCAAACAGGACCCGCCCGGGAAAACCGCTTAAAAAATGTTCCGCAGTTTGATGATAGATGTGGGGGTAGATGCAGTAGACAGGTCGACTGGGATTTGTTTTTTGCAACAATTCCACCACGTTCTCATAGCTCGGAAGCGAATGTCTCGACATTTCGTTAAGCACCTATCTGCCGCATTAAAGCGTTGTGATATCGTAACAACTCTCACCGCTTGTGTTTCATATTGTGGAATAACAATGAGTACATTTCTGAACCAGGATCGGCGATCGATCGGCGATTTGATCGCGAATCGGAAACCCGGCTATTCGCTTGAACAGGCATTTTATACGGACCCCGAGATTTACAAACTCGAGGTCGAAAAAATCATTAATCGAAACTGGATTCTTGCCGGACATACGTCGCAATGGCCACAGCCGGGCGACTTCCGGGTGCTCAACGTCGCCCAGGAATCGGCAATCGTGGTTCGCAGCGAGGGCGGCGAGCTGCGGGGTTTTGCCAACGTGTGTCGTCATCGGGGTTCGCTCGTTTGCCTGCAGTCTGCGGGTCACGCCGATAAATTTACCTGTCCCTATCATGGCTGGATGTACGACATCGATGGCAATCTTATTGCCGCGCGCAATATGGCGGACGACTTCGACAAGTCCAGTCATGGGCTGAAGAAAGTTTCTGTCGGCATCATTCACGGCCTCGTGTTTGTCTGCTTTAGCGATGATCCGCCGTCGATTGATGGGGCAATTCGCGATCTCGAAGAAGCTATGGGCATGTACGATTTCACTAACCTGAAAGTCGCGGCACAGAAAAGCTATCCAATTCCCGCTAACTGGAAGTTAGCCATCGAAAACTACCAGGAGTGTTATCACTGTGCGACGGCGCATCCCGAATACGCCCTGATGCATACCTTGATGCTCGATCGAGAGAAGCGCGAGCGGGTATCGGGCCATATGTACGAGCGCATGGAAGCTTGCGGCATCAAGGATATTTTCATTGATCATATCGACACGGAAGCTCGACCCGGAGAAATCGGCTTCGGCTTCGGTCGAACAGCGATGTTCAGCAAATACAAGACCGGCAGCAAAGGTGGTGAACCAGTCGCGCCGTTGCTCGGAAACATCACGGGCTATGACAGTGGTCAGGCAGACCTGTCATTCGGACCATTCTCGTTCGTGTTGGCCTACAACGATCATGTCGTTTGCTACGTGTTCACGCCGATTGACCAGAATAATTCCAGCTGTGAAATTTACTGGCTGGTACGAGGCGACGCGGAAGAGGGCAGGGATTACGATGTCGAAGCGCTGACCTGGTTGTGGGATGTCACCACCAAAGCCGACAAGGAAATCGTCAGCAATAATTCACGTGGCGTGCATTCAAAGTACTATGAGCCGGGACCATTCTCGGGCATGGAGCGGATGGAGCAGCGATACACCGAGTGGATACTGCAGGAGTTGCAGCGCCCCTGATTCAGTTAAGCGGTCTGGCGACTCGCCGACCGACCATCCACGCAATTGCAACACCGATGCTTACCGTCACGATAATGATCGTCGCCAGCGCGTTTATGTCCGGCGACACGCCCAGCTTGACCTTTGAAAAGATGACCATTGGCAAAGTCGTGCTGCCTGGGCCGGAGACGAAACTGGCGATGACCAGGTCGTCGAGCGACAGTGTAAATGACAGCAGCCAGCCCGCGATCATGGCCGGCGCGATCAGCGGCAGCGTGATATCGAAGACGACACGCAGCGGTCGCCCGCCAAGGTCCATTGCGGCTTCCTCAAGCGACTCATCCATCGCAATCAATCGCGACTGCACGATGACAGCGACGTATGCCATTGAAAATGTCGTATGAGCAATGGCAATTGTTGAGAAGCCACGCTGATCGGGCCAACCGGTCAGCTGTTGCAAGCTTACAAACAACAGCAGCAGTGACAGGCCTGTGATGACCTCCGGCATGACCATCGGTGATGAAATCATTCCCGCAAACAATGATCGGCCCTTGAAGCGCCCAAAGCGGGCAAGCACCAGACCACCCATTGTGCCGAGAATAGTCGCAGCTGTGGCCGAGGTCACTGCGATCATCAGGCTCAATAATGCGGCGTCAAGGATCTGATCATTCTGCAGTAACTCTCCATACCAGCGTGTTGAAAAGCCGCCCCAGACTGTTGCGATTCTCGAATCGTTAAACGAATACACGACCACCAGGACCAGAGGCACGTACAGGAAGGCATAGCCAAAGGACATGACAGAAATAACGAAGCGCGACTGCCTGTTCATGCCGTGCTCTCCTGATCACGCGCCTGGTAGCGTTGCAACAAGACGATCGGGATGACCAGCAGGACCAGCAGCACGATAGCGACGGCCGATGCCAGCGGCCAGTCGCGGTTCACAAAAAACTCGTCAAATAACACGCGGCCAATCAATAGTGATTCCGGGCCGCCCAGCAGGTAAGGGATAACGTATTCGCCAATAGCCGGAATGAAGACCAACAGGCAGCCGGCAACGATGCCGGGTTTCGCCAATGGCCAGGTTACGTCCCAAAATGCTCGCGTACGCGACGCACCGAGATCCTGTGCTGCCTCAACGAGACTCATATCCATACGTTGCAGCGTCGCATAGAGCGGCAGGATCATGAACGGCAAATACGAGTAAGCAAGGCCCACGAAAACTGCGAAATCCGTATACATAATTTGAATCGGCGTGTCGATGACCCCGAGCCACATCAGGAAATTGTTGATGACACCGTAGTTATTCATCAGGCCCATCCACGCGTATACGCGCAGCAGAAACGAAATCCAGAACGGCAGAACGATCAACAACAGCAACAGGCTCCGAATTGCCGGGCGCGAACGCGCAATGCCGTAAGCCATCGGAAACCCGAGAACCAGACACAAGGCCGTCGCCGCCGCCGCCATCACAAGCGATCGATAGTAGGTAATCACGTACAACTTGTCGGTCAGCAGAAAGCGAAAACTGTCGACGGAGGTCGCGAGCCGGCCCTGGTCATCAAAGCTTGGTGTAAAAGGCGGTTGGGCGATGACGGGATCGGCCAGGCTGATCTTGAGGACGATCGCAAACGGCGCGAGAAAGAAAATCAGCAGCCAGAGATAGGGCGTTGCGAGCGCAATGTGTCGCCACATCTGGTCGCGCATATTCGTTGCGACACGCATCGCTATCAGTCCAGCAACACAACGGCACTGCGCGGCCGCCACGAAATCCAGACCTTATCGTCCCATTCAAGAAAGCGCGTCACAGAGCGGCGCCGGTTCTGCGAACTAACCTGGACAATTCTCCCGGACTTTACCCGAACTCGGTAAAGCGATCGGTTGCCGAGATAGCCGAGGTCATCGACAACACCCTCGATACAAATATCTTCATCATTGTCCGGTTTGTCCCGGCTAAGGAAAATCTTTTCGGGCCGCACTGCTATTTGCACCTGTTGTCCGACTTCAACGAGCTGCCGGCCCAGCGCCGACAAGGTCTCCCCAATCTGATCGCTATAAACCTCAATGGAATCGTCGTTGACAACAGTGACAATGCCCTCAAACGTGTTAATCGTGCCGATAAAGTCCGCAACGAAGCGATTAACTGGAAACTCGTAGATTTCCTTGGGCGTTCCGATTTGCTCAAACTTACCCTTGTTCATGACGACGATACGACTCGAAAGTGTCATGGCTTCTTCCTGGTCGTGGGTTACAACGACGAAGGTGATACCGAGTTCATGCTGAATGTTCATCAGTTCAAATTGCGTTCGCTCACGAAGTTTCTTGTCCAGTGCGGCCAGAGGTTCGTCAAGCAATAAAACCTTGGGTCGTTTAATCAGTGCGCGTGCCAGTGCGACGCGTTGACGTTGCCCGCCGGACAGTTGGTCTGGTTTGCGGTTCTTGAAGTCGCTGAGCTGGACCAGTTCCAGCATTTCGTCGACACGTCGTGCGATTTCAGGTTTCGCCGTACCTTCCTTGCGCAGACCGTAGCCAATGTTTGTTGCGACGTTCATATGCGGAAATAATGCGTAGGATTGAAACATCATGTTCACGGGTCGGTCGTAGGGCGCCTGGTGGGTGACGTCAACGCCGTCGATCTCAATTGCCCCGGAAGACGGCACTTCGAAGCCGGCAAGCATTCGCAGCAGCGTCGTCTTGCCACAACCGGATCCGCCGAGAATTGAGAACAGTTCGCCCTTCGCGATATCGAGGCTGACATTGTCAACCGCAACGAAGTCACCGAACAATTTGCTAACGCCTTTTATGCGAATGAATTCGTTCACAGGCCGCTCTTAACTCGCGCAAAAGCCCGCGTCCTGACGCGTTCCTGCTTCGGGTCCGCGGACATGATCGGGTACAGGCGTTGCCATGTTTCTTCGCTCGGGAAGATCGCGTCGTCATTGTAATTGAGAGGATTCATCAACGGCCAAGAGGCGCGATTGGCGTTCGCATAGTTGACGAAGTCAGCGATGTCGGCAGCGATATCGGCTCGCAGCAAAAAGTCGATGAACCTGTAGGCATTGTCCGTATGCGGTGCATCGGCAGGGATATAGAGACCGTCGACCCATAGCCCCGAACCTTCTTTGGGCGCCGTATATCGGAGTTCAATATCGAGCCCGGCTTCATCGGCGCGTGCGGCCGCTGTGGCGTAGTCACCGGACCAGCTCATCGCGACACAGACTTCGCGATTGGGAAGGTCCGACAACATTTTGGAATTACTGAAGTAGCGAATATACGGCCGCACTTTGTTCAACTGCGCTTCTGCAGCGGCCAGACTTTCGTCATCGGCGGCTGTGGGATCGAGCCCCAGGTAGGCCAGCACCATCGGAAACAGGTCCGTTGGGCCGTCCAGCAGACTGACTCCGCAGTCGGCCAGCTTCGAAACGACCTCGGGATCGAACAGGATATCGCCGCTATCCATTGTGTGCTGCGGCAGCCGTTCGCGAACCATCTCAACGTTCCAGGCGTAGCCGGTCGTGCCCCAGTGATACGGAATGCTGTAGTCGACGACAGCCTCGTATACGCCGACGCGCTGCATCAACTCTGTATCCAGGTTGGCGTAATTTTTGAACTTGCTCATGTCGAGCTTCTGGAATATACCAATCGGTGCGAGGCGCGACGAAAACTGGTTGCTATGAACGACGACGTCGTAGCCGCTGCGACCAGCCAGCAGTTTGACGTCGACAACTTCGGAGGAGTCATACAGGTCGTAGTTGACCTTAATGCCGGTTTCGGCCTCAAATTTCCGGATGGTGTCGGGCGCGATATAGTCCGCCCAGTTGTACACGTTGACGATATTGGCGTCGTTAGCCTGTTGTTCGCTTGATCGGCTGCACGAGGCAAGCAGTAGTGCGGCAACACATACGCCAAGGTGATACAGAGACTTCCCAGTCACATTCCGTCCAGACCGCGCTTCAAAAGCGACCTGGCGATTATAAGCCGTTGAATCTCACTTGTACCCTCCCAGATGCGATCGACCCGAAGTTCACGAAAGAAGCGTTCAGCAACATTCTCTCGCATGTAACCGCGTCCACCGAAAATCTGTACCGCACGGTCGGCAACGCGATTCGCCATTTCGGACGCATACAGTTTTACCATCGAGCAGCGACTGTGCAGTGCCTTGACATCCTCACCGCGGTCGCAGGCGCGTGCAGCTTCATAGGTCATCAATTGGGTCGCGTACAGTTCCGTCACACTGTCGGCCAGCATGAACTGAATGATCTGCTTCTCACTCAGCGGCAGGCCGTCAATCATGCGAGCGTTGGCAAAAGCCATGGCGTCCTCAATTAATCGGGCGGCGGCACCGCAACTGCGTGCGCCGATCATCAGACGCTCATGTCGAAACCAGCTGTGGGTGTAAGACATACCATCGCCGGAGCGACCGACACGCTGCTTTGCCGGGACGCGAACATCGCTGAACAGATACGTCGGGTGGTGCGCGGCATAGCTATGTGTAAATTTGGGCGTTGCCGTGATCTTGATTCCCGGTGTGCCCTGATCGACGAGAAACAAGGCGTCCTCATCTTCGTCCGGTATGCGTGCCTGAAACCAGAAGAAGTCGGCGAGATTGCCGCTCGTGACATACCATTTTTCGCCATTCAGGACGTAGTCGTCGCCGTCTTTTACGGCGCTTGCGTCAAGCGCCGCAAGGTTGGAACCGGGCCCCGCTTCGGTGATCGCGTAGCAGTCCTTCTTTTCGCCACGCATCATCGGCAAAACGTAGCGATTGATTTGATCGTCTGTACAAGCGTCGAACATCCATTCCTGCGGTTCGGAAAAACACCACGACAGGGCATTGGTAACACGCCCGAGCTGCTCCCAGATCACAACCTGGCATTCCATCGACAGTTCGCTGCCGCCATGGGATTTCGGAACGTCGATGCCGGTGAATCCGAGCTCAATTGCCCGCTGTTTGTTGCGCTTCGTAATGGCCTCGGGTAAATCGCCGTCATTCAGTTCGGCCTCGACTTCATGAGGCTGCAGATAGTCATCGGCGTAGGTTCGGGCGACAGCCTGCCAGTGGCGAGCATCGTCACTAATCTCAATTTTCAAAGGATTCTCACAGGAAAGTGTTTTGGAAAAATGCAGTTTAAGTATTCGTCGATGCAGTTCATTGCCTGTTTACGGTCGAATGTCTTCTCGTTTACGAGGCAGGCAAGCCACAGGCCGTTCGTCAACGATGTCAGTACAGTTGCGACCGCGGTACCGCTGACGCCGGGATAGCCGCCTTCCGCAATAATTTCATCGCAAAGGCTGCGCGTAACCTCGTCATAGTATTCATCGTATTTCTCGCAAATTTCCCGGTACCTCGGGCGTGACTTTACCTCGCCCCAGAATGCGAACCAGACAGCGATCTTGTTGCGGTCACAGATCGACGGTCTGAGGTCGAGTGCCATGAGCGCACGCAGTTTGTCGGAAGCCAACGGCCCGGACCGCTCTATAGCAAGCGTGAACTGGGTTTTGTATTCGTCTGCGAGGTAGCGAAGCGTTTCATTGAGCAGGTTGTTCTTGCTCTTGAAATGCAGGTTGATGATGCCCTGGGAGAGGCCGGCTTCGCGGGCGACGTCGCCGGTCGTGGTGCTGCCGAGACCCTTGCGGGCGATACATTTCACTGTGGAATCAATGAGTTGTTGCCGTCGCGTGGCTCGCGTCGCGGTTCGTTTGCTGTTTTTTGCTGTGGTCGCCATCCCCGAATCATGCCATAATATGAATGAATACTCATTCATTTTTTGGGTCAAAAACCAATGGAGGACCCCATGCGCTCGCTGTCGCGTTCCAACGCACACTTCAAGAAAGCCAATACGAAATTACCCTTAGGTGTCTCATCAAACTTTCGCTATTGGGGTGACGACAAGACTATTTACATCAGGCGCGGCAAGGGGGCTCGCGTCTGGGATATTGACGATAACGAATACATCGACTATCGGCTTGCCTATGGCCCGGTCATTCTGGGCTACGGCGACGAACGGGTAGACGAAGCAGCACGCAATGGCATGAATGTCGGTGGCGTGTTCGCCTTGTCGACCGAACTCGAATACGAAGTTGCATCACGAATCAGCAAGATGGTGCCGGCGGCCGAACTCGTGCGCTTTTCAAATTCCGGGACAGAAGCCGTTATGGCGGCACTGCGCATCGCGCGTGCCTACACCGGCAGGGATTCACACGTTGTGATGGAAGGTGGCTACCACGGCGTTTTCAGCGAAGTGATGTGGTATTCAGAGATCGAAGACTGGGAACCCGCGGACGGCGATCCTGACGTATTGCCCTACGGCGACGGCGTGCCGAAAATCACCAAGCGAATGTTCCACACGGCACCAATGAACGACGCGAACGCACTTGAAGATTTGTTCAAAAATCCCAAAAACGATATCGGTGCATTTTTGATCGAGCCGATCATGGGAAATTGCTGCGCAATTTCGGCGGATCCGCAATATTTAATAGATGCACGAGAACTTTGCGATCGCTATGGCGTTCTACTCATCATTGATGAGGTGAAAACCGGTTTCCGCGTTGCGAAAGGCGGCGTACAGGAATTGTTCGGCATAACGGCCGATATTTGCACTTTTGCGAAAGCCATCGCGAACGGCTATCCGATTTCGGTGGTTGCCGGACGTGAAGACATCATGCGACAGGTTGGCGAAGGCGTCGTGCACGGTGGAACATTTACAGGTCACTCGGTATCGCTTGCTGCGGCGGCCAAGACACTCGAGATACTGGATGAAACGACCGCACTTGCTGATATCGAGTCGTACGGCCTGAAGCTACAGGCTGGTATCACTCGACTGCTTGACGATCGCGGAATTGAACACTGTTTTACCGGCCATCCTTCCCTGATGGGATTATTTTTCGCGCAGAGCGCACCCTCAGATTACCGTGAATGGATGCAATCCGATTATGACTTCTACGATGCGCTGGCGCCTGAGTTGCATGAACAGGGTATTCTTGTCGAGCCCGATTCGCGTGAGCCCTGGTTCCTGTGTGAGTCTCACAATGTGGAATGTCTGGATGAAACGCTGGACAAATTTGAGCGCGCGGTGGACATTACTCTGTCGAAGTTCGAACAACAGGCACCCGACAAGGTCGCCGCCGGAGGCCCAATACAATAATGAAAACATACGATGCAATCGTCGTCGGGGCCGGACACAATGGCCTGACCAATGCAGCTTTTCTTGCCAGGGCAGGACTTGATGTTGTCTGCGTTGAAAAAAACGACTACATCGGTGGTGCAGCCGTCAGTCGCAATCTTTACAAAGACTGGTGGTATTCAAACTGCTCCTACGTCTGCAGCCTGTTGCGACCGGAAATCTATCGCGCACTGGAATTGCATCGACATGGGCTGCAAATAACACCCTACGGTGGATCGGTGCAGTTCATGGAGAACGGCGACTACTACGGTTCCTACCACGACGAAGAAGTTGCCTATCGTGAAATGGCACGCTTCTCGCGACACGATGCTGACGCCTACAAGCGCTACTCTGCCGACACGATGCGCCAGTGCCGTTTTATTCGGGATTTCCTGCTCAGTACGGCGCCGGACCCAAGCTCATTCAAACCCAAAGACCTGCGCGAGCTCGCGCGCATCGGCGGCAAGTTCATGGAAATGGGCGAGGATCGTATGTACGACACGATCCGATTCTGGACAATGAGTGTTGCCGAGTACCTCGACGAATACTTCGAAACCGATGTGATCAAAGCGGCGATGTCCGGCAGCGGAATTATCGGCACCGCACTCGGCATTCACTCACCGGGTACCGCCTACGTTCTGCTGCATCATTATATGGGTGAGGTCGATGGCAATGTTGGCTCATGGGGATTCGCGCGCGGCGGCATGGGTGCGGTTTCCAATGCGATTGCCGGCGCATTCAAGGCAGCCGGAGGCGAGCTGCGTACCGAAGCCGGTGTCGATCAGATCATTGTGAAAAATGGCAAGGCCGTCGGCGTAGCACTTGACAATGGCGATGAGATTCACGCGAACGTTGTTGTATCGGCGATGGACGTGAAGCGCACGTTTTTGGACTGCATTGCGAAAGGCGATCTGCCGTCTGAGTTTCACCACCGTGTGGAAAACTTCAAAATTCGCGGCTCGTCTGGAAAAGTAAATATCGCACTCGACGGTCTGCCAACGTTTCCGGCCTTGCCCGAAGGCAGCTCGCTGTACCATAGTGACATGCATTTCATCGATTCGATGGAACGCATGGAACGTGCGTACGATGACTGGAAGGACGGCCGATGGTCGGAAGATCCCTATATCGACATGCTGATTCCGACGCTCACCGATCCGACCATGGCGCCACCGGGCAAACACTTCATGAGCTGCTTCGTGCAGTACTGCCCGCACAAAATCGAAGGTCGTGACTGGACCATTGCCGAGAAGGATGCCTTCGGGCAAACGGTGATCAACCAGATCGCGAACTACAGCCCCGACTTCAAAGACCTGATTCTGCACGCGGAAATTCGTACGCCACAGGATATTGAGGCAGAAATCGGCATTACAGAAGGCAATATTTTTCACGGCGAGCTGACGATGGACCAATTGTTGTTTAACCGGCCGATTCCTGGTTACGCGCAATACCGCAGTCCCATCGGCGGTTTGTACATGTGTGGGTCAAGCACGCATCCCGGGGGTGGTGTTATGGCGGCGCCCGGCGCCAACGCTGCACGTGAAATTTTGAGTGATCTGAAGCGTCCGAACACCGTACCGGAGAATTTTGGCGATGACTGATCAATACGACGCGATTATTGTTGGCGCCGGCCACAACGGCCTGGTGTGTTCCGCCTTGCTTGCCAGGGCAGGAAAACGGGTCCTGGTTCTCGAGGCCAATGAGCAGGTCGGCGGCGCTGCGATTACCCGCGAGTTTGCCGACGGCTACTCGGTTTCTGCGTGTGCCCACCTGCTCTACCAGTTGCAACCAGCCGTTCGCAAAGAACTGAAACTGACACCGCGCATGGCCAGTTCGGAGTTAACCACTATTGCATTGGGTGAAGGCGGCAAACACCTGCGCCTGGACAATAAACAGGTAGAGGGCGTGAACAGGGAAGACGCCGCGCATTATCGGGAGTTTCGCAAACGTATGTCCCGATTCTCGGATCTGTTGCGAAAATTTTTCAACAAGCCGCCGCCGCGTCTTGGTAGCAAGGACCTCAAGGACCTGGTTACGCTCGGACAGCTTGGCCTCGACCTGCGCATGCTCGGCAAAGACGAAATGCGCGAATTCCTGCGACTCATCGGTATGAATATCTATGATGAATTAACGGAACGCTTTGAGCATCCATTGCTGCGTGGCGCAATCAGCCTTGATGCGGTGCTCGGCACACACCTGGGTCCGCGATCGCCGAATACGATCATGACTTACCTGTACCGGCAGGCGGGAGATCATGGTCAGTGCGGTATCCCGGCTGGCGGCATGGGAAGCGTTAGCAACGAGCTGGCGCATGTTGCTCGCAGTGAAGGCGCGACGATACGCACCGGCATACCGGTCAAGCGCATCATCGTGGAGAACGGTCGAGTAGCGGGTGTTGAAACAGAATTTGGCGATCGCTTCGACAGCTTCACGGTAATTTCCAACGCCGATCCAAAGCGCACCATCATGGACCTGATTGGCGTCAAGCATGTCGAGACTGGTTTCACGCGCCGAATCCATCACCTGCGGGCGAAGGGCAATGCGGCGAAACTGCACCTGGCGCTGGACGGACTGCCGAACTTTGCAGGCTTATCTAAAAAGGACTTCGTTGAGCGGCTCGTCATAGCGCCGAGTGCAAACTATGTTGAGCGCGCCTTCAACCCGGCGAAATACGGTGAGAGTTCACCGAAACCGGTCATCGAAATGACCTTTCCAAGTTGCCGCGACGAAACGATGGCACCAACCGGCAAGCATGTGATGTCTGCTGTGGTCCAGTATGCGCCCTACGATCTGAACGGTGGTTGGACAGACGAAGCCAAAGCGGCATTCGAAAAAGTCGTCATCGAAACCATCGCAGAATATGCGCCGGACATTGGCGGCCGAGTTACGGCAAGTGAGCTACTGACGCCCGTCGATATCGAGCGAGAGTTTCATATTAGCGGCGGCCACTGGCATCACGCTGAGTTGACGCTCGACCAGTTCATGTTCGTGCGGCCGGTTAGCAGTGCCGCGCAGTACAGTATGCCGCTGGAAGGACTGTATTTGTGTGGCGCAGGAACCCACCCAGGTGGTGGTGTCAGCGGCGCGGCGGGTCGCAATGCCGCGAGAACCATCCTGAGCCGGGAGAAAGCAGCATGAGTAATCAGGCCCCCGTTCACCAGGGACGACTCAAGACACCGTTTTATTCACGTCTCGAAAAACTCGATTTTGTTAACGAATGGCACCAGTGGAAAGGCTATTCCAGCGCGGATTCCCTGTACTGCTCGGACACCGAATACTTCGCCATTCGCAATGCGACAGCGGTCTTCGATCTGACGCCGATGACGAAATACCGGATCACCGGGCCCGATTCACTCGACTACCTGAACCGGCTTGTTACGCGCGACATGGCAAAAATCAAACCCGGACGTGTGGCCTATGCGGTCTGGTGCGACGATCAGGGCCAGGTGATTGACGATGGCACCATCTTTCATATCCGCGAAGGTGAGTATCGCCTGTGTTCGCAGGAACGCCACTTTGCCTGGTTGCAGGCGGCGGCGATCGGATTCGACGTCACGATCACACACGAGACAGGCGACGTTGCGGCGCTGGCCGTGCAGGGACCGACGTCGTTCAGCACTTTGAACAACATGGGATTTGAAGGCCTTGCCGACCTCAAGCCGTTCGGCCTTAAGCATTTCGACTTCCAGGGCCGTGAGCTGATGATTTCACGCACTGGCTTCACCGGTGATCTGGGCTATGAACTGTGGATCGAACCGGCGAAAGCCGAGGCGCTTTGGGATGCATTATTTGAGGCCGGAAAATTACACGGCATTCGCGCCATCGGCACGACGGCGCTGGAATTGTCGCGAATCGAAGCGGGATTTCTCGCCGCGTACATGGAATTCCTGCCGGCGGACGAGACCGTGCGCACGGGTCGGTCCCGCTCTCCACTCGAGCTCGGGCTGGAATGGCTGGTCGATTTCAAGAAACCCAATTTCAACGGACGTCGCGCACTCGCCGAAGAAAAGCGCCATGGCTCAACCTGGCAACTGGTAAAGCTGGATATCGAAGGCAACAAGGTCGCGCACAGTTCCTATATATTCGGACAGGAGAAGTCGAACAAGGCCGCCATTGGTTTTGTCACATCGGCGGCATGGTCGCCGGTCTGCAAACAAAACATTGCCCTGGGCACGGTCCGCGCACCGCGAGGCAAGCCCGGTGATACTCTTTGGGTAGAGGTCTATTATCAACGTGAGATGCACTGGAACCGGCATATGGCGAAGGCGAGGGTTGTCGACAAGCCGTTCTGGTTCCCGCCACGCCGCGGCGCGACGCCGCCAGGACCCTACTAGCCGGAGGCCAGTGTGAAAAAACACCGGCTTGATCCGTTGCTACGCCCGACCTCGGTCGCTGTTGTCGGCGCATCCAGACGCGCGGACACAATCGGCTACTGGGCACTGGCAAATCTTCAGAAGGGCGGCTACAAGGGCCGTGTCTATCCGGTCAATCCGCGTTACGAATCAGTCGAAGGCCAGGTCTGCCACGCGTCCGTGGCGGCGCTGCCGGAAGTGCCCGAGCTGGTCGTGTTTGCAGTGAGTGATCAAAGACTTGAAGCCGTTCTGGACGAGGCAATCGCTGCCGGGATCCCCGCTGCCGTTATTCAGTCGACGCTGGTACTCGATGACGATTCACAGCCGCCGCTCAAACAGCGTGTGCAGGAAAAAATCAGGCGGGCGGGCATGCTTGTTTGTGGCGCCAATGGTATGGGTTACTACAACGTCCGGGACCACGTGTGGACCTGTGGCTTCGATAGCGCGGATCACCCCGCACCGGGCAACGTCACGCTAATCACGCATTCGGGATCCGGCATGTCCGGCATTATCGATTGCGAAGAGCGCCTGCAAATTAATCTTGCAGTATCCGCGGGCAATGAACTCAGTACGACGATGGACGAGTACCTGGACTTCGCCCTCGACCTGCCCGAAACAAGAGTCATTGGTTTGTTTCTCGAAACCGCGCGAAACCCGGCAGGTTTCGAGGCGGCGCTTAAGAAAGCTGCACAGCGTCGTATTCCCGTCGTTGTGCTGAAAGTCGGTCGAACTGCCGAGGCCGCACGCCTCACCGTGTCACATTCCGGCGCGCTGGCCGGTGACGATACGACTTACGAAGCCTTGTTCGATCGCTACGGCGTACAGCGCGCCCATGACCAGGACGAGCTTGCAACGATGCTCATCATGTTCGCGGAATTGCATCCTGTCGGTGCCGGCGGCTTGGTGTCATTGCACGATTCCGGCGGTGAACGTCAATTACTGGTCGACCTCGCACACGACACGGGCGCGCCTCTGACTCAACTCAGCAATGAAACCGTCGCCAAGCTCAGGAAGCTACTGGACCCGGAGCTGCCAGCCGTCAACCCACTGGATGCCTGGAGTCGCGGTGGGCCGGAGGCCCCGAAAGTGATGACCCGCGCGCTGACGCTGATGATGCAGGATGCCGGTGCCGCGCTCGGCGTTGTCATCCATGACCGCGCACCCTATGGCAAGATCTACGCAAGTTATCTGACCTACATGCAACGGGCGCGCGCCGACTCCGGGAAGCCGGTTCTGCTGGTCGCTGCAAGACAGGGCACCGGCCACGACGAGGCGGTCGTGACCAGCACTCACGCGGGTTATCCAGTCCTTGATGGCATTAGTCAGTTTCTGAAAGGCGCGCAGTCGTTGTTTGCGTATCGTGATTTCCTGTTGCACGAACAGGTCGATTTACCGGCCGCGGATAAGGCCGCCGAAAAGCGCTGGCAGGGTCGCCTGAGGAGGGGCTCGACCTTGAGTGAGTTCGAGTCACTCAACTTGCTCGCTGATTTCGGCATGCAGACCTCATCACCGGTAGAAGCCCATGACGACGCATCCGTCATCGCGGCTGGCGTTGCCTGCGGCTATCCGCTGGTATTGAAAACGGCGAAACCCGGGCTGATTCACAAATCAGATCAGGCCGGTGTGGTTGTCGGTATCGCCGACGAACAAACTTTGTTGCAAATGTATTCGCTAATGCGCAAGCGACTCGGCGACGACGTACTAATTTCAGCGGTCGCGGATGTCGGTGTCGAAATGATACTCGGTGTCAAGCGCGATCCGCAGTTCGGACCGGTCGTTATTATGGGCTTCGGTGGCGTACTTGCGGAGACACTCGCCGACGTGCAATTCGCACTGCCGCCGTTCAGCGCGCTGCATGCACGCCGCTGCATTGACCGCCTGAAATTGCGGCCGTTACTGGACGGGCTGCGCGGTGCACCTGCTGTCAGTATTGATCGTTTCTGCGATTTCGCCGAACGGTTTTCAATTATGGTTGACGCGCTGCGCGACGTCATTGCCGAGCTTGATGTCAATCCGGTAATCGTCAGTGCTAACGGGGCGACGGCCGTTGATGCAGTGCTTGTCGGGCGCGACCGAAGGACAGAGGCCAGTGCAGAAACTTGAGATTTATCAATCACTTTGGGGCATGGAGCTGCGCAATCCGAATGCGCCGGAGCGACGTAAAAGCGATGCGTTTGCAATGATCGCTGAGGCCGGTTTCGATGGTGCCTGTATCGATCCTTCGCGGGCAGAGATTCCGCAATGTCGCGAATACGCACATCTATTCGCTCAGCACGATCTCAAGGTCATGGTCAATGCGTTTCCGTATTCCACGGACGATCTGGCACCGATCATCGACTTTGCAGTTGAACTGGACTCCTCGGTCGTCAATGTCATCAGTGGTGTCATGCCCATCAAGCCCGAAGACGCAGTTGCCGGCGTGCGGCGCTGGATTGACGAAGCAGCCGACCGGAATATGCCGTTGTTGTTTGAAACGCATCGCGATAGCTTGTTGAACGACCTGTATTTCACGTTGCAGCTAATGGATTTCGTTCCTGAAATGCGATTGTGCGCGGATCTGTCGCACTTTGTCGTGGACCGTGAAATGCGTGCACCGATATCCGCACGCGACCAGGCGTACATCAGCGCTGTCCTGAAGCGTTCCGACTGCTTCCAGGGTCGCATCGCGAATCGGGAGCAGGTACAAGTTCAGATCGGTTTCCCACAACACCAGCAATGGGTGGAAATATTCAAAGCCTGGTGGAAAGAGGGCATACACGAATGGCGAATGCGCAATGATGACGATGCGACATTGGCATTCCTGTGCGAACTCGGACCGCCACCGTATGCGATGACTGATGCAAATCAGAATGAACTGTCAGACCGCTGGCAGGAGTCGCTGGCTATTCGTGACTGGGTGCGTACGCTCTGGTCTGAACTCGAATGCGAGGACTGAAATGAAAACCCTGAAGGCAAGCGTTCAATCTGTTTACGTTGGCGTTGGCGAAAAGCATGGTAAGGAGGAGCGCAGTTCGATTCGCGTGGAATTCGATGGTGTCGTCGACGACCGGCATCAGTCGTTTTCGCGGACCTGCTTTGGCGGCGATAAACAAGCCAAAGGAAGCTTGCGCCGCAATGAAAGACAATGGTCGGCCGTGTCCGTCGAAGAGCTTGCCGAAATCAGCGAGAAAATGGATCTGTCTGCACCGCTGTCTGCAGCCGATGTAGGGGCCAATCTCTGCCTGCAGGGGGTTGACGAGCTATCGCGATTGCCGATGGGCAGTATCCTCGAGTTTCCATCCGGCGCGGTCCTGATGGTGTCTGAGTACAATCCGCCGTGCCGGGACAAGGGTGCGCAGCTGGCGAGCAAGTATGAAACACGGTCCGGTGTCGTGCTTTCCGATACCGATTTTCCGAAAGCCGCGAAGCTAACGCGTGGCGTTGTCGGCGTGGTTGAGGTACCCGGGACGATCGTGCCTGGCGATGAGGTCGTGATTACGGTGTATGAGCATCCGCCGTGGCTTGCTCGTTCATCTTGATGACGGCGCCGCCTTTCATGACGAACTGCACATGCTGCAGCAAGGAAATATCCTCGAGCGGATTGCCGTGCACGGCAATGATGTCTGCATAGCGACCGGCCTCAAGCGCACCGACATCCGCTTGCAACTGCATATGAGCGGCAGGAACCGATGATGCAGATTTGATTGCCTGCATCGGCGTCATGCCGCGTTCGATCATAACCTCAAACTGTCTCGCACCCATGTCATGCGGAAGTACGCCGAGATCGGTGCCGAACATGACCGTGACACCCGCCGCGAGCGCTTTTTCGAAAGCAACGCGCTGCGCTTCCGTTGTATCGGTGTTTTTCTGCATGAATTCTTCTGCGTAACCATGCGCGACTCCGACTTCTTCGGTATAGGTGCCGTTGTAGACATCCATCGTAAACGCAACACCGTGTTCCGCGGCCAATGCGATCGACTCATCGTCTGCGAGCGACGCATGTTCGATCGAGTTTACACCGGCCAATACCGCGTCCTTGATCGATTCCGCGCTGTGTGCGTGTGCGGTCACCTTGATGCCTGCTGCTTTGGCGACTTCGACAACGGCGTTGATTTCTTCGCGAGTCATTTCAGGTGCGCCGGGATCGCTGCCATGACCGAAAACTGCGCCGGACGCGATGATTTTTATGAAGTCAGCGCCGCCATCGACAACTTCCTGCGCGCGCTTGCAGAATTCGTCGGCACCACGGGCGACTCCGGTGCGGTAGTAATCTGGAATTTCGCTGTCGTCGATACCAGGAATATACATATCACCGCCACCGTGGGGAATCGTCAGATACGGTCCGCCTACCCGGATGCGTGGCCCAATGACGTCTCCCGCGTTGATGCGATCCCGGAGGTCCCTGTCGAGCCATGCCATGTAAGAGCCGACATGTCGCACCGTGGTAAAGCCGGAGTCGAGCACGACCTTCGCAAGTTCTTCAGATAGCCGGCGCAAGTCGTCAGGCGTTTTTCTGAGGAAGATTGTGTAGTCGTCTGAATATTCCGGAAGACCATCGAAATGGACATGCATGTCAATCAGACCGGGCAGACAGGTGTAGCTGCGGAGGTCGATCGTCTCAGCGTCGGCCATCACCGGGTTGTCGCCGGTGAGCATTTCGCTGATGCGCTGCTTGCGGATGACGATGTACGTCTCACCGAGCGTCGTATCGGACAATCCGTCAATCACGGATCCACAATGGACGATGGCGTCAATCTTTTCGGCACTAACCGCAACTTCCGTTTTCTGGCAGGCGCTGACAAGAATCAATGCGCAAAGAAAAGCTGATGTTCGAATCATTGCAGCTCCTAGTTGAGGCACAAACAGTAGTAAGCTCGCTGCAATGTTGCAAGATATTTTGACAGCACGAGTGACCGCGTTTACAAGGCTATTGGCAAGCGAGGGCCCGGTCTTGCTCGACGGCGGCCTGGCGACACAGCTTGAAGCGCAGGGCTGTGATATCGGCAATCCACTTTGGTCTGCATCGCTGTTGCAACGTGACCCCGAGGCGATTGTGGCGGCTCACCGAGCATTCATAGAGGCTGGCGCACAATGTCTTGAAAGCGCGAGTTACCAGTCGAGTCGCGAAGGTTTTTCTGTATGTGGTCTGTCAGGACCACAAGCCGACGATTTGATGCGTTTATCGATCGATCTCGCAAAACGTGCTCGAGACGAACTCGGATCCGGGGCGGTGATCGCAGCCAGCCTCGGACCCTACGGCGCAATGTTGCACGATGGTTCCGAGTATCGCGGCGATTACGCCGCTACCTCGACAGTTTTGCGAACATTCCACGAGCAGCGCCTGAGCTTGTTCGACGCAGCGGGCGCCGATGTTCTTGCGCTGGAAACAATACCCTCTTTTCTGGAAGCGCAGGTTCTCGAAGATTTATTGCGCAACTGTGAGACGCCTGCCTGGGTCAGTTTTTCCTGTCGCGATGCGGAGCACATTTGTGACGGAACACCGATGAAAGACGCAGCGGCTATTTTTGAGAATCATCCGGTTGTCGTAGCCGTGGGTATAAATTGCACGCCACCGCAGTTTGTTCCGGCTTTAGTCCGGGCCGTTCGTGAAGTCGCGCCAGGAAAACCGGTGCTCGCATACCCTAACTCGGGTGAAACCTATCAAGTCAGTGACAATAGCTGGAGCGGAACGGTGTCGCCGGGCGATTGCGCGGTAGCGGCAGCGGAGTGGATTGCAGCGGGTGCGAAAGCGGTTGGCGGCTGTTGTCGGATGGGGCCGCAGCACATTGCGGCGATGGCGCTGATGCTCAGCCGGATGCGCTGAGCACGATTGGCGGAATATCTGCAGGCGAGTGTGCAATTGTCACGGCACCTGCTGTATCCAGTTCCTCAATAGAACCATAGCCGTAGGAAACACCAATGGGGTGAATGTTGTTGGCGATGGCACCGATGAGATCGTGTTTACGATCACCTATCATGATTCGGCTTTGAGTCGCGGGATTCTCTGCGACAGCGTATTTCAGGAGATCGGCCTTGTTGCAACGTGTGCCGTCGAGTTCAGATCCGTATACACGATCAAAATACTGCGCCATCCCGAAGTGTTCAATGATTCGTTTGGCGGCTATTCGCGGTTTACTCGTCGCGACGTACAGCGTGCAGTCTTCGCGAGCGGCGAGTAACTCGAGTGTGTCATGGATACCTTCATAGGGAATATTTTCGAGCCAGCCAACATCATTAAAGCGCTCACGATACAGATCAACCGCCTGCAAGGTCAGATCTTTGCCGACGACCTCCGGAAACGTATCGTAAAGCGGTGGACCGATGCAGCTCAACAGAAACTCGTCGCTCGGTCGCGGAAAGCCGAGTTTCAGAACGGCGTAAACAAAGCATTTCGTGATTCCTTCGAACGGATCGGTCAAGGTTCCGTCGAGGTCGAAGTAGACGTGTGTTTGCATTCGCGTAGCATATCAGCATGGCTTTGACGTGGGATCCACAGCTTTGAAAATCGCAGTCACCGGATGCGGCCCGGCGGGACTGGCTGCTGCGATCATGCTCACCGAGCAGGGCTACGACGTAAGGATTTTCGAGCGCTTTGAATTTCCTCGCCCGGTTGGCTCCGGGATTATCCTGCAACCGACCGGTCTGGCAGTGTTAGGCGATCTTGGTTTGCACGATGATATCCACGCGCTGGGCAAGCGTATCGACAGGATTCACGGCGTAACGATGCCGTCTGGGCGCCAGGTTCTCAATGTCGATTACAGCGTTCTTGGTGACGACTATCATGGCCTCGCCGTTCACCGGGCTGCGTTGTTTGACGTGTTGCATGCAAGGGCCCAGGCACTCGACATTGAAATTCTGACCAATGTTGATGTTGTCGATGCGGTGATAAGCGGTCGCGAAATCGCTATTGTTGATCGGCGTGGCCAGTCTTTCGGACCCTTCGAGCTTGTTGTCGATGCCAGCGGTGCAGGAACCAGACTGAAGCATCGGGCGATGCAGCCTGCGCGCACGCGTGAACTGGCATATGGCGCCCTGTGGGGCGCGTTCAACTGGCCGGATGCCAACTTCGATGAGAACACGCTCGAGCAACGCTATGTTGCTGCGCACTCGATGATCGGCGTGCTGCCAATCGGCGGGTGCTCGGCAGCCACGGATGATCAGGTGGCGTTTTTCTGGAGCATAAAAACAGGTGACTATGCACGTTGGCTAAAGGACGGACTGGATGCGTGGAAATCCGAGGTCCTGTCCATCTGGCCGGCAACGGGTGTAATCCTTGATCAGATTCACGACGCCGCCGACATGTCACTAGCCCGTTACGGGCACAGTACAATGCGAACACCGTACGGCAGGCAACTTGTGTTCCTCGGCGATGCCGCACATTCAACCAGTCCGCAGCTGGGACAGGGCGCGAACATGGCGCTTCTGGATGCCTGGTCACTGGTAAAGGCGCTGGATCAGTCAGATGACACCAATACCGTTCTAAGAATCTACGCAGCGAGTCGCCGCTGGCATGTCCGGGCTTTCCAACTGTCCAGCCTGGCACTGACCCCGTTTTACCAGTCGGACAGCCGCCTCCTGGCGACCCTTCGCGACTGGTTTTTTGATCCGGTGGCAAAACTGCCCATCGCGCGGCGCATTGTCGCAGGCCTGATATCCGGCATGCTGGCGAGTCCGCCGAAGGGCTTAATGAAGTAGTCAGCAGCGCGTCATTCTACTGCTTCAGATCTTTCTCCAACTCCGAAAACAATACCGAAAAACCCTGCGCGGCATACAGGTCCATGGCCGCCTGATTTCCGTCAAGTACGCCGATGCGCAGCCACCTGACATTTTTTGAGCGGGCAAAGTCTTCGCCGGCCAGAAGTAAGCGCTGCCCGAGACCCTGGCGACGAAATTCAGCTGCGACGACCAGGTCGGCGATGAGTCCGTATTCGATATCGCCGTCCCCAAGCTCACCGCTGCTGACGCGAGTCAGGACGGTCACAAAACCGGCAACTTCGCCGTCAACTTCGGCGATCAGAACCTGGCCAATCGCCTGCTTGCAACGCAGCAACATCTGCGCAATGTATTGATCGGCGATCGCTGCACCGGACGACATTCTGGGGTCAATGTCACGCTCATAGTCCTGCAACTCGATGACCAGTTCGCGAAGTGCCTGAGCGTGCGCCTGCCTGTCGTAGTGGACAATCACTCTACCTGGTCTCGACAATGAGGTAGATGAGCGGCGTCGAACCAATATTCAGTATTTCATGCCATTCAACGCCATCGCTACTGAAGGAACTGTTTGTACCGAGGTCCAGCTCACGCACGCCGCGCTCGTCGGTGATGCGTACGCGCCCGCCACTCAACGCGTAGCCGAAATGCGGCGCGTGAAAGTGTCGCTCGTGGCCCACGCCTGGCGCAAAGCTGCAGCGCAGCACACGCTGCTTCGCGTCCTCATGCAATAACTCGCAAACCGCTGCGCCGTTCCAGCCGGCCTGCAAAGGATCCGGGTATAACACCGGCGCCGCGCAGCCGGTGAGCATCACGGACAGGAGTGCACAAGCTGTCAGATTGTGCTTTTTCATTTGCGTAAGGCCTTACGTATTACCAGCTTCAGTCCGGACCAGGTGTCATCGACGGCGCACACCTTGATATCGACCAGACCCAGCGGCAGTGCATGTTCGCGGATAGTGTCTTCGGTGACCGTCGAAGGCACGCCAGACGCCTTCTTGGGCCATGATACCCATATCGCACCATCGACCTTGATACCACGAATCATTTTCGGCAGTTGCTTGTGGAGCTCGGTCGCTGACGACGTAAAGCAATGCCAGATATCAATCTCCCTCGCAATTCGCCTGGAAATCAGCACCTCCGTCGGCAATGGTTTCAGCAAAGACTCATAATTGGCAGGTGCGTTCGATACGCGCAGCCGCGTACCGGCTTTGATGCCGAGCTTTTTCGCCAGTGGTGTCGTTGAATATCCAGCCATCAACTACTCCTGTTCGGTTTGTTCAAACGTGCAGTAAATGCCCTGCAAGCGGAGCAATCGATTCGATATTCGCTGTATTCCAATCGAGCATCTGTTGCACTGGATGCGATGCAGGATCGACAATACAAACGCCGTCGTGGCTTTGACCCTGTTGACCGCCACGCACGACAGAGGTCGCGATCAGTGGTGGTATGTCGGATACTGACGGGACGGGATGATTCATCGGATCGATACCGTATAGCAATCGAAATTGTGGGGCAACAGCAATGAAAACTTGCAAGGACGCAATTGTCGCGTCGACCTGGAACAGGCCGTTTGAAGCACCTGCGCAGATACCTCTGAAGGCGGATGTGGTCATCATTGGTGGCGGGATTGTCGGTGTATCGACGGCGTGGACGCTAGCGAGGCAGGGTATCGACGTCGTGCTCTGCGAGAAAGGCCACATCGCCGGTGAGCAGTCGGGGCGCAACTGGGGCTGGGTTCGCGTGCAGGGTCGTGATTCACGTGAGATTCCCATGATGCTTGAGAGTCTTCGCATCTGGGAGAGCCTTGAAAAAGAGCTTGGTGAAGACGTGGGCTTTACTCGAGGCGGCTGCTTGTTCACGGCAAACTCGGAGCAGCAACTGCGGGGTTTTGAAGACTGGGTGAATATCGGCCGGGAATACGCCATTGATACGCGGCTGATCAATGCCAGGGAGCTGAAGAAACTGCTCCCGGCATCCGCGATCAATTGGGCGGGCGCCATGTACACGCCGAGCGACGGGCGGGCCGAACCACACAAGGCAGCGCCTGCCATTGCTCGCGCGGCCGAACGCAGTGGCGCCAGTATCCTGACCGCTTGCGCCGTGCGCGGTCTGGAAACCACCGCGGGCAATGTATCGGCTGTGGTCACCGAGCATGGCGTGATTGAGACATCGACGGTGTTATGCGCTGGCGGGGCCTGGACCTCTTTGTTCTGTCGATCACTGGGCATCAACGTGCCGCAGTTGCAGGTGCTTGGCACGGTGGCAAGAACGGCACCCGCCGACGCAGTTTTGAGCGGCAATGTTTTTGATGAGCGACTGGGCATACGCCGTCGCCAGGACGGCGGCTACACGGTCGCGCACGGGTCAGTACTGGGGCATTTGGTAACGCCCGCTTCGTTTAAGTACTTTTTCAAGTTCCTGCCCGCGCTCATGCAGCAACATAAGATCGTGAAACTGTCGTTCGGACGCGAGTTCATGGATGCATGGTCAATGCCAAAATCATGGGCACTTGATGCGCCGACGCCGTTTGAAGATAAGCGTGTGCTGAACCCACTGCCGTCGTCGCGGGCACTCAAGGGCATACGCAAAAACCTGGATACGATCTTCCCGCAACTCAGCAACACGCCAATTGTCGAAACCTGGGCAGGCATGATCGAGTCTTCGCCCGATATTGTTCCGGTGATTGACGCGATCGACAGCTTGCCCGGATTTCATATTGCGATGGGCTTCAGCGGTCACGGCTTTGGCCTGGGGCCCGGTGCGGGTAAAGCGGCTGCCGGCATGCTGACCGGTAAAGACTCCGGTATCGATATTTCCGCGCTTCGCCTGCATCGCTTCTTCGACGGCAGTCCGATCAAGCCGAAGGTTTCAATATGACCTTGATGTCGGGGTATCCCGAGAGCTACTACACAGCGACCGCCGTCGGCGCACGCGAATGCGCGCCGCTCGAAGGCGCCCGCAGCGCTGACGTTTGCGTTATCGGTGGCGGCTTCACGGGCCTCTCGGCCGCACTTAACCTGGCGGAACGTGGACTCGATGTTGTGTTGCTCGAAGCGGAGCGGATTGGCTTCGGGGCATCCGGCCGTTGCGGCGGCCTGATTGGCAGCGGCCAGCGTATGGAAGTGACAGACGCCGAAAAAATGTTTGGCTTCGAGCGCTCAAGATTACTGTGGGATTTCGCAGAAGAGGCGAAAGCCGAGATTAAAGGGCGTGTCGAAAAACACGATATCCCCTGTGACTTGCAACGTGGTCAACTTCTGGGTATTCACAAAAAAGGCTACCTCGGTCATGCCAGGGAACTGGCCGATGTACTCGCCGAACGCTACGACTATCCGTTTTGTGCGGCGCTAAACGCTGAAGAAACTCGCGCGCGGGTCGCGACCAATGACTTTCTCGAGGGCCTGTATGACTCTGAAGCGCTGAGCATACACCCGCTGAATTTCACCCTGGGTCTCGCCAGGGCTGCTCTCGAGCAGGGCGTTCGTATTTATGAAAACTCTCGCGTAATAAAATACTCACACACAGATCCGGCGATCGTCGAAACGGACAAGGGTTCAGTGAAAGCACCATTCGTCGTACTGGCCTGCAATGGCTACCTCGGTGATCTGGAGCCGCGAGTGGCGGGCAAGATGATGCCCATTAACAATTTCATGATTGCAACCGAGTCATTGGGCGAGTCGCGGGCCCGGGCATTGATTGATGGGCGGTACGGCGTGCACGACACCCGTTTTGTTGTCGATTATTTCCGTTTGTCCGAGGACCATCGATTGCTGTTCGGCGGCGGTGAGAATTACCGTGCCGGTTTTCCACGCGATATTGCCAGATTTGTACGCCCCTACATGTTGAAGCTGTTTCCGCAACTTAAGGATGTTGCGATCGACTATGCCTGGGGCGGCACCTTGGCGGTAACCGTGAACCGAATGCCACACATCGGAAAACTCTCGCCAAATGTATTTTTCGGCCAGGGCTATTCCGGTCACGGAATTTCCACTGCGACTTTCGCGGGCAAGGTCATTGCCGAAGCCGTCACAGGCACCGCTTCGCGTTTCGATGTAATGGCCGATTTTCCGATTCACAGGTTTCCCGGTGGCACACTGCTCCGCTATCCCGGTATGGTGCTTGGCATGTTGTACTACACGATTCGGGACCGGCTTTGACATGGATTCAATTGCGGTAGCGGTTGTGACTGGCGGTGGTCACGGAATCGGGCGGGCGCTTTGTCGTCGCCTTGCGAGCGACGGTGCGAAGGTCGTTGTCGCCGATCTGGATGGCGAATCGGCGCAAACGGTCGCCGCCGCGATCGGAGGTGTTGCACACCAAGTCGATGTGAGTGACGAAGCGGCCATGATCGAGATGATCAATCAGGTTGAAGCCGAAGTGGGTGCGATTGATCTCTTTATTTCCAATGCGGGCGTTGGATTCGGTGACGGCAAGAGCGGTGCGATTTCGGCTGAAGGTGGTATGAATCCGGTTGCCGACCGCTGGGCCGCGAGCTGGAACGTCAACGTCATGGCACAGGTATTCGCAGCCCGCGCGCTTATTCCGAAAATGCTTGAGCGCGGCGGCGGTCGTCTCATCAATATTGCGTCGGCGGCCGGACTTCTGAGCCAGATTGGCGATGCCGCGTATTCGGCGACCAAACATGCATCGGTCGGCTTCAGCGAATCACTGGCGATAGACTATGGCGATTCGGGCATCGCGGTGTCGGTGGCCTGTCCGCAAGCGGTTGCGACGCGGATGATCGGCATCGAGGACGACTCAGGCACAACAGAAGGCGGATTTCGTGGCAATGACGTCGATGGCATATTGCCAGCGGAGACGGCTGCCGACATGATCATTGAGCAAGCACTTGAAGGCCGTTTCCTGATTTTGACGCACCCGACGGTCACCACCTATATACAGCGCAAATGCAGCGACTACGATCGCTGGATCGGCGGCATGCGAAAATTCCGTCGTTCGCTTGCCAATTAGCCTCTCTCTGCCTGGATCGTATACTCTAAGGCCTGTCACACAGTAATGGGAGTTCGACATGACGGTCGACAACTTAATCGCCGTTCTTGGCTGGTGCATGGTAATCAACTTTGGCTTGATGTTGTTTTGGGTGCTCGCGATCTGGTTAATGCCGAATGTCGTCTACCGCAGCCAGGCGCTGGTCACGTCCATGAGTCGCGAGGACCTGGATCGCACAATGTATCGCCTGATAGGCCAGTTTAAGTTCGCAGTCGTTATTTTCAATCTTGCGCCCTATCTCGCGCTTCGAATAGTGTTCGAATAATGGCGCATAAATTTAACGTTGACCCCGTATTTCAGCACTTTGTTGAAGATGAATTGCTGCCCGCGATTGGCTTCGATTCGGGCATTTTTTGGAGCGGTGTCGAGGCGATCATTGATGACCTGACACCGGCGAACCGCGAGCTACTGCAGATTCGGACAGATCTGCAAAGCAAGATTGACAAGTGGCATAAGGCACGACCGGGTAGTGATTTCGATCACGCCGAATATTGCGAATTTCTGACGAACATCGGCTACCTGAAGCCGACTGACGAGTTTCCAACCATAGAAACGAATAACGTCGACGCCGAGATTGCAGAAGTTGCCGGGCCGCAACTGGTCGTTCCTGTCAGCAATGCGCGTTTCGCAATCAACGCAGCAAATGCGCGTTGGGGCAGTTTGTACGATGCCTTGTACGGTACTGACGTCATTGCGGATGACGACGGTCAGGAACGGGGCGAGGGATACAATCCAACTCGCGGTGCTGCCGTTATTCGTCACGCCACGGCGTTTCTCGATAGCGCGGTGCCACTCGACGGCATTAGCCATGCCGACGTCAATGCTTACGGTGTGGATCATGCCAGGGACGGCTTGCGATTTGTCGCATCACTGGCTAGTGGTGAGACACGCGGCCTGGCCAATTCCTCGCAATTTTGCGGCTACGCCGACAGCGACACTAGCTGTCGTTATTTATTTAAAAACAATGGCTTGCACATTGAGATCCTGATTGATCCCGACCACCCGATTGGCAGGGGCGCGACCGCCAATGTTGCGGATGTGATCCTGGAATCGGCAGTGACGACGATTCAGGATTGCGAGGATTCGGTCGCAGCGGTCGACGCGGCAGACAAGGTCGACGTCTATCGAAACTGGCTGGGCCTGATGCAGGGCGATCTCGAAGCCGTATTTTCGAAAGGTGGTAAGCCGTCAACGCGCAGGCTCGCGAAAGATCGCATCTACAAGGGTGCCGACGGCGAAGCGTTGGTGTTGTCCGGACGCAGTCTGTTGTTGGTGCGGAATGTCGGGCACCTGATGACGACCGACGTCGTTCTCGATCGCGATGGCAACGAAGTCTTCGAAGGCATTCTAGACGCGATCATGACGACCGCGTGTGCGATGACAGATCGACGCCGGGATGGACTGCAGGCTAACAGCCGGGCCGGTAGCATTTACATCGTCAAGCCGAAAATGCACGGCCCCGATGAGGTTGCGTTTACTGACACGTTGTTCGGACGCGTTGAGCAGTTGTTTGAGCTGCAGGCCGATACGATCAAAGTCGGCATCATGGATGAAGAGCGCCGCACGACAGTCAATCTTCCAGCCTGTATTGGTGCCGCAAAAAACCGCGTTGTTTTTATTAATACGGGTTTTCTCGACCGCACCGGTGATGAAATTCATACCAGTATGCAAGCGGGACCGGTGCTGCCAAAAGAGGCGATCAAACGTGAGCCGTGGATTACAGCTTACGAAGACTGGAATGTCGATATTGGAATCCGCTGCGGACTGCCGGGTAAGGCGCAGATCGGCAAAGGCATGTGGCCGAAACCGGATGAAATGCGCCAGATGGTCGAGACAAAACAGGCGCATCCGAAGGCCGGCGCCAATTGCGCCTGGGTACCATCACCAACTGCCGCAACGCTCCATGCTATGCACTATCACGCTGTCGATGTTCGCAAAGTGCAGAAGAAACTCGCGAAGCGCAAACTGGCCAGTCTCGATGACATACTGACGCCGCCGCTGATCTCGACGGAAAAACTGACGGCGGAGATGATCCAAAAGGAATTGGATAATAATGCACAGGGAATTCTCGGCTACGTTGTGCGCTGGATCGATCAGGGTGTTGGTTGTTCCAAAGTACCCGATATTGACGATGTTGGCCTGATGGAAGACCGCGCGACTCTTCGGATATCGAGTCAGCACATCGCGAACTGGTTGCTACACAAAGTGACGACTAAAAAGCAGGTGCTCGAAACGCTGCAGCGAATGGCAGAGATCGTCGACAAGCAAAATGCCGACGACACATTCTATACGCCGATGAGTGGCGACTTTACGAGCAGCATCGCCTTTCAGGCAGCCTGTGCGCTGGTCTTTGAAGGGGTTGATCAGCCGAGTGGCTACACTGAGCCGCTATTGCATCAGTATCGCCGCAAGAAAAAAGCACAACTCGCCGGCTAGAACCAGTCGTGACAACTCTTCGTATGGTCTCGCTGTTATTGGGTATGGCCGCGATGAGTGCCAATGCGACAGAGGGCTTGACGGTTGCGGTCGCGAGCAATTTTCAGGCGACAGCAAGAGACGTAGCGACGGCGTTTACGCACGCGACCGATATTCCGGTCCGCATCACATCGGGCTCGACCGGTCATCTGTATGCGCAGATCGTCAACGGTGCCCCGTACGACGTTTACCTTGCGGCGGATACCGAGCGACCGCGCCTGTTGGTTGACAACGGGCTCGCCGTCGCAAGCACTTTCGCTATTTATGCGACCGGTCACCTGATTCTCTGGTCGAACGATCCGCAATTTGAAAAAGAGAGTTGTTACGATGAATTTATCGCGGGAAATTATTCACGGCTCGCGATCGCAAATCCGGAAACGGCCCCCTATGGACTCGCCGCAAAGCGTGTGTTGCAGGCAGCAGGGCTCTGGGACCAGGTTTCCGACAGCCTGGTCTACGGCGAAAACATCGCGCAGGCATTTCAGTTCGTCGCGACGCGGAATGCGGCTTTCGGCCTGGTGGCCGCGTCGCAGGCCTTCGCAAACCAGGCTTTCACGGCGACTTGCCTGGTGGCCTTGTCCGAAACGTATACAACGGAGGCCAGTGTACGCCAGGCCGGGGTGGTACTGACAAAGTCGAAGCGACCTGCCGAAGCGCAGCAGTTTCTGCACTTTATTCTGTCACCGCCAATGATTGAACTGCTCCGTGAGCACGGTTACTGATATGGATCTTGGCCCGCTCGTTCTGTCGGCAAAACTCGCGTTGGTGACAAGCCTGATACTCATTGTATTCGGTGCTCCCCTGGCCTGGTGGCTATCGCAGACACGTTCCAGATGGCAACCGGTCGTTCAGGCTATCGTTGCGATGCCCATCGTTTTGCCGCCGACCGTATTGGGTTTCTACTTGCTCGTTGTGCTCGGTCCGTATGGCGCGATTGGCGAGTGGTGGGTGCAAGTCACAGGTGAGACCCTGACATTCTCGTTCGCAGGTCTGGTCATCGCGTCCTGTATTTACAGCCTGCCGTTCGCGATTCAACCTATGCAATCCGCGTTCGAGGCGGTACCGAGTAAAAACATCGAAGCGGCCTGGACGCTCGGCGCATCAAAACTGGATGCGTTCTTATCTGTGGCAGTGCCGCTGTCGTTCCGTGGTTTCGTAAGCGCCGCCGTCCTGAGCTTCGCGCATACGCTGGGAGAATTTGGCGTGGTACTGATGGTCGGCGGCAACATACCGGGCGAAACTCGTGTCGTATCCATCGCGATATTTGATCATGTTGAAACACTGAACTACAGCGCCGCGCATCGGCTGTCGCTGGTGTTGGTGGCGTTCGCTTTCACGAGCCTGCTTGCCATGTTTGTGATCAATCGTCGGTGGCACAGACGATGAGCGGGATCGCCATCAAGCACAGGGTTTCTCTCGGGGAATTTACACTCGATGTTGAGGCGGCTATTCCGGATCGAGGCATCACTGGAGTTTTTGGAGAGTCGGGTTCAGGCAAGACTACGCTCTTGCGTTGTATCGCCGGGCTGGAGCGCTCAGCCCCTCACGACAGCGTCGCCGTGCACAAGCGGCGTATTGGCTACGTTTTTCAGGAGCCACAATTGTTTGCGCACTTGAACGTGCGCAAGAATATCGAATTTGGCATGCGTCGCAATGTCGCATCCGGGGTTTCTGTCGATGATGTTGCATCATTGCTGGAAATAGGCGCGTTGCTGGATCGGCCCACGGCAGGTTTGTCCGGTGGTGAGGCGCAACGCGTTTCCATTGCACGAGTCCTTTGCCAGTCACCCAGGCTGATCCTGATGGACGAGCCACTCTCGGCGCTGGACGAACGACGTCGTAATGATGTCTTGCCGTACCTGGATCGCCTGCATGCCGAAACCTCGGTACCAATTGTTTATGTCAGCCACAACATCGATGAGATCTGTCGCCTTAGTGATCATCTGCTGATACTCGACAATGGTGCGCTTGTCGCCGAAGGTGAGTTGCAGCAAGTACTTTCGCGAACCGATTTGCCACAGTTGAGCGGTCGCAACGCGGGTGCTGTTCTGGATGCCAGGAAAATTGAATATGACAAGGCGTTCGACCTGACGGCGTTTGAGTTTTCGGGCGGACGGTTTTGGGCGCCAGGATTCTTTCGCTCGGATAAGGTGCGCTTACGAGTCAACGCCAGTGACATCAGCCTGAGTCGTGCGAAAGCGGAGTCGAGTACGATTCTGAATATTCTGCCTTGTTCGATTGTCGCGATCCATGCTGAGAATACGGCGACAGACCTCGTCAAATTGCAACTGGGCAACGACTACCTGATCGCCAGGATTACGCGGCGGTCAACTGAGGCGCTAGGTTTGCAAGCCGGCGACAAGGTCTATGCACAAATCAAATCAGTGACAGTCCGCCGCTAACAGGTCCTGAAACGATTCTTGCGTGACAGTTGGCGGCAGTCGCTGTGTCAGCTCGTCTTCGATCGGAATATCCCAGGTACCAATCATGCAGGCAAGCGTCACGTACATGCCCTGTATCGAAATGATATCCATGATCTGGTGATCGGAAAAGTGCTGCTGCAGCTCAACGCGCAATGCTTCGGGAAGGCCATGCTGTGCAATCAGTGCATCGACAGCGGCGAGCAGCGCAGCATCACTGGCACGCCAGCCTTTTGCTGCAGGCCCCGCCGCGACGCGTTCGATTTCTGCCAGTGTTAGTCCTGCCGAGAGGCCGCGATCAACGTGTGCGGCCCACTCGTACCAGGCGCGCAGTTGCACCGCAACGCGAAGAATGACGATTTCGGTTTCGCGACTTTCCAGCGCGCCGCCAAGGACTGTGTAATTGCGATAATTCCACCAGGCGTTGAGCAAGGCCGGGTGATTGGCGAGCAGGCTATGAATGTTGAGTGGCTCACCTTGCATATCATCAATAATGTGCTGCAGGGACGGATGCCAGTCGCTTGGGGGCAGGGGTTGCATGCAATACTCCGCTTATTCCTTGTTGTTATGTGCACTGTGTCAACTAATCGGCGCGCGGCGCCATGCACAATAGATTCTTATCGGTATTGAATCAAACAGATGTGAAATGACGTCGCAGGTGTACTACATAATAGTCGCGATGATACTGGCAAGTACTACCTTGTCGATCATTTTTTTTATCGCTTGGAAAACTATGGGCGAAATGGCCCACGCGCTGAGTTGGTCTCTCGCCTTTCTTGCCGCCGCGGCCCAATGGTTTTTCAATCTTCAGCCGGACATATTTCCCAGTTTTGAAACCTACCGGCTGACGGTCAATGCGTTCGCACTTGTCGTCATCACGCTCGGCATTCGTGGTCATTGCCAACGTACCCACTGCCAATACCTGCCTGGCAATCTCTGGCCGATATCGGCGCTGGTCCTCGCCGGCGTCATCTGGGCGACGGTGATTGATCCCAATATCGGCTTGCGCACCGCGATCGTTCCGGCTGCGGCTTCTGTCACGCTCCTCCTATCTGCACTGATGATTGTCCGGCACCGCGAAAAAACCCGACCCGCGGAATGGGCGGCTGCCGCCAGCCTGGTACTGTTTGCCATCGCGCAAGGCATCGCGGCCGTGATGGCTGCAATGCAGGGGCCCGGCGGAGACAGTGTCTACCAGTCTCTTTATCTGAATTTCAATTTCATGACGCTACCCGCTGGCTACATGGCAACCGGCATGTTCGTCATCTTCATGCTGGCATCGGACATTTCGATTGACATGAAAGACATCGCAATTCGCGATCAATTGACTGGCGTACTGAACCGACGCGGTCTCGGCGAACAGGGCACCCGAGCCTATGCCAATGCACGCCGAACCGGTCGCCCGGTATCTGTGGTGATGACCGATATCGATCGATTCAAAAGAATTAACGACGAATTTGGTCACGCCTGTGGCGATGATGCACTGGTGCATTTTTCGAAGATTCTTACCAACAATCGCCGCACAGAAGATATTCTGGCACGGGTTGGTGGAGAAGAGTTCGCGTTAATCCTGCCTGGAACACGTATTGACGCAGCACTCGAGATCGCGGGAAAACTGCGATCTCGAGTTGAGTCGGATGAGATGGCAATCAACGGAATTCCGCTCAAAATGACCGCCAGTTTCGGTGTCGCGACAATATCAAACAAGGATACCTGCCTGTCCGATACAATCGTTCGTGCGGATAGCGCCTTGTATCGATCCAAACGAGCGGGTCGCAACCAGGTCGATCTGGATTCTTCGCAAATGATGATGGCCGAGGACGGTACGCTCAAACGCAAATCCGGCTAGCACAAGCAGTGTAAGATGTTTGCCGTAATCGAACAGGCGGTGAACCGGCGTGAAAGCGGATAAAGTTGTTGGAATAATCGGTGGCATGGGACCGGCCGCAACCGTCGACTTCATGGCGCGCGTCATGGACCGGACCCCCGCTGAAAACGACCAGCAGCACCTGCGTATGCTTGTCGAGCACAATCCGCGAATTCCAAGCAGGCAAAAGGCCATGCGAGGCGAGGGCGAAAGTCCCGGACCGACGCTCGCAGCGATGGCTCGTCGCCTCGAAATTGCCGGCGCCAATTTGCTGGTCATGCCCTGCAATCTTGCCCACGCGTGGCAAGCCGATATAGAGGCTGCGAGTAGCGTTCCGTTTATCAGTATCATTGACGCGAGCGTCGAATCGGCCCTGTCACGAAGCAGCAACGATAGTGCCATCGGGCTGATGACGACGCCTGGCTGTTTTACGGCCGGACTCTATCAGCAGGCGCTGGCAGACGGCGGTCGCCCGGTGATAACGCAAACTGCCGACGAGCTTGCGGCTTTAATGTCCCTGGTCGAGCGCATCAAAGGCGGCGATCTGTCCAGCGAACTGGTGACGGCGGTGCGTGAAGAGGCCAATCGTTTAGTCACTCGAGGTGCGAAAGTACTAATCGCCGCTTGCACTGAACTTCCGTTAGTGCTGGATGAATCAATGTTCAATGTTGCTTTTATTTCGTCGACGGACGAGCTTGCGAAAAAGACGGTCGCGCTCGCCATGGGCTGCGAATGAGCCATCGCAAATACATAAATTTCCACAAGGAAAACAAAAATGCTGTTGTCTGATTTTCCGCGAGCGAAACTCGCACATCTGCCCACGCCGCTGGAGTTCCTGCCACGATTGACGGAGCACCTGGGCGGCCCCGATATTTATGTCAAGCGTGACGACTGCACTGGCCTCGCCACCGGCGGAAATAAAACCCGTAAGCTGGAGTTCTCGATGGGCGAGGCGCTGGCGAAAGGGGCGGACACGATAATCACCGTTGGCGCGATTCAATCGAATCATGTACGCCAAACAGCCGCTGCGGCCTGCAAATTGGGTCTCGCGTGTGAGGTCATGCTCGAGCACCGCGTGACGAAGCCAGGCGATACCTACAGAAATTCGGGCAATGTATTTCTTGATCGAATATTCGGCGCGAATCTGCGCGAGTATCCGGCGGGAACGGACTTTGACGCGGCCATGCGTGAAATCAGCAATGAAGTTCGCGCCAAAGGTGGCGCGCCCTATTTTATACCGGGAGGCGCATCAAATCCCGTGGGGGCGCTTGGTTACGTTGACTGCGGCATAGAGTTGCTGCAACAACTCGATGAGCAAAAGCTCGAGATCGACCACATTATCTCGGCAACGGGCAGCGCCGGTACGCATGCCGGGCTCGTTGTCGGTCTCCGTGGCAGCGGTAGCGAACTGCCAATTCTCGGTATCGGCGTCAACGCGCCACAGGATGTGCAGGAAGAGCGCGTTTTTAAACTGGCTGTCGAAACCGCCGAGCTGGTATCGGCCCCGAATTGCGTTGTTCGCGAAGATATCGTCGCGGACTGCAACTACATTGGTGCGGGTTATGGTGTGCCGACCGATGGCATGAACGAAGCGGTGTTGATGCTGGCGCGTTTCGAGGGCCTGTTGTTCGATCCGGTTTACAGCGGCAAGGCGCTTGCGGGAATGATTGACTACATTCGGCAGGGGCGATTCAAGAAAGGACAGAAAATCGTGTTCCTGCATACGGGCGGTTCAGCCGGGTTGTTCGCTTATGCAGATGCACTCAAATTCTAGATGGCGGTGCTGCTGGCATTGTTGCGCGGTATTAATGTCCCGGTCGTAGTCGCGAAGATTTTCAGGTGAAAAGCATCGTATCATTGTCGGCATGCAATCCATGATTTCGATTAACGGTCTAACAAAGACCTATGCGGGCGGCTTCAAGGCGCTCAACGAGGTCAGTCTCGATATCGATCGAGGCGAGATTTTCGCCTTGTTGGGACCAAACGGTGCGGGAAAAACTACGCTGATCAATATCGTTTGCGGCATCGTCAATGCGACGAGTGGCAGTGTGTCCGTCGATGGTTTCGATATCCAGCGTGATTTCCGGCAGACTCGGTCCCGAATTGGCCTCGTACCGCAGGAGATGGCGAGCGAGTCGTTTGAGACAGTCTGGAATACCTGCCGCTTCAGCCGCGGCCTGTTTGGCAAGGCAGCGAGCCCGGAGTACCTCGAAAAAGTTCTCCGTTCGCTGTCGCTATGGGACAAGAAAGATACCATTAGCATGCAATTGTCGGGCGGCATGAAGCGTCGCGTCCTGATCGCCAAAGCATTGGCGCACGAGCCCGAGGTGCTTTTTCTGGACGAACCAACAGCCGGCGTCGATGTGGAGTTGCGCCAGGATATGTGGAACGTTGTATCGGCTTTGCGCGACCAGGGTGTGACTGTAATTCTGACGACACACTATATTGAAGAGGCCGAACAACTCGCTGATCGTGTCGGCGTGATCAATCACGGCGAGATAATTCTGGTGGAACAAAAAGACAAGCTTATGCACGATCTTGGCAAGAAGCAGCTGGTATTGAATCTGCAGGCGCCACTTGCCGAAGTGCCGCTGCAATTGAAGGATTATCAGCTTGAGCTCAGCGAGGACCGAAACGACCTGACCTACACTTATGATACCGCTCGTGAACGCACCGGCATTACGGCGCTGCTCAGTGATCTTGGTGAGGCCGGCATACATTTCAACGATTTGCATACCTCGCAAAGTTCACTTGAAGAGATCTTTGTCGACCTGGTGAAAAAGCGCTAATGAATTTCCGGGCCGTCAAAGCCATCTACCGCTATGAGATGGCGCGTATGTTCCGAACAGTTGTTCAGAGCATCGTCGCGCCGGTGCTGTCGACGTCACTTTATTTTGTAATTTTTGGTTCGGCGATCGGCTCGCGCATCACTGAAATAGATGGCGTCGGATATGGGTCGTTTATCGTGCCCGGTCTTATCATGCTGGCAATCATGACCGAGAGTATTTCAAACTCGTCGTTTGCAATCTACTTCCCGAAGTTTACGGGCACGATCTACGAGCTGCTGTCTGCGCCCATTTCCTATGTGGAGGTATTGTTCGGGTATGTCGGCGCGGCGGCCAGCAAGTCGATGATCATCGGCGGCATCATTTTGTTTACGGCCAGTTTCTTCGTTGATATTGAAATCGCACATCCTTTTGTCATGGTGTCGTTTCTGATCCTGACTTGCGTGTCGTTTTGTCTGTTCGGGTTCATTCTCGGTATCTGGGCAACAGGCTGGGAGAAGCTGACAATCGTTCCAGTACTGGTGATCATGCCGCTGACGTTTCTGGGCGGTACCTTTTATTCAATCAGCATGTTGCCGCCGGTCTGGCAGACAATCAGCTTGTTCAACCCGGTCGTTTACCTGATCAGTGGTTTTCGCGGGAGCTTCTACGAAAATGCCGACGTCAGCATTGTACTCAGCCTTGTGACCACCATTGGCTTTTTGATTGTTTGCCTGCTGGTTGTTCGCTGGATATTCAAGACCGGTTACCGACTGAGAAGCTGAACCGTTCGAATGAAACGTGATGCGTAGATTTTTGATGATGCTGGCACTGATCGTCGCAGGCGAATTCGTTTTCGGCCTGCCATTCAACGTGCCGCGCTTTTTCCGGCCGACGATGCTTGAGGTGTTTGCTTTTTCCAATACCGCGCTCGGTGATATCACGGCGATCTACGGAATCACGGCGGTGCTGTGCTATTTTCCGGGCGGTGTATTGGCCGATCATATCTCGGCTCGAACCCTCATGGTCATATCACTGTTCTCGACAGCGATCGGGGGGCTCTACATGGCAAGCCTGCCCGGGCCGCTTGGCATGTCGGTGCTGTACGGATATTGGGGTGTAACGTCGATCTTTTTCATGTGGGGCGCATTGATTGTCGCTACCCGGGAATGGGGCGGTAATCAGTCGCAAGGTGTTGCCTTCGGGCTGCTTGAAGGCGGCCGTGGACTGGCCGCAGCGTCGTTGTCATTGTTTGCAGTTTACGTGCTGGGGTCATTTCTTCCGGATAACGCACGGATGGCCACAGACGAAGAGCGCGAAGCGGGGTTTCGAACCGTTGTATTGCTGTACACACTGGTCACTTTTCTCGCCGCTGTTCTCGCCTGGTTTGCGATACCGGCGCACAAGCGAGAACGGGTGGCCAAACCCAGTCCGTTTCGCGGCATTGCGATCGTCCTGCGCCAGCCGGCTGTCTGGGCGCAGGCATGCGTCATATTGTTCGCCTACTGCGCATTCCGGGGGCTCGACAATTACTCACTGTACGCGGTCGAGGTCTTTGGCATGGACGAAGTAGAGGGTGCGAGACTTGCGAGTTACGGGGCCTGGACGCGACCGGTCGCCGCACTGCTCGCGGGATTGGTCGCTGATCGTTTCAGGGCATCGCATTCAATTGCCGTGGTATTCGGGATTCTATTGTTGTCCTATACGACCTGGTCTGTGCTAACACCGTCAGGTTCAGGCGCGGCGATCATCTACATAAATTTTTTCGCGAGTTATGTCGCAGTTTACGCATTGAGAGGTATTTATTTCGCATTGCTGGGAGAGAGCCGGACGCCAGCCTTTCTCACCGGCACGACTGTCGGCTTCATATCGATGGTCGGGTATACGCCCGATATTTTTTTCGCCCCGATCGGCGGTCGCATACTGGATGCCAATCCCGGAATAGTCGGGCATCAGAATTATTTTCTGTTTCTGGCCGGGACCGCACTACTGGGATTATTGTCGGTTGCATGGCTTGTCTGGCTGCATCGGCATGGTCGCAATAAGCTATGGAAAAACGCTCATGAATAAAGCTTCAACCATCAAAGAACAACTCCGCCGCAACACCGTCGCACTCATCAGTCTCGCCATTGCGATCACCAGCCTGGGCTACAACACCTGGCGAAACGAAGCCAGCGAACACAATCGCAACCAGCGGCTCGTGTCGATCCAAATGTTATTGATGCTGGGTGATCTGCAACAACTGACCATGGATCGGCACTTTGGCAAGAACATTGACGGTGACGCCATATTGCGTGAGGCCTGGGCCGAGGTCCTGACTATTCGTGATCTTTCACAGGTCGCGGCGGGTACCGTGCCCGAATCCGCATCGGCGCTTTACGATGTCTGGAATGCCGATTTCGTGAAACTCGGAAAGAGCAGGGCGGCGAAAGATCGGATCATTGACGCAGTCGAAGTCGTACGAAGTGATCTCCATGAGGTTTTACTCAGCCTGAATTAATCAGAGTCTCACTAGAATTCATCCCCCAGCCAGCCAGGTTCAGGCAGTTCGCCGCCACGACGGGTGAAGTATTCGTATATAGGAAGGCCTAAAACAATCAAGCCGATTCCGGCGATCGCTCGAGACGGTGTTGCCAGGAAGGTATTGATGAGCAGATATCCCGTGACCAACAGAAACAGGCCCGGGACGAATGGATATCCCCAAACACGGTAAGGGCGGCTCGCGTCCGGCGCTGTCCGTCGCAGCACGAATAGTGCTGCACCGCTCATGAAGAAAAACACCGACAGAACGAAGATATAGATATCGGTCAGGATGTCGTAGGTGCCGGTTGCTGTGAGGACAATGGACCACACACCGATGACCATCACGGCAACGGTTGGCACGGCATTCGCCGAAATCAAACCCAGCATGGATGGAAGCAGGCCAACGCGTGCAAGGGCAAACGGTACGCGCGCGCCCGTCAATATCGTGGTGTGCAGTGTTCCGAAGGCGGAGATCATCAGCCCGGCGGACATCAGCGCCACGACACCCGGGCCAAAGAATCGTGAAGCAGCTTCTGCCGCAACTGAGGACGATTCGGCGACGCTGGCCACCTCGAGGGGTGTGAGGACGTAGAAATACGCGGCATTGATCATCAGGTATAGCGTGATCACAAGTAGCGTACCGCCAATGAGCGCGCGTGGAATGGTACGTCCCGGGTTCTTAATTTCACCGCCGAGCGACGCAATGATAGCCCAGCCGTTGTAGCCCCAAAGTGCTCCAAGCATTGCCGCACCGAAACCGCGTATGCCGAGTTTCGAACTCTCTGGCACGCCGTCACAACTGCCCGTTGCGCCATTCATCGCGTAATTTCCCCACGACCCGTCGGCGAGCAGGTAGGCACCCATGCCGACGAGCAGAACCAGGGTTATTTTGATGGAAGTCAGTACAGTCACTAACTGACCGCTCGCTCGAACCGTCAGGAAATTAATGACGGTCGACACGATGATGACGAGGAACGGCAACACCTGAAGCGCCAGGGGCGGTAACGATCCGCCCGTAAAATCATTCAGGAAAATGACCATAATTATTGCGGCAGCCGCAACGGATGCGCCCAAGGCTACCGACTTCGTCCAGCCGTAAAGAAACGCCCAGCGCCGTCCAAATGCCGCACCGATAAAATTAAATTCGCCACCCGAGCGCGGCATCATCGCGCCAAGCTCGGCATAGACAAGTGCGCTCGCCAATGTCAGTAATCCCGCGACAAACCAGACGATCAGTACCATCTCGGGGCTGCCGACGTTGCAGGTCATGACCCGGGCCTTGACGAATACACCGGTGCCGATGATGTTGGCTAAAATAATCGCTGTAGCGGGGATCAGGGTCAGTGCTCGTACGAGATGTCTCTTTGGAGCAGGCGCTTGAATCACGTGGTCACCGGTGGTTTTTCACATTGGGTCTGTTCTCATCCTAACAGCTAACCCGCAAAGTCCTCGTCACAATCGCGTGGCGCGTGCCCAAACGGTGGCATCGACTACGGCGCCGATGCCCGCCATTCGGCCGGGTCATCAGTCAGTCAAATCGAGATCAACAATAATCGGATCATGATCCGATGCCCGATACGGCGAGTCTGGATCGAACAGGGTCGCGTCACGTCCGTTTTCGAGGTTGTAATCGAGTAGCTGTGGCTCATCAGAATTGATGTTCCATTCGATCGTTTGAACGACTTGCCCGATAAGGCTGTCGGTCACCAGCGCGTGATCCAGTGCACCGGACTGCCCGTCGAATGAAAAAGAGTAGGGGGCGTTGTTGTTTTCCAAGAGATTCGTCAGGCCGCCATTTTTCAGTGTCCTTAGCGGGTCTTCCATGATGTAGGCGTTCAGGTCGCCGATGATCAGAAAGTCCGGATCGTTGCTTCCCGTTGGGTCGGTGGCGATCCAGTCGACGATGGCGGCGGCGGCATTGCTGCGCGTGATATTGCAATTGCTTTGACCGTCACCGGTGTTCGGGTCGCCGTCGGCATCGCAGCTCGATCCTTTTGACTTGAGATGGTTCACGAGTACCGTCAAGGTCGCAGCAGAACTGATCACCTCAAAGCTCTGAGCAAGGGCTGGTCGATTGCGCCGATCATTGAATCGCGGATCGACGCCAGTGTCGAGTATCGCAAACCGGCCTGCAGGCTGAATCGTTGTGGCATCGTAGATGAAGCCAGTCTTGATCGCGCCATCGCCGATTGTGCCGGTATCGACGTAGGCATATCGGCTAGTGCCAAGGCGCGTGTTCAATGCGTCAACGATCGCAGCAATCGAGGCGCTCGCATTGTTTTCGAGTTCGATCAATCCGACGATATCAGCATCCATCATCGCCAGCACCGTACTTGTCTTTGCAAGCTGGCGGTCAAGTTCAACGCCGCTGTCGGCGCCACGACAATTGTCGCGGCCTTCTGGCCCACAATTTGGCTGACCGCCGTCGATACCGGAGAAGAAATTCAGTACGTTGGCACTCGCGATGCGGGTTGTGCCAGCGACTGCGGGCGCCGCAGGCCGCGGATTGTTGTCATCAAAAACAACTGGGTCAGTCGGCATCAGGCGCCAGGATTCTTCGCCACTGCCGCCGCTGCCCCGTGAATAACGCAGGTTACCGGTAACGTCGCTGATCGAATCACCGATTCGAATCGAGTAAGACGCGGTCGGCCCAGCCGTCAGGTACGCGATAGCCGCTGGGTAGGCCAGCCGCTGACCGTCGTCGAGGATTATTGTTCGTGCGGCCGCTTCGCGCACATGTGCTGCGTATGCCGCCGCGTCCGGCACATGATGATTTGTAAACTGGAATACGCGGCCACCCTGCGACAGGCTGATTTCGCCGAACTGTTCCAGGAAGCGCAGATTACTGATTGTTAGTTGCTGCGGGAAGCGAACGAGCATGCCCTCATAGCGCTCGAGGTCGGCTATCGGATTGCCATCCGAGTTGCTGAGCGTATCGCTGCCTGGCAGATTCACCTCTGTTGCCTGGATCATGCCGCTGCCGATTACGACGACTGATGTGGCGCTGATCTGTGTTTCACCGAAATATTCACCGACAGTTCCGGTCGCCTCGACGTGATCGCCGACGCTGACATCGATGCTCGGATTATTTCCGTCGAATACGAAAATGCCTTCAGAGCTCAATGCGTCGGCGTCGGGTGTCGCCTGTTGCAGATAAAAACCACCCAGGTTACGCGTTGAGTCGGCGTCACCGTCCTGAAAATCGCCGCTGACGATCCCTGACACGGTGACTGTCTGGCCGTCGAGCGGGCTCGAACTGCCCGGCCCCTGAACGTCCGAAATGAGCGTGACCCCTGATGACGATGGTGTTGTCACGCTCGACGCGGATTCGCCGCCACACGCGACCAATGCGGATACAACAACGACTATCAGCGCTCTATTCATGCCAACAGTCTAGCCCATGTCGAACAGTAAAAACTCCGCGTCCATCTTCGCGCCGATCCGTAGCTGATCTTCGCCTTCTACTTGCAGGCCATCACCTGTTTCAAGCGTCTGTTCGTTAACGGTAAGCTTGCCGCTGATAACCTGAACAAAAATCTTGCGCGAGTCATCGACAGAGTGTTCGAGATTCTGACCCGCCTCCAACACACTGGCATAAATATCAGCATGCTGGTGAATCGTCACTGAGCCATCGCGCCCATCACGTGATGCAATCAGTCGCAGCTGGTTGAGTTTCTCGTCGCGTGTGAAGGCGGTCTGCTCGTAGCCCGGGTCGAGATCTTTTTGTTCGGGGAATATCCAGATCTGCAGCAGATGCAGTTCATCGGTCTTCGAATGATTGTATTCACTGTGCTGGACGCCGCGACCTGCCGTCATTCTTTGAACGTCGCCGGCACGAATCACCGTGCCGTTGCCCATCGTGTCCTGGTGCTCGATTGATCCGGAAATGGGGTAGGTCAAAATCTCCATATCGCGATGCGGATGCTGGGAAAATCCCTGGCCCGGCGCGATTCGATCTTCGTTAATGACTCGCAGCGGTCCAAATTGCACACGCTCGGGGTTGTTGTAGCCAGCAAACGAAAACGTGTGTTTCGCTTTTAACCAGCCGTGGTCAGCAGTGCCGCGCGTTGCTGAAGGGATATGCTCAATCAATTTCATGCTCCTGATGTCGTTTGCCCGGATAGCCATCATGCTACCTCGGCCGTTAGATGAATGAGGTCGGCAATTTTCGCCCGCGCATTATCCATCGATTCGTCATTCGCGCCCTGCGCTGCAATCACCTCAACGTCGGTAATGCCGACAAACGACAGCGCGTGGCGAAGGTAGGGTGTCGCAAAGTCTGCCGCACTGCCAACCGTTACGCCGCCGGATGCGACCAGTACGTAGGCCGTCTTATCAGACAACAATCCGACCGGACCGTTCTTGGTATAACGAAAAGTTTTTCGTGCCCGGGCGATCATATCGATCCAGGCCTTAAGGCTTGCCGGGATTGAAAAATTGTAGATCGGTGCGCCGATCACGATGACGTCGGCCTCGATAAGCTCATCGACCAGCATGTCCGAGAAGGCGAGCGTGTTGTCGTGCGCCGCGCTGCGCTCCTCTTCGGGCGTGAAGTTGGCCTCGATCCAGTCGGCACCCACGAGCGGAAAACCGTCCGCAAGGTCGCATCGCTTGATATTGACCCGGCCGTGGCGATCGCTGAGGGCGGCAACAGTGTCACCCGCCAGTTCACGCGTGATCGAGCCCGTTTTTCGGGCGCTGGCATTGATTTCAAGGATGTTAACTGCTTTTAGCTGCATGTTCGTGCTCCGTATGCGCAGTGGAAATCTGCAGTCAGTAGTTTCACTGTTTTCCAATCCATGATAAATAGGTCATTCATTATTAGATTGTTCGACCAAACGCAACAATATGGATAAATTCGAAGACATACAAACCTTTGTCGCCGTCGTCGATGCCGGCAGCTTCACCGCTGCCGCCGGGCGTCTGAACTCGGCTAAATCGGCCGTGAGCCGGCGTGTGTCAGGTCTCGAGGAACGGCTCGGCGTGCAATTGCTGCACCGCACGACGCGCGTTTTGAATCTGACGGATTCGGGGCGCGGATTTTATGAGCATGGCAAGCGCCTGCTGTCCGATCTTGCGGAGGTTGAGGCCGGTGTGCAGCAGGAGCACCGCGAGCTTCGCGGCACGCTGCGAGTAGCGCTGCCGCTGTCATTCGGCGTGCGTCACATGAGCAAGCCGATTGCCGCCTTCAACAAACTTCACCCCAAGCTTGAGTTTGACCTGGATCTCAATGATCGGCGGGTGGACCTGATTAATGACAACTTTGACTTGGCGCTGCGAATTGGCAATCTACAGGATTCATCGTTGATTGCCCGCAAACTATTCGAAAGTCGTTCCGTCATTTCTGCGTCGCCGCACTATCTTGGCGTTCATGGTGAGCCAGAGACGCCGCAGGACCTTGAGCAGCACCGCTGCCTCGTCTACTCAAATCTCCCTGATCCGAACAAGTGGGTGTATCGGGGCGCCGACGGCAAAAATAAAACGGTGAAACTCAAGAGCGCAATGCGGGCGAGCAGCGGCGACTTTCTGTGCAATGCTGCAGCGCTTGGCACAGGCCTTGTCATGCAACCGATGTTCATCGCATCGCAGGCAATTCGCAGTGGCAGCCTTGTGCCGGTACTGGGCGAATACGACTGGCCCAAATCGCCGGCCTACGCGGTCTACCCGCCAACGCGACACCTGTCGTTTCGCGTACGAGCCTTCATCGACTTCCTGGTAGAGCGCTTTGCCGGCGAGCCGGAGTGGGAGCGGGACTGCAAACGACGGCGCTCGTCTTAAGTGCGTGTGCAGATGCGGCGCATTCGAGCGCGTACTATACTTTCGCGACCTCCACTGAAGAGATGCTTCATGGCAAAACCCTGCGCGACGATTGCTGTTGCCCTGTTACTGCTGGCAGCGTGTTCCAGGGATGCACCCCCCGAGCGTGATGCCGGGCCAAGTGCCTTCCACAAAGAACTGCAAACAAGGTTCATTAACGCCAAAGCAGGCGATGTCATCGACATACCGGCGGGCACGTACCACCTCAATCGCGGACTGTCGCTCAACGTCTCGGGTGTAACCGTGCGTGGTGCCGGAATGGACAAGACCATCCTGTCATTCAAGAACCAGGTGCAGGGTGCCGAGGGATTGCTCGTCAATGCGAGCGATTTCACGATCGAGGATCTCGCCATTGAGGATACGCCAGGCGACGGCCTGAAAGTCAACGAAGGCCGCAATATCGTGATTCGTCGTGTGCGAACCGAATGGACGAAAGGCCCGGATGAAAGCAACGGCGCCTACGGTATCTACCCGGTGCAGACCGAGAACGTCCTGGTTGAAGAGTGTGTGGCGATTGCATCGTCCGATGCCGGAATCTATATCGGTCAATCGAAGAATATCGTCGTTCGCAACAATCGTGCCGAGTTCAATGTCGCCGGTATCGAAATTGAGAATTCTTTCTACGCCGATGTGTACGGCAATACGGTCGTCAACAACACCGGTGGCATCCTGGTATTTAACATGCCGGCCTTGCCGCAACTCGGGCACAGCACTCGCGTTTATCAGAATACGATCTCGGACAACAACACCCGGAATTTTGCTGCTGAGGGTACTGCGGTCGCAAGTGTTCCGGCGGGCTCCGGGGTTGTCGTTAATTCAAACGACAAGGTTGAAATATTCGACAACGACATCGCCAACAACAACACCGCCAATATCATCATCACGAGTTACTTTGCCACCGGCTACTTCGGCCAGAAAGAACCGGCGCCCAATTACGACCCGTACCCCGAAACGATCTATGTTTACGGCAACCGATTTTCAGGTGGTGGCGCGTCGCCGGATGGCCTCGACCTGAAGGCGCTCAAGGCGTATCTGTTTGGACTCAGCGGACATTTTCCGGACATTCTCTGGGATGGCTACGCGAATCCTGAAAAGCTTGATGCCGACGGAAAACTCATTGCGAGTGCTGCCATCTGCGTCGACAATGGCGCCGCAAAAGTTTTAAACGTCGATCTTGGGAACGATAGCAAGGACGTTGTCGTCGGTGATCAGCAGCATGCATGCCAGCACAGCAAGCTGCCTGCTGTTGTTCTTGCGCCGCCGCTGGACGGTTGATGCCCAGGCTGGTTCTCGTATTGCTAGTTGCGGGCATCCTCGCAGCGTGTGGCAAACAATCCAGGCCGGTCACTCTGCATGCCGAAGACCAGGTTCCCGACCGTCTCAGCGACTGGGGAGTTGTCCTGTCCGATGGTCACACTGTCGAATTCAGTAGTGAGGCGTGGCCCTATGAATTGAATACGCCCTTGTTTTCGGACTATGCGCTGAAACTTCGCACCGTCTGGATGCCAGCGGGTGAACACGCGAATTACGATGCGCAGGACGAGTTTGATTTTCCGCTCGGTACGATTATTAGCAAGACGTTTCACTACGAGAAAGCGCGGCACTGGTCAGCGGCCAGTCAAGCGGTGATCCGTGCAGATCGTGGCGCACGACGAGACGAGAAAGGGAAGCTCGACCTGGACGATTACCTGCTCGTCGAAACTCGCTTGCTGGTCCGTTACAGAAGTGGTTGGCGCGCATACCCGTATGTCTGGAACGCCGCTCAGAATGAAGCCTTTTTGGAAATCGCCGGCGATGTGAAACGCCTGACGCTGGTGTCGGCCGCCGATGAGCGGCAATTTGATTACGTCGTGCCTGATTCGAATCAATGCGCCAATTGTCATGCGTCCGACCACAGCAATGCCGAAATTCGTCCGATCGGCCTGAAAGCCCGCCACCTGAACCGGAATAATCAGATCGAACAATGGCAACGCGCGGGGGTCCTAACAAAAGTGGACGGCGAGTTGCCACGCGCAGCTTCGTGGGCAGATACGGATATCGGGTCGCTTGATGCACGCGCCAGGGCCTACTTGGACATCAACTGTGCGCATTGCCATAACCCGGCTGGTGCTGCAGATACCTCGGGCTTACACCTGAATTACGATGCACCAATGGATCGTAATTTCGGTATCTGCAAATCGCCGACGGCGGTTGGACAAGGTAGCGGCGATCGCCTGTATGATATTTATCCCGGTCGCCCGGATGAGTCGATTCTGGTGTTTAGAATGCAGCACACGGACCCGGCGATCGCGATGCCGGAACTGGGACGCAGTACGGTGCACGACGAAGCCGTGTTGTTAATGAAGCAATGGATCAGTGGCCTTCCGGGCGACTGCTAGCAAGAACAGGTGCGGGAAACATCGCTTATTAAATGGATATAAGAATGCAAAAACTGTTGGCAACACTCGTCCTATTGTTGGCCGCACCGGGCGCGCAGGCCGCTGATACGGTCAGGGAGTTTCGCGGTACCGGCAATTCGACGACCGCGGTCTTCACCGTCGAATCACCCTGGCTGCTCGATTGGCGGCTGGATGGCGATTTCGAAAAACTGGTGGCGCTGGATATCACGCTGGTCGAGGCGCCTTCCGGGCGTCATGTCGGACGCGTACTGCACACCAAACGGCGCGGCAACGGAGTGAAACTTTTCGACGGAGCCGGTCGCTACCAGCTCAGGATCAGCTCGACGCTGGCGCGCTGGACAATCAAGATCCAGCAAATTCAGCCCGAAGAGCGAGACAGCTACACACCACGAACGCCGAAGTAGCCTGAGTTCATGCATGGATAGCAAGGGTCGTGCTGCATGCGGCAAGCTGGCTTGTGTGCGATCATCTGACTGATGAACAGTCTCACTGAAAACAAGGGAACTGCGGCGCTGACATCGGCAGCGGTTATCGTCATTATTTATGGCATGCAAATGGCGAAAGTGCTGTTGGTGCCATTCCTCATCGCCGCGTTTCTTGCCCTGATCACCGTGCGGCCGATGCTGTGGCTGCAACGCAAGCGCATCCCGAGTTTTCTCGCAGCGATCCTCATCGTTAGCGGAATCATGCTATTTCTTGCAGCGGTCGGCCTGGTCCTTGGAAGTTCGATCGCGGACTTCACTGCGGCGGTGCCGGGTTACCAGCAACGACTGGGCGTCATTGTTGGCGGCGTCTTAAATTTCTTCGTCGAGACGCTGAATATCGATGCCTCCCCGGAGAGTCTTCGCAAAATGATTAACCCGGGTTGGGTAATGGGCCTTGCCGCAACTATTCTGAACAGCATGAAAGATGTTCTGACCAATGTTTTTCTCATCATCTTCACGATGATTTTCATGTTGCTGGAGGCCTCGAGTGTCAGCACCAAGATTGAGGCCGCTTTTGGTCGTAGCGAGGATTCGCTTGAGCGTCCGCGAGCCTTTCTGCAAAACCTCGGGCGTTACCTGGGAATCAAGACGATTGTCAGTATCGCGACCGGTACATGTGCGGGCTTACTGACGTGGTCATTGGGCCTCGACTTTCCTCTGCTCTGGGCAATGCTCGCCTTCTTGTTGAACTACATTCCGACAATAGGCTCGATTATTGCGGCCGTGCCCGCGGTGTTGTTGGCACTGGTGCAACTGGGGCCGGGTGAGGCCGGTGCCACGGCAATCGGTTTTGCCGCGATCAATGTCGCGTTCGGCAACTTCATTGAACCCAGGCTCATGGGTTACGGCGTCGGCATCTCGCCACTGGTCGTGTTTGTAGGGCTGGTCTTCTGGGGATGGGTTTTCGGCCCGGTCGGAATGCTACTGTCTGTGCCGCTGAGCATGACACTGAAACTCGCGCTCGAAAGCGACGAACGAACACGCTGGCTGGCGATCCTCATTGGCTCCGAGCGCGACGCCTTGCACGAGATAAGTAGCCAACCTGTCGACGAGGCGTAGATGAAAAAGTTGCATACACTGGTCATGCTGCTTTTGACTGTGCCCTTGTCGGCAGCGTCGTCGGATATCGACGCACAAAAAATTGTGCGCGACGCAATAGATCACTGGCGCGGCGTATCCTCCTATTCGGAATTGACGATGGTCATTCACCGCCCTGACTGGGAGCGGTCAATGACGATGAGTGCCTGGACAAAAGGACAGGATCACTCGCTGGTCCGAGTCCTGGAACCCAAAAAAGATCGCGGCAACGCAACGCTGACCGATACGAATAGCATGTGGTCCTATTCGCCCAAGATAAATCGGGTCATCAAGATTCCGTCGTCGATGATGGGTCAGAGCTGGATGGGGTCCGATTTCTCCAACAAGGATGTCGCGCGAGCCGACGACATCGTCGACGAGTATATACATCGCATTCTCAGCACGGCCGAAGTTGACGGGCATACTATTTACGAGATTGAGTCGATACCTCACGAAGATGCTGCCGTAGTTTGGGGGCGGGAGGTCTTGCGGATTCGCGACGATCACATCGTTCTGGAGCATTCCTTCTACGATCAGGACAACGAACTCGTCAAACGCCTGACAACGTTGAACATCACCGAGATGGGTGGACGAATGATAGCAACAAAGCAGAGAATGCTTAGAGCTGACAGTCCGGATGAATGGACGGAATTGCGGGTGATAATGGCTGACTACGACGTCGACCTGCCAGATACCCTGTTCACGCGTTCGAGTTTAAGAAACCCTCGTAACTGACGTCCGTGAATATTATTCTGAGACTGGCTTGGCGGAACTTGTGGCGACAGCCTCGCCGGACCTGGCTCACGACCGGCGCAATGGTGTTCGCGAACATGTTGCTGGTTTTCATGATGTCACTGCAGTTTGGCATGTATGGACTCATGATCGACAATTCCCTGAAGTTATTCACCGGCCATATGCAGGTTCAGGCGCCCGGCTTCAACGACGAGAAAAAAATGCGTCAAACCGTGCCGGATATTCTGCCGTTGGCCAGAAAAATTCGCGAGCGTTTGACGCCTGCACGTGTCGCCGCGCGTGGTTCGACATTTGCGTTGGCATCAAGCAAAGATCGGAGCTTCGGTATCGCTATTCTGGGCGTCGAATCGGCGTTCGAGCCGCAGGTGTCGAGTATTCCCGGGCTGGTTAAGGAAGGGCGTTATCTGACATCAGACAACGCAGCCGAGATTGTGATTGGCGAAGTGCTGGCTAAAAATCTCCGAGTGCGTCTGGGCGATGAGTTGACCTTGCTGGGTAGTGGACTGGATGGCTCGTTTGCGGCCACTGTCGTTGAGATAGTCGGCATATTCGACAGCGGCGTTAAAGACATTGACCGCAATGTCGCTCAAATTCCCATCGGCCTGTTTCAAGAGACCTTTTTCATGGACGGTGCCGGCCACCAGGTCGTGATCGCCGCTGACGATCGGGATAGGGTTCCTGAGTTATTGCCACGAGTGGCTGCCTTGTTGCCTGCAAGTGCGGGCTTAGTGGTGCTCGACTGGAATCAGTTGCAACCTGGGCTCAAGCAGGCGATTCAGGCGGACATGGCCAGCTCTTTTTTCATGTATTTCGTACTGGTCATATTGGTGTCATTCAGTGTGTTGAACACGCAGTTGATGTCTGTCCTGGAACGAACCCGGGAGTTCGGAATTGTCATGGCACTGGGCTTGAAGCCAGGCAAACTCGGGCGACTGGTGCTGCTTGAGACTGCGATTATGGGGATGATGGGCTTGCTGCTCGGCGCTTTAGCAGGAGGTGTGCTTACGGCCTGGTTTAGCACCAACGGTGTCGTTTTTCCCGGAATGGACGAAATGGCGGCGCAGTTCAATTTACCCGCGAGAATGTACCCGAAAGTGAGCTTGACGACCTTGTTTAGTGGTCCTGCAATCGTATTTGTATTTACGATGATCGCAGCACTCTACCCGGCAGTGCGCTTGAACTGGCAAAAGCCTGTCGATGCGATGCGGGTGGCCTGATGCGACTAGCGGCGATTCTTTTTCGGCTGGCGTGGCGCAATTTGTGGCGCAATCATCGGCGCACGTTCATCATGCTCAGTGCTATTGCAGTCGGTGTCTGGGCGATGATTTTCATGACGTCGCTCACGCGGGGTATGGTCGATCAAATGATCAACGACAGCATCAACGTGCTTCCCGGTCACGTTCAGGTGCATCATCCCGACTTTCTCGATGATCCCAGCATCAATAATCCGCTGCCGTACTCTGATGCTGCACTTGGAGAGAAATTTGCGGGGGGGGAATTCGGCCAATGGGCCAGCCGAGTGCGCGTGCCAGCCGTCATCAGCAGCGAACGCGAATCGCGCGCGGTGACGTTGTTGGGAATCGACCCGTCGGCAGAACAAGGCTTTTCGTTCTTCGATTACGCGGATGTCGAGGGTCGATTCCTTGAGGACGCTAACGATAACGGCATCGTCATCGGCAAGAAGTTGGCCGCCACGCTCGACACGGAAACCGGAAAACGAATCGTGATCATGAGTCAGGACCCGGAGAACGAAATCGCAGATCGTGGGTTTCGCGTCGTCGGCTTGTATACGGCGGATCCGGTTTCTGTAGAGGAGGCCTACGCGTATGTAGGCAAATCCACAGCGCAGTCACTACTTCGCATAGGCGATGCAAGCACTGAAGCCGTCTTCTTTGGCGATGACTACCGAAATGTTGAGGCACTCTATGATGCCGTTTCCGGTGCACTCGATGATTCGGTTTCGGTGCAGCGCTGGTATGAGATCGATAGCTACCTCGGCACAATGCTGAAAACCATGGACGGTTTTGTGTTTGTTTGGATCATCGTAATCTTCCTCGCACTCTCATTTGGACTGGTCAATACACTTGTCATGGCCGTTTTCGAGCGCGTCCGTGAAATCGGCCTGATGCTGGCCCTGGGCATGAAGCCCGCAAGTATCGTAGGCCAGATAATTATCGAGTCGATGCTATTGCTGACCCTGGGACTCACGATCGGCAATTTTCTTGCCTGGGCAACGATACTGCCACTGCAGGGCGGTATCGATATCTCCATCGTCGCTGAGGGTATGGAAATGATGGGTGCTTCGAGCGTTCTTTATCCAAAATTTCACGTCGGAGACATGGTCCTGGCCAGCACGATCGTGTTGGTACTCGGGTTTCTCGCCAGTATTTCACCCGCATGGCGCGCGTCGCGCTATGAACCGGTGGAAGCAATTACAAAGGTTTAACGATGACAGCTGTTCGATGCATAAATTTGTGCAAGACCTATCGTCAGGGTGATGTCGATATTAAGGCGCTCGATCATGTGAGCATCGACATCGCAGAAGGCGGTTTCGTTTGCCTGTCAGCACCATCCGGGGGTGGCAAGACGACCCTGCTCAATGCGATCGGTGGCCTCGATATCCCGGATAGTGGAGAGGTCTATATCGACGATCAGCGGATCGACAATCTTTCGAAGGGTGATCTTGCCGAATTGCGCCTCCGAAAAATTGGTTTCGTGTTCCAGGCCTATAACCTGATTCCAGTCCTGACGGCACGGGAAAATGTCGAATTCGTTATGCAGGTACAGGGTGTTCTGAAGCACGACAGCGCCGATAAAGCGAATGCCATACTGACAGAAGTGGGCCTGCAGGGACTCGAAGACCGCAGGCCCGCAGAAATGTCCGGTGGGCAGCAGCAACGGGTCGCAGTTGCTCGGGCTATCGCATCAAAGCCGGCGCTGGTACTGGCTGACGAGCCAACCGCAAACCTCGATTCGAAAACATCGGATGAATTGATGACGTTGTTTACCGAGCTGAATGAGCACTACAACACGACTTTTGTCATTGCGACGCATGACACGCGCGTGATGCAATATGCAAAGCGCCTCGTACGGATGCTGGACGGAAAAATTGTCGATGACATCGATCAACGTGCGGCCTAGCATCCTTCTATTGCTTTGTATTCTTCCGTGTCTGACATTGGCGGATGGGAAGACCGAGTTCGGCGGCCATACGAAACTCCGGCTTGTCGGCCAGACTTATCCTTCAGGAAGCTTGTTTCGAGATCAATTCGGTAGCCACTCGCTGGATGGCATCGCCGAGCTGCGTTTGAATGTCGAGCATCGGCAACACGGATGGATGTTTGTAGGCGACTACCAGTTTCTCGCACTGGATGGTGAGACGATACGCGTGCCGGATGATCAGCGGCGGCTGTTTGATCTGACATCCTCGCTCGACCAGGGAAGGGGGTCCGCACTGCTTCACAGACTCGACCGCCTGTGGATTGGTTACAGTTCGGAACACGCCGTCGTTCGGTTCGGGCGCCAGGCGTTGTCGTGGGGCAACGGCCTGTTCTATGCGCCGATGGACCTGGTTAACCCGTTCGATCCGGCGGCGGTGGATACAGAATACAAGGCGGGCGACGACATGTTGTACGCCCAGTATGTGCAGAATACCGGAGCGGATATTCAAGTGGCATACGTTATCCGCCGCGATCCGCTTAGCGGCGATGTCGACAGCAGATTTTCAACAGCAGCGGTGAAATATCATGGTTTCCTCGGTGCCGGCGAATACGACGTATTGCTGGCGAATCATTACGACGACCTTGTCGCTGGCATTAGTTCGAGCCGCGCACTCGGTGGTGCAACACTGAGTGGTGACTTTGTTGTAACTGACACCGAAGAAAACATTGTTGTACAAGCGACGCTAAACCTGAGTTATTCGTGGATCGCATTCGAAAAAAATATGAGTGGCTCATTCGAGTACCACTTCAACGGCTTCGGGCAGTTTCCCTCCCGCTATGACCCCGCCTCACTCGCGGGCAATCCGGATCTTGTGCGCCGCCTCGTTGGTGGCGAAAGTTTCGCTGCGGGACGTCACTACATTGCGGGCAGCGTGTTGGTTGAAGTGACACCGCTGTGGACAGTCTCGCCGACCTTGTTGCTCAATGTTGGGGATCCGAGCGGATTGCTGCAGCTAACGACAACCTACAGTTTGTCCGACAGCAAGAGCTTGCTCGCCAGTATCGGCCTGCCATTGGGCCCCGACGGAACCGAGTTTGGGGGCGCCGCGTCTGCTGTGCAGAGCCGATACCTGTCGAGCGACGCTAACGTATTCGCGCAGTTCGCCTGGTATTTTTAGGGACTTACGGCCGGCATTATCCGAGCCGAGGCCCACAACGTCGGCCAGCGTACCGATGCTGTCACCACAGCCACTGCGCCTCAGATTGTCGTCTGTATAATTGACGCCTGATTGGAACGGGATACTGATATGCGCACAACCATTTTACACCTGACACTGCTGCTTATTTTTCTGACCGGCTGCTCAGTTAACCCGGTGACCGGTAAGCGGGACCTCATTCTGGTCAGTTCTGCCGCGGAGCTCGAAATGGGCAAGCAAAACTACGAGCCCATGCAACAGTCACAGGGCGGTGAATACGACATCGATCCGGAATTGACACGCTACGTGCAGCGCGTGGGTAACAGTGTCGCCGCGCAAAGTGGTGTGGCACTGCCGTACGAATTCGTGGTTCTGAATAACTCGGTACCCAATGCCTGGGCCTTACCGGGGGGCAAGATTGCAATCAATCGCGGCTTGCTGACGGAGCTCAATTCCGAGGCTGAGCTGGCAGCGGTGCTCGGACATGAGGCGGTGCATGCGGCCGCGCGACACACGGCACAACAGATATCCCGCGGACAGATCGCGCAAGTTGGCGTCGCGGTGACGGCAATTGCGAGCAGCGATAGCGACTACGGCAACCTGTACGCCGGCGGTGCCAACCTGCTCGCACAAATGGGTCTGTCGAAATACGGGCGCAGTGCTGAACTGGAGTCTGATCTGTACGGAATGCAGTACATGTCGAAGGCAGGCTACGACCCGCAGGGCGCTGTCGCGCTGCAGGAAACCTTCGTGCGACTAAGCGAAGGCCGGCAATCGGACTGGTTGAGCGGTTTGTTTGCCAGCCACCCGCCATCACGGGAGCGAGTGGAGGCCAATAAAGCCACTGCGAGGACGCTTCCCAGTGGCGGCAAGCAGGGCGTCGACGAATTTCGCGCGGCGATGGCGCAGACCATGAGTACAAAACCGGCGTACAAAGCATATGACGAAGGTCGCAAAGCCCTGTCCGAGAAAAAAACGGACGAGGCCCTGGCGCTGGCGAACAAGGCGCTGGATCTCTATGACCGCGAAGCACACTTCCACGCCTTGCGTGGCGACGTTCGCCTGAGTGCCGATAGGTACGACATGGCCATAACCAACTACAACCGCGCGATCGATCGACGCGATGACTTTTTCTACTATCATCTACAACGCGGCCTCGCCAAAAATGAGCTCGGCCAAACCGATGGTGCCGAAGCCGACTTAAATCGCAGCCTGGAGTTATTGCCGACTGCGCCGGCACATTTCACATTGGGGAAAATCGCCGCAAAACGCGGCGACAAAGTGAAGGCGATCGAACACTACAGGCTTGTCTCGCAAGCGGGGGGCGATTATGGCAAGGCCGCGACCACGGCATTGCTGAAGCTCGATCTGCCGACCAATCCGGGCAACTATATTCCGACGGCCTGCGGCAATAATGCCGACGGCAGCATCGTCGCATCAATCCGCAACGATACGGGTGCGCAGATCACCAATATCAGCATCGTCGTCAGCTACAGCGACGCATCAGGGCGGCCAGTATCGCGACAACAGTCGATCGGCGGCAAGATCGACCCGGGTCGAATTGCCAGCATCAATACCGGCATTCGTGCGGTGGCGCCAGATAGCAAGTGCTCGACGCAGATTATTTCCGCCGAACTGGTCGAATAGCGACCTGCCCGCGCGCATCCGGCCTGCGTCAGCTACAATGCGAAAATAGCCAGACGGCGGGGACTAGTATTTGAGTATTCTGCGTTACACCATTCCGAACAGTTTTACGGCACTGAGTCTGTTGCTCGGTGTCGCCTCGATAGTCACGACACAAATTGGTGATCTGGAGCTGGCAGCCTGGTTTATTGTCTGGTGCGGATTGCTCGATGTTATGGACGGCGTTTCGGCGAGGTTGCTAAAGGCAACCTCGCATTTCGGCGCTGAATTCGACTCGATGGCGGACCTGGTGGCTTTCGGTGTTGCGCCTGCGGTTCTGGTGCTGAACGCCGGTTTGCAAATTGGAGGGATTGAATACGATACCGGGCAATTCTGGGTCTTGCTAGTGGCGATCGGAGTATTTGTTCTTGCCGGCGCGATGCGGCTGGCGCGCTTTAACCTGACCTCAGAAGAGGTCACCGACGGTTGGTTCAAAGGCGTACCGATTACCGCGACGGGCGGCGGCCTCGTTTCGTCCATTGTGCTGGTCCTGATTTATCACGAAGACATCGCAAGCGTTTTACCGCTGCAACTGTATTTCCCAATCCTGATGTTTGTACTGGCCTTGCTGATGGTGTCCAGGATTCGTTTCCCGAAAGCGAAACGTCGCGCGAACAATTTTATTAACGGGTTCCAGGCTTTGGCGATAGCCGGCATCTACTATTGCGGTATTACAAAGTCATTCCCCGAGTACCTGCTGGGAATGGGTCTGTTCCTGATGATTGCCGGTATCATTGCCGGGCGAATTACGCGTCCCTCCTGATTCGCCGATGGTCTGAGCGTTAATAGTGCGTCAACATTCGTTGGCAAATTGCGTATCGCAGCGCTTATAGTAGCGACCAGTATTTTCAGGGGGGAACGCATGCTTCGTCGATTTTATCTAAGCGTATTCATTGCTGTCGGTGCATTCCAGATCGTCAACGCAGAGGACTCACTGGACCTTGGTGCGTACGAGCACCTGGATGGGTTTCTTGATTTTTACTGGGATGAGGATAGCGGTCGTGTGTTACTTGATACGGGGTCGCTCGATCAGCCGCTAATCTATCAGTCGTCACTGGCACGTGGCGTTGGCTCCAACGACTTAGGCCTCGATCGTGGTCAGCTCGGGGCCACCCGGATTGTGCGCTTCGTCAAAAGCGGCCCGAAAGTGCTGTTGGTCGAAGACAATCTCACGTTTCGGGCCAATAGCGATAACACCGATGAAAAACAGGCCGTCGAAGAAAGTTTTGCACGATCGGTGATCTGGGGCTTTGAAGACCTCGACACGGCACCAGAACGAACGATCATCGATCTCACCGAGTTTGTTGTGCGCGACGCGCACGGCATTGCCCAGCGCCTCAGCGCGGCCGGTGAAGGTGCGTATTCCGTCGATGCGTCACGGTCCGCAATTTACATGCCCCGAACCAAGGTGTTTCCCGACAATTCCGAAGCCGAAGCGATCGTAAGCCTGGTCGGTGAGCCCAGCGGCCGATACCTGCCGAGCGTGGCACCGGATGCGCGGGCGGTCACTGTCCATGTGCATCACTCCTTCATTCGTTTGCCGGATGACGATTACGAAGCTTTGGCTTACGACCCCCGAGCCGGTGTTATCGGCCTGCGTTGGAATGCAGGAGGTTTCAGTGACTACGCAACCGCCATAGGCGACGACCTGACGACGGATTACGGCCGCAGGCATCGTCTGAAGAAGAAGGATCCTGCGGCGGCAGTCAGCGAAGCGGTCGAGCCGATCATCTATTACCTCGATCGCGGTGCCCCGGAACCCGTGCGCTCGGCATTGCTTGACGGCGCGAGATGGTGGAATCAGGCATTCGAGGCCGCGGGATACAAGGATGCGTTCCAGGTGAAATTGTTGCCCGAGGGCGTGGACCCTATGGATGTCCGTTACAACCTTATCCAGTGGGTGCACCGTTCCACGCGCGGTTGGTCCTATGGCGATTCGGTCACTGATCCGCGTACCGGTGAGATTCTCAAAGGACACGTGTCGCTCGGTTCGTTGCGAGTCCGCCAGGACTACCTGATCGCTGAAGGCTTGCTCGCGCCATACACTGACGAAACGGTACCTCCGGACATGATCGAAATGGCATTGGCGCGCATCCGGCAACTGTCCGCGCATGAAGTTGGACACACGATCGGCTTCGAGCACAATTTCGCGGCGAGTACTCAGGATCGTTCTTCGGTGATGGACTACCCGGTTCCAATGATCAAGATTCGCGACGACGGCTCGCTCGATTTAAGCGAGGCGTATGACGACAAGATCGGGTCCTGGGATAAGCGCACGGTAATTTACGCGTACCAGGATTTTGCCGACGGAGTTGATGCGAACGTCGAGCGCAACAAAATCATGGTCGAAACGCTGGCGGCCGGCTTTAAGTACGTTGCCGATGAGGATGCTCGCTCATCTGCGACGGCGCATCCGGACGGCAATCTCTGGGAGAATGGCAAGGACGCGATCGAAGAACTTGAGCACCTGATGCAGGTTCGGCAAATCGCGTTGAACAATTTCTCCGCAAAGACGATTCGCCTCGGCCGGCCGCTTGCGACGATCGAGGAAGTGCTGGTTCCGATCTACCTGTTGCATCGCTTTCAAATCGAGGCTGTCGGCAAGTTGGTGGGTGGCCAATATTTCAACTATAAGCTGCGCGGCGACGGCCAGACATTACCGCGCCCGGTCTCTGCGAGACGACAGCAGCAGGCCATTGACGCGCTACTCGCATCGATCGACGCCGAAACGCTAAAGCTGCCGGACAGGATCATCGCCTTGATCGCGCCGCGACCGCCGGGCAACCAGAAATCCCGTGAGACATTCAGCGGCAAGACGGGTGTGGTGTTCGATGCCAGGGCACCTGCCGCCAGTGCGGTCGCGATGACGCTAAACGTCCTGCTCGAGCCGTCACGTGCGGCGCGCTTAATGCAAAACGATGCGCCCGGATTTTCAGCAGTGACGCGCGGCCTGATGCAGGCTAGCTGGCGTGCAAAACCGGCCAGCAACGGCATGCTCGCTGCGATCCAGAGGCAGACGAATATGCAGGTGCTGCACGCCTTGCTCGGGCTGGCTCTTGACGCCAGGGCCGATGGCGACGTCCGGGCGATCGCTTTGGCCTCGATCAATGAGTTGTCCGACTGGTTGCAGCGCCAGGCGCCAAAATCCGATGTGTGGAACGCTCATTATCGCTTTGCACGCTTCGAAATCGATCGATTGCTTGCCGATCCGGCACAGATCAATGCATTGTCGCCGGTTACCATTCCGCCCGGATCGCCCATTGGCTCGTTCCAGTCCGGCTCCCACCCGTAAGGGACTCCGATGTCGACTACCGTAGCAGTTCTCGTTGTATACCTGGGCATCCTGGCCGCACTGGCTATCTGGAGTCGCCGCGAAACGCATACCTTGTCCGGCTACTATCTGGCCAATAAAAAGCTGCCGTTCTGGGTGGTCGCATTTAGCACCAATGCGACGGGCGAAAGCGGCTGGCTGTTGCTGGGTCTGTCGGGCATGGGCTACGCCGTCGGTGTACAGGCGTACTGGGTCGTCGCCGGTGAGTTTCTGGGCATTGCTGCGGCCTGGTGGATCGTTGCCCGCCGCCTGAAAAAATTCAGTGACGAGGTGGACGCGATAACAGTGCCGGACGTGCTGGTCGCCAAATTCGAAGACAGATGGAACCTGATTCGCGGTGTCTCGGTGCTGATTATTCTGGTCATGGTGACGGCCTATGTGACCGCGCAGATGGTTGCATCCGGTAAGGCATTCAGCAGTTTCCTGGGCATGGACTACGCGACCGGCGTTATTGTCGGATCCATTTTTATTATTGGCTATACCTTCGTCGGTGGCTACAAGGCGGTTTGCTACACCGACGTTGTGCAAGGCGTGTTGATGTTGCTCGGGCTGATTGCAGTGCCAGCCGCAGCGATTTATGCCTCCGGCGGCTGGAGCGAAGTTCAGAACAATCTGGCGCTACAGGATCCGACCCTGATGGACATGATGGCGGTTTCCGCTTCGGGCAAATCGGCCTGGATTGCGATCGCCAGTTTCATCGCGATCGGATTGCCTTTCATGGGCGTACCGCAGCTGCTGATCCGCTACATGTCAGCGCGCGACGATGGCGAAATCAGGAAGGCACGGATTGTCTCGTTGTCGGTGATGCTGTTCTTTACCGCGGGTGCGGTTACTGCAGGTGTTGCAGGTCGCGCGCTATTTCCCGGTCTCGAGGATCCTGAAACCATATTTCCAGTGCTGTCGAACAACCTGTTTCCGCCGATTATTGCCGGCTTGTTGATGGTCGTCGTTCTGTCCGCGATTATGTCGACAGTCGATTCATTGTTGCTGCTTGCGTCATCCTCGGTCGTTCGTGACACCTACCAGAAAATAATCGGCACAAGGAAAAGTGAGGCGACGTTGTCGAATTACGGCAAGCTGCTGACTGTCGTGATCGGTATCGTCGCGGTCATTCTCGGTATTCAGGAACCGCGGGTCATTTTTGATTTTGTGCTGGCGTCCTGGTCGGGGCTTGGATCTGCGTTTGGTCCGGCGGTGGTCGGGCTGCTCTATTACAAGCGTGTCACCTGGGCGGGTGTCCTCGCGGGCATGTCGGGTGGATTCCTGACCAGCGTCATCTGGCTGATGTTCTTCAAATCGAGCTACGGGCTCTATGAAGCAATTCCCGGCTTTATCGCCGGTTTCGTGCTCACGTACGGGGTCAGCTTCCTGACACACAAAAAAGCCGGCCAGATGTAACCAAATCCTGCCAGACGCCCTATAAGTCAGTATCAATACAAATTTTAAGGGTGTGCAATGCGTAAGCTAAATGTTCTCCTCGTCAGTTTGCTGCTGGCGCTTCCCATGGCATCGATGGCGGATGCCCGTGATGTTCCCGGTGCAGCCAGCTGGTATTTTTACGTCGATCTCCAGCAAATGCGCTCAGGTGGCCCGGGAAAAGCGGTCTACGACTGGCTGCGCGACGAAGTCATGGATGACATCAAGAGTGATTCGGGCCTCGATATCGAACGCGAATTTGACCGGCTGACAGCCTACTCGATGGAGGACGGCAAAGCTGTGCTCGTGGCGGAGGGTAACTTCAGCCAGACCACGAAGGACATTACGATGGCCTTCATCGCGTCAGGCGGTGACATCAACCCGTTGAAGTCATCCGGAAAAACCTATTATCGATTCGCCGGCAATGAGGATATTGACGACGACATTTCCTACGATGCCGGTAACATCAAGTTCCAGATCGACGATTTGAAAAAAGAGTCGTACATCTCAACCGCCGTCAACAACAAGATTATTGTGACGTCGAGCGAAGGCCAGATGCAGGAGTTGCTCGCCAATAAGGGCAGGATTCCCGGAAGCGGCGGGCGAAAGGGCGCATTGCTGGTCCTTAGTGCCGAGAAAACCCTGGTGCAGGCGGGTATGCGAGCCAGTGCGCTGGGCGATGATGCCTGGGATTCCAACGTGCTTCGCAATACGGAACAGGCTGCATTGCTGATCGCGGCGGCGGCGGACAAGTTGGCGGTCGAAGCGCAGCTTACGACCACTGAGGCGGAGATGGCGAATTCATTGGCGAGCGTCGTACGCGGAGTGATCAGTCTCGCTGCATTCAGCGATGACCTGGACGCTGAAACCATGGCTGTGCTGCGCGGTACGCGAGTCGATACCAAGGGCAACAGCTTGAGCATCTCGATGGCGATCGATCCCAGGGTCGTAGTCGAGAATCTCAAGAACTGATGCGACAAAGCGATGAGCACATTCTCATCGAAGCCGCGAAAGCGGGGTCCAGCGATGCATTCGCGGACCTCGTTCGTCTTTACCAGGTGCGCCTGTTGCGATTTCTTCTGACGCGTTGCGCAAGTTTCGCCGATGCCGAGGACGCTTTGCAGGACACATTCATCGCAGCGTATCGCTATCTCAACTCCTACGATCCTCGCTGGCGCTTCAGCACCTGGCTGTATCGAATCGCTATTCGCAACGCGCACAAGATTCGCAGAGAAAATGTCGTTGAACTCGGTGACCTCAGCGACGAAGAGAGCGATCCATTGGTGCAGTGCATCGCGTCATCCGAGGCGGAAAATCTCTGGGTAAGTGCGCGGCGGGTACTGGGCGATGAGGTGTTCGCAGCAACCTGGCTGCGCTATGCCGAGGATATGTCAATCAAGGATATTTCACAGGCTCTGGATCGATCGACGTCCTGGACCAAGGTCAACTTGCTGCGTGCCCGCAAGGCCCTGGATGCCGATCTGAACCGCCAGAGCGAGGGAGCCGAAGTCTATGGATAAGCTAGCTGAACAACTCAAGCGAGACGCCGAGATGATCGACGTCAAGGTCTCGGACGATCTCGAGCGACGCATCGCCGCGTCGCTTCAGGGCCTGAGCCCCGAGCGCGAGGCGCCGAGACAACGCCCGGCGGTCTTCTGGTGGGCGAGCAGCCTGACCGGCGTCACCGCGGCGCTGCTACTCATTACAGTTTTCAACGTTCGCACAGAGCGTGAAGAGCTGCCTCAGGCGACGCGGGACACTTCGCCGGTCGCGACGGTCGTATCGCCAATTATCGAATGGAATGCTCAATCCGCGATGTTGACGAGCCCGCTTCGACAGGAACTTGATGATCTGCAATCCGACATTGACAAAGCCAGGCGGAAGGTCAGGGACGATATCGGCCTTTGAAGCTGTAGCAAATACCCGTTGATTGCACTATCCTCGGTCGCTGGGATCAGTTCGCCGGTATCTTGCCAGAGCCTGTGTAACATCTGGGTACCAACGCCACTGTCGCAATGGGGATTGCGAAGAAATGGCCACAACGCGAACTGTATAAGATTAAGAAAATCGGCAGCTTTTAAAGACGCTTGTCGGTACTCAATCGCACGACCTTCAAAGGATGCATGAAGTATGCCTTTCGCTGTTGTTCTGATTCTGCTCGTTGTCGGCTCCATTCTCTTCCACATCCTAAGTCCATGGACTTTTACCGAGTTGGCATCCAACTGGTCAATGGTGGACTTTACCGTCGATATCACGCTGTGGGTTACCGGTGTCGTGTTCGTGGCGGTCAACTTGTTCATGGCCTACTGCGTGATCAAGTTTCGTTACAAAAAAGGTGCGCGTGCAACCTACGAGCCCGAAAACAAGAAGCTCGAATCCTGGCTGACCGGCCTGACGGCCGTAGGCGTCGCCGCGATGCTGACACCAGGACTTGTCGTCTGGGACCAGTTTGTCAGCGTGCCCGATGACGCGCACGTCGTGGAAGCCGTCGGCCAGCAATGGCACTGGACGTTCCGCTACCCCGGTAAGGACGGCAAGCTCGGCGAAGTCGATAATGAGCGCGTCTCCAGTCGAAATCCGTTCGGCATCGATCCCGAAGACCCACACGGTCAGGACGATATCGTTGTGTACAGCCCGGAAGCCCACATACCGCTGGATCGCCCGGTCAAGTTCCTGCTGCGCTCCAAGGACGTGCTGCATGACTTCGCGGTTGCCCAGTTTCGAGTCAAGATGGACCTGGTGCCGGGCATGAATACCTTTCTGTGGCTGACACCCACCAAAAGCGGCCGTTTCGAGATTCTGTGCGAAGAGCTGTGCGGAATCGGTCACCACACCATGCGCGGTGCCGTCATCGTCGACGAACAGCAGGAATTCAACACCTGGCTGGCTCGCCAGACGACTTTCGCTGAACACATGGCGACACCGGACGGCAATGCGACTATTGGTGCTGCACAGTATGGCGTTTGTGCCGCGTGCCATGGCCAGAAGGGTGAGGGCAATGTTGCCATGAATGCGCCGAAAATCGCCGGCTTGCCGTCCTGGTACATCAAGCGCCAGGTGCAGAATTACAAGCGCGGACTCCGTGGAGTGCATCCGGAGGACCAATTCGGGCAGCAGATGGTTGGCATGGTAGCTACACTGGCTGACGATGCGGCGATTGATAATGTCACCGCACATATTGCGACCTTCCCTGATAATCCGCCGGCCACGAGCATCGATGGCGACCTCGAACACGGTCAAAAATTGTATGCGGTGTGTGCTTACTGTCACGGCGGTGATGGCATGGGCAGGCAAGCGCTGAACGCACCCCGAATCGCGGGCATGTCGGATTGGTACATCGCCCGACAGCTTGATAATTTCAAAGCAGGCGTGCGCGGCGCCCACCCCGGTGATTATTACGGGTTCCAGATGGGACTGATGGGACAGTCACTGCATGACGAGCAGGCAGTGGACGACATCATTGCCTACATCAATACTCTATAGGTCGATATTCTATGTCTTACGTTGCAATCGCCGATCGTGACCACGAGCAAGAACACCACGATCCGCAAACGTTCATTACCAAATATATCTGGAGCCAGGACCACAAGGTCATCGCGGTTCAATACGGACTGACGGCAATTTTTGTCGGGCTGATTGCACTGGGTCTGTCGGCCATGATGCGGCTGCAACTTGGCTTCCCTGACGAATTCACGTTTATCAACCCGGAGAATTATTACCAGTTCATCACGATGCACGGCATGATCATGGTGATCTACCTGCTGACGGCGCTGTTCCTTGGCGGCTTCGGTAATTACCTGATCCCGCTGATGGTCGGGTCGCGGGACATGGTGTTTCCGTACCTGAACATGCTGAGCTACTGGGTTTACCTCCTGTCGGTCATCATTCTGGTCGTAAGCTTTTTCGTACCCGGCGGCTCGACTGGCGCCGGTTGGACACTGTATCCGCCGCAGGCAATCATGGCAGGTACGCCCGGCGTTGATTTGGGCATTATCCTGATGCTGGTGTCCCTCGCTGTGTTCATCGTCGCGTTCACAATGGGTGGCCTGAATTACATCACGACGGTCCTGCAGGCGCGTTGCAAAGGCATGACGCTGATGCGCATGCCATTGTCGGTTTGGGGCATCTTCACAGCGACTGTTCTCGGCCTGCTGGCATTTCCGGCCCTGCTGGTCAGCGCGATCATGATGTTGCTCGACAAGACCTTGATGACGAGTTTCTTCATGCCAGCGATCAGCTCAATGGGCACGGATCCGGGTTATACCGGCGGTAGCCCGATCCTGTTTCAGCACCTGTTCTGGTTCTTCGGGCATCCCGAGGTCTACATCGTCGCACTGCCGGCTTTCGGTATCGTCTCGGATCTGCTGAGTACGCACGCGCGCAAGAATATTTTCGGCTACCGCATGATGGTCTGGGCGATCATTGCGATCGGCGGCTTGAGCTTCGTTGTCTGGGCGCATCACATGTACGTCAGTGGCATGAACCCGTATTTCGGATTCTTCTTCGCGACAACTACCTTGATCATCGCCGTGCCGACGGCCATCAAGGTTTACAACTGGGTGCTGACGCTGTGGGAGGGCAACATCCACTTGCGGGTGCCAATGCTGTTCGCGATCGGCTTTATCTTCACCTTCATTCATGGCGGCTTGACCGGTTTGTTCCTGGGCAACGTGACGATTGACCTACCGCTGTCGGATACCTATTTCGTCGTCGCACACTTCCACATGGTCATGGGCGTCTCGCCCATTCTGGTCGTGTTCGGTGCTATCTATCACTGGTGGCCGAAGATTACCGGCAAGATGTACAACGAAACGCTCGGTAAGTGGCACTTCTGGATGACCTTCCTTGGCACCTACGCGATCTATCTGCCGATGCATTACCTCGGCTTTGCCGGCGTGCCGCGCCGCTACTTCGCGATGGGAAATACCGAGTTCCTGCCGGAGTCGGCGCAGGACCTCAATGCCGCGATAACGATTTCCGCGTTGTTCGTGGCCTGCACGCAAATCCTGTTCTTCGCGAACATGATCTGGAGTCTCTGGAAGGGACCGAAGTCGGATCCCAATCCCTGGGATGCGACGACGCTCGAATGGCAGACACCGGATCATCCGCCAAAACACGGCAACTGGGGCCACGAGTTGCCCGTTGTTCATCGATGGGCTTACGACTACAGCGTGCCGGGTCATGAGGAAGATTTCATACCGCAGAACGTTTCAGCTGACGATGCGCCGGCGGGACGCGAACACGGTGGTGAACACGCCATTGTCGCGACAAAGGAGCACAAGTGACAATCGCGCTCGGTTTCCTGGCGATTATTCTCGCCACCTTGCTTGGATGGCTGCTAAAGCAGACCTTCAACTCGGCACCGTGGGAAATGGAAGTCGTCAGTGACACCGCACATTACGGTCCGTTAGGTGACGACAAAAGCAAGCTGATCGCACTACTCGGTCTGTTGGCGGTTGTCTCGTCCTTTTTCGCGCTGATCCTCAGCGCCTACGCGTTGCGCATGGAATTGGGCGACTGGGTTCCGATGACAGAGCCGCAGTTGCTGTGGATGAACACCGTCATGCTGGTCATCGCGAGCGGCGTCCTGCAATGGACGCGTAATGCGGCAATCGCGGGTCAGCAAGCCCGATTGCAACCCGGCCTGATCATCACCGGCATACTCACGCTTGGCTTCGTACTCGGTCAGTTCGTCGCCTGGCAACAGTTGCAGAACTCCGGGCAGTTCATAACGAACAACCCGTCGAATGCTTTCTTCTATTTCCTGACAGGTGCCCATGCCGTCCACATAGTCGGCGGTCTTATTGTGTGGGCCAGGGCGACGATGAAAGTCGTTCTGGGCAAAGGGGAGGTCGGTCAGATTCGTCGCAGCATTGAGCTGTGCACAATCTACTGGCACTTCCTGTTGCTTGTCTGGCTGGTTCTTTTTGGATTGCTGTTACAGACCTGAGGGGTCGACATGTCAGAAGCAGTACTGGAACACGGTGCAAAGACACCCGGCAGGGAAGCTCTTGTAGAAGACTGGTCTCGAGACAAGCAGGTCTTTGGCGTGCCCTGGGGCAAGGCCATGATGTGGATCTTCCTGCTCTCGGATACTTTCATCTTTAGCTGCTTCCTGGTGGGCTACATGATGGTGCGGATTTCGACAACGGATCCGTGGCCGAATCCGTCAGAGGTCTTTGCACTCGACGCATTCGGTGTTCCGGTGCCGTTGCTCTTGATCGCGATCATGACCTTCATCTTGATTACCTCATCCGGCACGATGGCACTTGCGGTCAACATGGGTTATCGGAAAGATCGCAAGAAGACTTTCTGGTTGATGGTTGCGACTGCGGTGCTGGGCGCTTCGTTTGTCGGTATGCAGGCCTTCGAGTGGACGAAGCTGATCTCCGAGGGCGTGCGACCATGGGGCAACCCGTTTGGTGCTGCCCAGTTCGGCTCAAGTTTCTTTATGATAACGGGCTTCCACGGCATGCACGTGACCGCCGGCGTCATTTATCTACTCGTCGTCGCATTTCGCGTCAAAAACGGCTTTTACGAGAGACGTGGCGGCAACTATGAAATCGTCGAGATCGCCGGACTCTACTGGCACTTTGTTGATCTCGTCTGGGTATTCATTTTTGCATTCTTCTATCTCTGGTAAGCAATAGGAAATTCGCTATGGCCGCTGACGGAACACAACATCCACTCAAGATTTACTGGATCATGTGGAGTGCGTTATTCGTACTCAGTACTTTTTCTTACCTCACTGACTTCATGGACAGGGGTTTACTCCGCCATTTCTTGATCCTGCTGTTCATGTTGGCAAAAGCAGGCGGTATCGTCTGGATCTTCATGCACATGGGCTGGGAGCGTATTGCGCTGAAACTCGCGATCCTTGGGCCGCCGGTCGCCATCCTGGTGCTGATCGGCTTGATGTCACTTGAAGGTCATTACGTGGAAGGCTCGCGGGTTGAGCATTATGGCGAGAGTACAATGGAGGTTGAGACGCCAGGGCATCACTGAATAACATTAAATAGCGGAAAAAGGGCCCGCCTGGCGGGCCCTTTTTTTCGAAAAAGTAACGACAACCCGTATCGAGGAGGTCCGGAATGTCAGTTCCGGAAATTGCGAATACCGTCCATTTCAGTCAAAAACTTGCTCGGGGCTAGTTGATGCAAATTATCATGGGGCTGGTTGGTGTCGTCACTATCTTGGCGATCGCCTTGCTGTTTTCGAATAATCGCCGTGCGATCAACACACGGACGATTGCCATCGCCTTTCTTATTCAAGCCGTTATAGGCGGCATCGTGTTGCTGGTGCCTGCCGGCAGTTACGCACTGGACAAAGTCGTGAGGGGCGTGCAGTACGTTATCAATTACGGTAACGACGGCATTCGCTTCCTGTTTGGCGAAAGGCTGAACGACAGCCTTGGATTCACCATCGCTTTCAACGTTTTACCGATCATCGTATTCTTTGCGGCACTCATGTCGGTGCTGTACTACCTCGGTATCATGCAGCGCGTTGTTGGTGTATTTGGCGGTTGGTTACACAAGTTGCTGAAAACCAGCCATGCGGAATCGGTCAGTGCGGTGTCGAATATTTTTGTTGGCCACACTGACGCACCGCTGGTCGTGCGTCCCTACCTTGCGCGCATGAGCCAATCCGAGCTGTTTGCCGTCATGACGGGCGGTTGCGCGACGATTGCAGGCGCCGTCATGATGGGTTACGCGCAGATGGGCGTTGACCTGAAATATTTGATCACAGCAAGTTTCATGGCCGCGCCGGGTGGGCTCTTGATCGCCAAGATCATGATGCCCGAAACTGAAACGCCGGCTGACCAGTCCGTGCTCGTCGAGGAAGAAGAGAACAAGCCCGTCAATATTTTTGAAGCGATTGGCAATGGCGCGATGATCGGCATGCAGGTCGCGCTCAGTGTTGGCGCGATGCTGATTGCTTTCGTTGGGCTGATCTATTTGCTGAACGGTGTGATGAGCGGCGTCGGTGCCTGGTTCGGCATCGAAGGACTGACCTTGCAGTGGTTGCTTGGCCAGCTGTTTGCACCGGTTGCCTATCTGTTGGGTGTGCCCTGGAGCGAGGCGATCCAGGCCGGCAGTCTGATCGGGCAGAAACTGGTGATTAATGAGTTCTACGCCTTCGTCAATTTTGTCCAAATTAAGGACACCTTGTCGCCTCACACGCAACTCGTTGTTACTTTTGCACTTTGTGGCTTCTCGAACCTGGCCTCAATCGCTATTTTGCTGGGCGGCCTGGGCGCGGTGGTGCCGTCACGGCGACAGGATATTGCGAGGCTTGGTCTTCGGGCTGTCATTGGCGGTACACTTGTGAATCTGATGAACGCAGCGCTCGCAGGGTGTTTCTTCGCGCTGCAGTAAAATGGAACATGGGCATGGCACGAGCAATTATTCTGGTACTGGATTCATTTGGTATTGGCGCGACCGCCGACGCCGACAAGTTCGGCGACGTTGGCGCAGACACCTTTGGGCATATCGCCAAAGTGCGTGCGGAGTCTGCCGCGGGCCCGCTCAGGCTGCCGAACCTCGCCAAACTCGGCCTGTTCCATGCGGCACAGGAGAGTACCGGCAGCTTTTCGCCGGGGCACGATCCTGATGTAGACGTCATCGGTGCCTATGGCCATGCTGCTGAGTTGAGCAGCGGCAAAGACACACCCAGCGGGCACTGGGAAATTGCGGGCGTACCAGTGTTGTTCGACTGGGGTTATTTTTCGGGCAAGGAAAATGCGTTTCCGAAGGAATTGCTTGATGAGCTGATAGCGCTTGGCGACTTGCCAGGCGTACTTGGTAATTGCCATGCATCGGGCACGACGATCATCGCCGAACTCGGCGATGAACATGTCGCCAGTGGCAAACCCATCGTCTATACCTCGGCCGACAGCGTGTTTCAGATCGCCTGCCATGAAGAGGCATTCGGGCTCGAGCGACTCTACGATCTCTGCGACATCGCTCGCAAACTGGTGGACAAATACAATATCGGTCGCGTCATCGCGCGGCCTTTTGTTGGTGACGGGCCGGACAACTACACGCGTACCGGCAACCGTCGCGATCTTACCACGCCACCGCCCGCACCAACGGTGCTCGACAAGCTGGTCGCAAGCGGCGGCGAAGTCGTGAGTGTTGGCAAGATCTCCGATATATACGCGCACATGGGCATCACGAAAAAGATCAAAGCGAATGGCAATGCCGCACTGTTCGACGCGACGCTCGAGGCAATCCGGGAGGCAGGCGACCGCTCCATCGTGTTCACCAATTTCGTCGATTTCGACATGCTGTACGGCCATCGTCGCGATGTCGATGGTTATGCCACGGCACTTGAGTACCTTGATCAACGCCTGCCGGAAATTCTTGAGCTGATGTCTGACGACGATTTGCTGGTGTTGTGCGCAGACCATGGCTGTGATCCAACGTGGCCCGGCAGCGATCACACGCGTGAGCATATTCCCGTTCTGGCTTATGGCGCCGGCATCGAACCTGGGTCGCTCGGGCGTCGTGACTCATTCGCGGACATTGGCCAGAGTATTGCCACGCATTTCAAACTGCCGCCGATGGACTACGGCAGTAGTTTTATTTAGCCGTTCTTCCAGGTGTCAGGCACGCGAACAGCGATGACATCGCCTTCAGCCGTTTGCACGCCACCGGAGTAAACCCGGCACTTAACGACTGACTTTCGCTCGCCACACTCCTCAATGCGGGCACGCAACTCAATTTCCTGATCGATCGGCGTCGGCGCGAGGTAGTTGACCGATAGCCTTCCGGTTACGCACCAGATTTCGGGCGGCTCGCCGGTCTCTCGGCCTTCTTTGTGATAGTAATTGCTGGTCGCCGTCCCGATGCTGTGGCAATCAATCAGGCTGGCGATCGTACCGCCGTAAACGTACTGCGGCGGACCAGCACACTGTTCGGGTTTCGGCGTATAACGACAAACACTTTCATCACCTTCCCAGTAACTCTTGATTTGCATTCCCTTTGCGTTATTTGGCCCGCAGCCGAAGCAATGATTGTCGGGCATATGGTCCTGAATCGCCGTCACTTGTTGCGCTCTTCCAATGCGGACTGGATTTTCGCGGCGAGCGCGTTCGCCTCAGTAGTGATTCGAGCGGTGTCGATGGTCAGCATTTCGCCGTCTTTCATTAGTATTTTTCCGTCAACAATCACCGATGCAACGTCCTGTTCATCGGTGACATACACCAGCTGAGAAATAATGTCGTAGGTCGGCACATGATGCACATCGTCGAAGGCTACCTGGATGATGTCGGCACGCTTACCAACTTCGATCGAGCCAATCAGGTCGCTCATGCCAACCGCCAGCGCACCGCCGCTGGTCGCCATTTTCAAGACGGTCGACGCGGACATGACCACCGGATCCATACGATCCACTTTTTGCAGCAGGGCGGCAAGACGCATCTCCTCCCACATGTCGAGATCGTTGTTGCTGGCAGCGCCATCGGTACCCAGACCAACACGTACCCCAGCGGCCAGCATGTCTGCGACCGGCGCGATGCCGGATGCAATTTTCATGTTCGAGGTCGGGTTGTGAATTACGCCGACCTGGCGGTCTGCCAGGATGCGGATTTCGTCCGCAGTTGGCCAGACCATGTGCGCGGCGATCGTGGGCCCGTCGAAGAAGCCAATCGATTCAAAAAACTCAACACTGCTCATGCCGTAAGTGTCTTTCGAGTACTGTAGTTCAAACGGTGACTCTGACATGTGAATACTGATACCGACTCCGTATTCCGTTGCAGCGGCACGAGTCGCCTTCAGTTGCTCAGCGTTCAGCGTGTAATTGGCGTGCGGCCCAAAAATTGGCGTGATGCGGGAATTGCGACCCTGCCAGCGATCGATGAAGCCGATGCCTTTTTCGATTGAGTCCGATGCACTTTCGGCATCCGGGCTGCGTTGGTCGATAACCGTTGCCGAGATCTGCGCACGCATTCCACATCGATCGACCACCTCCGCGATCGTGTCCGGGTAGTAGTACATATCGATGAAGGTTGTGGTGCCGCCACGAATCATTTCCCAGCAGGCCAGTTCCGTGCCGATACGAACAAACTCGGCGTCAACGAACTGAACTTCCGCGGGAAAAATGTAGTTGGTGAGCCAGTCCATCAACGCAAGGTCATCGGCGAGGCCACGCAATAATGTCATAGCTGCATGTGAATGACCGTTGATGAGACCTGGCATCACGACCTGATTCTTGCCGTCCAGTGTCTCGCCGGCGCTGTAATTGGCGCGAATGTCTTCGGCGGATCCAACCGCGAGTATCAGGCCATCATCAATAGCGACGGCGGCATTTTTGTGGACCGTCATTGCATCGTCCATGGTGACGACGTAGTCGCCCAGAACAATCAGGTCAATCTGGCCATCCGGAACCTCGGCCTCGCCCGGTGCCTCGGACGCGCTGCAGCCGACCAGCGTCGCGGTCAGAAAAATTAAATAAAAACAAAGATTTAGTCTTTTCATGGGTTCCCCTTTTGCTGCCGATTGTAGCACCGGACCCGAGCGAATCCTGAGCAAAAAAAAGAGCCGGTGTTTAACCGGCTCTTCAGATATCAGACCGTCAAGACGTACTAGAAGTCTCGGGTCAGTCTCAAACCAAACTCACTGGCATCGTTGCTCAGAATCTGCAGCACGTAGTCGCCGGTATTCAGGCGAGCATTATCGTAACGCTCATCCGTGATGTTGCGACCGTACAGTGCGATCAGCCAAAGCTCGTCCGCCGATCGATACGAAATATCCGCGTTGACCAGTGAACGACTGTCGATTTTCGTCAATCGACCTGGATCCGAACTCGGCTCACCGAACATTTCGTCGCGATACGAGTAGTCGGCGCGAAACACAACTTCGCCGCCACCCGACATCGGGATCGACCACTCCGGGCTTAGCGAGAAGGTGAGCTCCGGTGTCAGCGGCGCGACAGGTTTTACGCCACCTTGCTCATCGACATCAACATCGATGTAGCCGAGTGTCGCTTGAAGCTGGAAGTTGTCCGTTATCAACGCGGTGCTTTCCCACTCGAAGCCGACGGAATCCTGATCCACAACGAGGTTCGTCGTGCTGAAGCCGCCGCTCGAAGTCGAGCTCACCTGGTAGGGCAGATCGGAGTACTGCGTAAAGAACACGGCCGCGCTCATCTGCAGGCGATCGAGCGGCTGGCCCTTGATACCGACTTCGTAGTTTGTGGCGGTAATATTCTCTCCCGCAATGAGACAGCCGGTCGTGGTGCCACCAAACAGGCAGAATGGCCTCGCCGGGAACTGTCCGGACTGATACCCGTTCTGAATCGCGCCGTAAACATTCATGCCACCGTCAAGCGTCAGGTTGGCTGCGATTTCCCAACTGATTTCATCGGAGTCGTGTTTTGCGCTGAACGGACCGCTACCTACGTTCGCAAATACGTCCTTCTTGTCCTCCGTGTAACGAGCTCCACCGGACAGCCGGAATGAATCCGAAACGTCATAGCCGACGTTGACGAAACCTGCAAAGCTCTTCGTGTCCTGCTCGAGGATGAAGATACCGCCAGTGCCACCGTTAAATGTGACTGGGCTCTGGAAGTTGTCACCCTGTTCCTCGAAATAGTAGAGACCGGAGACGAAGTCCCATTGGCCGAAGTCGCCGTTGACCTGGAATTCGTAGGACTGCTGATTTGCCTGACCGCTTTCCGGGAACGACAGGAAGTCATCGATGAGGCCGTCATCATCGAGCCCTGCGCGATACTCCGAGGTTCGCGCGCTCAGGATCATCTTGGTGGCGATGTTATCGGTGACACCCCAATCGAGTGTGATCGCAGCACCCGAGGCCGAGTTAGACACCCGAGCCTGGCTCGCTTGCCCGGTATTGTTGTCGTAAGGGTCGCGAGCCACATCGGCGTTCGAAAAGCCGGCATTGTAGAGCGCACCGTTACTTCCAAGGCAGTCAACGGCCGGGTTAGCCGCGGTCGCTCGACAATTTGCGCCGAGTTCGTCGATCAGCGTGGTGTAAGGGCGCAGGCCACCCTCGCCATCATTCGCATCAGCTGCGAATGTAATGGCGACGTCATCGCTCTCGTAGCGGAAAGCGATTCGACCGAAGACCTCCTGGGTTTCACCAACTTTAATGCCGGCGTTCGGCAGATTCACGAAGCTGCCCAGGCCGCCGCGATTCTTAAAGCCGCCGGTAAAAGCGATTGCCGTCGTATCCGACAGCTGGGTATCGGCATAGAAATCACCGTTAAGACGTTCACGGCTGCCGGCTTCGATGCTGACTCGTGCACCCGGATCCGCGCCGGGGGTCTTGGTGATGATGTTAATCGCACCACCAATCGAGTTACGACCGTACAACGTGCCCTGCGGGCCGCGCAACACTTCGACGCGCTCAATATTCGACAGGTTCCAGTTCTGGCCAACCTGGCGCCCGAGGTAGACACCGTCTACATAGACGCTGACGCCGGGATCCGTCGTGATCAGGTGATCCTGCAAGCCAATGCCGCGAATAAACGGGTTGGCCGAGGAGGTATGGCCGGCAGAAAACTGCGTGATGTTCAGGTTCGGCACAAATTTGCCAATGTCGACAATGTCGATGATTCCCTGTTGCGCGAGCTTATCGCCTTCAAAGGCACTCATGGCAATAGGCACTTCGTAAATGCTTTGTGATCGTTTGGTCGCGGTGACCGTGATTTCGTCGAACAGGGATTCGTCATCCTGCGCGAACGATACCGGCGAAAATGCCAGTAGAGTGGCTGCGGTAGAAGCCGCCAAAAACGCTAACTTTTGATGGGTCATTGAGTTTACCCCCTTAGACCTTTTACATTCTGAATCGGCCCCGAAATCGCGGAACCGCTATGGCAGGGATTATAACGGAAGGACCTACTTGTGCACCCTGTTTTCCTGCACTAAGGTGGTGGCTATGGTTCTGAATAAATCATCGATAAACTGCCTGCCGGAGTATCCGGCACCGCCAGACGGCCAACTCAGCGAAGACATGCTGCGTGACTTTCGGGAACAGGGCTGCCTGTTGCTAACGGGTTTTGTTTCAGAGCGAGACTGCGCCAGACTGAAAAGCCGGGCACATGAGCTGATCGAGAAATTCGATCCACGCAGTGTCAAGAGCGTTTTCTCTGCGATGGAGCAGACGCAACTGGGCGACAGGTATTTTGAAGAGTCTGGCGGCAAGATTCGCTTTTTCTTTGAGAAGGATGCATTTGATGACAATGGCCAACTGCGTCAGTCCAAGGAAGACAGCCTCAATAAAATCGGACATGCGATGCATGATCTTGATCCGGTGTTCGATGCTTTTTCACGCACTGCGAAGCTGGCTGCTGCGGTTGACAGCCTGGGTTACAGCGACCCGGTCATTCTGCAATCCATGTACATCCTGAAGCCACCGCGCATCGGAGGCGAAGTCTACTGCCATCAGGACTCCACATTTTTGTACACCGAGCCGGAAACCTGTACGGGATTTTGGTTCGCGCTGGAAGACGCGACGGTTGATAATGGCTGTATGCATTTTATTCCTGGTGCGCACACGGGTCCGCTTAAGGAGCTGCACCAGCGTGGCAGCGATGGCAAAATGGGGTTTACGACCCTCGACCACACACCGTGGCCGGCAGGCGCAACCCGGCCGGCTGAGGCGAAGGCCGGTACGCTGGTGATATTCGATGGGCGGGCGCCACACATGAGTGGACCCAATCTGTCGGCAAATTCACGACACGCCTACACGCTGCATGTGATTGACAGGAGCAGCCATTACCCGGCCGACAACTGGCTGCAACGCGGACCCGACCTGCCGTTGCGCGGTTTCGACTAACGGCTTTCAACAGGCCCAAGGAATCACAATGTTATTTACGGACGTCATTCGCACGAAGCGCGACGGTAGCGCCCTGTCCCGGGAGCAGATCGAGTTTTTTGTCGATGGTCTGGCCGATAACAGCCTGCCCGCCGAGCAAGTTTCGTCGCTCGCCATGGCGATTTTTCTGAATTCGATGAGCTTCGACGAAGCCGGCCTGCTGACCTCGGCTATGGCGTCGTCGGGTACCGTTCTCGACTGGAAAAAAGAAGGCCTCGGCGGACCGGTAGTCGACAAACACTCAACCGGAGGCGTTGGCGACAAGGTGAGTTTCCTGCTCGCGCCGATCGCGGCAGCCTGTGGCTGCTTCGTGCCAATGATTTCCGGCCGCGGACTCGGCCACACCGGTGGCACGACGGACAAGGCGGAATCGATTCCGGGTTACAACGCGACGCCGGACTTCGGTCTGTTTCGCAAAGTCGTCAAAGACATCGGTTGCGCCATCATCGGCCAGACTGAAGATCTGGCGCCGGCTGATCGCCGCTTTTACGCGATTCGTGATGTCACCGGCACGGTTGAGTCAGTGCCATTGATCACCGCGTCGATTCTGGCGAAGAAAATTGCCGCCGGACTGGATTACCTGGTGATGGATATCAAACTGGGTAATGGCGCGTTCATGGAGTCGCCCGAGCGAGCCCGCGAGCTGGCCAACAGCATTATCAAGACAGCGGACAGTGCCAGGCTTAAGACGCATGCGCTGATCACTGACATGAACGAGGTGCTCGGAACCACGGTCGGCAACGCGCTGGAAATTCGGGAGTCGATACAATACTTGCGTAACGAGGTTCGCGAACCGCGCCTGGACGACGTGGTGTTGTCGCTGTGTGCGGAAATGGTGTTGCTTGGTGGCATTGAGTCTGACCGCGAGTCAGCACGCCGTCGATGTGAGGAAGCGGTCAGCAGTGGCAAGGCGGCGGAAAAATTTGCGCGCATGACAGCCGCGTTAGGTGGCCCCATCGACTTTGTCGACAATTACGACGCTCATCTTGCAAAGGCCCCGGTCATCCGGCCTGTACACCTTGATGGTGTTCTGACGTCAGTGAATGCGAGAGCGGTGGGCAATGCGCTGATCGAGCTTGGCGGTGGACGAAAGAAGGTTGGCGAAAAACTCAATTTCGCCGTGGGCTTTTCCGATTTTGCGTCGGTGGGCAGCGCCCTCGGTCAAGATCGCCCGCTGGCCCTGATTCACGCTGCAAACGATGCCGACGCCGATATTGCGACGCGCAATCTCCTGAATGCCTGTGAAACGGGTGCAAGCTCACCCGAAATGCGCCCGGTGATAAGTGAAATTTTGACCGGTTAAGCACGTTCGATGCGGTAAACTACGAACACGAATAATAATGAGGCAATCGGGGGAAACCATGCCCAATCTCATCGGTATCGCAGGCATTGCCGTTATTCTTGGCATTGCGGTCCTGTTCTCAAGCAACCGTAAGGCAATCAACCTCCGCATTGTTGGCGCGGCGTTCGCGCTGCAGGTTGTCGTCGCGATCATGGTGCTCTACTGGGAAAGGGGACGTGGCGCGATAGAAGTCATGAGTGAGGGCGTCATGGCTGTTATCGGTTTTTCAAAAGCCGGTATCGATATGGTCTTCGGGCCGCTTGCCAACACCGACATTATTGGCTTCAGTTTCGCCATCAATATCCTGCCAATCATCATTTTCTTTTCGGCGCTGATGTCAGTGTTGTATCACCTGCGGGTGATGGAGTGGGTAGTCAAACTGGTAGGTGGTTTCCTGCACAAGGTCATTGGTACCGGTGCCGTCGAATCCATGAACGCGGCGGCGAACGTATTCGTCGGTCAGACTGAAGCACCACTCGCAGTACGGCCTTATCTCATTGGGCTTACCGAAGCGCAGATGTTTGCGGTGATGGTATCGGGTCTTGCATCAATCGCCGGTACTGTGCTCGCCGGTTACGCGCTGATGGGCGCGGAGCTCAAGTATCTGCTTGCGGCGGCATTCATGGCTGCACCGGGCGGCCTGCTGATGGCCAAAATCATAATGCCCGACGATCAGGTGGTCCGTGCGGGCGGACACGAAAAACTGGTGATGGAAAAAAGCCAGCACAAGAACCTGATCCTGGCGGCGGCGTCTGGCACCACCGATGGTCTGCGGCTGGCCGCTAACATCGGCGCAATGCTTATCGCGTTTGTTGCACTGATCGCACTCTTTAACGGACTTGTTGGCTGGGTAGCGGGCTGGTTCGGTTACGAACTCACCTTGCAAATGATACTTGGCTGGTTATTCCGGCCACTGATGTTCCTGTTGAGTGTGCCCTGGGAAGAGGCTCAGGCCGCCGGCGCACTATTCGGCGAAAAGCTGATACTGAATGAGTTTGTCGCGTTCTCACATTTGAATGAGTACCTGGCCGGGATGAGTCCGAAGACCTATGCAATCGCAACATTCTCTTTGTGCGGGTTCGCCAACTTATCGTCGATCGCAATTCTGCTCGGTGGGCTCGGCGTACTGGTGCCGGAGAAACGCGACCTGATTGGTCAATTGGGATTGAAAGCAGTGCTCGCAGGATCGTTGTCTAACCTGATGAGCGCCGCACTCGCCGGATTACTGCTGAGCTTCTGACCGATGTCACCACGCCCGATAATCATCGATTGCGATCCTGGCCAGGACGACGCCGTCGCGCTGTTCCTCGCGATGTCCTCACCCGACGAACTTGAACTGATAGGCATTACCGCCGTCGCGGGTAACGTTCCGCTACGCCTGACGGAACGCAACGCCAGGGTGATGTGTGATGTGGCGGATCGACGCGACATACCGGTATTCGCTGGCGCCGAGAAGCCCTTGATCCGAGAAGCCATCAGCGCCGAGTATATTCATGGCGAAACGGGTATCGATGGCATGGATATCTTTGATCCCGAGACACCGCTGCAGTCACAACACGCGGTCGCTTATCTGCTGGACACGCTCGGCGCAGCGGCACCGTCCAGCATCACGCTGGTGCCGACCGGACCATTGACCAACATCGCCGCGGCCATCGTGGCTGACCCACAAATTATTGAAAGTATTGATGAAATTGTGCTCATGGGCGGTGCGATGCGGGAAGGCGGCAACCGCACACCGTCGGCGGAATTCAATATCCTGGCCGATCCGCATGCGGCTGATATTGTATTCAGCTGCGGTCGGCCACTGACGGTGATGGGTCTCGATGTCTCGCACAAGGTGTTATCGACGCCAGAGCGTGTCGGGCGCATCGGCGACCTTGGTAATGCGGTCGCGGAGGCAACTGCCGGCATGTTGAGTTTTTTCCACCGCTACGATACCGAGAAATACGATTCACCCGGAACGCCGCTGCACGATCCCTGCACGGTCGCTTATCTGCTGCGACCGGAGCTGTTCAAATTGAAATTGTGCAACATCGCAATCGAGACGGAATCGGAATTAACGATGGGCCACACGGCCGTGGACTTCTGGCATGTGACTGAGCGGCCACACAACGCGAACTGGGCCTTTGATATCGATGCTGATGGTTTTTACAAATTGTTAACGGAACGATTGGCGCGTTTTTAATCGAGGTGGAATCCTGCCGGTAGCAACTCGGCGATCGAGTAGTGCTGCCACTCGTTGCTGTCGTCCATTGCAATGATGATGGTGTTCTCGTCCGCGAATTCCTGGATGCGTTGACGACATCCGCCGCAGGGCGTGCACGACGTTATATCGTTTGCGCCGCCGACCACGGCAATTTTGTCAATGCGTTTGCCACCTTCCTGAAGCATCGCAGCGATCGCTGCTGCTTCGGCGCAGCTGCCTAAAGGGTAGGCCGCATTTTCAACATTGCAGCCAACATGCAGATGACCATGGTCGTCAACGATGGCAGCACCGACCGAATAACCGGAGTAACGGCAATAGGCATGTTGCCGCGCATCTTTCGCAGCATTGATCAGATCTTCTTCGGCGATTGTCATGTCTCAGTCCATCTTGCGCATGGGATTGTTCGGGTGTTCGGTCCAGCGCAGCTTTTCTTCCGTGATAGCGCTGCCGGTTCGCGGGTCGTTACCGCTGGTCAATTGCTGCATCGAAATGCAGCCATCGACCGGGCAAACACTGACACACAAATTGCAGCCAACACATTCGTCATCGAGGACCTCAAAGCGACGCACGCCATCCACGCTATTGGTAATGGCCTGGTGCGAGGTGTCTTCGCAAACGACATGACAGCGGCCGCACTGAATGCAGAGGTCCTGATCGATTACCGCTTTCTCAATATAGTTCAGATTCAGGTGTTGCCAGTCGGTTACACTCGGCACGGCCTTGCCGACCAGCTGATCAAAAGTTAGCGCCTTGTCATCGAGAAAATTGCTGAGACCGTCGACCAGGTCGTCGATAATCTTGAAGCCGTACACCATCGCCGCTGTACAGACCTGCACGTTGCTTGCGCCGAGGGCCAGGAAATCGACCGCATCCCGCCAGTCCGTAATGCCACCGATGCCCGAAATGGGCAGGCCAGCCAGTTCTCTTGTGCGCGCGATTTCGGCAACCATGTTCAGTGCAATGGGTTTGACCGCTTCGCCGCAATAGCCGCCATGCGTGCCCATGCCGTCCGTGGTCGGGTACATGGTCAGTGAATCGTAGTCGACTCGCATGATCGAATTGATGGTGTTGATCAACGATACGGCATCGGCACCACCATCCTGTGCGGCCTTGGCCGGTGGCACAATGTTGGTGATATTCGGTGTCAGCTTGACGATGACCGGGACAGAGGCCGCCTGCTTCGCCCATTCGGTTGCCATCTGGATGTACTCGGGCACCTGGCCAACGGCGGCACCCATGCCGCGCTCCGACATGCCGTGTGGGCAGCCGAAATTCAGCTCGAAGCCGTCAACGCCTGTGTCCTCGATCATTGGAATGTATTTCGTCCAACTCTCGGCGTTCATGGGCAACATGACCGAGGCAATCAAGGCACGATCCGGCCAGTCCTTTTTCACCTGCCGCAGCTCGTCGAGATTGGTTTTCAGTGGCCGGTCAGTAATCAGCTCAATATTATTAAAGCCGATGACACGCCGGTCATTGCTGTGCAATGCGCTGTAGCGCGGCCCGCTCACATTCACAATGTGCGGGTCCTCGCCCAGCGTTTTCCAGACCACGCCGCCCCAGCCGGCCTCGAATGCGCGGTTGACGTTGTAGGCCTTGTCAGTCGGCGGTGCTGACGCGAGCCAGAACGGGTTGGGTGAGGAGATACCGAGAAAGCTTGTTTTGAGGTCTGCCATCGTTACGTCTTCCTGAGCTGTCGGTCAATGTCGATCGCAGCAATTTTTCCGTGTTGCACCGCGCTCACTGTCAGGTCGTCTCCGCCGGCGACACAGTCGCCACCGGCCCAGACATTCGGTATGGAGGTCCGCTGTTGCACATCCACCTTAATGCGTCCCGAGTCCTGTTGCAGCGCACCGTAGCCCTCGGCACTCAAAGCCTGGCCGATTGCCTTGAACACGACGTCGGCCGGAAGTTTGAGTCCTTCTTTAAACTCCACCGATTCAACGTGACCGTTTCCGACTATGCGTGCGGGGCTCGCCCAGTGATGAATTGTGACGCCGCTGGTTTGCGCGAGGGCCTGCTCGAACCCGCTGGCACTCATTTCGTCCGGCCCGCGGCGATAGACCATGTGAACATTCTCGGCGCCCAGTCGCATGCTTTGCACCGCAACGTCGATCGCAGTCATGCCGCCGCCGATAACAACAACATTTCTGCCGACCGGCAACTGGCTCTTGTCAGCTGCCTGGCGTAAGTCCGCAATGTATTCGATGGCATTCTCGACACCGGGCAGATCTTCGCCTTCAATGCCGAGCTCATTGGAGAGACCCAGACCGATGCCGACAAAAACGGCGTCGTAGTTCTTGCGAAGCTTATCGAGATCGCCGGCAGATACCAGTGGCGATTCATTGCGCAATTCAATGCCGCCAATGGCCAGAATGTAGTCGACCTCTTTTTGCGCAAAATTATCGACCGTCTTGTACGCAGCAATTCCGTATTCATTGAGGCCACCGGCTTTGCTGTCACGATTGAAGATAACTACGTCGTGTCCGAGGACGGCAAGGCGATGCGCACATGAAAGTCCGGCCGGGCCGCCGCCAACGACTGCAACTTTCTTGCCGCTGCGTGCAGAACGCTCAAACAGCTGCGTGCCGGATTCGAGTATTGGATCGGTTGCATAACGCTGCAGCAGGCCAATTTCGACCGGCTTTTCTTCGTGGGTATTGCGGACACAGGCTTCCTCGCACAAAATCTCTGTCGGACAGACACGCGCGCACATGCCGCCCATGATGTTCTCGCTGAGAATCGTGTGGGCTGAGCCGCGAATATTGTCGCTGCGAATTTTCTGAATAAACGACGGGATGTCGATACCGGTGGGGCAGGCGATCGTACAAGGCGCGTCATAGCAAAAATAGCAGCGATCTGCTTCGATCAGGGCTTCGGAACGCGGCAGTGGTGGATGCAGGTCCAAGAAGCCCTCATCGATCTCCGACTTGTTTAATCGGCCTGCTTTGATTCGTTCATTGTCTGCCATAAGGTTCCCTAGCGTTTCACCGCAACTGGCTCGGCGTGCTGCGCTTGTAGCTTCAAGGCGTCATAATAACTCGCGAACGGCGGGCGATTGACGTAGCGACCCGCTCCCCGTTCGACGTCGAGTTTGCCGTCGGCCCAGACGACATTGCCTCGCGATACGGTATGCGACGCACAGCCCTTGATCTTCATACCTTCGAAAATATTGTAGTCAACATTCTGGTGATCGGTTTTGGTCGAAATCGTTTTCGTCGCCTCCGGATCCCAGACGACGATATCGGCATCGGCGCCAACCGAGACGCTGCCTTTCTGCGGGTAGATATTGAAGATCTGCGCCGCGTTGCTGGATGTCACACGGACAAACTCATTCATCGTCAATTTGCCGCTGTTCACACCGTGATGCCAAAGCACTTCCATGCGGTTTTCGACACCACCTGTGCCATTCGGAATCAAGCGGAAGTCGTCTTTGCCTGCCGCTTTCTGATCGGCGCAAAAGCAGCAATGATCGGTCGCTGTGGTCTGCAGGTTGCCTGACTGCAGACCTCGCCAGAGCGCATCCTGATGTTCGGTCGAGCGAAACGGCGGGCTCATGACATGTGCTGCGGCGACGTCAAAATCTTTGTGGCGGTAAACCGAGTCATCAATCAGCAGATGTCCGGCGAGGACCTCGCCAAACACGCGTTGGCCTTCGTTGCGAGCACGAGTGATGGCTTCCAGCGACTGCCGGCAGGAGTTGTGCACGACGTACAGCGGCACCTTCAGTACTTCGGCGATACGAATCGCCCGATTCGCAGCTTCGCCTTCGCACTCGGGCGGTCGTGACAACGGGTGAGCTTCCGGGCCGGTCAGTCCTTTCTCAAACAACTCCTTTTGCAGGCGATAAACGAGCTCGCCGTTTTCCGCATGCACCGTAACAATCGCACCGAGTTCGAAGGCTCGCGAGAAACTGTTCACGAGGATCTCATCGTCCGCCATGATGGCGCCTTTGTATGCCATGAAGTGCTTGAAACTGTTGACGCCGTGTTCGTGAACCAGTGTGCCCATATCCTTGTAGACGCTGTCGTCCCACCAGGTGATCGCAACGTGAAACGAATAATCGGCAACGGATTTCTCAGCCCACTCGCGCCACTGGCGATAAGCGTCCAGGATGTTTTGCTGCGGACTCGGAATGACGAAATCGATAATCATCGTCGTCCCGCCGGCGAGCCCCGCTGCTGTGCCGGACTCGAAATCCTCACTCGCAACCGTGCCCATAAACGGCAACTGCATATGGGTATGTGGATCGATGCCACCGGGCATCACATATTGGCCACCGGCATCGATAACGGTGGCGCCTTTGGGCGCATCGAGATCGTTGCCAACAGCAACAATATTGCCGCCGTCGCAAACAACGTCAGCGCGATGTGAACGGTCGGCATTGACGACGGTGCCACCCTTGATAAAGACACTCATTTCCTGCTCCCGGCATCACGCCTTGCAATGAGATAATAGACCAGCCCACCCAGAATCGATCCGGTGAACCATCCGTAAGTATAGAACCAGCTGAGCGCTCCGATCTTGAAAGACAGCACAGTCAAGCCAACCGGTATCAGGAACGCGAGCATGCCGGCGATATTCCAGGCCGGATACGTGCCGCCATCCCTGTACAGTGACAGCAAATCATAGGACTGGTTCCTAATTAGAAAATAGTCAACAATCATGATGCCCGCAATAGGTCCCAACAGGCTCGAATAGCCGAGGAGCCAGTTTGAATACAGGCTCTCGAGGCTGACATCCGATTCAATCCAGCCGAGCTTCTTCAGAAGCTCCCAGCTCATCAGCAGGATGCCGATCAGTCCGGTGATGATGACGCCGCGGTTTTCATTGATGTAGCGCGGCGCAATATTTTGGAAGCTGTTCGTTGGCGACACGATGTTGGCGGCCGTATTCGTTGAAATGGTGGCGAGTATGATCATCAGCATCGACAAAATAACCCAGACCGGACTGTCAATGTGCCCGATCAGGTTGATCGGATCCGAGATGGTCTCGCCAACCAGGCTCATGGACGCTGATGTCAAAACGACACCGAGGCCAGCGAATAGAAACATTGTCAGTGGCAGACCGATGATCTGGCCGATAACCTGGCTCCGCTGTGACCTGGCGAAGCGACTGAAGTCTGGAATATTCAATGACAGGGTCGCCCAAAATCCGACCATCGCGGTCAGCGCCGCCATGAAGTAAGGCGCGAAGGGTGCATCCGCCGGCCGGTTGGCTGGCACCGCCAGCACCTCGCTCATCGAGACTTTCGGCATTGCCCAGACGATCAGGCCGATCGCGACGATCAGCAGCAAGGGCGCAGCGAGTGCCTCCAGATGCTTGATGGATTCGGCGCCACGAATGACGACCGCGATGTTCAGAACCCAGAAGATAAAGAATCCAAAAACTTCGCCGGTGCCGCCGAGTGCCGCCCAGCCGTCAAACAGGGCCGACAACATCAGGTGAATGGCGATGCCGCCGAACAGGGTTTGCACGCCGAACCAACCGCAGGCGACCACGGCACGAATCAGCGATGGCACATTGGAGCCGATAATGCCGAACGAGGCGCGCAGTACCACGGGGCAGGGTATGCCGTAGCGAGTGCCTGGAAATGCGTTCAGCGTTAACGGGATCAAGACCACGACATTCGCGATGAAGATGGTCCACAGCGCCTCAGAAACGGATAGACCGAAGTAGGCGGTCAGCACGCCGCCGAGCGTGTAGGTTGGCACACAGATCGCCATGCCCACCCATAACGAGGCGACATTCCACTTCGTCCAGGTTCGTTGTGCGGCGCGCGTCGGTGCGATATCCGCGTTATAGCGTGGACTCAGCGCAATATCGTCGCCAACATCGAGCTCGATATGTTCGCCGACGGTGCGCAGCGTACTGACTGATGCAGTATCCGACATATTTTATCCCTGAGTCCTTACTCGCCCGTGAGCGGTCCGTAGGTCTCAGGGCGGCGGTCGCGGAAGAATTGCCAGGTATCGCGAACCTCGCGCACCATATCCAGGTCAATTTCGTGCACCAGCAGCTCGTCATCGCCATAACTTGCCTGCGCTTCAATAGCGCCGCGCGGATTCACGATGTAGCTGGAGCCGTAGAATTCGCCCATCTTGTCAGCCCACGGCTCTTCCTTACCAATGCGGTTAATCGCACCGATGAAGACGCCGTTTGCGGCCGCTGAAGCCGGTTGCTCCAGTTCCCACAGGTATTTACTCAGCCCGGCCACTGTTGCGGATGGATTGACGATGTACTCGGCACCGTTAAGCGCCAGCGCACGCCAGCCTTCCGGGAAATGCCGATCGTAACAAATATAGACACCAAGTTTCAGGTACGCGGTATCGAACACCGGCCATCCCGAATTGCCTGGCTTGAAGAAAAACTTTTCGTAAAAGCCGGGATCGACCTGCGGGATATGGGTCTTGCGATATTTGCCCAGGTATTTTCCGTCGGCGTCAATTACTGCGGCGGTGTTGTAATACACACCCGTCATGTGTTCCTCATAAATGGGAACCACGATCACCATGTTGTGCTTCCTGGCGTATTCCTGCATCAGCTTGGTGGTGTAGCCGTCCGGAATTTTCTCAGCGGCGGCATACCACTTGCGATCCTGGCTCGGGCAGAAATAGGGCTGCGTAAAGACTTCCTGGAAACACAGCACCTGCACGCCTTTATTGGCGGCCTCGTCGATGTACGGGATGTGTGCCTCGATCATCAAATCCCGAATTTCGTCGGGCTGCATCGACACGTCGCCTTTGAGCGCCATCTGAATGAGTCCGCACTTAACCTTTGCCATGTTCCCTCTCCGTAGACTTGTTTCTTTTCAATGTGTTACGAGCAAATCGATGGTACAGGATACGCCAACTAATCGACTGAAGTCCATGAGCCGTGCATCGGATTCGGCAGGATGTACCAGCCCGCGCCCCAGTACTTTCCGAAGCGCTCGACATCGGCGAGCCGGGTCTCGCGAGTTCCTGCCTGTTTGCAGGGCCCGGCGGGCTCATCACGTACGCAGGCAATGAAATCGCCCAGGTCGTCGCCGACCAGCATGATGACGCGGTGTGTTTTGGCCACGTGTTGGCGACGGGTCAGTTTTTCGCGGTCCCAGTCCGGTCTTTCATCAGCCAGCATGACGTTGTTGGCGTCAATGTCGATGCCAAGCTCGCGTACATCGTCAATCGTTGTTTGTTTCTGTGGACACGAAGCGTCGTTTCCCGCGATCGGCTGGCATGGACGATTGGTCACGAAGAAGACAGTCACGCCCAGCTCTCGTGCTGCAGCAACGAACTCAACCACGCCGCGAATCGGAGTCGCATCGACGTTGCTACTCCAGGTATCGAGCTTGTGATTCGCGAACGGGCGTTCGAACGTGAGCTGAAAGTCGACATTGCTGACGACGGTTTCGTCAATATCGAGAATGACGGCCGGTGGCAACGTCGGGTCGACTTGTTGATCAGGCATCGCAGTCCAGGATGTATCCGCGACGAATCGAGGCAGGTCGCGAGTGGCTTGCGCGTAGACTTGTGCCGAGATTGCCTGATATTCAGCGGCATATTTGACCCAGTACAGCCCAAGGTCGTCGGCGTGATCATTGCCGTGCTCGTGCTCGGTGTGAGCGCACGCAGCCAGTATCAAAGTGATTGCCATTGCCGCCAATATTTTTACTGTTCGCATATCTGCTCCTGATGCCACTGGCTGGTATTTCAGGTTAGCATGTTGGCGAATAATCAGGGATATCACTATGAAAAGAATGTTGTTGCTGCTGAGCTGTATCAGCCTGTACGCCTGCGTCTCGCTGTCCGTTAATGATGAAGAATCGTCCGGCATCACTTTCGTGCATCTCAACGACACTTACCGCGTCGGTGCCGTCGAAGACGGCCATGCCGGAGGTTTCAGTCGCGTCGTCACCGTTGTTCGTGAGCTCAAAAGTCAGGGTCGTGATGTGCGCGTAATGCACGGCGGTGATTTTCTTTACCCCTCGCTGGAGAGCAGCCTCTGGAACGGCATGCAGATGGTTGATGCCATGAACTTCATGGACGCGCTCGCGCCGCTGTATGTCGTTGGCGGAAATCATGAGTTCGACCGGCGCACGTCGAAACCGCTTATCAACGCGGTAAAGGCGTCCGAGTTCGAGTGGCTCGGCGACAACTACAGGTTTCGGACGGGCGACGCGGATGTCGATAACGCGCTCAAATCTGCGTTCACGATCGAATCGGGGGGTCGCACCGTTGGCATTTTCGCATTGACGCTGCATGCGGATGACGGCGGCAATGAACGCGGCTACGTGCCGATCAATAAAGACTATCGAGGTGTCGCCGAGTCAGTTATCGAGCAATTCGAATCCGCCGGCGTTGATGCGATTGTCGGGCTCACACATTTGCACATATGGCAGGACGACGAGATCGCCCGACTTCGCGCCAGGCACCCGAAGCTTATATTTATCCTGGGCGGCCATGAGCATGAACCCGAGCACCGGGCGCTGAGCGATGGATCGGCTGCGGTCATGAAGGGCGCGTCCAACGCGCGCACGATCTGGACGGTTAATCTGGATTTTGATGCGAATGGACAGCCAGTCGTGACGGAAAATCAAGTTCATCTGAATCAACAGGTCGCGCTGGATCCCGACTACGAAGTGCTCGCCACCAAATGGCGCTCGCGCCTGCTCGAGACGTTTCCATTTCTTGAGGCCACTGTCGGCGTCGCCGCGTTACCGCTCGATGGCCGCGAGGTAACAATTCGCAACGAAGAGAGTAACTGGGGCAGTTTCGTTGCCGATCAGATGCGCGGTGCTTTTGGTAAGCCGCAAGCGGATCTCGCCTTTGTCAACGGTGGCACGTTGCGAATAGACGATTACATAGCCGATGACATTCAGTTCGAAGACATAGCTCGGACATTCGGTTTCAGTTCATATCTGCGACATATGACCGTCAGCGGTGCCGAATTTCGCGAAGTCATGCAGGCAGGCTATCGTGGCTTTGGGCCCAGCAAGGGTTACTTTCCGCAGATTTCCGGGTTTCGTATTTGCGTCGATCGCAGCCGTAATGAAGGTGACCGTATCGTCAGCCTGCAGCTGCCGACCAACGGTGGCTGGGCTGAGATCGAGGATGACAAAGAGTACAGCCTGGTCGTACCGGACTTCCTGTACGGCGGTGGTGATGGTTACAAGCTGCCCAAGGATCGAGCCGTATCACGCCCGGCCTCGGAGCTGATCTATCGGGTGCTGGATGCCGTGCTGGGTGCACAGGCGCGTGGTGAAAAAGTGGGTTGGGCGATCAACGACGAGAATCGTCGTTATCACGAATTACTCGAGAGCAAACAGGCGTGTTTTAGATAGCGAAAACGTCGCAGCAGACCAAGCAATTATGAAAAAAAAGGGCGGTCCGAGGACCGCCCTTTCATTGAAGCTCGATAGCCTCTCGTCTTACTGACCGAAATGGATATCAATACCAAAACGAATTTCCCAAAGGCTCGGGTTTACGTAAGTCCGTTGCAATGAGCCATCGCTGAATTCTTCAAACTGAATCCGACCATCCGGAAGAATGTCGGTGTCCCGGATGATTTCCACCGGGAAGAACTGAGAGTCCGTTATCTTGCCCCAGTCGTCATTCAGCAGGTTACCCAGGTTCTTGACTTTGAAGTACAGGTTGCCGAAGAACTTCTCACCAAGCGGGATTTCCTGGCGTGCACTGAAGTGCCATACGTTTGACCAGCCGGTGTGTCGTGCGTTGCGCGATTGAAACCCGGGTGCCAGACCTTCGCGGGCGATGAACGCGAAGAAATCGTCATTCATTGTCGGGTTTGCCGAGTTTCTGTCATCCCAGAGGAAGTTCACGTTAGGGTCGTCCGGGCCGGTGGGCACATACAGCAGGTGGCGACCATTAAATCCATCGCCTTCGAAATCGCCACTGTCCATGACGTATGACTGTGCCTGTCCTTCGTTGATGAATCCTTGCAGCGACAGACGCGTTGCATTGTCGCCGAAGAAATCGTGCTCGTAGTAAAGGCCAACGGTTATGCGTTGTGGAACGACCCAGTTAGATGTCGAAGCACCCGTTTGATTAATATCCGTAAGTGCCTCAGCGGTGAAGTTCGATCCTGCGGTTGCAGCAACCATCGAGGCAACGTCATCACCGTCAATGTAGGCGTAACCCAATTGAGCCGAAAGGCCCGACTCCCACTCTTTGGACAATACGAATGAGATCATGCTTGACGTTGGCGACGCTGATGAATTGGTCAGCATCAGGTTATCCCGTGCCTCGTTGCCAAGCGTGTCCGACGTGAAGTAGTCATAGATGGGCGAGCCGGCCAGCGTCTGTCCAACAATCGTCTGCGATACATCAATGTAATGGGCGGGGTCATTGCCGCGGGTGTAGAGGTAGTCGAAGTCCAGGGTCAAATCGTAATACGGCATTTCCCAGGTACCGCCGACGGCAATCTTCCACTCACTGGGTTGCTTATAGTTCGGGTCGATGAGCACCAATCCGCGTGGCAGTGCCGCGAGCGGTGTTGCGGCCGCAACGTCGTCGAACATGAGCTGCGGAATGTCCCGGTTGAACATCGTTCCAGAGCCTGTCAGGGTAATGGAATCAGCAAATCCCGGCATGATCGTGAAGCCTGACGTGGATCCCGTCTCAGCCGCGAATTGGCTGGCTGTATAGCCGCTGAACCCACCGAGCTGTACGTTGGTGATGCCGTCGTTGCTCCAGGCGTTGGAGAGCCAGACATTCGGGTTTCCGCCCGAGTACAGGCCGATTCCGCCGCGCAGGGTCAATTCATCAGTCGCACCCCAGGTCACCCCGAAGCGCGGCATGATGAGGTCAATGCCGTCGACGTTGGCGTCGTTTCGGATGCCGCTGGCGTCGAAGAAGTTTTGATGAAACTTCGGTCGGTCGTCACTCTCGAACCAGTCGTATCGCAGACCGGCGGTGATCGTCATATCGTATCGGTCAACGAACAACTCGTCCTGAAAGTAAACACTGTTCAACACATTCTGGAACGATGCAGCAGCATCAAGTCTGTTGTTCGTAACACCTGCGCTGCCGTAAAAGATTCGACTTGGCCGTCCGAGTTCGAATTTGTCGATGCCGGACGTTCCGCATCCGAGACCGAGCGTATCATCGAAACGCTCCTGTGCGGTCAGTGCCGCGCAACCCGCGGCATTGCCTGCCGAATCATCAAAATAGTCATACTCGCCACCTCTGGAGTGCTGCACGAAAATATTGAAGATATCGACGGTCTGCCGCTCATATCCGGCCGACATGATATGGTCGCCGGCGAGGAAGGAGCCAGAAAACTTCAGATACTCGACCTCAGTATTTAGGCTGTTCGCCTGGCGCGAGTCATCTGCACCGAGGTAAACAGTGCCGGTACGTCCGCCGATATTGATCTGCGTGTCGGCGAAAGTCTTGTCGCCAACAGTAACCTGAGAGTCATTCATGGTGCTGTTGCTGTAGAAGAACTCGGTCGAAAAAGCGTCGTTCCACTGTGAAGAAAGTTTGAACGTAAACGTCTCGGACTCTGCGCCTTTGACATAGTAGTGGTTCGCGAATTCGAATTCGTTGTCATCGCCATCAGAATCGCGATCCTGAAACCCATCGAAGTAGTTGTAAATGAGCGCAGCGTTATGGGAATCATTGATATTCCAATCCAGGCGCACCAGGTACTTCTCGGTTTCCTGCACGCCATCACCGCCGGAACCGCCTGGATCGTATGCATAAATATTGTTTGAAATATTGACGATACGATCAAAGTCAGCCTGGCTCAGCCAGTCGCGCTCTTCGCCGCTGCCCTGACCTGAGAAGCCCTTGGCCAGAAAGCGGGGCTCATCTGACTCTTCGTAAGCTGCGAAAAAGAACAGCTTGTCTTTGATGATGGGGCCGCCAACATTGAAGCCCATGTAAGTCTTGTCATACGAGGCTCGCGAATGATCGCTCGGATCGTCCGCGACGGTGTCGCCACGGAAATCCTGGTTCGAAATTTCGTAAAAGGCTTTCGCGTCCCAGTTATTCGTGCCGGACTTGGTGACCGAGTTGATAATACATGCAGAGAATCCACCGTAGGTCACGTCAAAAGGTGCGAGCTCCACGGCGATTTGTTCGATACCGTCAAACGGAAAAGGCATGCCTACTGCTGTGGCGTAACCGTTCTCGTTGAGGCCGAAGCGGTCGCCCATATCAACGCCGTCAAGCGTTGTTGAATTGAAACGTGGGTGTTTGCCGCCGCAGTTAATGCCAACGCCGTCTTCATCAACGTCAATCATCATACGAGGATCAACACCGTAGACGTCGGCGATGTCGCGCGAAAAGGCGACAGAATTCTCAAGGTCCTGAAGATTGAACGTTGCGGATGGACCTGAAGCAACCTCGACAACGTCGCCACGTTGGCCGACAGCGACAATTTCTTCAATCTCAGCGCCGCTCAAATTGACCGTAAGGCTGTAGGTTTCGCCAACACTGATCGATCCGACTTGCACCATCTCCGAATTATTGACTGTCACGCGGTACGGACCACCCGGCAACAATCGCGTGGCCAGGAAAACGCCGGAATCATTCGTCGTATAAGTTCGATCGACGCCACTGCGCATGTCAATTACGCTGACCGTTGCCCCTGGCGCTTCGTTGCCGCTGGTATCCAGAACCTTGCCACGAATCGACGCGGTGGTTTCCTGTGCGTTTCCTGCAACAGGTACGGCCAACATCAATACCGCGACGAAAGCCGCCAGCATCGATCCTGAAAATCGAGATCTGTTATTCATATTTGAATCCCCGCTTTGGAAAAAGTCGAAAGCCCAGGTCCTGAAAATGACCGGAACACTTCGTATTACTGATGCTTGATTGAAATTGGCCGATGGGAAGCCAAAGACAATTTACTTTTTTTACAATTGTTGAGCAAACTTAACGCAGGGAAAATGCTTACGCAATAAGGGCTTGAGGGTGAAATTGAGGGTTCTCGTGAGGCGCGCATTGAGGGTATTCCCGATCATCGAGAATCGGGCTTACGAAGACGCCGCAAGCTATTGTTTTACAGTCAGTTGGAGCGTGGCAACGATCGGCCAATGGTCGGATACACCGGTACCTGAGTCACTCTGAAAGCGTTCCGGAGTGCCATTTTCACTGCGTTGGGCGGGGGACCGGTTGGCAATTTCAACCGATTCCCCGCGAATCCGAGCTGTTGTTTTTGCGCCACGCGCCTCGGAAAACAGGATCATATCGAGGAACGACCAGGTCGAATCGCCGTGGTAAAAATACGTGCCCTTGCAGTCAGTGCAACCCACGTCATGCGCCAAAGTCCAGTGAGGCCGGGCGAATTGATCGAGCAAGCTCTCTCGCGCGTCTTCGACACTGGTCGTGTTGAAGTCGCCGGCAGCAAACACATGGTGGTCGTCCGGCAGAGCATCTGCCAGGCTCGCGAGATGCTGGTAGGCGGCAATGCGCATGGCGGTTGGATGAAAGGGCGCTGGAAAATGCACGCTGAAGCCTGTGAGTATCGCCCCGTCCGCTAATTGAAAATCGGCTTGCAGCACACCCCGCGTATCGCCCTCGCGCTCCGGAAATTCCGGCAGGCGAAGCGGATGCAACTGAGCGTCGCGTGCGAGCGGTAGTTTTGACAGGAATGCCACGTCGATACCCCGAACGTCGCTGCCCTCGATGAGTATCGCCGGACGATACGCAAGGTCAGCAAGTTTCTCGGTTCGGAGTCGATTCAGAATGGCAGCGTTCTCCACCTCCTGAAATGCAATGATGTCTGCACCTCTGCCGTCGTTGATCTGCCTGATCGTTGCGGCAAGCACATCAAGTTTGTGATCGATGGTTGCGTCACTCCAGTCGAGATTCAGGCATTCGTCTCGCCAGCTGTCGACTTCGATCGTGTTGCATTCGGCGATATGCGCGTCGTTTTGTTTCGCTGCAATCGGCAAATAGGCCTTGTCGTCTTTGCCGGGGTCGTCGACGTTGTCGAACAGATTTTGCACGTTGAACGACATGATGGTGACGAATTGCGATTCAGGCTCATGCTGAGGTGCCGATGCGGGCGGGGAACATGCCGCGAGGGCCATGGCCACTAAAGCCACTAGCGTTTTCATTCCGGTCATGGTGTTGGTACTCCCGATAGGTCGACCCTTAACACGCGCGAGTGCTTGTTTTCGCCAGTGACGTAAACGGTTCGATGCGCATCGCCGAAGGCGATCGACTCGGCGTTTTCAAAGTTGCCGAGGCTAATCCGAACGGGCCGGGTATTGAGTGCCGCGAGCCAGTCCTGCCCGGACGATCGCTGGTAATAGTACACCGCGCGATATGTCAGGATGACAGCAGCCAGCCCGTCTTCTGAAATATCCATGCCAACGGGTTGCCAATACCAGTCCTTGGTTTTTGGTGCGAATTGCACCTCCTGTCGCGACGGCTTATCAAGGCTGCTTACGGGCCCCAGGGCAATCGCGGTGACAGACTCCGCTGAATCGCTGCGCAGTGGTACCGCGTACAACTGCGGCGGAATCGTGCGTTTGCTGAGAATTAGCGCGCGCTGATTGGCAAGGTCGACGGCCGCCGCTTCAGCATCCCGCGGCCCGTCCGGGTAGCGGTAGTCGACCCGCCAGGCAAGCATTGCCTCGGCATTATTTGCAGCGATCGGCTCCACAACAAAATACAGCGTGCGATGCTTTCGTTTCGCGTCATTGTCGCCGATGTCGGCGACCATCAGGTAGGCAATATCGTCGAGCCGGAATGACGCGAGGTCTTCCCAGTCCTTGTTGTCCGATTTTTTGAGTTTGAATTCGCCGCGGCGGGCGCCGCTGACATCGACTGCGTGCACGATTTCTTTCGCGCCGTTGTCATTAATAATCCAGAGCAGGTCAGGTTGATTGTGTGAACGTGCGAGACCGCTGGCTTCGCGGATGGTCGCGTCTTCGAGGCGGCCGCTGACTTCGAAGCCAGGAGTTGCCGGCTGCTCCGCGTTGGAGCAGCCGGCGACCGCCAGCAAAAGTACCAGGCGTCGAGTTACTCGCCGAATTCCCAGGTGACTTCCACACCGTAGGTTTGCGGCTCGTTTACAAAACCGGTGTTGTTACTGAAGTCTACGAAACCAACAACATTATCCTGATCGCTAATGTTGCGGCCGAATACCGCAATGTCCCAGCCACTGTCGTGGTTCTTGTAACCGAGTCGAACGCCTGCTTCATAGTGTCCATCGGTCTTAAACTCAACGGCTTCATACAAAGGCATATTGATGTCGCCGTACCAGACCCAGTCCGTCGCGATATAAAGCTCGGAGTTGTTGCGTACCGGTGCGTGTAATCGCATGTTGAGGTTATGCGTTGTTTCGGGCGCCCGAGGGAAGGGATTACCGTCAACGAGTACCTGTGTCGTGTCAGCCGGATTGACCGGATCCAGCGGTGTGCAGAGGCCGGAGCCGCAAGGCTTGGTGGCGAGCGTCGGGTCCTTGATTTCGGTATCGTTGTAGCTGGTACCGATGGACACCAGGAAGTAGTCCGTGATCAGGAAGTCCGCTTCGAATTCGAAACCACTGGCTTCACCCTTCTTGGCGTTGACCACCTGGTTGGTGTTGCTCGCGCCACCAATAATCGACAACTGCATGTCATCAACTTCGTAGTGGAATGCCGCGAAATTGACGCGTCCACGGCCACCGAACAAATCGGCTTTGAAGCCGGCTTCCACCGATTCGATCGTCTCAGGTTTCGCAACCGTCGGCGTTTCGAGGAAGGCAACGTCGCGTCCCTGAATCGTTTGAGCACGGAAACCATCGGCATAACGCGCGTACAAGCTTGCGTTGTCCGTGACTGCGAAATTCGCGCTGGCCTCCCAGCTGAGCTGCCCGTCGTCGACGTTGATCGGTGCGGCGATGAAGGTCGGAATGCCAATATCCAGCCAAAGCTGGCCGAACTGCAGAACCTGGAAGTCCTTCTCATCGTCCGTGTAGCGCACGCCGGCAGTCAGGTTCAGTCGGTCGGTAACATCCCAGCTGCCTTGCCCGAAGACGGCCCAGGTGTCGTTCTCCTGTTGAATCATCGTGTCCTGTTGGTTGCCGGAAAAACCAAAGGAGGCAAACGAATCGGTCGTGACAACCAGGTCAGAACGGAAGTAGAACGCGCCGATTTGCCAGTTGAAGCGTTCGGCGTCGTTGCTCGCGATGCGGAATTCCTGCGTCATCTGATCGGTGTCAGCGCCGTCTTGTGTGACCGACGAAGTATTGATTGTTCCCGGGAACGTCAGTGCAGGGACACCAAAAATTATCGCGTTGGGGTCAAAGCTTATGCCAGGTGGAATCGTCACGCTTTGTGAAAAGTCCACAACGCCGCCGTCAATATCACCCCGGCTAAAGCCGTCGGCCTGTTGATAGGAGGTGATGGAGGTAACCGTCACGTCGTCGAAATCCCAGGTCAGATTCAGCGTTGTACCGTGTGACTGGTATTCCTGCGGGTTGTTGTCACCACCGTCGTAGTAAACAACGTCACGGTCGTAGTTCTGGTTGAGCGCATTGCTTCCCGGCGTGAAAACATTCGCTCGGAAAATAGACGAGGTGCCGTCGAGGCTGCGGTTTTGATGTGACATCAATGCGGTCAATCGATCACTTACGCGCCATTCGAATTGCAAACGAGCGGCCGATTCGTCATAGCGCCCCAGTGATTTCTGGCCGGTGTGACCATTGGTGATCCAGTTATCGCGGGTGCGATGCAGTACGGAGACTCGGGCTGTGAGCTCGTCTTCGATCAGACTGCCGCCCACGGCACCTTCGAGGTTTGTCGTGCCGTACCTGCCGTAAGAGCCTTTTAAATAGCCATTGAATTCGTCCGTCGGGCGTCGTGTATTGATCTTGACGATGCCGGCGGTCGTATTGCGACCGAACAGCGTGCCCTGCGGTCCGCGAATGACTTCAATGTTTTGCACGTCGAACAAGGGGAAGCCCTTAAGCACGACGTTTTCCATGACAACTTCGTCCATAACAACCGACACCGGCTGCGAAGCGGCGAGGTCAAAATCGATGTTGCCGAGCCCACGAAGGTAGAAACGCGGTGCGGAACGGCCGTTGGAGGATTCGGCGTACAAACCAGGGACACGGCCTGACAGCGCGAGAATGTCTTCACTGCCCGAGAACAATGCATTCAGGCTTTCGCCTTGCATGGTCGCGACGGAAATAGGCACGTCTTGCAAAGACTCTTGACGTTTTTGGGCCGTAACGACGATTTCTTCAAGGATGATGCCCTCGTTCTGGGCGCTGGCCGGACCGGCAAACAGGCCGCTGACAGCGATGGCCCCCACAGCACCAGTGAGCAGGCGCAGTGCAGAGGTGGGGCAGTTTGTTGGTTTCTTACCACGCATCGTGGATCTCCTAATTAAGCGTCCGCGCAGTATAGCGCCGTTATTCCAGAGAGGTGTAGTGCTGCAGCAAAAATCTCGGCGTACAAACACACAAAAAGATAAGGTGGCAGTCACCGTAATTATGGATCTTCTGCGGGGCGCCTCGCGGAATCCTGACAGTGTCGCCGGCCCGGACCTCACGGGGTTCGATATCACCCACGCTGACGATGCCGGTGCCGGACTCGATGACATACCACTCGGCCACATCAAGGGCATGCAGTTCTGTCGTCACGCCAGGCTCAACCCGGGCACGGGCGATCGAAACCTCCGGGCTGTCCGCATGATTCAGGAGCTCGGTGATATAGCAGCGCTCACGAGTCCAGATTTCTTCGGGTTTCGCTTTGTTCGTCATTCCGTGGACAATACACCGATCAACGGGCGGGAGAACAACATGTCACAAGCGCCATCGATTGGCGATTTGCTGGACCTTCGTGGCGAAACGGTGCTGGTCACCGGTGCCAGCAGCAATATCGGCCAGGCAATCGCGGCTCGGCTTGCGAGCGCTGGTGCGACAATTCTGGCGCATTGCAAGCGCAATGAAGCCGCGGTCGAGGCGCTACTCGAACGTATTGGTGGCGGCACGGCGCTACAGGCTGACCTGTCGGACGAACAATCCGTCAATGCCATGTTGACCAACATCAAGCCGACCCGGCTGGTACACAGCGCAGCGCTACAAACGGTGCAAAGTCTTGCGACGATGTCGCTGACAGATTGGCGATCAATGCTGGCTGCCAATCTCGATAGCGCGTTCTTGCTAACACAACAAATTGCGAACCGCTGGGTGCAAGAAGGCGTGCGCGGCGCCATCGTCAACATTAGTTCGATCGAAGGTATGGACCCTGCGCAGGGGCACGCTCATTACGCGACCAGCAAAGCGGGCCTGGTCATGCTGACACGCGCCGCTGCATTGGAGTTTGGCGCTGCCGGCATACGGGTGAATAGCGTATCGCCGGGCCTGATCCAACGTGACGGGATCGCGAAAGACTGGCCCGACGGCGTGCAGCGTTGGCAAAGTCGGGCGCCACTGGGACGCCTGGGGACTCCCAATGATGTCGCCGACGCTGTATTGTTTCTGGTCAGCCCGGCATCACGCTGGATCAGCGGCGCCAACCTCACGGTCGACGGCGGCATGTCGGCTCAAGGCAAGTGGTAACAACGACAAGCGACTAATTAATGGCAACCAAACACATGAATGCAGCCCCCGGCGACTTCGCTGAAACGGTGCTGATGCCGGGTGACCCCCTGCGCGCAAAATACATTTGCGATACCTATCTCGATAGGGTGAAGCGTGTGACGGACGTGCGCAATATGTGGGGTTTTACTGGCGTCTACAAAGGCCAGCCCGTTTCCGTCATGGCGCACGGCATGGGAATTCCGTCGGCCTCGATCTATTGCACCGAACTCATCACCGAGTACGGCGTCAAAAGAGTAATAAGGGTTGGCAGCTGTGGTACGTCGCACCCTGACGTCAAATTGCGCGACATCATTATCGCGATGGGCGCATCGACGGACTCGAACTGCAATCGCATGCGATTCGGTGGCTACGACCTCGCGGCGCTGGCGAGTTTCGAGCTGGTGTCCAAAGCGGTGGCGACGGCGAAAGCACACAAAGTTCGCTACCACGTGGGCAATATCTTCTCGGCAGATCTCTTCTACACACCTGACCCCGGTATGTTCGAGACGATGGCCAAATACAATATCTACGGGGTCGAAATGGAAGCAGCTGGAATCTTTACGATCGCGGCTGAGAACAATGCCGAAGCCCTGGCAATTTGTACGGTCAGTGACGACATCGTTTCCGGCGCCGAGCTGAGCTCGGACGAACGCGCAACGACATTTGATGAGATGATTCTCGTCGCACTCGAAACCGTTATCGCCGAGGACTGACTGAATGGCCTTAAACGCAGTGAAAACCTCGTTACAATTGCCGGACCTGAGCCGGGTGCCCGCTGTCGACGAGGTGGGCGTCAATGAACGTGTCGCGCGCTTCCAGACTCGCAGCATCAAGACTGCGTCCAAGGTTGAAGCCCTGAAGCTCATCCTCAGTATGATCGACCTGACGACACTTGAGGGCCAGGACACGCCGGGCAAAGTGCGGCAGATGTGTCAAAAGGCCATTCACCTGCACGATGCACTGCCCGATTTGCCGCATGTTGCCGCCGTCTGTGTCTATCCGACAATGGTGCATGTCGCGAAGGACGCGCTCAAAGGGCATAACATCAATATCGCCTCGGTCGCGACCGCGTTTCCGAGCGGCATGTCGACGCTCAGCGTGAAGCTGGACGATACCCGCATGGCGGTAGACGCAGGCGCCACTGAAATCGACATGGTGATTTCCCGCGGCAAGTTCCTTTCGGGCGATTACCGCTACGTTTTCGACGAAATCGTGGCGGTCAAAGAAGCCTGCGGCGACGTGCATCTGAAGGTGATTCTGGAAACCGGCGAACTCGGCACGCTCGATCGTGTTCGTCGCGCGAGCGTGCTGGCGATGTATGCCGGCGCTGATTTTATTAAAACTTCGACAGGCAAGATCCAGCCAGCCGCCACCATGCAGGTAACACTGGTGATGCTGCAGGCCATCAGCGATTTTTATCGCGAGACCGGCAAGATGGTCGGCATGAAGCCGGCTGGCGGCATCTCAACGGCGAAACTCGCGGTGCACTACCTGGTGATGCTGCGGGAAACGCTCGGCAATGCCTGGATGACGCCGGAGTGGTTTCGCTTCGGCGCGAGCACCCTGGCAAATGACGTACTCATGCAATTGATGAAGCAGTCGACGGGCGTTTACCAGTCTGCTGACTATTTCTCCAAGGATTAATCATGGCAACTCCTGAAAACAAACTCGCATTCGACGGCGGCTGGGAATACGACCCGGCACCGGAAAGCACCGACCACGTCAATATCAAAAAGCGTTACGGTCTGTTTATTAACGGCGAATTCGTGGCGCCCGAGAAGGGCAAGTATTTCGATACGGTCAATCCGGCAACAGAAGAAAAAATCTGCCGGGTAGCGGAAGGCACCGAGGCTGACATCGACAAAGCCGTGAAAGCGGCTCGCGAAGCGTATCAAACGAGCTGGGGCCGAATGAAGCCCGCCGAACGCGGCAAATACATCTACCGTATCGCACGCATCATGCAGGAACGCGCCCGCGAATTTTCGGTGATCGAGTCACTCGACGGTGGCAAACCGATTCGTGAATCGCGCGACGTTGATATCCCACTGGCCGCGGCACATTTCTTTTACTACGCGGGTTGGGCAGACAAGCTGGAGTACGCGTTTCCGGGTCGAAAGGCGAAATCGCTGGGTGTCGCCGGGCAGGTCATTCCGTGGAACTTCCCATTGCTAATGGCTGCCTGGAAAATCGCGCCGGCAATTGCTTGCGGCAACACGGTCGTTCTCAAGCCGGCCGAAACAACGCCGCTCACGGCGCTGAAACTGGCAGAAGTCATTGCAGACGCAGGGCTGCCACCGGGTGTCGTCAATATCGTCACCGGCGCAGGCGCGGCGGGCGCGGCCGTCGTGCAGCACCCGGATGTCGACAAGGTCGCTTTTACCGGCTCCACCAATGTCGGTCGCAGCATCCAGAAAGCGCTCGCTGGAACGAACAAAAAATACACGCTCGAGCTCGGTGGCAAGGCGGCGAATATTATTTTTGCCGATGCTGCAATTGACCAGGCAGTCGAAGGCATCGTCAACGGCATATTCTTCAACCAGGGCCATGTTTGTTGCGCGGGTTCGCGTCTGCTGGTGCAGGAGTCTGTTGCGGACGAAGTTATCGCGAAACTCAAAGATCGGATGGAGACGTTAATCGTTGGTGATCCGCTCGACAAGAACACCGACATCGGCGCAATCAACTCGCTGATGCAGCTTGAAAAGGTCCAGTCCTACCTGAAAATCGGCAAGGCCGAAGGTGCCGAGATGCACCAGAGTTCCTGTCGCGTGCCGAAGAAAGGCTATTGGTGTCGGCCGACTATTTTCACCGGCGTGTCGCAGTCCAATCGCGTCGTGCAGGAAGAAATATTTGGACCTGTGCTCGCGATCCAGACATTTCGACGTGAGGATGAGGCGATCATCAAGGCGAACAACACCCCATACGGTTTATCGGGTGGTGTCTGGACTGACAAGGGATCGAAAATTTTCAAAATGACGCAAGACATGCGTGCTGGCGTCGTCTGGGCAAACACCTTTAACAAGTTTGACCCGACATCTCCGTTTGGCGGCTACAAGGAAAGTGGCGTCGGCCGGGAAGGGGGGCTGCACGGCCTCGATGCATACGTGAAGCTGGGAGCATAAGGATGGCCAAACAAAACGAACGTATTGCTGTCGCCAAGACCTACAAAATCTATATCGGTGGCAAGTTCCCACGCACCGAATCCGGTCGTTATTTCACGCTCGAAGATGGCGAGGGCAACGTCATCGCCAATATGTGCCGCGGCAGCCGCAAGGATTTTCGGAACGCAGTCGTCGCGGCGCGCAATGCACAGTCGGGCTGGGCAAAGACCAGCGCGTATCTGCGCGGGCAGATTCTCTATCGTATCGCCGAGATGCTGGAAGGCCGTCGTGAGCAGTTTGTTGCGGAACTCAAACTGCAGGGATCGACCAAGCGCGCCGCCGAAAAAGAAGTCGACCAGTCAATCGATCGTCTTATCTATTTCGCAGGATGGGCGGACAAGTATCAGCAGGTGTTCAGCTCAGTGAATCCGGTTGCCTCGTCGCACTTCAACTTTTCTGTGCTGGAGCCGACCGGCGTCGTTGCAATGCTGACGCCCGATGAAAGCAGTTTGCTGGGAATGATTTCAAACCTTGCACCGGCGATTGCCGGCGGCAATACCTGCATCGCACTCGCGTCCGAGAGTATGCCACTGTGTGCGATCAGTTTCGCCGAGGTGCTGCACGCGTCGGATGTTCCAGGTGGCGTCGTCAATATCCTGACCGGACTGCGCTCCGAGCTCACTTCACAGTTCGCCTCGCACATGGATGTGAATGCAGTGATTTATTGCGATGCCAGCGAAGCGGTTGCGAAGACCGTACAGGAACTCGCGGCCGACAATATCAAGCACGTCATTGGCCGCGATCGTGTGGACTGGAATAGCGACGCCGAGAATCCCTACATGATTCGTGACACGCAGGAAGTCAAAACGACCTGGCACCCGATTGGGACGTGACAGGTTGTTGCCGTTGAGCGAGCGCTTGTCCCCGCGGACTTAAGCGGTCGACGCCACACGTTGATTATATTTTTCGTTGGTCTTCCGCGCTGCCGAGTCTGTATGCATCGACAATGCCGATCAACCAACAGGCCAGAAGAACAATCACCGCAGCATTCGCCGCAAACCCATCCGTAGCGCTGGAGGAATTCGCGACCATTTCGGCAATAGCGCCGGTGTCTGCGGGGATGTCGCCACTGTTGATTCGATCAACAACTGCAAGTGTTTGCGCAACAATATTTTTGATGATAACTGTTGACGCGCCAAGGGCTGCAATCATCAGGACGGAGCCGCGTAAATACTTCTGCAACAGCATGTGTCCGGCGCCCGGAAAAACCAGACCGGATAGCAGTGCCGCTTTTGAAGCTTTGCTCATCTCTATAAATAGCCGTGTCTATACCCGGTTTGGTTGACGTTCGGCTCGCTCGAACCTTGCAGTCTAGACTTCGGCGCGGATTCGCGCTCGTTCCATCATCTTGTCGCGAAGGCCGCGCAATGCCTTTCTGCTGTCATTTTCGAGATCAGCAGGCATGGCCGCGAACGCCCTCAGCATCGCGATGTCATTGGCTTCTCCCAAATGGACATTCATTAACCGCAATTCTTGCTCAATTTTGTCCAGGGTCAGGCTCGACAAGTCGTTCTCCACATGTGTCAGGGGTAGGGACTGTAGGCGCTGCCATCAATTAATACAATGGCGCCGTCGGGCGAATCGGCCTGCGTAGATTTCGAGTAGTTGGTCCAAACCCAGTATGCAGAACCGCAAGCAGGACAGGCCTGAAACTCTGCAAACCCGATTGGCATGTCGCTCCATTCATATCGGCATTCACAACACCGGTTGCTGGCGCTCATTCGGGCTCCGGAGAATTTTCCGAAAATGTCGTGACGCCGTCCGGAATGACCTCCCAGGATGCCTTCGAACCAACAAAGATATGCCGGCCGATCTCAACGTCCGGATCGCCATCAATACAGCCAAGCGTCACGCCGTGAACGGCTCCCTCAAATACGCCGCAGAGCGTTGAGCCGCATTTGCTGCAAAACTGCAGTCCGAAGCCATGCCCGCTTAGAAAGGAGCTTAGTGTGTCTTCGCCACTAAGCCATCTGAATTCGCCCGCATCAACGAGCGCGTACGCTGATGCCTGGGAACTGAAGGCTTTTCGGCACCGCGAACAGTGGCACGATCTTGCGTCATGGAGTTTTCCGGAAATTTCGTACCGGACAAGCCCACAGAAACATCCGCCCGTGATCGCCATTGGATCTAGTTGACGCCTTCCAAACGCAGGCCCTTCTCAATGCGGGCACCGAGTTGCTGAATAACTTTGGTCGCACAAGTGGTTCCGTATTGCGCGCATTCGGAAAAAGTTTTGCCGTTTGCCCAGCCGAACAAGAAACCCGCGGAATACGCATCACCCGCACCGGTTGAGTCGACAACTTTCTCAACTCGTGTCGCCGACTGTTCGACGCGGGTATCGCCCTGCACGATGACAGATCCTTTTTCGGAGCGCGTAACCGCAAACAACTTGCCGTAGTCGACGAGTTTCGCGACGGCATCGTCGATGTTGTCGGTGTCCAACAATGCGTGAATTTCATCTTCGTCAGCGACAACAATGTCGGCGTCATTTCGAACAAAATCTTCGAACGAGTCACGATGCCGCTCGACGCAATAAGAATCAGACAATGACAGCGATACCGACGAGCCGTTATTGCGGGCGATCTCGGCAGCTTTCTTCGCCAGCGCCGGGCCCTCGGCGATGTCCCAGACGTAGCCTTCGAGCAAAATGAGCTGCGGATTGCCGACGGTTGCCGCGGTGATGTCGGCTAACGCCAGTTCCAGGCAGGCGCCCAGATAGGTCTGCATGGTGCGTTGGCCGTCTCCAGTAATCAGGATATGGCTGCGCGCCGTTGGCGCTCCGTCAGTCGCCGCGGGCAGCCGGATATCAACGCCCAGCGACTGCATATCGTGGTTGAAAATATCGCCAAGCTGGTCGTTTCGGACCTTGCCGATGTAGGCGGCCGTACCGCCTAGATTCGCGAAGCCCGCCACAGTATTGGCAACAGAGCCACCCGACATTTCGGTCGCCGGTCCCATTTTGGAGTAGATGTCGCGCGCCTGTTCCTGATCAATTAAAGTCATCGAACCGGGCGGTGCACCGATGGAGTCCAGAAACGCCGGGTCGACGTTGGCAAGCACGTCAACAATCGCATTGGAGATACCAAGAAGCTGAACTGAATGAGTCATAGGTATTGTTGGGAGTTAGAAACGGCGCCTAGACTACCATCGCAGGGGCCCTTCTGCCGCACTAATACTCTGGCGAAATCAGTGACATGGCTGTATCGTCCCTACAATCCCGAAAGCCGGACCTGATCCATGAGACGTGCTGCCAGTCTGCTGATTCCGCTTGCGCTCATCCTGACGTACTATGCATTCTTGGCCGGCGCCGCAGTATTCCTGGTCGCCAGATTTTCGGCGTTCGCTGAATACCTGCCGATCGGCGGCATCGACGATCTGCCCGGCGCGGACATCAATTCATTTGAACCGGTCTACACCAGTGTTGAACGCAATCTTCTCACCGGGGCCGCTGCGATTCGTCTGGCCATCGCAAGCGTCGGCGCGATCTTGCTGGCGATTCCGATTTCCTGGGTGTACTTCATAACCAGCCGCGCACGTCGTATCGATCAGTCGTTCTTGCAGACCATCCTGGTCCTGCCGCTTCTGGTGACCGGCATTGCAATGATTGTTCTGAACAGCATTGCCCTCGCATTCAGTCTGGCCGGTGTGGTCGCCGCGGTACGCTTTCGTTTTTCACTCGATCAGCCATCCGATGCGATGTACATATTCGTCGCGATCGCTATTGGGCTGGGTGCCGGCATTGGCGCGCTCGGAATTTCTTACGTCATTTCCCTGTCGTTCACGCTGGCAACCCTGCTGATCTGGAAGCTGGAATACGGCAAGACGCTTGCCGGACCGTTTCTCACCATGCTGACCCGGCGCGATGGCGGCGAAGATGAGTACTAGTCGACGGTTTCGGCGATGAGCCTCAGCGAACTTAGCGGCAGCAGCGATCGGAGCCTATTGCTGATTCATGGCCGCGACTTCAAACCCGCGGAAGAGACCTACATGGACTTGTCGTTAGCGGCACTTCGTTCAGGTCTGGAGCGAGATTACCCTGATCAGCTTGACGCATTCGACAGCATGCATAAAAGCGTTGCCTGGTACGGTGACTTGAATGCCGAAATATTGCATGCCCGTGGCAAGACTTACGACGAGAACCTGGACATTGGTGATCGTCGAATTGCATTGGCGGCCTTGCGTGAAATTAACGTCAGAAAGAAATTTGGAATCCGGCAGTACGATCAATTGCCGGGCAAGTCCGCGGTACCCGAAGCAGTTGTTGATATCGTTGCGCCATTACTCGGTGTGTTTGGCCTGTTTGTTCCGATGATTCGTCGTGTGTCCAGGGACTTCGCGCGCTACCTCGATCAGAAAGCGGACTTTGCGATGCGAGTTCGCTCACGTCTGCGGGAACGACTGTGCGAATTACTGGACCGCGGCGATCGTGTCGTGCTGATGTCGCATGGCACTGGGTGCGTCATCGCTTACGATGTCCTTTGGCAGCTTTCACACGACCCGAACTATAAGGATCAGTATGCTGACAAGAAAGTGGAGCTCTGGGTTACGCTTGGGGGGCCGCTTGGAGACTCACACATGCAGAAGCGCTTGATGGGTGCCAGGGAAAAAATATCGGCAAGATTCCCGCTAAATGTCATTGCCTGGCACAACGTTTCGGCGGAGGACGACTACACCTGCCACGACAATACACTGGCCGATGATTTCAAAAAAATGATGCAGCAGCGAGTCGTTAGCGCTGTGCACGACTACCAAATATTCAACCTGGCTGTTCGCTATGGTCGATCGAACCCGCACAGTTCGGTCGGCTACCTCATCCACCCGCGTACAACGAAAATATTGAAAGACTGGTTGCAGGCGACGGCCATTGAGGCGATGCCTAAATACACGCTTTGACGAGCTGCTTATTGACCTTGCGTTCGGAAGCAATCACGTCGTAAAACTGATTGAGATACATATTCATCACTTTTAGCGATGATTTCGAGACCAGCGGAAGTTCGTTGAGTACCGCGAAGACCTCGTCACGACGGCTGATGATATGCGCGAGAGTAGCCGGCAAATACTCGTTGTTTACGCAACGCCCCCGATACAGCCGTTCCCGTACAGACCTCAGCTTGAATCTTGCATTGGGATTCGAATGCGGCGCATCGACCAGGCCGGACTGGTCGAAATCATAAGGAACGGCAAGAACTTCACCTTCGCTGCCGTAAAGCTCGCCGTTGTGACAGCATGATTCTCCAGGCGCGGCCCGGATGGGTGAAAAATCGGTATTGCCGATCATGAACTGGTAAACCGAAGTCAGGTTTGTGTATTTCGGATCGAGAACGCGGACCGACGTTTGCGGAATATCGAGCGCCGATGCGCCAATTCGTTTCGAAAACCGATCCTTGTGTTCGATGACGAAACCGTGCTGCGCGACGTCGCTGTATTTACCTTCGGTATCAACATAGGTGATATGCATCAGGCGAACTTTGTAGCTGGTGTCCGTCAGCACGTTAAGAATTCGATAGGCAATGTATTCACGCAACAACGCCTGTTCGTAATGGCTCGAGGCGTGGCAATGGGTGACGAGCTTTAACTTGTCCTGTTCGTGAAATACAGTGTTTTTGACGGTCGAGGTCTTGAAGTTCAGACGCAAAGGTGGGAACCGACAGACATCGTTGCGACGCCGGAAGCGTCCGCGGGTACGAATTTCGATGTCGAGCTCAACTGTGCTGCCATCGCTGGCTGTGAAGTGAAACCTGGCAGGCAACTCGTCTTCGTCGGGCCGCTCCGAGATCAGCGTCGCCATCGGCGCGCTTATCCGGACGTTCAACACATCATCGCTCTGGAACAGTGGGTCGGGCAAGGCGTCGTCGGCAGTGGCAACCTGCAAAAAGAACCCTGCGAGGGTTCCAAGGCACCAAGGATATACCGACATTTCTGTCACTCCATCAATGCGTACCGGAATCGCAGCGAGTCTAGCATACGGTCGCGACAAGCAAATTGCTGCGGGGCGCCGTTGGCACTACACTGAATTCCTGATCCAATGCCATCGTTCACAGGATGCGAACATTGTCGCATATCACCAAGTCCCGACTCATCGTACTGATCGCTCTACTGACGCTTTCGCCGATCGCCTGGCCGGACGAATGGCACTTCGACAACGTGGATCGGGTCGTCGCGCTTGCCGATATCCATGGCGCCTACGATGCGATGACAGAAACACTCAAGAAAGCGAGCGTGCTTGACGCGGACCTGAAATGGTCGGGCGGCGAAACGAACCTTGTTATTGTCGGCGACATTCTTGATCGAGGCCCCGGATCCCGAGCCGTCATGGAATTGCTGATGCGGCTGGAGGATGAAGCCGAGGCGGCCGGCGGGCGCGTACACGTCATCTTCGGTAATCATGAATCGATGATAATGACCGGTGACTTGCGCTACGTCAGCGCGGCCGAATACGCGGCTTTTGCAGATGACGAAGACCCGGCGGAACGTGCACACTGGTTGGATCGTTATGCAGCCCGGAAAGTCGCTAGTGTCGAAAAACTGCGTGACACGTTCGATAAGAAGTTTCCGCCCGGCTACTTTGCCATGCGGCGAGCGTTTCGAGCCGACGGTCGCTACGGACAATGGTTGCTACAGAAGAACATTATCGTCGTCATCAACGGCACTGCTTTTGTTCACGGAGGGCTGTCACCGGCGGTTACTGAGCTGGGGATGCAAGGCGTCAATGGCAATTTAAAAAACGACCTGGCCGAGTACGTCCGAATTCTGGGCGCCTTGAGCGATGCGGAGATCGTGCTGCCGACCGACAGCCACTACGACTACCAGGAGATCCTGAAGCGATCTCTGCCAAGCCTCAATGGCGAGGCCGCGATGACGCGTTCTGTAAAGGCAGCAATGCGCCTCGAGGAATCCGAGGTCTTGAGCATGGACGGACCCCTCTGGTATCGCGGCAACGTCGCCTGCCCGGAAATTATCGAGGGTCATCGCCTCGACGATGCACTGGCGGCAATTGATGCAAGTCGCGTTGTTGTCGGTCATACGCCAACACCAAATCGCAAGGTGCTGCAGCGTTTCGACGGCCGGTTGATCGAGATTGATACCGGCATGTTGAACTTCTATTACAAGGGTAGTGGCAACGCACTGGTACTTGAGGGTGACGCGATCTCCGTGGTCAACCAATGGGCAGGCGAGTCAACGCTACCCATGGATCACCCGCGGCATGTCGGGCAGCGGCCAGCCGGACTGACGGCAGACGAAATACAGAAGCTGCTGCAGAACGGCGAGATCGTGTCGCTTGAATTCGTGGATGGCAGAACGATCGCCACTGTTCGAGGAAACGAAAACAGTGTGCAGGCGATATTTGAAAAGCGCGCGAGTCGAGGCGTCTATGCGGATGTCGCGGCCTATCGCCTGGATAAACTGCTGGAGCTTGATATGGTGCCGGTAGCGGTCAAGCGTGAAGTTGATGGGCGTGACGGCTCCTTGCAGTTTCTGCCGACAAATACTTTTGATGAAGTCGAGCGCTCGTCACGCCGTGTCGGTGCGGGTGCACACTGCCCGATTTCATTGCAGTGGGGCGCAATGTACCTGTTTGACGCGCTGATCTACAACGAAGGGCGGTCAAAAAGTCGCATGGACTACGACCACTCGTCACTGCAACTGATACTGAGTGAGCATGAACAGGCATTTGCGACTAAAAAAGGGTGGCCTCGACATCTTCAGAAAGCAGCTGTCATTGTCACCAGCGACTGGAAGGATGCGTTGGCAGCGCTCAGTGATGAGGTCCTGGAAGAGACGCTTGGTGACGTCTTGGACAGGCGGCGACTGCGAGCACTCGCCGCCCGTCGGGACGAACTACTCGCTACCGAGTAACCGCGATGCACTCGATTTCAACGCGCCCGTTCAGCGCCAGGCCGCTGCTGCCGAGGGCGCTGCGCGCGGGCGGATTCTTGAAGTAGGTCTTGTACACCTCGTTCATCGCGGCCCATTCCTTGATGTCGGCCAGGAATACCGTGCATTTCACAACCTCGTCCATCGATGAACCAAATTCTTCGAGGACGCTCTTGATGTTTTCAAGTGTCTGGCGAGTTTCCGGGCCGATACCACCGGGAGCGAGGTCGAGTGTGCCGGGCAAATTGCCCAGGTTGCCGGACAGGTACAGGGTGTTGTCGACGCGCACGGCCGACGAAAACGGCAAATTGCGTCCTTCCATGCCCGGCATCTGCAAATAATCAACGTTGGGCCCCGGCTCGTCGTGGCTGACTTCGACGTCGCAGCCGTACAGCAGGATCAGTGGCAATAAAAAAATCAGTTGTTTCATTTCAAAACCTCCAAATCAAATATTGCCGGCGCGGGCAGCGGCAGCAATGTGTTGTGCGGCGCGAAACGCGAGCGCCATGATTGTCATCGTCGGTTGGCCGCGACCGGATGTCACCATACTGCCGCCGTCACACATAAACAGGTTCTTGACGTCATGACTGCGATGGTAACGATCGACAACCGAACTCGCGGGATCGTCACCCATGCGACAGGTACCGAGCAAGTGCTCGCCGCCATCGGTCGCGTGAACCGGATCCGCCCAGGCTTTTTTTGCGCCCGCGGCGTCGAGAATTTCCATAGAACGGTCCTGTAAAAACCTCGCCATCGCGAGGTCGTCGTCATGGTCACGATAGGTGGCACGCAAGGCAGGGCGTCCCCATTGATCCGTATTAGTCGGGTCGAGCGTGATGTTATTGCGATCCATCGCCAGTGAGGTTGTCGAACTCGCGAGCGTCATTTGACGAGTGAAATTGTAGGCAAACGCATCCTTGAAGTCCTTGCCCCAGGCGCGGACGTCCGGTGGCATACCACGCAATGCATGCAGAATCGGCGTTGAGGACCAAAGCGCACGCGCGTCGATTCCGCCGCCGCCGTAGAAGCCACGCTTATCATCGCTTTCATAAAAATCATGCACCAGGCGAGAGGCTTGTACGCCTTTGAATTCGTTTAGCGGGCGTTCGAATACCGCATTGGCCGTCGCATGTGCATTGAACATCAGGTTGCGCCCAACAAAACCACTGGAGTTGGCCAGACCGTCCGGGTGTTGGTCGCTTGCTGACATCAAGAGGAGTCGCGCCGATTCGGCGCCGTTAGCAGAAACAATCACCGCTTTGACTCTCTGTGCCTGCTGTTTGCCGCTCGCGTCGTAGTACAGCACTTCGCTGGCGCGACCCGCGCTGTTGGTTTCGATGCGGAACACAGCGGACTCGGCACGGATTTCGCAGTGGCCGCTCGCTTCGGCGAGCGGGATCATCGCCGCCAGTGTCGAGGACTTGGCGTTAACTTCGCAACCGAAGAACATGCAATGCCCGCATTGCATGCAGGCGGCACGGCCATTCATCGGCTTCGATAGAATTGCATGTGGCTGCACTTGTGAATGCAGCCCGATGGCTTTGGCGCCTTTCTCAAACAGCACGCCACAGGATTTGATTGGCAGTGGTGGCATCGGAAAAGGCCTGGAGCGTGGCGCATCGAATGGACCTGGCGCGCCGGACACACCCATCTCCCACTCGACTTTCGTGTAGTACGGCTCAAGCTCTTCGTAAGTCAGGGGCCAATCGGCAAAATTAGTGCCCGAAATCGGGCCCAGCATCGAGCGCTCTTTGAAGTCTGAAGGGCGGAGTCGCAAGAAGTTGGCCGAGAAGTGCACACTGCTGCCGCCAACGGTTTGCGCGTACCGAATGGCGGGCATTCGCGGGCTTGTCGCAATCTCCGATGCGTCGTGGCGAAAGGTATGGCCGTTGACACGGGTGCCGCCGCCGAGCAGTTCGCTGTTGATCAGCACCGAATATTCGTCATGGGTGAAATCGGCGGCTTTCCGGTACTTGCCCTGTTCAAACAGGACAACGTCAAAGCCCGCGACGGATAGCTCCCTGGCGAGAATGCCGCCAGCTGCGCCAGAACCGATGATGGCGAAGTCGACTGGTGTTCTTTGTTCGAAGGAAGGGGAATCAGCCATCAGCCTGTCCCTCATCATATTCTGCGTCGTAATAGCCGAAGGGTGCCTGCCAGGCGCCATTGTGACCGGGGTAGCCGATCAAATTCCACGCAACGTTGTCCTTGTTGCCGCCGTGACGGCTCATCGCGAAAAAGCCAAACATCGTCAATAGCCAGACAAGGCCAAAAAAGGCATTGCCGTCAATTTTCGCGAGTGCCCTGTCCTGGTCGTCATCTGACAGTTTGGCAAAATGCGCCTTGCCCGGGTGCGATGCGGCGACGGTGTTGTTCAGGGCTTCGAGGCCAGATCGAATCGCCGGCAAGTCCGACTTCATCTCATCGCCCAGGGCGCGGTCGAAAAAGTAGACGACGCCGGCATCAGCAGCACCCGGTGTGTCCGTGGTCGGCATGATACGCGCCGCGATGGCGGCCAGGTCGGCGGCCTCGGCGACGTTAAGTGTTGTGAACGGGGCCTGCTGCTGTTTGGCGGAGCATGCAGCCTGCGTGATCATCGCGAGTGCGGGCATGCCGATCTTGAGCAGGGAGGTGCCCGAAAGTGCACCGGTAGACTGCAAAAATCGCCGCCGCGAGAGCGTATTGTTACTCTGCATCACGTCACCTTGTTGTTATTCGAGACAAGTTAACACAGTATAATCAATGCGATGCGTGTTTCACGACAGGCACAAAGATCACTGAGGGCAGAATGGGACAACTGACGACACACATACTGGATACGAGTCATGGCATGCCGGCATCCGGCGTCGATATCCGACTGTATTCCTTGGGGGCAGATCGAAATTCAATTGCCTACGCAAAGACAAATGCGGATGGGCGCACCGAAAAACCCTTGCTGGAGGGCAAGGCGATGTTGGCGGGCCAATACGAACTCGAGTTTGATATCGGAAACTATTTTCGCGCCAAGGGTCTGATACTCGATGAGCCCGCGTTTCTGGAGACTGTTGTCATTCGCTTTTCGGTCAAAGCGGGCGAGCACTATCACGTCCCCTTACTAACCTCTCCCTGGTCGTATTCGACGTATCGGGGCAGCTGATTACGATGAGTGATCGCAGCACAGTCCGTTTTGTACTCGATGGCGAGCTTATCGAGCTTCGCGATGTTGATCCAACGCGCACGGTATTGCAGTTCTTGCGCGAAGACCTGCGACGAAAGGGTAGCAAGGAAGGTTGTGCAGAAGGCGATTGCGGTGCCTGCACTGTCGTTGTCGCAGAACTCGTCGGTGGCGACGAGGTTCAGTTCAAAGCCATCAATTCCTGCATACAGTTCTTGCCGACACTCGATGGCAAGGAGCTCATCACGGTCGAAGGTCTTGCCTCGGGTGATTCGCTGCATCCGGTTCAGAGTGCAATGGTCAAAAACCATGGCTCGCAGTGCGGCTTCTGTACGCCGGGCTTCATCATGTCGATGTTCGCGCTGTATGAGACAAACCCGAACCCCGGTCGACGCGACATTGACGATGCGCTGGCCGGAAATCTTTGCCGTTGCACCGGCTACCGGCCGATTGTCGCTGCAGCAACCGAGATGTATTCGATGCCGGCGCCTGCCTCGATCGACCGGTCGGTCTTGCTAAAGCAAATACAAGACAAGAGTTCGCTGCGGATCGCACACGAGGGGCGGCGATTTCTAGCGCCACGCGATGCCGACGAACTTTCTGCGTTGCTGCAAGAGTTTCCGGATGCGACTGTTCTGGCGGGCGGCACCGATATCGGTTTGTGGGTTACGAAACAACACCGCGAGCTTGAGACGATCATTTATACGGGTCGCGTCGCTGAATTACTGTCTATTGCCCTGACCGATACCCATATCGACATCGGCGCTGCGGTATCGCTGACAGACGCCGTGCCCTCGATCGTGCAGCTCTATCCCGGGCTCGATGAAATGTTCCGCCGCTTCGCATCGCCGCCGATCCGCAACGCCGGTACGCTGGGTGGCAATATCGCGAACGGTTCGCCTATTGGCGATTCGATGGCAGCACTGATGGTGCTCGACGCGCAGCTCGTACTGCGATGCGGTGACGCCGAACGCGAAATTTCGCTGGGCGAGTTTTATCACGACTACATGGCCAATGATCTGCAGCCTTGCGAATTCCTGTTGCAAGTCAAAGTGCCGAAGCCGAGCGACATTGCCGTCGTTCGCAGTCACAAGTGGTCCAAACGATTTGACCAGGATATTTCAGCGGTCTGCACCGCGTACCGGCTGGTACTCGAGGGCGATACGGTTGCCTCATTCCGTATGGCATGCGGCGGCCTGGCTGCAACAGTGAGGCGTGCGACGAACACAGAGGCTGCGATCAACGGCAAACCCTGGAACGAGGCGACGATCCAGGCCGCCTGCGAAGCGTTGGCGGTCGACTTCGCGCCGATTACCGACATGCGTGCGTCGGCTGACATGCGCCTGCGTGCGACACAGAATCTGCTACGACGCTTCTTGGCGGAAAGCGTTAGCGAGAATCTCGAAACGGTGTACAGCTATGGTCGCTAAGGCCAAAACGCCGGCACATCGCAGCGCCGCTGTTGGCGCCGCTTTGCCGCACGACAGCGCGCACCTGCATGTAACCGGTCGGGCATCCTACACTGACGACCTGCCGGAACCGCGCGGTCTGCTGCACCTTGCTGTCGGGATGAGTCCGGTGCCGCATGCCAAACTCGGTGCCATCGACCTGACTGACGTTCGATCGGCTGCGGGAGTGGTTGATGTTTGTTTAGCGTCGGATATCGCCGGGGCCAATAACTTTGGAGCAATTGTCGCCGATGATCCGATCTTTGCCGCGGACGAGGTCTTGTATGCCGGGCAATGTATCTTCGCCGTCGCGGCCGAAACGGTTGATGCCGCACGCAAAGCGGCGCGCAAGGCGAAAATCGAATTTGATGAGCTTGAAGCGATCCTGGACCCGCTAACTGCGGTAGCGAAATCGTCGTTCGTACTACCGAGTGAAACAATGTTGCGCGGGGATCCCGACGCCGCATTGGCGGCTGCACCGCAGCGCGCTTCGCGGCGCGTTTATGTCGGTGGTCAGGATCAGTTTTACCTCGAGGGTCAAATCGCGATGGCGATCCCGCAGGATGATCGGTGCCTGCTGGTCTACAGCTCCACGCAGCATCCGGATGAGGTGCAGTCGCTGGTCGCGCACGCGACGAATCGACAGGCCAGCGATGTCACCGTCGTCTGTCGCCGCATGGGTGGTGCGTTTGGTGGCAAGGAAAGCCAGGCTGCGTTAATCGCCTGCGTCGCTGCGATCGCGAGTGACAAAACCGGACGAGCTTGCAAGCTGCGACTCGATCGAGATGACGACATGATCATGACCGGCAAACGTCATGATTTTGTCATCGACTATGAGGTCGGATTCGATGATAGCGGACGCATTCTCGGTATTGACTTCGAAATGGCATCCCGATGCGGCATGTCGGCGGACTTGTCCGGCCCGGTCAATGATCGTGCGATGTTCAGCTGCGATAATGCTTACTTTCTCGAAAATGTGCGCATTCTCTCGCACCGCTGCAAAACGAATACGGTCTCAAACACGGCGTTTCGTGGTTTCGGTGGGCCACAAGGTATGTTTGCGATCGAATACGTTATTGACGATATCGCTCGCACACTAGGCAAAGACCCGCTGGAGGTTCGGCGACGAAACTTTTATGGCAAAAACGATCGCAATGTCACGCAGTATCTGCAGACTGTTGAAGACAACATTATCGATGAGATTTTTGATCAGTTACTTGTCAGCAGCGACTATGTATCGCGACGCGCGGAAATTCAGGCCTTCAATGCCGGCAGCGCAATCTTGAAGCGCGGCATCGCGATTACGCCGGTCAAATTTGGCATCTCGTTTACCAACACACTACTCAACCAGGCCGGCGCGCTGGTGCATGTTTACAAAGACGGTACCGTGCAATTAAATCATGGCGGCACGGAAATGGGGCAGGGCCTGTACATCAAAGTCGCGCAGGTCGTTGCGGACGAATTGCAGATCGATATCGGCAAAATTCGCATCATGGCGGCGGACACCAGCAAGGTCCCCAATGCTTCGGCGACCGCGGCGTCCAGTGGTGCCGACATGAACGGTATGGCCGCGAAGAAAGCGGCTGGAAAAATTCGGGCGCGTATGACGGAATTCGCAGCAAGTCACTTTGCGGTGGCGGAAGCTGATGTGGTTTGGCGCGACAATCAAGTGCGCGCTGGTAAAGACAGCCTGTCCTTCACCGAGCTTGTGCAACTCGCCTGGGCAAATCGAGTGCCGTTGTCGGCGACTGGCTTTTACAAGACGCCGAAGATCAACTATGACCGCTCGACCTTCAGCGGCAGGCCGTTTTTCTATTTCGCTTACGGCGCTGCGGTTACGGAAGTCATCGTCGATACGCTGACCGGCGAGAACCGTACGCTGCGTGTCGATATTCTGCACGATTGTGGTGATTCGCTGAATCCAGCGGTCGATCTCGGGCAAATCGAGGGCGGCTACGTGCAGGGCGTTGGCTGGCTGACGACCGAAGAACTGGTCTGGAACGACCGTGGCCAGCTCAGCACACATGCACCGTCCACCTACAAGATTCCGACCTGTTCCGATCTCGCGCCGGACTTTCGAGTCGAAATCATGCAAAGCGTTGCCAATGTCGAAAACACCATCTATCGCTCGAAGGCCGTCGGTGAGCCGCCGTTGATGCTGGCGTTGTCAGCGTTTCAGGCGATTCGCGATGCGATCGCCAGCGACGCCAATCCAATGCCGGATCTGCGGGCGCCGGCAACACCGGAATCAATTCTGAACGCACTCGAGAACGCCGCCGATGAATGAGTGGATCGATGAACTCAGTGATCTTGCCGCTGCAGGCGAGCGCGCAGTGCTGGTTACCGTTGCCGGCATACGCGGTTCTGCACCGCGTGAAATCGGCGCGAAAATGATCGTGACCGCGTCCGAAACCATCGGCACCATCGGTGGCGGCCAATTGGAATACCAAAGCACCCGCGTTGCCGTCGGCATGCTCGACGAATCGCAATCCTCGTTGCGGAGTTTTCCGCTGGGTTCGTCGATGGGGCAGTGCTGTGGCGGCGTCGTCGAAATCCTGTTTGAACCGCTCGGTGATGGTCTGCCCGACTGGTTACGCGACCTTCGGGCTCTGCACGGTCAGCAAGAGGCCGCGGTGATAGCGACGCGTATTTCTCGGACAACACCTGCCAAGTTCGTGGTCACCGCGAAGCAGATTTTCGGCGCCGACGAGGCCACGGTCGATACGGGTATGGTGGCGTTGGCCCGCGGGATTCTGCAAGGTGAGCGCAAAACCTCGCGCAACGTACAGGAATTGTATGAGCCGATAGTTTTGCCGGACCTCAATATCGCCGTGTTCGGTGCCGGTCATGTCGGTACTGCTGTCGTTTCCGCACTTGCAAATCTTGATTGCAATATTCGCTGGGTCGACAGTCGGCGACGCATATTTCGCAAGGTGCCCGCCAACGTGCGGGCTATTGAGGCAGCGGAGCCCGCACTGGAAGTCGCGGCTTTGCCAGCCAACAGCTTTTACCTGGTCATGACGCACAGCCATGCCATGGATTTTGAAATCTGTGATCGCATTCTGCGCCGCCGCGATGTGCGCTATTGCGGCTTGATCGGCTCACAATCTAAGCGTCGCCGATTCGAGAAGCGTTATCGGCAGCAAGGCATGTCGCAAGCGCTGATCGATGAATTGATCTGTCCGATCGGTGTTGACGGCATCAGTGGCAAGAAGCCCGCTGAGATTGCCGTCGCTGTCGCCGCTGAAGTTTTGAAAATACAGGAACACTCGATGCAAGTGGCAGGTAAGGCGATTCCCGATAACGTACATACCTTGAGGGGCTAGCATGGAAGCGTTCCTTCTCGATTGGCTGAATCTGCTCGTGCGCTGGCTGCACTTCATCACGGGCATCGCGTGGATCGGATCATCGCTGTATTTTATCTGGCTTGATAACCACCTTGAAGTGCCGCGCGATGCGGCGGACATGGAAAAAGGCGTCGGCGGTGAAGTCTGGTCCGTGCACGGTGGTGGTTTTTATCATGCGCAAAAATACAAATCCTCGCCGTCGCCGCTTCCGGAAAAGCTGCACTGGTTCAAGTGGGAGGCCTATTCGACCTGGTTATCCGGCATGTTCCTGCTGGGGCTTGTTTATTTTGTTGGTGCCGAGGTCTACCTGATCGACCGCTCGGTGGCGGACCTGTCAGTCGCCACGGCGATCAGCAGCGCTCTTGCGATCATTGCCGGCGGCTGGATTGTTTATGATTTGCTGTGCAAATCGCCGTTGGCGCAAGATCCTCGCGTATTCGCGCTGATACTGCTGTTGCTGAGCAGTGTGCTTGCCTGGGGGCTGTGTCAATTATTCAGCGGTCGAGCCGCGTACATTCTGTTCGGCGCGTCGCTCGGCACCATCATGGTTGCGAATGTGTTTTTCATCATCATCCCCGGGCAAAAGCAGATGCTCGCAGCGGTGCAGCGCGGCGAAACGCCCGATCCGGCGCCCGGCTTGCGGGCAAAACTGCGCTCGGTTCACAACACCTACTTTACGTTGCCGGTGTTGTTCGTCATGACCAGTAATCACTACGCGATGACTTACAGTCATGAATACAACTGGTTAATTTTGATTGCAATTTCGGTCGCCGGTGCGCTGATCCGGATCTACTTTGTCGCGCGGCACGCAGGCAAGGCATCGCCACTGCCCGCGGTTGTTGCCGTTGTCTTGCTCGCCATCGTGGCTGCGTCTATGGCACCTCGATCCGCGCCGGCGCACGCCGGCGCAGTCAGTTTTGCCCAGGTACGAAACGTTATTGATGCTCGCTGCGTAAGCTGTCATTCGGCCGCACCGGCACACCCGGCATTTCCTGCAGCACCCCTCGGCGTCATGCTGGATACCGACGATCAGATTCGTGCAGAGGCAGAACGTATTTATCGGCAAGCCGTCGTCAGCAAGGTCATGCCGATTGGAAATCTGACGGCGATGACGGATGAGGAGCGAGAAATTATCAGCCGGTGGTACCAATCACTCAAGGATTCACAATGAGCGATTACCCGAGAGATATGTGTGGCTACGGCGAATGCCCACCGCCTGCAAATTGGCCGAATGGTGCTCGAGTCGCAGTGCAGTTTGTCGTCAATTACGAAGAGGGCGGCGAAAATTGCGTGCTTCATGGCGATGCGGCGTCCGAAGCTTTCCTATCCGAAATCGTCGGCGCCGCGGCGATTGAAGGCCAGCGCCACATGAACATGGAGTCGATTTACGAATACGGATCCCGCGCCGGCTTTTGGCGCCTGCACCGTCTGTTCACCGAACGAAAAATGCCGGTTACCGCGTTTGGTGTGGCGATGGCACTGGAACGAAACCCCGATGTCGTCACTGCAATGCAATCCGCCGATTGGGAAATTGCCAGCCACGGCTATCGCTGGGTGGATTACCAGAATGTCGATGAGGCGATCGAACGCAGCCATTTACTTAAGGCGCTCGAGATACATGAAAAGGCGACGGGCAAACGGCCGAAAGGTTGGTACCTTGGACGCTGCAGTCCGCAAAGCCATCGTATTGCCGCGGAGTTGGGGAACTTCAGCTACAACGCGGACAGCTACGCCGACGACCTGCCCTATTGGGACTACAGTTTTGACACACCGCAATTGATGCTGCCGTATACGCTAGATGCGAACGACATGCGTTTCGCGACGCCGCAGGGCTTCAACTGCGGGCAACAGTTTTTCGACTACCTGAAGGACAGTTTCGATGTCCTGCGGGCCGAGGGTGGCCGCATGATGTCGGTGGGTTTGCACTGCCGGCTGGCCGGTCGCCCCGGGCGTGCGGCTGCACTGGCAAGATTCCTCGACTATGTGACGTCGCACGACGACGCCTGGGTCGCAACGCGGCTCGATATTGCTGAACACTGGCGCGCCCACCACCCGGCGACGGAAGCAAAGATATGAACAAGTCCGAATTCGTCGCGGCCTACGGCGGGATCTACGAACATTCACCGTGGGTTGCGGAGCGCGTCAAGACACTGCTTGGTGAGCAGCGACCCAGTACAAAAGCACTGGCGCGGCTAATGGCTGATTGCGTTGACAATGCGTCATTGGATACGCAGCTCGAGCTGATTCGTGCGCACCCGGACCTCGCCGGCAAGGCGCAGCTTGCCGGCGAGCTAACGGCGGATTCGACACAAGAGCAGTCGCGCGCTGGTCTTGATCAGTGCAGTGCCGAGGAGCTTGAGCGTTTTCAGAAACTCAACAACGCGTACAAGACAAAATTCGGCTTCCCGTTCATCAAGGCCGTTCGCGACAGCAACCGCACCGAAATTCTTGCGGCTTTCGAGATACGACTCAAAAATGACTACGAGACGGAATTCGAAACCGCACTTCAGGAAATCCACAAAATTGCACGCTTAAGGCTCGACGCAATGGAGCAAAGCTAATGGCTCAGCGACACCCGTTTCACCAGTGGATTCAACTGGAACAACCGAGACTCGGCACGCGGGTGACGTATGCGACCGACGATTTCTTTGCCGCGAAAGAGCGTGTCATCGACCCGGCGACGCCGGTTTTTATCGATGGCAAATTTGACGATCACGGCAAGTGGATGGATGGCTGGGAGAGTCGGCGAAAACGCGTCGAAGGGCACGACTATTGTGTCATTCAGTTCGGCGTGCCGGGCATTATTCGTGGCTTCGATATCGATACCAGTTATTTCACGGGAAATTATCCGCCGCAGGCATCGGTTGAGGCCTGTGTCAGCGACGAAGAGAACCCGCAAGAGGGCTGGGTTGAAATCCTGCCCAAAACAGGCCTGTCCGGTGACTCACATCACTTACTTCCCATCGATGACGAGCGAATTTGGACGCATGTTCGTCTGCACATCTATCCGGACGGCGGCATCGCGCGACTGCGCGTTTATGGCCAGGTGAAGGCGGACTTCAGCGGCGTCGACGGTTATGTCGATCTTGCGGCGATCGAGAATGGCGGGCGTGCGATCGCTTGCAGTGACGAACATTTCGGCAGCATGCACAACCTGAATGCATACGGCCGCGGTGTGAACATGGGCGATGGCTGGGAAACAGCTCGCCGGCGGGGCCCGGGCAACGACTGGGTGATTGTAGCGCTGGCACAGGCTGGCATTATCGAGCGCATCGAAGTCGATACTGCGCACTTCAAGGGCAATTACCCGGACCGTGTATCGCTGGATGTCGGGCATTTCGAGTCCGACGAGCAGGCGACGCATGATTCGCCGAACTGGAAAAACTTGCTGCCGGAAACGAAACTGAAGATGGACCAGCAACATTATTTCGAAGCACTAAAGGCGCATGCGCCGGCCACTCATGTCCGCATGTCGATTTACCCGGACGGCGGCATCAGTCGCCTGCGGCTGTTTGGTCGCGTCGGCGAGGGAAATTCATGACGATTACGTTGCAAGCTCTGCCACTGACGAGCGAACGATTTGCACCTTACGGTGAGGTTATCGAATCATCGCGATCGAATGCTGACGCCATGAACGAAGCGCGATTTGAGCGATTCGACAACTTGGCCAACATTGATCTCGTCAAAGGCAGCAAGGTTGCCGTCAGCATCGCGCGCTGCCGTACGCCGACGTCGTTGCCCTTGCGTCTCGATATGGTCGAACGCCATCCGCTGGGAAGCCAGGCTTTCGTGCCGCTAAGCCCCTGCAAAATGGTGGTTGTTGTAGCGCCGCCCGGTGAAAGCGTCGAGGCCAGCGACTTGCGTGCCTTCGTCAGCAATGGGCGTCAGGGCATAAACTATCGCCTCGGTACCTGGCACATGCCGCTGATCGCGTTCGAGGCAGGCCAGGAATACCTGATTATCGATCGCGGTGGCGTTGAGCCCAACTGCGATATCCACACGCTGGATGATGCAGTCATGCTGCAAGTCGACTAGGCATCATGCGCGAGGCTTATCGAGCGTCGATCGTCCATTGCCTGTCCGACCCCGGCGAGGGCGCGGACCCATCTGCCGTTGAGTATTTCGATGACGGATTGCTGCTGGTCGAGGACGGCAGGATTGTCGAATTGGGTGATGCCAAAACGCTGCTGTCGCAATGCGGCGATGTGGCACTGACCGAATACCCCGAAAAAATAATCGTGCCCGGCTTTATTGATTGCCACGTGCATTTTCCGCAGCTCGACATTATCGCGTCCTACGGCGAAAAGTTGCTCGACTGGCTTGACCGATATGCATTCCCGGCAGAACAGCGTTTCGCTGACCGTGCCTACGCCGAGGAAGTCGCCGGTGTCTTCCTCGACGAGTTGCTGGGCAACGGCACAACGACCGCGCTGGTTTTTGGCACCGTACACGCGCACTCGGCGGACCTGATATTCGAGGCGGCGCGGATTCGTGGCATGCGACTTATCGCGGGCAAGGTCTTGATGGATCGCAATTGCCCACAAGATTTGCGAGACGACCCGGAGTCGGCTTACACCGAAAGCCGCGCGCTGATTGAACGATGGCATGGACAGGACAGACTCGGCTATGCGATCACGCCGCGCTTTGCCGTGACATCAAGTGATGAACAACTCGCCGCTGCAGGGCGGCTCGCGACCGAGTGCCCGGACGTCTGGGTGCACACACATCTTGCTGAAAATAATACCGAAGTTGACATCGTTCACAAACGGTTTCCGACACACCGCAGCTACCTGGATGTTTACGACCAGGTGGGATTGCTCAGGGAGCGCTCCGTTTTCGCCCATTGCCTTCACCTTGACGACACCGACCGCGACTGCATGGCGAACAAGGGTGGTGCGGCGGCCTTTTGTCCGACATCCAATCTGTTTTTGGGCAGCGGCCTGTTCGACTTGCGAAGCATGCGTGAGGCTGGTGTGCGCTGCGGGCTCGGCACGGATGTTGGTGGAGGCACCAGTTTAAATTTGCTGCGGACCGCGAGCGAAGCCTACAAAGTTCTGCACCTGCAGGACCAGTCCTTGCCGGCGACTCGCTCGCTTTTTCTCACGACACTCGGCGCGGCCGAAGCGCTGTACCTCAACGACAAGGTCGGCAATTTCGAAAGCGGCAAAGAGGCCGATTTCGTTGTACTGGATCCGGCTGGCTCGTCGCTGTCGGCGCGACGCACCCGAGTCGCGTCGAGCTTCGACGAAAAGCTTTTCGCGATCACGATGCTGGCGGACGACCGTCACATTGCCGCGACTTATGTCGCGGGCAAGCTGCACGCAATCAAATAGACGCGACGATCTTGTTCAGCGTGGCACTGGGGCGCATCGCGCTGGATGCCCTGTCTTCATCCGGACGGTAGTAACCGCCGATATCGACGGCAGACCCCTGTGCAGCGAGTAGTTCAGCGCTGATCGTATCCTCGTTGTCAGCGAAGACCTTCGCTGCCGTTGCAAACCGTTTGGCAAGTGCCGCATCGCGTTCATTGGCAGCGAGCGCTTCGGCCCAGTACATCGCGAGATAAAAGTGGCTACCGCGATTGTCGTGTTCATTCACTTTGCGTGACGGCGACTTATTGTTCGCGAGGTATTTTCCATTTGCATCGTTGAGCGCATCGGCCAGTACCCGCGCCGCGTCATTGTCCGTTTTCTCGGCGATGTCCTCGATTGAGACCGCCAGCGCAAGAAACTCGCCCAGCGAATCCCAGCGAAGGTGACCTTCCTCGAGAAACTGCTGCACGTGCTTCGGTGCTGAGCCGCCGGCGCCAGTTTCGTAGAGGCCGCCGCCCGCCAGCAACGGTACGATGGACAGCATCTTGGCGCTGGTGCCGAGCTCCAGAATAGGGAACAGGTCCGTGAGATAGTCGCGCAAGACATTGCCGGTCACCGAGATTGTGTTGTCGCCGTTGCGCACTCGCTTGAGGGTGGCGCGCATCGCTTCTTCCGGCGACAGGATTTGGATGTCGAGGCCGCTGGTGTCGTGGTCCTTCAGGTAACGCTTAACTTTCCGAATCAGGTTTGCATCGTGTGCCCGCTTGTCATCCAGCCAGAAATAGGCAGGGTCGCCGGTCTGTCGCGAGCGATTCACCGCGAGTCTGACCCAGTCTCGAATCGGCAGATCACGGGTCTGGCACATACGCCAGATATCGCCACGATTGACGCTGTGCTCAAGCAGCACATCGCCGGCTTCATTCGTGACGCGAACTTTGCCAGCCGCCGGGATTTCAAAGGTCTTATCATGTGAGCCGTATTCTTCGGCTTTCTGCGCCATCAGGCCGACGTTGCAGACATTGCCCATCGTTTTCACGTCAAAAGCGCCGTGTTGCTGGCAATTACGAATGACCTCGTCATAAATGCCCGCGTAGCAGCGGTCGGGGATCATGGCTTTAGTGTCCGCGAGCTTGCCGTCCGGGCCCCACATTTGTCCCGAGCTGCGAATCGCCGCCGGCATCGACGCGTCGATGATGATATCGCTGGGAACATGCAGGTTGGTAATGCCCTTGTCCGAATTGACCATCGCCAGTTTCGGCCGGGTTTTGTATACGGCCGACAGATCGGCTTCGATGGCGGCTCGTTTTGCATCGTCAAGGCCCGCGATCTTGGCATAGACATCACCAATACCATTATTCGCATCGACGCCAATTTCTTTGAACAGATCCGCGTACTTGTCGAAAACATCCTTGTAAAAAACCTTGACGGCGTGTCCGAACATGATTGGATCGGAGACTTTCATCATCGTTGCCTTGAGGTGCAATGATAAAAGCACACCCTGCTTCCTGGCGGCATCGATTTCGCGTTCGAAAAACTCTCGCAATGCAGCACAATCCATCCGCGAGGCATCGACCACTTCATGTTCTTGTACCGCAAGCTGCTTGCGTAATACGGTCTCGGTGCCGTCGTCTGAGATCAGGCTGATTTTGAGATTGCCGGTGGCTTCGAGGATGGCAGACTGCTCGCTGCCGTAAAAGTCACCGTCACTCATGTGCGCGACATGCGACTTGGAGTCCTTGCTCCAGGCGCCCATTGAATGCGGGTGTTGCCTTGCGAACTCTTTAACCGCTGCTGCGACACGGCGATCGGAGTTGCCCTCGCGCAGTACGGGATTGACGGCGCTGCCGAGTACTTTGGCGTAACGTGTTTTTGCGTCGCGCTCAGCATCGGTGCCAGCATCTTCCGGGTAGTCCGGAATCTTAAAACCCTGCGACTGCAATTCGGCGATGGCCTCCTGCAATTGCGGCACGGACGCACTGATATTCGGAAGTTTGATGATGTTGGCTTGCGGTGTCTTGGCGAGTTCACCCAGTTCTGCCAGGGCGTCTGACTGTTGCTGGTCCGCGGGCAGCGTATCGGAAAAGTTGCTGAGGATGCGTGAAGCCAGCGAAATATCGCGAGTCTCGACGACGATACCGGCAGCACCGGTAAAGGCCTCGACGATCGGTAACAATGAATAGGTGGCCAGTGCCGGGGCCTCGTCGGTTTTCGTGTAGATGATCTTCGCGGTGCTCATACTGATCCTTTTAGCTCAACTCATTGCAGGCACGTACGCGGGCGCGCCGGGGCCGGGCATTATAAAGTGCGCAGCTCAAAATCTCCCGCCTGATTTCAGGTGCCGGCAGGCTGTTCCGAAATGAATATCGCGCGGAAATCATTGACGTTGGTAAATGTTGCACCAGTAAGCACCAGCCCGTCGGTGGCGTCAAAGATGGCGTAGCTGTTGTTGTCACGCTGCATGGCTAGTACATCAATTCCAGCGGCTTCGGCCCGTCGCAGGGTCTGCGGCGAAACATAGCAGCCCGCGTTTTCGCACAGGCCGTCAATGCCATCCGTGTCGCAGGAAATCGCGTGAATCGAGGGGTGGCCGTCGAGTGCGAGCGCCAGCGCGAGCGCATATTCGCCATTGCGACCACCGCGACCCTTGCCGAGCACGTTTACCGTGGTTTCGCCGCCGGATAGCAGCACACAAGGCGGTGGCAGGGGACCTTCGCCCGCCGCGATCGCTTTTGCGAGCATCGCGTGTTGCTGCGCCAGTTGCCGCGCATCGCCGGACAAATCACCGAGCGAATACGGGGCAATACCCTGTTCGCTGGCGATTGCGGCCGCGGCCAGCAAGGCATCATCGCTGGTCGCCAGGATGCGAACGTCGCCTTCGTCGATCTGAACCGACGATCCTTGTGTGATGACGCTGTGCACTGAATCCGGGATCACGATGTTGAAGCGTTGCAAAATTTCAAGTGCCTCGGAGGCGGAACTGGTATCGGCAATGCCTGGTCCGGACGCAACCATTGACGCGTCATTGCCGCTGACGTCCGAGATAATCAGGCTAATAACGCTTGCGGGAGCTGCGGCGGCGGCAAGCTTGCCACCTTTAATCGCCGACAGTTTCTTGCGCACGATATTCATTTCATGAATTGTCGCGCCCGAGCGTAGCAAGCTCGAAGTGATCGACTGCTTGTCAGCAAGCGTTACACCGTCTTCGGGAACACAGAGCAAGGACGAGCCGCCGCCGGAAATCAGGCAGACTAATGTGTCACCAGCGCCCAAAGAGGACGCCGCATCAAGTATCTTGCGGGACTCCGCGATGCCGTTTGCGTCCGGGACGGGATGTGCGGCCTCGATCACATCGATGGAGCGACAGGCGACGGCGTAGCCGTACGGGACGATCACGCGACCGGAAAGGGGCGTGGCCCAGAGTCTTTCGAGCTCCGCTGCCATGCTGGCTGCGGCTTTACCGGCACCAACAACGAGCACCCGGCCGTCGGGTTGCGACGGCGTCCAGGCAGGCATGCAGTTTTGGGGTGTTGCGCTGGCTATCGCGGCATCAAGAAGCGATAGCAGGAATTGCCGGGCCTCGGCCATCAGGTCCGGGAGTCGCCGTCGGATTCATGGTGCGGCGCGAGGCGATCAACGAGCTCGGCCATTTCCGGACGGTTTTTTCGGAGCTCATCAATGGAAAAACCCGCGAGTTCATAGGGCAGCACCAGCCACTCGTTGGTCTCGTGAACAAAATACTCCGGCGTTCTCAGCGTTTTCTCGGTGGGTCGGTACCAGACGGTTGCGATACGAATGTCGCCGGGCAGGTTACGCCGCGTTTTTCTTGCAAGTTGCCTGATGACGGCGTTGACGCTTGAGCCGGTGCTGTAGACGTCGTCGACGATGAGCAAAGAATGGTGTGAACTGAGATTTTCGAGCAGGTATTGCAAGCCATGAACGCGAATCGAATCGGCTTTGCTGACCATTTGCGAGTAGTTTCGCGCACCGGTGTACGAGGTTCGGATCGAGATGTGGTCTGTCTTGACGCCCAGGTAGTCGAGTCCTTCCTGGACCGCAATGCCGACAGCACTGCCACCGCGCCAAAGCCCGACGAGGAAATCCGGTCTGAAGCCCGCCTCGAATATATTCGCAGCAAGCTGAAAAGAATCACGTAGCAGGTCGTCCGCGGCGATAAATCGCTCATTCATTATTGTTATTCCTGAGTCAGGCTGCGTTAGAATCGGGACCCGGCATTATACCGTCCACCATAAGTCCGGCCAGTAGAGAATAATAATGGACAAAACCGTACTCTCCGCGCAAGACCTGCTCGAAGACTCCATTGAGCTCGGCATCAAAATTGTCGAAAGCGGCTTCGAGCCGACGCTGATCATCGCGATCTGGCGCGGCGGCACGCCTGTCGGCATGGCATTGCAGGAAACCCTGACGTACTGCGGGATCGAGTCGGATCACATCGCGATACGCACATCGTCGTACAGCGGTGTTGATGAGCGCGGCAAAGTCTCGGTTCATGGCTTGAATTACATCATCAAGAAAATTCGCCACGATGATCGCGTGCTGATCGTCGATGACGTATTCGACACCGGCAATACCATAGTTGCGGTTATTGATGAGTTGACCCAACGAGCGCGCGGCAACACGCCGGAAGATATTCGCGTTGCTGTCCCATGGTTTAAGCCGACGCACAATGAAACAGATGTCACACCGGATTATTATCTGCGCGAGACCGCCGAGTGGCTGGTTTTTCCGCACGAACTGGATTCGCTCACGCCTGAGGAATTAATCCAGTGTCGACCGGAGATCGCGGCAATCATGCACGGCGCGAAGGCCGGGGCGAAGTCAGCCTGACGGCCAGCTATGGCGAGAATCTGTGTTTATTGCGGCTCCAGCAGTGGAAATAGCCCGAATTACGCGGCGGCGGCGCGCGACCTGGCCGACGCCCTGGTCGAACGTGATTTCGGGCTTGTGTATGGCGGTGCGGACAAGGGCATCATGGGCACGATCGCCGACGCGGTGCTCGCCAAAGGTGGTGAAGTGCACGGCGTCATACCGACGGCGCTCTCCGACAAGGAAATCGCACATCAGTCACTAACTGCATTGCATATTGTTTCGTCGATGCACGAGCGCAAGACAATGATGGCCAAATTGTCGGACGGCTTTATCGCCATGCCCGGTGGCTTCGGTACACTGGAAGAGATCATCGAAATACTGACCTGGGGCCAGCTGCAGTTTCACCGTAAACCCTGCGGCTTGCTCAATATCGACGCTTACTTTGATCATCTGCTTCGCTATCTTGACCATGCCGTTGACGAGGGTTTCCTGCGCCCGGAGAACCGGCAGATGCTGCTGTGTGATGTGACGGCTGACGGCCTGTTGCAGCAGTTTGCCGAGTACAAGCCGCCTCGCGTTGAAAAGTGGACAAAATAGATCCAGTAACCGAGCCTGGCCCGGCATTGCTTTTTGTTGCCGCCACACCGCCGCCAATGCCAGGAATTACTGTTTTTCAATAAAAAACAGATGCTTATGATAAGGACTCGAGATTGGAATGCGGTTTTGCGCGAGCTTTGAGTGTGGCGCACAGGCGCTCCCTGGCCGCAGACAGCCGACAAAGCTGAGAAACAGGTCCGCGAAAAGAGGCGTTGCAGTCCGTACTATTGTACGGAGCATTTCGTTACCTCAATGTGGTAAGTCATGAATCTGGACGTCCTTCTGTCCACCCTGCTGATCTTCAGCGCAGCTTGCTACCTGTCGCTGGGCGTGCGGCTGGTCGCCACCAAGCGGACGGCCGGTAGCATGCCGATGGGTGTGCTGTTCATGCTGGTCAGCATCTGGGTCATGGGTGGCGCGATCGAGTTGCTTGCGAGCGACTTCACCGTATTCACACTCGGCCGCACCGGGCACTTTATCGGCACCGCGCTGGTTCCCATCGTTGCCTATGTTTGCTTTCGCGATTACACCCGCAGAGACACGCCCAGTCGAACGCTGGTACTGTTGATGCTGATTCCGCTGACGTCGATAACCCTGGCGGCAACTAACGCAAGCCACGAATTCATGTGGCTCCTGCCAGCGACCAACGCGGCAGGTGAGTTCTTGACCCGTCCGGACAAATGGGGTCCGTGGTTCCTGTTCGTGCACTTGCCGTACAGCTATGCCGTCATCGCGGCGGCGATACTGACACTGGTAACACACAGCACCGCAGTTGCACCGGCACAGCGTCGAGGCTTGTTCATGATGGTGGCTGCCTGCACCGTGCCGTTGGTAGCAGCGGCAGCCTACGATCTCGGGTATGGCCCCAATACAATATCCTTTGTACCTTTTGCATTCGTCGCCATGTTGCCGATTTACACCTGGCTAATACTGGGTGAGCAAATTATTCAGTTCACGCCACTGGCGTACGAGACGGTTTTTCAGAACATGCAGGATCCGGTCGTAGTCATCGACGATAACTGTCGCGTGATTGGCATGAATCACACCGCTGAAACCATGCTGTCGGTGACAGAGGCGGGCGCGCTGCGTACACCGCTGGAAGATATATTCGGCAGCGATGCGCCGGAAGTATACGAAGCGCTGAATACCGGCCAACCGCAGAAGATGCTGACATCGACGGGGCGTTTCCTGCATGTTCAGGTATCACAAATCAAATCCGGCCGATCGCAAAAGCATGGTGGGCGGGTGTTGATGTTTCGTGATGTCAGCGATGTTGAAAAGGCGCAATCCGAAGTTCGAAAAAGCGAAAAACTGCTGCGTACGCTGATCGACCACTCAGTGAACGGTATCATTCGGTTTCGCTGGGCGTTCAACAACAACGGCAGCAAAACATTGCGCAGCATTTTCGCCAACGCTGCCGCAGGTCGATTCCTGGGTGTTGACGCAGGCGAGCTATCGGACAGTACGGCACGCGAGGTCATTGGTTTGGCGACATCCGGTTTGGATGACGATGATGCGCGCCGAACCTACGAGCAGTTTGAAATTGCTGTTGAGGCCGGCAAGGGACTCGACGTCGAAGTGCGGCACCGGCACAAGGGGTCATCGCGGTGGCTGCGCATGATTTGCGAACCTGTTGGCGATGATATTGCAGCATCTTTTGTCGACATCACAGACACCAAAGTCAAAGAGCGCCAGATGGAATCGATTGCCCTGTCGGATCCGTTGACCGGGGTGCTCAATCGCCGCGGTTTTGAGCACCAGGCGTCGCGCAGACTTTCAAGCAGCGCAGATGACGCGACCGGCGCTCTGTTATTTATCGACCTGAACGACTTTAAAAAAATCAATGACCTTTACGGTCACGAAGTGGGTGACCAGTTGCTGACGATTGCGTCCGAACGTCTTCGCAAGAGCCTCCGTTCCTGCGATATTATTGGCCGACCGGGTGGCGATGAATTCGTCGCGCTGGTTCCGGATGTTGACCCCGACGTGGCTGACAAACTTGCGCAGCGATTGACTCGCGCGCTTGAAGAAAAATACCTGATCGGTCGACGAGAGTTGCGTTGCGCGGCCAGTATAGGAATGGCGCGGTATCCGGAGCACGCCAATACGCTAACCGGATTGCTGCGTGTGGCCGACCAGGCAATGTATCGGGCCAAGGCCCGCTGCCGGGGTACAAGCGAGGTTGCCGCCAACGATCTCCTGGAAAAAGCACTGTAATACGGACATCCCCGGCGCAACGGATGCGCGGCGTCAAGAGTCACTGAAACAAAACCGGGCCTCGGGCGGTCCTGTAGCAAAACCCGAATAGGTTAAACTGATGAAATATCGCTCCTTTGCCCACATCGCACTGATCGCATTGTTCGCAATCAGTATGGCTGCCAGCCTGGCTATCCGGGAGGGACACGCCGATGTGCCGATCGCGGAATCGGCCGATTCGATCAACCCGCTTGGCAGCGGTGACGCTGCGCCACGTTTCGTCGTCCGGGATGTCGACGGCGACGCCTTTGATTTCAATCCGCAGCGGCTCGAGCGTCCGGCAGTACTGCTTGCGTTTCGAGGCGGGTGGTGCCCTTTCTGCAATGCCTACCTGTCAGACATGCGACATGTCATACCGAAGATTCGTGAACTTGGCGTCGATGTGCTGTTCCTGAGTGGGGATCGGCCGGATCAGTTGTTCGAAAGCCTGAGTATGGAAACGCAGCAGGACATCGCCGGTCTGGACTACACCTTGTTGTCTGATGCCGACGCGCAGGCTGCCACGGCGCTGGGCATCGCGTTTCGGGTATCCGACAGAGAAGTTCGCCGCCGTGAGAAACGAAAGGATATCGAAGGCTCGTCAATGACGAACCACGGCATCCTGCCAGTGCCGGCCGTTTTCGCAGTGGATCGGCACGGCATCATTCAATTCGCATTCACCAACGCAAATTATAAAATTCGCCTGCCGGCAGATGAGTTGCTGCTTGCTGCCGAGAAAATCGCCGCTGCAGATTAACGCCCGCTAGTGATAGTCTTCGTGCACTGCTGACAAAGTGCACGAATCGGAGGCGTTGTGGGGCTTAAGAACACTGAAACTGAATATGGGAGCCTGGCGAAGGCGCGGCACCGGCTCGATTGCAGTAATCGTCCTGCACATCCTCAGCGCACTGTACAAGCACTTCGTGGTGAAGAATGTCGTGCTGCGACGAATAACTATCGGAGTAGCCTGATTCATGACTGATGCCTACATTTGTGATGCGGTTCGTACACCGATCGGTCGTTACGGCGGCGCCTTGTCATCGGTGCGTACGGACGATCTTGGCGCAATACCGATCGCCGCGCTGATACAGCGAAACAGTCACCTCGATGCCGCGGCGATTGACGACCTTGTTTATGGCTGCGCCAACCAGGCGGGGGAAGACAATCGCAATGTCGCGCGGATGTCCGCGCTGCTCGCAGGTTTGCCGGTCGACGTGCCGGCAGCAACGGTCAATCGACTTTGTGGATCCGGCATGAACGCGCTCGGGAACGTGGCGGATGGCATCAAAGCAGGCAGCATACAGCTCGCGATTGCCGGTGGTGTTGAATCGATGTCACGGGCACCGTTCGTCATGCCCAAGCAGAGCGCCGCGTTCGGTCGGAATGTCGAATTGTATGACACGACGCTGGGCTGGCGATTCGTCAACAAGAATCTTGAAGCGCAGTATGGCGTCGACTCAATGTCCGAGACGGCAGAAAATGTGGCCGATGATTTCGGTGTATCACGGCAAGATCAGGATGCGATGGCGTTGCGGAGTCAGTTGCGTGCCGAAGCTGCCGCGAAGGCCGGATTATTCGACGATGAAATCATCGCAGTTTCGATCCCGCAGCGACGCGGTGAAGCGGTACTGGTCAGCGCCGATGAACACCCACGTGCCGGATCAACGATTGAGGGATTGCAAAAACTGCGCCCCCTCATTCGCGAGGGTGGCACGATCACAGCGGGTAACGCATCGGGGATTAACGATGGGGCCTGCGCAATGATCGTCGCTAATGAGTCCGCGCTAAAGACCCACAAGCTCGAACCGCTCGCCCGCGTTGTTGGCTGGTCAGTCGCCGGCGTTGAGCCGCGGATCATGGGTATTGGTCCAGCGCCCGCATCGCAAAAAGTCCTGGCACTGTGCGGTCTCTCCATTGAGCAGATGGACGTCATCGAACTCAATGAAGCTTTCGCGGCGCAGGGACTTGCGACGCTTCGGCAACTCGGTGTTGCCGATGATGCCGAACACGTTAACGCCAATGGTGGCGCGATCGCGCTCGGTCATCCACTCGGCATGTCGGGAGCACGATTAGTCACGACCGCAGCTTACCAGTTGCGCCGCACATCCGGGCGCTATGCCCTATGCACCATGTGTATCGGCGTCGGGCAGGGCATTGCCATGATCATCGAGCGCAGCTAGGGCAACAGGACAGCAGTGAAAACAAAAGCGCCAAGTTATGAAACCCAGGAGCTGCGTGAATTTGCGGAAGTCCTGCAGGGACGCCGCACGATTGAGCTGTTCCTGCAAACACCCGTGCCGAATGCGCTGGTCAAAGAAGCGATCGAAGCGGCAACCTGGGCGCCAAATCATCGCGTGACCGAGCCATGGCGTTTTTACCTGCTGGGCAAACACACGATCGAACGCTGTCTGCAGCTGTGTTACGACCTCGTGAGTGCAAAAAAGGGTGAAAAAGCTGGCGAGTTCAAACGCGAGCGATGGAGCGAAAAGCCCGGCTGGTTGGTTGTCACGTGCAACAAGTCGCCCGACGAGCTGCAACAACGAGAAGACTATGCTGCGTGCGCAGCGGCGGTACAAAACTTCATGCTGTATTTGTGGAAGGCTGGAGTCGGGTGCAAGTGGACGACGGGTGCAATAACGCGAGATGAACGCTTCAGCGAAATTGCAGGTTTCGATTCCGATACGGCGTTCGTTGTCGGGCTCATCTGGTTCGGCTACCCCAAGCTCACCCCGACGCAGTCACGAAAATCACTCACAGAAGTCCTGACCGAACTCGATTAGTCGCGAGCAAGCTCGGCGCGATTGCGGACCAATAGCCCCGGTGCCAAAAACGGCCGCAGTAAATAAATGCCTGCGGTGATTGTTCCGGCGGCGGCCATAATGATGACGGCGTTGCGCACGGATCCGTCGTAAATTAGCGCACCGAGAATGGCACCGCAGGCACCCACCAGGGTTTGCGATGTTCCGAGTATTGACGACGCGACGCCCGCAATTCGTGGCAAGGGATCCAATGCCAGTACCGTCGTATTCGACATCAGGATTGCGATGGTAAACATGTACAGGCAGACACAGCTCCAGACCCACCAGAACGGCGCGTCATCGAGGATGGCAATGACGATCATTTGCGCGCTCGCTGTGAAAATCAATAACACACCGAGCTTGACGAGTTGCAAGACGTCGTAACGCATCACAAGCCAGCGATTGAATGTTGATCCGGCAAGAATCGACAGTCCGGCGCAGGCAAAAATCAATCCGTACTGCTGGATCGTGAATCCGTAAATTTCCACCGCCAGCGCCGCTGAGACCGCAATGATCGACATGTAGCCCGACGGTGGCAGGATCAGGAGCAGCAGACCGAATACGCTTTGGCGATGCGAAAAGTATTCTTTGAAACTGGAAACCAACTGTCGCAAAGGGTGTTCAGATGCGTTCGGCACATGTGTTTCAACAAGATTCCGCTGAATACCGAGTAGCAAGGCAAAGCCTGCGACCACGATAATGATAAACGGTGCCCGCCAGTTCCATTGCGCGACCAGTAACGCGCCGATGGTCGGTGCAATAACCGGCACCGCGGTGAAAATCATTGTCAACAATGACATCAGGCGTGCCGCGTCTCTGCCGCTCGATATGTCGCGAACAATCGCTCGCGATACAACAATTGCAGAGGCGCTGCCGACACCCTGCACGAAACGCGCTGCGAGCAGGACTTCCATGTCATTGGCGATTGCGGCGACGAAACCACTGATCAGAAACAGGCCCATGCCGACATAGATCGTTGGCAAGCGTCCGAAACGGTCAGACGCAAGACCGGACGGAATCTGTCCCAGCGACATGCCGAACATGAAAATACCGACAATCTGCTGGCCCCGCGACAGCGTCGTGGAAAGCGCCTCGACCATGGCCGGAATAGCCGGGAGACTGACATCCACAGTCAAGGCCGCAATGCCCGTCAGAAGGCCAAGCGTAACAATAAAACTTCGGGACTGGGTGAGGTGCGAGTTCAAGGCCGCGTAGTGTGCGCGCTTGTAAACCGTTCTGCCAGTTGCGGTGTGCCGACCCAGTACGCGAGCTCACGGGGGTGTTCGATATCCCAGGCGGCGATGTCGGCGCGCTTGCCGATTTCCAGCGTGCCGCGATCGGCCAGCACGCCAAGCGCACGAGCCGCTTCTCGGGTCGCACCGGCAAGGCATTCCTCGGGCGTTAACTTGAACAGGCGCGATGCCAGCATCATTGCCGTTCGTAATGAGCAAATCGGAGAGGTACCCGGATTGCAGTCCGTCGCAACTGCAATCGGAACGCCTTTTGCGCGCAACGCGTCGATAGGTGGCAGTTGTGTTTCGGACAATGTCAGAAATGCGCCCGGCAGTAGTACGGCAACAGCCGACGAGGCAGCCATGGCGTCGACACCGGCGAGCGAGGTGTATTCCAGATGGTCGGCGGACAATGCGTTGAAGCTGGCCGCCAGCGCTGCACCGCCGCTGTCCGAAAGCTGGTCGGCATGGAGTTTCACCGGCAGCCCAAGTTCTGTCGCTGCCTGAAACAGCCTTTCGACCTGTGAAGGACTAAAGGCAATGGACTCGCAATAGGCATCGACGGCATCAGCGAGACCCCGTTCGGCGACCAGCGGCAGGATTCTCTCGCACACGAGCGCGACGTAGGCGTCTGCATTGTCTTTGAATTCGGGGGGGACCGTGTGCGCTGCGAGCAGCGTGGTGCGGATGTCGATGGACGACTCCCTGCCAAGGCGGCGGGCAACGTTGAGCATGCGGATTTCCGTATCGATGTCGAGGCCATAGCCGGATTTGATTTCGACCGTCGCGACCCCTTCGCTTGCCAGCGCCTCAACCCGCGGCAGTGCCGCATCGAAAAGCTCGTCTGCGCTGGCTGTGCGCGTGGCTTTGACGGTGGACATGATGCCACCGCCAGCCCTGGCGATATCCTCGTAACTCGCACCGCGCAGCCGCTGCTCAAATTCTGCCGCACGATCGCCACCGAAAACCAGGTGCGTATGGCAGTCGATCAGCGCGGGCGTGAGCCAGCGTCCGTCAAGCGAACGCCGCTCCGCCGCCACGAGGTCGGGCAGCTCGGACTGCTTGCCCAGCCAGGCGATTTGTCCGTCCTTGATCGCAACGGCTCCGGGCCCGTCGATGACGCCGTAGTCCGGCGAATCGGCACACATTGTCGCAATGCGGGTATCGGTTAGCAGCAGGTCCCAGTCGGGCATAAAAATTTCCGGCGTTGATGGTTGCAAGTGACGTTATCATGGTCTAGCCTGTATATACAACCCAACAGGAATGGCATGACTACAGTATTCGCGAACAAGGCGCTCCTGGCGTCCGGCTGGGAAGATGACGTGCGTTTGCACATCGCCGACGGGCAGATTGCCCGTCTTGAAACGGCCGCAGGCGTTGAGGCGGGTGATATCGAGGTCGGTTTTGTCATTCCCGGATTGTGCAATGCCCACAGCCATGCATTCCAGCGGGCGCTGGCGGGGCACACCGAACAACGCTCACCGGCTGGCCGGGATAATTTCTGGACCTGGCGCGAGCGCATGTATGCCTTGGCCGGCCGTGTCGATGCCGATGCATTGACCGCGATCGCACGGCAGGTTTATTGCGAAATGCTGGTGAGCGGCTATACCTCAGTCGTCGAATTTCACTATCTGCATCGAGATCCATTCGACCCTGATGCCAGCGACACGATGTTCAATGCGATTTCAACGGCAGCTGCCGATAGTGGCATTCGTCTGACCTATGTGCCGGTGCACTATGAACGGGCCGGCTTCGAGAAGTCCGGCCCCGAAGATCACCAGCGCAGCTTCGTCCAGCCTGTCGAAGAATTTCTTGCGCACCACGCACGAGCAGTTGCCTGTGCCGCGCCAACAACCACGGTTGGTATCGGCGCGCACAGTTTGCGTGCAGTCAGTCCCGAGTCGCTGCAGCAGATTGCCGGGCTGGCAAACGACAGCGTTGTGCCGATGCATTTGCATATCGCCGAACAACAGGCCGAAGTCGAACAGTGCCAGGCAGCGTATGGGCAGCGCCCGGTGGAGTGGTTGCTGGATAACTTCGAGCTGCGCGGCAACTGGTGCCTGGTACACGCAACTCACATCAACAGCAAGGAAATCAGCGCGCTCGCGAAGACGAATGCCGTCGTCGTATTGTGCCCGAGCACAGAGGCGAATCTCGGCGACGGACTGTTTCCATTGCACGAATTCCTGTCGCAGGACGGCCGTATCGCGATCGGTTCGGACAGCCACGTATCAATCAACCCGTTTGAAGAACTGCGCTGGCTTGAATACGGCCAGCGCCTCGCGACGCAATCACGCAATGTTGCATCGCTACGCGACTGCCATGTCGGTAGTGAATTGTTCCTGCGTGCCCTCGATGGCGGTGCCGCGGCGAGTGGGCAGGCGAACAGCAGGATTGAGGTCGGTGCAGCGGCGGATTTCGTGGTGCTCAGTGATGACGATCCCATGTTTTCAGGTCACAACGATGATTCGCGGCTAGATGCGCTGGTATTTTCCGGGTATCCGCTGCCGGTCGAGCGAGTGATGGTGAATGGTCGCTGGTGTGTTGTTAACGCCACGCACCTGCAGCGTGATACGGCGCGCAAAGCTTATTCAGACACTATTGCGCGCATCGGAGATTTCCGATGAGTGCCGCGAAACCGCGTTACCAGGAGCTGAAAGACTTCATCATCGCGAAAATTTCGAGTGGTGAATTGCAGCCGGCGGATCGAGTACCCTCAGAAAACGAACTGGTCGAATCCAAGCGCGTGTCGCGCATGACGGCGAATCGCGCTCTGCGTGAGCTAAACGACGAAGGCTACGTCGAACGCGTTGCCGGGCGCGGCACATTTGTTTCAGACTATCGCTCGCGGTCGGACCTGCTAGAGGTGCAGAACATTGCCGAGGAAATCGCGCGTCGTGGAAACACGCATTCGAGTCGTGTGTTGCGCCAGTCTCAACAACACGCACGCGGCGAGATCGCGAAAGCCCTGCATGTTGATCAGGGCACCGCTATTTTCCATTTGCTGCTGGTGCATTTCGAAAACAATGTGCCAATCCAGGTTGAGGACCGTCATGTTCTCGCAAGCTTCGCGCCTGACTGCCTCGAGCAGGACTTCGATGTCGTTACACCGAGCGGCTACCTGACGGGCATCGCGCCGCTGCAGGAGGCCGAGCAGGCGGTTCGCGCGGTCATGCCCAACGAAGCGGTACGAAAATATCTCGAAATGGACACCGGTGAGGCCTGTCTGGTCGTCATTCGCCGGACCTGGACCAAAGGCCGGCCGGTCACATTTTCGCGCCTGCACCATCCGGGCAGTCGCTACGAACTCACTGGGCACTACACGCCGCCCGGATCACCGAGAACGCCATCATCGCATGTCGTTCAACTGGAGAAATTACGTCAATGAAACGCACCATTAAATCGCCGACTGGCACGACACTGACGGCCAAAAGCTGGTTGACCGAGGCACCCCTCCGCATGCTGATGAACAACCTCGACGCAGAGGTTGCGGAACGGCCCGAGGATCTCGTGGTTTACGGCGGTATCGGTAAAGCCGCCAGAAACTGGGCCTGCTTCGACGCCATCGTGGACTCACTCAGGAAGCTCGAATCGGACGAAACTCTGCTGGTGCAATCGGGTAAGCCGGTCGGGGTGTTTCAGACGCACAAAGATGCGCCGCGAGTCTTGATCGCAAACTCAAACCTGGTGCCCGCGTGGTCCAACTGGGACCACTTCCGTGAGCTCGATAAGAAAGGACTCATGATGTACGGGCAAATGACGGCCGGGTCCTGGATTTACATTGGCAGCCAGGGAATCGTGCAGGGCACCTACGAGACCTTCGTTGAAATGGGCCGACAGCATTACGCGGGCAATCTGGCCGGGCGCTGGATTCTGACGGCGGGTCTTGGCGGCATGGGCGGTGCGCAGCCGCTGGCGGCAACGATGGCCGGCGCTTCCATGCTGGCGATTGAATGCCAGTCGGATCGTATCGATATGCGTCTATCGACCGGCTATCTGGATACGCGCGCCGAAACGCTGGCCGATGCCATGACGATCATTGATGATGCCGCTAAGAATAAAAAGGCCGTTTCGGTCGGTTTGCTGGGCAATGCCGCCGACATTCTGCCGGAAATGTTAAAACTGGGAATCAAACCCGATGCGGTGACGGACCAGACGTCGGCGCACGATCCGGCGAACGGCTATCTGCCCAGTGGCTGGAGTGTCGAGAAATGGCAAAAACTTCGCGAAAGCGATCCGGGTGCTGTGGTCGCTGCCTCGGTAAAGTCGATGGCGGTGCATGTACGTGCCATGCTCGAGTTTCAAAAGCTGGGCATCCCGACCTTCGATTATGGCAATAATATTCGCCAGGTCGCCTTCGACGAGGGCGTCAGGAACGCATTCGATTTTCCGGGCTTTGTACCGGCCTACGTGCGTCCACTGTTCTGTCGCGGCGTCGGCCCGTTTCGATGGGTGGCACTATCCGGCGATCCTGAAGATATCTATAAAACCGATGCCAAGGTCAAAGAGCTGATTCCGGATGATGTGCATCTGCACAACTGGCTGGACGCGGCGCGTGAGCGGATTCAGTTTCAGGGCTTGCCGGCTCGCATCTGCTGGGTCGGACTCGGCCAGCGACACAGACTCGGGCTCGCGTTCAACGAAATGGTGCGTAAGGGCGAGTTGAGCGCACCGGTTGTTATCGGCCGTGACCATCTCGACAGCGGCTCGGTCGCGAGCCCGAATCGTGAGACCGAAAGTATGCAGGATGGCAGTGACGCGGTGTCGGACTGGCCATTGCTGAACGCGCTATTGAGCACGGCCGGCGGCGCGACCTGGGTGTCATTACACCACGGCGGTGGCGTCGGCATGGGTTACTCGCAACATGCCGGACTGGTGATTGTCTGCGACGGCAGCAAAGACGCCGATCGGCGCATCGCACGGGTATTGTGGAACGATCCGGCGAGTGGCGTCATGCGGCATGCGGATGCCGGCTATGACATTGCAATTGACTGTGCAAAAGAGCACGGACTGAACCTGCCAATGATCAACGACGGAGACACGAAATGAAGCTGGTGATTAACAATCAACTGGTCACGCTCGATGTGTTGCGGCTTGCGTGGCGGGAAGCGGCGCAGGTTTCAATCGGTGACGGCGCGAAAGTGCGTATCGCCGAATCGAATGAACTGGTACAGGATGTCGTCGCCGGGGGTGATCGCATCTATGGCCTGAACACGGGCTTCGGCCAGCTTGCCCAGGTGCGCATCGACACGGATCAGCTCGCCAAGCTGCAGGAAAACCTGGTGCGCTCGCATGCGGTTGGCGTCGGTGAAATATTGAGCGACGAAATTGTGCGCCTGGTCATGCTCATGAAAGTCATCGCACTCGCGGAAGGCTTTTCGGGTGTTCGCCTGGAGCTGGTCGAAGCGCTTTGCGGATTGATCAACAACGAGATCTATCCGTGCATTCCGTCGCAGGGCTCGGTTGGCGCGTCGGGTGATCTGGCTCCACTGGCCCACATGGCCAGCACCTTGATTGGTGTCGGTGAAGCTCGCGTCAATGGCACAGTTGTGCCGGCCAGCCAGGCGCTTGAGCAAGCCGGACTTTCGCCAGTCACGCTCGGGCCGAAAGAAGGCCTTGCACTGCTAAACGGTACGCAGGTATCCACCGCTTTGGCACTGGCCGCCGTATTTCGTACAGAGAATCTGTTGGCGGCAGGCCTGATGGCAGGAGCGATGTCCGCCGACGCGATTCAGGGCAGTGATACGCCTTTCGATAAACGCATACAAAATGTGCGCGGACACGGGGGGCAGATCGCCGTCGCTGGCGTGTTGCGCGAACTCATGCAGGGCAGTGATATCCGCGCCTCACATATCGAGTGTGAACGTGTTCAGGACCCGTATTCGATTCGCTGCCAGCCACAGGTGATGGGCGCCTGCCTCGATGTTGTCCGGCATGTGTGTTCGGTGCTGGAAACAGAAGCCAATGCCGTCACCGACAATCCGCTGGTGTTTACGGACTCGAAGTCGGTATTGTCGGGCGGCAATTTTCACGCAGAACCGGTGGCGCTCGCGGCCGACTACCTGGCGCTTTCAATCGCGGAAATCGGCGCATTGTCGGAACGTCGAATCGCGCTGTTGATCGATTCGCACATGAGTGGTTTGCCGGCCTTTCTTGTCAGAGATGGCGGCGTGAATAGCGGCTTCATGATGGCTCAGGTCACGGCCGCTGCGTTGGCGTCCGAGAACAAGTCACATGCGCACCCGGCAAGCGTTGACAGCTTGCCGACGTCGGCAAACCAGGAGGATCATGTCAGCATGGCGACCTTCGCCGCGCGTCGATTGCATGCGATGCTCGACAATGTTGCGAACATTATCGCAATCGAATTGCTGGCGGCCGCACAGGGTATTGACTTTCACCACCCGAAGAAGAGTTCGCCAATCTTGGAGACCGTGATTGAGGGTCTCAGGAAAATATCGCCGGCCTATGATGAGGACCGTTCCCTGTCGGTTGATATCCAGCGAGTTGCGGCCAGCATTGATCAGGGGGCTTACGCGGACTATGCGGCGTCGGTTTTGCCAAGCCTTAGAACATGACCGACGTGTTCCGATTTGTCGCGGGTGATCAGCCCTTGTTGATCAGCGTGCCGCACGACGGTCGCGAAATACCGCAGGACATTAGCGTGCGCATGAGCGAAGCGGGACGCGCAATGCCGGATACTGACTGGTATGTCGCCGATTTGTACGAGTTTGCCGCCACACTCGGTGCCAGTATGCTGGTCGCGAATTACTCGCGTTACGTCGTGGATCTCAATCGTTCAGCCGACGACGAAAATCTGTACCCCGGACAGGTCGCTACCGGTTTATGCCCGGAGCAGACCTTCAACGGCGACGCAATTTACAAATCGGGCGGAATTGACGAAAGCGAAAAAGCGGCACGGATTGAAAACTACTGGCGCCCTTATCACGCGAAAATTCGTCATACGCTCGACGCGATGCGAGCCAAACATGGCTTCGCGCTGCTCTGGGACGCGCATTCCATTCCGAGTTTGGTGCCACGTTTGTTTGACGGCGAATTGCCGGCGTTGAATCTCGGCAGCAACAATGCAGCGAGTTGTCGAGAGTCCATGGAGTCAGCAGTGGCCGCAGTCGCTGCTGCGAGTTCCTACAGTAATATTGTCAATGGCCGCTTCAAGGGCGGCTACATAACTCGCCACTACGGCGAGCCTGAAAAGAATATTCACGCACTGCAACTCGAGATCGCGCAGCGTGCCTACATGGACGAAAAGCTTGCACGTTTTGACGATATGAAGGCAACACGCCTTCGCGATACGCTGTCAAAAATGCTACAAAGTTACCTTGCCGCAGCACGGAAACAGGCGCAGTAAAATGAAAAAAACGAAGGGGCTGCACGAGCTCTACGCAAAAGACCCGGCATCAGCGGATGAGCAGATCTGGGGTCGCAAAAGCGACAAGCTTTCCCGGCGCGGTTTTGTCAGGGGATCCGGTCTGGCGGCGATGACGGCCGTTCTTGGTGCCAGTATTCCTTTCTCCAGGTTCATGCCTGGCGGACTCATTCCGGCCGCACTCGCACAATCCGATGACGCTTTTTCGATTGCCGGCAAGTCCGGGCTGATCGTGCTGAACGATCGTCCGATTAATGCCGAGACACCGGCGCACCTGCTCGACGATCCGGTAACGCCGGCGTCACGACTTTTCGTGCGCAACAACGGCGTGCCACCATCGACTTTTGACATCGACCCACTCGAATGGCACCTCCAGATTGAAGGTGAGGCTTGTAAACAACCGAAGGTGATGACGCTCCGGGAAATTCAGGAGCGATACAAGCATCGTACGCTGCAGTTGCAAATTGAGTGTGGTGGCAACGGCCGCTCGGAGTTTTATCCAGCGGCGAAGGGCAACCAATGGACAACGGGTGCGGTGGGCTGCCCGAGCTGGACCGGTGTGCGCCTGCGCGACGTGCTGGAGGACTGCGGCGTCGGTGACAATGCGGTTTACGTGGCGTACGAAGCCGCCGACACCCATCTCTCCGGCGATCCGACCAAGCGGCCGATATCACGCGGTGTACCGGTTCACAAGGCCATGGAAGATGAATCAATGATCGTCTGGGCTATGAATGGCGAGCCGCTGCCGGAACTGCACGGTTTTCCTGTTCGCCTCTTGTGCGCTGGCTGGCCGGCGTCGGTCAGCGGTAAATGGCTAACGCGCCTACTCATTCGCGACCGTGTGCATGACGGCGAAAAAATGACCGGACAGTCATACCGCGTCCCCTGCAAGCCGGTGGCTCCCGGAACTGAGGTGGCAGACGTCGACATGTGCATAATCGAATCCATGCCGGTGAAGTCGCTGATCACGTTTCCAAAATCGGGCATCGAAATCAGCAATGGCGATCGCCTCGGCGTTCGCGGTCATGCGTGGGCCGGAGATGCATCGGTTAAGACAATGGAGACGTCAATCGATTTCGGTGCCAGCTGGCAGCGTGCGAAACTCAAAAAGCCGGTCAACCGGCTCGCGTGGCAGCATTTCTCAGCAGCGATCGCATTTCCGGAACCGGGCTACTACGAAGTCTGGGCGCGGGCGACAGATGACGAGGGCAGGGCGCAGCCGATGGTATTACCGGGCTGGAATCCGCGAGGCTATCTCAACAACGCCTGTCATCGCATCGCGGTTATGGTTAGCGCATGAAACACGTCGCGATTTGCTTCCTGCTGTTGCCGTTATTGGCACTGGCTGTCGAAACTGACGAGGCAACCGGCCTGATCAAGAGTCCGGGTTGGGAGCAGGTGCGTATTCATTGCGGTGGCTGCCATTCGCATGCGCTGGTCACGAGCCAGCGCGCCGACCGGCAAACCTGGCTCGATATGATTCGCTGGATGCAGGCAACGCAGAATCTGTGGCATTTCGAGCCCGCGACGGAGGCAGCGATTCTCGATTACCTGGCGGAAAATTACCCGCCCGTGCCCAATCGGCGGCGTGCGCCGATTCCGGCCAGCCTGATGCCAAAGGCTGCAAAACCCCTTCAGTAGGCGTTCAGGCTGTGCGAGCTAATCTGCTGCATCATTTGGGCTATCATTGCTGCACTCTGCGGCTACTTACCAGGCGATGGCCTGGATCACAGGATTGAGACTATGAAAACTATTAGCAAACTGAAGGCAGGCCTCCGTTCCGGCAGTGTACTGCTGGCCATCGTGTTCAGCAGCGCGGTTCTTGCCGCCTCGAGCGCTTCAATCGATCAGGACGCGAACAAGGCACTGGAAATATTTCGGGATGACATTGGCGGTGCTGACGTATTTCTCAGCCAGGCAGCCGGATACCTGGTATTCCCGCGCGTTATCAAGATCGGCATCGGTGTCGGCGCAGAAACGGGCGAGGGCGTACTCCGCGTCGGTGGCAAATCAATAGACTATTACCGGACAACCTCGGGTTCAATTGGCTTGCAATTGGGTGCGCAGGCAAAGTCAATTGTCATCGCGTTCATGACAAAAGAGTCGCTTGCCAAGTTTCGCAATTCCAATGGCTGGAAAGTTGGCGTTGACGGTTCTGTCGCACTGATCGACCTGGGCGCCGGCAAGACCATTGACAGTCAGAACATCAAGGACCCGGTCGTTGGATTCATCTACGGTTCCAAGGGCCTGATGTACAACCTGACACTCGAAGGTTCGAAGATCAGCAAACTCGATAAGACTTGAGCAAACAACGACTGTCGCAACGACTGGGATGTTCGATGGCTAGCCACATCCTTAGGGTGCGTGGACTTATATAACCCGGACGCCATCGAGTTCGACGAGCAGTTCGCGGCGGCATATGTCGCCTTGCAAAAAAATAAGCTGCGCACTGTCAATCTGGAATTGAGACACCAGTTTGTCGTTAACAAGTTTTAAATCATCCGCGTCTCTCAGGTAAACGCGAAAAATACTGCCACGATCGAGAATTGACAGTGAATCGCTCAATGCGGTGATGTTTCTCAAGGTTTCGTCGAGTTGTAATTCAGTGTTGAACGGATGCAAGGAGTCATGACCAACGATTGCGGCGGTACCCGACAAGAGCTGAAGGGTATGGTCGACGGCGAAGACTGAAGCTCCCCTTGCGAATTTCGGACTGCTCGGACCGTACTGCTTGGGGTACTGGAAGGCGCTGACTTGCCGCGGATTTTCGATAAGAAACTGCGGATGGCGTGATGCCAATGTGATAGTTGTCAGTCCACGACTGCGGCGTGTGCCAATACCGGTAGCGGCTGGTGCAGCGCTGTCGGGCACTGCGAAATCGGCAAATGCCTTGGCCCGGCCGACTGAGAATCGGCGATATCGCTCTGCGTCGCCATCTCCCTCGTTGATGGCACCCAAGTAGTTCCACACCTTGGCTATGCGCGAGTGAGTGCTTGTTCGCAATGCGGCGAAAATATCGCGATAGGCTGCCTGCGACTGACAAATCAGCTCGTCATTCGGCTTCTCAACGCTGTGCTGAATGAGTACCGCGTAGTCTGAACACTCTGCAATACGCATGTCGCCAACATTCTGATGACTGACAGGTTCCGCAACCCACCAGCATTCGTACACGACGCTGTGCCCAATGGGTTCGAGATACGTATCGACAATCGCCGGATGCTCTTCAGTATCGGGGGCCGATCCGAATTTGAACGCGACCAGCAGCTCGTGCATGGGACTGGGTGGCACGATGCTGTCGCTGATCAGCACTTGCAGGCGCTCGCTTGTTGGTATCACTCGGCGGCCTGGTTCGCTGTGCAAATATTTGCCACGCCGGACGGTCTACCGAAAGTTATTGGCATATCGGAAAATTCTGTATTCATAGGGTATTGATGCTGGCCGATTAATACGTAATCACTTTAGTGAACAATAATACCTCCGGCGCCGTCAATCAGGTCGGTTCCGCAATAAGTCCTTGCTGTTCTGCGCGCTCCGCGAATTTTTCTTGCCAGTTGGAGCGGTGCGTAGCCGGCGCGATTTGCACTGCGGTGACTTTGTACTCGGGACAGTTGGTCGCCCAGTCGCTGTATTCCGTCGTAACGACATTGGCACCGGTTTCCGGGTTGTGGAAGGTTGTGTAAACAACTCCCGGTTTCACACGGGTGGTGATTTCCGCGCGCAGGGTGATGTCACCCTTGCGGCTCGCCAGTGATACCAACTCGCCATCACGAATACCGCGCATCTCCGCGTCGCTCGGGTGCACCTCGAGCACGTCTTCCGAGTGCCAGATGGTGTTTGCCGTGCGCCGGGTTTGTGCCCCGACGTTGTATTGCGACAATATTCGACCGGTCGTCAGTAACAGCGGGAACTTGCGATTGGCTTTTTCTTCAGTCGGCACGTAGTCCGTTTCGACGAATAGCCCCTTACCACGAACAAACTGCTCGATATGCATGATCGGTGTGCCTGTCGGCGCAGCTTCATTGCACGGCCACTGCACGCTGCCGATATCGTCGAGCAGCTTGAAGCTGACGTTGTGGAATGTGGGTGTGAGCTCGGCGACTTCATCCATGATGGCGGCCGAGGTTTCGTAGTGCATGTCATAGCCCATCGCCTGGGCCAGTTCCTGGGTGATAACCCACTCATCTTTCCCTTGTCGCGGCGGCATCACCGGGCGCACGCGGTTGATGCGGCGTTCGGCGTTGGTGAAAGTGCCGTCCTTCTCAAGGAACGAGGTTCCCGGCAAGAAAACATGTGCGAACTTTGCGGTCTCGTTCAGGAACAGGTCCTGCACAACAATGCATTCCATGTTGCTCAGCGCCGCTTCGACATGGTGGGTATTCGGATCCGATTGCGCGAGATCCTCGCCCTGGATATACATGCCCATGAAGTCGCCGGCGATTGCGGCGTCGAACATGTTCGGGATGCGGTAGCCCGGTTCCGCGTCCAGTGTGATACCCCAGTGTTTTTCGAAGTCGCCTCGTACCTCATCGCCCGAGATGTGCCGGTAACCGGGCAACTCGTGTGGGAAGGAACCCATATCGCAGGAGCCCTGCACGTTGTTCTGTCCGCGCAGCGGATTCACGCCGACGCCGGAGCGGCCGAGGTTGCCGGTCGCCATCGCGAGATTTGCCATGCCCATGACCATGGTCGAGCCCTGGCTGTGTTCGGTGACGCCGAGGCCGTAGTAGATGGAGGCATTCTTGGCGGTGCCGTACAAACGCGCGGCCGCGCGCAATGTTTCAGCGTCGACGCCGGCGATTTTCGCAACGGATTCCGGCGAATTTTCCGGCTTCAGGATCATGGATTTCCAGGCCTCGAAGGACTCCACATCACAGCGTTCGCGAATATAGTCGTCATCGGCCAGGCCTTCACTGACGATGACATGCGCCAGCGCGTTGATAACAGGCACATTGGTTCCGGGCGCCAGCGCGATATGGTGCTCGGCCTTGATGTGGGCGGAGCGTACGAGTCCGATCTCGCGCGGATCAACCACAATCAACTTCGCGCCTTCACGGAGTCGGCGTTTCATCTGAGACGCAAACACCGGATGTGCCTCGGTTGGATTTGCACCGATGACGATCATGACATCGGTGTCCATCACGCTGTCGAAGGGCTGCGTCCCGGCCGATGTACCCAGCGTTGTCTTCAGGCCGTAACCAGTGGGTGAATGGCAAACGCGCGCACAGGTGTCGACGTTGTTGTTGCCCATCGCCGCACGCACGAATTTTTGCACGACGTACACTTCTTCGTTGGTACAGCGTGATGACGTGATGCCGCCGATGGATTTGCGACCGTGTTTAGCCTGAATTTCCTTGAAGCGCTTTGCGCTGTACTGGATGGCCTCATCCCAGCTGACTTCACGCCACGGATCGCTGGTCTTCTCGCGAATCATCGGATTCATGACACGATCGGGGTGCGATGCATAGCCAAAGGCAAAGCGGCCTTTGACACAACTGTGACCATGATTGGCCTCGCCATCCTTGTAAGGCGTCATGCGCACAACCTGGTCGCCCTTCATTTCGGCCTGGAACGAACAACCGACGCCGCAATAGGCGCAGGTGGTAACAACTTTGTGGTCGGGCAGGCCGTGATCGACGATACTCTTTTCCATTAGCGTCGCCGTCGGGCAGGCCTGTACGCAGGCACCGCAGGAAACACATTCGGATCCGAGGAAGCCTTCGTCCATGCCGGCGGATACTTTGGACTTGAAACCGCGCCCCTGAATGGTCAGTGCAAACGTGCCTTGCACTTCATCGCAGGCTCGCACGCAACGCGAACAGACGATGCATTTGCTGCCATCGAACTGAAAGTAAGGGTTGCTGCTGTCGACGCCAACGTCGAGGTGGTTTTCGCCGTCGAAACCGTAACGCACATCACGCAGTCCAACCGCACCAGCCATATCCTGTAATTCGCAATCGCCGTTCGCGGAGCAGGTCAGGCAGTCGAGCGGGTGGTCCGAAATGTAGAGCTCCATAACGTTGCGACGGAGCTTCGACAGCGCACCGGTCTGGGTGCGAACCTTCATGCCCTCTTCAACCGGTGTCGTGCACGAGGCCGGGTAACCCTTACGGCCCTCGACTTCGACCAGGCACATACGGCAGGAGCCGAAAGCCTTGAGGTTGTCGGTTGCACACAGTTTCGGGACGTCGATGCCCGATTCGCGCGCGGCGCGCAGGATGCTGCTACCGGCCGGGACCGTGGCGGGCATGCCGTCGATTTCCACTCGAACCGTGCCCAGGCCTTTACTGGCGGGCGTGCCGAGGTCTTGCTGCCGGACTCTATTCATACCTGTTTCTCGTCGGAGGACGCAAAGTCCTCTGCAAAGTAGTTTAGAACACTTCTAACGGGATAGGGGGTCATTCCGCCCATTGCACATAAGGACGCGCCTTCCATCGTGTCACACAATTCGACCAGCAAATCGTAGTTTTCTTCCCGGTCCTTGCCCGCAATCATCTTGTCGATGACTTCGACACCGCGCGTTGAGCCGATGCGACACGGGGTGCATTTGCCGCAGGACTCAATGGCACAGAACTCCATCGCAAAGCGCGCTTGCCGTGCCATGTTCACGGTGTCGTCGAATACCACGATGCCGCCGTGGCCGATCATCGCGCCGATGCCGACGAAGGCTTCGTAGTCCATCGGCACATCAAGCTGCTCCGCGGGAATGTAAGCGCCCAGCGGGCCGCCGACCTGAACGGCTTTGACCGGCCGGCCGCTGGCGGTGCCACCGCCCCAGTCATCGATCAGCTCCCGCAGTGTGATGCCGAAGGCTTTCTCGACGAGACCGCCGCGCTTGATGTTTCCCGCCAGCTGAAACGCGAGTGTTCCTTTGGAGCGCTTGACGCCCATTCCTGCGTAGCGCTCAGCGCCGAGCTTGACGATGTTTGGTACAGACGCAAGCGTGACAACATTGTTCACGACCGTCGGTTTTCCAAACAGGCCTGCATGCGCGGGCAGCGGCGGTTTCGAACGCACAATGCCGCGTTTGCCTTCCAGGCTTTCGAGCATCGCGGTTTCTTCGCCGCAGACGTAGCTGCCGGCGCCGATGTGCAATTCAATGTCAAAATCGAAGCCACTGTTATCAATGTTTTCGCCGAGCCAGCCGGCGCCACGCGCAGTATCAATTGCACGTGACAGGATCGAATGCGTTAACGGGTATTCCGATCGAAGGTAGATGTAGCCCCGGCTTGCGCCAACGGCGAAACCGGCAATCGCCATACCTTCGATTAGCCCAAGCGGATCGCCTTCCATCAACATGCGGTCCGAAAAAGTGCCGCTGTCACCTTCGTCCGCATTGCAGGCGATATATTTTTGCTCCGATTGGGTCTTTGCGACGGTGCGCCATTTGATGCCGGTTGGAAATCCCGCACCGCCACGACCGCGGAGTCCGGAGTCCTCGACGGCCTTAAGTACGGATTCCGGACCATCAGCGAAGGCTTTTTGCAATGCCTTGAAACCCTGGTGTTGTTCAAAGTCCTGCAGTGACAACGGGTTTGTCAGGCCACAGCGCCAGAACGTCCAGCGATCCTGTTTGATCAGGTAAGGAATTTCCATGATCGGCCCCAGGCGCCGCTTGTGTTCGCCGCCCGTCACGAGCCCGGATTCAAACAGGCTGGCGACATCATCGGCGGCGACATTAGCGTAGGCAATGCGCGTGCCGTCCACGTCAACTTCAACCAGTGGCTCGAGCCAGCACGCCCCCCAGGAACCATTGCGAATCAATTCGATTTCAGTGCCGGTCTTCTTCGCAACGCGAGCGATCTCCAGTGCAACTTCATCGGCACCGACGGAAACGGCTGTGGTCTCTCTTGGGACGTAAATTTTCGTGCGGGACATCAGTTACTTCCCCGCATGTGGTCGATAATTTCATTGAAGCGTTTTTCGTCGACGCGGCCGAAGGTCTTGCCGTCAATCATGACCGCCGGTGAGCAGGCGCAATTGCCGAGGCAGTACACGGGTTCCAATGTGATGTCTTTTTCCGTGTCATGCAGGCTCATCGCCAGGGATTTTTCGGCATAGCGTGTCAGTTTCTCGCTGCCCATAGCCTGGCAGGCTTCGGCCTGGCAAATTTTGACGATATGTTTACCGGGCTCGGCTGTTCTGAAATCTTCGTAGTACTCGACAACGCCATGCACGTCGGCACGCGAAAGATTGAGCTCGCTCGCGAGTTGCCGAATGGTGTCGTCCGGTACCCAGCCGAAGCGCTTAACAATCGTCGCCAGAACTTGCACCAGCAGTTCCGGCTTGGCGCCATGTGCAGCGACGATCTCGCTGGTGGTTTTTGTATCGATTCTTGCCATTAGTGAATACGTTCCGGGGCCGAATAAATATTGAAAGTATCGCCACGCAGGAAGCCTACCAGCGTTACGTTGAATTCTTTTGCCAGTGCCACAGCGAGACTGGATGGGGCGCTGACGGCGGCCAGTAAGGGCATGCCGGCCATCAGGGCCTTTTGCATCAGCTCGAAACTGGCGCGTCCCGACACCATCAAAGCCAGGTCGCTCGCCGGCAGTTTGTTGTTGGCAAGTAAGGAGCCGATAACTTTATCGACTGCATTGTGACGGCCGACGTCTTCGTGCACTACCTGGATTTCACCTTGTGCATTGAAGGCCGCGGCGGCATGCAGACCACCGGTCTGATCAAAAGTCAGTTGCTGCTCGCGCAACGCTGCAGGCATTGCCGTGAGGACGTCGCGGCTGAATCGCATGTGATTGTCGACGAGCGATTCGGCCCCGGTCATGCGCAAGGCATCGAGCGACGACTTACCACAGACGCCACAGCTTGACGTTGTATAAAAATGTCGTTGCAAGCGGCCGAGGTCAACCGCGACACCTGCTGCAAGGTCGACGCGAATGACGTTGTGATTGCCGGAATCCGCTGCGGGTGGCCCGCAGTGTTCAATTTTGGCGACGTCGCTGGCGGAGCGAATAATCGATTCTGAGAATAAAAACCCGCGGGCGAGGTCGGCGTCATAGCCGGGTGTGCGCATCGTGATCGATACACTGCTGGCGGTACGTCCGGACGCTGTCGAATAGCCGAGGCGAATCTCCAGCGGTTCTTCAACAGCAACGTCGTCGGCTTGCGATTTTGCGGAATCGCCACTGACTTTGTCGATCTGGATTGCGAGACTACTGGCTGTCATTTTGCGTCGATTTGCGGGCCGGGGCAGGCAGTATATCCCAGTGACGGGGGCTGCAGGCCGCAATGAGAATGGTTCTCAGAAAACGAAGGATTTCATACGCATATACCGTTATGCTGAGGTTCATAAAAGTCCGTTAAACTCGGCGCCAGAATCAATTAGACTTTCGCTTTCCCGGCATCACCGGGAGCCAGAAAAAGACAGTTAAGGAGAACCTCTTGAGCACAATGCCACGCCGAAAATTCATTCAATTGTCAGCCGTCACGGCGGCTGCCTACCTCGCGCAACCCGGCCGCGAAGCACGCGCCGCCGATTTGCCGCATCTGTCGGAAGACGACCCGATGGCGAAAGCGATGAAGTACACGCACGACACATCGACCGTTGATGCCGGCTCGCGAACCAACCCGGCGGCCGACCAGCATTGTGCAAACTGCGCCCTGGTGCAGGGAGCCGATGGTGACGAGTGGCGTCCGTGCCAGATATTCCCCGGCAAAGCGGTTGCGGCCAATGGCTGGTGTTCGGTTTGGGCGCCGAAAGCCTGACCTGACTTCACCCAGGCAAGACACGAGACGCCGGCCTTTGAGCCGGCGTTTTTGTGTGTACAATGCGACGCTTACGTGCCCGAAACACCTTCCCACCGTGGAGAAAATACTTGTTTGAATCGCTGCAAGCCGCAAGAGCGGACGCCATCCTCGGACTGATTGCTGAGCACCGCAACGACTCCCGGCCCGACAAAATCGACCTTGGCGTCGGTGTCTATCGCACCTCCGAAGGCGTTACACCGGTGCTCGACGTCGTGAAAAAAGCCGAACAGATTCTGATCGACACACAGGTGAGCAAGTCCTACATCGGCACGGCAGGCGCCGCGGACTTCAACGCGGCGATGCAGGCGCTGGTATTCGGTGATGACGCGCCCGACGAACGGCTGACGACGATTCAGTCGCCGGGCGGCTCAGGTTCACTCAGGGTGGCGGCTTCACTGATCCTGCGAGCGGCCCCGGACGTGACCGTCTGGGCAAGCGAGCCAACCTGGGCGAATCACATTCCATTGCTGGGCGGGGCGGGGCTGAAGCTCAAGTCCTATCCGTACTACGACACCGATAAGCACGTGATCAGGATTGACGAGATGCTGGCCACGCTGCGGAGTCTGCCCGCCGGCGACGTTGTATTGTTGCATGCCTGCTGTCACAACCCGTCTGGCCTCGACCCGTCGATTGATGAGTGGGCCGCGATAACCGAGGTCGTGGTTGAGCGCGGCCTGGTGCCGTTCATCGACATGGCGTACCAGGGTTTCGCAAAAGACCTGGATGCCGATGCACACGCCGTGCGATACATGGCAGCACGTGTGCCGGAAATGATTGTATCGAGCTCCTGTTCAAAAAATTTCGGCCTGTACCGTGATCGTGTCGGCACGCTGACGATTCTGTCAGGAGACAGCGAAGCTCGTGAGATTGTCGACAGCCAGGTCAACAACGTGGTCCGTACAATTTATTCTGTTCCACCCGATCACGGCGCTGCCGTCGTCAGTCTGATTATTAGAGACAGCGGTTTGCGTGGCGATTGGTTGATCGAGCTCGCCACTATGCGTGGACGCCTGCAGAAAATGCGTGGATTGCTGAGTGATGCGCTCGAAGAACAGGCACCGGGTCACGATTTTTCGCATCTACGCCGTGCGGTCGGGATGTTCTGCTTTTTGGGAGTTTCGGCTGAGCAGGTCGCGAAACTGAAGCAAGACTACGGTGTTTACATGACTGATTCGAGTCGCATCAACGTGGCGGGCATTACGCGCGACAACGTGAGCTACCTCGCCGAGGCGATCGCCGCAACGCTTCCCGCCGCCTAGGAATCACCGTTAGCACGCCGCGTTCCCGGTATTATTACAGGGCTTGATTATCGGCGCCCGTCCAGATCAGTTTGCTGTTTTTGCCAATATTAAGGCGTCGGGTGGTGCCGGATTTCAGTTCCAGAACGTAGGTCACTGGCACTTGTGAGCTCAGTGATTCGAGTGACAGCGGCGTCGTATCGCGGATGACGGTTGCGACAGCACCGTCACGAGTCGCAAACACGATATCGAGCGGAATATACGTGTTTTTCATCCACATGGAATGCACAGCGCTGTCCTCATAGACGAACAGCATGCCGACGTCGTCGGGCAGCTTACGGACAAACATCAGGCCGCGGCGTTGTTGTTCAAAACGGGTGGCGAGATAGACCCGAAAATAATGGCGTTTTCCGTCGTCCGCCTCGATCACCAGCGTGTCATGCGCGAAGCGCTCGTCAAGCCCGGCCACGCCCGGCGACGCCAACTCCGATTCCGTCGAAGTGCTACAGCCCACCCCACCCAAAAACACAAAAGCAATTACGGTGGCAATTACGGTGGCAGTCACCCTAACTACGGTGGCAGTCACCGTATTTGAGTTACGGTGACTGCCACCGTAATTAGTAGTAGTTGAGTTACGGTGACTGCCACCGTAATTCATTGCTTGGGGTGTAATTGCGGTCATTATGTTGTCCATTTTGTGACCGCGGAGAAGCTGAAGGTTTGAATCGTAATGGCGGCGTCACCGTTGAGTTCACCGAGTGGTGCAATGCAGAACAGTGCGCCGCTCAGTGTGTATTCGTCCTCGGCATCGGGAATTTCGGATTGTGAGCTGACATCGGTCCAACAGGTGTCGAGGTCGGGCGTACTGAAGAAACGGCCGCTGCCCTCGACCGTCACCGTCACGTTAGTCGGGGATTCCACACCGTGCTGGCCGGGGCGCAGCTCAGGCATGGCAATGATGAACGCGAGGCGCTCCCCCAATACTTCGCCAGAAATTCTGAGCCGGATGCCGGCGTTATTGGGTCGCGGCATACTTTCGCAGGCCATATCGGAACCCGACCAGCTTAGGTTTGTCTTAATTCCGCCGTGCAGGGAGGCTTTCAGGCCGCTGCCTTCGCCGCAGCTATGCTCCACTGTCGGTGGTGGTGGAGGTGCCTCAACCGCAGCCGGCTCGCAGGCGGCGAGCGGTGCTAAAAATAGCAAGCCGACGACGGGCAATATTTGCGCGAAAAGTCGCTTTTGGAAAGCTTGTTGCAATGGAATCGCATTGGTCTTGTCAGAATTGGGGCCAATACTACTTAAGAAAGGCCGAATTGTGAGGAAAAATTGCTGCGACTGGTTGGTCTTGCCACGCATCCTCTCTAGAATGGCACGCCGTTGCAGACTACGGAGTAATTAATGAGCGTCAAAGATCAATTCCAAAAACTAGAAGAACACGCCAGCGGACTGATCATCGGTCAGGCACACCTGATTAATCGTATGTTGATCACCTTGTTGTGTGACGGCCATCTTCTGGTCGAAGGTGCGCCTGGACTGGCGAAGACGCGCGCCATCAAAGTGCTGGCCGAAAGTATTGAGGGTGATTTTCATCGACTGCAATTTACCCCGGATCTGCTGCCCGCGGACCTGACCGGTACCGATATCTACCGACCGCAGGAAGGCACATTCGAGTTCCGCAAGGGCCCGCTGTTTCACAATCTGATCCTCGCCGACGAAATCAACCGTGCCCCCGCCAAGGTCCAGTCAGCTCTGCTCGAGGCAATGGAAGAACGGCAAATTTCGGTAGGCCAGAAGAGTTACCCGCTGGAAGACCTGTTCATGGTGATGGCAACCCAGAACCCGATCGAGCAGGAGGGCACCTACCCGCTGCCCGAGGCGCAGCTAGACCGCTTCCTGCTGCATGTTCAGGTTGGCTACCCGACGATCGAAGACGAGCGCCGCATCCTCGTTTTGAATCGGGACGAGGCAAAGTCAAATGTGCGTGACGCGTTTCAGCCTCCCGAGCTGCTGTCTCGCGAATCGATCATGGAAGCGCGCCAGGCAATCCTGAATCTGCACCTCGCGCCGGAACTCGAGGAATACATCGTGAACGTCGTGGTGGCCACCCGCAATCCCGGTGCCGTCGACGCGGACCTCGACGGTCAGGTGCTGTACGGTGCCAGCCCGCGTGCCAGCATGGGCATAGACCGCGCCGCTCGCGCACATGCCTGGCTCGCCGGACGCGATTTCGTCGGCCCCGAAGATATTCAAGCCGTAGCACCTGATGTGTTGCGTCATCGACTCGTCTTGAGTTTCGAAGCCGAAGCGGACGGCGTGGATTCCAATGCCATCATCACCGGCATACTGGACGGTGTTGGAGTGCCCTAGTGCACCGTCTTGATCACACTGCCAAAGATGTCTCGCCGGTTAGCGTAAGCCAGGCGGGATTGATTCGCCTGAGCGGGCCGGCAAGAGCGATTGCGCTCGATGTACTGCGTGTCAATTCGCTGCAGACCGGCGCCTATGTTTCGCATTTTCGCGGTCGTGGCATGGAGTTCGATGAGTCGCGTCCTTATCAGCCGGGCGACGATCCTCGCAGTATTGACTGGCGCGTCACGGCACGCAGTACAACGGCGTACACCAAGCTGTTTCGCGAAGAGCGCGAGCGCCCGGTGCTGGTCGTTACCGATCTTCGCGCCAACATGCATTTCGCAACCCGTGGTTGTTTCAAGTCGGTCAATGCAAGCCGTACCGCCGCGTTGATTGCCTGGGCTGCGCATCATCGCGGCGACAGGCTCGGCGGCATTATTTTCGGCGACACAACACACCGCGAGCTGAAACCGCGACTTGGCCGCCGAGCTGCATTGCGATACGTGCACCAGCTTGTTGAACACCCGGACTGGACGAATCGCGGTGTCCAGAAAAGGGGTCAGACACCTTTTCCAAGGTAAATGGTGTCTGACCCCTTTTCTGATCCTTTGGCGCAGGCCATGTCGTCGCTGCGGCGAGTGGCCCGGCCCGGTAGCCTGGTTGTCGTCATCAGCGACTTTTTGGGCTTTTCTCGCGCTGCACAGTCTTACCTGTCGAGCGTCGCGCGCCACAACGAAGTGCTCGCGGTTTTCCTTAACGATCCGCTGGAGCGGCAACTGCCACCACCGGGTCGCTATCGTATTGTGTCGGCCGACGATGAACTGGCCATTGATACCTATGCGGCGGCCGCACGTCGTGACTACGAACATGAATTTGCCGAGCGTTCACACGAACTCGAGAAGTTTTGTCACCGTTACGGTGTGCACCTGATGTCGATGTCGACGGACGATGACCCGGTATCGACCTTACAAACCGCCCTTGGCCGCAGGACGCACTAGTCATGGATCCGAGCCAGCTTCCATTGCGCGACCTGCATCTGCCCGAAGCCATCGGCTGGTGGCCGCTGGCACCCGGCTGGTGGGCCATCATTGTGCTGGCGGCGATCGGCTTGGGCTGGCTGTTGCTTAAGGCGTGGCAGCAACGTCAGTTCAGTGCTCCTCGGCGCTACGCGACTCGCGAACTGCGGCAGGTCGAAGCGGATTATCTCCAACACCGCAACGCAGTGGTACTGGGTCAGCAGGTTTCCGAGCTCCTGCGTCGCGCGATGCTCGCTTACGCACCGCGCCACGAAGTTGCAGGACTGACCGGTGAGTCCTGGTTGCAGTGGCTCGATCGCGACTTGCCGGTGCCGTATTTTCACACCGACGGTGGCAAGAGTTTGTTGCAACTGCCGTATCGCGATCCACAGGGTGATTTCAGCGACGTCGATGTCAATGCGATGCTGGCGGCCGTTCGGATGCGTCTGTCCACACCGGTCGGAGGGCAGCGCTGATGTGGTCGCTCGCATGGCCCTGGGCACTCGCGGCGCTGCCGCTACCGTTTCTGTTTCGTTATTACGTGCCGGAAGCGAAAGGCCTGTCGGAAGCGGGACTGCGCGTGCCGAGCGTCGATAGCTTTTCGACACTCAGGGACCGATCCGGAACGGAACAATTACTGAACTGGCGTTTCTGGGTTGCCGCCCTTGCCTGGGTGTTGCTGGTTGTTGCCGCCGCACGTCCGGAACGCATCGGCGAAGAACTTGAAGTGCCGGTTGCGGGTCGCAACCTGATGCTGGCCGTCGATCTCTCCGGCAGCATGGACCAAAAAGACTTCGAGCTGGCCGGACGGCGCGTTGATCGCCTGACGGCAACCAAAGCCGTCGCCAGCGACTTCATCGAACGTCGCGAGGGTGATCGAATCGGCCTCATCCTGTTCGGCGAGCGCGCCTATCTGCAAGTGCCGCTGACCCTCGATCGAACCACGGTGAATATTCTGCTGATGGAAGCCTTCATCGGGCTCGCCGGAGAAAAAACGGCCATCGGCGATGCGATCACGCTCGCGGTTCGTCGCGTGCATGAGCAGGCGGGCAGTGCGGGCGAGCAGGTGCTCGTGTTATTGACCGATGGCGCGAATACCGCTGGCGAGGTGCATCCCCTCAAAGCAGCGCAACTCGCGCAGCAGGTCGGCTTGCGCATTTATACGATCGGTATCGGCGCCGAACAACTTGAAGTTGCATCGTTGATCGGCGGCCGCCGTCAAATCAATCCGTCCGCGGACCTCGACGAAGGCACGTTGACAGAAATCGCACAGCTCACGGGTGGGCGTTACTTTCGCGCCACCGACACCGCGACGCTGCAGGATATCTACAGGCTGGTTGATGAGCTGGAGCCTGTCGAAGAGCCAGAGTCCGGTTTTCGGCCGATCAAATCCTATTATTACTACCCGTTGGCAGCGGCGTTCGCATTGGTCATTTTTATGTGCCTGGTGAGCTTATTGCAGCGCCTGTCCATTCGTCGCCGCGTGGAGGGACAGTTGAGTGCCAGCTGATTTCCACTGGTTACGTCCCGACTGGCTGTTCGCCGTGCCGGTGATCGTCGTGCTGGCGGTTTTACTCGCACGCGGAAAGCTCGGTGCCGGCAACTGGGAATCGGTGATCGACCCGGCGTTGATGCCGTTCGTGTTATCGCGCGATCCCGGACGTGGCAAGGATTACCGATGGTGGTTGCTCGGCCTGGCCGGAATCATTGCCGCGGTTTCCCTGGCCGGTCCTGCGTGGCAGCGCATCGAGCAACCGGTATTTCGTGCCGAGCAGGCCTTGGTCGTCGCGCTGGATTTGTCGCGTTCAATGGATGCGCAGGATGTCGCGCCCAGCCGCCTGACACGCGCGAAATTAAAAATTCTCGATATGCTTGAGCGCCGCAAGAGTGGCCAGACCGCGCTGCTGGTGTACTCGGCGAACGCCTTTACGGTCACGCCGCTGACCAGCGACACCGACACAATCGCTGCGCTCGTAAACAGCCTGACGACGGATATTATGCCGAGCCGCGGAAGTTATCCCGAAGTTGCGATTGGCAAAGGGCGGCAACTGCTCGATCAGGCGAAGGCCGGCTACGGCGAGGTGCTGCTCGTGACGGACGGCGGTTCTTCACCGGCTGCCGATGTCGCTGCGCGCGAACTGAAAGCAGCGGGCTACACATTGTCCGTGCTGGGCGTAGGTACAAAAGAAGGTGCACCCATTCCCCGCGCGTCAGGCGGTTTTGTCACGGACAATCGCGGCCAGATTGCCGTCCCCAGGCTGGAGGAAAGTGGCTTGCGCGCGCTGGCTGGCGTTGGCGGCGGACGTTATTCACGGCTGACGCCCGACAACAGCGATCTGGATATCCTGCTGAGCGGCGAAGTGGTGAATGTTAGTGCCGGGGCAGGTGACGAAGCTGTCGCAACGGATCGCTGGCGCGAGGAAGGCCCGTGGCTACTGCTGTTGCTGTTGCCGCTGGCGGCATTCGCGTTTCGTCGGGGGTGGGTGCTCGTCGCGCTGTTGTTCCTGATGCCATTGCCACAATCGGCGTACGCCGCATCGTGGTCGGATTTGTGGCTTAACAAGGACCAGCAGGCGAAGCGCGAACTGGAAAAAGGCGAAGCGGCTGATGCGGCCGCGTTGTTCAAGGATCCGGACTGGCGCGCCGTCGCGCAGTACCGTGCGCAGGATTTCACTGCCAGTGCTGAAGGTTTTGCCGCCAAAAACGACGAGCGAAATCTTTATAACCTCGGCAACGCAATGGCATTCAACGGCGATTTCGATGCTGCGATCGAGGCCTATGAAAAATCGCTTGCGCTGAACCCGGACAACGAAGACGCAAAATACAATCTCGAACTCGTAAAGAGCATGAAAGACCAGCAGGAACAGGACCAGCAAAGCGAAGGCGATGACCAGCAGTCGACCGAGAATCCGGGCGGTGAAGGTGAACAATCGGATTCCGAATCGCAACAGGATCAGCAGGGGCAGGAAGGCGAGTCGCAGGCCGATGGTGAGCCGAAGGACGGCGACTCCCAAGACCCCGGCGAAGAAATGAGTGAAGAAGATATGCGGGCGCTGCAGGAAGAGTTGCAGCGCGCAGCCGAGGAGGCTGAAGCCGGCGATAAACCGCAGCAAATGTCGGAAGCAGAGCTCGCAGAGCTACGTGAGCAACAGGAACAGGAGCAAGCGATGGAGCAATGGCTGCGTCGCATACCGGATGATCCGGGTGGCCTGCTGCGGCGTAAGTTTCGGCACCAGTATCAGCGATCCGGCGTCGATCAGGACGGCAACAGTGTGTGGCCAGACAATGAGGTACAACCGTGGTAAGTCGTAGGTACAGCATGTTTCGGCATGCAGGTTTGATTCTTCTCGGCGTACTGGCAGTCGTCGCCAGTGCATCGGCCGATGTTCGTGCGCGCGTGGATCGGCCGTCCGTCGATCTCAACGAATCGTTCATTCTCGAGTTGACTGTCGATACCAACGTCGACATAGAGCCGGACCTTACGGTTCTGGATGAAAAGTTTTATCGCGGGCAGTTAAGCCAGTTAAGTAATACCTCGATCATTAACGGCCAAATTAGCCGCAGCCGTACCTGGAGCATTGCACTAATGGCGAAGTCGACCGGTAGGCAGGAAATTCCGGCGATTACCGTTGGCAACGAGAAAAGCGCACCGATTTCGATCACGATCAACGAGCCGACAAATGCACCGCCCGGCGAGGCGGATGTCTTCATTACGAGCGAAGTCGATCAGACAGAGGCTTACGTTCAGTCGCAGATTCTGTATCGCTACAAGGTCTATCGTGCAGTCGCAACGCGACAGGAAGGTCGACGCGACCCAATCTTCGCGGGTGCGGAAGTGTTGTACGAGCGCGCCGGTGATGAGCGCAGCTACGAGGCGATACTGAATGGCCGGGCCTACAATGTCCTTGAACGAGTACTGGCAATTTATCCACAGGCAAGCGGCGAGTTCTCAATTTCCCCGGCGAGATTTGAAGCGCGAGTATTAAGAGACGGGCGCATTACTGGCCGTAAAGTATTCGAGTCGGAAGGGCATTCGATCAAGGTATTGCCAATCCCGGCGCCGCCCGCGGACTATCCGAATGCCGCATGGCTGCCAGCTCGAGATGTGCAGCTGAGCGAAGAGTGGTCGCGCGAGCCCGACCGGCTGGCCGCGGGTGAGCCTGTGACGCGAAAAGTCACCGTCAGCGCCCTGGGCCAAATCGAAACGCAAATTCCGGCGATCGATCCACCCGAGATTGATGGCATGAACGTTTACGCAGATCGCCCGGACCTGAGTCGTGAATTTGAAGCGGAAGGTATTCGCGGTATACGCCGAGATCAGTACGCCATGATCGGGACACGCGGTGGGGCGGTCAAAGTTCCTGCCGTGAAAGTGCCGTGGTTCGATATTGAGGCCGGCGAGTGGCGTGTTGCACAGCTGCCCGGTCGCACGATCGACGTCGCCGCACCGCTGGTCGCGCCGGTTCCGCTTGTCGCGGGACCGGAGCCGACGGTAGCGCCGGCTGAGGCCGCGGAACCCGAGGTCGTTTATGTCGCGAATGATTTCTGGAAACTGGTCAGCCAGCTGATCGGCGGTGTGTGGCTGCTGACCTTACTCGCCTGGTGGTGGTCGTCGCGTGAGCGTGAGCAGGAGCAGAGAGAGCCAGAAGCTCCTCCGGTCTATAAGCAACAGGCGAAATTCATCAAGACGGCCAAAAAGGCGGCGGCACAAAACGACAAGGCTCGTGTACGCGCGGCGCTGATCGACTGGGCTCGCCTGCAATGGCCGGATGATGCACCAAGAAGTATTGGTGAAATCGCATCGCGTGTCAGTGCACCCCTCAGCGACGAATTGCGGGTGCTATCCGCAACCAGCTACGGTATGGGCGATAAGGAGTGGAACGGCAGAGAATTGGCCAAAGCCCTGCGCTCTATAACAATTGCCGAGCAAGACGAAGAACTCGATTTCGGTAGCCCGTTACCGCCGTTGATGCCGCCAGGGACTTGAGCAGTACTGTGATCGGCAGTCAGGACAAGCGTGATCGGGCAGCGGACAACAGGGCCCGCGAATAAAGCTTGTGAAAACCCAGTAGCAGGCTGAAACCTTTTCCTATCTTCGGCCCGTTTGCCGCGCTCTTTGTGACCGGTACGACGGCCGAACCAAAGTAGAGGCGGGTGCCGTCGCCGTTCCGTTCGGACATGAACCAGGATCGGGTGCGACCTCTGAAGTCACACATCAACAACTGATATTCGCTGCGTGCTTCGGTGGTCCACGCGGCGAAGGCATCCTGTTCAGAGTCTGCCAGGCGACGCGCATCTTCGTCACTGCTCGGTTTGGACGCCAGCCATTTCAGGATGATACGTTCAATCCTGAAAAGCCAGGTCGTATAAAACGCAATCACGTAATCGCGCTGTAAAACCTGTTTGTTGCTGTCGATGTAGTAGCAATCCGTGTACGCACCACTCAAGTGGTAGCACTGCAGCAGAGCGTGTTCGGGTAATTCGAGTTTCCTGACGGTTGCCACTTATATCCCACCGCTTACCGATACGTAAACCCAGCCAACGTCAGCAGAAACAGTGCGAGAATCAGTTTGGCGGCTGCGGCCATATTGGCATCTCTGCCAAATGAGCATAACTGATCGACGACAACACGCATTGCGCTACTAATCATTCCTGAAATGTAAAGGAGCGACCAAGCTCCAAGAACGGCACCACTGCGACCCTACGCTTTCGAATAAAAATGGTATCGCGCATATGAATTTATCCAAAGTTGAACAAACCCTCACCAATGCCCCACGCTCGCCATCGACGCCCACGGTTCTTTCGGAACCAAAGACTCGCCCTTCTGCAATAACTCGATCGAAATACTATCCGGTGAACGAACAAACGCCATGTGTCCATCGCGCGGTGGCCGATTGATCGTCACGCCGGCGTCCAGGCATTTCTGGCACAACGCGTAGATGTCATCGACTTCGTAGGCGAGATGGCCGAAATTACGACCCTCGCCGTATTCCTCAGGGTCCCAGTTGTAGGTCAGTTCGACCTGCGCATCCTCGTCGCCGGGCGCTGCCAGGAATACCAGCGTGAAGCGGCCCTGTTCGCTGTCCTTGCGACGCAGTTCTTTCAGGCCCAGCAAATTGCAGTAAAAGTTCAGCGAGGCGTCGAGGTCGGTGACTCGCACCATCGTGTGCAGATATTTCATGGTCTAACTCCGTGTTGGACTCGGTTCCGGTTTGAATCCACAATGGTCCCTGATACTGGCATTGACAGCAAATTGAACACAATCCGCACCATCACGCTCGACCTCGACGACACGCTCTGGGAGATTCACCCGGTTATCAAGCGTGCTGAACAGGCGCTATATGCCTGGCTGGGCAAGAATTATCCACGCATCACAGAGCTCTACCAACCTGAGGATATCCGTGCCGTGCGATCGCAGGTGGTCGCCGAATTCGCCGATCGCGCCCATGACCTCACATTTCTCCGCCGCTCGGTTCTTGGGCGCGTTGGCACCGCCGCCGGTTACGATCACGGCTTCATTGACGCTGCATTCGATGTCTTCGACGCAGTGCGCAACGACGTCGAATTATTTCCGGAAGTCATCCCGACGCTCGAGGCCCTGAAAGAGCGATACCGATTGATCGCAGTTACGAACGGCAACGCCAATCTCGAAATTATCGGGATCGCGCACCTGTTCCACGACATTGTCACTGCCGAAAAGGCCGGCGCCGCAAAACCGGCCAGGCAGGTGTTCGAGATGGCTGTCAAAATTGGCGGCGCAAGCCGCAAGCAGACATTGCACGTTGGTGATCATCCGGAATACGATGTCGACGGCGCGCGGAATGCGGGCTTACGCACCGCATGGGTCAATCGTACTGGCGACCGTTGGCCCGAACAATTCTCGACACCCGATATCGAAGTCTTCCACATCGGCGAATTGACACAGCGACTGGAACAAATTGCTTGAGCAGTGCACGCCCGCTCATTCTTTACATTCCCGGATTGCTGCCAAAGCCAGCGCCGCGAATACACCGCGACGCGCTGGCGCGTTGCATGCTGGCCGCGTTGCGGCGCATCGACGTACCGGTCGCAGATGATATTGCGGGATCATCCGGCAATTTCGACATCGCGTCCTGGACGTACGACTTTTACGGGCAGCACCGTGATATCAATCTGGACGCGGCGGCTATCGACGCGGTCATCGAGCAGAAAGAGGCCACCTATGACGATATTGCCGAAGCCACGAAATGGACGCGTCGTCTAACCCGCTGGATCTACACACTCGGGGACATGCTGCCTTTCCTGATTCCACACATCGCGTCGGAACGTATGGAGGTGCACTTACGCGACCTGCTGCGTTATGAACGCAATAGGGATAGCATCACAGAGCGCACTCGAAACCTCGTCAAGATCCCGCTACTCGCTGCCGCGGGATCTGATCGACCGATCCTCTTGATTGGTCACAGCATGGGCTCAGTCATCGCGTACGACACGCTGTGGGAGTTGACGCACAAGCAAGGCAATCCGGTGCAGATCGACTTGTTTCTGACGATGGGCAGTCCGCTCGGACAACGCTACGTTCAGAAAATGCTCAGCGGTCACGATCAGACGGGCAAGAAACGCTATCCCGGGAATATCCGACGCTGGAAAAATCTCACGGCTGTCGGCGATCTGACCGCGATCGATCCGGTGCTCGCTGACGATTTTGCCGGCATGCGGAAGCTGGGCTTGGTGAGCGCCATCGACGACGAATACCTGTTCAACTATTTCCGTCTCGATGGTGTACTCAACGTTCACTCTGAGTACGGCTACTTTGCTAACGAAAAAACCGCGCTCACCATCGCAAAATGGTGGCGCGGTCATGTGTCTGGCCTGCCGGGCGGCGCTTAGTCGGCGGCGTCGAGATTCGGTTTGATGACGATATCGATTCGACGATTGCGTGCACGGCCAGCTTCCGTTTCGTTGCTCGCAACCGGCCGTGTTTCGCCATAGCCTGTTGCGATCAATCGATAGGTCGGAATGCGCATCGCATTGATCATGTACTGCTGCACCGATTCAGCACGTTTCTGGGACAACGCCTGGTTCGATTCATCACCACCGTGCGAGTCGGTGTGGCCTTCGATGATCAGTTCGCTTCGCGGAAATACATCGATCGCTTTTTCAACCTTTGCCAGCAGTTCAAAGTTTTCCTGTTTGATTTGTGACGCGCCGCTGTCGAAACTCAGCCCGACGAGACGCAGGATGATCGTGTCGCCTTCGCGGAACACTCGAGCTTCAGACTGTGGAAACATCTTGTCCACTTTCTCGAATTGCTCCTTAACGCGTGCCTGAGCTTCAAGTCGCTGTACCAGTGCGGCCCGTTCAGCCGTCGCCCCACCGAGACGCTCATCCAGCGCGCTCAATTCTTCTTCAAGATCGGCGAGACGAGTTTCGTTTTCCGCTTTCTCTTGTTGAAGGGCCTGCAGTTCACTCGCCTGGTTCTCGAAATAGGCAACCAGGTCTGCTGTGAGCTTGTCGTGGCCTTGCTGCATGTCCGGATTGACGTCGGCGACGCCTGCAATCATTCGCAACGGTTTTTCCCAGTCCAAAACAAGCTGCTCAACAGTAATTTCCTTGTCACGCTCCAATCGCACGACCTCGGAAAGATACAATGCATGCTTGGCTTCGTAGTTCGCCTGAATCGCAAGACTGCGAGGCAGGTCGGTGTCGTAGCGATTCTCATTGAGCTCGCGTTCTGCATCCGCCAGTAGTTGTTTTGCCTTGCCGAGCGTGATCGGCGCATACTTACCAACGCGGGCACGATCTGCGTCCGCCAACAGGCGACGAGTTTCACTTAAGTACTCCGCTTTGATTGCAACCAGCTCTGCCTCGCGATAGAGCTGCGTGGCTTCAACCTCGCGGCGTTTCGCGTTCTTGAGGTCGCCGCGCTCCATTAACTGAATAGCGCGAACAAACTTTTGCTGAGCGTCATCCCACAGATCAGGTGACAGTTTGGGGGCCTGGGCATTGGCACCGTCCTGGCGACTCTTGATCGCTTGCGCCAGGGCCGTTTGTGCAAGCGTCGCTGCAGAGGTCGCCTTGCGAAAATTTGCCGTGGCGTCTGCTGCGTTCGAGCGGACGTATTCGATATTGCGGCCGCGCTCCAGCCCCGATTCTGCGGCACGGTAGTCGCGCATGCCGTCTTCGTAGCTTTTTGGCGCGTACAGTTCGGCATTAACCGCATCCGCTGCCATTTTCGCCGCGTCGGCATCTTTAAAGAAAGTGTTGCGGAGTTCGTTCTGTGCGTAGGCGCCGCCAGATGCGAGCAGCAGCGCGCTCAAAAATACCCATTTCAATAGTCTGGATTGATAGACCATGTGTTCAATTCCCGTAGTGTTGCGTCTGAAGTCCGCCAACGGCGCTGGCAGATTGACTTGGATGTTACATATGCCGGTCGGCAAAATCTGTGCACCGTGTCCTAAGAAGGTGCTGATTTTACGCCATATACGCCTTGAGTGTGACTTGTGTCAATGTTTTACAATTCGTCCTCCCGGGTCCGGCAATTTGTGCTGTGGCTCACAGATGCCGGGTGTCCCGTCGCGTAAATTGACCTCATGTCCGCGAAGTATTACACGCAGTTCATACTGACCGACGCAGATTATCGCGGCGGCAATGAGTTTTGCGGTGTAGTAGAACTGAACGCTCCGATGGAGCAAAGTTCCGACTCCGCCGACATAGAAGCCATTCTGGCCCGCAATTTCGACCTGCAGCAGAACGCTGTGAAACTGGTCAGCTGGGCAAGACTGCACTGAATTATCTGGCGTCAGATTCAATATCCCCCTGATTCTCCCGGCCTCGGCCGGGATTTTTTTGTCCGCCATTTATGCGACAATGCCTGCCGTTTTAGTCCTGACCCAAGCATCTGCACATGAGCACAGACCCCAAAACCTTCCGCGGCATCCCGATCGTCGAAAGCGGCAAGAAATATAAGACCGAGGCCGGTTTCTCGGCCGTCAAGAATGGCGTCAAGCACCGCCGCGACAGCGAGCCGCCGGTGCGCGGTGACAAGCCGAAATGGCTGCGCGCCAAGATGCCCTCCGGGAGCGCTTACTCGAACACGCGGAATATCGTGCATGAACACCGTCTTAGCACGGTCTGCGAAGAGTCCATGTGCCCAAATATTGGTGAGTGCTGGAACGCAGGCACGGCAACCATCATGGTGATGGGTTCGGTTTGCACGCGAGCGTGCCGTTTTTGCGCGGTCGACACCGGCAATCCGAAAGGTTGGCTTGACGCCGAAGAGCCTGTGAACTCGGCGAAGGCGGTGCAACTGATGGGGCTCGAATACGTCGTCATCACGTCGGTCGATCGCGATGACCTGGATGATGGTGGCGCCGCCCATTATGCGGCGTGCGTTCGCGAGATCAAAAAACTGAATCCGAAAACGGCTGTTGAGGCTTTGACGCCGGACTTTAACGGCGTACGCGAACACATCGAGATGGTTGTCGATTCGGGTCTCGAAGTGTTTGCACAGAATGTCGAGACGGTGAAGCGTCTGACGCACCCGGTTCGAGATCCACGTGCCGGCTACGAGCAGACCATCGAGGTCCTGCGGCACGCCAAAGCACATCGGCCAGACGTACTGACCAAGACCAGCCTGATGCTCGGCCTCGGCGAGCGCGACAACGAGATCGTGGAGGCCATGCACGACCTGCGCGCTGCAAACGTCGATATCCTGACACTCGGCCAGTACCTCAGGCCGACGCCAAATCACCTGCCTGTCGAGCGTTACGTCACACCGGACGAATTCAATGCCTACCGGGCTGAAGGCCTCGAGAAAGGCTTCCTGGAAGTCGTTGCGGGTCCGATGGTGCGCTCCAGCTATCGTGCCGAGCAGGTCCTGCAAAAAAATAATGTTGGCATCGCAATATGATTGAATTCCTGGCCGAGTATGGCCTCTTCCTGCTGAAGACGATCACAATCGTCGCCGGCGTCGTGATTGTTATCGCTGTCGCCGCGTCGGCGGGCCGAAAAGGCGCGCACGAGGGTCTCGAAGTTGAGAATCTGAACAAAACGCATGAATCGCTGGTCAATTCGCTGCTCGGTGCGGTATCCAGCAAAGGCCAACGTAAGCAGGCGGCGAAAGCGCGCAAGAAAAAAAATAAGGCGGAAGCCAAGCTCGAGTCGTCGCGCGCCAGAAGTTTTGTCATCGATTTCAAGGGTGACCTCAAAGCCAGTGCTGTTCCGTCGCTGCGTGAAGAAGTGAGCGCCATTCTCGATGTTGCGACAGCGGAAGACGAGGTCATCGTCCGTCTTGAAAACCACGGTGGCGTCGTGCACGAGCACGGATTGGCCGCGTCGCAACTATCACGTATACGGGACCACAATATTTCGCTGACCGTTTGTGTCGACAAGGTTGCCGCGAGCGGCGGGTATTTGATGGCCTGCGTCGCCGACAGGATCGTCGCTGCGCCATTCGCGATTCTCGGTTCGATCGGCGTGCTTGCGCAGATTCCGAATTTCCATCGCATGCTGGACAGTCACGGCGTCGAGTTCGAGCAGGTCACGGCGGGCAAATACAAACGAACGGTAACCATGTTCGGCGAAAATTCCGACGAAGACCGCGCCAAGCTGAAAGAAGAACTTGAAGATGTACACGCTTTGTTCAAAGAAGCCGTTGGCCGGTATCGACCGAACCTTGATCTTGAGAAGGTTGCGACCGGCGAACATTGGTACGGAACCCGCGCGCTCGAATTGGGGCTTGCCGACGAAGTGCAGACCAGTGATGAATTGCTGAGTGCACGCGCAGCCGATCGTGATCTCTACTCGGTGGCCTACAAGATCAAACAGCCGCTGCAGAAACGCCTGATGGGCGGCATTGACGGGGTGCTGGAAAAGGCGGACGCGGCTGGCTGGCGGCGCAATTTTGAGTCTCAACTACCGCGCTGAGACAGCGGAACCGACTGTCGCCGCCGCGGTCGAATCATTGACAGGGTCACGCGCGCTTTGGAGCGCTATAATCCTCTGATGAAACGCGGAGTCTTAACACCATGAATTCTTCCAAGCTGCTGATAACGCTGATGGTTTCCTTACTGATTGCGGCGTGTTCCACGTCCCCGACCGGGCGGCCGCAGTTGATTACCAAGTCAGATGCCGAACTTGAGGCGCAAGCGGCATCGACCTTCAATGCCTACCGCTCGACGCTGCCGTTGGCAACCGATCGTGGCAAGATCGATTTCGTCGCGTGCGTTGCGCAGGCTGTTGTTGCTGAGCTCAACCCGCCGTACAGCGACATCGAATGGGAACTCGCCATCTTCGAGGACAAGCAGGTCAACGCGTTTGCGATGCCGGGTGGCAAGATCGGCGTGTACACCGGCATCCTTGAGATCACCGAAGACCAGAACCAGCTGGCGGCCGTTATTGGCCACGAAATCGCACACGTCACAGCGCGCCATGTTAATGAGCGGGCATCGCGCGGTTCATTGACCGGCATCGGTATTGAGGCGCTTGCCGTCATCATGGGTGGCGGTTATACGGGCGGCGCTTATACCGCGAGCCAGGTGCTGGGCGCCGGTGCTGCCCTCGGTATGGAACTGCCAATGGGCCGCGGGCAGGAATCCGAAGCTGACGTCGTCGGCCTCGAGTACATGGCGAAAGCCGGCTTTGATCCGCGTGCCGCGGTCGATCTGTGGCAAAACATGGCGGCGAAGGGTGGCAAGACGCCTCCGGAGCATTTGTCGACTCACCCGGCGAGCGAAACGCGTATCGAAAACCTGATTGGCCAATGGCAAAAAACCTTGCCGATCTACAATGAGGCTTTGGCGGACGGCAAGAATCCGCAGTGTAAAAAGACCTGGTAGTGACGGCAGGTTTTAAGGACCATTTCTCCCGGCAGGCAGGCGGTTACGCTCGGCATCGACCGACTTACCCCGGGCAGCTCTTTTCGTTCTTAGCCTCACAGGTACACGTCCCCGCAACGTGTTGGGACTGTGCCACCGGCAATGGACAAGCCGCGGTCGCACTCGCAGACCACTTTGATCAGGTCATTGCCAGCGACGCGAGTGCTGCACAAATCGCAGAAGCAGCAGTGCACCCCAAGGTTAACTATCGAGTCGCGACGGCGGAACGTTCCGGCCTCGATGCAAATTCGATTGATTTGCTGACCGTTGGCCAGGCGTTTCACTGGTTTGATCAGGGTGCGTTCTTTTCCGAGGCAAAACGCGTATTGCGTCCAAATGGCGTGCTTGCGCTGTGGTGTTATGAGATCTGCGAGGTTTCCGAGGCTTGCGACATGCTCATCGGCAGGCTCTACACCGACATCGTCGGTGAGTTCTGGCTTCCGGAGCGCGCATTGATCGAGCAAGGCTATGACGGTGTCGATCTCCCGGGAGAGGCAATTGACGCACCGGAATTCGACATGAGTCTCGACTGGACGGCGGCCGACATGCTCGGCTACTTGCGCACCTGGTCAGCCGCCAAGCGCTACGAGGCTGTGCATGGCACGGACCCGGTCGAGCAAATCGAGGCGCTTTTGCACGAGGCCTGGGGGCTCGATGCTCGCCGCGTTTCCTGGCCGCTAAAACTCAAAATCAGTCGAGTGAATACGCTGTTAGAATAGGCGCTTCACTACACGGATCGATCGCTTGACCTATACCAGACCCTACCTGTCAAGAAGCTTGCTGCTCGTTGCGGTACTGCTCAGCGGCGGCTGCGAAACGCTCGACGGCTTCATGGCGGGCCTCAAGAACAAGTCGGGGCCGGATTTTGTCGCGCTTGAAAATCGCCCAGTCGTTGATCCGATCGATGCCAACACCTTTACACTGACATCCGATGATCAGACCGTCGTCGGTGAGCCGCAGGTCGTTTTTACCGGACCCGACGATACATTTTCCGATCTCGCGCGAACCTATGGCCTTGGCTACGACGACCTCATCGCCGCCAATCCCGGCATCGATCCCTGGTTGCCAGGAGCGGGCACCCCCATTTTATTGCCGACACAATTTGTGTTGCCCGATGCCGCAAAGCGCGGCGTGATTCTGAATATCGCGACGAAACGACTCTTCTATTATCCACCGCCTGCCGACGGCGAATTGCAGCAGGTTCTGACGTATCCGATCGGCATCGGTCGTGTTGGCTGGGAAACACCGCTCGGCGAAACCACCGTCATCGCGAAAGCGAAAAATCCTACCTGGTGGGTCCCCGCGTCCGTGCGACGCGAGCATGCCGAACAGGGTGATCCCTTACCGTCCATCGTGCCGCCAGGTCCGGACAATCCGCTGGGCACGCGGGTACTGAAACTCAACATGCCCGGCTACCTGATACACGGCACGAATCAACCTTATGGCGTCGGTATGCGCGTTAGCCACGGCTGCGTTCGCCTGTATCCGGAAAATATCGAGTTTCTGTATACGCTGGTCGAAATCGGCGAGGTCGTGACCATCATGAATGAGCCTTATCAAATGGGCCGTGTCGATGGACGGCTATATTTTGAGGCACATCCGCCACTGGCAGACGATGAAGTCTCGGCTGAAGAACGATTGCAGCGCGTACTGGATGCGCAAAGCGGCCCGAACGGTGAGCCGCTGAACGTGCATCTGCGCGATCACATTCTGGCCCTGGCGGAGAACGCTAACGGCGTACCAATCAGTATCGTCGAGTACGATGCCGCTGAAGTGATGATGCGCGCGCGCGTTGTGCACAACGTCGTTGTTGCCGATCCGAACGAACCAACGCTGTCAGAAGTCCGTGAAATGATGCAAGAGCTTGAAGCGGAGTTCGAGGCTGACGGCGCCGCTCGATCGCCGCAATAGTCGCAACACCGGATTGAATTACTCGTAATAGCGGGCGAATTGTTTCGGCAATTGGTCGCGTCGCGGGTGGCCGCTGCCAAAAGTGGGCAACGGCCGCGAATTGTAGGTATTCCAAAACAGATAGCGCGCATCCTCGGTGCTGCTGTCGAGGTCGCTGCGCATCGCCGCCATGGCTTTGCCGGTGTAGGTGGTCTCAAGTGACAAGCCGAGATTGCCGGCGGCGAAGCGGACCGCTCGTTCGGTCACGTCGTCGACGGCAGCGTAGCCACCCGCATAGAATTCGTCGCGCCAGACTAGCTTGCTGCGTGCATCCGCATCCGCAGGGATTGATGGATCAATGTCGTGCAGCAGCTCAAGTGTCTTCTCGATCAATCGTCGCAATACCTCGCGGCGCGCAAAGCGGTTGTCGGCAACTCGTACGGCATGAATTTCGATATTGATGCCCGCCAGGCCGAGCCCGACCGTGAGCCCTGCAACGCTGCCCATAGTACCGTTCGCCATGTATATGCGCGTCGGCATGTCCAGCTTGTCGGTGCCAATTTGTGCTGCCAGCTCAAGCCCTGCGTTGACGAACCCAACTGCGCCAAGCCAGCACGTACCACCAAGAGGAATTACCCAGATGTTCCTGTTTTGCAGCTTGCGTCGATACAGGTCGACTCGCTTGACGGCGCCTCCCCATTTAATCAGTTCGGTGCCGAGTTCGAGATGCATGTCGAGCGTTTGCTGAATGCGTGGCGTGCGAACCTGGTGAGCTAGAAAACAGGTGCATTCGAATCCGAGCTGCTTCGCATGCATCGCGGTTGCGAGCGCATGATTCGAGCCTACAGCACCAAACGTCGCAACGCGCTCTGCCCCGCGGTCTTTTGCGCGCCGAAAGATATACTCAAGTTTGCGAATCTTGTTGCCACCGTAAAGGTCGCTGGTGAGATCGTCGTGCTTCACCATAACGCGGCGAACGCCTGCACCGGTGTCGATATCGTGGCAAGAAATTGGTGTTGGCAAATGAGCGATAGGCAGCTTATGCAGTTTGTCGGCGAGCCTGGGATACGCAATCGCAAGGAAATCACTCATGGCCGAAGAGATTAACCAAGTGCAACCGCGAGCGCGAGTGTTTAGAATACACGCACGCTAATCTGACCGAGTTCGGAGACAAGTTTGTCAGATGCAGTTGACCGCGGTATCACGGTCACCGAAATCGCAGCGATGGATCAACCCATCGAGGTGTGTCCAGAATCCACGGCCGCTTTCGTTGGCCGTGCGCTTCGTGGTCCCCTGAACACACCGGTGCTGGTGAAAAACTTTGGTGAGTTCCGCCGTCGCTTCGGTGACGTCTGGGCGCGCTCCAGCCTCGGTCCGGCCGCCCGGCAATTCTTTGAACACGGTGGCATGCAGCTGTACGTTGTGCGCGTTGCCAACAATGCACGTGGCGCAATGCTTTGCTTACCGGCCAGCGGATCCGCACTGGTGTTGCGTGCGATCGAACCGGGCTCGACCGAATTCATTCGCGCAGCGGTCGATTACGACACGATTGACGACGAAAGCGACGACCAATTCAACCTGACCGTACAACGCGTCAATCCGGGAACCGGTCTGGTCATCGAGCAGGAGTTTTACCAGGGCCTGTCCTGGAAAGATGATGCCGCGAACTTTGTCGTCAACGAATTGCTCGCCTCAGACATTGCGCGAGTGGAGTTGCCGTTGCCAACACACCGCCCCGAACGCACGACGCGTTCGGGGCGTTCTTACGAATCGACTTATGTTGATCATGCGCAAGCGGGCACGGATGGCGCCGAGTTATCGAACTACGACCTCGTCGGTTCACGACGTGAGCGCAGCGGCTTGTTCGCGCTTGAACAAATCGAACATTTCGACCTGCTGTACCTGCCGCCACCCGGCAAGGGGAGGGACGCTGGCCCGGCGGCGATTCTGGCTGCCGAAATGTATTGCCGGCAACGCGGCGCGATGTTGATCGTCGATCCGCTGCCCGAATGGAACAGTGCAGACGAGGCGGTTGCGGGCGTACGTGACCTCGGCTATGCGAGCCCGAACCTGCTTGGCTATTTTCCACGTATCAAGGAGCGGGGAAGCGAAGACGGCATCACGCGGCCCGCTGGCGGCGCAGTCGCCGGATTATTGTGTAAGCAGGATCGTATGTACGGACCCTGGCAATCGCTGGATCAGCAAGGACTTGGATTGCAGCGTCGACTCAGTCCGGTGATCGATTTGTCGGAAGACGAGCAAAGCCTGTTGCTGCGCGCGGGACTCAATGCGATTCGACGCGGCCCGATTGGCAAAGCCCGCATCAGCGGATCGGTGACCATGGGACGGGGTAGCGAAGCCTACGCGACTTATGCCCGGTTGCCGGTACGACGCTTTTGTCTGCAACTGATCAACTCGATCGCGCGCGCCACTCGCTGGGCGGTGTTCGAAGCCGAGGATGACCGGCTTGCGCAGCGACTGCGCGCGCAGGTACTCACTTACCTGCAATGTCTGCATGATCTCGGTGCATTTGCCGACCGGAAATTCATCGTGCAGTGCGATGCTGGCGTTAGCAATCGCCCGGATAACAAGGAACACGGCGTAACGATCCTGCTGGTATTCCAGCCTGCGTCGTGTGATGAGCCGATTTCACTGACCTTGCACCAGACGGCCGCTGGGTTTCGCGTTGGCAGCACGGCGTTCGGACTTACCATAAGAAGCCCGAATACCTGAATTAGTATCCAAAATCGCCCTACAGGCATCCTATTCATATCACCAACAGCTCGTTTGGCGGCGTGCGACCTGCTGCATTCTGATCGTCGAATAGATTGCTATCGGGAAATTCCGCGGCCTCTCGCGTCAACGAAAGCCGGAGGCGGAGCGTTACTATACCGATTGGCTATCCCACGACTGTCGCGACGCGGAAATAAGTGGACCTGGTTCCTCGAGATTCGGAGCCAATGGGGCAAGAATATGATGATGAACCGACTCACATCCATACTGGCCTCGCTGTCGCTCGGTCTTGCGGGCTGTGGCGGCTCTGGTAGTGATGCCGGTCCACCTCCGCCACCACCTCCGGTTCCGATTACCAACGCGGAAGCCGTACAGCTCCTCAATCAGGGTGGATTTGGCGCAGTCGACACGGATGCACAGCAGGTCATCGCGCTTGGACTCGAAGCCTGGATCGACGATCAGATTCAAAAGCCCGCTTCACTGCAATTGCCACATGTGCAAGCAGTGCCGCCGCCACCGTTTATGTTTCAACTTCAGGAAGATCGCGTCGATATCTGGTTCCGCAACGCTATTCATGGCGACGATCAACTTCGGCAGCGTGTCGCGTTCGCGCTCTCTGAGATCCTGGTCGTGTCGCAACTCGGTGCACTCTTTCAGGCACCCCATGCGCTGGCTGACTATTACGACGTGCTATCCCGGAACGCCTTCGGCAACTATCGAAGCTTGATGGACGAAGTCACGCTGCACCCGGCAATGGGCGTATACCTCAGCATGCTGGGCAATGAAAAACCGAATCCCGCTTTGAATATTCGTCCTGACGAAAATTATGCACGGGAATTGATGCAATTGTTTTCAATCGGCCTGGTTGAGCTCAATCTCGACGGTACCGTGAAGCTCGATAATTTTGGCCAGCCAATTCCGACCTACGATCAGGCTATCATTGAAGGTTTTGCGCATGTCTATACCGGCTGGACCTGGGCAGGTTCACCGAATTTCGAACAGGCGCGCGGCACACGACAAAATCAAGTCGTACCCATGGAATTGTGGCCCGACTTCCATGACACCGAACCGAAACAGCTCTTGAACGGTACGGTTTTGCCGGCGGGTCAAACGGGTGAGCAGGATTTGGCTGCGGCGCTCGATAACATATTTGAACATCAAAACCTTGCGCCGTTCATTTCGACACGACTGATTCAACGACTGGTTACGAGTAATCCGTCGCCTGGTTACGTGCGCCGGGTGGCGACTGTCTTCAACGACAATGGCAGCGGCGTCAAAGGCGATCTGGCGGCAGTGGTCAAGGCTATTCTTCTTGATCCCGAGGCGCGCCCCGAATTGCCCATGGAGATCGATGGCAAAGTCAAAGAGCCTTTGCTGCGATTGACGCAACTTTTCCGCGCCTACAATGCAACATCAAATAGCGGGCGTTATCCGCTGGTCGTCTCCTACATCTTGTTTGGACAGGGACCACTGCAGTCACCGTCGGTATTTAATTTCTTCAGTCCGTTCTACGCACCGCCCGGTGAAATTCGAGATAGCGGTCTGGTCGCGCCGGAACTTGGCATCGCAACCGAATACCAGAACACGCTATTCACCAATTACATGTTCGGCCAGGTGTTCGGACTCAACCAGACCAATCCGTCATTGGGCGATGACGATGTTTACATCGACTTCTCAGAGGAAATGCTGATCGCCGATGACGCCGATGCCTTGATCAACATGGTCGCCGACAAACTTCTGGGTGGGCAAATATCCGCTACGCTACGCAATGAGATCGGCGGGATGCTCGCGCTGATTCCCGATACTGACACCGCCGTTCGAGCGGCCGAAACGATTTACTTTGTCGTGACGTCACCTGAATACGCGTACCAGCGCTAATGGCCAGGAGAGTGCAATGAAAACATTGAGCCGACGTGATTTTCTCCGCACCAGTGGCGCTGCAGCGATACTTGCCGCGACGCCGGGGCTTGCCTACTCACAGGTTGTGGGTGGTGGCGGCGCATTCACCGATTACCGTGCGCTGGTTTGCGTATTTCTGTTTGGCGGCAATGACTCCTTCAACATGCTGGTGCCGAGCAGTAACGCTGAATACAATGTCTATGCCGCATCGCGGCAGAATCTCGCGATTGCTCAACAAGACCTGTTGCCGATTACACCACCAGGCCAGGGTGGCGTTACTTACGGCATGCATCCGTCGATGGCCGGATTCCAGGGCCTGTTTGAGTCCGGAAGTGCGGCGGTTGTGACGAACGTCGGTCCGCTGCTTGAGCCCACCACCAAAGACGACTTTTTCAGCGGTGCTGCGAAACTGCCACCGCAATTGTTTTCGCACAATGATCAACAGGATCAGTGGTCAAGCTTGCGCGGAACCGTGCCGAGCAATACCGGCTGGGCGGGCCGCATGGCAGACCTGATTCGCAGTGCTGTAACAGAACAACAGATGGCGACCAACGCATCGCTGTTCGGCACAAACCTGATGCAGTCGGCGGATGAAACAGTCGCCTACGTAATGGGTCCGGGTGGTCCTTTGCAGTTTGAGGGTTTTTCGCTCGATCCCGACAGCATTCTGTTCCAGCAACGCGAAGCGTTTCGACGGGTCGTCGACGCGCCATACAACACAATGTACGAACGCGGTTTTGCGGATGTGCAGCGACGCGCAATTGACGCGGCCGATACCGTTTCTACTGCGATTGACTCGGCGCCGATAATCGATGCGGTATTCCCACAATCACAACTGGGGACTCAACTACGAACGGTAGCGCGTCTGATCGCAGTGCGTGACCAGCTTGCGATGAAGCGCCAGGTGTTTTTCGTCGCGGCCGGCGGCTTCGATTCGCACGATGACCAGAATCTTAACCAGCCCGGGCTGCTTGCTGACATCAGTGACTCGCTGGCAGCTTTCCACGCCGCAACGGTGGAGCTTGGTGTTGACGATAGCGTCACGACTTTCACGCAGTCCGATTTCGCACGAACCCTGACGTCGAATGGGGATGGCACCGATCATGCCTGGGGCGGTAACCAGCTGGTCGTAGGCGGCGCGGTTGCTGGCCGGCAGCTCTACGGCAATTACCCGATGCTGGACATCGGTGGCCCTGAAGACGTCGGGGGCGGGCGTATGATCCCGTCAACTTCGGCAGACCAGTACGCGGCAACGCTGGCGAAGTGGTTTGGGATACCGGATATTGAGCTCGATATCGTTGCACCGAATCTATCTAACTTTGCACAGCGCGAGCTTGGGTTTATGATGCCCTGATTCCAATCAGGGGTTTCCAAATGAAAAATCTTGCTGCGGCCTTACTTGCCGCCGTGCTTCTTGTCGCCGGCTGCGGTGAGTCGAAGGAAAAAGCCGCCACCGAAGTCGTTGATTCTGGTGCCGTATTGCACGCGCTGTTCGACGAACATTTCGAGCGCAATCTTGAAATGAACCCGCTTAGCGCGACGTTTATTGGCGACTACCGTTATAACGACCGTATGGCGAACGCAAACAGCGCCGAATATCGTGCCGCTGATGAAGCGATGGACAAAGAGTTCCTGGCTCGTCTGCTCGAGATCGATCGCGCTCAACTGAATTACCAGGATCAGCTTAGCTATGACCTGTTCAAGATCAATCGCGAACAGTCGCTGGAAGGCAATCAGTTTCCTTTTCACCTTCAGCCGATCAACCAGTTCTATTCGATTACGAATTTCTTCGTACAGCTTGGCAGCGGTACCAGCGCGCATCCCTTCAAGAGCGTCAAGGACTACGACGACTTTCTGAGTCGCGCCGATAATTACGCCGACATTACAGATACGATCATTGCGAATATGAAAGAGGGAATGCAAAAAGGTGTTACACAGCCGCGCATCCTGATGGAAAAACTGTTGCCGCAGGTTAATGCGCACATTATTGAGAATGTCGAAGACAGTAATTTCTGGGGCCCCATCAAAAACATGCCCGAAGACTTCAGCGAGGAAGACCGCGAACGACTTACTGCCGCGTATGAAGACAAGATCATGAATACGATCGTTCCTGCCTACCAGCGCGTGAGCAATTTCCTGGGCGATGAGTATATTGCTGCGGCGCGCGATACGGTTGGTTTGTATGCGCAGCCCAACGGTTCGGACTGGTACGCCTACATGGTCCGACTTCGCACGACGACCGACATGTCGCCCGACGAGATTCACCAGATTGGTCTGGATGAAGTCGCGCGAATCCAGGATGAGATGCGCGGCGTCATGAAACAGGTCGGTTTCGAGGGTGATCTGAAAGATTTCTTCGAATTCGTCAACACTGACGATCAGTTCTTCTACGACGAGGCCGAGGAGCTGATCCAGGGCTACCGTGACATGTCGGATCACATCACAGAATTGTCGAAAAACCTTTTTGACGTGATGCCGAAGACGGCCTTTGAAGTCCGACGGGTCGAGCCTTTCCGTGAGGCATCGGCGGCGGGCGGTTCGTACCAGGCGGGCACACCGGATGGTTCACGGCCGGGCATCTTTTATGCAAATGCCTACGACATCAAGGCGCGCGGCAAGTGGGCGATGGAGTCATTGTTCCTGCACGAGGCCATTCCGGGCCATCACTTTCAGATCATGATCCAGCGTGAAAATGAAGACCTGCCCGGCTTCCGTCGCTTCGGCGGGTTCACGGCCTACTCAGTGGGCTGGGGCCTGTACGCCGAATCACTCGGCAAAGAGCTCGGTGTTTACACCGACCCATACCAGTATTTCGGTGGCCTCAATGCCGAACTATGGCGCTCGATACGATTGGTTGTGGACACCGGCCTGCACGCAAAACATTGGTCGCGTCAGGACGTACTCGACTACATGTATGCAAATTCTGCCGTGGCCGAAGCACGCGCTGTCGCCGAAGCAGAACGCTTCATGGCGATTCCGGGTCAGGCACTCGCATACAAGGTCGGGCAGCTTAAGATCCGCGCGATTCGCAACAAGGCGGAAGCTGCCCTCGGCGACAAGTTCAACGTCAAGGACTTCCACACCGAAGTACTCAAAGACGGCGCAATGCCGCTGTCCATGCTGGAAGCAAAAATAGACCGCTGGATAGCCACACAAGTCTAAGTTACGGTGACAGTCACCCTAACTACAGATATGGTGGCAGTCACCATAACTACGATACGGTGACTGCCACCTTAATTGCTTATGACGCTTGATCGTTTTGTTCGGGTTATTGTCGCCGTCGTCGTGGCGCTCGCGTTTGTTGTTGCGATCGCTGCGTTGCTGTTTATTAGCGAATCGGCATTGAATGTGTGGGACCGTCTTCGGGCGGGTCCGCCGTTTATTCTTTATACCTATATCGGCATCATGGCCTTGCTTGCCGTCGCGGCGATCTGGCTGGTGTTTCGCCTGGTTGTGAAAAAGAAGGCAGCGCTGGAAAAATCAGCCAAACCACTGTCGAAAGCCGATATCAAGGAACGTTTGCAGCAGGCAGATGCAGCGGGTGTGGATACGCGCGCGGCGCAAGCCGAGTTGCAGCAACTTGCAGCGCGGCAGGCCAGTGGCGCGATTCACTTGTGTTTTTTCGGTGAGATTAGTACCGGTAAGAGTTCCTTGATCAAGGCGCTCGTCCCTACTGCAGATGTCCTTATTGACGCGGTGGGCGGTTCCACAGCATCAGTCCGACATTACCGATGGCGCAATAATGCCGGACACGAGATCCTGTTAACCGATGTACCCGGAACCGGCGGTCACGAAGAAGGGCTTGACGAAGTTGCGGCGGCGGAGGCGAAGCGTTCACACCTCGTGGTGTTCGTTTGTGACAGTGACCTCTCGCGAGCCGAGCTCAATGCAATTAAGGGCCTGTTGGCGTTCGACAAGCCGATTATCCTGGTGCTGAACAAGGCAGACCGGTACAACAATGACGAACGCGCAATGCTGTTACAGAAGCTCTTGAAGCGCATCGAAGACCTCGGCGGCGAAGTGCAGCGAGATCACGTCGTGGCTGTTACCGCCGGCGGCGAGTCCGAAGTGATCAAGCGACAGGCGGACGGCAGCGAAGGCAGGGTCAGTGTCAGTCGTGATGCGGACATCGGTGTGTTGGTCGTCGCGATCAATCGGATGTTGAGTGATGAAGCGGCACCACTCGATGCTCGCCGCGAGCGCGCAGTGTTCCAGATTGCGGCTGACAAACTCAGGGCGGCTGAAAGCCAGTATCGATCGCAGCGCTCAGAACAAATTATTCGCAGCTCGACCCGCAAAGCTGTTATTGGAGCAATGGCGGCTGTTAGCCCGGGCACGGATATCCTGGTTCAGGGGTACATTGGCACAACAATGACGCGCGAGCTTTGCGATTTGTACGGCGCCGCACCGCGAGATCTCGATATTGAGGAGTTTCTGTCGCTGGGTCAGAGTCGGGCGGGCAAGGTGTTGCCGCTGTCGATGGCTGTTGCCGGAAATGGTCTGAAAGCGTTTCCCGGCTTGGGGACTGTCGCCGGCGGGCTGGCACATGCGGTGGCATACGGTCTTATTTTCGACGCGCTGGGGCGCAGCCTCGTGCTGACCCTGTCGCGACACGGTGAACTGGTTCCTGAGACAGCCGCCAAAGAATTCGAGGAAGGTATCAGTGAACATTTGGAATCGGGCGTTCGGCGCATTGCCAAAATGGCGCTGGAAGAAAAAACCGGCTGAGGCCGCTGGCGACGAGGGTGCGGGGCACCTGAGTCTGGCACGCGAGAGCTTGCGTGACCTCATTGATGACAAGCGACTTCCCGACGGTGTTCGAGAGTCCCTCGCCCATGACTACGAAGCCGTAGAAGCGATGCTCGACAAGCTCGAGCACGGGCATCTTCACATTTCGGCATTTGGACGGGTGAGTACCGGCAAGTCCTCGTTATTGAATGCGCTGATCGGGGAACAACGATTTTCAGTCAGCCCGCTGCACGGCGAAACCAAGTTGTCGTCAATGCACTCCTGGAGTGAGCTCGAAGCGGGTGGCATTTTTCTTATCGATACGCCGGGGCTTGATGAGGCTGGCGGCGAAGACCGGGAAGCGCTGGCAAAGGAAGTCGCCGGACGCTCCGACCTTGTGATATTCGTTGTCGACAGCGACATCACCGATACCGAACTCGACGCACTGAAAGCTGCGATCTCGCAAGGCCGGCCGATTTTGCTGGTACTGAACAAGTCCGACCTGTACACCCGCGAAGAATGCGATGCGTTGCTGACGTCGTTGCGCGCGAAGACCAGTGGAATCATCGAGCCCACGCATATCATTGCCGCAGCTGCGCAGCCGCGGCCGCAAATCCTTATTGATGTTGACGAGGCAGGCAACGAACGCGAGACCAAGCGCGATCGCGCACCGGACGTCGAGGTGTTGCGACTGAAGTTGTGGGATATCCTGGAAGCCGAAGGAAAAACGTTGGCCGCACTCAATGCCAGCCTTTTTGCATCGGACCTTTCAGATCAAGTGGGTCGCCGTATCCTCGCGGCTCGACGCGAGCTCGGCGAAAGGCTGGTACGCACCTACTGCGTTTCAAAAGGCATCGCCGTCGCATTCAATCCGATACCGGTGGCCGATCTGTTCGCGGCTGCGTTTATCGATGTTGGAATGGTTGTGCATTTGTCGAAAGTCTACGATCTTCCCTTGAATAAGTCGGAAGCTGGATCGATCGTCAAGGTCATCATGGCGGAATCGGCGGCTTTGATGGGTACCGTCTGGGCGCTGCACTTCGTGTCCAGCGCACTCAAGGTTGGTACCGTGGGTTTGTCCACGCTTCTGACCGCGGGCGCCCAGGGCTCGATCGCGTATTACAGCACCTACCTTGTCGGCCAGGCGGCGTCGAAGTACCTTGCCAAGGGTAAATCCTGGGGCGATGGCGGACCGAAATACGTGGTGTCACAAATTCTCAATTCACTGGACCGCGAAACTGTCCTGCGCGATGCCAAGCGCGAGATTCAGGCGCGCCTGCGCTTGTCGTAACGGCGATGGACCGTGAAACAAGACTGCGGCGAATTTGGGAGACGATCCTTGAAATCCCGGACGGCACAGTTTCGAATTACGGGCAGATTGCCGAGATTGCCGGAATTCCACGCGGCGCGAGGCAGGTTGGTTATGCATTGCGACACTCGCCGAAAGATTTGGCGCTGCCGTGGCACCGGGTGCTGACGTCATCGGGCAAGAGTGCTTTCGACCCGGACAGCCGGCACTTCAAAACGCAGCGCGAGCGGCTCGCAGAGGAGGGTGTCCCCATGCTGAACGGCAGAGTAAACATGACCAGGTATCGCTGGGAGCCCGAGTTGGATGAGCTGCTGTGGAAGCCCAGTACGATGTGGGACGAGGAATGACTCAGCAGCGAAAATTACGATCGCGAATCCTGAATATCATGTTTAACCCTCGCGTCGTCAAAGCGAGGCGCTGGCTAAAGGACAAGCGCCGCCAGCTTGGCGGTGGTGGGCATGTCGTGTCCGTGTTCCTGCAGATCGACGACCCTTATTCCTACATCCTGTCGCAGTATTTGCCAAGCCTCGTGGACCAGTACGACCTCAAACTGCGTTTGTATTTGTCGAAGGCGAAGGGCGGGGATTTTCAACCGGCACCCGATATGCAGGTCGAATACGCGATAGTTGATTGCAAACGACTGGCGGTGGAGTTCGGAATTCCGTTTCTCGACAAGGGAAATTTGCCACCGACCGAGTATCGCGTCGGATTATCCGACGCAGTTGCAGCCGCAGCGGGCCGTGCTGATTTTGACGATGAGTTTTACCAGGCATTGGCAATCTATTGGCGTGGCGATACATCGTCGGCGGCACAAATCAGCAAGTCTGTGACCGCACGGGGCGCGGCGAAGGCGCTGGCCAATGAATCGGAGCAATTGCAAAGCAAACTCGGGCACTACGACAGTGGGATGCTGTACTACGCCGGCGAGTGGTACTGGGGCGTTGATCGGCTGCACTATCTGACCGATCGCCTCGACACGCTCGGCCTGTCAAAGAGCAATACTCCGCATCCGCGTTTGGCGTCAATCCATCAAGCCATGCGAGTCTCTCTTCCGGTCAAACCACCAACGGCGGCGAAAGTATTGCCGCCTATCGAGTTTTTTCATTCGTTTCGCAGTCCCTATTCTTACCTTGCACTGCAAAGGACGTTTCAAATTGCAGATGCCTATGGGATCGAGGTGATACTTCGCCCGGTATTACCCATGGTTATGCGCGGCCTGCAGGTACCGACAGCGAAATTGTTGTATATCGCCAATGATTCGTATCGAGAGGCGACGCGACGCGGTATTCCGTTTGGCAACATTGCGGACCCGGTGGGCAGCGGTACGGAACGGTGTCTGGCAGTATTCTCGTATGCACAATCCGAGAAGCGTGGACGCGAATTTCTGCTGCAGGCAGCTCGGGCAATTTGGTCCGATGCGATCGATGTCGCGAGCGATAAAGGTATGCGAAAAGTCACCGGTCGGTGTGGATTGTTTTGGCCAGACGTTCAGCGAGCGATGCAAAGCGGGGACTGGCGCGAGACAATTGATGCGAATCGGGAATCGATGATGAGCAGTGGATCGTGGGGAGTACCAACAGTACGCATGGGCGACCTGGTTTTGTGGGGCCAGGATCGCGATTGGTTACTGGCACGCCATATCGAAGAATTGTGTGACACAGGGGATGGAATACTCGTATGACAATGGTCATTTTTTCACATGGGCAGGAGAGCGGGCCCTGGGGCACCAAGATTCGTGCGATGGCGGAAACGGTCCGGGGAATGGGCTGCACGGCAGACAGTATTGACTATCAGGGTATTGCCGACCCAACTGAGCGCGTCAGGAAATTACAGCGCGAATGTGCGGACATCCGTGAAAAACTGGTCCTGGTGGGCTCCAGCATGGGCGGGCATGTTGCGACGGCGGCAGCGGAGCCACTAGGTGCCGTGGGCTTGTTCGTACTGGCGCCAGCCTACTATATGGAGGGATATGAGGAACTGACACCAGTCGCGCCGCGTATCCCGATTTGCATTGTGCACGGCTGGCATGATCGTATTGTCCCCGTCGAGAACAGTATTCGATTCGCTCGGACATGTTCTGCGACATTGCACCTGGTCGACGGTGATCACCGCTTGACGCAAAATATCAATGAAATCAATGAATACCTGGCGCAATTCATAAGAATTATAACTGACTAGTCATTTGAGAGGGATAGTAACCATGAAACAATTTTTGGTTTTACTCGCGAGCCTCACCCTGTTTGCCTGTGGTGGCGGCGATGCCGGAGATGAAGCGGAATCTGCTATGGATTCAGCGAAAGATGCTGCTGAGTCTGCGATGGAAGCAACAGAAGAAGTCGCTGATGATGCGATGGATGCGACCGACGATGCGATGCACGATGCTGGTGACATGATGAAAGACGGCGCTGCTGATGCAGATCACGCAATGCATGATGCAATGGACAAAGCTGAAGACGTTGGTGACACGCTGAAAGAGAAAGCGGATGAGACGGAACAAGCAATCGACGACGCGAGCGAATAAACTCGGCAAACAAAGCAATAAATAAACGGCGGCAGTTACCCTAACGGCTGCCGTTTTTCGTTTCTGGCCGCCGAAAAAACCGAAAAGTCAACGGTCTGCTGGAACGATCTTTTGGGTAGACTTGTCCGCCATGAACCTCGCAGGCCTCATATTTCGACCCCTTTACTGGTCAGCCGGCAAGGTGTTCTCGATCTGGGCGCGCCCGGCGATTCAGCCAGAGGCGCCCGGCGAGCTCGTCACTGACGCCGGGGCGGCTGTCTGCTATGTCCTCGAGACTGGTGGGCTCGCCGATGTGCTCGCTCTCGAGAAAGCCTGCGCAACTCACGGCTTGCCATCGCCGACAGAGTCCTTTGAGTTTTGCGGTGTTCGTGAATCCAATCGTTTTGTTGTCATGCGCCGGCTCACTGGCTTCTGGAATCGCCACCCAAGTGCCACCAGTTCGCAACGGCTTAAGCGCCTCATCGAGGGCGCCGACAACTGTGAGCAGGAACTGTTGTTGATACCGGTCGCGATCTATTGGGGACGGTCCCCCGATAAAGAACGCTCCTTCTTCAAAATCCTGTTCTCAGAAAACTGGGATGTCATCGGACGGACCCGGAAGTTTCTCGTAACGCTCCTGCATGGCCGGGATACCCTGCTTCGATTTAGCGATGTTTTGCCGATTCGATCGATCTGCACCGGTGACATCGAATCGTCGGTCGCCGTGCGTAAGGTTTCGCGAATCTTACGCGTGCATTTTCGCCATCGCCGAACCGCAACTGTCGGACCTGATCTGTCGCATCGACGTACACTGGTCAAGCAGGTGCTTCGTGCGCCATCCGTGCGGCGAATCATCAATGCGGAGGCCGGCGATGATATTCGCAAACAGGAGCTGGCGAGGCGCAAGGCGGAAAAATACGCGTTGGAAATTGCTGCCGATATTTCCTATCCCACCATCCGTGTCCTGGTACGAGTTCTGCGCTGGCTTTGGAATCGCATTTACGACGGCGTCGAACTCAACCACATGGATCGCCTGCACCAGGTTGCTGAAGACAAGGAAGTCATTTACGTCCCGTGCCACCGCAGCCATATCGACTATCTGCTACTGGGCTACGTAACCTATGTATCCGGTTTGCACCTGCCGCATGTCGCGGCCGGTATCAATCTCAATATGCCGATCGTCGGCGGCATACTGCGACGTGGTGGCGCGTTCTTCCTGCGCAGAAGTTTTAAAGGCAATCGCCTGTATGCGGCGGTATTCGATGCCTACATTCACGAGGTACTGGTCAAGGGCCATTCGATGGAATACTTCATCGAAGGAGGCCGCAGCCGAACCGGTCGCCTGCTGACACCCAAAGGCGGGATGCTGGTCATGACGGTCAATTCCTACGTCAAGAATCCGCAGCGACCCATTGTTTTTGTGCCGGTGTACTTCGGTTACGAAAAGCTGATTGAGGGCAATGCATTCATCAGCGAGCTCGCCGGCGCAGAAAAGCAAAAGGAATCCATCGGTGGCCTGATCAGATCGATCAAATCCCTGCGTGATCATTTCGGCAAGGTGTATGTCAATATCGCGGAACCCATCGAACTGGCGCCAATGCTGGATCGCATGCATCCGACTTGGCGCAAACACGAATCCGACAATGGCGACCGACCGCCGTGGCTCGCGGAAGTGGTTGATGAGCTTGGCGCTGAAATTATGCAGGGCATCAATTCGGCCGCTGCGGTAACTCCGATCAGCTTGCTCGCCTATGTATTGCTGGCGACGCCGAAACAAACGATTGGGCTGGGTGAGCTGCGCCGGCAGCTGGAACTCAGCCTCAAGGTGCTGCGAAGATTCCGTTATTCGGAATTGGTAACGATGCCGGAATCGAGCGCCGACGAAATTATTGAGCACGGCGAGCAGCTGGAGGTCATCAGCCGCTCGACGCACCCGATGGGTGAAGTTATCCACATGACACAACAGAATGCTGTGTTGATGACTTACTTCCGCAACAACATTCTGCATTTGCTGGCAGTGCCGGCGTCGGTCGCTTGCTGTTTTATCCAGGGGCGGGAGATTGAGCACGCAGAGCTACAGCGCCTGATTCGCCTGATCTACCCGTTCATGAAAAAAGAACTGTGCATGAAGTGGGAGTTTGACGACATTGACGACGTGACCTCGGAAGCGATCAAGGCGTTGATCGAGCTGCAGCTCCTGACCTGTGCGACGGACAAGAAAACGCTGGTACGACCGCCGGCCGGCTCGGAAAAGGCCTTCCAGCTACTGATGCTGGGTCAATCAATGGTGCCGATGTTGCAGCGCTTCTACCTCGTCATCGCGATTCTGATTCGCAACGGGTCCGGTGTGCTTTCGCGCCAGCGCCTGGAGACCATGTGTCAGCAGAGTGCGGAGAGACTGTCGATGATTTACGGCCTGCATTCGCCGGATTTTTTCAACAAGTCCCTGTTTCATGATTTTATCCGCACTCTTGAGAAGCTCGACGTGTTGCGCAAGAATTCGGATAATCTCATCGAGTTCGACGATGACCTGACCAACATTGGTGTTGATGCACGCCTGGTTCTCGGTGAGGAAATTCGCCACAGTATTCTGTCACTGACCATTACCGAAAAATGAAAGTCGTATCCTTATACCGATTCCTGGACTTGCAGGATCCCGAGGCATTTCGGGATGACCTGAAGCAACAATGTGATTCGCAAGGTTTGTTGGGTACTGTCCTGGTCGCATCGGAAGGTTTCAATGGCACGTTATCAGGCAGTGAGTCGTCGATTCGAGCGCTAATGAACTGGATTCGCAATCGCCTTTCAATCAGCGAAGAACTCGATGCGCGCTGGACCGACGCGGATGAAGCGCCGTTTCGAAAGATGCGCGTTAAAGTCAAAAAAGAAATTGTTACGCTCGGCCGCCCGGACCTGCTGCCGCACAAAAGCACAGGCGAACACGTTAACGCTGAACGCTGGAATGAGCTGATTTCAGATCCTGACGTACTCGTCATCGATACGCGCAATCATTACGAGATTGAGCTGGGGACGTTTCCCGGCGCGGTCGACCCAGGCAATGACAGTTTCCGTGAATTTCCCGATTTCGCCAAAGAGCTTGCAACGCAATCGACGAATCGCCCGGTCGCAATGTTTTGCACCGGGGGTATTCGCTGTGAAAAGGCGACAGCGTTGATGATCGAGCTCGGCTTCAATGAGGTCTACCATCTGCAGGGCGGTATCCTGAATTACCTGACCGAAGTCGATGCAACAGACAATCATTGGAGCGGCGAGTGTTTTGTCTTTGATACACGAGTCGCTGTTGACCGGGATCTCGCCGAAGGTGGCTATGTGCAATGCCACGCGTGCCGTCGGCCGCTCAGCAGCACGGATCTCGCCTCAGCCGACTATCGCGAGGGCGTGTCGTGTCCGAAATGTGTTAACGAGAGTGATGATGATCGCAGGGCGCGCCTCGAGGAGCGTCGCAAACAGGTTGCGCTGGCGGCGGAGCGCGGCACATCGCACATTGGCCCCAAAGCTTGAAGTATTTCCTTGCGTAAACGCGCCGGAACGACTAAACAGGGCACTATGATTTCGCGAATTCTGCCACCCCGCTCAAAATCGGTTTCCCGCCGAATGCTTGGTGTGCTGGCAATTTTTTGCCTGAGTCTCGCGGCAATGCCTTGCACGATGGCGATCGAGGCTGACTCGGAAAGCGGGCCTTGCCCGATGATGCCGGACCAGGCGATGACGCAGGATAGCCATCACGCGAGTCAGGCAGACGCTGATTGTCTGTCAACACAGTCGGATTGTTGCTCGATCGTGCAGGCAAGCCGGGACAATCGGGGAAGCGCGGACAAGTTGCAGAAAGATACCGCGCCGGCATTTTTGACGCCGCCAACGTGGCCGACGCTGCAAACCGCATTTGTCCGCTATCACGACCTGGAACCACCGGTCCCCGAACTCTGTTACCCACCGCTGCACGTCTTGAAGTGCGTCTATCTGAAATAGAAAACGTCCCGCTGTAAACCCGAATTTTGGTTTCACGCAGGAGTTTTCTCAATGTATTCCCATTTCGGGCTGCTGCCCGAGCACAAAACAGTTCGCCGCGCATGGCTGCTTGTCGTTGCAAGCATCGCTACGTTGCCTGCAATGGCGCAACAAAACATCCCACTCACATTGGCTGCGGCAGAGGACCTCGCGCTATCGGAGGAGCCCGGGCAACAATCATTTCAGGCCAGGTCAGCCGCATTGCATGAACAGGCGATCGTCGCCGGTGAGCTGCCGGAGCCATCGCTTCGATTGGGCATCAACAATTTTCCGATTCAGTCGGGTGGATTCAGCACCGAGGCGATGACGCAGGCAACGATAGGACTGCGCCAGGCGTTTCCTGCGGGCAAGTCGCGCGATATCAGTGCACGCCAGTTCACATTGCTTGCAGATGAGATGAGCGCAAACGTTCAATCGCGCGGTCTCCAAGTACTCGCGGCAACACGGAATGCCTGGCTTGAGGTCTATTTTTGGGACGCGGCGCTGCGCCATGTCTCTGAATCCCGGCCGTACTTTGACGATCTGACAACCGTGACGCGTTCCCTGTATGCCGTTGGCCAAAAAAGCCAACAGGACGTGTTACGTGCGGAACTGGAACTGAGCCGCCTCGACGACCGCCTCATCGATATCGAGCGACAACGTGCGCGCGCCCGGGCATCACTGGGCGAATGGATTGGCGATGACGCCTACCGGCCGGTCGCTGCGAAACTTCCGGAATGGGAGCAACTGCCGTCGCTCGACGAAATGCAGGTAATGTTGTTGCAGCACCCGTCACTGCGGGCAGCCGATGCCACCGTTGACGCTCGTGCTGCCGGAGTCGATCTCGCAAACGAACGCGCAAAACCTCGCTGGGCACTCGATGTTGGTTATGGCTACCGCGAGGGGTTTTTGCCGTCCGGACTACCTCGGTCGGATTTTCTGAGTGTTGGGGTCACGATTGACCTGCCGTTTTTCCGCAAGCGTTCTATCGACAGCTCCCTGTCGGCAGCTTTGAGCGAGCGTAGCGCGGCGAAGTCGGATCGGGAGCGAATGCATCGAACATTGCGCGGGCAGTTGGCCGCCGAGTACTCACACTGGTCCGAGTCGAACCGGCGCCTGGCCTTATACGAGAGCCGGATTCTTGCACAGAGCAAAAGCCATGCCGAGTCATCGATGCTCGCCTACCAAAGCGATCACGGTGACTTCGCCGACGTCATGCGCGCAAATATTGCAGATCTCAACACACGGATTGACTACGTGCGTCTGCAGGTCGAGCGAGCACAAAGCTATGCCACGCTCGCCAATCTCGGAGGATTTCCAAGATGAAGAAGTTCCTCATAGTCGCTGTCCTGTTCTGCGCAACAATTGCCGCAGGCATCTACATTGGACAAGCGACCAGCCACACGAAAAGCAGCGTTGACACGTCCGTCGATTCTGGAGGTCGCGATGTTCTCTACTGGGTTGCCCCTATGGACCCCAACTATCGTCGTGACGAACCTGGAAAGTCGCCAATGGGTATGGACCTGATGCCGGTTTATGCGGCTGATGTCGATGGGCAAAAAGGTGTTGTCAAAATCGATCCGACCATTGCGAGCAATCTCGGAATTCGAACTGTGACCGCAACACGTAGCCCCATCGCACGAAATATTCAAACCGTCGGCTACGTTGCATACGACGAGGACACCGTCGAACATATTCATTCGCGCGTTGAGGGATGGATCGAAAACCTGGCCATTCGGTCCAGCGGTGAGCGTGTAAAGAACGGGCAGGTTCTTTTCGAGTTCTATTCCCCAACGCTCGTCAACGCACAGCAGGAATACCTGTCAGCAGCGCGCAGCGGCAACACAAACCTGATTAAGGCGTCAGTTGAGCGCCTTGGCTCACTGGGCGTTAGCCGGACCGAGGTCTCCCGCCTTGAGACGGATCTCACTGTTCGCAGGAACATACGCGTAGCTGCCAAAGCCGATGGCGTGATCGCCTTCCTGGGTGTGCGGGAAGGCAGCTACGTTACGCCAGCGACCGAAATCATGTCGGTCGCCAAACTCGATACGATTTGGCTGCTTGCAGAAGTTCTGGAACGTCAGGCGACCTGGGTGGCACCGGGCCAAACGGCGAAAGTCGTACTCGACTATTTGCCGGGTAAAACGTGGGATGGCGTCGTCGATTATGTCTACCCGGAAGTCGACGAAATGACGCGAACGCTAAAAATTCGCATTCGCCTGAGCAATATCTCCGAAGCATTGAAGCCGAACATGTTCGCCCGCGTCTCGATTCAGGGAGAACCGCTGGGTGAGGTGGTACAAGTTCCCAGGTCATCCGTCATTCGAGGCGGCGCTGTCGATCGGGTCGTCGTATCGCTGGGCGAGGGTCGTTTTCGCTCACAAGCCGTGATCATTGGTATCGAGTCCGGCGAGCAAGTCGCCATTCGTCAGGGCTTATCGGCAGGTGATGCAGTCGTCGTATCCGGCCAGTTCCTGATCGATTCCGAGTCGAACATCGAATCGGCGCTTGATCGTATGAGCCCCAAACCATGATCGCGTCGGTGATTCGCTGGTCGATCTCGAATCGACCAATGGTGCTGATCATGACGGCGTTCATCATCGCATGGGGTATCTATTCGGTGCGCAACACCGCCGTTGATGCACTGCCAGACCTGTCCGATGTTCAGGTGATTATCAAAACCTCGTTTCCGGGCCAGGCGCCGCAAGTCGTCGAGGATCAGGTGACCTATCCGCTGACAACGGCGATGTTGTCGGTGCCGAAAGCGACCACTGTGCGTGGCTATTCCTTTTTCGGGGATTCCTACGTGTACGTTATTTTTGAAGATGGCACCGACCTCTACTGGGCGCGATCGCGTGTTCTTGAGTACCTGAGCCAGGTGTCGGGCAAGTTGCCCGACAATGCGAAACCGGCGCTGGGCCCGGATGCCACCGGCGTGGGCTGGGTTTTTGAGTATGCATTGATAGACCGGACCGGACAAAACGATCTGGCCAAATTGCGAAGCCTGCAGGACTGGTTCCTGAAGTTTGAGTTGCAGACGGTGCACGGCGTTGCCGAAGTGGCCACGATTGGCGGCATGGTCCGGCAATACCAGGTGGTTGTCGATCCGGACAAACTACGGGCGTTTGGTATCCCGCTGTCCAAATTGAAAGCGGCAATTCGGCAGGGCAACCAGGAGACCGGCGGGTCCGTGATTGAGATGGGTGAAGCCGAGTACATGGTTCGCGCCAGCGGATACTTGAAAGGTATCGATGATCTCCGGGATATTCCGCTGGGCGTCAACTCCGAGGGCACGACCTTATTGCTGTCTGATGTTGCGGAGATTGGACTGGGCCCACAAATGCGTCGCGGCATTGCAGAGCTCAATGGAGAGGGCGAAGTCGTCGGCGGAATCGTGATCATGCGATCTGGCGAGAACGCGCTGGCAACGATTGAAGGCGTCAAAACACGCCTCGCCAAACTGCAACGAAGCCTGCCCGACGGCGTAGAAATCGTAAGCACTTACGATCGATCGGATCTAATAAATCGCGCCGTTGAAACCCTGCAGGGAAAACTTCTCGAAGAGTTTCTTGTGGTCGCGCTGGTGTGTGCCGTGTTCCTGTTTCATTTGCGTTCATCGCTGGTCATCATCATTAGTTTGCCGGTGGGAATTCTTGTCGCGTTCATCGTTATGAAGCTGCAAGGTATGAACGCGAATATCATGTCGCTGGGTGGCATCGCGATCGCGATTGGTGCGATGGTCGATGCCGCTATTGTCATGATCGAGAGTGCCCACAAGCACATTGAGCAAGAACCTCTGACCGATGAAAATCGCTGGCGCATCATCACTGAAACAGCGACCGAGGTTGGCCCGCCGCTGTTCTTCTCGTTGCTAATCATCACATTGAGTTTTCTTCCGGTATTCACGCTCGAGGCGCAGGAGGGACGATTGTTCGCGCCATTGGCCTACACCAAAACCTACGCAATGGCTGCGGCGGCAGGTCTCTCGATTACCCTGGTGCCGGTCCTGATGGGCTACCTGATTCGAGGCAACATCACACCGGAGCATAAGAACCCGATCAACCGCGTACTCGTCGCCTGCTACCGTCCGGTCATAAATGTCGTTCTTCGCCATCCAAAAGCGACATTGGTTCTTGCGGCAGCGGTCTTGCTGCCAGGGCTGTGGCCAGCCAGCCAACTTGGATCGGAGTTCATGCCAGCGCTCGACGAGGGCGACATCATGTACATGCCGACCACGTATCCCGGGCTATCGATCGATAAAGCGCGCGAAATTCTGCAGGTCACCGACAAGATGATTCGCACGGTACCGGAAGTGAAGCAGGTGTTCGGCAAAATTGGTCGGGCTGAAACCGCGACTGATCCGGCCCCGTTGACGATGATTGAGACAGTTATTCAGTTCAAACCGCGCGAGGAGTGGCGCGAGGGGATGACGAGCGAGAGATTACGAACCGAGCTCAACCGGGCAGTGCAGTACACCGGATTAACGAATGCCTGGGTGATGCCGATCAAGACGCGCATCGACATGCTGGCAACGGGCATCAAGACACCCGTCGGCATTAAAGTGGCTGGGCCGGATCTCAATGTGATCGAACAGATCGGCGAGGATATCGAACGCATTCTCGCCCCGGTCGCCGGCACGGCGTCGGTATATTCCGAGCGAGTTGCCGGTGGCCGCTATGTTGACATTGATATTGACCGCAAGCGTGCGGCGCGCTTCGGCATGAGCATCGCGGACATACACGACATTGTAAGCTCCGGTGTGGGCGGAATAAATGTAACGCAAACGGTTGAAGGGCTGGAGCGATACCCCGTCAATATCCGTTACCCACAGCGAGTTCGTGATTCGATTCAGCAGTTGCGATTGCTGCCGATCGTAACGTCGAACGGCGCCCGCATCGCGCTGGCTGATGTCGCGGACGTGCGAGTCGTTGACGGTCCGCCCGTGATCAAGAGTGAGAACGCTCGTCTGAACGGCTGGGTTTATGTTGATATTATCGCGCGCGATCTCGGCTCGTATGTTGCTGAGGCGCAGCAAGTGCTGGTCGATCAGCTCGAGCTGCCAGCCGGGTATTCGTTGAACTGGTCAGGCCAATACGAGTACATGGTACGTGCCAAGGAGCGACTGCTGATCGTCGGTCCGGTCACGATCGCAATCATCATACTGTTGTTGTTCATGAGTTTTCGACGCTTTGCTGAAGTTGCGATCATTATCGGTACATTGCCGATGGCGTTGGTCGGTGGACTCTGGCTGCTGTACCTGCTCGGCTATGACTTGTCAGTCGCTGTCGGTGTTGGATTTATCGCGTTGGCTGGAGTCGCAGTGGAAATCGGCGTTGTAATGCTCGTGTATCTCAACCAGGCGATACGCCGTCGGATACTGGCAGCGGAGGCGCAAGGTCGTGACGTAACGAATGACGATGTACGTGAGGCTGTCATCGACGGCGCATTACATCGAGTCCGGCCCATCATGATGACGGTCGTTGCCATCATCGCGGGCCTGTTGCCGATCATGCTTGGAACCGGAACCGGATCTGAAGTAATGCGTCGAATAGCGGCCCCGATGGTGGGTGGCATGGTTAGCGCAACGATACTAACCTTGATCGTAATCCCGGCGCTGTTCTTGCTGTGGCGCAAGCGCGACTAATTTTCTCAGGCGTCAAGATCCGGAATCAGTTCACTTTCAAGCGTATTGATCATGTCTTTCAGTAGCAGCTTGCGTTTCTTCAGTCGCCGAATGCGGAGTTGGTCGACCATCGGGTCGTCCTGGAGTCTGTCGATCAGGTAGTCGAGATCTCTGTGACTAACGCGCAATTCTCTCAACCGGTCGAGCACCTTAAACGATTCGGTATCGATTTTGTCAGTCATACGACGATGCTACTCGCTGTCTGGCAGCAGTGCCAACCAGTCTTTGTCGCTCGGACCAATGACAAAAAAGTGTGGGTTCAATATGTCCACTTTTGTATTGTATTTCATAGGCCTACCATCGAGCGTCACGACCTTGCCACCGGCCTGTTCAACCACCGCCTGCGCGGCTGCGGTGTCCCATTCCGAGGTCAAGCCCAGGCGGGGATAAAGGTCCGCGCCGCCTTCCGCGATGACACAGAATTTCAGTGAACTGCCCATTGGGACCATGTCGTATTTGCCCAGATTCCGTAGATAGGCATCCAGGCTCGCGCCACGGTGAGAGCGGCTGCCCACGACGCGAACCGGACTTCTGCTGACACCCGATACGCGGATCGGCTTTTTGCTACCGTCGCCGTCACGTCGCTCGGCCCCGACGCCCTCACAGCCAATATAGGTCTTTTGCTGCACCGGAACGTGCACGACGCCGAATACGGGTTCCTGATGGTCAATCAGCGCGATATTCACAGTAAATTCGCCATTTCGATTGACGAACTCTTTGGTCCCGTCGAGCGGGTCGATCAGCCAGTAACGATCCCAGCGACCACGCACGTCGAATTCCGGCAAGCCGAATTCCTCCGAGATGATTGGAATTTCGGGTGTCAGCACTTTGAGACCCGCCACGATGCAGCGATTCGATGCGAGGTCCGCCTGCGTCAACGGCGAATCATCGTCTTTGCTTTGCACGTCAAAGTCTGTGGCGTAGACTTTAAGGATTGCCCGGCCAGCTTCTTCGGCCAGCGCAACAACGGGGTCGATCAAAGACTTCATCGGATTACCTGCATCAACTCGGGTCGCGCAGTATAACAATGAATATGAATCCGCAGACGGCATTGAAACGCACCAAAACGCTGATGCTGGATATGGACGGCACACTGCTTGATCTCGCTTTCGACAATTACGTTTGGAAAGAGCTGGTACCGCGACGTTTCGCTGCAATCAATGACATGCCGTTCGAAGAGGCGCGTGATCTCCTGTTTGGCAAGTTCAAAGCGGAGCAGGGCAAGCTCGAGTGGTATTCACTGCATCACTGGGCCGAGCATCTGCAACTCGATGTCATGCAGTTGCACCACGATGTCAGTCACCGCATCGGCTACCTGCCCGGCGCATTGCTATTTCTGCGTCGGCTACGTGAGATGGACATCAAAGTGCTGCTGGTCACCAATGCGCACCCGGACATGGTAGCCATCAAGGACGCGAAAACCGGATTGGGCGACTATCTCGATGAGATTCACTGTTCACACAATTATGGTCATGCGAAAGAAAGTCAGGACTTTTGGAGTGCGCTGCAGAACACGACAGGCTTCGATCCTGAAACGACGCTTTTCGTCGATGACAGCGTTCCGGTTCTCACAAGCGCGCGCAAATTCGGCGTGGAAATGCTGGTCCGCGTAACGCGACCTGACAGCACCGCGCCCAGCGCATCATGTAACGAATTTCGTGGCGTCGAGAAAGTCGCCGATATGCTTTAAAGCCGTTGCTCGCTAACGGCGATTTTGCTGCGGTCGTCGGCCACCCGATCGCTGGCCGCCAGAGCTCCCACCGCGACGACCCTGCGGCGGTTTGCGCTTGCGGGGTTTCGGCTTGACGAGTTGCGGCAAATCGTCGTGATCGTAGTTGGCAAAAGGAATCTTGTGGCCAATGTAATTTTCGATATCCGGCAAAGCGACGGCGTAGGTTTCGCAGGCCATGCTGAGTGCGTTTCCTGAAGCTCCAGCACGTGCCGTGCGACCAATCCGGTGGACGTAATCTTCCGGGTCCTGAGGCAGGTCGTAGTTGATGACGTATTCGACGTCCTCAATATGCAGCCCGCGTGATGCGACGTCGGTACCAATGAGTACCGGCAAACGGCCCTCCTGGAAATCCGCCAGCATGCGTTGGCGTTTATTTTGTGGCACGTCGCCGGAGATGGCCGCTGCGTGGATTCCGTTTGCTTCCAGGTAGTCCTGAACTTTCTCGGCCTCGCGCTTCATGTTGACGAAGATCATGATGCGACCCTCGCCGATTTCGCGGACAAGTCCGATAAGCAACGGCATCTTGTCTTCATTCGCAGGATAAAAAATCGCCTGACGGACCTTGTCTGCGGTTACTTTTTCCGGCTCGATGCGAATCAGTTCCGGTTCATTCATGTGCTCGTAGGCAAGCTCCATGACGCGCTGCGACAGAGTCGCTGAGAACAACATGTTGAGGCGCTGGTCCGGCGGTGGCAGCCGACGCAACAAGTAGCGAATATCCTTAATGAACCCAAGATCAAACATGCGATCCGCTTCATCAAGAATCGCGACCTGTACCTGGTCGAGTTTGAACACGCCCTGTTTATAGAAGTCGATAATGCGACCCGGTGTTCCGATCAGCAGATCGACACCGTCAGCCAGTCTCTTGCGTTGTTTTTCGTAATCCGTTCCACCGTAGGCTAATCCGACGGTCAGTCCGGTATGTTTACCGAGTAACTCAGCATCCTTCGCAATTTGTACGGCGAGTTCGCGCGTCGGCGCCAACGCGAACAGGCGCGGTTGCTTCTGACCCTCGGGAACCTCGCCCTGATTGCTCAGCAGGCGCTGAAATGCAGCAATTAAAAATGCAGCCGTCTTGCCGGTGCCGGTTTGTGCCTGCCCCGCAACATCGCTGGGTCTCAGCGCGATCGGCAGTGTACTCGCTTGAATTGGCGTACAGAAATCAAAGCCTGCATCACGGATGCCGGCGCGAATACTCTCGTGTAAATCAAGAGAGTCGAATCTGAGATCGCTCAGATGGTTTTCAGACATAAAATTAGAACCAGAAAATATGAGGTAAAAGCTTGCAAATTGGCTCGCGAAGCGGTCAAATTAGCCTTAATTCGACGCGACACCCGTCGCACCCGCCAGTTTCGCTTTCCTTACAACCCAGAAAGAAGCCGGAAATAGTCGGCAACAAAGCTGCGACATAGTGCCTGATAGTTAAGGCAGCGTCATCCGTTTTAAGCAAGTTCGAGTGTCAGAGGGGCTGACAGCGAGCAAAACCACCTTAATTCAAACACTTCATTTGGAGGATTTAGCCAGTGAACGATAAGATCGTGCATACAACGGACGGTAGTTTTGATGCCGACGTCACAAAAAATGAAAAGCCAGTACTGATCGACTTTTGGGCCGAATGGTGCGGACCGTGCAAGATGATTGCACCGCTGCTCGACGAAGTGGCCGACGAATACGCCGACAAACTCGCGATCGTCAAACTCAATGTGGATGAAAACCCGAACAGCGCACAGAAGTTCGGCATCCGAAGTATTCCTACCTTAATCCTGTTTAAAGACGGCGCTGTCCAGGCGCAAAAACTGGGTGCGATGTCCAAGTCACAATTGGCCGAATTCATCGACACCAATATCTGAGAGAGATTCTTTGTCTAATACAAATACACCAGCAAAACCCCGCACGAACCGATCCGGCAACAAGGGGGGTAAGGGTAATCCGAACCGTCGCCGTCGCCGTCGTCCAACGCCAAACGAGTATCCGGATGACGACGAGAGTTCGCTCGAGATCATCACGCCTGAGCAACTTGAGGCCAGCAAAAATGTCATGAACCTGACGGAGCTCAAGACCCGCCCGGCTGCGGCATTGGTCGAGCTTGGTGAGTCACTGGGTGTCGAGGGTCTCGCACGCTCGCGCAAGCAAGACATCATCTTTTCGATTCTGAAGGCACATGCCAAGAACGGAGAGGATATTTACGGTGATGGCGTGCTTGAGATACTGCAGGACGGTTTCGGCTTTCTACGATCCTCGGATAGCTCCTATCTCGCGGGTCCGGATGATATCTACGTCAGCCCGAGTCAGATTCGACGCTTCAATCTGCGCACTGGCGATACGGTATCCGGCTTGATTCGTCCGCCGAAAGAAGGCGAGCGTTATTTCGCGCTGCTGAAAGTCGGTCAAATCAATCACGATGCGCCAGAAAACGCGCGCAACAAGGTGTTGTTCGAGAACCTGACACCGCTGTTCCCGAAAGACCGATTGACGCTGGAGCAGGGCAACGGCAGTACCGAGGATCTGACAGCTCGTATCATCGACATGGTTGCGCCGATCGGTAAAGGCCAGCGCGGCCTGATCGTGTCACCGCCGAAAGCCGGTAAAACGATGCTGTTGCAGAATATTGCGTCAGCTATCGTTGCCAACAATCCGGAAGTCGATCTGATGGTATTGCTCATCGACGAGCGCCCGGAGGAAGTCACCGAGATGACGCGTACGGTCCGTGGTGAAGTGGTTTCATCAACCTTTGATGAACCGGCCAGTCGTCACGTCCAGGTTGCCGATATGGTGATCGAAAAGGCCAAGCGCCTGGTTGAACACAAGCGCGACGTTGTCATTCTGCTCGATTCCATCACGCGTCTTGCACGCGCCTACAATACCGTCGTGCCGTCATCCGGCAAGGTTTTGACCGGTGGTGTTGACGCCAATGCGCTGCATCGGCCAAAACGCTTTTTCGGTGCGGCGCGAAATATCGAGGAAGGTGGCAGCCTGACGATTCTGGCAACAGCACTTGTCGATACAGGCTCCAAAATGGACGAAGTGATCTACGAGGAGTTCAAGGGCACCGGCAACATGGAGATCCACCTGGATCGCCGCATAGCCGAGAAGCGTACTTTCCCGGCGATCAATATCAATCGATCCGGCACGCGTAAAGAAGAGTACCTGACGGATCCGGACGAGTTGCAGAAGATGTGGGTCTTGAGAAAAGTCCTGCACCCGATGGACGAGCTCGCTGCGATCGAGTTCCTGCTCAGCAAGCTGCAGGATACCAAGACGAATGTGCAATTCTTCGACGCAATGAAGCGCTAGCACAAGAGCCCCAAAGGGGTCAGAGCCCGCTGCGCTCTGGCCCCTTTTTTTGACTCAATGTTTAGCCGCTGCATCCTCGCAGCAGGCAGGGCGTACAATCACCCCAACGCACGACCGATTATCCGGCTCACTCCTGTCTAACAGACGAGACAGTAAAGAGGATCAGCGTGGCGGTCTATCTGGACGATAAAAGGCTTGTAAAACAGCTGCTTGCTGGAGACGATCGGGCATTCGAGCGTCTCTTCGAGGAGAACTTTGCGCGCCTCTACCGCTTCGCGCTGGTGCGTTTATCCGATGATCCGGATGCGGCACGCGAAGTTGCCCAGATTGCGCTGACGCGAGCGATCCAGAATTTACACAAATATCGCGCCGAATCGGCACTATTCACCTGGTTGTGCGCCATCTGCCGAAACGCGACCAGTGACTGGCTGGCGCAGCAGGGCCGATATCGAGAGCATATTGTGTTGGTCGAAGATTTTCCCGAAGTCGCTGCTGCGGTGGACTCCCTGCAGGTACCTGAACAAATGAGCCCGGAAAATCATTATCGACGCGTCGAGTTAATGCGTCTGATCCAGGTCGCGCTCGACAGGTTGCCACCGCGCTACGGTGACGTACTGGAATGGAAATACATCGAGGGCTATTCGATCAAAGAGATATCCGCGAAGCTCGACTGCGGTGACGAAGCCACGCAGTCATTGCTGGCGCGTGCCAAGCGCGCGTTCTCCGAGGTCTACGCAACGCTTTCCGGTGGCCTCGACCTTCAATTAAACGAGTTATCACAATCATGAGCGATACCGGCAATTCGCTGGAGCAACTCCTCAGCAAGGCTAAACCACGGCCGGTGCCGGATGAGGCTAGTACGGCCGTGGCACGTGAAGCATTGCGCGCCGAATGGCGGGGCGTGACAGGGCGGCATCGCACCCGACGACGAATTCTGCGTCTTGCCGTTGCGGCCAGTGTCCTGGTGGCCGTGTTTTCGTTGTTCAACACACTGCGAGTTCCGGCAGTGGATCGGGTTCAGGTTGCGGCGATTCAGAAGAGCTTCGGTTCAATTTATTTTGTCAGCGAGCAGTCAATCGTGACGCCGCATGACAGTCAGCAGAACATTCACCTGGGCGAGGCAATATCGACAGGCGATGACGCCGGTATCGCGCTCGCCTGGCTCAATGGTGGTTCATTACGACTGGATGAAAATACAACAGTAGAATTTAGAGATGCCAATTCGGTTTACCTGCGCGAAGGCCAGGTTTATTTTGACTCAACGCCATCGAAGCTGATAGCGGGCGCGCAAAGTGCTGACCCCGGATCCTTTGTCGTTGAGACCGCGTACGGCCGCGTCACTCACGTTGGCACACAGTTTGTCACTGGCGTGGACGACAAGATGCTCAAGGTCAGCGTGCGTGAGGGTAGCGTCGACATCGACGGACAGTATTATCAACGCACAGCCGAGCGAGGTCAGCAAATCCAGTTTACCGGTCGGCAACAGCCCCAGGTTCTCAGTTTCGATGAATACGGCGAAGCCTGGAACTGGGTGGCTGAGCGATCACCTGCTGTCGACGTTGACGGCCGAACGCTGCCCGAATTTCTGAATTGGGTGAGTCGTGAGCTAGGTCGCGAGATTGTCTATAGCGACGATGCCAGAAAAATTGCAATGGATCCGGATACCAATAAGTTGGTGGGTAGCGTGCTGGACGAACCGACTGAGGCACTGCGAATGCGCATGTTGACAATGGGGCTGGACGCACAGTTCGACGAAGGAGTTATCAACGTTTATATCCGCAACTAGATTGCAGCGTTACATCGGCATTGCGCTGCTGCTATCGGTTGTCGCCGCGGCTGCCGACGGCCCGGCTGTGTCCTATGTTGGGCGCTCTGTCGCGGCGGTGATCGACGAGTTTCGCGACAGTGGCTTACCGTTCGCTTATAGCACCAATCTTGTAAGCTCCGATCTCGTTGTGCAGGCTGAGCCCGGCGCCGCTGAGCCACTCGAAATTGTCAAAGCAATACTGAGACCCTACGGACTTTCGATTCGGACGGATTCGGGTGTGCATCTTGTCGTGCGTGAGTCCAGTCTTGAAGGCCGTTCCGGCGCCGAGCAAGTAAGTCGAAGTGAATCTGTGCCGGCCGCCGACCCAATGGAATCCGTGATCGTTTCGGCGAGCCGCTATTCGATTTCCCGCGACATCGCGGCATCCAAATCCTCATTCGATCAGAGAACCATCCAGAACCTTCCGGACATCGGTGAAGACCCGATTCGTGCGGCGCAGCACTTGCCAGGCGCCGCCGCGAGTGGCGCATCGGCAGTTGCACATTTCCGCGGTGGCGAGGCGGGCGACATCGGTATCATGCTGAACGGCCAATGGCTGTTCGACCCATTTCATATTCGCGACTACCAGAGCATTTTTAGCGCCATTGACGCGCGTGCCATCGAAGGCATTGAGGTATACACCGGCGGTTTTCCGGTGCGCTACGGTGACCGCATGAGCGGTCTTATTTTGATGGACTCCATAGCGTCTGAGGACAGTCGCCACAGCGAAATTGGCTTGAGCGTTTTCAATACATCCCTGCTGACCTCGGGTACCAGTGGCAACAAGAGCTGGCTGGTGTCGGCGCGGCGCGGCAATCTCGATCTCGTGATCAAACCATCCTTCGGCAAGCCCTCCTATTTCGATGTATTCGGAGAATTTGCCTACGAGATAACACCGCGAACGCGTGTGTCCTTCAATGCGCTGTATGCAGACGACGCCATCGAACTGGTTTTGGAAGTTGATCCGTCGGAACGTGACCAGGTCACCAGCGACACCAGGAATGCGCAGTTCTGGCTACGGCTCGACAGTAGCTGGTCCGAATCGCTGTCCAGCACCTTGGTCCTGTCGTCGGTGGACTACTCCAACCGGCGTAATGGTTTCGCCAATGACGCCGAAAAGATGGTGGCAACGGTCGAGGATAATCGTGAAATCCAGCAGGTGGGTTTTCGGCAGGACTGGCTTTGGAACCCGAACGACAAGCACTGGACGCAATGGGGCATCAGCGCGACGGTCAGTGACGCGAGGTATGACTACACCGGCACCGCAGACTATTTCGGCATTCAGGCGGCCTACGAGGACCGACCACTGAGTGTTAATCGGTCGGTAACCGCGAGCCCAGAGGGCGGCAGCTACGCCGTGTATTTCTCGGATCGCTGGCGCCTGACTGATAATTCGACCGTGGAGTGGGGGTTGCGCTGGGACGACCAGACCTACACAGGACTCAGTTCGGATTCACAACTGAGCCCGCGTCTGAGCTACTTGTACCGACTGCACGACAAGACCCATCTACGCATTAGCGTCGGTCGCTATTATCAATCGCAACCCATTCAATCACTGCAGGTTGAGGACGGCGTCAGCAATTTCTGGCCGGCGCAACGTGCTGATCACCTTGTCCTCGGCGCACAGCACTTATTCACGAACGAAATGTCACTGCGCCTGGAGTTGTTCTACAAGGATATTGGCCAGGTGCGGCCACGTTTTGAAAATCTTTTCGATCCGCTCGGCCTGATGCCGGAGTTACAACAGGATCGAGTCCGTCTCAGCCCTGCTAGCGCACGTTCGCGTGGTGTAGAGCTGTCGCTTGATCAACGGCTGGGACAGTTTGGCTGGTGGGCTTCCTACACCTGGTCCAACGTGACCGACGAGATCGACGGCGTCGACGTGCGTCGAAGCTGGGATCAAAAGCACGCGTTTCAGGGTGGCTTTGACTGGCAGACTGAACGCTGGAATTTTTCAACGGCAGCGAGTGTACATACTGGTTGGCCGACGACGGAGCTGACGTTAAACGACGATGGCACTGTGAGTCCCGGGGCGCGCAATGCAGAACGCCATGGCAACTTCGCAAGTCTCGACATGCGACTGAGTCGAACTTTCGATCTGCCGCGCGGATCCTTGCTGGCATTTTTTGAAGTGTCGAATATCCTGAATCGGCGCAACGAATGTTGCCTCGATTGGGATTTCATCGACGATGCCAACGGCGAGGATACACTGGAGCGTGGTCAGGACCACTGGATGACGCTGGTACCGGCAATCGGCATCCTTTGGGAGTTCTAGCATCACAGTGAGGCCTGCGAGGTCTTCATCGTTTTTGCTGCGCGCTGATAAACGGCAAGGTGGGTTGCCGCGTCAATCTCGCAAGCTTCGATGAATGCGGCGGCACGTTTGTAGGCTGCCTGGCTGATTGGGTTCCTGTCCTTGCCAAGCGATACTTCATTGGTCAGCACAAAGGGTACCGATTGCGTGAGCGTAGAAAGCAATCCGGCGGCGCGCGACGATTTATCATGAATGTGGAGAACATCAACACGCGGCATCAGACAGTAGGCGCTCACTGCCGATCGGACGACCGGGCCTACAGTGACGTTTTCGATGATATCGAGTCGCTTCGCCAGTGCAATGTTTCGCACCAGCACAAACTGTTCGATACCCTGCTTTTGCAATGCCTCAATCAGGCCGACAAAATGTTCACCGGCACCGTTAAATGATTCTGCAAGATTGATGTGACCTACGAACATTTGCCGTATCCGCCTCCAGGAAGAGAGCTGCTGTTCTGTTAGACGGGTGAGCCTGGTTAATTCGGTCGCGAATCACCAGCGTGGCAGGGCACAGACGCACTAGCAGTCGTGGCTGAGCTGCTTCTGACTCAGTTCGCAGTGATTTCGACTGGTACGTTGAAGAAAGCGATCTGACCGGACATGCCGATGTTTCTTTCGTACTGAAACCTGAGTGTGCCGTGGCCGGTGACCTTGTAGCGAAACGGAAAATCGAGCACGACGGGGACCTCAGGCGGCACAGCAATCGATCCAAGCCATCGCATGTCGCGTCGGTTCGTGGACGCCACCCATTGTGCTGCCTCTTCGCTGTTCGGATCGCTGGTGTCTTCAAGCGCGTACGGGGTGAGTCTGAAGGAGTTCGGCGCGGTGATCTCGAGTTGTTCGCCAAACTCGCGGGGAAAAATTACTTCGGTGATCTGATGCTCAGTGTCGACGCCGGGCAGTGTAATCGTTAGCCGAATCCTGCCTGACAGGACTTCTGTTTCAACGATTGGCTGGACGCCGATCGCATCGCCAGCACGAATGATCACCCATGCGGCATAGGCGACAAATACGATGAGTAAAACGCCAACGGCAACGAAAATGGACTTGAGCATATGGCCAGATACTACTCGTTTTCGGCCTGCAGCAGCCAGTCACTCACGATCGCTCGTTTGCCCGCAGCCCGAGTAGGATTGCAGCGGCGATGAGACTGGTTCCCGCAGCTCGTTGAATCCAGGTCTTGTGACGACCCTGGAGTTTTTGTTTCAACCAGTCAGCACCTTTGCCGTAGCAAGCCAGGAAACAAGCGTCGATGAAGATGTAGCTTGCGCCCAGAATCGCGATCTGGGGTGCGAGAGAATGTTGTGGATCGAGAAACTGTGGGAACAGTGCGGCGAAAAATACGATTGCTTTTGGGTTCGCGGCGGAGGTCACAAAACCTCGAAACCAGAGTACGCGCAGAGTGGCAGGGGGTAATTCCGTCGATCCGTTGCCGCCGTGGAATGAGGCCAGAATCTGGCGTACGCCTATCCAGACGAGATAAGCCACGCCCGCCCACTTGATAATGGTCAGTCCGTGCTGCGAGCTTGCAATAAGGGCTGCTAAACCGAACCCGGCGAGCATGATCTGCAGCGTGTTCGCAGTGAGGTCGCCGGCAGCAGTTGCGAGCGAACGTCGAAAACCATTCGACAGACTGACCGAGAGCATCAGAAGATGGCTCGGGCCTGGCGTAATCATCAGAATCAACACCGTTGCGACATAAAGCAGCCAGGTGTCAGACGACATTCAGTATCTCCGGAATCGCCGGTAATGATGCGACCAATCTGAGAGTGCGGTATCTTGCAAAGTGCGCTGGGCAGCGGACGGCACTCGGGAATCTTTGTCGTATCCCGACAGAGCGAGACAAAGGAGTACGGCTGCCGCGAAAATCAGAATTCGCATAATTTTATTAATCCGGCGGATTTAACGTACAGTGAGATCTTCCCAGTATTAAATTAAATATCGCTCGATATTGCCATCCGAAATTCGCAAAACGAAAAGCTAGCAAGCTTATTTCGCGTCAAACCAAAATTCGATTTCAGCGGTCTCAACGTCGAACCTGGCGGAATGCTCCTGCCCAGGCAGCAAATGATACCAGTCGCCAGCACCGAACCGCGTTTCAACTCCATCAACGCTCAGGAAAAGCTCGCCTTTCGTAATCACGCCACAATTCTCCGTGGGGTGCGTATGCGGGTCGATTGAAGTGCCGGCCGGATAGGAGGCAAAAAGTACTTTGCAATTCGACGCACTTAATTGATACGCGTCAAACGGGCCGGCAAAAGGCGGCAGTGTGGTGATTAGCTCCGGGAAGTCTTTAAATTGAGACACTGTTTCTCCTGACTAAATAAGAAAAGATTCTTCAATTCGTCGAAACTTGTGTGGGTTGTGTTCGCTCGCCCAACCCTTGATCAGTATGCGGCCAGTCCGACTGGGTTATCGCTTCCACCTCGATGGCGTACAAAAGCCGAGAGCGGCCAAGTCTGTCTTTGCTGATAGTTAAGCCAGATTGAATCCAGAGTACGGTGGCCATCTTAAGGATGCAAGAATGATGACAGGAGTGGTTTGCAAGTGCAGTTCACCAGCCACGGAACCGCCGATACAACATGCAACCAAATAGTTGCATATAGGATCGATCCATGCTCTACTTTGCCTACCGAAACTTCCACGCTGCCTGCGAGAGGCCAACATGCAAGACGTCATCAAACGAGAAATCACAATCAATGCCGCGAAAGAGCAAGTCTACGATGCAATAGCCAACCCGGATAAGGTCATTAAGTGGTTCCCGGAGACCGTTGAAGGCACGTACAAAGTGGGCGAACAGCCTGTCTTCGGATTTGGTGATCATGGACGCAATCAGGTCCTCATCACCGCAGCTCAACCCCATGAATACTTCGCTTACCGATGGGTGCCCGGTGCCAATAATTTTCTTGGCGACGTGCTGAGTGTGCCGAATACGCTGGTGGAATTTCGAATCGAAGACAGCGCCAACGGATCCTGCAAAGTCACATTAACAGAATCGGGGTTTTCCGAGTTGCCCGCTGAACTGATGGAAGCATCATTTAAACAGAATTCCGGGGGCTGGGAATTCATGCTTGGCCGCCTGGTAACGCACTTCGAAGCCGCATGAATGCTTGAGGCCGAAATATACAAAGCACTGGGCGACCCAATTCGACTGGAAATCCTGCAACGGCTTTCGACGAGGTCGGCCTATACCATCGGCGAGCTTTCAGCGAATCTCGGCGTCTCGAGGCAAGGTGCCAGAAAACAACTGCAGGTTCTTGTGCAGGCGAATGTCGTGCATCTCGCACAAAATGGGCGGGAAACCCTTGTGACTCTGGATACGACAGCGCTACAGCTGGCCAGGTCCTTTATCGCTCGAATAGAAAGTCAATGGGAGCAACGCCTCGAAGCGCTAAAGAACTTCGTGGAAGAGTGAGATTGTGGGTGGGTCACCGCAACTCCTGGCAGCATTCGTGCGGATGCGAGAATGGTGAGCGGTGGTTTAGAAGCTAAGCGGAGTTTTGGCCCGCGGCGTCAGTGAGTTTCTGACGAACCTCTGATTCGGAAAGACCAATGATCTGCACCATCTTTCGCGGCGACGTGCTACCGGAAACAATCTTCGCGCCACCACGGGACAAGCCGAGCGTCTCGTTCAGGAGCGCCTCGACTGCCGCGTTTGCCTTGCCACGCTCCGGTGGTGCCGATACGCGCACCCGCAGCGTATTTCCCAACCACCCCGCAATTCCCGTTCGAGATGCACCGGCGATCACTTTTATTGGAAGCTTGACGCTAGTCATTGGTCTCGCTCCATTGCATTGACTGAGTGCAAGTGCAGTGCATTATCAGGTTGCACCGAGGCAATGAAGTAACGGTCTGGATCGCCAAATCTCAGGGGCACTGGTAGGAAATATGTCATTCCAATCAGGAGGCAGACTCTGGAAGTCCGAACGTGCGATCGAACGCCCAGGTGAACGCAATTGCATAGATGAAAAAGAACGCCAGAAGACCTAGATTCGCCAGGAAAGCGGTAAGCGCAGAAATATCCAGCCATAGGGACATAACAGGAACAAGTATGACGACAAGTCCACCTTCGAAGCCGATGCCATGCGCCAGTCGCCTGGTCAATGAGCGGCCTCGTTCGAATTGACGCGACTCCCAGCGCTCGTAAAGCGTATTGAACACATAGTTCCAACCTAGCGCGATGCTGGACAGGACAAAGGCCAGGCCAATGGCAGACGTAGGCGGTTTGTCGAATGCGATGCTTAACACCGGGCCAACGAAGGCAATGGCAAAAACCTCGTATAGGACGGCCTGAAGCACGCGCCGACTTCTGGGAGTCATAAAAAGATCTCGATGCAAAGGGGAATTTGGTGAGGCCTAAGTTTTAAGCTAAATGAAACTAACGTGCGTCATCATTCTTGCGGATGCAAGAACGATGACAGAGGCCAAGATGCAAGTGCAGCGCACTGTTAGGTTGCATCTTTAGTGCCTTCCTCAACATTCGAATCCTCGCCAGATGATTTCGGCAATGGCGACTGGCCCGGCGCCACATCACAGGGATTAATCAAAATGAAATCGATTGGGTATGCAGCACTTCGTAGTTGAAGCGCTCGCGATGCTTCTTTGCACTTCCGCCCTCCGGGTCGCACTGCCACTGTGTATTGATTGGTATAGGGCTCAACTCCAACTATCAGATATTCGAGGGAGAACGTACACTCGAAATCGGACTCGACGCTGTCAACGAGCTCTTGAGCCATCGCCCGCGCCTTCTCTTCCGACAACCGATTACTTGGAGGTTCGGCGCGCACCCCGGCCCAAATCAGTGTTGCGGTGATCAGCGCGAAGCATCCGCAGAATTCCAGAAAGGTTCTCATGCGACCTAACGTTAAGCTAACTTGATCTCAGCTTATGGCGGCATTCCTGCGAATGCAAGAATGGTGACAGAAGCCGAGATACAAGTGCATTGTTAGATTCGACAATCTCAAATCAAATACCGTTCAATGGCCAGGGCGCCATGAAACACGCCAAGAACGAATATCTTGTCGTCATCCACCTTGTATGCAATTCGATAGTGTCCGTATTGGAGAATGCGAATATCTTCGGTGGTGCTTTGGTATCGGTAGCCCGACTCTGGAAACATCAAGAGCGTTTGTGCGCGATCGTAAATTCCATTCACGACCCCTTCGGCGGCCTTTGGGTTGTCCGCGTTGATGTATTCGAAGATATCCTTCAGCCAGCGCTCAGATTCTTCTGTCCAGATTAGTTCTGCCACGAGCGAATCCGCCGACCCATATCTTCATTCGATATGGCGCGATTCGCTTTAGTATCTGCCAATCCTCGGCGTACCATGAGGTCGAAGGCGAGCTCTCGCACGATATCTGCCTCCGAGCTATCGTCTGGCTGATTCTCTATCAATTTGGTTAAATGTTCTTTCGCAGTCGACATTTCCGGTCACCTCTGCGGGTAAGAATAGCACTACCACTCAAGTCAAACGCAAGTTGAATCTAACGTTTAAGCTAACTTGATTTCAGCTTCTGTCACCATTCTTGCATACGCAAGAATGGTGACAGAAGTCAGGATGCAAGTGCAGCGCATTGTTAGGCTGCAACCTCTACGTAATCAACACGACTCGAGGCCGGAGGAATTGGGAGATTATCCTCTCGAAGTCCGTCCAAATGAAATTCGATGGCCTCGCGAATGGACCGTTCAGTATCTTCAACTGTATTGCCGGTTGCGATACACCCGGGCAGATCCGGTACATAGGCCGAAAAATTGCTTTCCGCCGCTTCTATTACGATTGCGTATCGCATTGGGCATTCACTCCTTAAGGCCAGCCTGCTTAAGAATACTGTTGAGCGTTCCCGGTGCCAAGTCGTCAGAGGGTTTTCCAGGCACGGTCACTCGACCCTTCTTGGTACTGTGCTTGAGTTGCCGGTGACTTCCTCTCCGCGCGACCTCGACCCAGCCCTCTCGCTTAAGCTCTCGAAGTACGTTTCTCACTTTCATTCACCCATAGTGGGTGGAATTAGGAACCGGAAACTACGTGCAAATTTCGGGTATTTGCTGCCTAACGTTTAAGCTAAATGAAACCAGCGTACGGCGCGGTTCTTGCGGTTGCAAGAAGCGTGACGGGAGCGGTTTGCAAGTGCAGCGCATTGTTAGGAGACTCTTGCCTTGCTCTCGAATTCGAGTTCCACGTTGAGTCGGCCCCCAAGTGCTTGAACCGCGCTCTGAAGCGTTTGCAACGTGACGGATGTATTGTCAGGATCCAGGAGCCGATCAAGAGCAGAGCGACTGGTCTCCATTCGGCGGGCTAACTCGGACTTTGTGAGGTTTTTTTCGGACATCTTTTCGGCGAGCTGAAAGGCGATAAGGCGCTTCACGGCCACAGCAGATACTTCCTCAAGGATTCCTTCGTCCTCAAGAAATTCATCGAAATTACTTCCTACGTTTTTCTTCGCCATTGTTACGACCTCAATTTTCCTAATCGGCGTCTCGCAATTGCCAGTTCATTGGTTGGTGTCTTACGAGACTTCTTCACAAACCCGTGCAGCAGAACAATCCTGGAGTCGAAGATCGTAAAAAACGTGCGGGCAATCCCTGCGGTTAAATGAGATCGGACCTCCCAGAGGCGGTCTTCCATTTTTCGGGCTAGTGGCATCCCCACCGGCCAGCCAAATTGCAAGGTCTTAATGTCTTCGCCAATTGTCTTGCGGTGCTCAGACTGTAAGCCTTTCAGCCACTCCCCAACTGGCTCTCGCCCTGAATCCAGGCGGAAAAACTGTACCGGAATTGGCCGATCCTTGGACATTGAGAGAGTGTACCAGAATTGGTACAAATGGCAACTCTCGGTGGGCGGTGATCGAGTCGCCTAGCGTTTAAGCTAACTTGATCTCAGCTTATGGCGCGGTTCTTGTGAAAGCAAGAAGCGTGACAGAAGCCAAGATGCAAGTGCAGTGCATTGTTAGGCTGCACTTGTACCGCCTCTAAACTCCCTGTTTCGGCATTGACTGATCTACGAACGACTCTTCAAAGATTTCGTCCGCGCCAAAACGCCGTGAGAACCAGCCTGAAATTTTGCGAAGTGACTGTTTCTCATAGTCGGGATTCATACCTTCGGCAACCAAAATGTCGGCCGCGAACAGGTCTGCTGAAAATTGCTTTTGAACAGCAAATCGATCAGCCGCGTCCGGCGGGATGCAATATCCCCAGTCGACGCAAAGGTCATAGAGGAAATATCGAATCTCCCTCTCCAAGGGTGGAACGTCTTTATCTAGCTTGATGCCCAAATTCGTATTCGACTGCCACTGTCAATAATTGAGGCAACCACGAAGAATCGATTCGATCGGAATGCTGCCTAACGTTATATAATTGCCTGAATCGCAAATGCACATCTTGCGAATCCGCAATATATCACTCCAACTGATTGCTCGAGCATAATAATTTCCTCAATCCATGTCGGATACATTGATTCAAATCGCGTTGCATTGTCGAATCTCGAATCCAGTATATTCACCCAATATTTCTTTCGTAAACCGGCAATTCATCACTGATGATCATCCACTCAGGCTTGTCACAAGTCCAGATATGCGCTTGTAGTGTTGGGCCACCTGGATCGTCGAGGGAATTTAGCGTGAGATCGATTTCACCTGGACGTTTCGTGTTCTCATAAGAAATTGACGCGCCACACTTCGCACAGTGTCCGCGCGTTACGCCGGGCGACGACTGATTCCACTGCATTTCACCCTGGTTGATCCTGAACGAAGATTTGGCATACGTCGCCCAGGCGACGACCGGTGCACCCGCCGCTCGCTGGCAACTTTCGCAATAACAAAAGCAGGCAAACCTTTCCGGTCCTTCCACCTCGAAGCGAATTGAGTGGCAGAAGCAGTGACCGGATACGGCGCTCATTCTAGTCGTCCGTCAAAGACTCAATTGTACCGACTTCAATCAAATAGTCAGCGCCGACGACGGTCAGCTTACGCTTATCGATGAGGTCCTCGATGATTAGTGAGCCGTGCCGCAGTTGATTCTCGATCAACGAGCAATCCATCGATGCAAAATGACAGGCGTGCCGGTTTCGAATGTGCTTTGTTCAAGCGCCAGCTCGACGTAGCCGTCGGTGGCCGACAGAGCTGCAAAATCACCGGACGTATTGGTCCTTACCGGCATGGCCAATACCTGGCCGCCTGCGCTTGAGATTAATTTCACCGGCTGAAAGCAGGTGAGCTTCGGTTCGAAAACGATTCTTGCCGCGAGCGATGCAAACTCTGGTGGGCTCGCAATCAGCCCTGAAGACCTTTGCAGTGACGGAATGACGTACTGCCGACAACAAACCAGCGCCGATACCGGGTTTCCGGGCAAAGCAAAAACAAGCTGACCGTTCGGCCCTTTGCCAAACCACATCGGCTTACCGGGTCGCTGGCTGATGCGGTGGAACATCGCTTCGACGCCAAGCTCAGCCAGGACCGCGGGAACGTAGTCTGCCTTGCCCATCGAAACGCCGCCGCTCAGGATCAGCACGCTGGCCTGTTCGAGGTGCTGCTGCAGGCGCTCACGCAGGATGTCGACATCGTCAACAATGTGATCGTGCTCTGCCTTCTGGAAGCCGTGGCTGGCCATCAATGACACGATCGCCGGACCGTTCGACATGCGGACCTGGTGCGGCTCGATCGGCTCGCCCGCCGGAACCAGTTCGTTCCCGGTCGAAATCACGCGCATGACCGGGTCAGCCGCGACGTCGACCTCGGTCAGGCCCGCAGACGCAATGATCGCGATATCCAGCGGTGAAATTTTCTTACCGGGTTGCAGCAGATGGGCGCCTTTGCCACAGTCTGAACCGCGCGGATGGATGAAGCGATCTTTGACGACTTCGTAGTTGGCTTCGATCTCCGCTTCGCCATTTAGGATCGTCAGTCGTTCGACCGGAACGATGCTGTCCGCGTTCTGTGGCAAAACCGCGCCGGTCATGATCTCAATACAATGCCCCGGCTTGAGCGTTAAAACCTTGTCGCCAGCCGCTTGCATCGACTGAATTTTGAAACTGCGTTGGCCGCCGTCGAAATCGGCTGCGGCGATCGCGATGCCGTCCATCATCACGCGGTCGAAGGGCGGTTGGTCGCGTTCGGCAACGACCCGCTGATGCAAGACTCGATCGGTTGCGCTCGTGGCGCTGATCGTTTCTGTCGGCGCCGCTGGCGTCGCAGCCAGTACGGCGTCAAGCGCTTCAGCCGTTGTTAGCACGACGTCCTCAGCTCCGCTCACGCGCGATGGCGCGGTGGCCAATGTCGCGCCTGGAATAGACGTCCTGCCAATGTATCTTGTCGGCGGCGTTATAGGCGGATGCTGCCGCCGCTGCGACGGAGTCGCCAAGGCCGACCACGCACAAGACGCGCCCACCACTTGTCACAACGGCGTCGCCATCGAGCCCGGTTCCGGCGTGAAATACTTTTTGCGAGTCGCTGTTTGCGTCGGCGAGGCCACTGATCGGCATGCCCTTCGCATAGTCGCCCGGGTAGCCGCCGGCGGCGAGCACGACGCCGAGCGCTGCGCGGGGATCCCAATCAGCCGTTTGCCCGGCCAGCGTGCCGTTCAATGTTGCCGTGCAAATATCGCTGAGGCTTGAGCGCAGCCGCATCATGATGGGCTGGGTTTCCGGATCGCCTAAGCGGCAATTGAACTCAATTACTTTCGGCGTGCCGTCGGCCATGATCATCAGGCCGGCATACAGGAAGCCGAGGTAGGGATGACCATCCGCCTGCATGCCAGTGAGCGTCGGCTCGATGACCTCGTGCATGATGCGCTGTTCGATTTTGGGAGTGACAACCGGGGCAGGGGAGTAAGCGCCCATGCCGCCGGTGTTGGGACCGCGGTCGCCCTCATCGCGCGCCTTGTGATCCTGTGATGTCGCCAGCGGCAACACTGTCGTGCCGTCTGTGACGATGATAAAACTCGCTTCCTCACCGTCGAGAAATTCCTCAACCACGATGCGCGCACCAGCAGCGCCAAACGTGCCGCCGTCGAGCATGTCGGTGGCGGCCGCCTCCGCTTCTGCCAGCGTCATTGCGACGATGACGCCCTTACCCGCGGCCAGTCCGTCCGCCTTGATAACAATCGGCGCACCTTTATCACGAATGTAGGCGAGCGCTTTGTCGAGGTCCGTGAAGTTCTGGTAATCGGCCGTCGGGATGTTGTGCCGCGCAAGGAAATCTTTCGTGAACGCTTTCGAGCCTTCGAGCTGCGCGGCAGCGGCGCTGGGACCGAAGCAGGGCAGGCCCAGTTGGTTGAAGCGGTCAACGAGGCCTGCAACAAGGGGCGCTTCGGGTCCGACGATGGTCAGACCGATGCTTTCGCTCCGGGCGAGCGTCGCGAGTGCTTCCGTGTCATCAGATGAGACGGCGACGTTTCGCACCTTGGCTTCGCTCGCGGTACCGGCATTACCGGGCGCGACCAGGACTTCGTCGATGTCGGCCGACTGGGCGCATTTCCAGGCCAGCGCGTGCTCGCGTCCGCCGTTGCCAATAATCAGAATTTTCATGCCGCTCAAATTACCCTAATGGCGGAAGTGACGCATGCCTGTAAATACCATGGCGAGGCCGTGTTCATTCGCTGCCTGGATGACCTCATCGTCTCGCATCGAGCCGCCCGGCTGAATGATTGCCGAAATACCGGTTTCAGCGGCCGCATCGATGCCGTCGCGGAATGGGAAGAAAGCATCCGAGGCCATCACGGAACCCTTGATTTCAAGGCCCTCGTCATCGGCTTTGATCGCCGCAATCCTGGTGCTGTAGACGCGACTCATCTGGCCTGCGCCGACACCGATCGTCATCTTGTCTTTGCAAAAAATGATTGCATTGGATTTGACGTACTTGACGACGCTCCAGGCGAACAACATGTCCTGAATCTGTGCCGCTGTCGGCGCGAGCTTGGTGACGACTTTGAGATCGTCTGCGGTGATGACGCCGATGTCCGAGTTCTGCACCAGCAGACCGCCGGACACTTTCTTGAAGTCATATGCCGGGGCGCTGTCAGTTGTCCATGCGCCGGTCTCGAGGACGCGAACGTTTTTCTTGGTCGCCAGGACTTCCGCGGCATCGCTGGCGATTTCCGGCGCAACAATAACTTCGACAAACTGCTGGTCAATGATCTGCTGTGCGGTCTTCGCGTCAACTGAACGATTGAATGCGATGATGCCGCCGAAAGCCGACGTTGGATCGGTTTTGAATGCCTTTTGGTAGGCATCGAGAATTGAGCTGCCGACAGCGACTCCACAGGGGTTCGCGTGCTTGACGATGACGCAGGCCGGTTGCTCGAACTGTTTCACGCATTCAAGCGCCGCGTCACTATCCGCTATGTTGTTATAGGACAGTGCCTTACCCTGGATCTGACGCGCCGCCGCCAGTGAACCGTCAGGCATCGGTTGGTCCACATAGAACGCCGCGTGCTGATGCGGATTTTCGCCGTAACGCAGCTTTTCGGACAAGGTTCCGGAATACAGGAATCGTTGACCGAGCGCCTGATCGCCGAGCGAATTTGACAAGTAGTGCGTGATCGCAGTGTCGTAACTCGCTGTGTGTGCGTAAGCCTTTGCCGCGAGTCTGCGACGACTCTCAATCGTCAGCTTGTCGTGCTTCAGAGCGTCGAGCACCGAATCGTAATCGTCAGGCTCAACAATGACGGCAACACCATCGTGATTTTTCGATGCCGCACGAATCATCGCCGGGCCACCGATGTCGATATTTTCGATGGCATCTTCAAGGCTTGCGTCTTTGCGCGCGATTGTTTGTTCGAAGGGATAGAGGTTAACGACCAGCAGATCGATCGCTTCGATGCCGTGTTCCTGCATCACAGCTTCATCGGTTCCGCGTCGTCCCAGCAAGCCACCGTGAATAACCGGGTGCAGGGTTTTTACACGCCCATCCATGATTTCGGGAAAGCCGGTTTTTTCTGAAACTTCGATGACATCGAGTCCCGCTTCGCGAAGTTGCCGGCAGGTGCCGCCCGTGGAAAGTACTTCAACGTCGAGTTCGGCGAGACCTCGTACAAATGCAAGCAATCCACGCTTGTCAGAAACACTGACCAGCGCGCGTCGTACCTTAAACATTGAGTCACCTGGTTGGAATGCGGGGGTTCCCGCGCGTTGTTAGCGAATGAGTGAGTAAGTTCTGAGTTTTTTCCGCAGCGTACCGCGATTGATGCCCAGAATGCCGGCCGCCTGGCTCTGGTTGCCCTGCGTGTAGTCCATGACCGCTTTGAATAAGGGTCTTTCCACTTCGCCGATTACGAGATCGTACAATTCACCGGGGCGATCACCGTTAAGCGTTGTGAAATATTGATCGAGTGCATCTTCTGTGTGCTGGCAGAGCGGCTTTTTGCCTTTTCTCGATACCAGGGCTTCGTTATTTTTGTTGTTTACCACGTTGACCTAATCCTGAAACGCTGACTCCCAATTGAGTCATTCTCCCCAACGCTTCAGAAAAATCACGCCGCCAACAACACGCCTCCGTCCTCTCGATCGAAGTAAGTCCTGGTCAAACTGATTTGCTCTGAAGCACTTTCAACACGCACCACCTGGTGACGAAATTCGTCGGCATTCGCCAGGCTATGGCAATACCAGGTTAAGTGCTTGCGAGCCACTCGAACTCCGGTCAAATCCCCATAGAACCGGTGCAGTTCGTTCAAGTGGTCGAGCATGATATCACGCAATTCGTATTTATCCAGTTGCGGAATTTTCTGCTTTGGGTTTAGAAGTTGTCCAAGTTCGCGAAAGATCCACGGACGACCTTGTGCAGCGCGTCCGATCATCAAGCCGTCGCAATTTGTTAGGCGCAAAACTTCAAGCGACTTCTGTACTGTTGTAATGTCGCCATTCGCGATCACCGGAATCGTAACTGATTGTTTTACCCGCGAAATGGTTTCGTACTCCGCTTCGCCTTTGTAGCGACATGCGCGAGTTCGGCCGTGCACGGCCAGTGACTGGATGCCGGCATCTTCGGCAATTCGCGCAATTTCGACCGCATTTCGATGGTCCGTGTCCCAACCGGTACGAATTTTTAGTGTTACTGGAACCGATACAGCCGCGACAACGCCGTTCAGGATCTTTGCGACCAGGGATTCGTCCTGCAGCAGGGCCGAGCCTGCGAGCTTCCTGCAGACCTTCTTGGCGGGGCAGCCCATGTTGATGTCGATGATCTGCGCACCGCGTTCTACGCACGCACGGGCGGCGAGGGCGAGTTGTTCGGGCTCAGAGCCGGCGATCTGCACGGCCACGGGTTCTGCGTCGAGGTCGAGATCGAGGCGGTGGCGCGATTTGGGCGTTTGCCACAGGCTGGTGTCGGCCGTGGTCATTTCCGATGTCGTCATGCCGGCACCAAAACGTCGGCAGAGGCGCCGAAAGGGTGCATCGGTCACGCCCGCCATCGGTGCGAGAACGAGCGGGTTAGCAAGCGTATAGGGGCCGATCTTTAAAGGTGCTAGTGTCACTTGAAGTCGTCGATAGCGCAGCGAAGCCGACCATCGGACAAACGGTAGCAGACGTCAAGTTTGTAACCGGTTGCCTCGAGAGACGGTGATTGGACCGACATGATGGCATTGAAGGTATTGCCCGGTTCAACGTGTTTGCGCGGGTCGAGATCCGACGGCAGATAGTTTGCAGGATCGAGGATCTGGCTGCCGACTGGCTCGAGGTAGCGGTCTGTCAGCGAAATACTGATCAGCGGATAGGGCATTGCCCGATCCGAGGTGTTGCCGATGCGTGAGTATACCGTCAGGTTCTCGATACCCGCGTCCGCCGCGATCGTGTCCTTGCTGGCTTCGATACGCCAGGCGGTGATGTCCCAGGCGGGCTGCACCGGCTGGCCAATGGCACGATAGATTTGCCCGACCGTGTTACTGAATGCCGGAATGGTTGCGAGCGCTTCGCGCGACTGGTGCATCATCTGGATGCCGAGCAGCAGCACCAGGAATACCGCGCCGCCGATCATGCCGTAGCGCCTGTTGCGCGGCTGTTCTGCTTTTTGTGCTTCGTCGACGGCGGCGAGTTCAGCCAAAGCCGCAGCCGCTGCGATGTCAGCTTCGATTTTTTCGCTTTCGAGCGCCGAGCGAACAACATCACCTTCCATGATGATCGTTTCGAATCCCGGTGGGGAATCGTCGTCCCAGTCGACATCATCGGCGTCACCGTCGTCGGCTTTGTCCTCGATCTTGCCATCCGGGATAATAATGGTCGAAGCAAACCCGTCCTCGTCCTCGATCGCCAGGGCCATTAGGTCCTGGTCGATTAGCATGTTGACGGTGTGTTCTTCTTCGGTCAGTGGCGGTATGACGAGCTCGGCCTCACTGTCGTCGACACAATCGTCTTCGAGCTCGACATCGAGCAGCGCGAGTTCATCTTCGATCGTGTGGCTGTCAACGATCGGCTCGACTTGTACCTCCAGTCTGTCCAGCTCGTCATCATCGGTTTCGAGAATATCGTCTTCAAGGACCTCGACTTCGAGGGCCTCGTCTTCAAGAATTTCGTCCTCAAGCTGCTCGTCGAGTTCGTCGTCGAGCGCCTCTTCGAGACTGTCTTCGAGTTCGGGCTCGACCTCGACCTCGACCTCGTCAACAATCTCCGGCTGCTCGCCATTGTCGGCTGAATCGTCGTCCGAATCGTCGTCAAGCGAGTCGAGTTCGGCTTCCAGTTCCGCTTCCTGTGTGTCCTCGATGTCATCGGCGAGCTCTTCTTCGCGGTCGTGCGCCAGTGTTTCGGCAATGGCGTCTGCAAGATCGTCATCGACCGCGTGCGCGCCAGTGACGTCGATACCCATGGCCTCAGCTTGCAATGCAAACTGGGTGTCCATGTCCGGCGGCTGGTCGTGTGCTTCGGCCGGCTCGGCGGTTTGCTCCGTTTCCTCACCCATACCTTCCGCAATTTCCTCAAATTCGCCGAGCAGGTCGGTCCACTCGTCGGGCTCAGTCAGTGCGAGATCTGTGGGCGATTCGATCAACTCGAAGATCAGAGCGTCCGGCCTGGCATCGTCGACGGATTCCTCCCGTTCGGCAAGTGAGGCTACGTCGCCGAGGTCAAAATCGTCCGGCAGAGGCGTGTTGTCATCGAAGCGAAGTTCGTCGACCGGGGCGGGCTCTGCAAGCTTCTCGCCCTCCACGTCGGCGAAATCATCATCGGCAGCCGGTTCGGCGGCTTCCTCCTCGTCGAGGACGCGCCATTCGACACCGGTATCTTCGATACGAATATCGGAGCCAGCCAGTTCGTCCAATGTTTTCAGTAGCGCCGCACTCTGCTCGGCTGAGATCGAGTGCGGTAGTTTGTTGTCAGTCTCGATGACTTCAGGCTTCAGCTCTGGCACGGGTGCGAGGTTGCTTTTAGCGGCAGCCTGCACGGGCATGGTTTCGGACAGGTATGCAAGTGCGTTGAATGCATGGCTGCATCCACCGCAGCGCACCATGCCGGCGGCCTGCTTAAGGATGTCGGCGGTAACGCGGAAGGCGATCTCGCATTCTGGACATTGTGTGTACATCTCAGGCCGTGCTCGCTATCTTCATACCCGTCAATCTCGACCAAACCTGGCCATCCTGCTCACTAAATACCGGCGTCTGGAAGTCAATCCAGCCCTCGTAAGCTGCCATAACCTCGTCGGCTTGTTCACATAATACGCCCGACAATGTAAGCATACCGCCCCGCCTGAGCGTTGATGTGATGGATTCGGCAAACTGAACAAGTGGCCCGGCGAGGATATTGGCCACGACGACGTCAAATTGGCCCCGGATTCCCGCAGGCGTCCCATAGACGTTTAAATTCTTATCAACCGCATTGTCAGCGGCATTTTGTCGCGTGGCCAGCACGGCCTGTGGGTCGATATCCATGGCGGTGGCGCAAGCGCAGCCCAGTTTCAGCGCGGCAATTGCCAGTACGCCGGAGCCGCAGCCGTAATCGAGCATCGTTTTGCCCTCGAGTTCGACGCCATCCAGCCATTCGAGGCATAGGGCCGTTGTCGCGTGCGTGCCGGTGCCAAAAGCGAGTCCGGGATCAAGATGTACGACGACGGCCGTCTTGTCCGCGACGACGCTTCCTGTCGGGCAGATCCACAGGCGCTCGCCAAACTGCATCGGCCCGAAGTCTTTGAGCCACTCGCGCTCCCACACCCGGTCCTGCAGCTCTTCGATGCGGTGCGTCGGAAGTGTGGTTAGTTGCAGACCGTCGAGGAGCTGTGCGCGGAGTTGCCCGAAATCGACATCGGGTGGGAACAGGCCGGTGACGGTCGTGTCGGCCCAAAGCGGTGTTTCACCCGGACCCGGTTCCAGCACCGGGTCGTCGCCACCGTCGCTGAGCGTGATCGAACTGGCACCGCAGCCTTCGAAGATTGCTTCGACGACGCTGCCATCCAGTGCGTCCAGCTTCATGACAAACTGACGCCATGCCAATACGTTTACTCCGGTTCAGGTCAGGCCGAGGCGCTTCTCAAGATAGTGGATATCGGTGCCACCGGTCTGGAAGGCCGCATGCTGGAAGATTTCCTGATGCAGCGGCACACTGGTCTTGATGCCTTCAATGACCATTTCGCTCAGGGCACTTCGCATGCGTGCAAATGCGGCTTCGCGATTTTCGCCGTGGGCGATTAATTTGCCAATCATGGAGTCATAATACGGTGGTACGCGGTAACCACTGTAAATGTGGCTTTCGACACGAATGCCCGGGCCGCCCGGCGGATGCCACAACGTGACGAGGCCAGGCGATGGCATGAAGTTTTTGGGGTCTTCGGCGTTGATACGACATTCGATCGCGTGGCCCTGGATGCGGATATCGTCCTGCGTGTATTTGAGTTTCTCGCCGCTCGCGATGCGAAATTGTTCACGCACGATATCGACACCGGTGATCATTTCGGTAACCGGGTGTTCGACCTGCAGTCGCGTGTTCATTTCGATGAAATAGAATTCGTCGTTCTCGTACAAGAACTCAAACGTACCCGCGCTTCGATAGCCCATGTCGATGCAGGCTTGCACACAGCGCATGCCAATTCGGTTGCGCTGTTCTTCGGAGATGCCCGGCGCAGGCGCTTCCTCGATCACTTTCTGGTGACGTCGTTGCATTGAACAGTCGCGCTCGCCTAAGTGAATCGCATTGCCGTGAGTGTCGGCCAGTACCTGAAACTCGACGTGTCGCGGGTGCTCGAGAAACTTTTCCATGTAAACGACGTCGTTATTGAAGGCCGCCCTGGCTTCCGCTTGAGTAACCGTAATCGCTGCGATCAACGAAGCTTCGGCGTGAACAACTCGCATGCCGCGTCCGCCGCCGCCTCCGGATGCTTTGATAATGATCGGGTAGCCGATTTCACGGGCGATACGCATGTTCTCATCCGGATCATCGCCCAATGGGCCGTCGGAGCCCGGTACACAGGGAACGCCGGCTTTTTTCATCGCGGCGATGGCCGAAACTTTGTCACCCATCAGACGAATGGAGTCGGGCTTCGGACCGATGAACGTGAAGCCGCTGGATTCCACGCGCTCCGCAAAATCTGCGTTCTCTGAAAGAAAGCCATAGCCGGGATGAATGCCGGTGGCGTCGGTGACTTCGGCGGCACTGATTATCGCCGGCATGTTCAGATAGCTGTCTATGGACTGCGGCGGTCCGATACACACGGTTTCGTCGGCCAGCAGCACATGCTTTAAGTTGTTGTCGGCGGTTGAATGGACGGCAACCGTCTTGATGCCCATTTCGCGGCACGCTCGCAGTATGCGCAAGGCGATCTCACCGCGATTGGCAATTACGATTTTATCGAGCATAACTGTTCGCCCGCTTATTCGTGACTACGTTGATCGATAACGATCAAGGTCTGACCAAACTCGACGGGCTCACCGTTTTGCATTCGAATTGATTTGATGACACCGGAGACGTCCGCTTCGATCTGGTTCATCATTTTCATCGCCTCTATAATGCAAATCGTGTCACCTTCCTGCACGCGATCGCCGACTTGCACGTACGGTGCCGCACCGGGCGACGATGCCGCGTAAAAGGTGCCAACCATGGGTGCCTTGATTTCATAGCCGTCCTCTTCAGCTTCAACCGGTGCCGCGGGAGTTGCGGCTGGCGAAGCAGCAGCCAGTGCCGAAGCAACGGGTGCCGGAGCAGCGGGTGCTGCAGCCGCAACAGGGGCGTTTGGCGAATAACGGCTGATGCGTACAGATTCTTCACCTTCGGTAATCTCAATCTCGGCAATGCCGGACTCGTCCAGTAATTCAATGAGCTTTTTGACTTTTCTTATGTCCATTACTTTTCCTCGACGTGCTTTATGGCGGCTTGCAATGCCAGTTCGTAACCGTATGCCCCAAACCCAAACAGGCAGCTGCTTGCGATGTCACTGAAGTAACTGACGTGCCGAAACTCTTCCCGGGCAAATGTGTTGCTGAGATGGATTTCGATAAATGGAATCTGAACCGCTAACAACGCATCGCGCAAGGCGACGCTGGTGTGCGTGAAGCCACCGGGGTTCAGAATAATAAAGTCGACCATGTCGGATGCGGCCTGCTGTACCCGGTCGATCAAAGCGTGTTCGGCATTGCTTTGAAATGTGTCGAGCGCATGACCCTGATCGGATGCGATTTCGCGGCAGCGGCTTTCGATGTCGGCAAGTCCCGTGGCGCCGTAAACCTCGGGTTCTCTCGATCCGAGTAAGTTGAGGTTTGGGCCATTGATTAGCAAAAACGAGGACATTTCGCGGGGTTCGCCGCCAGATTGCCGAAGATGGCGGCAATTCTAACCTTTATCCGCGGAATTATTGCAACTTTTATGATTGAACTGCGTGCAAGGCCCTGTTACTAACGCGCCTCAGAGGTCCTTAAGTGCCAGTCGTACGTCGTCTTTGGACAGTTCGGCGCGGTCCAGGCGTGTCATGACATCCACGACCGTGTTGAGGTGTTCGCGGTGCAGTTCACCAATGTAAGCGCCAAGATACTCGCCGTCGGATGCGATAAACATCGTGAATGGCAAGACGCCGAACTGAATTCCGGAGGTCTCGGCCAGCGCCATCGCGTCCTGTTCGCCAATCAGGATCGGGTAGTTAAATTCTGCGGCTTCTGCGTAACGAGCAACCTCTTCCGCGTAGTCGACAGCGATGCCGATGACCTGGAAGCCATTGCCTTTCTGCTCGTCCTGAAACGCCTTCAAGAGCGGAATCTCACGGCGGCAAGGTGCGCACCAGGTCGCCCAGAAATTTAAGATTCGGTTCTTGCCATGCCATTCGGAAAAATCGCGATTCGTACCATTGACGTCGGGCATCGAAAAGCTCGGATGCGACACAACGTCCGTCGCGGGTGGCGGGCTGATTATTGCTGACGGGGCCGGAGTATTTTGTACCGGGATGCGCGCGGCATAGAAAAGCGCGCCGGCCATCAGCGCGACCAGAGCGGCGACAAACATCAGAAAAACTCTCGGCACGGTACCTACCTGCTTTTGTGGTTCAGGGCTGCAATGCTATCCGATACGGCGAAGGCTTGCCGCACATGTTTCACAAACTCCGCTGCTTTCATGTAGCCGACAACCTCATAACCGTGCCGCTGCTGACCGTCCTCGCCAAAAAAGATGATCGTTGGTGGACCAAAGACGCCGAATCGATTCAGCAGCTCCTGGTCAATGGGATCGTTATCCGTTACGTCGGCCTGCAACCAGACCGTATTCGATAGTGCCGCCTGAACCTCGCTGTCTGAGAATGTGTAAGCCTCCATCTCGAGACACGACACACACCAGTCGGCATAAAAATCGAGCAGTACGGTATGGCCTGCCGCGGAGGCTGCCGCGATTTCATTGTCGAGATCGTCGACTGATTTGATACGCTTGAACGGCAGTTCATGTTCCGCTTCGGCGGCGGAACCACCGTTGCCCATGTTGATGCTGGCGAGCGGTTGTAACGGGTTGCTGCCACCGCTTAGCGCGCCGAGCAGCAAGATGACGCCGTAAATGATGGCGAGGAAGCCAAAGCCCTTGCCGAGTTTTTGGGAGACACCGGAGTCGCTGGTCAGGGTGGTCAGGCCGCCCATAAATACGCCGGCCATAAAGATCAGCACAGCCCACAACAGCATTGTGACCGTGCCCGGCAAAATTCTGGATAACATCCAGACCGCCAGTGCCAGCATCATGAATCCAAAGCTGTTCTTTACCGCGACCATCCAGCCGCCGGCTTTTGGTAGCAGTTTTCCCTGTGCCGCGCCGACAGCCAGCAGCGGCGCACCCATACCCAGGCTCATGGCGAACAGGGCACTGCCGCCGCGTAACATGTCGCCGGTTTGCGCAATGACAGTTAGCGCGGCGATAAGCGCTGGTGCGACACAGGCCGTGACAATCAGTGAGGACAGTGCGCCCATGACGAACGCGCCGATCATCGTGCCGCTCTTCTGGTTGCCGCTGACGCCGGACAGTTTGCTTTGCAGGCCGCTTGGCATTTGCAGGTCGTAGGCACCAAACATGCCGAGTGCAAGAGCGACAAACAGGCCCGCGAACAAAATCAGAATCCAGGGTTGGTTAAACGTTGCCTGCAATTGCAGGCCAGCGGCTGCTGCTGCAACACCTGCTGCCGTGTAGATAATCGCCATACCCATGACGTAACTCAACGCGAGCGTAAAGCCACGCATCGGGCTGACGTTGTCACCCTCGCCCGCGATAATGCCGGAAAGAATTGGCACCATTGGCAATACGCATGGTGTAAATGCAAGGCCGAGTCCTGCGAGAAAAAACAAACCAGCTGCCACCCAAATGCTGGAGTCGGTAATAATTCCTGCAAGCCGCGCCTGTTCGGAGACCGGCGCGCCTGAGTTGGCAATAGTTGAAAGGTCGGACGTTGTCGTCGCTTCGGGCAAGCTCACCGTCAGCGCTTTTGTCACCGGCAAATAGCAGATGCCATCAACCTTGCAGCCCTGGTAGGCGAGCTCAATCTGCAGGTCCATGGCCTCAGGTGTGGCGCGAGCGATCGCGACCTTGCCAAAGACTTCGTTGAAGTAAACCTCCTGCTCACCGAGCCACTCATCGGTCTTGAGCTTTCCCTTGGGCAGGTCCAGTCGTCCGGCCTTGGCATTGTCGCTCAGCGAGCGGACGCTGATTTTGCTCTTGTACAAGTAGTAATCGGGCAGCAGGCGAATGCCGAACTCGATGGTGTTGCCGTCAATCGCGAACGCATCGGGCTTGAACACCTGGTCAGCCGGGAGCGCTACGTCCATAGAGTTTCCGCCGATGCTGCCAAAGCTCAGTGGCTTTTTGTCAGATGCGGCGACTTTAAGGGCGAGGTTTTCGGTCCAGCTCTGTGGCAAGTAGCAAAAACCCTCGTCGAGGCAACCGCGACTGTTGATTGTGAGGTCGACGCTGCTCGGGGCGGTGCCCTGGACGGAGTAGGGGATTCGAACAAAGAAGTTGTGGCGATAAACCACCTGCTCGCCAAGAAACTCGTCCGAATGCACTTCACCTGTCGGCAGTTCGGGCGTCCCAAGCACAATCGCGTCGTTATCCACGGAGAAACCGAAAGCATCCCGATACATATAGGCGCCATCGTTGACCGCCCAGTCGATCTCGAAGGCATCGCCGCTATCCGAAACGACATAGTGGAACACTTCCTGCGGTGGCAAGGGGCGCTCATTGGCTGCCAGGAGAGAGCCCACCGGAAGCACGATAAGGAGTACCGCAAATACTTTTTGAAACTGTGTCATAGAGCCCTTCTCGGGTGAATATGCGTTGGCCAACCAATACGGACCGGCACACAAACGCGAATGTTACGCCATTGGCGGCCCCAGTCATGGGCACCTGTCGGATTTTGGCGCTTGAATTTTACGGCACGATGCCTATTATTAGCACTCGCAGCGACCGAGTGCTAACAAACACCGGCTGCTCCAACCACCTAAAAATGGTTATAAATTAACAATTTACAGGAGATAAGCACCATGAAGATGCGTCCGCTTCATGACCGGGTAATAGTAAAGCGCATGGAAGAAGAGCGCACATCACCCGGCGGAATCGTCATTCCTGACGCTGCAGCGGAGAAACCCATCAAGGGTGAAGTTGTCGCTGCAGGCAACGGCAAGATTCTCGAGAACGGCGAAGTCCGCAAGCTCGACGTCAAGGTTGGCGACAAGGTTCTGTTCGGCAAGTACGCCGGAACAGAGGTCAAGGTCGAAGGTGAAGAACTGCTCGTGATGAAGGAAGACGACATCATGGCGGTAATCGAAGGATAAAGAGGAAAAAAAGATGGCTGCTAAAGAAGTACGATTTGGGGATGACGCACGGCAGAAAATGTTTGCCGGCGTAAACGTCCTCGCCAATGCGGTAAAAGTGACCCTGGGTCCTAAAGGCCGCAATGTCGTGCTCGATAAGAGTTTTGGCGCACCGACTGTCACCAAAGATGGTGTATCGGTTGCCAAAGAAATCGAGCTTGAAGACAAATTTGAAAATATGGGTGCTCAGATGGTGAAGGAAGTCGCTTCACAGACGTCTGACATTGCTGGCGACGGCACAACAACGGCAACGGTTCTCGCACAGGCAATCCTGCGCGAAGGTCTGAAGTCTGTTGCTGCGGGCATGAACCCGATGGACCTGAAGCGCGGTATCGACAAGGCGTCGGCTGCGATGGTCGAAGAGCTGAAGAAGTTGTCCAAGCCTTGCGAAGACGAGAAAGCTATTTCACAGGTTGGCAGCATCTCTGCAAACTCTGATCCTGAAATTGGCGAAATCATCTCCGACGCTATGGACAAAGTTGGCAAAGAAGGCGTCATCACCGTAGAAGAAGGCTCCGGTCTTGCGAACGAACTCGATGTCGTGGAAGGCATGCAGTTCGATCGTGGTTACCTGTCGCCTTACTTCATCAATGACGCGAACAGCCAGCAGGTAGAACATGAGAACCCGCTGATCCTTCTGTACGACAAGAAAATCTCGAACATTCGTGATCTTCTTCCGGTCCTCGAAGGCGTTGCCAAGGCAGGCCGTCCGCTGCTGATTATCTGTGAAGATGTCGAAGGCGAAGCGCTGGCAACCCTGGTTGTCAACAACATTCGCGGTATCGTGAAAGTTGCTGCTGTTAAGGCACCGGGCTTCGGCGATCGCCGCAAGGCCATGCTGCAGGACATCGCAGTATTGACCGGCGGTCAGGTTATTTCTGAAGAAGTCGGGCTGTCACTTGAAAAGGCGACGCTTGAAGATCTTGGTGAAGCCAAGAAGATTCAGATCACCAAGGAAGCGACAACGATTATTGATGGTGCTGGTAAAGCAGCTGACATCAAGGGTCGTGTCGAGCAGATCAGCGCCGAGATTGCAGACTCTTCGTCGGATTACGACAAAGAGAAGCTGCAGGAGCGTGTTGCCAAATTGTCTGGCGGTGTTGCCGTCATCAAAGTGGGTGCTGCTACCGAAATCGAAATGAAAGAAAAGAAAGCACGTGTTGAAGACGCGCTGCACGCAACTCGCGCCGCCGTTGAAGAAGGCGTCGTCCCGGGTGGTGGTGTTGCGTTTATTCGAGCAGTCACCAAGATCGCGAAGCTCGTTGGCGACAATGACGATCAGAACGTGGGTATCAATATCCTGAAGCGTGCCGTTGAAGAGCCGCTGCGTCAGATCGTTCGCAATGCGGGCGGCGACGCGAGTGTTGTGCTGAATGCTGTTGCCAAAGGCAAGGGCAACTACGGCTACAACGCAGCGACCGGCGAATACGGCGACATGATCGAAATGGGTATCCTGGATCCCACCAAGGTCACGCGCTTCGCACTGCAGAACGCTGCCTCTGTATCAGGCCTGCTGCTGACAACCGAAGCAATGGTTGCTGATGCACCGCAGGATGATGCGGGTCATCCGCCAATGCCGGATATGGGTGGCATGGGTGGTATGGGCGGCATGATGTAAGTTGTTCGCTACCCTGAGTACAGGAGAGCCCGGCTTCGGCCGGGTTTTCTTGGATCAAAGATGTAAAAAATCTTTGACAAACTGTATAGGTTTATATACATTTCAATCTGAGTTAATTGTGAGATTGAGGGCGGGAAATGGATCTAACATCTAAAGAGAAAAGTACCTGGGGCCTATTGCTGGGCATTGTCGTGGTTTCAGTCTATTACTTTCCGCAAGCGATTGATGCCGTCGATAGTGCCGCCGGTAGCTGGCGATTGATCGGCCTGAGTATCGCCGGCGTCATTGCCCTGGTCGTTATCGAGATCATCTACCACGTGATTATTGCCGCTGTATCGCCGAGAGAGGCAGGCGAGGACGAGCGTGACAAACTTATCGATCTGAAGGCCGAACGGCTAGCCGGTTTTGTGCTGGGGTTCATATTATTCTGGATTGTCGGGCGAATCATAGCGACGACCGCGATGCCGGAGCTTGGTGAGCCCAGCGTGTTAATGGTCGCCGTCTGGATCCTGGCTGCACTAACAGCTTCTGAAGTGGTGAAGCTGTTAGCAGTGATCGGCTACTACCGAGTCGGTAACTAATGGCAGCAACCCAGGTTCGAAATCATATTCGCAAGTTGCGATTTGCCCGCGATGAAATGACGCAGCAAAAACTTGCCGAGCAGGTTGGAGTTACGCGTCAAACAATCGTTGCGATCGAGAAAGAAAAATATTCGCCGTCGCTCGAGGTCGCATTCAAGATTGCACTTGCGCTTGGAGAGCCGCTCGACGCTGTTTTCTTCTACGCGCCAGGCGCCAAATAATTCTCGCGCCGAGGAGCGTTGCCAGTACGGCTGCGTAAATCAGCGGTTCGGTGATGTCTTTCTTGACTTGCCACCAGTAGTGCCAGACGCCGAGGATGCCCACGATATAGACAGCATTGTGCAGGATTTGCCAGCGACGACCCATGCGTCGGCGGATCGCGGTGAAGGATGTGATGGCGAGTGCTGTCAGGATCAGCAGGGCCGTAAACCCAACCAGGATGAATGGGCGTTTCGTCAGGTCCTCGACGACTTCACTCAGTAGCATGTCACGGTCGAGTACGAACCAGGTCGTGAAATGCATGGCAATGTAGAAGAACGTAAACAGCCCAATCATGCGCCGATATCGTGACAGCCAGTTCCAGCCAGTCATGCGGCGCAATGGCGTAATCGCCAGCGTTATCATGATGAAGCGCAGGCCCCAGTTTCCGAAGCGGTCGAGTATGGCTTCAACCGGGTTGGCACCCAGGCTGCCCGTTAGTCCGAATACGTCAGTAACAACCATCGTTGCTGGCACCAGGCACAGCAGAAATATGAAGGGCTTCCAGATAAACCGGATTTGTTGCAGCGTATTCACGTCGGCCTAGAAATTGCGGCGAAGGTCGAGACCTTTATACAAATGCGCGACCTGCTCGCCATAGCCATTAAACATCAGGGTCTCCTGTTTATCGGCAAACAGGCCGGCACCGATGCGGCGTTCACGGGCCTGGCTCCATCGTGGATGGCTCACTTCCGGATTCACGTTGGCATAGAAACCATATTCATTTGCTGCTGCCATATTCCAGCTGGTGCGGGGGCGCGACGACGTGAAGTTGATCTTGACGATGCTCTTGATTCCCTTGAAACCGTATTTCCAGGGCGTGACCAATCGAATCGGTGCGCCGTTCTGATTCGGGATCGAATTGCCGTAAATACCAACGGCTAAGATCGACAACGGATTGGTCGCCTCTTCGATCGTTAGGCCTTCGCGATACGGCCAGTCTAACGAGCGACGACGAATGCCGGGCATTTGCTCTTTGTCGTTCAATGTTTCAAAGGCGACATATTTTGCCTTGGAGGTCGGCCGGAAGTACTTGACCACCTCGGCGAGTGAAATACCGACCCATGGGATAACCATCGACCAGGCCTCGACACAGCGCATGCGGTAAATACGTTCCTCGAGATCAAACGGTTTCATGAAATCGTCGAAATCGAAGGTGCCCGTTTTCTCGGCGAAGCCACTGACTTCGATGGTCCACGGACGCGGCTTGAAGTCCTGTGCATTCCGGAACGGATCTGCCTTGCCGGTGCCAAACTCATAGAAATTGTTGTAGGTGGAGATGTCTTCGAAGCTGTTGGGCGCCTCATCTGTGCTGAACGGGCTCTTACTGATGCCAGAAAGCTTTGCCTGCCGTGTGTCCGGAATGACCGCCGCTCCAGCCGACGCAGCAATTAACGACCCACCGGCAATCGCACCCGCGCGAATGAAGTCGCGCCGGTTCAAGTAATTGGTTTCACTAGTGATTTCCGAAGGCCGAATATCGGCGGTTTTCCTGATTAGCACGCACGTTCTCCCATGACGTTTCCCCAATAGACCCAGTCCAAAGCCCCTTTATTGCAACCTTCTGCATTCCGCGCAATCCTTGAGCCATGCACAGGCTATTCACCTTTTACTACGCCGCGACACTCGTATTCCTGATTGCCGACTACTATTTCGGCATTAATGTGCGAATCGCGTTCCTGGACGGCTGGCCGCTGGCACGACTGCTGTACTACGCCGCGTGCTTTGCCTGTCTCGCCGTTATGATCTGGCGCCCCGCCTGGCAGGCGTTTGTCAGCGCGGCAGAATCTCTGGCCGCTATCGTTGCACTGATCCTGGCTATGGGCATGCGCGTGATGGCGGTCACTGGCGACGTGCTGGAAAGTGGCCGCGATATTGTCACGACGCAAGAGATATTTAATTTCCTGATTTCCGGTAGTGTTGCGTATTGCGCCTGGTTTAGAGCAGTAAAGCGCCTAAAATCGGCAAAAATTGACTAAACCGGGAATACTTGTGGCTACGGGCAGCCCCAGGCACGAACAATACCGAATAGTCATGATCGGTCTAGTTTTTAGAAGATAACGACTAAATTAGTAATAATCGCGAACTTAAACCGAAAATAGAGACATAAATACCTGAAGGCCCGCTACACCAGCACCGCCTGTTCGCCGGCGCTTGTCGTTCGGCAGTGTCCTGAATCCATTATGATCGTCGAAAGTACGCTTCTAAGATCAAAAAAATCGTAAAATAACGCAATTGTCTTAAAAATTACGCAAAAAATGCTGCGTTACAGAGGGCAGACGCAGCGGTGGATATGGAGAGCACTGTTCGTATTTTTGGGCTTTATTCCAGACAATAGCGCTAAATAAAAGCAGAATTGACGAAGAAGGGCGTATTTTGAATTTTTTACCGTGGCAGTTCGCCTGTCGACGCCACAAAAATGGGATCGCCATTCAAGTGAGGTCGCGCAACCAGTCAATAATGATGCGATTGACGTCGTCAGGGCGCTCCTGTTGGGTCCAGTGCCCACAAGGCTCCAGCATTTCGATACGCAGGTTCCTGACCAGGGGTTTCATGGCTTCGATCTGCTCCGGAGCAATTACAACGTCATCGACGGCGCCGATAAACAGCGTCGGAATATCGATGCGCTGCTCGACCCCCTCCATTGACTGCCAATTCTGTGTCCAGTTTCGATACCAGTTGATTGGGCCCGTGAATCCCGTGTGCTCAAACGCGTTAGTGAAGTAAGCGAGTTCTGCATCATCGAGCAGTGCGTCGCCGCCTGATTCGTCGCGTTTCATGGTCTTTAACAGGCTGAGCGTTTTCATAGAACGCGGCAGCTGTTCAAATTGTGCACGGCGTATCTGGTTCTTCCGCATCAGCATTGTGAAAAAGTGTGCCGGGTCAGCGGCAAAAGCCCGGTCAGCCTCAGTCGAGTCCTGAAAGTTTACGATGTAAAAATCATCGCCAAATTTGTGTCGCATAATTTCGACGGAGTCGACGGGCGGCCGAGGAAGATGCGGGATATTGAGCGCAATCAGTTTTTCGACCCGGTCTGGCGCGAGCATTGCAAGATGCCAGACAATCAGGGCTCCCCAGTCATGTCCCACAAATGTCGCGCGCTCGAGTTCCAGGGTGTCGAGCAGGCCCTCCAGATCGCCGACGAGATCAGCCATGCGATACGCGGTGACCGACTCAGGGCAGTCGGACTGCCCATAACCCCGCATGTCGGGCGCGATCGCCCGGAAGCCTGCCTTCGCAAGCGCAGGCATCTGGTGACGCCAGGAGAAGGCGAGTTCCGGGAAGCCGTGCACCATAATGACCGCCGGGCCTTCACCCTGCTGGTAGACGGCCATGCGGATACCGTTTGACTGGATAAATTTGGCGTCAGGGAACACCGGTGTATTTGACAGCAAAGCGCCGGCAATCGCAAAGTGAGCTCACCCGACGCAGACGCGGACTCAAACAATGTTCCAGCACTTCATCAATTCGATGGTGCACCTGATCACCAATACGTTCTTTCGGCGAATCGATGTGGTCGGCGACGAGAAAATTCCTGCCGACGGGCCGGTCATTTTTGCCGGCAATCACCCGAACGCGCTAATGGACGGCTGGTTGTTGACCGCGCGCTGCGGCCGCTGGCCATTGCACTTTATTGCCAACTCGAAGCTCTGGAAGTACCCGCTGCTGGGAAGAATGCTGGATGCCTCCGGTGCGGTGCCTGTTTATCGAAAAGAGGATCACGATGGACAGGTTGACAATAGCGGTGCATTCAATCGCTTGTACGGTGTTATCGAAGCCGGCAATTGCATCGGCGTCTTTCCCGAAGGCATCAGTCATACGGAATCGCAACTCGTCAAGCTTAAGACGGGGACGGCGCGAATCGCTCTGAGCGTGGCCGCGCGCGGCAAGGTGACGGTTACGATAATACCCTGCGGGCTGAATTACATACACCGGGACCGGTTTCGAAGCCAGGTGCTGATCGAATTCGGCGAACCCATCGTCATCGACGAGGCCTGGATCGAAAAATTTATCGCCGACGAACGCGGTGCGGTTCTTGAACTCACCAATTATCTTGCGAATTCACTGAAGGCCGTGACGTTGAATGCGCCTGACTGGAGCACATTGCGCTTTATCCAGACCGCACGCCGACTGTACAAGCCAGCAACCGCACACTTGACGCCATCGACCTACGTCGAGCTCAATCGCCGATTCGTCGAGACCTGGGAAAAATCGGGGCATGAGCCCGAGATGGTCGCATTTCGAAAGGAAATCGAAGACTACCAGTCGCGGCTGGAGGCGCTGGGCCTGAAGGACTACCAAATGCGACAGAAGATCTCCGTGGGCAAGGCTTTCCGACGGCTGATGGGTCGCTCGCTGCTGGCGATGATGATGTTGCCTGTCGCAATCCCCGGCCTGCTGTTGCACTTGCCGGTCGGATGGATTGCAGCAGTGGTTGGCGAGCGATTCAGTTATGAAACGGATGACGTCGCAACACTCAAGGTTTTCGCGGCGGTGGCAATCCTGCCAATGCTGTACCTGGTGGCGGCGTTTTTTATCGGTAACTGGTTCGGGCTTGCCTGGGGGATTTTTGCTGTTGTCGTATTCGCGATCAGTTTTTCCACATCATTGTGGCTCATCGAGGCCCAGGCCACCTTGTTGGCATCGATGGTGTCACTATTGCGCCGGACTCGACTGCGCGCCGAAATTGATGACTTGCGGACAATTCGTACGCGACTGGTCGTAACAGTCAGACAACTGGCGGACAAATTCGCGGACCCGGACAGACCCAGAATATTTACGCACGACGAACTCGCACGATCGGAAGACGATGATGAAAAGAATTGATTTTTGGTTTTCGATCGGCAGCACCTATACCTATCTGACGGTAATGCGGCTGCGTGGAATCGAGCAGCAATTTGGCGTTCGCTTTAATTGGCGGCCTTTCAGTGTTCGTGCGTTAATGCTGGAAATGAACAATGTGCCGTTCAAGGGCAAACCCGCCAAAGAAAAGTACATGTGGCGCGACTTGCAACGGCGTGCTGCCCGTTACCAGCTCCCTGCGCGATTTCCGGTGAGCTATCCACTGGAAAACTTCGATCGGGCGAATCGTGTTGCGATCATTGGTGAGCAGGAAGGCTGGTGTGAGGATTACGTCCGCGCCGCGTATGCGTTATGGATACAGGAAGGCGTTCCGGCGGGTGATGAGGACAATCTGGTTCAGAGTCTGGAAGTAGCCGGGCAGGACGCCGAGCGCGTCATGGTACTGGCGAATGCTGATGACAATCGCGAGGCTTACGAAGAGGCAACCAACGAAGCGCGCTCGTTGGGGATTTTCGGCGCGCCGTCGTTTATTGTCGACGGCGATGAATTGTTTTGGGGCGATGACCGCCTCGAAGATGCGATTGACTTCGCCAAAGGCAATAAAGATTGAGCAAGATTGCCGATGAGATGCGGGAAAGACTACTCACCCTGAAAGGCGAGTTGCTCTCCATTGCCGCCAGCAGCGAGGATTCATCAGCGGTTGTCGAGCTCGATCAGTCTAAAGTCGGGCGGCTGTCACGCATGGACGCGATGCAGGCGCAGGCCATGGCGCAAGCTTCCAGCCTGCGGCGCGAGGCGACCATAAGAAAAATTGACGCCGCGCTGAAACGACTTGATGACGGTGGCTTCGGCATTTGCCGCAGTTGCGACGAACCCATCAACCCGAAACGCATGGCGTTCGATCCGACCGCGACACAGTGCATAGACTGTGCCGAACTGGCGGAACTCTGAATGCAATTTTACTTGTGTTTTCGTGGTTTGGACGCTAGTTTCCTCGACAAGACGTTGAAAGGGACGAGTATGCAGCCCAATCAGACTCAAGCGACCGGAGGAGAGTGAGAGCTCCGGGTCTGACGTTGCTGAACATCACCCTGGAGTTGCCGCCTGAAAGCTTGGTCTGAGTAGGGTAGGACGACTGACTCACGATACGAGTGTCGAATTGGCTGAGGCCAGTTCATGAGGCGGCATCAAGCCGTGAAACCGGGTGGTACCGCGAAGAATTTTCGCCCTGGCAATTAAGGTGGCAGTCACCCTAACTCCGATGAGTTAGGGTGACTGCCACCTTAATTGCCAGGGCGTTGTTGTAATTGGAGTTTAGGTTTTGTCATTTAAAGAAGTTCAAGGTCGATACGATGGGCCGGCACTGGAGACCGAGGTGCTGGAGTTCTGGCGTGAGCACGATGTGTTCCAGAAAACACTCGACCAGACTGAGGGAAATCCACAGTTTAGTTTTAACGAAGGTCCGCCGACGGCGAATGGCAAGCCCGGTATTCACCATGTCCTGGCGCGCAGCTTTAAAGATATTTTCCCGCGCTATAAAACTATGCAGGGTTTTCATGTGCCGCGAAAAGCTGGCTGGGACACGCACGGTTTGCCCGTTGAGCACGAAGTTGAGAAAGAACTCGGTATTTTTGACAAGAAAGAAATCGAGGAAAAGGTCGGTATCGCGGAATTTACCAAGCGCTGTCGCGACTCGGTTATGCGCTACATCGGCGACTGGGAAAAAATGACGCAGCGCATGGGCTTTTGGGTGAATCTCGACGAAGCCTATTACACGCTCGACAACAGCTACATTGAATCCGTCTGGAATCTGCTGAAAAAAATCTGGGACAAGAAGCTGATCTACCAGGGCTACAAAGTTGTGCCCTATGACCCCCGTATCGGAGCAACTCTGTCGTCACATGAACTGGCACTCGGATACAAGGACGTGGAGGACCCATCGATCACCGTACGCTTTCAACTGCAAGGCGAAGTCGATACCTATTTCCTCGTCTGGACGACGACACCCTGGACGCTGCCGTCGAACCTCGCGCTCGCCGTCGGCAATGACATCAACTACAGCTTCTGTGAGTCCGAGGGGCAGACACTTATCGTTGCGGAAGCGCTTCGCGAGGCTGTGTTCCGAGATGTCGAGCACAAGGTTCTGAAGACGGTGCAGGGCTCGAGGCTGGTTGGAACGCGATACGTACAGCTATTCAACTACCTGGAGATCGATGCGCCGAACGCGTTCCAGGTGTTTGCAGCAGATTTCGTCAGTACGGAAAGCGGCACGGGCATCGTGCACACGGCGCCAGCCTACGGCGTCGATGATCTCGCGCTCGGTCAAGCCAACGATCTGCCGGTCGTGCATGGTGTCGGCCTCGACGGTCATTTCGTCGATGAAGTCGAGCCGGTCAAAGGCCTGTTCTTCAAAGATGCGGACAAGCCGCTTATTCGCATCCTGAAAGAGCGCGGCATGATGTTTCGCTCCGAGCGTTATCTGCACAGCTATCCGTTCGGCTGGCGTACCGGCGATCCCATTCTCTATTACGCGAAAAACGCCTGGTATATCCGTACTTCCGATTTTCGCGAGCGCATGAGCGAACTAAACCAGACAATCAACTGGGTTCCTGAACACATCAAAGATGGCCGCTTTGGTAATTGGCTCGAAAACAACGTTGACTGGGCGCTGTCGCGCGAGCGCTTTTGGGGAACGCCATTACCCGTCTGGACCGACGGTGAAGGCGAGTTTCATTGCATCGGATCTGTCGGCGAACTCGAAGACCTGACCGGACGAGCGCTTAGCGACCTTGACCTGCATCGTCCTGCAGTTGACGACGTAACGTTTGAAAAAGACGGCAAGACCTGGACACGAGTTCCTGAAGTGATCGATTGCTGGTTTGATTCAGGCGCAATGTCGTATGCGCAATGGCATTACCCATTCGAAAATCGTGACAAATTTGAGCAACACTTTCCAGCGGACTACATCTGTGAAGCCATCGATCAGACACGCGGCTGGTTCTATACGCTGCACGCGATTGCGACCCTGGTATCCGATAGTGTTGCGTACAAGAATTGTATTTGCCTGAATCTGATCGTCGACAAAGACGGCAAGAAGATGTCGAAGTCGGTGGGCAATATCATTAACCCCTATGACGTATTCGATACGGTTGGCGCGGATGCGCTGCGCTGGTATTTCCTCGCGCGCTTATCGCCTGACGTTGCCAAACGCGTGTCCGTCGAGATCGTGGCCGACGTCGCGAGTTCATTCATCAATACGTTTTGGAATACCTACGGATTTTTCGTGCTGTACGCGCGACTCGATGAAGTCGACCTGAGTCATCAGATCAAACCGGAAAACCGCCCCGAGATCGATCGCTGGGCACTGGCGCTGTTGCACAAAACCATCTCGACCGTGACCGAATCGCTCGACAATTTTGACGCCAAGACGGCGGGCGAGGCGCTGGAATCATTCGTCGACCAACTCAGTAACTGGTACGTGCGTCGAAATCGCCGTCGCTTCTGGAAATCGACGGATGCCGAAGATACGCAGGCGGCCTACCTGACCTTGTATGAATGCCTGAACGCAGCGCATAAACTGATGGCGCCGTTTGTGCCGTTTCTGGCTGAAAACGTGTACCAGAATCTGGTTCGAAGCGTCGACGCCGATGCGCCGGAATCCGTGCACATGGCGGATTGGCCGAAAGCCGACCCAGCCTGGCAAAACGATGCGCTGTTGTTCGATATCGATGTCGTGCAGAAGGTTGTCGGTTTGGCACGTGCGGCACGTGGCCAATCCGGTGTTCGAACGCGGCAGCCTTTAAGTCGACTGTTACTTCGTGCACCGAGTGACGCAGCTGCAAACGCGCTCAACAGTCACCAGGACCAGATTCTCGATGAGTTGAACGTCAAGGCGGTCGAGTTCATCGCACGTGATGCCGGGCTGGTTAGCTATCGCATCAAACCGAACCTGCCGCGCATCGGTAAGCAGTATGGAAAACTGATTCCCGTCATTCGCAAAGCACTGGAAGACGCTGACGGTGCCGTCATTGCCAGTGCAGCTGCGGCGGGTGAAAACTTTGACATCGACGTCAATGGGCAAACGATCACACTGACAGGCGAAGACGTGTTGATCGAGACCAGCTCGGCCGAAGGCTTTGCCTGTGCCGAAGATTCGGGTTACCTGACGGCGCTCGACACAACGCTCAATGATGAGCTGATCAACGAAGGATTCGCTCGCGAACTGGTGCGTTCCATTCAGGACGCGCGCAAGCTTGCCGGCCTGGAAGTGTCTGACCGGATCACACTGGGCGTGTCCGGCTCGACGGCTGTCGAACAGGCGATCAAGGAGCATCGCGACTACATCATGAGCGAGACGCTTGCGATTGAATGGGCGCTCGGACAGTCGAATCCGCTGTTCTCGACTGAAAGAACACTGGGTGACGAACGCTGGAGCATAGAGATCAGCCGCTAACGGCAGCTGCTGATTTCCCTTGCGTGCACTTCGGATTGTCTGCTATAAAAACTGTGCGCAAGAACTTGATAGATAGGGAGTCTCAGATGGATTTTGGGTTCTGCAGGGGACCCGACTACAGGAGGTAGTCAACTCCAAGACAAAGAACAAGCGTACAAGCCGCCGAGAGGGTAACGAGCGGCACAATAAGAATTAAACGCTGGAGTGACAATGACGAATCACGTCGATCGCTTTCACGCCGCACTGACGGTGCTGGCCGGCCATGGTCATATAAAACAACGACTTATCAAGGCCTACGAGAACAACCTCGTCGACATCCATGAGGATGAATTACCGGTCGGCTTAAGGCAGCTGTTCGCCGATGTCAGGCGGCAAATGCACAGTGTGGCGCCGCTCAACGGCGAAGGACCGATTTGCGCCTCGGTTCGCAAGATGTCCTGCGACGAAGCCAGCGACTGTGCGAGCTCGCTCGTGATTCTGTTCCGGGAAATGGTCCGTCAACAGGACGACACCCAGGTGCCCCTGGCCCTGAACGATGCCGATGAAGTTCGAGTTCCGCCGTTCCTGGTGAAATCGAACTAGTCACGCTTGATCGGGTAGTAGACGTAGGTCAGCAGATCGGCCTCTGCAACCTGTCCGGGATCGCTCACATACGATTCCCAGGCAGCGCCGTTGCGCGCGATACCGTAGGCCGCGAGGTAGGCAGAAATCTTGCGATGCGTGGCACCGAGCCCCTTGTATGAGCCCAGGTGGCGGACGCGGATCACCGCTCCGGCGTAGGTCTGACCAATTTTGACGCCACTGCCGTCACGGGGCGTATTGTCCTTGACACCCCGTACCGGGATAGCCGCATCGAAGCGCAGCTCCGAGCCACTAACGGCGCGCGTGATAGACAGTGGCGCGCCGGCATCTGACAAATTATTGCTGTCGATAAAGCTCAGAATCTGGAAATAGGCTTTTCCCAGCGCCTCCGAGATCGCGTCCGGATCCGACCTTGAGCTTGTCGACAGGTAAGCAATTTGTATTGCTTCGACGACGATATGCTCAATTTCAATGTCGCTGAAATCGGCACTCGGCAATCCCTCTGCCAGGTCTTTCAAGCGCAGCAAACCGTCGTGGTAATCGCGCGCGACGATACCGCCGAGCATCATCGCAAAGTAACGGCCAACGATATTCATGCCGTAGTCCGCTTCAAATCCCCAGCGCACCAGTGTCGTGCCAACGCCTGGCGTCAGATCGAACCAGGCGCGTGCTTCGCCGGATTCGCCGGGATTCATCACCATGCCGACATGTTCATGCGGCCGGCTTTCGGTAATGAGCTGACTGCCGCTGCCGATGATCGCGCCGTCCCAGGTCATCATGGCGTCCACTCCGCGAACCGGGCCGGAGAATAGAATGCGGGCGTTGGGGTCAGTGTGACTCCACGGCGACCAGTCTGAAAACCGCTGCAAATCATTCACCAGCGCGAATACGGTCGCCACATGTGCGTCGATCTCGATCGATACTTCGATCTTATGGGTTCGCGGTAATGCAAATCCAATGATGATCAGCAACGCGAGCAACGCGCCGCTAGCGTAGATTAGTTTTTGCAATGCTCTGGATCCCGACTATTCGGTGGGGCGGAATTATTCCACAGAACGGTTTCATTGGGCACAATATGCCTATGTCCGAATCTCACAGTAACTCACTCCCGATCGGAGTATTCGACTCTGGTGTTGGCGGGCTGACCGTGCTCAAAGCGATTCGCGACGCTTTGCCGAACGAAAACCTGATCTATCTGGGCGATACCGCCCGGCTTCCTTATGGAACGAAGAGCCCCGCATCGATCGCGCGGTATGCGACCCAGGCGACAGCGAAGCTGCAGGAAACCGGCATCAAACTGCTGGTCGTTGCCTGCAACACGGCATCGGCAGTGGCACTGGACGCGCTGCGCGCGCAAATGGCGCCGATTCCGGTCGTCGGCGTGGTCGAGCCGGGTGCCACTGCCGCCGTCAGGATACGACCCGGGGGCGCGCATCTTGTCCTCGCGACCGAAGCGACGGTTCGATTGGGTGCTTACAGCAAGGCGATCGCCGCTCGTGACCCGGTGGCAGAAGTGCGAGAGCAGGCCTGCGAAATGCTGGTGTCGCTCGCGGAAGAGGGCTGGACCTCGGGCGAGATCACCGATGCCATCGTGCGTCGCTACCTCAGAGAGGCGACGGCGGACTCATTTACGCCCAATAGCATCATTTTAGGCTGCACACACTTTCCGTTGTTGCGCGACACGATTTCGGTCATCGCGGGCGACAAGGTCGAGGTCGTTGATTCGGCAATAACGACCGCCGCCGTTGTCAGACAGGCGCTGCAATCCACAGGCCTGCTGAGAAGCAACGAGACCGCTGGTGAACTGAGGCTGCTGGCCACAGACGGCATCACTCGGTTCGCTCGCGTCGGTGGTCAGTTCCTGGGAACGCCTCTGCAGGCCAGCGATGTACAGCTAGTCGATCTTTGAGCTTGTGCGATAATGCCGGATTGAACCTGCTGCAAGGAATTACCGTGATTTCCAGAAAATCTCTGCGCCATTCGGGCATCGTAATGCTAAGCACCGTTCTCGCCTCCTGCGGTAGCGAACCGCCTCCGGAGACTCAGTTTCAGGCGCTCGAGACGGTCTCGCCAAGGCCGGAAATCTACGCGGATTTTGAACTGACCGCTGACTTGGGCGCCCTCAGCGACAATCAACGTGAAATGATCAAGCTGCTGATCGACGCGTCGCAGATTATGGACGATTTGTTTTGGCGGCAGGCCTATGGCGACGACTACGAGGCGTGGCTCGAAACGCTCACCGACGCCAAGACGCGACGTTTCGCTGAGATCAACTATGGACCATGGGATCGCCTTGATGGCGACAAGCCGTTCATCGAGGGTGTCGGCGCGAAACCGCTCGGCGCGAATTTCTATCCGGCGGACATGAGCAAGGAAGAATTCGAAGAGGCCTATTTGCCCGGTAAGAACAGCCTGTATTCGCTCGTTCGCCGGGATGCAGAACGTAGGCTGACATTACTCCCGTTCCATGTTGCGTATGCCGAAGAATTGAAAGCCGCCGCCGAATTGTTGCGCGCCGCAGCGAAGCTCGCCGAAAGCACGGATTTCGCCACCTACCTGAAACTTCGCGCGGCGGCGCTAATCAGTGACGATTATCAGGTCAGTGATATGTACTGGATGGATGTGCGCGACAATCAGATCGACGTCGTTATTGGGCCTATTGAGACCTACGAAGACGCCTTGTTCGGCTATCGTGCTGCGTACGAATCTTATGTCCTGATCAAGGACCTCGAATGGAGTGATCGCCTGAGCCGCTTCGCCGACTTCCTGCCCGCCTTGCAGAAGGGCTTGCCGGTTCCGGATGAGTACAAGTGGGAAACCCCGGGGACCGACTCCGACCTCAATGCCTACGACGTCGTCTACTATGCAGGCCACAGCAATGCGGGCGGCAAGACGATCGCGATCAATCTGCCCAACGACGAAGTCGTGCAGTTGGCCCGCGGCTCACGCCGGCTGCAGTTGAAAAATGCCATGCAAGCCAAGTTCGACAAGATCCTGGTGCCAATTGCCGATGAGCTGATCGATGCGTCGCAACGCCAGCACATCAGCTTCGACGCTTTTTTCGCCAACACCATGTTTCATGAAATTGCACACGGTCTCGGTATCAAGAATACGATCGATGGCCGCAGCACGGTCGGGGACGCCATGCTTGATCTCGGCTCCAGCATGGAGGAGGGCAAAGCCGACGTCCTCGGCCTGTACATGATTACCGAACTGCATAAAGCTGGCGAGCTCGGCAATGTCGATTTGCGAGACTACTACGTCACTTTTATGACCAGCGTGTTCCGCTCCATTCGCTTCGGCGCATCAAGTGCACATGGCAAGGCAAATATGGTTCGCTTCAATTTCTTCATGGACAAGGGCGCGTTCGTTCGTGATGTTGAAACCGGCCGCTATCACGTCGATTTCGAACGCATGACTGTGGCGATGACCGATTTGTCACGTTTGTTGTTGACGCTGCAAGGTGACGGTGACTACGAGGGCGTTAAAGAACTGACGGAGACGCGCGGCATCATCAAGCCAGAATTGCAGGGCGATCTCGACCGCCTGACCCGGGCGAAAATTCCGGTCGACATTACATTTCAACAGGGCGTTGCGGAGCTCGGACTGGAATGAAGAGCCCGAAAATGACGATGAAGCGCATCCTGGTAGTATCGGCACTGACTCTGCTCGCAAGCTGCGGCGGGAGCGACGACAGCAGCGAAGCGCTCGCGACTGCCGCGAAGCCTGGCTGGGGTGATTTCGCCGCCAAAACGATTGACGACTACTACGCTGCCAATCCTGAGATAGCGGTCTACGCCGGGTTACACCAGTACGACGGCCAGATATCCGATAACAGCCTTCCGGGTACTGAAAAATATGCGGAGTGGATCGATGCCGTTGTTGCGGCAGCTGCAAGCTACGATGACCTGCAGGGTATCGAGGCGTTTGAACGGGACTACCTGGTGCAAGCCTTGCGTGGCGAACAATTCTGGATTCGCGACTCCGGTTTTCCGACCAACAACCCGGTGGTGTATTCATTCAGCCTCGGTATGGGTACCTATATCGATCGCGAATACGCGCCGCTCGACGAGCGTATCGTTGCGTACACCCAATACGTCTCGCAGTTGCCTGGCTGGCTTCTGACAATGCAGGAAAACCTCCAGCCGCCATTGCCGGCACCGTACGTGGAGACGGCTCACGGGATTTTTTCCGGCATGGCCGACTATTTCCGCAATACCGTACCCGGACTCTTTGCTGACGTGAAAGACGAACAACTGCAGCGACAGTTCGCGGCGGCCAATACCGCTGCGGCCGATGCAGTGGAGGAAACCGCACGTTGGCTCGATGGTCTTCGCGATACGGCGACCAACAACTATGCACTCGGTGAGAAGAAATTCCTGAAAATGCTGAGCGCAACGCAAGGCGTCGATGTCACTCTTGCCGAACTGAAGGCGGCGGGCGAGCTCAATCTCAAACAAAACCTCGACGCGCTGTATGCGGCCTGTGCGGAGTTTGCGCCGGGTGCAAGTACCGAAGACTGTGTGCTTAAAGTTCAGAATCGCAAGCCACCGGAAGGCGCCGTCGGTGGGGCGCAACGTCAACTTCCGGGGCTGCGCAAATTCATCGAAGACAATAAGCTCGTTAGCATTCCTGGCACTGAAGACGCATTGGTCGACGAGGCACCACCACATCGGCGTTTCAATTCGGCTTATATCGAAATTCCGGGGCCATTCGAAACAGGATTGCCTTCGGTATACTACATCGCGCCACCCGACCCGAGTTGGTCTGAAGAAGATCAGCTCGCCTACGTTCCGGGCGAGACAGACTTGCTCGGCACTTCAGTACACGAGGTCTGGCCCGGGCACTTCCTGCAGTTTCTGCATGCGAATCGTGCCGAAAACCGTATCGGCCAGCATTTCAGCAGCTATTCTTTTGTCGAGGGCTGGGCCCATTACGGTGAACAAATGATGATCGATGCGGGACTCGGTGGTGGTGACCCGGAATATCGCATCGGGCAATTGCTGAACGCCTTGTTGCGCAACGTGCGCTACCTGTCGGCCATTGGCCTTCATGCGGAAGGCATGTCAGTTGAAGAGAGCGAAAAAATGTTCCAGAAAAAGGCCTTCCAGGATTTTGGCAATGCGAGCCAACAGGCCTTTCGTGGTACTTATGACCCCGGCTATCTCAATTACACACTGGGCAAGCTGATGATCAACAAGCTCCGCGATGACTGGACAGCGGGTCGTGGTGGACGGGAGGCATGGGGACAATTTCACGACCAGTTCCTGAGCTATGGCTCACCACCGATACCGTTGATTCGCAAGCAGATGCTCGGCGACAACTACAAAGGTGACCCGGCGCTGCTGCCACACTAGTTCCTTGAGTCGCTCATAAATCCCGTTTGCGGATGCGGGGCAGTTGATTGCCGAACAAGCTTGTCAGATACAGCGTGTCGCGCGTTTCCAGAACGCCGGTCAAGGTCGGAAAGCGCGCGGACGGGTCGTGCATATTCATCAGCACGTCACCGTCACCGTCTATTGCAATGACATGCGAAAACGGCTGCGCGCTCGGCCGCATTGATGACGGCAGGCGTTGCAGCATTTTTCGTAACAAGGGTTTGTCCGACCATTTGTCGATCAAATCGTTTCGTGGCGCGGCAAAACCAATCCAGAAGCGACCGTTTGCACCGCTTTTGATGTTGTCGGGAAAGCCCGGCAGATTGTCGATGAGAATTTCGCGCTCGCCACGACGTTCGCCGCTGAGCCAGTATTTCAAGATTCGGTAGTGTCCGGTCTCGGCGACCAGGATAAAGCTGTCATCATCATTGATAGCAACGCCGTTTGCGTAGTTCAGACCGTCGAGCAGGCGTGTAACTTTATTCGTTGTGGGCTCGAACGCGTAAACGCTGCCGTGGCCGCCATGCTCCAGAAGGTCAAGCAGCGCGGCATCGTAGGTTCCCTGAAACTCTTTGGCGCCGAACTTGCTGCTTGAGAGACTGAAGTAGATTGCCCCGTCTTTGCCGACAGCCAGGTTGTTCGCGTAGTTCAGGGGCTTACCATCCACCTCGTCGAGCAGCGTAATGACTTCGCGCTCTGCTGTGACCCGTTGAATTCCGAGGTAAGAGTTTGCGATCAGCAATGATCCATCCTGATCGGCTTCGATGCCCAGTGGCCGCCCGCCGACGTCCGCGTATTCGCTGATACCGCGATTCTGCACACGGACGATCATGCCGTTGCGGGTTGTGACATAGACACGCTGATCGCTACCCAGGGTCGCGTCCTCCGGTGCCTCATATTGACTCAGGCTAATACTTGTCGCCGCTGTCAGCAGGTCGTTTGGCAGAAACGGATCAACGTAGCCACGATTGACGGGTGCGTCCCAGGCAACCGGGTTTATCGCGACCGGCCAGAGCAACAGGTACAGCGCAAGCAACGCCAGCAAGGCTCCAAGCGCGGCCAGGGTCGACTTCAGCATGGGGGAGCTACCGGTTCGCGTCGATCATGCGCAGAAACTCTATGCGGGTGCGGGCGTCTTTTCTGAATGTGCCAACCATCTGACTGGTAAGCATTGAGACATCCGACTTATGAATGCCGCGAGTCGTCATGCACTGATGCTTGGCTTCAATGACAACGCCAACGCCCTTCGGCTGCAATACGTCCTGAATGCAGTTTGCGATTTGCGCCGTCATTTTTTCCTGCACCTGAAAGCGCCGCGCAAATGCGTCGACGACACGCGCTATTTTGCTAATGCCAACGACTTTGTTGGTTGGCAGGTAACCAACATGCGCTTTGCCGATGATGGGTGCCATGTGATGTTCGCAATGCGATTCGAATGCGATATCACGTAGCACGATCATTTCGTCGTAGCCTTCGACTTCCTCGAACGTGCGTTGCAGATAATCGACCGGGTTCTCACGGTAACCACTGAACCAGTCCTCGTAGGCTTTTGCGACTCGCTCCGGCGTGTCGAGCAAGCCTTCCCGGCGGGTATCCTCACCGGCCCAAAGCAGCAGTGTTCGGACAGCGTTCTCGGCCTGCTTGCGGCTGGGTTTACGCGCTTTGGGTTGTTTTTTCTTGTTGGCAGCCACCAGCGAATACTACAGATGGCGGGGGGGCTTTGGCCAGCACTACCGGCTAGGCACAGCTCACGCCCGTGCCACCGAGTCCGCAATAACCACCAGGGTTCTTCGCGAGGTATTGCTGGTGGTAGTCCTCCGCGTAATGGAATTGTTCCAGTGGCCCAACTGTCGTAGTGATCTTGCCGAGGCCAGCCGCCGCCAGGCTTTGCTGGTACGCCGCGAGGGATTGCTTTGCGATCTCGCCTTGCGTTGCATCAGTGGTCAATACAAGCGAACGGTATTGCGAACCAATATCGTTGCCTTGTCGGTTAAGGGTTGTTGGGTCGTGGTTCTCCCAAAACACTTTGAGCAGATCGACGTAGCTGATGACCGACGGGTCAAATATCACCAGTACAACTTCAGCGTGGCCGGTATTACCGCTGCAAACGTCCTGGTAGCTCGGCGTGTCCTGGTGACCGCCGGCGTAGCCAGCCGCGGTTGTGTACACACCCTCAGTTTGCCAGAAACACCTCTCGGCACCCCAGAAACACCCCAGCCCGAATACGGCCTGTTGCAGATGACTCTCGAACGGACCCACGAGGGGCTTGCCGTTAACGAAGTGCTTTTCGGGGCTGTTCATTGCTGCGTTCCTGCCGGAGTATAGGGGTTGACTACGATTCGTCCTGTGCACTTTTCAACGCGTCCAGATCCGCCTGTGTGTAGGTGAACTCATGCTCGAAAACGAGATTTTCAGCCGCGACCGCATCGCCATCAACAAATCGTGGTCGAAACAGGCGACTTCGAAGTTCACGATGGACCATCGTTTGCATATCGCTAAATTGAGGCGGAAATGCTTCGGTTCTCAGGTCCTGTATTCTGCCGCGAGCCGTGACATTGTAAGTGACAACAATCTTGCCTTTGAGTAACTCATCAGCTTGCACCTCACCGATCTGGCCGCCACCGGCAAACTCCGGCAACGGTCCCACCCGGATCGGCACGGGGTCGGAAAATAGCTGGTCGCGAACTTTGATTCTTTCCGCGTTGGTAGAAAGAAATTCCCATGTCTCGGTGTATAACGAGCGGGCGCGGTTTTGTGCATTGGTGAAGTTGTAATAGTCGGCAAGCGCGAGGCGCGTACGGGTCGATTCTTGCCAGTCGATGTCTTTTGCCTTTTCGGCAATTCGAGCGGCGCGTTTCAAATACAACTCGCCCGTCGAGACCATGCCTTGTTGATGCACCGTCGCCATCGTCAGATCTGCAAAGTAGAACGACTCACCGAGGCGTCGCAGTGGCTCGACCAGTAGTGATGAGTCCTTGCCCTGGCTGCTTTCAATAATGCGAATCGTACGGCGGTAAGTGACCCGCTCGTCGGCGTAGTAGCCAGCGCGATGTTGCCACTCGGCACGCGTCATCAGCGTTGGCAGCAGTCCCAGCGGGTCTTGCTCGAAAAATTTCACGTTGATGATGTGTATACGATCGAGAATTTCGCGTGCCGACTTCGTGTCGCCCATGCGAATAAAACTCTCGGCAATTGACTCAAGGATTTCGACCTGGTCAATGTTATGCGGTCCCTCGTTGACACGCGTAATGTGCGCGGCATGTTCGAACGTCAGCCTCGCCTGGTCAGGTCGCCCGATTGCGAGTTGGGCAGCACCGAGTCCTTTAAGCGGGTTGACCAGTGCATCATTCAGCCGATCTTCGGTTAACTCGATGATTTCGACTGCGGATGTAAAGTTCTGAATAGCAGCGTCGTACTGCTTATTGCTGTGCTGAACAATGCCAAGATTATTCAGCGCACTGGCTGTCTCCCGAGACCGTGGGCCGTAAATTTTGATTGTCATTTCGACGATACGCTTCGCCGTAATGTCAGCTTCATCGAGTGTGCCGGCACTGATGAGCCGGCGGTAGCGAGCGAATTCTTCGAGCAGCATCTCTTCGCTGATCACCTCTGGTTCGGCGTCCGGTTCTGCCTGCGCTGGTTCGTCAGCGACCGGCACCGTCTGGTCCAGCGGATTGTCAAATTCCACAGTGGAGAGATCTTCGTCCTCAGCAACAGCGACAAAGGGCAACATCAACAGCGAAATGATTGCAGCGTAAGTTTTTTTGTTTGTCATGCTTTCGAACGTTTCGATTTCCAGGCGCGAGGCCGGCGCGCATCTTATACGTTAAGACCGACGCTGGCCGCATAAGTTCTCGAATTGGCGGGTCCGGTCGTCCTGCTTACTATAGCAATTGCGGCGCAGCGGTGAACTAGAAATCGAGTCCAAGCTGCTGCCTGGCAGGATGCAAAAATCGAGTGCAATCAAGGCCCTGCTGGTAGGCGTCCGAATCCATTTTCAGAGCGCTGGTCGCCTTTTTGAAGCGTGCTGCGAGCATCTGGGCGTACGGTCCGCGTCCGGATTGCCGTTGACCGAAGCGGGCATCGTAGATCTTGCCGCCGCCAGCTTGCCGGACCAGGCTCATGACATGCTGCGCGCGATCCGGAAAATGGCTCCTGAGCCAGTCCTCAAAAAGCGACCTCAGTTCATGTGGAAGCCGCAGGAAAATGTAGCGTGCCCGCGTGATTCCGGCGGCGGCGGCCGCGTTAAGAATCGACTCGATTTCTCCGTCGTTGATGGCCGGGATGATCGGCGCAAGCAGCACACTGACCGGTACGCCGGCATTCGCGAGATCTCTCGCAGCCTTGAGTCGCGCACGGGCGGACGGAACTCGCGGCTCCATGATGCGTTTCAGCTCGTCGTTCATGGTCGGAATTGAGATAGCGACAGAGCTCAGATTGTCTTTGGCGAGATTGCCCAGCAAATCGATATCGCGGGCGATGAGGTGGCTCTTCGTAATGATATTGACCGGATGACGGTACTCGGCAAAAAGTTGCAGCAGCTGGCGCGTGACTTTGAGATTTCGCTCAGCGGGCTGATACGGGTCCGTATTGGCGCCAATTGTTATTGGCTTACATTCATAAGAGGATTTTTGCCATTCATCCAGCAGACGTGCGGCCGCATTCGGTTTGTAAAATATTCGGGTTTCGAAGTCGAGGCCTGGTGACAAGTCCAGATAACTGTGGCTCGGACGCGCATAACAATAGATGCAGCCATGCTCGCAGCCGAGATAGGGGTTGATGGATTTGTCGAACGGCACATCAGGCGAATCATTACTGCTAATAATCTTGTCGGCTGGCATCGCCTTGATAACAGTATCCGGCGCGATCGAAGCCAGGCGAGCCGTTTCATCTCCGTCAAGTTCGGTTTGCTGGGTAGCGAAGCGGCCGTGTGGTGCTGAAACGGCACCCCGGCCCTTGTGGGGACTAGCAGCCATCATTATCTCCAGTACTGTATAAAAACACAGTACTTGCCGGTACTGCCCACGTCAATAGCCTCAGGCGGCTTCTGCACCGTTGCCCATCACTACCGTCACAAGCAGAGCTTTGAATCTATTCATGAATTAGAAGGTCCGTGGCATGATGCCTGATCAAATTCAGACGAGGCATCTGGTTTACACATGGCATCAGCAACTCACGAGTCAACGGCACGCGCGATTCTCTATGCCTTCGTCGCCAACTTCGGCATTGCGCTGGCGAAATCCTGGGCGGCATGGCTTACCGGTTCCGGCAGTATGCTGGCGGAGGCGATTCATTCTTACGCCGACACCGGAAACCAGGTGTTGCTATACCTCGGTCTTAAACAGTCGCAGCGTCCAGCCGACGACGAGCATCCGCTCGGTTACGGCAAGCTGAGCTACTTCTGGAGTTTCATTGTTGCATTGCTGCTGTTCAGCATGGGTGGCATTTTTTCCATTTACGAAGGCGTGCACAAGCTGCAGCACCCAGAGCCCTTGTCACAACTGTGGGTTGCCATGCTCGTGTTGAGCATCGCAATCGTTCTTGAGGGTTCATCGCTATACGGAGCGTTGCGAGAGATCAAAAAGGTTCGCGGCGAAAGGCCGTTTCGCGAATGGTTCAAACACACCCGCAGTTCGGAACTCGTTGTCGTACTGGGTGAAGACATCGGCGCGCAGTTAGGCCTGATTTTCGCCCTCGGGTTTCTGTTGATAGCCGGGATTACAGGCAATCCGGTCTATGACGCGATGGGCTCAATTTGTATCGGCGTCATCCTGATATTGATCTCGGCTTTTATCGCGTGGCGCATACGTTCGCTGCTGGTAGGTCGCTCAGCGGACCCCGATATCCAGGAAGCCATCGACGAGATCATCGCGCACCAGGACGGAATCGAACAGGTATTCAAAACCATTACCATGCAATTCGGACCCGACACCATGCTCGCCGCTAAAATAAAAATGCGGCCCGACATGAGTATTGGTGCTGCCGTCGATAGCATCAATGTGCTTGAGCGCGAGCTTAAAGAACGAATTCCGAAATTACGCTGGTGTTTTATCGAGCCTGATAACGAGGACTAGGCGCCGCGACAAATTAGTCCTCAAACTGCTTGTAGAGATGAATGTCGCGTTGCGGATACGGGAACGTGATGTTGTCGTTGTCAAAGCGCTTCTTAATCGCTTCGGTCAGGTTGAACTTCACGGCCCAGAAATCGGATGACTTGACCCACGGGCGAACAAAGAAATTGACGCTGCTATCAGCAAGTTCGGCGACGGCAATCAACGGCGCCGGCTCGGCGAGTATCCTGTCATCGGCTTCAATGAGGTCCTTGATCGTCGCCCGAACCTTGTCCAGGTCATCGTCGTAACCGACGCCAATCACCATGTCAATGCGGCGCGTATCATTAGCCGAATAGTTCGTAATAATGCTGTTCATGATCTGGCTGTTGGGAACAATAATTTGCTTGTTATCGCCCGTTTTCAGGACCGTGGTCAGAATTTGAACCTGCTCAACAGTTCCGGCTATGCCAGCTGCCTCGATAAAGTCGCCGACCCGGTAAGGGCGAAACAGCACGATCAGGACACCTGACGCAAAATTCGACAGCGAGCCCTGCAGTGCCAGGCCGACGGCAAGACCCGCCGCACCGAAGATCGCAATGAAGGATGTCGTTTCTACGCCGAGCGCACCAATTACGGCGATAACGAGCACGACCATCAATGCCGCGTTGGCGAGATTGCAGATGAAGGTTTCGAGCGTCTTGTCGACTTCCTGACGCTGCATGACTTTGTGCAGCCCGCGAACGGCCATGCGAATGACGAGTCGGCCGATATAGAAAATCGCCAGCGCGGTCAGCACTTTGATGCCCAGGTCGAGACCGAGGTCGATACCTTTTTCCTGCAGCATTTCGGGGACCTTTGTCCAGTCGAACTCCGCTGCCTTGTTAGTTGTTTCCTCGTTCAAAATCCTGATCCTTTCTACTGTCCGGGAACGCCTTCAAAGCCGGGCTTGAATCGAAAAATTCGATACGGGCCTTGTGCCTTGATGTGGTCGTTTGATTTTAAGATAAGTTCGGGCAATGCGCTGTCAGCGACGTACAGATAGCCTTCAGGACCGAATGACAGCGCATCGGGCCAGCGAATAGCGCGCGACTGTAACACGGTGGAAAGCTCACCCGCCGGGTTTACCCGGAAAATCGCGTGATGTTCGACATCGGTGATATAGACATTGCCGACCGTATCCATACTGAATCCGTCGCTCAGTGGCTTGTTGCTGACGCGATCGAGCATTTTCGCAAGTTGTGACGCCGGCAGGTCCTGCTTGCGGAGGTCCTGCAGTCGAATACGGTACAGACTCGAGCCACTCAAGGCTCCCCAGTAAAGCCATTCCTCACCGAGCGCGATGCCATCAACGCCGCCACGAAGAACAGCCATGCCACCGAGGAACTCCATTTTGTGGTCGCCACTTTGAACGACATAGTTTTCGGCGGATACCGATGGGTGTCCCTCAAGTACACGACGCGCTGTTCCGGTTTCGACGTCATAAACAATTAGCGCGGGTGATTTTCGCCAGAAGCTTGCGTCGGCGATAACAATCGTGCGGCCATCTGCACTGACCTGCAGGTCCTGCAACATCGAGCCGAACGGTGCAACCGACTGGTCGAAAATTTGTTCGCGAACGATGTCGCCGCTACGTAGGTCGATGCCAGTAATACGCGCCGAGCGTAAACCGTGATTGCCGTGATCGATAATCCAGAGGCGATCGAATCGATCGACGACAATGCCCAACGGCGTGTCGAATAATTCGTTCTGCTGACGCAGTGACGGATACGGGACCGACGCACCATCGACATATTCCAGCAGCTTGTTGCCGTGAGGGCGAGATTCCGGATGGACCGTGAAAAACAGGCGGCCGTCGCGGCTGACGGCGACATTGCCAATGGGCTCCGGGTAAGCGAGCACTTCCTCGAGCACAGTGGAGCTCAACTCGGCTGTCCGGGTCAGGTCCGGGTACGGATTGCCGCCGCCGTGCCGGATCCAGAGCGTTGTCGCAGCAATAATAAACAGGAAGGCCAGGAAGAGTAAAACAGACTTCATATTAGCGTTTGTTATTAATCGTTATCCCCATGAGTAAAATTCTACATGATTGAGGGCCGATATCAGACTCCCAGGGCGACTATCCAGCTAAGCACGATCAGTCCGATCGCAAGGACCCCGGCGAAGCGCTGGGAAATCCCGTTTTTCAAAACTTTCCCGTAGCGAACCAGCAATACACCCGCGGCGAAACCACATACAAATCCGAGCAGATGCGCACCGATATCGGTATTCGGACCGCCGGTGCCGGTATACATCAGGAGCGCCAGACCGCCGACGATCGGCCCGTAGCGATTGGACCAGCCGTCCTGCCGCATCAATTTGCCTTTCCAGACGTAGCCCGCAACGATTCCCAGCGCAGCGAAGACCGCGGTCGATGCGCCGATCGCGCGATGCGTCGGTTCCAGTAAAAGAACGTTGATCGCGTTCCCGGCCGCAGCGGCGAGCACTATTGCCAGCCAGGCGAAACCGGACCCCAGTAGCCGCCCGGCGAAAATGCCAAAGAACACGCCGAATACGAGGTTGCCGAGCAGGTGCTTGACACCGGCGTGCAGGGTCAATGCGGTAAACAGCCGCCAGACTTCGCCGTTGCGGATCAGTTCGCCATCCACCCGACCTGCGGCTATCCAGTTTGAGCCAAAGAACGAATAGCCGGCCATACCGGCGACCAGGCAAACGACCAGGACGTAGCCGACCAGGCCTGGCATTGGGTCATGGCGTTCGACGACGGCTCGTGCTGCGATCTTCGGTGGTGGGTTTTCTTCGTCGTAAAGGCGTAGTTCCATGGCGGCCCGAGCCGAAACGCTGGCGGGCACGACGACCGCACATGATGCGCCATCGTCGACCAGTTCGTGAGGGATGCCGAGTGATGTCAGTACCAGTGCCCGATCCGCACAGTTTTGCCGATTCTGGCTTTCGAATACAACGCGCAGGTCTTCATTCATCGACCCAATCTATGGGCAATGTCTGTACTTTTCAAATTTACGGTAAGCTATACCGAATCCGTTCGGAGCAATTATGAAGATCCTGATTCGCAACATTCTCTTCGCGATGTCGATTACCGCTGGCCTTGCGTCGGCCGAGCTTAGAGACGCCGGACCGGGCGGCTTTACGACCGTGCACGACGTTGTCATCGCCGAAACACGCAATACGGTCTGGAAGACATCCATCAACGAGGTGGGGCGCTGGTGGAGCCCTGACCACACCTTGTCCGGCAATGCCGCTTGGCTGAGCATCAATTCCGAATTGCAGGGCTGCTTCTGTGAGCGCTTTGAAACCGGCGGCGGTGTCGTGCACATGACCGTCACGATGGTCAATCCAGGCGTTGTCATACGATTCACCGGCGCCCTGGGTCCGCTGGGCTTGATGGGTGCCGAGGGAAACATGACCTGGGAGTTCGATGATGTTGATGGTGGTACACGGGTCAAATTTACCTATGCAGTCGGGGGATACCTTGCCGCTGGACTTGATACGCTGGCTGGCCCCGTCGACAGCGTTATTGGCGAAGCCCTGGATCGCCTGAAGGCGCACGTCGAATCGAGTGATGCGAACAGTGTCGATATTGAGTGACGTAAGCCTGGTCAGACCATCGTCAACTGTGGTTGTCGCAAGAAAAGCCGAGGGCAGTCCGGAAATCTTCATGGTGCGCCGGCATGAGGACTCCTCGTTCGGTGATGCGTACGTGTTTCCCGGTGGCGTCGTCGATGCCGAAGATACCGAGGTGCATGCATTTTGCAGCGGCTTGAGCTCAGAGGAGGCAAACGCGTGTCTGGGCGTCGAACGCGGTGGCCTTGACTACTACAGTGCAGCGGTGCGCGAACTGTTTGAGGAGACAGGCGTCTTGCTCGCCGATCTCGGCAGCGTGGACGAAAATATCGTTGCGATTCGCGACGGCCTGAATGGCGGATCCGAAAACTGGGCCGATTTTGTTGCTCGCAATAAGCTGCAGTTGCATTGCGATCGATTGTGCTATTTCAGCCACTGGGTTACGCCACCGCAGCTGCCTAAACAATATTCAACGCGATTTTTTCTGACCGCATTACCTGACGGGCAGGACGCGTTGCATTGCGGCGGTGAATTGAAGGATTCGTGTTGGTCGACGGCAGAGGCGATGCTTGCTGCGGGGCGACGTGGCGATGCGAAACTGCATTTTCCCACTATCAAAACCCTGGAGAGCCTTGCCCGACACCACACGCTGGAGAAACTCATGGATTGGGGGAAATCCTCTGTGGAGTGGGGTATTACCAGCATGACTCCGATGGTGATTGTTCGCGACGGCAAGCGGGAGGTTGTTCTGCCGGGCGACAAAGACTACCCGGGTGCCAAGTCATGACCAGCTTTGGTCCCGCGATGCCGACGTTCACGGAACTCGTACCCGGCATTCGTCGTCTGCTGGCGCCGAATCCATCGATGATGACCGGGCCGGGCACGAATACCTATTTATTCGGCACGGATGAAGTCGCGGTACTCGATCCGGGCCCGGTGATAGACAGCCATCTTGATGCCATCATAAAATCGAGTGGCGCGCCGATTCGTTGGGTGCTGGTCACACATACTCATCCTGACCATTCGCCAGCGGCAGTCAGACTCGCCCGGCGGACCGGTGCTGAGTTGCTGGGTCGGCCCGCTCCGGATGGCCCACACCAGGATGCTACGTTCGTACCGGATCGCGTGCTCGCAGATGGCGATCGCCTGATGGTCGATGGCATCGAGCTTGAGGCCATTCAAACGCCGGGTCATGCATCAAATCATGTTTGCTACCTGCACCTTGCCCGGAACTGGATATTCACCGGCGACCATGTCATTGACGGCTCGACCGTCGTGATCGATCCGCCCGATGGCAGCATGAGCGATTACCTGGAGTCGCTGGCGCGACTCAAAGAGCTTGCGCCGATCGCGCTGGCACCGGGGCATGGTGAACTGATCAACGATCCCGGTCGCATCATCGACTGGATCATCGATCACCGCCTGCAGCGCGAAGCGAAAGTCGCTGTTGCGTTGAACGCCAATCCGGGATTGACGGCGATGGAACTCTTGCCGCTTGTGTATCGTGACGTTGATAAAAAACTCTACGGTTGGGCGGAACGGTCTTTGCTGGCGCACTTGATCAAGCTCGAAGAGGACGGCAGGGCGGTGCGCCACCGCGACGCGTGGCAGGGGGGCGGGAGCTGAAAGCCACTGCGGTTTTGATTTTCGCTGCGTTGATCGCTGTGTTCGCGTTCCTGAACTTTCGACCGTATTTGGATGGAGACGATGCAGCGGATCCGATTGAGTCGACTATGCCGGTCGTTGCGACGGCGACCCCACGGGGAAATACACCCGCCGCTGAGAATGACGATGCGGCCATCAACAAAGAAGAGTGTCCTGAATATTCCGGACTAAACGACCCGAGAAAAACCTACGGCGATATTCGAAATGAAATGAAAAGCGCTATTGTTTCATTGCAAGGAAGCGCCGCACCCGATCATTGGCTGGCGGCCAGTATCTTGCTGGCAGGTGAGCAGCCGGAAACGGCCATGCAGTTGCTGCAAAAGCTCGTAAGCATCGATTCGACATCCGCACTAGCGGCCTGGCTCACGCTAAGCCTGTGCAATCAAAGGAACATTGATGCCTGCAAATCCAGTGGCATTGAGGATGGCGCGATTCAGGCCGATGGAGACAACGGATTGATGTGGGCGCAAATTGCGAGCCGGCGTCTCGCATCGGGACGCGAGGCAGAAGCAAGAGACGCGATGCAGCGTGCAATCTTAGCGCAAGGCTTCGATGCGTATGTTGGCGAGCAGACCGAAGTATTGGAACGTGCTTTTTCCGCGGTCACCGGGTGGTCGTACTCGGAGCGGATCCTCTATACAAGCGGATCGACGTCATCAAACCCGTCGAGTCTCGTCGATATCCGCGAATATTGTCGACAAACCCGCGCAGCTGAATGGGTGACATTGTGTGACCAGTTAGGCGAGCGCATTTTCGTTGAGGGCGGGGAGGCTTCGGCGCGGCTTCTCGGCATCGAGATGCGCCAGGCAGTCCTCGAAAGCCGGGGAGATGCCGAAACGCTGGCGGCGCTGAACCGGGATCACCAGGATTTAAAGGCCTTACAATCCTCATTGTTTAATGATCCTGGTGCGTTGAATCTGTTGCTCAATGATGAGTTGGTGATGCGTGAGTTCATCAGCACTATCAGCACCCATGGCGAATCAGAAGCGGCGCTGCGACTGCAGGAGCGCACCGACGGGCTGCGAGCGACGCCGGGCTACGATCAATGCAATTTTGTGAGCAATCCGTTCATCAATATGCAGCAGCACTAAGCTCGTCGGATCGCGGCTTGATTAGCGGCGCAACATCGCATAGCGTACGCGCTCAGGACCAAGGACCCCAGCATGACATTCGTTGTTACCGAAGCGTGTATTAAATGCAAGTTGACCGACTGCGTCGAAGTCTGCCCCGTGGATTGCTTTCACGAAGGGCCGAATTTTCTCGTTATTGATCCGGACGAGTGTATTGACTGCACCCTGTGCGAGCCGGAGTGTCCGGTTGAGGCGATCTACTCGGAGGACGAGTTGCCGCCAGGACAGGAAAAATTCCTGAAACTCAACGAGGAATTGTCTCGGGAATGGCCCGTCATTACTGAGATGAAAGACGCGCCTGAAGACGCTGACGAATGGCGAGAAGTCACCGACAAACTGCAATACCTCGAACGCTAGTCCTCAGTTCACGGATGCAAATCGGATCAGGGCCTCAGCAATCTCCGCAGCTTTGTCTTCCTGCAGGAAATGACCTGCATTTCTGATTTTGATGTGTTCGAGCTTGCGTGCACCCGGTACACGTTCCTGCCATAACTTTTCACCGCCACGGGTAATCGGATCACGATTACTAAAGGTCGTCAGAAATGGTTTTTGCCACTGGATAAATCGTTCCCACGCGGCACGATTCGCCTCACTCGCCGGATCGTCGGGCCGTGTCGGCACAAGGCTCGGGAATGCCCGTGCGCCGGCTTTGTATTTTGCGGATGGAAACGGTGCGTCGTAGGCCGCGATGACGGAATCCGGCAAATTTGTGACAGTCGCTTTCTGGATGATTTTTCCAATTGGAAACCATGGGCTGTAGCGTGCAAATTTTTGCCAGACTTTGAACGCATTCGGCATCGCCCGATCGCCGGTCGGCAGGCCACCGTTGCCGAGGGCGATGCGCGCAAATCGATGTTCGTGTTCGGCGGCAACGCGCAGCCCGATCAATGAGCCCCAGTCCTGGCAAAATAATGTAATGTCCGTGAGACTCAGCGCCTCGATGAAGCCGCGCATCCAGGCGACGTGCCCGGCGTAACTGTAGTCGCTCTTGTTGATGGGTTTGTCCGATTTTCCGAAGCCGATCAGATCGGGCGCAATTACACGAAAGCCGGCTCTTGCGAGCGGTGGAATCATGTGCCGATACAGGTAAGACCAGCTCGGTTCGCCGTGCAACAGCAACATGATGTTGCCGTCACGTGGGCCCTCGTCGACGTAGTGCATACGCAGGCCGTCAATGTCGACGTAGTGTGCATCGAAAGGGTAGTCCGGCAGGTTTTCGAAACGTGCATCCGGCGTGCGCAGTGCGCTCATCAGTCGTGTACTCTCAAGCCTCAATCATGCACATAGTCCACTATGAGCAGTATTCGCGCAAAATTAATTCGGGGAATATCGGCAGCGATCCTGCGGCGTTATGACGCTCAGTCGCTCGATATCGAACGTGTGCGCCGGCAGACCGAGCTGCTCGGAAAGCTGCAGCTAACGGCATTCGGTGTCTCGGTCGACAAGGATACCGTCAACGGCCTGCATGCTGAGTGGCTGCGCCCAAAGCATCGCATCGATGGCAAGCTGCTGCTGTATCTTCATGGCGGAGCCTATATCGTCGGTGGCTGTGATATGCATCGACATTTGGTCAGCCATATCGCACGGGCTGCGCGAATCCAGGCTTTAGTACCGGAGTATCGACTGGCGCCTGAACACAAATTTCCCGCGGCGGTTGACGATGCCGTCGCAGTTTATCTGAGCGTCCTGCGCATGGGAATCAAGGCCTGCGATGTCATTGTTGCGGGAGACTCGGCCGGCGGAGGACTCGCCGTTGCGATGCTACTCTCGCTCCGCGATGCAGGTGTAGCCCTTCCGGCCGCTGCGGTCTTGTTATCACCGTTTTTGGATGCGACAGGAAGTGGCGCATCGATGCGCACCCGCGCGGAACTGGACCCGTGGTTTAAGGCGGAACAGCTTCCTGTGATCAGCGGCCACTACTGCGAAGCGCACCAGCAACGTTTTCCGCTGGTATCACCGGTTTTTGCCGACGTCGAGGGATTGCCACCGATGCTCATTCAGGTTGGCGACCATGAAATATTGCTCAGCGATTCTGAGCGATTTACCGATTTACTGATCGCCGCCGGTAGTGATGTACAACTCGAGGTTTGGCCGGAGATGTTTCACGTATTTCAAATGTTTGTGGGCAAAATGCCGGAGGCCCGGCAAGCGATCAAAGCGATGGGTGATTACATCCAGTCGCGATTCAGTTGAATCAAAAAGCGGACTGTTTTCGCGAGTCGTCGTACATCTTGGTCATGAATGAACGGATCGCCGACTCTGCTTCATCGCGAGTCATAAGCTTTTGTTTTTCAAGAATAATTGCCATGTCCTTGATCGATCGCTTGCCGTCGATTAGCGACATGATGAAAGAGTAAATCTGGGTTGTCATGGCCTGCTGGCGAAATGCTGGAGTTAGCGGCACCGGCTCCTTCGCGGTGACAATCCAGTCCGGCAGCGCCTGGTGACGCGGTGGCTTTTTCACGTCGTGCTCTTTGTAAGCGGCAAACGAAAACACACGTTCCCTGCGACCATGGCGACTGGCGGGTGAGTCCATGTACGGAATCGTGGCTTGCGAAACATACGGATCGGAAAAGCCGCTTTCCGAGACAATTGCTTTTACCTCTTCGGGACTGTAGCGACGGGCGCGCTCGGGTGTGGCAAATGCGAGCGAGCCAAAATTGATCCAGCGGCCACCGTCTTTCAGCAGCCGGTTAATACGTGCGCCGAGAATTGAAAGCTCTTCACCGATAATATCGATCAACCATGGCGTCACGACAGTATTGAAGCTGTAATCCGGAAAAGGCGGTCGCAAGGCGTCGCCGAATACCAGGTGAAAGTTCTCATCCACGGGACCAGGTGCTTCCAGTTTCCTCAAGACGGCTTCGTCCTCAAACGACAGTGGTGCAATTGGGAATTCGTAGAGTTTGAGTTGCACGCCCGATGTAAGCGATTTGGCCACCAGCATCAGTAGCGGATTGAAGTCCATTGCAATTGTCGAAGTGCAATCAAGTTGGCTGTGAATATCGTAGGCAAGTCGGCCCGCGCCCGCGCCGAGAACCAGCACGTTGCCGAGTTCCGCATTGTCTTGTAGCACGGCACGAACTTGCTTCAGCGAAGCCTGGTTTTCTTCCTCGCCCCAGGCCCAGTCACGGTGAATGTTCGGGTAGTAAGTATTCAGGCTCTGGTCGCTCGGCAGACGCGTGCGCAGTGCGAGGTAGGTCTCATAGTTGCCCTGCAAGGACCTGACCTCGACAGGCAGCAGCAATTTCTGCAACGAGCGCCTGTGTGTTTCGACCGCTTTTTTGTAGCGACTCACACGGCGCCGTGCGAGGTCTCTTAAGTCGTCGTTTTGCAGTTCTTTTTCGAGCGCCGCAATTTTATGGCTGAGCTGCTGCATTGAAAACTGCAGGCGACCACGCCATTCGCCCAGTGTGGCCATCGGCTCGGCGAACATCCAGGGCATGCCCTCGATCAGTGGGAAAACGACGTCGCAGGCCTTGCAATGCCAGGCGTCGTCCAAGAGCTCGAGCGGAGTCTTATCGCAGCGCGGGCAGGCGAGCAGAGTAGCGAGTGCAGTCATGGCCACGAATTATGCCCGAAATAAAAAGATAAGGTGGCAGTCACCCTAACTCGTCGGGGTTAGGGTGACTGCCACCTTAATTGGCGAAGAGTTAGGGTGACTGCCACCTTAATTGGGGGCGTTTAGACTGGGTTTGAGATGTTGCCGCTAACGATCGGCGTGAACGCGGTCAGGCTGTCTTGCAGCGCGGCGTTACCCAAACCATGGTTCGGGAACAAGGTGCCGAAATTACCCTGTTCGCCATGCAATGCCATGTAGTTCAGTAACACGGCGTTGACCAGCAGGTTGACGTTGTTCGCGACCGGAGTCGCGGCACGCATGACGGAGCCGCCCGCATCCATCGCACCGATCTGTTGGTGGATCGCTTGAATATCGGGCGTCGCACCAATCAGTGTTGGCCTGCGCGTTGGGTTGTACACCAGGAAGAACGACGCTGCGGTGGAGGAGTTGTCACTCGACCATTCGCCCTTGCCGCGGCCCGCCGTCGAATTATCGATCACGCCGTTCGATGAAAGCGAACCATCACTGAAGACATACATCATGACTGGCTTGCCGAGGCGTGCCGCGTATTCAAGTACGGCACCCATGCAACGACCGGCACGTTCGTCTTTCACTTCGCCTTCTGCACGTGCGCCGCCATGGTAGTCGTAACCACCCATCTCGATGCAGCCGGCACCGGCGAATCCATTCATGACGAGCTTCATCACTGAGGCAGTCTTGCGGAACTCCGAGCCATCGCGACCGTTGGCAGTGAACTCGGCGGTCGTGAAAATACCGGTACCGTCATCCGCAACAATGTCCGGATCAATCGACGGATCAATGGGCGTCGCGCCGAATCGCTCGGCGATATCCGCTGCTTTGAGGTAGCCACAACGTACCGATTGCTTGATCGCGGCATCGCTCGCTATCTGCGTATTGACGGCATTCATCTTTTGATCACTGAGGCGGTAGACCGATTCCATCACTGCGATTGCATCGTTCTCGGACAGGATGCCGACGAGGTCACCCGTATCGACCAGGTTCACAACATCGCTCGGGCGATCGACCTTGGTCGGTCGCAGCTCGGGATTGAATAGTGCCGCCGGCAACATTGAGTTACCGCCAGAGTCGGTGTTCTCGGAACCGGCCAGGGTCAGAATCGAACCTTTGGCGCCGGCGCGCGCGATACCGTACATCGGGTTGTGAGGATTGTTGCCGGTGTCGTTGTCCGAGCGAGCCGGAATTACGGCGCCGTTGATATTCGCTTCACGACCGGGTGTCAGGCTGGCCATGATGCCGCGACGAAACGCACTATCGCTGTGGAAGCCCAAGCCTAAATCGAAATTGGCGAACGGGTTGCCGTTGGCGTCGGTCAGGCCCGGTACCATGTCACCCGGGAGCCCCATTTTCTGGTAACCGGAGGTGCTCAGGAAATCACTTTGCCCGCCTTGCTGGCCGACCAGTACATTGGAGCCGGCAATATTCGCGCCACCGGCCAAATCGAAACAGATAAACGGAATCTTGCCCGCACCATCGGTTATCTGACAGGGGTTCGCGAGCAGACTATTGAGGTCTTCCGACAATGCCATCGCATCACGCGGATTCGAGAACATGCTGAGGAGGCCACCACCGACAGTGTAGGCGGCTCCTGACATGAATCCCTGCGCTACGAATTGACGTCGCGTGACAGGACGCGGATGATCTCCGTGAAGCTGCGGCGCATCCCAGTGCCGTGCATTTCGTTTCTTAGCCATCTTCTTTATTCCCTTTTTGTCCTGTCTTACTGAACCAGCGTGGCTGCACTTCCGAGTACGGAGGCACAAACACCTTTGGCAATAGCGCGCGTGTCACTGGGACCTACGAGCAGTCGGTCAATCAAATTGTCCGGGCGACCACCTGCGGCCTGGAATACACCAAGCTCGTCACGAACCGTCGCGTAGGTTGGTTGTGAGGCGAGCTGCGGACCAACCGAAGTCTGGCCGACCGCACGAGCGATCAACGGGTCGATAAAGTTATCGCGATTAGCGACGCTGAATGCCGTTGTCGCCGGCTGGTCGAAGTCGAACGACGTCCAGATCACAGCTTCAGCATCCGGATTCGGATTGGTATTGCTGCCGATTGCCGCGTCGCAGAACTGAATCGCGAGTTGCGCGATCGCGACCTGGTGCGATGACAGGAAGGTGTTGACTTCCGCGACCGCAGGCAGTGACTGTCGCAATTCCTGGAAAGTCTCGTCGACCGGGAACGAGCCGTCCGGGAACTGAATTAGCGGATCCAGTTCCAGAATTGACGCGTAAGTAGCCGCGATCTCGTCGAAGGTGCGAACACCTACGCGCGAAGCCGGCGGCAGGTCGGTTGGCGTAATCGTTAGCATCGACGGGTACTGACGGTTGTAGACCACCCCGTCAATGTCGTCGAAGGTCAGGAAGAACTGATCGTCAGACGGGCCTTTCTCCAGTGGTATGACCGCACCGAGCATCGACAGCGGCTGGCCAAGTTCCTCGAACAGCGACGCACTCAGCGTCTGGTCCATGTTGGCGTACGACTGCGAAATCGCCACTTCCTGTCCGTTCATTGAAATGTGCAGACCCTTCATTGAGATGCCTTCCGGTGCAGAGCCATCCAGCGTGATGAAGCGTGGCTTGTCGAACAGGTAAGCGTAGCTATCGAACTGTTGCGCTTCGAAAAGCACGAACGAAGATTCCGCCGGTGCGCCAATGCGTGCAGAGATATCGAACAGCATGTAGAAGCGCTCACCCACGCCTGCGTCAAAGTTCTGCGTTATCTGTTCCTGCGTCAATGCGCGGCGATGAACAGCCGCCAGTCGGAAGGTGCCTTCCCAGGTGCCGTCACCGGATGCCTCGTTACCGAGAACCACTGCAAAGGTATCCTGCCAGTCGATGAAGGTACCGCCCGGTATCGGGTCAGCGTTCGAGACCAGCGCGCCGTTGACGTAGATGTTACGGCCGTTAATCGGGTCGTAAGTCGCGACAACGTGCTGCAAAGTTGCTTGCAGGACTTCATCGGCATCCGGTGTCGACAGCTGCGGATCACCGTTAAGGCTGGTTTCGTTGGTGCGCAACAGGAAGTCGTAGTTGTAAAGCGTCTGCTGCAAGGTGAAGTTACGTGCCGTGTTGCCCGCGGAGTAGCTGACGATACGCGCCATTTCCTGCGTAACGTTGGCGGGCACGACCCAGGCCTCGATCGAGAATTCACCCGATTCCTGCAAGACATCGAACAGCTTCTTGCTCGCGGCAGTTGAGCCTTGTGCCTTACCCGGGCCCTGAGCGGCGCCAGCACCAATGCTAATTCCCCAGCCGCCAAACCACTCAACGTCACCGGAGAAATTCAGGTCGATCGCTGGATCAACGCCACTGGTGTCAAATGCGACGAGGCCATTGCCGGTCTGGAATTCCCAAAGTGCAACCTGTGCATCTTCGTATCGGTTGCCACCCGATGCGAGCGTGCCATCGGTCAATCGAATCGCGCGACTCGTGATGAGAGCGGGATCGACGACTGTCGGGTTAATGCCGTTGGCGAAACTCGTAATTGCTGCCAGTATTTCCTGCTCGGCCGTCGGGCAGTCATTATTCCAGCAGTTGTGAGACTCGCCGGAAATTGCCGGGTTCGGGCTGACCTTAATAACGAACCGAGAGTCGCCCGGTGAATCCAGGTTAATCTTCGATTTCGCGGCCGCGTAAGCTGCGTTGATATCCGGATCCGCAAAGTAAGGCTGTTGTGCTGTTGCAGACTCAGAGCTATGACAACCCGAGCAATATTGTTGCAGGATTGGCGTGTAAACCAATTGCTGGAACGACGCGGGGTCGTCCGGGAAGTTCTTGCTGTCTGCAGGGTCGGCGGAATTCGGTGGTACGAGCACGATCTGGCGGCCACCACCGGCAGTGTTACCCACCCAGTTCTCAATCCAGGTCGTCATAATCGTTCCACACACCCCCGGGTCTGCGACCCAGCAGTTATGACCGAGCGGCGGCGAACTGACCTTCAAAACGATTTCGGACTGCGCCGGCAGGCTTACATCAACTTTAGTCACCGCTGCGTCGTACGCGAGGTTCACGTCATCGTTGCGGACGAACATCGGCAACTGGCCAACCGATTCGTTGTGACAGTTACCGCAACGATCCGTTGTCTTGGCCTTGGACCAGAATTCCTGCTGGAATTTCAGGACGTCGGCATCGCGTGCGGCCGGACCGGCATACGCGGCGTTATTATTGTTGCCTGGAATCTGCGACGTCGGGTTGTCCTCTGTCTGCGCACCACCGCCACAGGCCGCAACAAAAGCGCCTGCGAAAAAAGTAACAGTTACCGAACGCAACATTTTGGTCAGCCGGGCCTGGGTAGCAATTCCGATTGCTTTATTCATTATCATGTCTCCCTACTGGCCCATGCAGTGAACGGCCGTAGCTGCAAATACCCGCTTCATGTTGAAGCCGCTGCTACGAAACGTTGAAATAATATTATCGACCTCAGAGCGGTCGTTGGCGTTTTCCGGAGCGCGCAGGCAAACGGCGCGGAACACTTTCTTCACCTGGCAGGCCGCAAAGGCATAACTATTGCCAAGCTCTTCGCCCAGTGATTTCGCGCCCTGACCTTCGCCGGGCAATGCGGCATCGAAGCCAAGGTAGGCGTTTTGGCCGCGTCGCCAGTAGTTGCTCCAGCTATCATCCGGTGTGCGGTAGCCTGGCGGGAAATTGAGGTCGTTGTTGAAATATTTGGGCTGTACGTTGCCCTGGGTGTATTCAAGGGCACCACTGGCCTCGTCATAGTTGTAGTAGGCGAAAGCCTGCGTCATTGGATCCATGCCGGTGTGGCAACCAATACAATTGTTCAAATACAGGCGACTGTCGCCACCGGGGCTGCGGCTCACGTCCTGGCGAATGCGATCCGGCGTCAGGGCCGGGTCGTGCATCTGCTCCATGTCATTGCAGAGATGGTTTAACAGTGTGAAGCGGAACATCGCGCGATTGGTGCCAGCGACGAAGAAGGCTTCCGATGCGGCGCGCGAGGTCATGATTCCGGCGGTAGCGGTGGATGGAATACCGTTGACAGACGATTGCGACGCGACAAGCAGCTCATCGCGCAGGTTGATGTTGTTCGATTCAAGTTGCTCATAATGGGTGTTGTTGTTCGCAGATGGTCCGGCCGGCACGACACCTGTACGACCGATATAAGTAATGTCGCGAGACAGCAATTCATTGAACGGGATATCGTCACGAATCATGCCGATGACCGTTGCGATATAGTCATTTAAAGGTACGAAGACTGACTGATCACGGTTTGTCCACGGGGCCGCAAAGTTCTTCAATGTGACGTTGTAGAAATCCTTGTTGTCCATCGCGATATACGCGACGCACTGTGCACCTGTGATTCCGGCGCCGTAAGTCGCGCACTGCGGGTTCGTGCCCTGCATCGCGCTTTCAATATCTGCCATAACAGCCGCACTGGGCGGTACGCCGGCGATTCGGTCATAGATCAGTTTGGCTTGTTCTCTGGGTCCGGCATTCGCAGACAGTGCGAAAGCGGCACAGAGCAGTCCTGCCAATGTGAAGCGAGACAAGATTCCAAAAACGTCGTCCATGTGTTTTTTCCACATCCTGTTATTCATATCGTTTCTGCTCGTGTGTCGTAATTTATTGAGCTTGGCGGGCGAAGCTTGCCAAACTTGTCGATGGATCTCCGTGAATACACTCACAGTCCATTCATATGTTTTTTTGTGGACTGCCGGGTTTTCTCAATACCCGTAAACCTTAAAGCAAGTGCTGTGCCAGTCTCGACAAGGACCCTGGCGTCCTAGAAAAAGTGTTTATAAAACAAAGATTTAAGGTATTTAGCGGCTGAAGCCGGGAGGTCACACTATGTCAAAGCACTGTCGGCAAGACCGCACAGCTATCGTCAGTGTGTTGGATAAGCTACTGATTCTGAAGGGACGCGCAACTGTCTCCGAAGGGAGACAGCGTGGGCAGCTTGTGGCAAGTCCTAACAACATTGCAGAACAAGGCAAAGCTCATGTGCTGTCTCACTGCGGCTTCGAAACAACAAATTTTCTCGCGCGGTTTTTGACGTTGGGAACCGAATCGCAAAGCGATAGACGTACTCATTGTGAGATCGAAAAAATACCGATCTGTTGGTGTCTGTCGTGCTTTTGAGACATTACATCGTGTTGACAGCCTCTCTTATAATTACACAAAGATTCGATTTAGTGGCGTACCGGCGGTGCGGCGTACTTTGGTGGTTTGTGATCGCGTTAACGGTATGTCAGTGACTTAGCGTCGTACCCTGCCACGATGACCCGAGGTGAGAGCATGAACAAGCTATCGCAACACAACAACGGACTTGCAGGACGTATGACCAGGACGGTCGCGTTGGCGATGGTGAGTGTCTTGATTGCTGCTTGCAGCAAGGGTGACGGTGTGCAAATCGGTACGGGTCAGAGCCCCGACCCGGTGATCATCGATTTTCCGATTGCCTACATCAAGGCGCCGATCCCGGTGGATGGCAATGGCACTTTCCAGCAGCAGGACCTGCGAGAGCAGATTACCTTCGATTTTGGCGCTGACCTCTTTTTTCGCGACCGCGCCTCGGTCAGCGCACTACCCGTTAATATTACCGAGTCCGTATCGCAAGGCCTCGCCGCAATCCGTGACGTCGAAATTGACTACGACGGCAGCCGGCTGTTGTTTGCCATGCGCGTACCCTTTGAACCAGGTGTGGATGTTGAAGATCAGGTCGCAACCTGGAACATCTGGCAGTACACCTTTGAGACCGCTGAACTTAAGCGTGTGATTCCATCGGACCTGACCGCAGAGATTGGTCACGACATCATGCCGAAGTACCTGCCCGACGGACGCATCGTTTTCGCATCGACACGACAGACCCAGTCGCAGGCCTTGTTGCTTGATGAGGGCAAAGGTGCGTTCCCGGCGATGGATGAAGACCAGAACGAATTCACGTTCAATATTCATGTCATGAATGACGACGGTAGCGGTGTCAAGCAGATTACATTTAACCAGAGTCATGACCTTGATCCGTCGGTACTCGAAAACGGGCAGATCGTATTCAGTCGATGGGATCACAACCAGACAAATGACGCTGTCAACTTGTACCGCATGAACCCCGACGGTTCGAGCCTTGAATTATTGTATGGGCAGCAAAGTCACGACACCGGTGCCAACGGCGAGACGATCCAGTTCATGCAGCCGAGACAGGTGGAAGATGGTCGCGTCATGGTCGTTGCACGACCGTTTACGGGTACTGAGGGCGGCGGCGAGCTACTGTTTGTTGACACGCCACAATATCTCGAGAATACGCAACCGACGAAGGACAACATCGGTGTATTGAACGGGCCGGCGCAGGAAGATGCGACAGTTAACGACGTATCAACGGTTCCGGGCAGTCCATCGCCGGGCGGCCGCTATTTCTCGGTGTACCCGATCCAGGACGGCACAAACCGCCTGATGGTCAGCTGGACCCAGTGCCGCCTTATTGAAATTCTGCCGGACGACGGTGATCCCAATACCATCGATGAGCGAATCGTTGCCTGTACACCGGCGAACCTGGCGAATGTGCTGGTGATTGATCCCAACAACGTCGTCACGCCGGCGCTGGGCGAGTTCCTTGTTGCGCCGCCGTTGTACGGCATCTGGATCTACGATCCGCGCAACGATACGCAACTGCCTATTGTTGCCGGTGAAGAGGGCTTCATGTTTACCGAAATTGTGTCGGCCGACCCGCGCCCGACACCGACAGTGATTCCTGATGGTACGAACGATTCAACGCTCGACACGACCATGGTCGACAATGGCGAGGCCATCCTGAATATCCGAAATGTATACGACTTCGATGGCACGATTCTGCCTGGTATCGACCCTGCCGTGCTGGCAGACCCGGTGCAGACTCCGGCGGCCAATCGACCTGCGCGCTTCCTGCGCATTGAGAAAGCGGTATCGCTGCCGGATGAAGACTTGCGAGACATCGACAATACCGCATTTGGTGTCACGACAATTTTCGGCATGAAGGAAATCGTCGGCTATGCTCCCATCGCTCCGGATGGCTCAGTCGTGGTGAAAGTTCCGGCCAACGCCGCATTAATGATCAGTGTGCTGGATGAAAACGGCATGCGCATCACGCAGCGCCACCAGAGCTGGATTTCGCTTTCGGCCGGCCAGGAGCTCAAGTGCAACGGTTGCCACGACGCCAATAGCGGTGTCTCACATGGGCGTATTGATGCGTTTGACAGCGCCTATGCAGGCGCACCGACTGCCGGCGTTGCATTCCCAAATACTGACCCGCAATGGTTCGTCGGCAATGTTGGCGAGACCATGGCCGAGGTTCGCGCCAACATCACCTGTTCGACGGATGGCTGTTCGTCCATCGAGCCGTCAATGAACGTCATTTACCGCGATGTCTGGACTGCAGATCCGGTGATACGTGCGAATAACCTGGATATCGACTACCTGTACACGGACCTGACGACACCATCGCCGACGACGCTTTCCTGCCAGGCCGACTGGCAGTGGAATTGCCGCAGCGTAATTAACTACGAAACCGTCATTCATCCAATGTGGAATGAACCGCGGATTGTTACCTTCGATGACGATGCCGATCCGACGACGCCGGAAGTACCTGTGCAGGATGCCAATGGAAATCCGGTTAGCAACAATTGCCTGAACTGCCATACACCGGTTGATCCTGCGGATAACTCTGTCAGGGTCCCTGCCGGCCAGCTGGAATTGCAAGACGGTCTGTCACCGGACGAGCCGGATCACTTCCACGCCTATCGCGAGCTGTTAGTTACTGATAACCTTCAGGTTGTAGAAAACGGCGCGCTGGTGGATGCGACCCAGGTGATCGGCCAGGATGCGGATGGAAACGATATTCTTGTGACGATTCCCATACCCTCACCAGCATCAATTGGCGGCGCAAGGGCCTCGAGCGATTTCTTTGACCGATTCAACGATCCTAACGATTCTGTGCACTTCGATATTTTGTCCCGAGCGGAACAGCGGCTCGTCGCGGAGTGGCTGGATATCGGAGCGCAGTATTACAACAATCCATTCGACGCCCCAGCCAACTAATCGCATTTGGCTCGGATGCCTGGTCGCTGTCGTACTGCAGTTATTTCTCGCAGCGCCGGGCTACGCCGCCGATGATTATCAAACGGTAACGGTTGCCGATCCGTATCTTGAGATGCGCACCGGGCCCGGGCGCGGCTATCCCATTTTCAATGTCGTGGATCGCGGCGAGTCGGTAGACGTTCTCATGCAGCGAACTGAGTGGTACCAGGTCCGAGCCGCCAACGGCAAGCAGGGCTGGGTCGAACGCGCGCAGATGGAGTTGACCCTGAAGCCCGACGGCAGTGCCGTGAGTTTCGAAAAGACCGGGCTGGAAGATTTCACAAATGCGCGCTGGGAAGGCGGTTTGCTGGCCGGAGACTTCGGCGGCGCGAACATTATTTCCCTGTACGGTAGCTATTCGCTGAACCCCAATATTTCAATCGAGCTTTGGGGTTCGCAGATTCTTGGCAATTTTTCGAATGGCTGGATGGGCAGTGTGAATGTCGTGCATGAGGCGTTTCCGGAGTGGCGCTTCTCGCCATTCTTCACTCTCGGTGCCGGTGCCATCCATACCGAGCCGAAGTCAACGATTATCCAGGGCGAGGACCGTACCGACCAGATTGGTCACGTCGGCGGCGGCTTCCGGATATATGCGACGCGACGATTCCTGTTGCGAGCCGAATACAAGAGCTACGTGGTTTTCACGAGCCGTGATGAAAATGAGGAAGTAGAAGAATGGAAAGTCGGTTTCGCGTTCTTTTTCTAGTTGTTGCAATCCTGGGCTTGCCCGGTTGTGCAGCAACCAAAAACCTTTTCGGCTTTGGCCAGGAAGAGGCTCCGCCGCCGTCGGCCGAACGACCTGGTCAGGTGATCGATCCACAGGTTGAACGACGCGAAATCAAGGAACCCGCGATTGATCGTGAGGACTTCGAGATTGGTGCCTATGCAGGCATCATGGCGATCGAGGACTTCGGCAGCGATGTATCCTACGGTGTTCGTCTTGCCTATCACATCACCGAAGGATTCTTCGTTGAAGGCACGGTCGGGCAGTCGGAGGGTGGCCTGACGAGTTTTGAAGTTCTGTCCGGTGGCGCACGACTGATTTCCGACAGCGAACGTACGCTAACGTATTACAACTTGAATCTCGGCTACAACATTCTGCCCGGTGAAGTCTTCATCGGTGAGGGCCGGGCTTATAACACCAACCTGTATTTGATTGCTGGCCTGGGTTCGACACGCTTCGCTGGTGACGACCGATTCACAGTGAATGTTGGTGCCGGCTATCGATTTCTACTAACCGACTCTATCGCCCTGCATCTCGATTTCCGCGATCACTTATTCGATATCGATCTACTGGGCGAAGAGAAGACAGCTCACAATCTTGAGGGCCACCTCGGCCTCACGGTGTTCTTCTGAGGCAGCGGTCACGGTTCAAGACCGGAGGCGGCGCTAAAGTGGCGTTATCAAATTTAGGACAGGCACGATGAGATACCTGACATCTGGACGATTTTTGCTGCCGCTGTTGTTACTGGCGAGCCTTTCCGGCTGCAGCGGCATTGAGCCATGGGTAAAGCCCTACGAACGCGACAAGCTGGCCGATCCGATCATGGCGCTGGATTCCGACGCGGTATCGACGGCCTACATGCAGCACGTCTACGAAGCCCGCGAGGGCGCTCGTGGCGGTGAAGGCGCGGCCGGTGGCGGCTGCGGCTGCAACTAGCGCTCAACCCGAACTATCTGACGATGAATCCAAGACGCCTTTCCATCCTTACCCTGCTGCTCGCCGCGAGTAGCCACGCGCTTGCCGGTGTGCTCCCCGAGGATCGCGCTGACGTTCTTTATCACCTTTACGACGGTGGCGGTGTTTCGATTGACGGCCCGTCGATTCTGGTTCGAAAAAAAGTCGGCAAGAGTCTGTCGGTCGTCGGCAACTACTACGTCGACATGGTGAGTTCGGCATCAATTGACGTCATAACGACAGCCAGTCCGTACAAAGAGGAACGCAAGCAATGGTCACTCGGCGTGGACTACCTGCGCGGCAATACGACCATGCGCGTGAATTATGCCAGCAGTGTCGAATCCGACTACGACGCAAGTACTGTCAGCTTTTCGGTGAGCCAGGACATGTTTGGCGACCTGACAACGCTGACCCTTGGCTATGCGCTGGGTGACGATGTTGTTGGTCGTTCGGATGATCTGTCCTTTGAACGGCCGCTCGACAAGCAAACCTACAGTCTGGGTCTTACACAAATTCTGACCAAGAATCTCATTTCGACACTCAATTTCGAAACAGCGACAGACGAGGGCTTGCTGAATAACCCTTATCGTTCGGTGCGTTATCGTGACGAAGGCAGTGCGCTGGGTTACAGCTACGAGCCCGAGCTTTATCCCAATACGCGAACCAGCAATGCTGTCGGTTTGCGTGCACGCTACTTCCTTCCCTATCGGGCTGCCATCGAAGGCGAGTACCGCTACTTTATCGACACCTGGGATATCGAAGGCCACACGGCGGCGCTGACCTACATTCACCCATGGCGTGATTTCACATTCACGGGAAAATTCCGCTACCACAACCAGACGGGCGCGCATTTCTATCGCGATATTTTTTCGCGTTCCGAGGCAACCAACTTTCGCGGTCGTGACAAGGAGCTCAGCCCGCTGACGAGTTATACCTTCAAGCTCAAGGCCAGCTACCAATTCCTCAATGATGACGGCAACGACTGGGGCTTCATCAAGAAAGCGAGCGTGACAGCATCAATCGATATGCTACAGGTTGACTACGATGACTTTTCGGACCTGACAGCGGCAGCTCCACTGGGTAGCGAGCCGCTTTACCAGCTCGACGCCGACATTTTCCAGGTGTTCTTCTCCTTCTGGTACTAAGCGGAGCGGCTTCACGCTCCGACAGTGATAGGATGTGCCCCGGGTTAAACGGAGTGCATTGTCTATGACCACGGTCCTGATGGTCCTGGCGCTGATTATCGTGGCGGGCGCCGTGCTCTACAATCGTCTCGTTGCAGGCAGAAATCAGGTTCGCACCGCATGGAGTGACATCGACGTGCAGTTGCAGCGACGTCACGATTTGATACCACGGCTGGTCACTGCAGTGGATCAATACGCCAAATATGAGCGCGCGACGCTCGAGTCGATCACCGAACTCAGGCGTGAAGCGATTCGAACAGCCGACGTCGAAGCGCGCGGTGCCGTCGAAGAGAAACTCAGCGAAGGATTAGATCGACTCATCGCTTTGGCGGAGAGCTATCCCGATCTCAAGGCGAATGAGAATTTCCTGAGCCTGCAAGGCGAGTTGGTCGAAACCGAGAATTTCCTGCAATTCGCACGGCGTTACTACAATGGTTCGGTTCGCGACTACAACACGATGGCCGAAACCGTGCCGAGCAACCTGATTGCCGGCTTGTTCAAATTCTCGCCGAAACCGTTTTTCCAAAAGTCGTCAGACGAGGCGGCGAACGTTCCGCTCGTCAATCTGGGGAAGCTCGAATGAAGCATTGGTTTGTCGTTGTTCTACTATTCCTGGCCAGCAGCGCGTATTCGGACGAACGAATATTGCGTTTTCACAGTGATGTGCGCGTGATGAGCGATGGCCGGATCGAAGTTACCGAGACCATCCAGGTACGCGCGGAGGGTAATCAAATCCGGCGCGGTATTTATCGCGATTTTCCGGTCGAGTACCAGGATCGGCTGGGCAACAACTATCTGATTACGGTCGAGCCGTTGGCCGTGCTGCGGAACGACTCGCGGGAGGCCTTCCATGTTGTACGGCAGCAACGCGATATTCGAACCTATTTTGGCCGCTCGGATCGTTATATCGAACCCGGTGTGCACACCTACACGTATCGATACCGGGCGAATCGCCTGCTCGGCTTCTTTGATGAGCACGATGAGTTGTACTGGAACGTTACCGGCAACCGCTGGGACTTCCCGATTGACAAGGCGAGTGCGACGGTGCATTTCGATTTTGAAGTGCCGCGTAATGAGGTACTGGTTGAGGCGTACACCGGACGCTTTGGCTCAAACGAACAGGACTACAGCCGCCACATGGATGACGCCGGGGCTGTTCATTTCAGTGCCAACAAGGCCTTACCGGCGTCGCATGGCCTGACGATCGCTGTCGGCTGGCCGAAGGGCCTGGTCGAGGAACCGACACAAGTGCAGCGGCTGCGCTGGTTACTCAGTGACAACCTCAATCTACTGGTTCTGGCAATTGGCTACCTGTTGCTGCTGGCCTACTATATTCCGGTCTGGCGTGCCGCAGGCAAAGATCCTGATGAAGGCGTTATCGTCACCCGCTATGTACCACCCGAGGGATTCTCACCGGCTTCGCTGCGTTACATCCGGCAGATGTATTACGATAACAAGACCTTGACGGCCGGTGTTGTCAGTCTGGCCGTAAAGGGCTATCTGCAGATAATCAACAAGGGCGGTACTCACAGCCTCAAGAAGCTCGATTCCGATGCGCCAGGAACGGCGCTGGCGACAGGTGAAAAGGAGCTGTACGACGAGCTTTTTAAAACAAGCAATACGGTAACGCTACAGAACTCCAACCATGCAAGGCTCGGGGCAGCGCAGAGCGCACATAAGAAATCGCTGAAGACGGACTACTATAAGACTTATTTCCGGACCAATGGTCTCTTCAATATTCCGGCGGTCATTATTGTGCTGGCCACAACGATAGTTTCGTTTAACACCGGCAGCGGCCCGACAAAAATGTCCTTATTGCTGGTAATCCCGCTGTTTCTGATCATGGGTCTTTTCGGATATAGCATGCGGCGACCAACACTTCGCGGCCGCAAGGTGCTCGATGAGATGCTGGGCTTCAAGGATTACCTCGAAATTGCCGAAAAAGATGAAATGAACCTGCGCAACCCACCCGAAAAAACCCCTGAATTGTTCGAGACGTATTTACCCTTCGCGCTGGCGCTCGGCGTCGATCAGGAATGGTCCGAGCGGTTTGGGAGTTTGCTCGCATCGATTCGCGGTGAAGATGGCAAGGGCTACCGCCCAAACTGGTACAACGGTAGCTTTAGCTCATCAAACCTCACGAGAGCCACCAGTATATTGTCGAGTGGATTGAATTCCGCATTAGGATCATCGGTCAGTCCACCCGGTTCGTCATCGGGCGGGGGAGGTGGCGGATCGTCGGGCGGTGGTGGTGGCGGCGGCGGCGGTGGCGGGTGGTAGAAACTTTCGCAGTATACGCGGTCAAAGATTTGGACAAGCAAGGACGCAAATGAATCAGCAAATTTTCAGCCGGCAATCCAACAGCGCGATCCCGGATGTCATCTTCATACTGTTGATCGCCAACGGCCTGGTTTTCGCGCTGCAGCAATTCATGCCGGGTTTGATGATGCGTATGTTTGCATTGCAGCCGCTTGTTAGCCCGCCGGGCTATCAGTTTCCACCGTTCCTGCCCTGGCAACTCGTGACCTATGGCTTCATGCACGACACGCGATCGTGGATGCACATCATCTTCAACATGTTGATGCTGTGGATGTTTGGTCGAGACATCGAGCGCCTGATGGGCGCGCGTCGATTTCTGACCTACTATTTAGTTTGTGTTGTCGGCGCCGGCATCGTGCAATTGCTCGCCGGTGTCCTGCAGGGTTGGGGCGTGCCGACGGTTGGCGCATCGGGCGGCGTATTCGGTATATTCCTCGCCTACGGCATGGCGTTCCCGAATCGACGCATCATGCTGATGTTCCCGCCGATTCCAATGCCGGCCAAATACTTTGTGATCCTGCTGGGTCTTTTTGAGCTGACTATGGGGTACACGGGCGCGTCGCCGGGTATCGCGAACTTTGCGCACCTCGGTGGTATGGTATTCGGCTTCGCACTGATCAAATACTGGGCCAGGCAGCGCCGCTAGATCGAAACGATTTCAGACTCCGATGCATCTAAATGGAGTCCAACAAGGGAAAACTATGGCTATCAAACGCAGAGAATTTCTGGGCACCGTTGCGGCGGGCAGCGCGATTGTCACCATGCCGGGGTTTCTGTCCGGCTGTGGCATTCAAAGCGCGACCGCAATTTCTGCAGCAATGCCCGCGAACCCGTTCATGGACTGGTTTGGTGTTGACCAGGCAACCGTCGCGCGAGTGATGTCGGAACTGACGTCTCGCGGTGCGGATACCGCGGATCTGTATTTCCAGCACAGCCGCAGCAATTCGCTGACGCTGGAGGATGGTATTGTCAGTAGCGCCAATTCCGGAATCGCGCAGGGCGTTGGCTTACGCGTCGTCATTGGCGAACAAACAGGCTACGCCTTCACCGAGGACCTGACCTTGCCATCGATGCTCGCCGCTGCTCGAACAGCGTCAGCGATTGCGTCCGGTAGCCAGGTCGTAGCACCCCAGCAGTTCAATCCGCTGGCGGCCGGCAATCTTTACACGACGACAGTGCCCTGGGCAGATGTCGGCGTTGAGCAAAAGCTGCCCGTCATGAAAACCATCGAGCAGCAGGCCAAGTCAAAAGATCCGGCCATCGAGAAAGTTGCGGTCTACTGGAGCGACGGCGATGAACGCGTCATGATCGCCACGCTCGACGGCAAGCTGGTCACCGATCATCGCCCGATGGCACGGGTTACCGTGGTCGTCACAGCCAAAAAGGGCGGCGAAACGCAGACCGGCTATTCCAATATCGCAGCACGCGAAGAGTTCTCGTGGTTTTCGGAAGATCGCCTGTCGGCGATGGTTGACGAGGCTGTCGATCGCACCCTGATCCAGTTTGAAGCGCGGCGCCCGCCGGCCGGTGAGATGCCGGTGATCCTGGCAGCCGGCGCCAGCGGCATCTTGTTGCATGAGGCAATCGGTCACGGCATGGAAGCGGACTTTAACCGCAAGGGCACCAGCATTTACTCCGATATGATCGGCAAAAAAGTCGCCGAAAACTTCGTGACCGTCGTCGATCAGGCTGACATCCCGCGCGAACGCGGTGCGCTGAATTATGATGATGAAGGCAACAAGGCGGGTCGCACCGTGATGGTCGAGCAGGGCATTCTGAAGTCCTACCTGCACGATCAGATCAGTGCGAAACAATACGGCTTGAAAGCCACCGGCTCCGGCCGACGCGAGTCCTATCAGTACGCGCCGATGCCACGGATGAGCTGTACCTTCATGGAAGACGGCCCGCATACCAAAGATGAGATTATTGCGAGCGTTGATCGCGGCATCATTTGCGAAACCTACACCAACGGACAGGTACAGATCGGCGCAGGTGATTACACGTTCTACGTCAAAAACGGCTGGCTGGTCGAAAACGGCAAAGTCACGGCGCCCATCAAGGACGTGAACATAATTGGCAACGGTCCCGAGTCTCTGAAACGTATCACGATGGTCGCGAATGACGCGCGTCTCGACACCGGCGGCTGGACCTGCGGCAAGAATGGGCAGAGTGTTCCGGTGTCACAGGGCATCCCGACGGTGCTGGTCTCCAACATGACGGTAGGAGGCGAAAATGCGGGTTGATGCATTGAAGCAGGCTGAACACGCTGTCGAGATCGCGAAAGCAGCCGGTGCTGATGAGATAGTCGCGACGATCTCTCAGAGCCGTGATGTGACCTTTGAATATCGGGACGGCGCGCTGGAGAAGGTCAAGGACACGACGTCGCAGGGCCTGGCCATCCAGGTCTATGCCGCCGGTCGATATTCCAGCCACCAGACAACGGATCTCACGCCCGAACGCCTGAAGGGCTTCGTCGCCGAAGCCGTAGCGATCACCAACGCGCTGGAACCGGATGAGTTTCGGGAGATTACCCCACCGGAACTCTTCAAGGGCCGCTCCGAACTTGATCTCGACCTGGTTGATCCTGCGGTTGCTGATATCAGCCGCGAGCAGCGGCTTGCCTGGTGTGAAGCTATCGACACGATTGCGAGCAATCATGACAAGGTGATATCCACGACGGCAGGCGTTTACGACGGCACTTACGGTTCCACCACGGTCAGCAGCAATGGCTTCTCGGGCAGCCGCGAATCGACCTACTGCTGGTACGGTTCGGAAATTACGCTCCGGGACCAGGGCGAGAGGCGAGCTGAGGACAGCTTTTATGTCGGCAGTCCGCACATAGGGACGCTGCCGACGGCCTCGAGCGTGGCCGATACCGCGTTGCAACGCGTGTTGTCGCGGCTCAATTCGGAAAAAGGACCGACGGTCAAAGCGACGATGCTGGTGGACTCTCGTGCCGCCGCCTCCTTGATCGGACGCTTGCTGGGTCCGGCAAATGCACGTCGCGTACAGCAGGGACAATCCTACTGGGCCGGGCTTGTCGGCGAAAAAGCCTTCAGTGACAAGTTGACGATTATCGATGACCCGCTCATCAAGCGCGGACTCGCATCACGGCATTTCGATGATGAGGGGATCGCTGCGAAGGTGATGCCCGTTGTCGAAAATGGTGTGGTCAGGAATCTCTATGTCGATGCCTACTATGGACGTAAGGCCGGCCTGGCAGTGACAACCGGGTCGCCATCGAACCGGCTCGTAGGTACAGGTGATCGGTCACTGGATGAATTGCTGGCGGCCATTGGGACAGGTGTTTACGTAACATCCTGGCTGGGCGGAAACGCGGACAACACGACCGGCGACTTTTCGCTCGGACTTCGCGGTCACATGATCGAAAACGGCAAAGTCGGACGACCGGTCGGGGAAATGAATGTCACCGGCAACCTTCGGGATCTGTTCGGCCGACTTGAAATGACCGGCAACGATGTCTATCCGTATTCAGCAACTCTGTCGCCATCACTGGTCTTTAGTGACGTGGATTTCTCAGGCGCCTGATCGTGCTCAGGCGGACAGGCCGCCATCGATCGGGATCGCGGCGCCGGTAATCTGGCTCGCCGCATCGCTGGCAAGAAACAGCACCAGGCCCGCGACTTCTTCGGGTGTTGCGATGCGACCATTCGGACTGAACTCTGCAACCTCGGCGAGAAACTCGTCGACATCCTGTCCTGCCAATGTGGCACCGGCGGCGAGCATCGGCGTGTCTACGCCGCCCGGGCAAATTGCATTCACGCGAATGCCATCCGCCGCGGCATCCAGTGCCATCGCCTTCGTCAACAGGATGAGACCGCCTTTGCTTGCACAGTAAGCAACCGCCCGCTCACCGGCCCGCAGGCCCCAGTTCGACGAAATGTTGACAATGCTGCCACGCGTTTTTTGCAAATACGGCATCGCTGCTCGACTCAGGAAAAACGGAATATCGAGATTGATCGAGAGTGTGTCTTCCCAGGTCTCATCGCTGGTCTCAACGGCGTCGCCACGTAACAAAATGCCCGCTGAATTCACCAGGCAGTCAATGCTGCCAAATTCGTCGATCGTGTCAGACACCAGTTCGTCACATTCCGACGACTCACCCAGTTCGCCTGCCCAGATTGCGATCTGATCGGAAACGTCCGCGACTTCCTCAAGGCGTCCCTCGTCACGTCCTGCGGCCATGACGTCCCAACCGGCTTCTGCGAAGGCAATTGCGGTGGCCGCTCCTATTCCGGAACTGGCACCAGTAACCAGGGCTACACTCATGTTCTTCCCCACGGACACGGATCGTGCTATCCAGTGTATCCCATGAGCAGCAATGATTCGTTAGCAAAGCTTGGATGGCGTACGCACTTTCAAGTTCAGGTCGACGAGGCCGGGGACTTCGATGCGCTGCGCATCATGAGCGTGCATCGCGGTCGCGTTGAAGCGGCGGGTGCCAGTGGCACGATGGCCCTTGAATTGCGGGCTCGAAACTTGCAGATGAGCCTGACGGTTGGCGACTGGGTTCTGGTTGATATCGGCAGTGCACAAATCGTGCGACGCCTGGATCCGTTCGGTGCATTTAAGCGCCGTGCAGCGGGGTCAGCGGGCGAGATTCAGCGCATTGCCGCAAATGTCGACACCGTGTTCGTCGTGACGTCAGCGAATCGCGATTTCAATGTTGCTCGCCTCGAGCGTTACCTGGCGATCGCGCACGACGCGGGCGCCTTTCCCATTATTGTCATCACCAAGGTGGATACCGTCGTATCGGTTGACGACTTCCTCAAGGCCGCACGAGCCGTATCGCCCGGCATCATGGTAGAGGCATTGGACGCCCGGGATACGGAGCAGGTTGCCGTACTGCAAAGCTGGTGCACCGTCGGGCAAACGGTCGCGTTGCTGGGCTCGTCGGGCGTTGGTAAATCGACCCTGATCAATTCATTGAGCGGCGCCGCACAACAGACTTCCGCGGCGCGCGAAGATGACCAACGCGGGCGGCACACGACAACTCAGCGATCAATGCATGCATTGCCGGACGGCGGCTGGCTGATCGACACACCGGGCATGCGCGAGCTGCAGTTGGTGGACATGGGTGACGCATTGGATGACGTGTTCGCGGATATTGCTGCACTCGCAGAGCACTGTCGATTTCAGGATTGTGAACACAATGCAGAACCGGGTTGCAAAGTTCAGGAGGCGATTGCGAATGAAGAACTCGATGCCGATCGCTTGCGGCGCTACAAAAAACTGCAGGCAGAGGACCGGCGCAATTCGGAATCGATGGCGGTCAGGCGCTCGCGGGATAAGCAACTCGGCAAGCTGTACAAGACCATTCAATCAGAAACCCGACATCGCAAAGAAGGGAAGTAGGCAGATGATGAGCGTTGATCTGAATGCGGACCTGGGGGAAGGTGAGTCCTCAGATGTCGAACTCCTCGAAATTGTCACAAGCTGCAACATCGCTTGCGGTGGACACGCGGGGGATGCGAGCAGTATGCGCTTTACGGTCGCTGCGGCATTAAAGCAGCAGGTCGCAATCGGTGCACATCCGTCCTATCCGGACCGGGGCGGTTTCGGGCGCCGGAGTGGATTCATGGTGGGTGAGGCATTGCAGTTGTCGCTGCAGAAGCAAATCGATTCGCTGCTGGAGATTACTGCGGGCAGTGGCGCCGTGTTGCAACACGTTAAACCGCACGGTGCCCTGTACAACGATGCAGCGCGCGACGCCGGTCTGGCTGCGCTGGTCGCCACCGCGATCGCGAATTCCGTTCCCGGGGCAGCGTTGGTTGGCCTTCCAGGTAGCGAACTGCAGAGGGCCGCAGTTGAGCGCGGACTTCGGTTTATCGCCGAGGGCTTTATTGATCGAGCCTATACGGCTGATGGACAACTTTTGCCGCGATCTGAGCCCGGCGCAGTGCATGAGCAACTGGACGTCATCATCAAGCAGGCGCTCGAATTGGTGGGTACAGTTGATACGCTGTGCATTCACGGTGACACGACCGGTGCGGTGCAGGCCGCCGCTGCAGTTCGACGAGCCTTACGCAACAGCGGGGTTGAGCTTCATGCTGTCGGCGGGTGATGATCTCATTAGTATTTCCGTCGACGGCCCGCGAGCCGCACAGTCCGTTGCAAGGCAGCTACGCGCGGCCGCTGACTGGATTGACGTTGTTGCAGGAATTGACTCGGTTGTCGTTCGCTTCGACCTGGCCGCGCTCGACCGAGAAGCCGCAGGCAAGTTGATTCAAAGAGCCAGCATCGAAGCCTTTGAAGAAAACCTGCCGCCGGCAGAGCACTACGAAATTCCGGTGACTTATGGCGGCGACTTCGGTCCCGAGCTGATGTCGATATGTGAACACCTGCAATTGTCGAAAAGTGAGCTCATCGAGCTGCACACCGCGCGCGAATACGAGGTCGACATGATTGGCTTTACACCGGGCTTTGCCTACATCGGCGGACTGGACCCGCGTCTGGACGTGCCGCGCCTGCAGGAGCCGCGCGTTCGGGTCGAGGCGGGATCGGTGGGTATCGCCGGCGGCCGAACCGGGCTTTACGCATTGCAGGGTCCCGGTGGCTGGCCACTCATTGGGAGAACCTCGTTCGAGCTGTTCCGGCCGAACTCGGCGCGAATATTCACACTGCAACCCGGCGCGATGGTGCGATTTGTTGATGCGAGCCACCAATGAGCCTGCGCATTCTGAAAGCGGGCCTGCAAACGACGATTCAAAGCAGGCCACGTGTAGGTCTTCGGCATCTTGGCGTGCCCGCAAGCGGTGCGGCCGACCCATTGTCGATGGCCCTGGCGAATAAGCTGGTCGGCAACCCGGCGTGCATGGCTGCACTGGAGACCACACTGAATGGCGTTACGCTGGAATTTCGCGAGGCCGTTTCATTCGCGATCACCGGCGCATTAGCCATGGTCCGCGTCAACGGCAGGGCGATCGAACTGCATTGCAGCAGCCGCGCAAAACGCGGCGATGTCCTCGAAGTTGGCGCCACGACTCGCGGCGCGCGTTCCTATGTCGCATTTGCCGGCGGACTAAAAGCCGACGCCGTGCTTGGCTCCGATTCAACCTATTTGCCGGCCGCCTTCGGTGGCCATGCGGGGCGCGCACTGAAACGAGGCGATGAACTCGATCTCAGATCTGCGACCGAGGTCTCTGAACGGCGCACACCGGAACAATTTCGCCCACCGATATCGTCATCCTGGATGTTACGTGCTGCTCGCTCCTGCGAAACGGGTCAACTTCGGGACGCCAGGCGCTTGTTTGAAAAAAAAATACGCGTGGGTAACCGTAACGACCGCATGGGAATTCAGCTGCAAGGGGAGACGTTCACCACCAATATCGAGGGCGACATGCCGAGCGTACCGGTATTTCCCGGAATCGTGCAATGTCCCGGTGATGGCAGTCTGTTCATATTATCGGTCGACGCGCAGACGACGGGCGGCTATCCACGTGTCGCGAAAGTCACTCGTGCGGACATGCATATCCTCGGACAGCTTCGCCCCGGAGACAGCCTCAGCCTGATTGAGCGAAATGATTCTGTCGCCGCGATTGAGCTCCGCGAGAAGCATGCCTATTGGCGCGAGTGGCTGCCGGATATTGCCGAGGTAATTTAGTTCGAGCCGGCTGGCCTTACTCGTAACTGTCGAGCAGCAAGTTGGTTTCGGTTGCGGTGACGCCATCGATCAGTCGAATGCTGCCGACGATAGAATTGAATGACGACAGCGTGTCTGTTTGAATCTCCGCGATCAGGTCCCAGCGCCCGGTCGTGTGGTGGACGGCCGACACCTGCGGGTTGCCTCTGAGTGCGGCAATAACGGCCGTTTCGCGGCTGCTTTCTGCTGAGATGCTCATGAAGGCACGCACATCGGCTTGTTCAACATCAGAGCCGAGCGCCACCGTGTAGCCAAGAATGACGCGATTCTTTTCAAGGCGTCGCATCCGGTTTTGTACCGTGGCCCGCGACACACCGAGGCGCTTCGCGAGATCGACGACCGAGATTCGTGCATCCGCGCGCAGCAGTGCCAGCAAGCCCTGGTCCCGGGCGTCAAGTTTTCGCATCGAGTAAATTCCTTAATATGATCAAAAAGCTGAAAATACTTAACAAAAAGTCAATATTCGTCGCTTATATAAGCTAATTGTCAGCTATCTAGTGGCGCAAATGGTCGAATATAGTAGCACTTTGCTAAGCACCTGTCGGACAATACCATGACCCAGTTCATTGATGTACCTGCCGTTTGCCGTCTCGTGGACCATGTCGGTGTCGCTGAATTTATCCGTGGCCTTACATCTGCCATGGAAATCGACTTTCGACGCTGGGAGGAATTTGATAAGTGCCCCCGCGTGGCGAGTCACAGCGAATTGGGTGTCATCGAGCTAATGCCCGCGGCCGACACCGAGCATTACGCGTTCAAATACGTCAATGGCCACCCGGCGAATACGGCGAAAGGTCTCAGCACAGTGATGGCCTTCGGCGCACTCGCCGACGTTGAAACGGGCTATCCGACGTTGATTGCCGAGCTGACGCTGACGACTGCCTTTCGTACCGCCGCGACATCCGCGATGGCGGCAAAGGCGTTGGCAAGACCGGAATCAAAAGTCATGGGAATGATTGCTTGTGGTTCGCAAAGCGAGTTTCAGGCAATTGCATTTCATACGCTGTTGGGTATCGAGACCATCCGGGCCTTCGATATTGACGCCGACGCAATGAAAAAACTGAAGCGCAACCTGAAGTCTTACGACAAGCTGGAAATCGAGCTTGTTGACTCGGCTGCCGAGGCGGCAATAGACGCCGATATCGTAACGACCTGCACGGCGGACAAAGCGTGGGCAACAATCCTGACGCCTGAGATGGTATCGCCGGGAACTCACATCAATGGCGTCGGCGGGGACTGCCCCGGCAAGACAGAGCTGCATGTCGATCTCTTGCGTAAGGCCAAAATCTTTGTTGAGTATGAACCGCAATCTCGTATCGAAGGTGATATCCAGCAGCTGCCGGCTGACCATCCGGTTCATGACTTGTGGCGGGTTGTGAGCGATCTTGAAATCGGTCGGGATAACGCTGAGCAAATCACAGTATTCGATTCCGTCGGTTTCGCGCTTGAGGATTTCACGGCCTTGCGCTACTTGCAGCAGCTGGCGGAGCAGTTTGACGAAGGCGAAGAAATTGCATTGATACCCGAATTGTCAGACCCAAAAGACCTGTTTGAACTGGTGCTCGATCCGAGCGGTATTGCGCATTCACGCAAAGCAGCCTAGAAAGGTCTCTTCCGGGCAATAATCCAGAGAAGAATCCGTTTATGACGAAATTACAAAAAGCCGTTCACATCATCAATGTACCGCTCGATCTTGGCGCGTCTCGTCGCGGAACTGACGGTGGGCCATCTGCATTCCGGATTGCGGGCTTAAAACGTGCCATTGAATCCCTGGGCTATGAGGTTACGGACGAGCGGGACATCGCGGTACCGACGCTGGAATCACGAACCCCGGAAGATGCCCAGGCACGATTCAAGAACGAGATTCTCGGCGTCTGCCGGGAACTGGCCGAGCGCACGCAGCAGACCCTGGTGGACAACGCTATTCCTTTGGTCATTGGAGGCGACCACTCAATTGCAATGGGAACAGTGTCAGGAATTTCGGCTCACCTGAAGAAGAGCAATGAGAAACTGGGGCTGCTGTGGTTCGACGCGCACGGCGATATGAACCTGCCCGAGTCCTCGCCGAGCGGAAATATTCATGGCATGCCATTGGCACATTTGCTGGGCTATGGCGATAAGGACCTGTCCAGCATCCTCGACGCGCATCCGGCGGTCGTCCCGGAAAATGTTGCGCTGATCGGTATTCGCGATATCGACCGGGTCGAGCGGGAGTTCATCAACCAATCCGGCATCGTCGCATTTACCATGCACGACATTGATAGTCTCGGTATGAACGAAGTTGCCCGACAGGCACTTGAAGTCGTCAATGCCGGTACCGCAGGATTTCACGTCAGTTTTGATCTGGATGGCTGCGATCCGACAGTGATTCCCGGAACGGGCACGAAGGTGCCGGGTGGCGTCGACTTCCGCGAAGCGCATTTCCTGCTCGAAGAGTGTGCCAGCGACGGCCGAATGTTATCGCTCGAAGTGGTGGAGCTCAATCCATTTCTCGACCACGAAAACGTGTCGGCAGAGCGCGCCGTTACACTGATTCAAAGTGCATTGGGACGAAGTATTCTGTGAGTTGATGCGAACGCGACGCTACGGGATACGCTTTCTTGCTAGCAGCAGCAACGTGCCGACGAAAAAAAAGACAACTGCGTTGACAAGGGCACCGGCGTAGAAGCCATAGTAAATGCAAAGCACCGAATCGACAGGTGCCCAAACAAGGAGTGACAGTACCAGGCCGCGCCAGAGATTTTCGTTCGGCGCCGCGAAATACTGGTTAATCAGGATGCTGAACAACAGTCCCCAGCTCGCAACTGTGGGGCCGAACACCGAAACGAAAAATGGAGAAAAGGTGAACTGATCCGATTTCGGGAAGTAGCTTTCCAGCAAAACCATTGCGGGTGGCAGGAACCCGGTGGCAGACAGCAGCAGGCCACCGGCAACATGAATCGGACCGACAAGTTTCAACAGACGTTCTACGTTCATATTGCTTCAACGTCTGCCCGATGCCATCGATGTTTCCGGTACCTACTTTTCCGGCTCAGCGAGAGTTTCGAAAACGCGCGACTCGCCACGATTTCTCGGATCTGAAGCGGCGCGCACGGACTCGCCATCGTCATAGATGATCTGCACGTCGCCGAAGTTGTAGGTGGCCTTCGTCCGATAGCCACGCTCGCCCAGCAACGATAGTGTTTCAGCGGGTAGTGGGGTGTCACGCTGCATGATGATCAGGTCCGGCGGTAGCAACTGGTGATGAAAGCGAGCGGCAGCGATCGCTTCGAGCGGCGACATTCCAAAGTCAGCGATATTAATAATCGCCTGAAATACCGACGTGAAAATAGTGGACCCTCCGGGCGTGCCCACCACCATCGCAACCTTGTCATCGCGCAGCAGGATTGTTGGCGTCATCGACGACAGCATCCGTTTGCCCGGTTGAATCTCGTTGGCTTCATTGCCGACGACGCCGTAGGCATTGGGTACGCCGGGCTTGACGCTGAAGTCATCCATCTCGTCGTTCAGCAGGAAGCCGGCACCGGATACAACGACACCGCTGCCGAAGCCGAGGTTAAGCGTGTAGGTATTTGAAACTGCGTTGCCCCATTTATCCAGAACCGAAAAATGCGTTGTGTCGTGCATTTCGAGCCCGGTGCCTGCACCGACATCCATCGAAATCTTGTCGGGGTTCACTTCTTCCGCGCGGCGCCGAATGTAGTCGTCGCTCAGAAGTTCATTGACCCGCGTATCCACGAAATCGGGATCACCGAGGAACTCGGCTCGGTCCGCAAAGACGCGTTTCTCAATCTCTGCGACAAGATGAACGTACTGCGCCGAATTATGCGCGACACCCTGGAAGTAATGACCGATGTAGTCGTGAATCTTCAGCAACTGCACGAGCGCGAATCCACCCGAGCTTGGCGGCGGCGCTGAAATCACCTCGTAGCCGCGCCAATTCGCTCTCAGTGGTTCACGCCATTTAGCGTGGTAGTTGGCGAGATCCTGTAAGGTGATCACACCTCCACCGCGCGCCATTTCCGCTGTAATTAATCGGGCCGTTTCACCCTTGTAGAATTCATCGACGCCGTTTTCTGCGATACGGCGCAGGGTTGCTGCAAGTTCAGGTTGCTTGTGCAACTCGCCGTTGACCATGTTGCCGAAGTAATCGGCGAAATTGGTTTTCCCTTCGTAGCGTTCAAGGCGCGTCAGCATGCCGCCGCCGAGTTTCTCAGGCGTCTCGAATCCCTCTTCGGCGATTCTAACCGCCGGCATGACCAGGTCTTTCCACGGCAGGCTGCCAAAGCGCTGATGCGCTTCCCAAAAGCCGGCGACCGTCCCGGGTACGCCGACAGCCAGGTGACCAATCGTGCTCAAGCCCTCAATGACGTCACCGTTTTCGTCAAGGTACATATCCCGATCTGCGGCGGCAGCCGCCGTCTCACGATAGTCGATAAACGCGTCCTCGCCGTTCATGCGAATCAGCATGAAACCGCCACCACCGATATTTCCGGCCTCGGGGTAACTGACCGCAAGCGCGAAACCGGCGGCGATGCCCGCATCGACCGCGTTGCCGCCGGCGTTCAGGATTTGTTCCGCCACATCGGCACCGTAGCGGTCGGGCATCGCGATCGCCGCGCTGCGAAGTTCCGCCGTTGCTTTCGCGGAAACTGGATCCGGAGCCTGCTGATTCTCGGCGGGTGTGCAGCCGAGGAGCAGAATCAGTGCAGACGAGATCGCTAATAGCCTGAGCTTGGGTTTCATCATGTTCGGTATCCGATAAAAGAATGGTGGGCCCGCCAGGACTCGAACCTGGGACCAAGGGATTCACTGTACCCAATCATTTCTGATTGGAGCGGACTATCTCATCTCCCTCGACCGAATCGTTAGGGGGCGGGACGCTCTAGCCTGTTATTAAGGACGCTTAAGTCCCCAGGTAGTCTCTGCACCTTTCGCGAGTGTACCCGCGACTTGGCTCAGGATTGCCATCAGCCGAACTGTTAAGGTTTCCCTGAATTCATCCCGTTCATTTTGCGCCTTTCGGCACAAACGCACCTGATGTGATGAGTCCCCTGCTCTAACCAACTGAGCTACAGGCCCACGCAAGGGGCGAGATTCTAGCAGAAAAAAGCCGGGCAATGCCCGGCCTTTTCTTGTCGATTGTTCGCGGCCATGGGCCGCTCCTACGGGGTGTTAGTCCTCGAGCAGGAAGCTTCTGAGCTGGTCGGAGCGGGTCGGGTGACGCAGTTTGCGCAGCGCCTTTGCTTCGATCTGGCGAATGCGCTCACGCGTCACGTCAAACTGCTTGCCGACTTCTTCCAGCGTGTGATCGGTATTCATGTCGATACCAAACCGCATGCGAAGGACTTTTGCTTCCCGTGGCGTCAAACCGGCCAACACCGAATGCGTCGTTTCCTTCAGTCCGGAGGTCGTTGCCGAATCCACCGGTGAGTGAACCGTCTGGTCCTCAATAAAGTCACCGAGGTGTGAATCTTCGTCGTCACCGATCGGTGTTTCCATCGAAATCGGTTCTTTCGCGATCTTCAATACCTTGCGAACCTTGTCTTCCGGCATTTCCATGCGTTCAGCCAATTCATCCGGCAACGGCTCGCGACCCATTTCCTGCAGCATCTGGCGTGAAATACGGTTCAGCTTGTTGATCGTTTCGATCATGTGCACCGGAATTCGAATCGTGCGTGCCTGGTCAGCAATCGAACGCGTAATCGCCTGGCGAATCCACCAGGTTGCGTAGGTCGAGAATTTGTAACCACGACGGTATTCGAACTTGTCGACGGCTTTCATCAGCCCGATGTTGCCTTCCTGAATCAGATCAAGGAACTGCAGACCGCGGTTCGTGTACTTCTTCGCGATGGAGATAACCAGGCGCAGGTTTGCCTCGACCATTTCCTTTTTCGCACGACGTGCTTTCGCTTCGCCAATCGACATCTGCCGATTGATTTCCTTGATCTCGGCGATGCTCAGACGGGTCGCTTCTTCAACGGCAATCAGCTTGCGCTGGCAGCGAATGATGTCGTCCTTGAGCTTGGCGAGAATTGACGAGTGCTTGCGCTTGGCGCGAATGTGCTTGTCGATCCAGTTGTAGTCGGTTTCGCTTTTTGGAAAGCTCGACAGGAAATCCTTGCGCGGCATACCGGCGTCACGCACACAAATCTGCATGACCATGCGTTCCTGGCTGCGAATAATCGACACGACGTCACGGAGGTTTCGAACCAACGCATCAAACAGCTTGGGCGCGAGCTTGAGTTCCATGATCTGGTCGGCCATATCCGCCAGTGCGCCTTTCGTGCGCTTGTCTTTGTAGCCGTAGCTCTCGAGATACTTCATGCCGCGGTTGAAGTGGCGGCGAATCACCTTGACGCGCGCTTTGACTTCTTCCGGATCGGGACCGGTATCGACGACTTCGTCATCGTCGTCATCAGACTTCGGTGCCGGCGGCTTGATCTCATCCGGCTCGTTCGGGTCGATAAACCCAACGACGAAATCCTGCATTCGTGTCTCGCCGCCGATTACGCGATCGGCCACTTCCAGCAATGCCTCTACCGTCGGCGCAAAATGCACCATGTGATACTTGACCTGGTTCAAACCCGCTTCAATACGCTTCGCGATTTCAATTTCGCCCTGGCGTGTCAGCAGCTCGACCGTGCCCATTTCGCGCATGTACATGCGAACCGGATCCGTCGTGCGACCGAATTCGGCATCCACGCTGGCGAGCGCCGCTTCGGCTTCCTCGGCGCCATCATCGTCAGTCGCTGTCGCATCAGACAGTGTGATCGATTCGACATCCGGTGCCTTCTCGTGCACCGCGATGCCCATGTCGTTGATCATGTTAACGATATCTTCGATCTGCTCCGGATCGACAATGTCGTTCGGCAAATGATCATTAACTTCGGCGTAGGTCAGGTAACCCTGTTCCTTGCCACGACCGATCAATTCTCTGAGCTGCTTCGCTTGTTTGCTGACGGCAGTTTTCTTGGTTTTCTCTTTCAAAACAAACCCCTGCGGGAAAATGAGCCAAACGAGTAATGGTACTCGCTTGAATGAGTCCAATCTAGATTTAATTTCATACCTGTAAGACCTAGACGCGTTGTGTGAGTTCCGACTTTTCGTCGTCACTCAGACCTGTAAGTCGTTGTTTCTGAATAAGAAATTCAATTCTTTCCTTGCGGCCGGCCAACGCCAGCTGCTGCATGCATTCGTTGAGCTCCGCAGCCGGGTCAAATTCGTCATCGTTTGGCACATTTGCGGCGGCGAGCTTGCTCAGGTGGCGGCCTTTTTCGTCATGGCGCCAGCGCTCCAGTAGTCCGGCCGTCGTGATATTGGGCTCCGACTGCACGGTTTCAATGAGTGCGGCCAACAAATCAACCCCCGCCCGGCGAACGCCCGCGAGCTTTTCGATGTCCAGCTTCTGGCAGGCTTCCGGATGGTTCAGCAGCAACGTGATCGCACGTCGAACCACCGACGGTCCGCCACTGGCGGACGGGCGGCGGCGCTTCGCTGCAAAGGCCTGCGACGCCTGCGTCGGTCGGTCAGTCGCGGCGCTGCTGGCGGCCATCATTTTCTCAAGTTTCGCCGCTGTCAGGCCCACTGCCTCGGCAAGGCTGTTGATCAACAGTTCGCGATAAACGCCAACCGGAATCCTGTTAATGAGCGGACGCGCGGTTTCCGCCAATCGGGCGCGGCCGTCAATGCTGTTCATATCCACCTGGCTCGCCAGCTCTTTGATCAGAAATTCCGAAAGTGGAATCCCTTTATCCAGCAGACCGACGAATGCATCGGCACCGTTATCCTTAACGAAAGAATCGGGGTCCTCGCCTTCCGGCAAAAACACGAAACGGATTTGTCGGCCTTCGCGAATTTGCGGCAATGCGTTCTCCAACGCGCGCCACGCTGCCTTGGCGCCAGCACTATCACCATCGAACGAGAAGATCACGTTGTCGGTGAGCCGAAACAGACGATTGAGATGTTCGTGTGTCGTCGCCGTGCCGAGCGTCGCGACGACGAAGTCGATACCGTTACGCGCCAGCGCGACCGCATCCATATAGCCTTCGACAACCACCAGTTGATCGATTTGTCGCAGCGCCTGTCGCGCTTCGTACAGGCCGTAGAGCTCACGTCCTTTGTGAAACAGGACTGTTTCCGGTGAGTTCAGATACTTCGGCTCGCCGTCACCCATCGTACGACCGCCAAAACCAATCGTACGCCCGCGCGGATCGCGGATCGGGAACATGAGCCGGTCCCGGAATCGGTCGTAATGCTTGCCGTTGTCCTTGCGAATAATGAGGCCGGTCGCCAACAGGCGCTCGGTCGCTTCGTCGGACTGACCAAACTTGTCGAGAATGGTGCTCCAGCCGTCCGGCGAATAGCCGATACCGAATCGTTTTGCGGTCGAGCCGTCAATACCGCGTTTTTGCAAATACGCTACGGCTTCCGGGCTGTCCTTCAGGCAGTCCTGCCAAAAGCGCGAAACAGTATCCATCAACGAAAACAGTTCATCGTATCGCTTGGCCGGCTGGTCACTTTCACTGCGCGGTACTTCGACGCCCATCGCGCCTGCCAGGGATTCAATCGCATCGACGAAGCTCAAGTGATCGAACTCCATCAGGAAACCTATCGCGGTGCCGTGTGCGCCACAGCCAAAGCAGTGATAAAAGCCCTTGCCAGGACTGACGGTGAAGGAGGGCGACTTTTCATCGTGAAACGGGCAGCAGGCTTTGAATTCCCGGCCCGCTTTTTTCAGCTGCACGCGACGGCCGACCACCTCGACAATATCTGCTCTTGCGATCAGATCATCAATAAAGTCCTGAGGAATCAATCCGGCCATAGTTTTTTTAACGTAAGTGGGGTGACAGCGGGTCTTTTTTTATAATTGTGGTAAGAACTGAGTGAGTCGCCGCCTGTGCGCCTCTGGACGAGAGCATAGCCTAACAATCAGGCTTTGCCAGAACGCAAAAACTGCGCCAATTTTCCAACGGCGTGAAGCCGTCAAATATTACTGTGCCGTCAGGCGTTCTTTGACGGCGGCGCCGACAGCGCCCATATCGGCTCGGCCGGCCGTTTTGGCCTTGATCTGGCCCATGACCTTGCCCATGTCGCGAATCCCCACGGCGCCTGTGGCCTGGATAACTTCGTCGACCAGTTTGCTCAGTTCGTCCTCGGAAAGCGGCTTGGGCAGATATTGCTCGAGAACGACAATTTCATCGCGTTCGATTTTAGCGAGATCCTCTCGATTGCCAGCCTCGAATTGCTCGACAGAGTCACGGCGCTGTTTGACCATTTTGGTCAGCACATTGAGCACGGCGGGTTCGTCGAGCTCAGCACGGGTATCCACTTCAATCTGTTTGATTGCAGCCAGAATGAGCCGCACCACTTTCAACCGGTCTTTGTCACCGGCCTTCATGGCGGACTTCATGTCTTCTGTAATTTGGCCTTTGAGGGACATCGGCGCGCTAGTGGCAGCTATATAAGTGGCAGTTATGCAACAACAGCAGTCCGATTTAGTAAAGGCGCGTGCGTTTGGCTTCGTCGCGAGATGTGCGCTTCAGGTGGCGCTTGACGGCTGCTGCTTTCTTTCGCTTCCGTTCCTGGGTGGGCTTCTCGTAGAATTCACGACGACGAAGCTCGGTGAGGATGCCGGCCTTTTCACAGGCACGTTTGAAACGACGCAGCGCTGCGTCAAAATACTCGTTTTCTTTTACGCGAACACTTGGCATTGTTCAGCTATTCCGTCCAGACATAAATAAACCCGGCACATGGCCGGGACTGAGCCGCGTATGATAACGCCACGTTTGGCGGTTTGCAAAGGGTTCAGGTTATTATTCGCCGACTATGACCTCATCCAAGATTACCCTCGGAATCGAGACCAGCTGCGACGAAACCGGCGTGGCGCTCTATTGCTCGGAACGCGGCCTGATCGCCGATGCCCTGCACAGCCAGGTCGACTTGCATGCCGCTTACGGCGGCGTCGTTCCCGAGATCGCGTCTCGCGACCATATTCGAATGCTTTTGCCGCTAATTCAACAGCTTATGGACGAGGCGGGTGTCGAAAAGCCGGATGCCATCGCGTATACGGCCGGGCCGGGCCTGGTCGGTGCACTGATGGTCGGGGCCGGTGTGGCGAACGGCCTCGGGATGGCCTGGAATTGCCTGGTCGTGCCGGTCCATCACATGGAGGGCCACTTGCTGGCGCCGATGCTGGAGCCGAATCCGCCGGATTTTCCGTTTCTTGCGTTGCTGGTCTCCGGCGGCCATACACTGCTGATCGCTGTCCGGGCGCTGGGTCAATACGAGGTACTTGGCACGACATTGGACGACGCCGCAGGCGAAGCCTTTGACAAGACAGCGAAGCTTTTGGGTTTGGCCTATCCGGGTGGCCCTCTGTTGGCGAAGCTCGCTGAAGAGGGCGACGACGCAGCCTTTGATTTTCCGCGGCCGATGTTGAACCGCCCAACGCTCGATTTCAGTTTCAGTGGCCTCAAAACGGCTGTCATGCTCGAGGTCAGAAAAGCCGAGGCGGCGGGTCATCTTGATGCCCGGCGGGCCGATATTGCGGCATCGTTTCAGCGTGCCGCTGTCGACACACTGGTCGGCAAGACGATCAAGGCGGCAAGCTCAGCCGGACTCATACGGCTGGTCGTTGCCGGCGGCGTGGGCGCGAATCGCCTGTTGCGTAATGACATGGCGAAGCGCTTCCCGGGTGAGGTGTTTTATCCACGATTCGAGTTTTGCACCGACAACGGTGCGATGATCGCAGTTGCCGGTGCGATGCGGCTGGCAGAGGCCAGTGACGCGCTGGAAATTAAAGCCGTCGCGCGGTGGTCTCTGGCATCGCTTGCGGTGCCGACAGCGGTCTGATTCAGGACAAAAGGACTTATGGACAAAATTTTTCTGACGGAGTTGAAGGTCGATACCATCATCGGCATCTGGGAGTGGGAACGGCGCATTCGCCAGACGGTCGTTATCGATCTGGAAATGAGTGCCGATATTGCGAAAGCGGCAGCGACCGATGAGGTTGCCGACACGCTGAACTACAAGTCAGTTGCCAAGCGTATTCAGGACTTTGTGGCTGACTCGAGTTTCCAGCTCGTCGAAACGCTGGCCGAAAAAATCGCCGCGATTATTCGCAAGGAGTTCGACGTGCAGTGGGTCAGGGTCCGCGTAAACAAGCCCGGCGCAATTCGCGGCTCCAAAGACGTCGGCGTTCTGATCGAACGCGGACATCGACCGGAATAATGGCGGCGGTCTACCTCGGGCTTGGCAGCAATGTATTCCCAATGCAAAACATCAAGCTCGCACTACAGGAGCTCAAGAGTCGCTACGGAAAACTGTTGGTGTCCCCGGTTTACCGCAACGCGGCGGTCGGATTTAGCGGTGCAGACTTCATCAATCTCGTCGTTCGCCTGGATTCTGAAGCTCCGCCGCAGGCGATCTGCGCGGAGATCGAGCTTATACATAATCTGTCAGGCCGGATTCGCGATAGTGACAAATGGGAGTCACGTCCGCTTGATATCGATCTGTTGCTTTACAATGACCTGATACTGGACGAAAAGCCGGTGCGGGTACCGCGCGAGGATGTTTTGAAGTACAGCTTCGTGTTGCGGCCGTTGGCGGAGATTGCACCGCATCTTTGCCACCCGGTCACCGGCAAAACGATGCAGCAACACTGGCAGGAATTTGATGCGACAGGTCATCCTATGGAGCGCGTAAACATTGAAGAACACTGGAGCACGAATGCGTAAATTAGTGGTATTAGTCAGCGTTGCCCTGCTAACCGCGTGTGGCAGCGGAAGTGATGGCACCGGCAATGCTAATCCGCCAACCGGTACGAGTGCTTGTAGCAACGATGCGCAGAAACAATTTGTACTCGACAACCTCTATCTCTGGTATTTGTGGAATGACCTGCTTCCTGCAGGCATCAATATCGCCAACTACCCGTCGCCTGAGCAACTGGTTTTTGAGGTGACGACGACTTTCGGACCGCAGAACGCGAGTAATCAACCGATTGATTTGTTCAGTAGCGTTGGATCGCTACAGGCGGACGCGGAGTTTTTTGGCGAAGGGAAGTTTGAAGGATTCGGTTTCAGTTGGCGATTCGAAGACGCGGCGCAAACGGATTTTCGCGTAACACGCACTTTCGCGGGAAGCCCGGCGGACAACGGCGGTCTCGGACGCGGCGACAAGGTCCTGACGCTCAATTCGCGAAGTCTCGCAGACATCGCTGCCAATGAAGGCGTCAGCGCATTTTTCGATGCCAATGACACGGTCAATTTTGAAGTCCAGCCTCTGACCGGCAATGTGTTTGTTTCGAGCATCAGTAAGGACATCGTCACAATTGACCCGGTGCCACAATGGCGCATCATAGACGCCGGCAACGGCCGCATGGTCGGCTACCTGGAGCTCAGCCAGTTCATTAGTACGGCAACAGCAGAGCTCGATGCCGCGTTCGCTGCATTTAACAGCGCAACTGTCAGCGAGGTAATCCTGGACCTGCGTTACAACGGTGGCGGCCTCGTCAGCACAGCCGAATTGCTCGGCGATTATCTGGGCGGATTCGTCGCCAACGGCCTGGTATTTTCAAGTACCGAATTCAACGCAGACCAGGCGAGCAATAACGGTGTGAGTCTATTCAGTAACATTGCGAATCGATCGCCAAACCTGTCACAGCTGGTCGTCATCGCATCACGTGGTACCGCATCAGCCAGTGAACTTGTCACCAACGGGATGATTCCGCATGTCAATGTTGCGATTGTGGGTGACAGCACCTTCGGCAAGCCCGTCGGGCAAATTGGCATCGAGTTTTGCGAGAAAATCCTTCGACCGACGGCATTTCGCCTGGCGAATGCCGACGGCGACGGCGACTACTTCGATGGCCTGCCCGTGGATTGCCCTGCAGCTGATGACCTGAGCACCGCAATTGGCGCTGACAGCGATCCGAATATGCTTGCCGCGATGAGCTATCTGGATACCGGCGCCTGTCCGGTGACATCAGCGGCAGGCAACCAGCAAAAGCCGGCACTGGCTTATCCGCAAACGATGCCCGAGCCGAACGCGCCACCAGAGCGCGTCATTCTCGGCGCGTTTTAGCCTGCTACCAGCCGATTGAACGGCCGCCATCGACCGAAATGATTTGCCCGGTCACGTAGCTGGCATCGCGCAAGAGATAGAGAACACAATCGGCAATATCGTCTGGAGTCCCTGCGCGCTGCAAAGGGATTTGGTCCAGTATGGTTTGCTTGACGTTTTCCGTCATGCCGTTCTCAGGCCACAAAATCGCGCCAGGCGATACGCCGTTGACGCGTACCTCGGGCGCCAGATCTTTCGCCAGTGATCGGGTCAGCATGGCCAACCCGGCTTTTGCTGGCCCGTAGACCGCATGGTTGCGCAGCGGCCGTTGAGCATGAATATCAACGATATTGACGATCGAGCCGTGACTATCACGAAGCGGTGTCAGCGCCGCTTGCGACAGGAACAATGGCGCCTTGAGGTTGCTGCCGAGAAGTTCATCCCAGTGTTGCTCGGTCACGCTGCCGAGCGGCGTTGGGTAAAAACTGGAGGCGTTATTGACCAGCCCGTCCAGCCGCCCACCCCAGCTCACGACCGTATTAACGAGCTGAGGCAGTTCCTCAATATTGAGCAAGTTTGCCTGCACAGCCGTCGCGGAATTGTCTCGAATGCGGTTAAGCCGCGCAGCAAGCTGATGCGCTTCGTCGGCGGAGCCGCGATAGTGAATTGCAACACGCGCGCCGTTGTCGTGCAGGCATGTCACAATAGCCGCGCCGATTCGTCGTGCGGCGCCGGTGACAAGAAACACTTTGTCGTTAAGCGTTCGTTTTGACATGGCTTCATTCATAAAGACTTTGTCGCATACATGCAATACGAAACTTTTGCCACATTGCCGCAAGCAGATCAATTGAGTGCAGAACACTCTGCGCGCGTTGGGCGTTACCTGCAGCAAAGAATTGCCGATGCGGGCGGGGATTTGAGCTTTGCTGAGTTCATGCACGAGGCCTTATACGCGCCTGGCCTGGGCTACTACAGTGCGGGTGCTACGAAATTCGGCGGCGCTGGTGATTTCACGACCGCACCTGAGATCTCGCCACTATTTGGCCGCATCGTTGCTCGTCAGTGCAGCGAAGCCTTGCGCGATGTTCGCGATAGCGAAGTGCTGGAGATTGGAGCTGGCAGCGGACGCCTGGCGGCCGATATGCTGGTCGCATTCGAGTCCCTCGGCGGCGTGCCGCCGGTCTACAACATTCTTGAAGTTTCGCCCGATCTTCAGGCTCGGCAGCGACAACGCCTCGAACAGGAAGTACCGCACCTGCTGAGCCGGGTTCGTTGGCTGTCGGGTCTTCCTGACCAGTTTAACGGAGTTGTCGTCGCGAATGAGGTGCTGGATGCACTACCCGTCGAACGCTTCGTGCGGCGTGACGGTCAGGTGTTTCAATCCTGTGTATCCTGTTCGGGTGATCAATTTGTTTGGTCCGAGCGGCCTGCGAGCAGGAAGATCATTGCAGCAGTCGCCGAGATCGAATCGGACCTCGGCGCAGCCTTACGTGACGGCTATATTTCGGAGTTGTCGTTTGCGGCTCCGGCGTTCGTCAGGGATTTGAGTGTGAGCCTGCAGCAGGGCATCGCATTCCTGTTCGATTATGGCGTGTCGCGTAGAGAGTATTACGCGCCAGATCGCAGTGACGGCTGGTTGCGTTGCCATTTTCGACACCATGCCCACAATGATCCGCTGATCTTGCCCGGCATTCAGGATCTGACGGCCTGGGTCGATTTTTCGGCGATCGCTGCAGCGGCCGTCGATTGCGGCCTCGACATTCACGGATTCCAGACCCAGTCACAGTTTTTGATGGGCGGTGGGCTGGAACAGGAGATGCAGAACTTCGAAGCATTGCCGACGGCGAGGCAGCTTGAATTGTCCGGCCAGATCAAAACACTTACTCTCCCCGGTGAAATGGGCGAAAACTTCAAATGCATGGCACTGGGACGCGGTGAAATCGATACGCCGTCGGCGTTTCATTTTGCTGACAGGACACAAACTCTTTGACTACTTTACAAATCGTGGTACTGGCCATCGTGCAGGGGCTCACAGAATTTCTGCCGATATCGAGTTCGGGTCATCTTGTACTCGCGCCCTATTTGCTGAGCTGGACCGACCAGGGACTGGCATTCGATGTTGCGGTGCACTTTGGATCTCTGGTTGCCGTTTGTATTTTTTTTCGTACCGACATCGCATCATTGCTTTCCGGCGGCATCCAGGTGTTGGGCGGCACGGTCAAAACGCGCGAGTCGCGCATGGCCCTGGCTATCGCATTGGGAACCATTCCTGCCGCTGTGAGCGGATTGCTGTTCGCCTCGTGGATTGAAGTGAATCTTCGCGACCCCGCGATCATTGTTTACACACTGTCGGGCTATGGCATCCTGATGGCAGTTGCGGATCGCGTCGGCAAGAGCGAGCGCAATATGTCAGGCGTCGGTTTCAAGGATGCACTGATCATTGGTTGCGCGCAGGCGCTTGCACTTGTTCCCGGAACCTCGCGATCCGGTATTACCATTACGGCAGCCCGTTTCCTCGGTTTTGCACGGCAGGACGCCGCGCGATTTTCGTTTCTGTTATCTGCGCCGGTCATCTTCCTGGCGGCGAGCTACAAGTTTTTGCAGCTGATAATGGGCGACGAGGCGGTCGCGTGGGGGCAGCTGGCGCTTGGCGTTGTCGTTTCCTGTGTCGTGGCCTACCTCAGTATTGAATTTTTCATGCGCTTCGTTACGCGCATCGGTCTCGCCCCGTTCGCTATTTACCGTTTAGTACTGGCTGCGATTATTTTGTATGTTCTGGTCTAGAACTCTAGCGCTGGTAGTATTCGCGGCCCCGGCCTGGGGCATCGAAGGTTATGTAATCAGTGCCGGTGTCGAAGCAGACAATGAAGACGCAACGGCCATCAGCCTGGCCACTGACATCGGCATCGCGAAGGAAACATGGTTGTCAGCGGCGATCGCCAGCAGCCGCATTGATTTACCGCGTGGCATCAGCGTCGACACCTTGTACGCGGATATCGGTATTGATCACTGGTTCCAACCCGTCGGTGTTCGTGCTGGCGTGGCCTATTGGGGTGATAGCGATGTGCTCAACTCCATCGATTATCGCGGCTCGCTGTACTGGCGCAATGATCGCGCAAGTATTGCAGGCAACTACGAATTCCGAGACTTCACGTTGGAATTGTTTCGAGGCGATGCCGTGCCGGGCCGGAGTCGCGAGTTTCATGCCAATGGCGCCGGCTTGTCGGCGCGTATCGAACTCGGTTCTTCGTTCGACCTGAGTTTGTCGGGCATGAATTACGATTACAACGTCGACCTGGGCCTGGCGGTGAATCGTCCAATCGTGGACTTTCTGTCCGTTTCCAGGCTGAGTATGCTGAATAGCCTGATCGATTATCGAGCGCGGGCGGAACTCGGTGTCGACGTCGGCCAGCGACGCTGGAGTCTGGATTATTCAATCTGGAAAGGCGAGGTCGATGGGCGTGAAACGCAATCCGTCACGCTTCGATTCCTGACGCCAATGGGGCACAGGAGTGACATCGAATTTGGCCTCGGTGTGGACCATTCTGACGACTTCGGGTCGGTCACACTGTTGTCGGTATTTCTGTACTTCTACGGCTAGGCCGTTTGCTTAAACTGCCGCAGAGCAGCCAGTCGTGCCTTACGGATCGCCTTTGGGATGTCCGGGCCTGAAACCTCGCTTGAAATAGCGCCAGCATCGATGTCCGCGGCGGCGGCGTATGCACGACGCAAGTAGTCGGCCTGCCCATAGCGGCGATTCTCGAGCCCTGTGCGTCCTCGCGCATCCGCTTCAGAGGCAAGCAGAAACTGTTCGAAGCGCTCCGGGCGGCGGAACGCATCGGTTTTCTCAAAGACTTTCAACAAGGTCTTGTCTCGCAATTCAAATGCGCGATGGCAGTGCGTGTGGAATTCGGCGACGATCAGCGCAAGGTCGCGCGCATTCTTCGGTACGGGCAGTCGCTCTGACATCGTGCGGATCAGTGCGCAGCCGCGCGTTTCGTGGCCGGGATGGCTGGGAAGATCCTTTTGTGGCGTATTGCCCTTGCCGAGGTCGTGAGTTAAAGCGGCATACCGGACCTCGAGTGAATCACTCAGTGCCTCAGCCTGATCCAGTACCAGCATCGTGTGCAGGCCCGTGTCGATCTCCGGATGCCACTTCACGGGTTGTGGTACACCGAACAATGCATCCACTTCCGGAAACAGTCGTTCGAGAGCGCCACAGGAACGCAGTACCTCAAAGAAAACGCGAGCGTTGCCTTTCCGAAGCGCCTCTTCAGTTTCTTTCCAGACGCGATCTGCTACCAGCGCATCGACTTCGCCCTGATCCACCATCGCGCTCATCAGGCTCATCGTTTCACCGGCTATTCTGAATCCGAGTGGTGAAAAGCGTGCTGCAAACTTTGCGACCCGCAAGACGCGAACCGGGTCCTCACTGAAGGCATCCGAGACATGACGCAGAACCCGACGGTCGAGGTCCTGTTTGCCACCGTAAGGATCAATGAGTTTGCCGTCGGCATCTTTTGCCAGGGCATTGATGGTCAGGTCGCGGCGCAGCAGGTCAGCTTCGATCGTTACGTCGGGTGAGAAGTCGACTGCGAAACCGTGGTAGCCAGGCGCGGTTTTTCGTTCGGTGCGGGCAAGGGCGTATTCCTCGCGGCTACTCGGATGCAGGAAAACCGGAAAATCCTTGCCGACCTGCTTGTAGCCTTTGGCGAGCATGTCGTCCGGTGTTGCACCCACGACGCACCAGTCCCGCTCCCTGAAGGGGACGCCCAGCTGCTCATCACGAACAGCACCACCGACGAGATAGACTTGCATTGCGCAATAGTAACCGACAATTGCGGTTGACGTTTCCTACGACAAGCCAGCAGAGTAAGGCCATGGCAAGGATCATCGTGCTGCTAATCCTCTGTGCGCTCAATGCGGGTTGCTATTACATGCAGGCCGCCTCGGGCCAATGGCAGGTGATGCGAAAGCGCGAGCCGATTGCCGAGGTCATTGCGGATCCGGCGTCGCCGCCGGAGCTCGTGTCTCGATTGACGCTGCTCAGGCAGGCTCGTGATTTTTCGATTGAAGAACTCGGCTTGCCGGATAACAAAAGTTATCGCAGTTATGCAGACCTTGAACGGGATTTTGTCGTATGGAATGTACTTGCAGCACCGGAATTCTCACTTGAGCCGAAACAATGGTGCTTTCCGGTCGCGGGGTGCGTGAGCTATCGCGGCTATTTCTCAAAAGAGGCCGCGATCAAAGCATCAAGACGGTTGGCCAAAGATGGCTTTGATGTCGCGGTCGGCGGTGTTGTGGCCTATTCAACGCTGGGTAATTTCAGCGACCCGATACTCAATACAATGATGCATTGGGATGATCGCGACCTCGTCGCGTTGCTGTTTCATGAGTTGGCGCACCAGGTCGTGTATGTGAAAGACGATTCAGCGTTCAACGAGTCGTTTGCAACGGCGGTCGAGGAAATCGGTCTGCAGCGCTGGCTGCAGTCACGTGGCCGGGCCGGGGAATACGCTGAGTATCAGGCCGGGCGTGCGCGTCAAAATGAGACCTCAGAAATTATCGAGCTCGCGCGGCAAGACCTGAACTCGATCTATGCAAACGAGCTTGATGACACCGGCAAGCGTCAACTGAAGAGTGCGCGCCTGGCACGGCTGGCTGAGGACCTGAAATTTGCAGCCCGGCGGGCTGGTGAGCGACCCGCTGCCTGGTTAGACGGCGAATTGAATAATGCGCACCTGATATCGAACGGCCTGTACGCGGGCTTGTTGCCGCAGTTCCGTGCGCTTTACGCAGCCTGCGACGAGTCGATACAAGGCTTTTACCGCGCTGCAGAACACCTCGCGAAAATGCACAAAGAGGAACGAGACCTGGTGTTAGCGGCTGGCGACCTGCGCTGTCTTACCGGCGGCTCGGACCGCTAGCAATTCATCGGACAGGCGCCGAACCTGGCCCGTCATGCGCCAATGAAAAATGGTCTGCGCGGCCAGCACGCGCTTGACGTACTTGCGGGTTTCATTGAAGGGGATGTTTTCGATCCAGATTCGGGCATCGATGCTTCCGGCAAGGGGTAACCAGCCGTCCACCCGATGTGGGCCCGCATTGTATGCCGCGGTCGCAAGTACCTGGTTGCCACCAAATCGTTTGGCCATTTGTCCGAGGTAAGTCGTGCCCAGGCGAATATTACTTTCCGGATCAGTAAGTGTCGCGAGGCCTGCGTATGGCAATTGAATATCCCGGGCTACGTCGCGCCCGGTCGCCGGCATCAGTTGCATCAGGCCGATGGCTCCGGCTCGCGAACGAATGTCGGGCATAAACAGGCTTTCACTACGGGCGATGCCGTACGCCCAGGTCGACGATATTCTGGCCTGTGATGCGAATTGTTCGAATGTTGACTGGTACGGCAGTGGATAACGAATGGCGAGGTCGTCGTACTCGCCAAGACTCGCCGCCGCCACAATGGCGCGCGAATGCCAGCCCCAGCGGTTGGCCAACACAGCTGCTTGCAGCTTGTCGTCGTCTGCCAGGTGGCGAAGTGCCGCATCGAATTCGGAGCGACCTCGACTGTCCTGGCCAACGAAATACAGTTCGCGAGCGCGGGTTATTTCGGGACGCGCTTCCAGTTCGGTCAGCTTTAATTCGTCAGCCGCCAGGTTGGCGTGATCCAGCGCATAATTCTTGCCGAGTTCATCCGCAGCAAGAAAACCGTAATAACTTCGTTCCGTGCTTAGCGACTCGAATCCGGCTTTAGCCGCCAAAACCTGGCCGACCTGGTGAAGTGCGACCGAACGCCAGTATCGCCATTCCTCGACCTGACGTTCCTTGTCATCCATTGCCGCAATATCCTGCAACAGATTTTCCCATTGCGAGTTACGCAGGCTAACGCGCGCGCGCCAGCGCATGACTTCATCGTCTTGTGCCGCTGGCGAGAGTGCCTGCAGCAAATCGTACGCTCCTGGCAAGTTGTCCCGTGCGGTCCAAAGCGCGATGTGCCTCGCAGTACCGAGCTTTTGTGCTTCCGAGAACCGGTGTTTCCTCGTGGCCTGATCCCAAAGCGTCAGGGCAATGGCCGGATCGCGGTAGGTCAGGCGCTCCGTCGCGTAGCTTAGCTGCTCGCGTAGTACCTTGCCGCTGCGCTTGTGCAGATACTGTCGCAGGAAGTCTTCCGGATTGACCTGCGCCTGCTGCCAGCGCGCGGCAATTTCGATGTGTTTTTGGTCGATGTTTTTCGCGAGCCATTTGGCCAGAGTAAAATTGCGTTCTTCCACGGCAAGTCGGTAACGGTTGAGGTACTCAACTTTGCCGAGCAGCCTGTTACTGGCGAGATACTCAAACACCGGGTCGCATTCATCGACCTGACTTTTGCCAACTGTCCACAGCTTAATCGCGCGAGTCTTGACGCGTTGATATCGGCCGGCCTGAATTTCAGCCTGCAGCGCCAGGCAGTCGAGCTTTGCAATGTCCTGCCCCTGGTAAAACTGTTGATAGATTTTCAGGTAGCCAGGAAGGTCGCCGCTGCCGACGTGGTTCAGCGCATGACGGTAACGTAATTCGCGGGCCGGTTTGAGCGTGCCGTATTGCTGGACAAAGCTGTCAATTTCAGTCGCCGGTACTGTCTTGATGTTGGCGCGTAGCCAGCTGGCCCTGAGGTCGGGCCAGAGCACATAGTGTTCGAGCTTGTGTTGCTCGAGCGCCGATAACTCTTCGACCGCGCCCCAATCGCCGCGCTCGACGGCCGCGTAAACACTCTGAAAAAGTGCACGTTGTTGTTCGATTTCGCTGGCTGCCGTTGCGGACGCACAGAGCGTCAGCAGCCCGACCAGTAACGATAGTCGGCAGGCAGCATGAATTTTTGTCATTTTGTCAGGCACATCCCATGGCAGGTGTGCCGACAGTCTAGCGAATCTGGAACATTAGCGCTCGGTCACCTCGGCGAATATTCAGGAACAAGATGTCGTAACGCGACGCGACTTCGCGCAGGTCGGCAAGATTCGAGACTCGCACCCGATTGACATGTGTGATCAGGTCGCCCGTCTGCAAACCGCGTTGTGCGGCGGCACTGCCTTCCTGAACCTCGGCAATTTCAACACCGTCGCCGGTTGATCGTGTCACTGATGAAAACACTGAGCCGGCAAGTCCGGAATGGATCTCCTGGCCGAGAATCATCTGGGTCTGGGCCTGGCCGAGTTCCGCACGTGTCGAGAGTTGCTTGTTTTCGCGCACATACTTGATGTTGATTTGTTCTCCGGAACGCAGCAGCCCAATGCGGTTTCGAAGCTCCGCTGCACCATCGACCTTTTTGCCATTGACCTCGACAATAATGTCACCGACTTGCAGGCCGGCACTCTCGGCTGCTGAATCAGCCTGTACACCGGTAATCAGGGCGCCGCCAGCAACGTCGCTGCCGAGCGCTTCGGCGGCTTCGGAGTCGATGGACTGAATGTTGACGCCCAACAACCCACGGCGAACCTCACCGAAGTCGAGAATCTGGCTCATGATTGAGCTGGCAATCTCTGTTGGTACCGCGAAGCCGATACCGACGTTGCCGCCGGAGCGACTGATGATGGCTGAGTTGATGCCGATCAGCTCGCCCTGCATGTTGACCAGGGCACCGCCCGAGTTGCCCGGGTTAATCGAGGCGTCGGTCTGAATAAAGTCTTCGTAGCCATCGCGGCTGATGCCGGTGCGGCCGACCGCGCTGATGATGCCGGAGGTTACTGTATGACCAAGCCCGAACGGGTTTCCAATGGCGATGACAAAGTCGCCGACGCGCGCGCCAGTGGAATCCCCGATTGGCATTTCGACCAGACCCTTGGCGTCGACCTTGATCAGTGCAATGTCGGTTGCGGGGTCCGAACCGACAATCTCAGCGTCATGCACTGAACCGTCGATCAATGAAATCTGGATGGTATCCGCATCACCGACGACGTGGTGATTTGTCAGAATGTAGCCACGCCTGGCATCGACTATGACGCCGGATCCCGCGCTGGCAACCTCCTGTGGGCCGCCGGGTGAGTCCGGAATGCCGAAAAAGCGGCGAAACGCGTCATCGCCGAAGGGATTGCGGCGCGTTACCGTCTGGCTGACGCGAATATTAACGACAGCTGGCGAGACCTCTTCAACGAGCGGTGCCAGGCTGGTAACCGGCTGGCCTTTGACCACTTGTGGCAGTGCTGCGTGTGCACCGCCCATTGCAAAAAACAGCAGCATCAGGGAAGGCAGGGTGAGGCGAGTCAGTCGCGTTTTCATCATCGTTCTGGTCTCTGTCGGTTAGGTTGGACAAACTAAATTCAGGAAGCTGAATCCTTCGTACAGGGCACAGCTCGCTTGAGTATAGGCCTAAGCACGGATGCCTGAACACGCACTTCGGTCGCGTTCAGGCACCTGCCTGCGGGCGAATCAGGCGGCCTCGACTGTGATCTGCCGGGGCTGGACCTCGGGCAGCTTCGGTATTGAGACTTCCAGGATACCGTCGCGACACCGGGCCGTGATCTTGTCGGCATCGGTGCTTTCCGGCAGCGTGAAGCGACGTGAGAAACGCCCGCTCGCACGCTCGGTGCGCCGCAGTTCCACCGGTTCATCGTGGCTGCCTGGGTGCCGCACACCGGATACTGTCAATACGCCAGCCTCCATCGTGACGTCGATGTCTTCCGGGCGAACACCCGGGACATCAGCGCTGACGACAAAACGATTTTTTTCTTCAACGATGTCAACAGCCGGCGCCCATTGGGTCACTGCAGGGTCCGCTGCCAAACGTTTCAAATCTTGATTGATAAGGCCCACGTAAGGCCAGGGTTCAAAGCGAGCAATTTTCATGATTCTCTCCGATGCATTGTGTTGCCGAACGCTGATGTAGGGCCAGCCAACTGCATTTCAAGTGTCCTCAATTCGTATAGAAACCCTTGTTTTGCGCCCGATTCATGACAGAATCCACAGGCTTTTACGGCCACTATATCTAGTGGCAACCAATTTTTACGAAAGTACCAATATTTTTCGCCTATATTTAAAGCACTTACTCGCGAAGATGATATAAGTTGTTGTTTTTATATAGTAAAGATCATAAGAAGAAAAAGAGCAAAATGCTTGACAGAAGTCGGGATCGGGCATAATCTTGTCCCCACTCAGACACAACATCTTGTGTCTCTTCAAAGAGGAAAAGAGGCCGTAACCGGCACTCGTCGCGCGTTTTCTGGCCGCCGGCGAGCGGGATGCTTTTCCCCTGTGAAAAAGTGGGATAAAACATAAATTTGGGGTCTCCTTCAGGGAGTACAGGGGAGTTACAAGAGCAATGAAGTCTGCTGTGATTTTGGATACGCACACGGTTACCGACATAGAATTTCAAGCTGCTTCGCTTGATATCTGGGATGCGAAGTACCGACTGACAGCCAAAGACGGCTCGAAGATCGATGGAAATATTGACGACACCTATCAGCGAGTGGCACGAGCACTCGCGGATGTCGAAATCGAGGGCAAGCGCGAACACTATTTCAAGGAATTTGTCTGGGCCCTGCGCTCCGGTGCGATCCCGGCTGGCCGCATTATTTCCAATGCGGGTGCACAAGCGCACAAACCGGCGACATCGACGATTAACTGCACCGTGTCAGGCACGGTCGGCGATTCGATGGACAACATCTTGAACAAGGTTCACGAGGCCGGATTGACGCTGAAAGCCGGCTGCGGAATTGGCTACGAGTTTTCGACCCTGCGACCGAAAGGTGCCTATGTCACCGGCGCGGGTGCCTATACGTCGGGACCGCTGTCCTTCATGGATATCTACGACAAGATGTGTTTCACCGTGTCCTCCGCCGGTGGTCGCCGTGGCGCTCAGATGGGTACCTTTGATGTGGGCCATCCCGATGTCATGGAGTTCATTCGGGCGAAACGCGAGGACGGCCGTTTGCGGCAATTCAACTTGTCCTTGCTGGTCACCGACGAATTCATGCAGGCCGTCATCGACGAAGATGACTGGAAGCTCGCCTTCCCGGTCACCTACAAGGAAGTTGAAGTCGATGGTCTCGATATTCACGATACGTCGCAATTTGTCTGGCGTGAGTGGCCGGAGGCGGGGAATTACGTGACCGGTCCGGAGGGTCTGGTTGCCTGCAAGATTTACAAGACCATACCGGCACGGCGCGTTTGGGACATCATCATGGCATCGACCTACGATTTCGCGGAGCCGGGCTTCGTGTTGATCGACAAGGTCAATGAAATGAACAACAACTGGTTTTGCGAAAACATTCGCGCGACCAACCCATGCGGTGAGCAGCCATTGCCGCCGTACGGTTCCTGCCTGTTGGGTTCCGTGAATCTGACGCGTTTCGTTAGCAAGCCATTCACCGCTGATGCAGCATTTGACTGGGAAAACTTCCGCAAAGTCGTGAAGGTCTTTACGCGCATGCTCGACAATGTTGTGGAGATCAATGGCTTGCCGCTGCCACAACAGCGCAATGAGATTCAGCGAAAACGCCGCCATGGCATGGGCTTTCTCGGACTGGGTTCGACGACAACCATGTTGCGTATGAAATACGGTGAGGCGGATGCCGTTGCTTTCACCGAGGAAGTCGCTCGGCAGCTGGCGTTGGCGGGCTGGGAAGAAGCGCTGGAGTTGGCCAAGGAAAAAGGCCCGGCACCGATCATGAACGAGACTTTCGAAGTCAACGAAGCAATGCTTCGCAAGCGCCCCGAAATGCGTGATGACGGCTACCAGGCTGGCGACAAAGTGCCGGGCCGAATTCTGCATGCCCGCTACAGCCGCTACATGCAGCGCGTGGCGGCCGAAGCACCCGAGCTCGTGAACCAGCTTGCTGAAACCGGTGCGCGATTTACGCATCACAGCTCAATTGCTCCGACCGGCACGATTTCGCTGTCATTGGCGAATAACGCCAGTAATGGCATCGAACCGAGTTTTGCGCATCACTATTTCCGTAACGTCATTCGCCAGGGCAAAAAGACCAAGGAAAAAGTTGACGTCTTCTCGTTTGAGTTGCTGGCGTACCGGGAGGCCATTGATCCGGGTGCGATGCCGGCGGGCGTCGGCGACGGGTCAATACCGAACAATCTTCCGGATTACTTCATCACGGCTGACGAAGTCACGCCGAATCAGCATGTGGATATCCAGGCGGCGGCACAGAAATGGATCGACTCGTCGATCTCGAAGACGGCCAATGTGCCGACCGATTACAATTACGAGGGCTTCAAGGATATTTACCTGTACGCCTACCAGCAGGGACTGAAGGGCTGCACGACCTTCCGCTTTAACCCGGAGGCATTCCAGGGCGTGCTGGTCAAAGAGAAAGACCTTAAGAGTACGAAGTACACATTTACGCTGGATGATGGCTCGACAATCGACCTCCAGGGTGATGAGGAAATCGAATACGACGGCGAAGTGCACACAGCGGCCAATTTGTTTGATGCCTTGAAAGAAGGCTATTACGGTAAGTTTTGACGGTAAAAATGATGATTAAAGTAGATAAAAAGATTGTTGGCTACGCGGTGAATCAGCCCGCGGCAGCCGAGAAAGAGCAAAAACGGGATTTCCCACGCCAGGACGGCGGTGTGGATCGTGCCGACGTCATTCGTATGCATGAGAAACTGGAGCGACCGGAAATGCTGGTCGGTTCAACCTACAAGGTGAAAACGCCGGTTTCCGATCACGCGATGTACGTGACGATTAATGACATCGTCCTCAATGAAGGCACGCCGTTTGAGAAGCGCCGACCGTTTGAGATCTTCATCAACTCCAAGAATCTCGACCATTACCAGTGGATCGTTGCGCTGACGCGCATTATCTCAGCGGTTTTCCGCAAGGGTGGCGACGTGGCGTTTTTGGTTGAAGAACTCAAAGCCGTGTTTGACCCGCGGGGCGGCTACTGGCAGCCTGGTGGCAAGTTCATGCCATCGATCATTGCGGAACTTGGCCATATCGTTGAAAAACACCTGATCATGATCGGCATGATGGCGGCGCCGCAGCTTGATCCGGGACAACAGCAACTGATCGCTGAGAAGCGTGCTGAGTTTGAAGAGTCGAAGAAGCAGCGGGATGCATTTTCAGAGAATGCCTACCCGGCCGGTGCGCAGCTTTGTGCCAAGTGCAGCACTGCGGCGGTCATCCTGATGGATGGCTGTCAGACCTGTTTGTCCTGCGGCGACTCGAAGTGCGGTTGAGCCAGGGAGACTCTGATTAATTCGCGTCGCTAATAAGGGGAGCAGGTCGCGGCGTGAATGATCGTGCTAAAGTTCGCGCGTGACTATATCAATCCCTGACTTTTCAAAGACTCGCGTTGTGGTCGCCGGCGACGTGATGCTTGATCGATACCTCTTCGGTTCGACCGAACGGATCTCACCTGAGGCGCCGGTGCCGGTTGTGCACGTGCAGCAGACCGACGACCGTGCAGGCGGCGCCGCCAACGTCGCAGTCAATCTCGCCAGTCTCGGCGTGACGACGCGGCTGGTCGGCGTCGTCGGGCAGGATGAAACGGCCGACGCACTTGAAGCCATCATGGCGAGCCGAAACATCCGCTGTGATTTCCACCGCGTGGCCGATCGCCCGACCATTACCAAGACCCGCGTGCAAAGCCGCGGCCAGCAATTGATTCGCTTAGACCAGGAGAATACGGCGGCCATGCCGGGCGACGCCGTTGTTGAAGTCCTCAGAAAATCAATCAACGCCGCCGGTGCGGTTGTGCTGTCCGACTACGGTAAGGGCGCATTAAGCAATGTTGCTGCAATGATCACGCTGTGCCGCGACGCAGGTGTGCCGGTGCTGGTCGATCCCAAAGGGACAGATTTCGATAAGTATCGAGGCGCATCGATTATTACGCCGAACATGAGTGAATTCGTGGCCGTTGCAGGGCGCTGTGACAGCGATGATGAACTGGTATCGAAGGTGCGCAAGATGCTCAAGAATCTCGAGCTCGATGCGCTACTGGTGACCCGCAGCGAGAAGGGCATGCTGCTGGTGGAATCGGACAAAGACCCGTTGTTCCTCTCAACCCAGGCGCGTGAAGTTTTCGATGTCACCGGCGCTGGCGACACGGTTATAGCGACATTGGCCGGCGGCCGGGCGAGCGGTCAGGACTGGGGGTCGGCGGCAGCGCTGTCAAACGTCGCGGCAGGACTGGTTGTTCGAAAGATCGGTGTCGCAAGCGTGACGCTGGGGGAAATCAGCGTGTCCTTGCATCAGCGCGGCCAGGGTGGTCGTGGGCTCGTTGGACCGAAAGAGCTTCGCCTGATGGTTGCCGAATCCAGGCAGCGCGGCGAGCGGGTCATCATGACAAATGGCTGCTTCGACGTCCTTCATGCGGGCCATGTGTCTTATCTCGAAGAAGCGAAAAGCCTCGGTGATCGCCTGATCGTTGCCGTGAATGATGACCCATCGGTCAAGCGGCTCAAAGGTGACTCGCGTCCAATCAATGCGCTGGAAGATCGGCTCCTGGTGCTCGCAGGACTCGCGGCCGTTGACTGGGTCGTACCCTTCTCGGAGGACACGCCGGCTGCATTAATCGCCGACGTAATGCCCGATGTGCTGGTCAAGGGCGGTGACTACCGACCCGAGGATATCGCCGGCGGCAAAGAGGTGCTCGAAAACGGCGGTGAAGTTCGCGTTCTTGCATTTCGTGACGGGCATTCCTCAAGCCGAATAATCGACAAGCTTCGCGACTAGTGCGCCACCTTTATAACGTTCTAACCTACTTGCTGCTAATTCCGTTTGCCATTTACTGGCTGGTTCGTGGCATCGGCAACAAGACATACCTCGATCGACTGTGGCAGCGCTTTGGTTTCGGTTTTCCGAAACTGGATGAGTGCATCTGGGTACACGCGGTGTCAGTGGGTGAGGTGCAAGCCGCGGTTCCACTGATCCAGGCATTGGCAGAACGCTATCCCGAGCAGACACTACTGATTACAACGGTGACGCCGACAGGTGCTGCGCGGGTGGACGCCGTATTCGGTGGACGCGTGAAACATTGCTATATCCCGTTCGAATTTCCGAACGCGATTCGAAGCTTTTTTTCGTCTGTACGACCGTGTGCGGCGATGATCATGGAAACCGAAATCTGGCCGAACCTGTATCGGGGTTGCGGCATTCGAAATATCCCGCTAATTCTGGTCAGCGCACGAATATCACCACGATCAATTTCGGGCTATAGAAGACTATTGCCGCTCATCCGGGAAACGCTTTCTCACGGCATTATTATCGCGGCGCAAAGTCAGGCGGACGCGGACCGGTTCATGGAACTCGGTGCCAATGCGCAACGAACAATGGTGACTGGCAACATCAAATTCGACGTCAAGACGGATCCTGCGATTGGTACCGAAGGCCGGTTGCTGCGCAAAAAACTGTTCGGTGATCGACGCGTCTGGATTGCCGCAAGCACTCACGACCGAGAGGAACAACAGGTCCTGGATGCGCACCGCCAGTTGCTCACCAAACATCCGGATTTACTGCTGCTGTTGGTGCCGCGCCACCCCGAACGATTTGCTGGCGTCCGTGAGCTCATCGGAAAGCACGCGTTCACTGTTGTAAGTCGAACGCAGAAAAGCCGCTGCGATTCGTCGACAGAAGTCTTCCTCGTTGACACGATGGGTGAAGTGCCGCTTTTCTACGCAAGCAGCGACATCGCGTTTGTTGGCGGAAGCCTGGTTGCGGTGGGTGGGCACAATCTACTCGAACCCGCGGCACAGGGGCTGCCGATCGTGACCGGTCCGCATCTGTTCAATGCTCAGGATATCGCCGATCAGTTCATCAGGCTTGGCGCCTGTCGTATCGTCTCGGACAGCGACGGTTTGGCGAACGTGATTGCCGAGCTGATTGAGAACCCGGAAGAGGCGGCGAGAATTGGCAAGGCGGGATTGAAAATCCTCGAGCAGAATCGTGGCTCGCTGCAGCGGCTCCTCGTTTTGCTGGAGCCGCTACTCGACAAGCCGGTGGAACGCTAGGTTTGTCGCCCTTTGCTGCGTTCCGCCGCAGCCTCTTCTGGAGACGGTCGATCCTTGAGCCATTTGTCGATTAACTCAAGATCCTGAATCTGTAGCGTTCCGGCCGCCTGCTTCAGTCGAAGCGCATTCATGATGTATTCGTAACGGCTCTGATAGAAGTTCGTAATGGCAGCGTAAAGCGCGAACTGCGAATTAAGTACTTCAACGATGGTACGGGTTCCGACCTCGTATCCCGCTTGCGTTGCCTGCAATGCGGTTCGACTCGATGCGACAGCCTGCTCCAGCGCCTTGACGCGACTTATTTCAGACAACACCCCAAGGTACGCATCGCGCGCCTGGCGTTCCGTCTCTCGGGTCACCCGCTGCAGCTGTTCGCGGCTGGCGCGATGCAGGTAGACCGCCTCTTTCACGCGGGAATTGGTCACGCCGCCTGCGAACAGCGGTACCGTAATTTGCAAGGAAATTTGATCCCGAGTCGTTGAGTCATCGAATGGACTTGTGCCGCTTCCAAATGGACTGCTGGAAAAAACATCGCCGTCATCTTTATTCTCGCTGGTGCTCACGACAAGATCGAGTGACGGGTAGTGGCCATTGCGACGGAACGAAATTTCATCGCGAGCGAGCTGCTCATCCAGGCGACTGGCGACCAGGTTCAGGTTCTGCGTCAGCGAGAGATCGACCCAGCTCGCCTGATCGTTTGGCGCCGGATCCAGCAGTGGGAAGTTTTCGTCCGGTGCATCGAGGTCCTGCGTGTACTGCCCGGTGATTTCCCGCATAAACTCCCGCGCGGTCGCGAGCGTACGTTTAGCACCGATTTCGTCGGCAACGGCCTGATCGTATGCAGCCTGCGACTCCTGCACGTCGGTGATCGCGATCAGTCCCACATCAAAGCGCTGCTTCGCCTGTTCCAGCTGGCGTGCAATAGCCTCGCGATTCGCGTTGATCGAGGTCAGCCGGTCTTCCGCGGCCAGGATATCGAAATAGCGCTGCGCGACCCGAACGATCAGGTCCTGTTGCGCCGCCTCACGCACGGCTTCGGCCCGGGTTACGGACTTGTCAGCACGTTTAAGATTCACGATCTGATCCCAGCGAAACAGGCTCTGTCGCAGCGTTACGCTCCAATTGGTGGCCGTGCTGTCGCGATCAAATGTCGTGTCTGCGTTATTGATAAAGGAAAAGCTCGTTCCCGACGTCGTGGAATCCGTGTAGTCGCCGGTGGCGGATATTTGTGGAAAGAGTACGCCGCGTGCCTGGGGCCTGGATTCGAGCGCTGCCAGCCGCCGCGCTTCCGCCTCATGAATTTGCGGGTCGCCTTGCAGGGCTTGCTGGTAAATCTCGAGCAACGACGCCGCCTGGGCGGGCCCCGACGTCGCAAAAGTCCCGAGTGTGATCAGTAAAATACTGATATTAATAGATTTTTTCATCTTTATCCGTTCCGGAAGAGGACCGCGCATCGGCCTGAGGTGTTATAGTCTACTACACCACTATATCAGTTGAAAACTCCTGCTTCTAACTTAGATGCAACAAGCGCCGTTCTGGTTTCGTCAGAGTCGCGTTAATTGCATTCTAAAACGAAAACTGTGTTGGCAAGCTGCCGTTGATCAGCGGCGCGAGCTCGGTCTCGAACAGGCTCTCGCTGTGCCAATCCTCGTCGTCGCCACGCAGCACTCGAGTGGCAGCCATGGCAGGTGCGTTGCCGATCACAACAAACAGACGACCCCCGGGACTAAGCTTTTCGATCAGCCTGGGATCCAGCTGTTGTAACGACCCTGTGACAGCAATGGCGTCGAAGGTTCCGTCGGGCAACTCCTTCGTCGCATCCATTTGTATGAGATCGAAGTTTTCGATATGCGCAGATTCCAGGGCGAGGCGCGCTTGCTTGAGAAAATCGTCGTAGACATCAATACTCGTGACATGTGTTGCGAGTGTGGCGAGGCACGCGGTCATGAAGCCGCTACCGGTGCCGATTTCCAAAACCTTCTCGCCACCTGCGAGACCCAGCGCCTGTAATACGTGGCCCTCGATCGTCGGTGTCATCATAAACTGGCCATGGCCAATAGGAATTTCAGTATCCGCAAACGCCAGGGCCTTATAAGCTTCCGGCACGAAACATTCGCGAGCAACTTCTGCAAGGCCTTCGAGTACATTGGCGTCCAGTACGTCCCAGGCTCGAACCTGTTGGCGGATCATTTGCCGCCGGGCAAAATCTGTATTCATGCGTATTGCCTGTAAGTGGTTGAATTCGTATTAAAACACGCCTTTTTGCGCATCAAGGTCATTGCCATTATTCGTAATCGATCCGAAGCACATCCTGAATTATGGTGAATCGCCGCAGCGGCGTCACCGTGCTGGGATATGCTTACAGATGCTTGATTTTTTTACGCTTCTTAGTCCTGACTTCTCCGCCTTTGGAGAGTCCATTTGAGCCTGATAATAACAAAATGAACATCAATAACCTGGCTGTATTTGGGCTCTGATGGCGCCGACCAGCCTGCTCATCCTGCTTATGACAGTTGCCGCCATCGCGGTCGGCATTGGCGTCTGGTTGTGGGCGTCGCGCGCCAACCTGATGCGTCGTGTGCAACGCTTAAATGACGAAATGCTCGAGGCGTCGAAAGACTCTTCTGTCGGACGGCGACTCACCGTGCCGAATGATCCATCGACCGCACAAATTGCGCACACGGTGAATCGCCTGTTCGATGCAGTCGGTGAGCGAGACGAAAAAATTCAGGGTCGCGACCGCTTGTTCAAAGACTTCACAAGGACCTTGCCCGAGATCGTCATCATCCACGACGAAAAAATTCTGCTGCCGAATGAATCGGCTGCGGCGCTCGTCGGCATGGAACCTGCGCACCTGGTGGGTCGGGAAATTTCAGACCTGATCAAACCGGCATACCGGGCTCTGTTCAAGAAGATGGTGGCCAAGCGACTTGCCGGTGAAGAAGCGCCGCAGCGAATCGAAATCCAGATGATCAACGGCAATCAGACCGGGCTGTGGGTCGAGGCGCAGAGTTCCACGATCGAATATAACGGGCAGCGCGCGATCCTGACGGTGGCGCGGGACGTCAGTTACCGCAAGAGCCTGGATGTCTCGCTGTCGCGCAGCAAGCGACAGGCGCAATACACGCTCGAATCGATTTCAGAAGGTGTCATAACGACGGACAATGATGGCCATATTGACTACATGAACCTGGCTGCAGAATCCCTGATTGGTACCAGCCGAGACGATGCTGTCGGCCACCGTGTCGGCGAATTGTTTACGCTCGTCGATGATGCTGATCGACGCCCACTGGGTGATCCGGTTGATCGCTGCCTGTCGATGCGCCGGCGCGTCAACATGGGCCGTCGCGCGGTAATGGTCACCGTCGGCAGCGAACAGGAGCATTCAGTCGAAATCACTGCATCGCCAGTTCGCGGACCGGGCAACAGCATCTCCGGCACCGTCGTCGTCTTCCATGATGTCAGCGAATTGCGCGGCTTGACGCAAAAGATGTCCTACCAGGCGACGCACGATCCACTGACCGGCTTAATCAATCGTCGCGAATTCGAGCGACGCCTCGAGGAGGCGATGGATTCGGCACATTCGGATGAAGCGGTGCACATGCTGTTCTATATGGACCTCGACCGCTTCAAGGCGGTCAACGACACCTGCGGTCACCTGGCCGGCGACAACATGCTTCGGGAAGTGGCGGCACTGATCAAAACCGAGGTGCGTGATTCGGACTACGTTGGCCGCCTGGGCGGTGATGAATTCGGCGCATTGCTGGTCGGTTGTCCGATCGAAAAAGCGCGCCAGATCGCGTCCGACATCTGCAATGCAGTCGCCAACTACCGCTTCGTCTGGAAAGACAAGATATTCAATATTGGTATCTCGATCGGCCTGGTTGAGATCAGCCACGCCAGTGGCACGTTTCAGGACCTGATGAGTGCGGCGGATTCGGCCTGTTACATGGCGAAGCAGCAGGGGCGCGGTCGGGTGCATGTGTACTCGACACGGGACGAGGCGGTCGCACGCGAACGTGGCGATATTCAGTGGCTGCGGCAGTTGCAGACTGCGCTCCACGAAGACGGTTTCGAACTGGCTGTGCAGCCAATCATTGCGATGAGCGGCAAAGCGGAGTCCGGGCCGGCGGTCGAAGTGCTGATCAGGCTAACCGACGCCCGCGGTCAGAATGACGGCACAGCGGAGTTTCTGCGGCCCGCGAAACGCTATCAAATGATGCCGCAAATCGATCGCTGGGTGATCAATGCGACGCTTGCCGCGATCTCAGGTGGTGAGATCAAGCTGTCCGGCCAGCGCAGTTGTTCCATCAATCTCTCCAGCCAGACACTCGGCGATGAAGCGTTTCTGAGTTTTGTTGTCGACTCTCTGGACCGCTCGGGCGTACCGCCTTCCGCCATATGTTTTGAAGTAACTGAAGGTGCCATTTTGGCAAACGTGCAACATGCACAACGCTTTATCGAAGTTCTTCACGGCATCGGTTGTGAGTTCTCGCTGGACGACTTCGGTAGCGGCCTGGGTTCATTTGCCAGCCTCAAACACCTGCCGATTGACTACCTGAAAATTGATGGCACCTACACGCGCAATCTGCGCACCGACCTCGTCAACCAGGAGATGGTTTCTGCAATGATCAAGCTGGCGCGGACCATGCAGTTTCGCATCATTGCCGAGCAGGTTGAACACCAGGAAGACTTCGATTGGCTTCGCGATATAGGCGTTGATTTTGTGCAGGGCTATTTTATTGAAAGACCATCAAAGCTAGGCACGACATCGACCACCGGCACTTTCCGAACCCTGAATTCCTGACGGGACACAAAAAAGGCCGCCGGATTCGCACCCGGCGGCCTTTTGTTTGTCTCGCGATACGCCTTACAGAAGCGGCACCATCAACAACGCAACGATGTTGATGATTTTGATCAGCGGGTTGATCGCCGGACCAGCCGTATCTTTGTACGGATCGCCAACGGTGTCGCCCGTGATCGCGGCCTTGTGGGCGTCAGAGCCCTTGCCGCCACAGTTGCCGTCTTCGATGTATTTCTTGGCGTTGTCCCACGCACCGCCACCGGCCGTCATCGAAATCGCGACGAACAGGCCCGTGATAATGGTGCCGAGGAGCAGACCACCGAGTGCTTTCGGTCCGAGTAACAAGCCAACCGCCAGCGGCACCAGGATCGGCAGCAACGATGGAACGATCATTTCCCGGATCGCGGCTTTGGTCAGAAGGTCGACAGCGCGGCTGTAGTCCGGTTTGCCGGTGCCTTCCATGATGCCCTCGATCTCGCGAAACTGTCGTCGTACTTCGGCAACGACCGATGCTGCAGCGCGGCCAACCGCTTCCATCGCCATGGCGCCGAACAGGAATGGCACCATGCCGCCGATGAACAGGCCAATGATGACCATGTAGTCGTTGAGCAGGAAGACCGAATCGATTCCGGCTTTCTCAAGTGCGTTGGTGTAATCCGCGAACAGTACCAGTGCCGCCAGACCGGCTGAGCCAATCGCATAGCCTTTGGTGACAGCTTTCGTCGTGTTGCCCACGGCGTCGAGCTGGTCGGTAATTGTTCGCACTTCCGGCGGCAGCTCCGCCATTTCGGCGATACCACCTGCGTTGTCGGTGATCGGACCAAACGCGTCGAGTGCCACGATGACACCGGTCATCGACAACATGCTCGTCGCAGCGATAGCGATGTTATACAGCCCGGCAAGATTGTCTCCCGCCGGCGCCAGCTGGAAGGCACCCCAGATGCTGGCACAGACGGCCAGAACCGGCAAAGCCGTCGCTTTCATCGAAATGCCGAGGCCAGCAATGATGTTGGTCGCATCGCCGGTCAGAGATGCATTGGCGATGGTCTTGACGGGTTTGTATTCCGTGCTTGTGTAGTACTCGGTAATGACCACCATCGCTGCAGTCAGCGCGAGACCGATCAGTGTCGAATAGAAAATGCCCATGGCATTGCCGCTGCTGGCCATCATCATGTCAGTGACGAAGTAGAACGCTACGGCCGCGAGAATGGCCGCAACGATCATGCCTTTGTACAAAGCGCCCATGACTTTGCCGCCGTCGGAAGTCTTGACAAAGAAGGTGCCGACAATTGATGCAATGATTGATACAGCGCCCAGGACCAGCGGGTATACCACTGCCTGTCCGCCGTAGGTCGCGGCAACCAGGCCGCCAAGCAACATTGTCGCGATGATCGTTACAGCATAGGTCTCGAACAGGTCAGCGGCCATACCGGCACAGTCGCCGACGTTGTCGCCAACGTTGTCCGCGATAACGCCCGGGTTACGGGGATCATCTTCCGGAATACCGGCTTCGACTTTACCGACGAGATCAGCACCGACGTCGGCACCCTTGGTGAAGATACCGCCACCGAGTCGCGCGAAAATGGAGATCAGTGATCCGCCGAAGGCCAGACCAACCAGCGCGTGAATGGCATCGTCCACTGACTTGCCCATGTTCAGGAGAATCATGTAGTAGCCAGCAACGCCGAGCAGACCGAGTCCGACCACGAGCATGCCGGTAATCGCACCGCCGCGAAACGCGACATTCAGTGCCGGGTTAACGCCTTTAGTCGCCGCTTCAGCCGTACGCACGTTGGCACGAACCGACACGAACATTCCAATGTAACCCGCGAGGGCTGAGAGGATGGCACCAATCGCAAAACCGATTGCCGTTGGCCACTTGAGTGCGAAACCGAGAACAAAGAACAACACAACGCCAACGGCGCCGATCGTCATGTACTGGCGATTCATGTAGGCGTTTGCGCCTTCCTGAATCGCTGCCTGGATTTCCTGCATGCGGCTGTTGCCAGTCGGCTGCTTGATAATCCATTGCGTCGAAATGATTCCGTACAGCACGGCGAGTACGCCGGCACCGATCGAGAGCCATAAGGCCATCTCGTTAGTCATCAGTTTGTCTCCTGACAGTGTTTTGAAAAATCGAACGATACCGCCATCGCTGTTTGCTTAAAACAGACGTCGGTGATCGTTCAGTAAAATCTCGTTTTTTTTGTTTTAGCGTGTCGCTACGGGCGCTCCCAGACCCTTCAAATAGCGAGTCCTGCCCGTAACCGGCCGCGCATCATACCACAAATTTTGTGCCGATCAGCGGCTTGACGGGCTTGTTTTTAAGCCTTGCGACTTTCGGTAAGCCGTTGATATATGGCGGATAATTTTCGCCCTTGATCAAAGGCTCGAGGTAGCGACGTGCCGCCTCAGTGATGCCAAAGCCGTCTTTGCGGATGTAACGGGCGGGAAGCTTCTTTTCCTTGTTCGCGATCCTGGCAAGTGGCGCCGACTCGATCCGCCAGCGGTAGGGCTTGTCGGACAAGCGCTTGATGACCGGCATGACGGCGGTCTTGCCATCCAGCGCGAACTTCACGGCGGCTTTGCCGACGGCGTAGGCCTGTTTGACGTCAACGTCGGAGGCAATATGCCGTGCCGAACGCTGCAAATAGTCAGCGATGGCATAGTGAAACTTGTAGCCAAGATTCTCGCGCACCATATTCGCGACGACAGATGCCACACCGCCAAGCTGTGTGTGGCCGAAGGCGTCACGGGTTCCGGCTTCCGCCAGGAACTTGCCGTTGGCGTAGGCCGCGCCTTCGCTGACAACGATAACGCAATATTCGTATTTATTGACGCACTCACGCACACGTTTGAGGAATGCGCCCTTGTTAAAGGGAACCTCCGGAAACAGAATAATGTGCGGTGCATCTTCGGGGTTTTTGCCCGCCAGGCCACCAGCCGCGGCGATCCAGCCAGCATGACGTCCCATGACCTCCAGGATGAACACCTTGGTCGAGGTCCGGGCCATCGACAATACGTCCAGTGCCGCTTCCTGTGTTGAGACCGCAACGTATTTCGCGACCGAGCCGAAGCCGGGGCAGGTATCGGTAATCGGCAGGTCGTTGTCGACGGTTTTCGGCACACCGAGGCAGGTTACGGGATAGCCCAGTGTCTTCGATATTTGCGACACCTTGTGTGCCGTGTCCATCGAATCGTTGCCACCGTTGTAGAAGAAGTAGGCGATGTCATGTGCTTTGAAGACTTCGATCAGGCGCTCGTATTCTGCTCGATTTTGGTCGATGCCTTTGAGCTTGTATCGCGCTGAACCAAAGGCGCCGCCGGGCGTATACATCAGTGCTGCGATCGTCGCGGCGCTTTCCTTATTGGTGTCGATCATATCTTCGGTCAGGGCACCGATGATGCCGTTGCGGCCGGCGTAGACATTGGCGATCTTGTTCTTGTGCTTGCGTGCCGCCTCAATGACGCCGCAGGCTGATGCGTTAATTACGGCTGTGACACCGCCCGACTGGGCGTAAAAGGCATTCCGTGCAGACATACTTGCGAGCTCCCCGATGCGATACTGGAAGCCGCTGAGGATACCCTGCATTGACCTCAATGTCCTTTCTCGGTAGCGTACCTCGCCCGGCTCATGGCCGGGCCACAAAGACCACCGTTAAGAGAGATTGATCCAATGCGTATTGTTTTGCTCGGCGCGCCGGGCTCAGGTAAAGGCACACAGGCCAAGCTACTCATGGCCGAAAAGCACATTCCGCAAGTTTCCACTGGCGACATGTTGCGTGAAGCCGTCGCGAGCGGCACCCGCTTCGGATTGAAGGCGAAGTCCGTAATGGATGCCGGTGACCTGGTGCCTGACGAGGTGGTGCTGGGAATTATCAGCGAGCGCCTGACTCAGCCGGATGCAGAAAACGGATTCATCCTTGACGGCTTTCCGCGTACCACTCAGCAGGCCATCGACCTCGAGGAGCTGCTGGATGAAATGGAAACACCGCTCGATACCGCTGTACTGATGGATGTGGACTTCGACATTCTCTTAAAGCGCCTGACCGGTCGCCGTACCTGCTCGCTTACCGACAAACTCCTGAATGTGCATTACTCGCCGCAGGAAGAACTGGATGCCTGCACGGAAGCGGGTGGCGAACTCATCCAGCGCGAAGACGACAACGAGGAGACGATCAGCAATCGCCTCGACGTCTATCGCGAAAATACGGAACCGTTGATTGATTTCTACCGACAACGCGGCAAGCTCGTGACGATCAGCGCCGAGGGCACGATCGACGAGGTCTATGAACGCTTGCTACAAGCGCTCTCAAAGTAGTTGCAATAATTGTTCGCCGATCAAGTCGCGACGCCAGCCGGTGAAGACTCGTGATTCGCGGCTTCCTGACGTAATCACGGCGGACAGCTCACGTTTCGAGGCAACCGTCTCGGCCTGGATCTGCAGATCGCCGGCACAGGCAGCCACCTGGGACTGCATCGTCTTGAGCAAGGCCTTTTGCGCTTCGTCGGGTGGCCCCGGCGGCTTGTAGCTATTGGCATCGTCTGCTGATTTTGCAATCGCATCGACAATATCCTGTCCCGCGCGGCTGACGAGTTTCGGCGGCACGCCGTCAATCTCCGACAGTGCCCGCACAGAGGTCGGCAGCTTGTAGGCAATATCCAGCAATGGGCTGTCGCGAAGTATCCATTGTCGTGGGCGGTTGCGGCGAATCGCTTCTTCCTCACGCCACGCTGTAAGACGCACTGCGGCGGCACGTTTCTGGCCCCGAAAATTACGGGCGCCTTTCAGGCGATCGATAGCCTGGTCGGCAGATACCACATACAGTGCTGGATCGAGGAGCAGGGCAGAATCCTGGCGGGCCCAGTCGAGGCGATCTTTCTTGTCGAGACGTTCGGCGAGGATGTCCGCGCCGGGCAGCAAGTGCTCGACATCCTCGGCGGCGTATTCGAGAACGGCATCCGACAGTGGGCGACGTGTCCAGTCGGCACGCGTGTGCGACTTGGGGATTTCGACGTCGAATAATTCCTTAACCAGTCCGGCGTAGCCGATCTGTGTCGACATTCCGAGCAGACCCGCAGCGATTTGCGTATCAAAAATCTCCGCCGGCATCGAGCCGGCAGTCTGGTAGACAACTTCGATGTCCTGGCGCGCGGAATGCAGGACCCAGCTGCTGCTGAGCAGTTGCTTCCAGAACGAGGTCGGGCTGCTATCGGTGAGCGGATCAACGCAATAGATTGAGTCTCTTGTCGAAATCTGGATCAGGCAAAGCTGCGCGAAATAGGTTTTTTCGCGCATGAACTCGGTGTCCACGCCGAGCTGGGCGTGTCCGGTCAGGTTTTTACTAAGCGTGTCGGGCTGATCGACGAACAGGTAATCGGGCATTTCAGGAGGTTAACATGCGATGATCGGCGACGTGCTATCTCTGATTCGGACAATTTTCGACATTATTCTGCTACGCAAGGGGCCCGAGGCGCTGCCGCGTGCGCCCGTTATTTTCGTCATTGCCGTTCTGCTGTGGTTGTTGTCGAGCATCGGCGCCTGGATCGCCGTCGATGACTACACCGGCAATACTTTCCTGGTCGGTTTTCTGATCAGTGTTGTCGGATTCATCATGTATGCATTGTTAATCAATGCAGCAGGCAAGGCAGACCGGATACGCCAAAGTCTGAGTGCAATCATCGCTTGTGGCGCCGTCATCAGCTTTGCAGTGTTGCTGGTTGAGGCGCTTCTGCCGCACATTGTTGACAGGCAGCATGTCAGCGCCATCATCACTATCATGTTGCTGTGGTCAGTGCCGGTCGAAGGACATATTATCGCCCGTGCTATTGACCGGCTTTGGTATGTTGGTCTGGTCGCTGCCTCTACGGTTTTTATCGTGCAACTGTTCCTGCTGGCATCGCTTGGTCCGCTTATTGACCCGCGACCGCCGCCCGCGACCGAGGTGGCGGCACAGCCAGCCTGAGGAAACATGCACGTACACATTCTGGGAATTTGCGGGACTTTTATGGGCGGCGTCGCCGCGCTCGCGCGTGCCGCCGGACACAGGGTGACAGGCTGTGACCGCAACGTCTATCCGCCGATGAGTACTCAACTTAGAGAACTCGGTATCGACATTCATGAAGGTGTCGACGCCGGGCAACTCGCGATTAATCCGGACTGTGTGGTCGTCGGCAATGTCATGAGTCGCGGTTTCGACGTAGTCGAAGCGATGCTCAATGACGGGCGACGCTATACATCGGGTCCGCAGTGGCTTGCCGAGAACGTGCTGCACGATCGCCATGTTATTGCTGTTGCCGGGACACATGGCAAGACCACGACGGCGAGCATGCTGGCCTGGATTCTCGAGGATGCGGGGCTGTCACCGGGTTTCCTGATCGGCGGCATTCCGGCAAATTTCGGTACCTCAGCACGTTTCGGTGAGTCGAATTATTTTGTCGTTGAGGCGGACGAGTACGACACGGCGTTTTTCGACAAACGAGCGAAGTTTGTTCACTACCGACCCCGAACTGTCGTGCTCAACAATCTCGAATTCGACCATGCCGATATCTATAAAGACATGGATGCGATTCTCTGGCAATTCCATCAGCTGTTGCGCATGGTTCCAGGTGATGGTCAGATTATTGCTAACGGCCATGATGCGGATATTGAAAAATTGTTTGCGATGGGTTGCTGGACGCCGGTACAGACCTTCGGTACAGCGGACGACACGGACTGGGTCGCGAGATTTGGCGACAATGTCGAACGACATATCGGTGTCCGCAGTCCATCCGGTACCGCGGCTGAAACTCGCTGGAACATGGGCGGATTTCACAATCTTGAAAATGCGCTGGCGGCGATCGCGGCGGCCGTTTCGGTCGGCGTCCCGTTTCGGTCCGCGGTTGACGCGATGTCTCGATTCGAAGGCGTCAAGCGGCGCATGGAACGCACAGCGACCGTCGCCAATATCGCTATTTACGATGACTTTGCACACCATCCGACGGCAATTCGAAAGGCCATCGCCTCGGTACGCCGCCGTTACCCCGGACAACGGGTCGTCGTTGCGATTGAGCCGCGCTCCAATACGATGAAACTGGGTGTACACAACGATACGCTTGCCGATAGTTTGGCCGCGGCGGATCTTATCTGGATGTATCGGCCCAGCGACATAGGCGAAGCGTTCGTCGATTCACTGCAGCCATTGGGTAAGAAGCTTAGTTTGCATAGCGACTACGACGACCTCGTGAGTGCGATGTCACGAAAAGTTCTCAGCGGTGACCAGGTCATCTTCATGAGCAACGGTGGTTTTGGTTCAGCACGACAGACGCTAACGGCATTGCTGCAAAGAACGCGCGGCAGCTGATCACGATCTATACTGAAGCTGTGCACGTTCCAATTTTTCCATTGAATACCGTATTGTTCCCAGGAGGGCCGTTGCCGCTCAGGATATTCGAGCCGCGTTACCTCGACATGGTGAGCCGCTGCATGAAAGCGGACTCCCCCTTTGGCGTGCTGCTGATTCGTGACGGTGACGAGACCGGAATGGCGACGACCTACAACGTCGGTACGCTGGCCAGAATCTCAGATTGGTACCTGGGCAGCGACGGAATTCTCGGCGTTACTGCGACAGGAGAACAGCGCTTTCGCATGACCGCCTGTGAACGTCAGCACGATGGGCTGAACATTGGTGAAATCGAGTTGCTCGAGGTGGAAGAGACTATGCCACTTCCCGAGCAGTATCGTCCGTTGCAGCAAATACTTGCGAACGTCCTCGACGATCTGGGCCGGCTCTACGAAAACCAGCCGCGTCAGTATGACGATGCGACCTGGCTGTCGTATCGCTTTCTCGAAGTCCTGCCGATCGACCTCGAAGAAAAACAAAAATGCCTGGCGGGCGGCGACGCGGCAGCGCGACTGAAGCTGATTAGCGAGTTACTCGACTCCGTTCGCAGAGCGACTTGAGGCCTTAAAGTCCCGCGAACACCTTAGCCGCGGCAGCAATTGTCGCGTCGATATCGGAATCGCTGTGTGCGGCGGAGATAAATCCCGCCTCGAACGCGGACGGCGCGAGGTATATGCCTTCTTCGAGCATACCGTGAAAAAACCGTCGGAAGCGCTCGACATCCGCAGCAGCGACCTGTTCGAAGCTCGTGACCTTGCCGGCATCGGTGAATACCAGGCCGAACATGCCGCCCGCAAAATCCGTTGCCATCGCAATGCCCGCGTTTGCGGCTGCCTTTGCAAGACCATCGATCAGTCGGCTCGTTTTTTGACTCAGCGCCTCGTAGAAGCCCGCGACATCAATCGCTTCAAGGGTTGCGAGACCCGCCGCCATCGCAACAGGATTTCCGGACAGTGTGCCAGCCTGGTACACCGGGCCGTCCGGCGCGAGGCTTGCCATGATGTCGGCTCGCCCGCCAAACGCTGCCGCTGGCATGCCGCCGCCGACAATCTTGCCGAGCGTTGTAAGGTCCGGTGTGATGTTGAATAGCGCCTGGGCACCGCCTTTTGCGACGCGAAATCCGGTCATCACTTCGTCGAAAATCAGGATTGCGTCGGATTCGCTGCAAAGCGCGCGCAGCGTGTCATGAAATCCCGGTACCGGTGAGACCATATTCATATTGCCGGCTATCGGCTCGACGATCACGCAGGCGATTTGATCACCGAGATCGCTGAACGCATGCTTGAGGGCGTCGATATCGTTATACGGCAGAGTGATTGTGTGCTCGGCAAGGCCCGCAGGTACACCGGGTGAGCTGGGCACACCGAGCGTCAGTGCGCCGGAGCCCGCCTTGATCAACAGCGAGTCCGAATGACCGTGATAGCAACCTTCGAATTTCACGATTTTATCGCGTTGCGTATGACCGCGTGCCAGTCGAATAGCGCTCATCGTCGCTTCAGTACCGGAACTGACCATGCGAACTCTTTCGATTGATGGCACCAACGCACAAATCTTTTCGGCAATCTGTGTTTCGAGCACACACGGCGCGCCGAAGCTGAGGCCACGCCCGGCCGTTTCGATAACAGCTCGGATGACATCGGGATGTGCATGGCCAAGAATCATTGGGCCCCAGGAGCCGACGTAGTCGATAAATCGGCGACCGTCCTCACTCTCGATGTACGCGCCTTCTGCGCGCTTAAAGAATATCGGTTCGCCACCGACGCTGACAAAGGCACGTACCGGGGAGTTTACACCGCCAGCAATGACTGCTTGCGCGTTACTAAAAAGACTCATGAGTTTCCTCCAAAGGAGGGCGCATCCTACCGGACTGCGGGTGGCTCACTCAACTGGCGAATCGTGTAACCGCTCTTTTCGAGCTGCAACGGCACGCCGTCCGGGCCGACAAGGTGCAGGGCGCCGACAACAATCAGATAGTCATCGTCATCGTCCAGTAGCTTTTTGATTTGTTCGACCCAGCGTGCGTTGCGATCAGTCACGATCGCTTTATTGAGCTCTTCATGTTGTTGCAGGTCGACAAGCATTCTGCTGATGAGCACTTCGGTATCGCCGTGTCGCCACGCCTGAATCAATTCATCCATCATACTCTCAAGCTCGGCGCTCTCTTCGAGCGTCGCCATCAGCATGTCGCGCTGCGCTTGCAATGACATGCCATCAAGAAATTGAAGTTGTTCCTCAATCGTTTCGAAGCCATCGATGCGCTTACCGTCTTCTGCCGCTTTCGACATCATGTGCATCTCAACGCCCAGCGCGGGATTGAATCCGATACGATTCAGCATCATCATTTCGATGGTCATCGCGGCATACCAGGGTTCGGTTTTACTGAGCATATCGAGCGGAATATTAATCCGCGTAGCCGCTGCGACTGCATCCTCGTAGAGTGCGTCGCCCATCAACTCACGCAGGGTCGTGCCATCCGGCGACAGGCCGTAGCGAGCGAACGCGGCCTGTGTCGTGATTGGATCAATATCGTCCATGTCGACTTCCATGATCAGCACCTCGGCATCGGCGTAGGCTGTGTCGATCGCCGTGGGCAACGGATAATCCTGTGGACGAAGCAAATGGATGGAGCCGAGCAGAAACACAGAGTTGCTATGACCCGCGACTTGCCACAGGGTCAGCGGATGCTCACCCTCATCAGCAAGGGCGGGGACGGCCAGCAATAGCAACAGCAGCGTGCGTAAAAACATGATGGTCATTCCACCCAGATCAGTTCTTCTTCGATGCTGCCGTCTGCAAACAGTTCAATGCGTCGATATGCCGGTGGCCGATCATCGACGTCAAAGTCATCACTGCCCGGCGTGAATTGGCGACAGGTCGACGGCGTTCCCAGCACGCGTATGCCAAGATGTTCGCTATCGTACTCCTGGTGAACATGACCGAACACCAGCAGCCGAACACGGCCCGCTTGCTGCAAACTTTCGAGCAGCTCTTGGCCATTCTTCAGCTTGACCGTGTCCAGCCAGGCACTGCCCAGCGGCACGGGTGGATGATGTACTGCCACCAGAATGTGTTTGGCGCGGCTCTCGCTGACAATTTTTTCGAATCGCTCGATTTCATCGCGAGTCACTTCGCCGCCGGCTTCACCGGTGACGCAGCTGTCCAGGCCCAGCAACAGCCAGTTATTCACTTCTTCTCGGGCGCAATAGGAAAATGGCGGGCGGGAACAAACAGGCCGCATCAGGTCACGAACATCGTGATTGCCCGGGACACAGTGCATGCGAATATTGAGCGGCAGTAAGAGTTTTCGAAAACGCTCGTAAGCGCCGGCCGAATCGTCCTGGATCAGGTCGCCGGTGATCAGCGCACGATCCGCGCGCCAGTCACCGGCATTGTAATGGTCAAGGACATGTTGCAACGAGTTCTGGGTAACAGTACCGCGCAACTCGCCGTCGGCATCCGCGAACAAGTGTGGATCGGTCAGGTGCAGGACCCGAATCGACTCTCCATCTGCGGCGCTCGCTGGAATAAGCAGTGTCCCTAGTAGCGGTAAAGCTCCGGTTTGTACGGTCCGGCCTTGTCGACGCCAATATATTTGGCTTGTTCGTCAGACAGTTCCGTGACCTTGGCACCAATGCGATCAAGGTGCAACCGTGCAACCTTTTCGTCGAGGTGCTTCGGCAGTACGTAAACTTCCTTGCCATATTTGTCGCCATTCTGCCAAAGCTCAATTTGCGCCAGAACCTGGTTCGTGAACGAGTTCGACATGACGAAACTCGGGTGACCGGTGCCACAGCCAAGATTCACCAGGCGTCCTTCTGCCAGCAGGATGATGCGTTTACCGTCCGGGAATATGATGTGATCAACCTGCGGCTTGATATTTTCCCATTCGTACTGCTTGAGATAGGCAACGTCGATTTCGTTGTCGAAATGTCCAATGTTGCAGAGGATGGCCTGGTTGCGCATACGCTCCATCTGCGGCCCGGAAACAATCTGGTAATTGCCGGTCGCGGTGACGACGATGTCGACCTTGTCGATGACATCATCGAGATGTACGACGCGATAACCTTCCATCGCCGCCTGCAGTGCGCAGATAGGATCAATCTCGGTAATCATGACGGTCGCGCCAAGGGCTCGCAGTGACTGGGCGCTGCCCTTGCCGACGTCGCCATAGCCACAAACCACAGCGACCTTGCCGGCAACCATGACGTCGGTTGCGCGTTTGATTGAATCAACCAGCGACTCGCGGCAACCGTAAAGGTTGTCGAACTTGGACTTGGTGACCGAGTCGTTCACATTGAACGCCGGGCACGCGAGCGAACCGTCCTTCATCATGTCGTACAGGCGTTTGACGCCGGTCGTCGTTTCTTCGGACAGACCTTTGACGCCTTTCATGATTTCAGGGTACTTGTCGTGCATAACCTGCGTCAGGTCGCCGCCGTCGTCAAGAATCATGTTGGGCTGCCAGCCATCCGGTCCGTTAATGGTCTGCTCGACACACCACCAGTATTCATCTTCCGTTTCGCCCTTCCACGCGAACACCGGAACGCCACTCGCTGCAATAGCGGCAGCGGCGTGATCCTGGGTCGAGAAGATGTTGCAGGATGACCAGCGGATATCGGCGCCGAGTTCTCGCAAGGTTTCAATCAGAACAGCGGTCTGGATGGTCATGTGCAGGCAGCCTGTCAAACGCACTCCGTCCAGTGGCTTCTTGTTTTTGAATTCTTCGCGAATCGCCATCAGGCCGGGCATTTCTGTCTCGGCTATGGCAATTTCCTTGCGACCGAAGTCGGCGAGAGAAATGTCGGCAACTTTGTAATCGTGTTTTGCAATCGCTTGAGCTTGGCTGCTCATGGTAATTCTCCTGAATAATTCGGTTTATAAAGCAGCGGCTTTCAGAGCCTCTGCCTTGTCAGTTCGTTCCCAGCTCAGGTCGATGTCTTGCCGGCCGAAGTGACCGTAGGCTGCGGTCTGCTGGTAGATCGGTCGCAGTAAATCGAGCATTTTCAAAATGCCGTACGGGGTGAGATCGAAATGTTCACGTATCAGAGCCGTCATTCGGGTGTCCGAAATCGTGCCGGTTCCAAAGCTGTGCACGCTGATGGATGTTGGCTCGGCGACGCCGATGGCGTAGGACACCTGGATCTCACAGCGTTCAGCCAGTCCGGCGGCGACGATATTCTTCGCGACATAGCGACTGGCGTAAGCGGCAGATCGATCAACCTTGGACGGATCCTTGCCGGAAAACGCACCACCACCGTGCCGTGCTGAGCCGCCGTAGGTATCGACGATGATCTTGCGCCCGGTCAGGCCGCAGTCACCCATGGGGCCGCCGATTTCAAAGCGACCGGTCGGATTGATGTGGTATTGCGTGTCTTTACTGAGAAGCTCAGCGGGCAAGATTGGCTTGATGATTTCTTCCATCACGCCCTCTCTGAGATCTGCCATCGAAATCTCGTCGCTGTGCTGCGTAGACAGGACAACCGCATTAATCGACACCGGCTTGCCGTTCTCATAATTGAACGTAACCTGGCTCTTCGCGTCCGGGCGCAACCACGGCAGTGTGCCGTTCTTGCGGACTTCAGCCTGGCGCTGCACGAGGCGATGTGCATAGGTAATCGGTGCTGGCATCAGCACGTCCGTTTCGTTGGTCGCGTAGCCGAACATCAGGCCCTGGTCACCCGCACCCTGTTTTTCATCCGATTCACGATCGACACCCTGGGCGATATCGGGCGATTGCTTGCCAATCGCATTCAGGACTGCGCAAGTTGCGCCATCAAATCCGGTACCGGAGCTGTTGTAGCCGATTTCAGTGACAACTTTGCGGGCAATCTCTTCGATGTCTACCCAGGCGGAGGTCGTAATTTCGCCGGCAACAACAATCATTCCGGTTTTCACCATCGTCTCGCAGGCAACCCGTGCTTTGCGGTCTTCGGCGATGATTGCATCGAGTATCGCGTCGGATACCTGGTCGGCGATCTTGTCAGGATGGCCTTCAGAGACCGATTCAGAGGTAAAAAGAAATGCGTCAGACATAATTCAAAAGGCTTCCAAAATCAGGGGTGGCGCATTGTACCCTTGATACCGCCATCTATAACAGGGAAAATGCGCCGCCACGATTACGTGAAGCGCCGCCCTCATCATTCAAGGCCGAAAGGTCCATAACAAGTCAGGTCAAATGCCAAATACAGAATCGAACGCCGATCAGCCAACTCGGCGCGATCTCGCGAATGCAATACGAGCTCTCAGCATGGACGCGGTTCAGGCCGCAAACTCCGGACACCCGGGCGCGCCGATGGGCATGGCCGATATCGCAGAAGTCCTGTGGAACAGTTACTTACAACATAATCCAGTGAATCCGGGCTGGGCCAACCGCGATCGATTCGTGCTGTCCAATGGGCACGGGTCGATGTTGTTGTACAGCCTGCTGCATTTGACCGGCTACAAGGATTTCCCGATTGAGCAATTGAGAAACTTCCGGCAGTTTGGCTACCGCACGGCCGGCCACCCCGAGTTTGAACCGGGCGGACCGGTCGAAACCACCACGGGCCCGCTGGGGCAGGGCATCGGCAATGCTGTCGGCATGGCATTGGCTGAAAAAATGCTGGCGGCCGACTTCAACCGCCCGGACCATGAGATCGTCGATCACAGGACCTGGGTATTCCTTGGCGATGGTTGCCTGATGGAAGGCATCTCGCACGAGGTCTGTTCGCTGGCCGGCACCTTGAAGCTCGGCAAGCTGATCTGTTTCTACGACGACAACAATATTTCGATCGATGGCGAGGTCGATGCCTGGTTCACCGACAATACGCCACAGCGTTTTGCGGCCTACGGGTGGCAAGTGATTGCGGATGTCGATGGCCACGATGCGGCTGCAATTTCAGCCGCGATTGAGAAAGCGGCTGCGGACACCGAGCATCCGACGATGATCTGTTGCAAGACGGTCATTGGGTTTGGCGCACCGAATAAGCAGGGCACGGCGGCGACGCACGGCGCACCACTGGGCGCTGACGAAATCGCAGCGGCGAGAAAAACACTGGGCTGGTCGTCGCCACCGTTCGAAATCCCGCCAGCGATCGCCGCAGCGTGGAACGGCAAAGACCGAGGCGACGAGAAGGAAAGCGACTGGAACGACCGCTTTGCCGCCTACCGGGAACAATATCCGGAGCTCGCGACCGAGTTTTCCCGTCGAATGTCGAATCAATTGCCCCGAGACTGGAGCGTGCACGCCGAAAAGGCCATCGCTGCGATCAACGAAGCGGGCGAGTCCGTTGCGACGCGCAAAGCGTCTTTAATTGCGCTGAATGCCTTGGCACCGGCATTGCCTGAGATGGCCGGCGGCTCGGCTGATCTGACCGGGTCAAACCTGACCAAGCACGATGGATCGGTGCCGATTTCTGGCGATGACGCGGCCGGAAATTACATTTGGTTCGGTGTTCGTGAATTTGGCATGACGGCGATCTGCAGTGGTCTGCGATTGCACGGTGGCTTTTTGCCGTATTGCGGCACGTTCCTGACGTTCTCCGACTACTCTCGCAATGCCTTACGTATGGCGGCATTGATGAAAATTCAGAATGTCCTCGTTTATACCCACGATTCGATCGGGCTTGGCGAGGATGGCCCGACACACCAGCCAGTTGAGCACACCGCGACGCTGCGCCTGATGCCGAATATGAGTGTCTGGCGGCCCTGCGATACGGTTGAGACTGCCGTCGCCTGGCGCTATGCCATTGAGCGACAGGACGGGCCCACCAGCCTGATCTTGACGCGACAGAGTCTGCCGTTCCAGACGCGCAGTCGCGAGCAAATTGCGGCGATCACACGCGGTGGATACGTGCTGCGCGATTGTGATGGCACGCCGGATCTGATTTTTATCGCAACCGGTTCCGAGATTGGTATTGCCGCGTCGGCGCTCGACGCATTGGCGGCGGACGGTATCAAGGCGCGGCTTGTGTCGATGCCTTGCACCGATGTTTATGACCGCCAGGATGCTGACTACAAAGAATCGGTATTGCCGGTTGCGGTTACCGCACGTATTGCCGTTGAGGCCGGTGTCACTGAAACCTGGTGGCGTCATGTTGGTCCCCTGGGTCGCGTGATAGGCTTGGACCGATTCGGTGAGTCGGCACCCGCGACAGAATTATTCGAGCATTTTGGTTTTTCGGCGGACAATCTTGTGTCTGTTGCGAAAGACGTATTGAAATTACAATGAGATTTGGAATCAGGAGCATAGATAATGGCGATTAAGGTTGGCATCAATGGTTACGGCCGCATCGGGCGAAACGTCCTGCGGGCAATTCACGAATCCGGCCGCGCCGGCGAATTCGATGTCGTAGCGATCAATGATCTCGGCGACGCAAAAACCAACGCACACCTGACGCGTCGTGACACTGCGCATGGCAAGTTCCCTGGTACAATTGAGGTCGACGGCACGGACATGATCGTCAACGGCGATCGAATCAAGGTCTTTGCAGAACGCGACCCCGCCAAATTGCCGTGGGGCAAGCTGGGCGTTGAAGTCGTGTTCGAGTGCACCGGCCTTTTCACGACGCGCGAAGCGGCGGGCAAGCACATTGAGGGTGGCGCCAGGAAAGTAGTGATTTCCGCACCGGGTGGCGCTGATATCGACGGCACCATTGTCTATGGCGTAAACCACACCGATTTGACGTCGAAGCACACAATTATTTCGAATGCGTCTTGCACAACCAATTGTCTCGCACCTTTGGTGAAGCCGCTGCATGACGCGATCGGCGTCAAGCACGGCATCATGACGACGATTCACGCGTACACCAACGATCAGGTTCTGACAGACGTCTATCACAAGGATTTGCGGCGCGCGCGTTCAGCGACAATGTCGCAAATTCCAACCAGCACTGGCGCAGCGAAAGCGGTTGGCCTGGTTTTGCCGGAGTTGAATGGCAAGCTCGATGGCTATTCAATGCGCATTCCGACGATCAATGTGTCGGCAGTCGATCTGACGTTCGTGCCGGAGCGTGCGACAACGATTGAGGAAATCAATACAGTCTTGAAAGCGGCCAGTGAAGGTCCACTGAAGGGTGTGCTGGCGTATAACGAAGAGCCGCTGGTCTCAATCGATTTCAACCACGACCCGGCGTCGTCAACCTATGACGCGACGCTCACCAAAGTCATCGGCGGAACACTGGTGAAAGTCTGCGCTTGGTACGACAACGAGTGGGGATTCTCGAATCGTATGCTTGATACGACCGTCGCACTCGTCAACGCGAAATAATCGCAGCAGGTGACGGGGAACACCATGTCTGTCATCGCAATGACTGATGTCGATCTGTCCGGTAAGCGGGTGCTCATACGTGAGGACCTGAACGTTCCGATTGAAGACGGTGTCGTGAGTTCGGATGCGCGTATTCGGGCAGCCCTGCCGACGATTGAAGCTGCACTGAAAGCCGGCGCAGCCGTCATGCTGATGTCGCACCTTGGTCGACCGACGGAAGGCCAGCCCGACGACGCGTTTTCCTTGCAGCCTGTTGCCAGTCGTCTCACTGAATTGCTCGATCGGCACGTGCCGTTGGTGAAAGACTGGATCGACGGCGTGGAAGTCCAGCCTGGCAATGTCGTGCTGCTTGAGAATGTACGTTTTCTCGACGGCGAGATGGCATCTGACAAAGCCTTGGCCAGGAAAATGGCGGCATTGTGCGACATCTTTGTCATGGACGCGTTCGGTACTGCGCACCGCGCGCAAGCGAGTACTTACGGCGTTGCTGAATACGCCCCCATCGCCTGTGCCGGCCCGTTGCTGGAGGCTGAGTTAAATGCTTTGGGCAAGGCGCTCGACAATCCATCGCGCCCGTTTGTGGCCATTGTCGGCGGCTCGAAAGTGTCGACGAAGCTCACCGTGCTGGACGCGCTGGCCGATATCGTTGACTGTCTGATTGTTGGCGGTGGAATCGCCAATACCTTTATTGCGGCAGCCGGACACAATGTTGGCAAGTCCCTGTACGAAGCCGACATGCTGGATACTGCACGTCAGCTCACGGCGAACAGGGAGGATCGCGCCTCCATTCCGGTGCCAAGCGACGTCGTCGTGGCCGATGCATTTTCCGCGGATGCGACGGCGACCGTCCGACCGGTCGACTGCGTTTCCAGCGACGAGCTAATTCTGGATATCGGCCCGGAAACAGCCGCGGACTTCGCCAATATCCTCGCCAGCGCGGGCACTATTATCTGGAACGGCCCGGTTGGTGTTTTCGAATTCGATCGATTCGGCGAAGGCACGCGGGTACTTGCAGAAGCCATTGCCGAGAGCAAGGCGTTCTCGATTGCGGGCGGCGGCGACACGCTCGCGGCGATTGACAAGTTCGGCGTCGCGGATGGCATTTCCTATATTTCGACTGGCGGCGGTGCGTTCCTGGAGTTCGTCGAAGGCAAGACGCTACCCGCTGTCGAAATGCTCGAAAAGCGCGCGGCGAGCCGACGTGTAAACTAGCTCGGCCACGGACCGGTGATCGCAATCGTGATGCCAGGATACTGAATATTAACAAACAGTGTCTTGCCATCAGGCGAGAAGCAGACGCCAGCAAGTTCCGAATCCGAGTAGGCGTTATTGGCAATCATGTACTGGCCGCCATCAGGCCGAATACCGATCAACGCACAATGATTCGCGCTGTCCTCGGTGTCTTCGCAAACAATCAGGTCGCCCCACGGCGCCATGGTCAGGTTGTCGCAGTTCTGCAGCAATGAATCGGGATTTGCCTCGGCGATCAGTGTCAGTTTGCCGGGACGTTCCTGTTCGGCCGCAGAGCCTTCGAACGGGCTCGGTTTATAGCTGAAAATCTGACCCACACGGTCGGGACCGCCTATCGTACAGGTAAATGCGAATTCACCGCCCGCGTCGGTCAGTCCTTCGCTGCGCGCAAAGGTAGCCGCGCCGAGAGCGGCGCCCCGAAGCCGCAGGTCATTCACGGCACTGTCGACATTTTCGAGATCAATCCAGCGGGTATCCAGAGGCTCGTTGAGGCGAATCTCGCTGCTGTCCCAATTGTGGGTCGCCATTGATGGCCGGCCCTGGATCGCGAGTGCCTGCAGGCGGCCGCCCCGATGCAACTCACCGGGCACATCGGGCAGGAAGCGATAAAACAGGCTGTGCCATTGATCCTCTGTCAGGTAAACGACGCCGCTCGCCGCGTGCACCGCTGCCGCCTCGTGTTCGAAGCGGCCCATTGCCTTGATAGGCACCGCTTTGACGAGCTCAGATGCCGATGCAGGCACCTCGAAAACATAACCATGGGCGCATTCTCTTGTGATCCTTATGCCCAGGTTCGACAGGGCGGGGCCGGGATCACTAAAGCTTTCTTCGCAAGACAACCACGAATTCCACGGCGTCTTGCCTCCGGCACAGTTGGTGTCGGTGCCGCCAAGGCTCAGGAATTGTTGTTCCGTTTCACCACTTTGCGGGTTGTAGATAGTTGTCGTCGTACCGCCGGCGCCTGGTGTCAAATCAGCGCCGCGGTCATACAGTCGCCGTTTCAAGCCTTCGGGCAGGCTGGCTAATTTTTCGGCAAACGGCCCTGAGAAAACGGATAGCGGAGTCAATTCATGGTTGCAGATGAGAATGACGCGACCCTCACGACCGTCAAAAGCCGCCATTCCATCATGTGCGCCGGGTACCGGCAGCCCGTCAGCCATTAACTCACCGCGACGTGAGACGACCTTGTAATTGAAGCCTTCAGGCACATCGATGACTTGCTTCGGGTCTGGTGGCAACGACTGGTGTTGCCGTAGAAATGACGCGCAGCTGTTTAATGCAGCCGGTAGCGCAGATGCGGCCAGTACACTTTTCAAGAAGCGGCGACGATTCAGCATAATTGATTTCACTGGCGACCCGACACTGGCAGCATATCAGCGCTTGTGCTACAGCTGTGCAATAATCGCGCGCATGATCAGTCGAACCAAGATAGTCGCAACGCTGGGTCCAGCGTCTGACGATATGAAAACACTGTGCAAGATGCTCGAAGCCGGGCTGGACGTTGCGCGTCTCAATTTCTCACACGGTGAGGCCAGCGACCACGAAAGGCGTGCTGACGTGTTGCGGGCCGCCGCCAAATCGACGGGACGCCAAGTCGGCATCATGGGTGATCTCCAAGGACCGAAGATTCGGATATGTCGGTTTAAGGAGCACAGCGTGGCACTGGAAAACGGTGCGCCGTTTTTCCTCGACAGCACGCTTGGTTTTCTCGACGGTGACAAGGACGGCGTTGGCGTTGCCCTCGACACGATTCACGAGGACGTTTCACCCGGCGACGTGCTGCTATTGAATGACGGCATGATCACGCTCAAAGTTGAGCGAATCGACGGTACGCGAATTCATACCGTCGTCGTCAACGGCGGTATTTTGTCAGACCATAAAGGTATCAATCTCAAAGGCGGCGGTTTGTCGGCTCCTGCCCTAACCGACATCGACAAAGAGAACATCAAGCTTGCCGCAAAAATGAATCTTGATTTTCTGGCTGTGTCATTTGTGCAGACCGGCGAGGACGTCCACGAAGCGCGTCGATTACTGCAGCAAGCGGGCGGCCACGCACATATCGTCGCCAAAATTGAACGCGCCGAAGCAGTTGCAAACATCGATTCGATTATCGAAGCCGCTGACGTTATCATGGTGGCGCGCGGCGATCTCGGTGTCGAGATGGGCTATGCGGAACTCACCGGCATTCAGAAAAAGCTGATTCGCAAAACACGCAAGGCGCATAAAGTCGTCATTACGGCAACGCAAATGATGGAATCGATGATCCAGAACCCGATTCCGACGCGCGCCGAAGTCTCCGACGTTTCGAACGCGGTGATGGATGGAACGGACGCGGTCATGTTGTCGGGTGAAACCGCGGTCGGCGCGTACCCGGTTGAAGCGATTCGTGCGATGTCCGAGATTGCAATCGGTGCGGAGAAATACCCATTACCCGTCAGCCGCACAAGTCATCGCATGGACGACCATTTCAAACTGGTTGACGAGGCAATCGCGATGGCAACGATGTACATGGCGAACCATATGTCCGTCAAGGCGATTATTGCGTTGACGGAGTCTGGTTCGACAACGCGCTGGATGTCCAGGATTCGATCGGACATTCCGATTTATGCATTTACTCCGCATCTCACAACGAGCCGTCGCGTATCGATGTACCGCGGTGTGTTCCCGGTGCAATTCGCAATTGACCCGAACAAACCGCGCGGTCTGTACCAGGATATCTTCGACACACTGTTGGCGAATAAACTGGTCGAAGTGGACGACCTGGCGATTCTGACCAAAGGTGACCTGGACGGTATTTCGGGCAGCACCAATTCAATGACTGTGATAAAAATAAAAAGCAGCTGATGAAGAAAATTATCTGGCGCCTGTTCGGCGGCCTGACATTCCTCGTTTTGGTGCTGGGCTTGCTGGCCTGGCTTGGACTGCGCGCGAGCCTGCCGCAGCTAAACGGTGGCGCCACTGTTGCCGGCCTTAAAGCGGTGGCCACGATTGAGCGCGATGCGGCGGGCATTCCCGTTATCAGCGCAAGCAATCGTACCGATCTTGCGTTCGCGACCGGCTACGCACACGGCCAGGATCGATTTTTCCAAATGGACATGATTCGCCGCCAGGCCGCGGGCGAGCTCTCCGAAATCGTTGGTGCCGTCACCATTGATCTCGACAAGAGCAATCGTTTCCATCGCTTCCGGGCGCGGGCGCAGGGAGTGGTGCAGGCCGCTTCCAGCACAGAGCGCGAGTTGCTGCAGCACTATGCGGATGGTGTGAACGCCGGGCTCAACTCCTTGCGTGCCAGACCCTTCGAATATTTCGTTCTCGGTGCCGAGCCGACGCCGTGGTTGGCGGAAGATTCCATTCTCGTGGTTTATGCCATGTTCATACAGCTCAATGATTCACGCGCGAAAAAGGAAGTGCAACGCGGACTCGCGCACACTGTGTTGCCGGGTGAGGTTTACGATTGGCTGTACCCACAAGGGACGCCGTGGGATGCGCCGCTGATGGGCGAGCCGCGTAGTGTCGCGGCCATTCCGTCTGCAGACGTCTACTCCCTGCGCGCTGTGGAGGACGTGGCACCGGCCGCGAATGAAGAAGGTAAAGATCCCTTGCTCGGCAGCAATAACTGGGCGGTGTCGGGTACGCTTACTGAGAATGGCCGGGCGATGGTCTCCAACGACATGCACCTTGGCCTGAATACGCCGAACATCTACTACCGTGCGCGATTGCGCGTTGATGGTGATACGCCCGTTGATGTTTCCGGCGTGACACTGCCCGGCGCACCCTTTGTCGTCGCAGGCAGTAACACCCACATGGCCTGGGGTTATACGAACAGCTATGGAGACTACACCGATGCCGTGGTGTTGAAGCCGGGCGCTCTGGATAACAGCTATCAAACGCCAGCGGGTGATCGACCGTTCGAGGTTTTCCGTGAGGTCATCAAGGTCAAGAACAGTGAAGCGGTGGAGTTAAGGATTCGCGAGACGATTTGGGGCCCGGTGCTCGAGGGTGTCGACTACCCGGACGGTGAAGTTGTCGTTAGCTGGATCGCGCACCAGCTTGACGCGGTTAATCTAAATATTATCAAGCTCGAAAACGCGGTGTCCGTTGCCGAGGCGCTGGATATTGCCAATACCATGGGCATGCCACCGCAGAACTTCGTCAGCGGTGATGCGCTCGGCAACATCGGCTGGACCATCGCTGGCAAGATACCGCTAAAATCCGATTTCAACGCCATGCTACCCGCAGACTGGAGTGTGCAAGCCGGCTGGAGGGGCTGGGTCGCCGGCGCGGACTACCCGCGCGTTGTTAACCCGGAAAGTGGCCGAATCTGGACGGCTAATGCACGGGTGGCGGATGCCGAGGCGCTACGTATTATCGGTGACGGCGGCTACGACCTGGGTGCACGGGCGCGGCAGATTCGCGATGCCCTGTTTCTGAAAGACACGTTCGTTGCTGGCGACATGCTGGCCATTCAGTATGACGACCGGGCGTTGTTTCTCGCGCCGTGGCGTGACGTGTTGCTGGAGATCCTGGGCGATGACGTCGTCGCCGATGATGCTGACCTGGCCGAGTATCGGCGATTGGTTGACGAATGGATTCCGCGCGCTGCTCCGGAGTCCGTGGGTTACCGCCTGGTCAGGGCGTTTCGACTGGAGGTCGAAAAACGCATGTTCCACGCCCTGACCGCGCCAGTACGCGCGGCTTACGGCGACGATGTCGGTCTTCTCAAGAGCAATCAGTTTGAAGCAGCGCTGTGGTCGTTGCTGGAGCAGCGGCCGCTGCACATGTTGCCGGCCGACTACAACAGTTGGGATGCATTTCTGCTGGCCGCGGTGCAGGAAAATATCCGTTATTTCAGCGAAAATTTTGAAGGTCCTCTGTCTTCGCGAACCTGGGGTGAAATCAACCGGGCCTCGATCCGGCACCCACTGAGCCGCAGCATCCCGGTTTTTGGTGACAAGCTCGACATGCCGGCCGACGCGCTCAACGGCGACTCAAATATGCCCAAGGCGCAAGGTGCAACCTGGGGTGCGTCCGAGCGATTCTCGGTTTCGCCCGGTGACGAGGCAAATGGCCTGTTGCATATGCCCACGGGACAAAGCGGCCATCCGCTGTCGGACTTCTATGACAAGGGACACAGTGACTGGGTCGACGGGCTGCCAAGTCCGTTTTTGCCGGGCGCGGCTGCGTATACGCTGACGCTGACCCCCCACAGGCGTTAAGATACACGGTCACACGATGCCGGATTGACCGATGCCGAAGCAGAAATTCACAGGAACCCGCTCCTACATAGCAACGGACGACCTTACCATGGCTGTGAACGCGGCTGTGACGTTGCAGCGCCCAATATTGATCAAAGGCGAACCGGGCACCGGCAAAACACAGCTCGCGATTGAAGTCGCCGAGTCGCTTGGCATGCCGTTGTTCGAGTGGCACATCAAGTCAACGACCAAAGCCCAGCAAGGACTGTACGAATACGACGCGGTCGCACGTTTGCGTGATTCGCAACTCGGTGATGACAAGGTCCATGATATTTCGAACTACATCATGCGCGGCAAGGTCTGGGAGGCGTTTGAATCCGAACAGCAACCGGTTCTTCTGATTGACGAAATTGACAAGGCCGACATTGAGTTTCCCAATGACCTGCTGCAGGAACTCGACCGCATGGAGTTTTACGTCTACGAAACACGCAAGCTGGTCAGCGCGCGGCATCGTCCAGTTATGGTCATCACCAGCAACAATGAAAAAGAATTGCCGGACGCATTCCTGCGGCGCTGCTTTTTTCACTACATCAAGTTTCCGGATCAGGACACAATGGCCAAAATCGTTGATGTGCATTTTCCGAAACTGAAAAAGGAATTGCTGACCGAAGCACTCAATGCCTTCTACAAGGTGCGCGACGTTCGCGGTCTGAAGAAAAAACCGTCAACGTCTGAGTTGCTTGACTGGATCAAGTTATTGCTGGCCGAAGACATCCCACCCGAGGCCCTGCGCAGTGAAAATTCGCGCAGCGCTATTCCGCCCTTGTACGGCGCTTTGCTGAAAAACGAGCAGGATGTGCACCTGTTCGAGCAGCTGGTGTTTCTCGATCGGCGCAACAATCCGCAATAAGTACGGTCTTTCGATACCATGCTGATTCCATTTTTCTATATGCTTCGCGACGGCGGAATGAAGACTTCGATTACGGAGCTTCTGATGCTTCAAGAGGCATTGAAGAGTGGCCTCGCCGGACAAAGCGTGGATGACTTTTATTTCCTCGCACGCACGACACTGGTCAAAGACGAAGCGCACCTCGATCGGTTCGACCGAATTTTCGCCGCCTACTTCAAGGGCGTTGAGGATTCGCTGAAGGACCTGATGCGGGAAATTCCGGATGACTGGCTGCAACGCCAGGCTGAGCTGGCCTTGTCCGATGAAGAAAAAAAGCTGATCAAGTCGATGGGCGGTTTCGAAGAACTCATGAAAGCCCTTCAGCAACGTCTCGACGAACAGAATGAACGTCACGAGGGCGGCAGCAAGTGGATCGGCACGGCGGGCACCTCGCCATTTGGTGCCTACGGCTACAACCCGGAGGGTGTTCGCATCGGGCAACAGGGTTCAAGAAATCGCAGCGCCGTCAAGGTCTGGGACAAGCGCGAGTACCGAAACCTGGATGATTCTGTTGAACTTGGTACACGCAACATCAAAGTCGCGCTGCGCCGCCTTAGAAAATTTGCCCGCGAAGGCGCCGCCGATCAGCTCGACCTGAACGATACGATCGACAAGACCGCGCGCAATGGTGGAATGCTCGATATTCGTATGGTTCCCGAGCGGCACAACGCGGTGAAAGTGCTGCTGTGTTTCGATATCGGCGGCTCGATGGACGACCACATCCGTATCTGTGAAGAAACATTTTCTGCGGCGCGCAGTGAATTCAAACACCTTGAGTACTTCTACTTTCACAACTTTATTTATGAAAGCCTGTGGAAGGATAATCGCCGCCGGCAAACAGAAAAGACTGCGACGCTTGATGTGATGAACAAGTATCCGTCTGACTATAAAATGATATTTGTCGGCGACGCGACGATGAGCCCCTATGAGGTCGCCTACGCCGGTGGCAGCGTGGAGCACTGGAATGAAGAGCCCGGTGCGGTCTGGATCAAACGGTTGTTAAACACTTACCCGAAGGCGATCTGGCTCAACCCCGAACCGAAATCTCGGTGGGACTACACGCCGTCCGTCAAATTAATTCGCGATCTGATGGACGATCGCATGTACCCGCTGACGATCGCCGGCCTTGACGAAGGCATCAAGGCGTTGCGGTAGCCCCGAGTGTTGCCAGGTCAGCCAGCACTTCGGCAGGATGTGTGTCGGGATTCACCTTGTCGTAGTGCTTGGCGATGGTCCCGTCCGGAGCAATGATGAATGTATGTCGCCTGGCAACGGTCATGCCGAACATTCGCGTTTTCACACCGTACGCCGTTGATGTGTCGCCCGTGGTATCGGCGAGCAGCGGAAAGGGCAGCGCATACAATTCTGCAAATTCCTTGTGGGAATCGACGTCATCCAGGCTAACGCCGAGTATCTGCGCGCCGAACTTCCGAAACGCGAAAATATTATCGCGAAATTCACAGGCCTCTGTCGTGCAACCCGGTGTCTGATCTTTCGGGTAAAAATACAAGACCACCCATTGATTGCGATAGTCTTCCAGCGAATGCAGGTTGCCGTCCTGATCGGAAAGCTCGAATTCGGGTGCCGGGTCGCCAGGCAAGGGCTGTTCGCTGGCAAATCCGATCGATGTAAATGCCAGGCTGGCGGTCGCCGCAACAAGTACGATGGCAGAATTAGCGAGAAGGCGCTTCATGTCTTGAGTCCGATTGTTGAGTTGCTGGCAATGTGACTGCGTTCGCGCCAGCTTGAGACGCAGTATAATACGCTGGCATGACATGATCTGTAAGCAATTCCCGGAAGCCTATGAGCAAATCGCCCGATCCGATCAAAACTGGCCTCGTGTTGCCGGGCGGCGGCGCGCGTGGTGCATTTCAGGTCGGCGTACTAAAAGCGCTGGCCGAAGTCATGCCCAAGACCTGCGCCAGTCCGTTCGCGGTCATTAGTGGCACGTCGGCTGGCGCCGTGAATTCGGTTGTACTGGCGTCCAGAGCGCGACATTTCCGCTCGGCTATTGTCGAGCTGGAACATGTATGGGCTCACTTTCGCAGCCACCAGGTGTATAAAACTGACAATCTGACGATGCTCAAGAGCAGCCTGCACTGGCTGTCATCAATCGTCCTGGGTGGCTGGCTGGTCGGCACGCCCAAATCATTACTGGACAATGCGCCGCTGCGCGACTTGCTACGCCGAAACGTTCATTTTCCGCGGATCCAAAGTGCAATCGATACTGGCGCACTCTCAGCCGTCGCGGTTACTGCAGCCGGCTACGATTCAGCGCGTTCAACGTCCTTTTACGAAGGCGAGAAATCATTGCAGAATTGGGATCGAACACGCCGCCTGGGGAAGTCCGCCCATCTGAGTCTGGATCACCTGATGGCGAGTATCGCGGTGCCGTTGTTATTCCCGCCGCAACAGATCGGCAATGAGTATTTCGGTGACGGTGCGATGCGACAAGCGACACCCCTGAGCCCGGCGGTACACCTCGGCGCTGACCGAATCCTCGTCATCGGCATACGTGATGAGACCGGAGACGCCGCACCCACAGAGCTTGGACCGATGCCGAGCTTCGCGCAGATCGCAGGTTACATGCTCGATACGCTATTCATGGATGGTCTGTACTCTGACCTTGAACGAATCACGCGTATCAACGATCTGCTGGACGCGATACCCGATGAAAATCGAACAGGTGCGCTCGCGGCGGTCAGGCCTATCGATACGATGCTCGTTGTGCCGAGTGAAGATCTGCGAGCCATAGCCACACGGCACCGGCAGGAACTGCCATTCGCGATTCGTGCACTACTTCAAGGCATCAGCGGCAAGCAACGCAGCGAGAGTCGCCTCTTGAGCTTTCTGTTGTTTGAGCGGGCCTATACGCGTGAATTGATTGCCTTGGGTTATCGCGATGCGATGAACGTTAAAGAGCAACTGGTGGAATTCGTGACCGGAAAAGAGGTGCCGCGCTTATTCGCACCCGAATGGATCAAGAGAGACCTGAGCCGCATCGGCAAATACGACTAGTGCCCAATTGACCCTAGAGCAACAGTGCTGCGCCCAGTCCGAGAAATACCGAGTAGCCGATAACATCCGTCACTGTCGTCAACACGACACCGCCGGCAAGTGCAGGGTCAACATTCATTCGCTTCAGAATCAGAGGAATACTGAACCCGGCAAGTGCCGCAACAAACAAATTGATAATCAGCGCGGCGCCAATAATTCCGCCAATGCGCCAATCGTTAAACCACCAGTACGTCACCATCGAAACGACGATCGCCCAGCCGACCCCGTTTAAGATGCCGACCATCAATTCTTTGCGCAAGATACCCATGGCGTTATCCCGGTTAACCTGGCCGAGTGCGATGGCGCGCGTAATGATCGTGAGCGATTGCGTCCCGGCCACGCCGCCCATGCTGGGTACAACCGGCATCAGAACGGCGAGCAACACGATTTTGTCGATGGTTGTCTGGAATTTGTCCACAACTGCAGCCGCTAAAAATGCGGTGCCCAGGTTCACGCCCAGCCAAAGCGCGCGGCGTGCAGCGCTTTTGACGACCGGTGCGAACATGTCACTCTCCTCATCGAGGCCTGCGGCACTCATTAGTGAGCGTTCGGCTTCGTCACGAATGACATCGACAACGTCGTCAATTGTAATTCTGCCCAACACGCGGAAATCCTTATCGACAACGGGTGCTGACAGAAGATCACGATTTTCGAATTCCCAGACAACCTGGGTCGAAGCCGTGTTTGCCGGAATCGGCATGATATCGGTCGACATGATGTTGGCGACCATTTCATCGGCGTCGTTCGTTAGCAGGCGAGACAGGAACAGCGAGCCGACGTAGGTGTTGTCACGGCTGACGACAAATATCGAATCCGTGCCGTCGGTAATTTTGCCGACAGCTCGCAGGTAACGTGAGACCACCTCAAGCGTGACATCGGGACGCACGGTCACAATGTCGACGTTCATCAGGCCGCCGGCGCTTTCCTCGTCATAGGCAAGCACCTGCCGCACACGATCCTGATCCTGCTGGTCCAGTGACTGCAGGACCTCCTGGGTGACCGCTTCAGGCAAGTCTATGAGGAGATCGGCGAGGTCATCGACTTCCATGCCCTCGGTGGCGGCGATCAATTCCTCAGTCGCCATTCCCTCAAGTAGACTGTCGCGGACCTCGTCGGAAAGCTCGACGAGAATGTCGCCTTCAATTCCCGGATCGAGTATTTCCCAGAGCATGGCGCGTTTCTTGCGCGGCAGAGACTCGAGCAGGCGCGCCAGTTCGGAAGCCGTCAGGCTGTTTATCATGACGCGCGCCGAGCGCATGCGACCGCCATCCAGCTGTTGTCGCAGCAGCTCGAGGTTGTCTTTTGCTTTCTCGGGAGCGTCCATGCGGACGGAGTTTACCAGCCCAGCTGCTGGCAGGCGCTATTGTTGCAGCTGGCGGTCAGCGAGGTTGTTGTGGCGCGTTAGTACCGGTTCGTGATTGCGGCGAAGCGTCGCCGCGATTTTCTCGGTCATACAGACCGAGCGATGCTGACCACCGGTACAGCCAATTGCGATCGTCAGGTAGCCACGGTGAGCTTCTTCGAACTTTGGAATCCAGCGGTTGAGAAAACTGACGATATCGTCATACATTTCAGTGAAGGTGCTGTGCGAGTTGAGAAATTCAATCACTTCCTTGTCGAGCCCGGTCAGGCCGCGGAGGTCTGCTGACCAATAGGGATTCGGCAGGCATCGCATATCAAAAACAAAATCGGCATCAGCCGGAATACGGTGTTTGTAACCGAACGATTCGATCAATACCGACAGGGAATCCGATTTGCGGCGGTCAACGCGCTCCCGGATGACATCGGCGAGTTCGTAAATACTGGTTTGCGAGGTGTCGATTATCAGATCTGTCGCGTTGTTGATCGGCGTCAGGATCTCACGTTCTGATGCTATTGCGTTGCGAAGTTCGGTTCCGTACGACGCGAGTGGGTGGCGCCGCCGCGATTCACTGTAACGCTTCAGCAATACTTCATCGGTGGCATCGAGGAACAGGATATCGGTTCGAATGCCGAGCTCGCGGAGCTCATCAATCAGGCCGGGTAGGGCTTCGATATCCTTTGGGCGGTTGCGTGCATCCACGCCAACGGCCACCAGTTCGGCCGCCGGTCCTTCACCCGAATGCACTTCGCGGACTGCGGATTTCAGCAGCGAGGCGGGTATGTTGTCGATGCAGTAGTAGCCCAGATCTTCCAATACATGCAGCGCAACCGATTTTCCGGAGCCGGACAGTCCACTGACGATAATCAAGCGAAGATTTCTGCTCATTGTGAATGCCGTCGAATACGCTGGATGTCAGGACACCTGCACTGCGCGTACCGGGTCCGGTGATATCAGTGCTGAACCGTTCAACAAGGCATCATAGAGTTCCTTGCTTGACTGCGTGCTGCGCAGGCGAGAACGCAATCCTTCATCGGCTAAAACTTGCGTGATCATTTTGATGTCGGCGCGATGTTCGTCGTTTAGCTCTGTCGGCACAACCATGCCAAACACGAGGTCGACCAATTCGCCGTCGGCAGCGTCGAATTCGATCGGTTCCGACAGTTTAATCAGGGCTGCATGACTCTCACTCAGGCCCTCGACGCGACAATGTGGAAACGCGGCGCCGCGATCGAGGCCAGTGCAACCGAGTCGTTCGCGATCATTAAGGCAGGCGAATATAACTTCGCTGGCAATATCCGGACTGCGGCGAATCAGCAATTCGCTGAGAATTTCCAGGCAGTGTTTCTTGCTTCGGGCACTGGCGTTACATAACACGCCGTCCGGTTGGATGATGTCTTCAAGCAGCATTGGGGTGGGTTCTATTCGCGGCGATCTGTGCGGCCGGCTGACCGCACAGATCCTGTGCGAGTCAGGCGTACCTGATTTTGTCTTTGTCTCTGGCGTGGTGATCAACGAGCTTTTCTTTATACTTTCTCACCCGTCTCTCAAGTTTGTCTACGAGACCATCGATCGCGGCGTACATGTCCTCTTCAGTGTGATCGGCGTAGATCGTACCACCATTTACATGCACTGTTGCCTCAGCTTTGTGGCGGAGTTTTTCGACGGTCAGGATACAATGGACGTCAGACACTACGTCAAAGTGACGGGCTATTTTCTCAACTTTGGACTCAACATAGCTCTTCAGTGAGTCCGTGACTTCGATGTGGTGGCCTGAAACATTCAATTGCATAGTTGTCTCCTGTTGATAATGTCTTGTGTTTTTCTCGTACCTGCCTAACGGTTTAATTTTGCTCCTTTTTTTACATTTTCAAGCCTTGGCGGCTAGCGGGTCTCACGATTCCTGCGATCGCTCGACGACGGGATGTTCATAGCTTCACGGTACTTCGCGACTGTCCGTCTCGCAACCGTAATCCCTTCACCTTTCAGTAAGTTCGTGATCTTGCTGTCGCTGAGCGGCTTCGCCGGGTTCTCCGCGCCGATCATCTTCTTGATTTTTGCGCGAACCGACGTAGAGGACTGCCCCTCGCCATCATCGGACGACAGGTGGCTGGAGAAGAAATACTTGAATTCGAACACGCCACGGGGCGTATGCATGTACTTGTTGGTCGTCACCCGTGAAATCGTCGACTCGTGCATGCCGATTTCTTCGGCCACATCGCGCAGTACCATCGGTTTCATGGATTCTTCGCCGTGATCGAGAAAGCTTTTCTGACGCGAAACGATGCTGGTCGCGACCTTCAGCAGGGTCTCGTTGCGAATTTCGAGGCTGCGGATCAGCCATCTTGCTTCCTGTAGCTGAGTCTTCAACACGGCGTGTTCACCGCTGCCTCGGAGCAGCTTTGCGTATTGCTGGTTTACTGACAGGCGTGGCACACCGGTCGGGCTGATCTCGACTTGCCAGCGATTATCGATTTTTCGAACAAAAACATCCGGGATGACGTATTGGGCGGTTGCCGGGCTGACAGAAAGGCCGGGCTTGGGATTGCAGGCGCGCACCAGCGCAAGCGCTTCATGCAGATTGTCTTCTGAAATTCGCAGTCCGCGACGCAATTCCCCGTAGTCACGGCTCGCGACCAGATCGAGGTGATCACGCGCGATGTCGAGGGCCAGCTTGATACCGGGCGTCTTCGGGTCGAGTTGTTCGATTTGCCGCATAATGCATTCGGACAGATTGCGGGCACCGACGCCAACCGGATCCAGGCGCTGAACTTTAAGCAGCGCTTTTTCGACTTCCTCGGTCGTGATTGGCGGGTCTTCATCGAGGCCGGTGGTAATATCGTCGATGTCACCGACCAGGTAGCCGTCGTCGTTTATCGAATCGACCAGCGCCTCGCCGATCAGGGCCTCACGGACGGTGAAATTCTCGATTTCGAGCTGCCAGTACAAATGTTCGTGCAGGGACTCGCCCGACTCGTCGGCAAATTCGCTAATCGGGCGCCCTTCGCCGTTCCAGCCGCTGTCCTGTGTGCGCTCTGCAGCACGCGCCTCCCATTGTTCGTCTGCCTTGATGGTCTCGACTTCTGCAGTCGAGTCGGAAGTGGTTCGAGGAACGTCGGGCAGGTCCTCCATTTCGAGCATGATGTTTTCTTCGAGGGCCTCCTGGATCTCGGCGTTTAGGTCGAGGATGGGCAACTGCAACAGGCGAATGGCCTGCTGTAGCTGAGGCGTCATCGTTAGTGACTGGCCAAGCTTTAGTTGCAACGAGGGTTTTAGCATGTACGACGACTTTTAAATCTTCTCATTGTTGCACTATGCCTCAGAGTTTGAACTCTTGTCCGAGATACACTTCTCGAACATGTTGATTCTCAAGAATGTCTTCGGGCGACCCGGCGGCGATAAGACTGCCGTCACTGAGTATATAGGCACGGCTGCAAATACCGAGCGTTTCGCGAACATTATGGTCAGTAATCAGCACGCCGATGTCGCGCTCGCACAAATGCCGGATGATGCGCTGAATATCCAGAACTGAAATGGGGTCGACCCCGGCAAACGGTTCGTCGAGCAACACAAACAGCGGGTCTGCGGCGAGGGCGCGCGCGATCTCGACTCGCCGACGTTCGCCGCCGGAGAGGCTGATACCGAGGCTGCTGCGAACATGGCCGACATGCAGTTCGTCGAGTAGCGTTTCAAGCTCCTGCTCGCGTCCGGCGCGGTCCAGGTCCTTGCGATTTTCGAGAATCGCGAGAATATTGTCCTCCACACTCAAGCGGCGAAATATCGAGGCTTCCTGCGGCAGATAGCCCAACCCGAGTTTGGAGCGCTCGTGCATGGGCTTGGCGGTCAGGTCCTGGCCGTCCAGCAGGATATTTCCGCTGTCAGCCGACACCAGCCCGACGATCATGTAGAAAGCGGTGGTCTTGCCTGCGCCATTCGGCCCCAGCAGTCCGACAACTTCGCCGCTTTTGATTTCCAGCGTGAGGCTTTTGACAACTTTCCGTGATTTGTAACTCTTGGAGATTTCTTGAACGCTAAGGATGCTCATGGATTTTCGTTTTCATCCTCGCGATCCTGCAGCGCGTCGACCTCGCCTTCAGCTGGTGTATAGATGACTCGAACACGACCATCGTCTGTTCCTGCCGCGTCGGCAAGAATGCGGCGCTCGGGAATGTTGTAGACGAAAAGTTCGGCCGAGATCTGATTGCCGCTTTCTGTAATCGTTGCCTGTTTCGAAAACTCGATCGTGCCTTTCCTGACATCGTAACTGAGACGTCCAGCCTCCGCGTGGGTCGCATCGTTCGCGTCCAGTCGCTTCAGTTCGAACGATGCCGGACTGCCGGTCACCGTGGCCAGGCTCAGTATATTGCCTTCGAAGTGCAACACGGCGGAATCGCATTTGATATAGCCGTTATTTACGATGATCAGCACGTTGCCGTTGAACTGCCAGACCCGATTCTTTTGCTCGCGGTTATCGGCACGCCCTTCGTCGGCTTCAATGGATGTGCTGCCCTGCGAGAAGCGCAGGCCGGTATAGACAATTGACCCGGTTTCGCCGTCAAAGTCTGCGGTTTCGGCGTTAATATCCCAGGGAAGGCGACTGAGATTGAGATCAAGGTCCTGGGCACCGGCAAGTGCCGGCATCGCGATCACAATCAACAGCAGCAGGCAGGTCGGGGTAGGCAGTCGTATTTTCATTTCAGGGCACGATTTTACCGCGAACATTGGCTTTGAGTTCAATTCGGTCATCTTCGAGCGATGCTAGCATGCCCGTCGCTGTCACGCTGCGGGAGCCAAATCGAATCTGTACTCGCTTGTCCGTCTCGGCGATATAGCGCTCCGGATTCAACTCCAGGTACTGCGTTCGAATTTCCGTTTCGCCACTGTTCGAGACGCCGTTGCTCGAGTCGCTGGCGTTCGATATCTTGACGTGGCCGCGCAACGTAATCATCGGATTGTCCGACTTGAGGCTGGCGTTGTCGGCATTCACAATCCAGGGCACCTCGCTCGCCGGCGAGTAGCGAATTCGAACATTGGAAAACTCAATACGCTCGTCTTCCTGTTGTTCGGCATGCTGCGCTTCGATCTCATACAGATTCTTGCCGTCCGGACCGGTACCCAGGATGCGGGCATTCTTAAGGTAGTAGCCGTGATACACCGGGTCGAAAGGAAATGCATCAGTGTCCGGCGACGAATTCGAACGTGCGAGATACCAACTGCCAAAAGCAGCAACGGACAAAACAATAATGGGTGTTAGCGACTTCGAATTCATTATGAGTGCTGACCCTTCGCGTCCAGTACAAGTTCACAAACTTCGCGTACAGCACCAACACCACCGCTCGCTCTTGTCGAATACAGGCATTGCTTGTGTACCGCGGGTACCGCATTGGCAACAGCGATCGGGTAGCCAACGTGTTGCAGCAACGGCAAATCCGGGAGGTCATCGCCGACGTAGGCACATTCACTGGCGGATATACCGAGTTTCGTAATTATTTCGTCCAGTGCTGCGACCTTATTGCTGCAACCCTGCACCACGTGTCGAACTTTAAGCTCGGCCATTCGCTTGGCCACGGCACCGGATGAGCGGCCGCTGATGACCGCGACAGCAATGTCGGCACCGAGCAACTGGCGGACGCCGTAGCCGTCCTGGGTATGAAACGCCTTGGACTCAATGCCTTCGTCCGACAAATAGAATCGACCGTCGGTAAAAACGCCATCGATATCGAATGCAACCAGTCGGATCGAAGCAAGTGCAGTGGCACTCATCGCAGTCCCTCCCGGAACAGATCATGAATATTCAAGGCACCGATGAGCTTGTTGTCATCATCAGCAACCAGCAGTGATGTTATTTTGTTTGCTTCGAGAATATGCATCGCCTCCGCAGCAAGTACGTCGGCTTTGGTTGTCTTGCAGTTGCTATGCATGACGTCACCAATAATTGTTGTGTGGATGTCGGCGCCGGTATCGAGTGTGCGACGCAGATCACCGTCAGTGTAGATGCCTTTTATCGCGCCGCGGTCGTCGACGATTGCCGTCATACCCAGGCCTTTGTCGGTCATTTCCATCAGGCCGTCTCGCAAACTTACATTGGCCTGAACCGAAGGAATTCGATCACCGGTGCGCATAACATCCGATACGCGCAATAGAAGTCTTTTTCCGAGGCTGCCGCTTGGGTGCGATCGTGCGAAATCGTCGGCGGTAAATCCGCGGCTCTTTAGCAAAGCGACCGCGAGTGCGTCGCCCATTGCGAGCGTTGCCGTTGTACTCGCTGTCGGCGCAAGATTGAGCGGGCAGGCTTCTTCAGAAACGCTGATGTCGAGGTGCACGTCGGCCGCTTTCGCCATGGTCGATTCCGGATTGCCGGTGATCGCCAGCAGCTTCGCGCCGATTCGCTTCACAACGGGAAGAATGGTGACGACTTCTGCTGTCTCGCCAGAGTAAGAAACAGCCAGTAAAAGGTCCTGGCTCGTAATCATGCCCAGGTCACCGTGGCTGGCTTCTGCCGGATGCATGAAAAACGCCGGCGTTCCGGTCGAGGCCAGGGTGGCCGCGATCTTGTTGCTTACGTGGCCCGACTTCCCCATGCCACTGACGACGACCCGACCGGGTGTTGCGAGACACAATTCGCAAGCGGCAATAAAATCCTCGCCTAGCCGTGACCGCAGTGCATCAACAGCGCGCGCCTCTATCGCGAGAACTTCGCCAGCCAATTTGAGTATTTCGTCGTTTGTTAGCTTGTCAGGCAAGGGTAGCCCTCGGATTGGAAACTGACCCTATTCTATATGTTTTGAGTCACAACATAGGCTTCGTATGAGACATAGGCGATCAGCAGGGCAATGCCTTCCAGCCGCGACAATTGCGCTTTGCCGTCGTAGTCGTAGGTCATCGCAAATAGCACCAATGTGAAGGCGACCATGACAAAAACATGCAAAGACAAGACACTCGGTGCAAATGTGGCGGGCTGAATCGTCGCGGCGACACCGATAACTGCCAGCAGATTAAAAATATTGGATCCAACGATGTTACCAATGGCGAGGCCGTATTCACCTCTCAACGCACTGACCAGAGAAACGGCCAGTTCGGGCACACTGGTGCCAAAGGCGACCAGCGTGATGCCAATGACGATTTCACTGACGCCGAGTTTCTGCGCGATGCCGATCGAGCCGTCCACCAGCCAGTCCGCACCGACCAGCAAGGCGCCCAATCCAATCACGAGCCAGATCAGTGCCGCCTTCATACTGACGTTATCCGGAATTTCTGCTTCGAAATCCGTCTTTAGCGTGTCGTTGTCAGCAGATCGAATGCCGAGGCGCGTCAGCCAGACCATGACGATAACCAGACCGGTCAACATGACAATGCCATCGACCCGGCTCAGATAAGTGTCCAGGAACAGGGAAACGGTCAGTAGCGAGACCGCAAGCAGGGCGGGCATCTCGCGTCGCAGGGTTTTCGATTCGAGCGGAATTGGCCGGATAGTCGCCGTCAATCCCAGCACCAGGCCGATATTTACGATGTTCGAACCGATGGCATTGCCAAAGGCCAGCGTTGATTCCCCTCGCAGCGCTGCCACGACCGATACAAGGATTTCAGGGGCCGACGTCGCGAAAGCGACGACTGTCAGGCCAATCAACAGCGGTGCGATGCCAAGATTGCGGGCCCCCGATGCGGCGCCATGAACGAAACGGTCAGCACCCCAAATAAGGACCACCAGTCCTGCAATGACGGAAATACCATTTGAAAGAAAGCTTTCGCCGAACATAGATTACCGTATTTACTAAAATGCAGCGGGTGACAAGCAGAATTCGAAGCCGGCCAGCCGCTGCGGGCCGAATATAATACACAATCATTGCCGGCCATTGGGAAGCCGTGTTGATTGCGGTTACACTGCGCGCCGTTGATGTGCTCATGCCGCGTGAGCCGCCGCCAAGAAGATATACCGTTTTATGGACGCAAAAGAAATCAAACCTTTGATAGAGGCCGGATTCGACGCTGCGATCGTCAGGGTCGAGAGCGACGACAATACTCACTTTGCAGCACTGGTCGTCGCAGAAGAGTTCGACGGCAAGCGCCTGATTGCGCGTCATCAAATGATCTACAAGGCACTCGGTGCACTGGTCGGCAACGAGATCCACGCGCTGTCGATCACCGCGCTGACGCCCGAGGAATGGCGCCAGCAAAGCGGCGAGACCTAGTGCATTGGACAAACTGCTGATTGAAGGTGGTGCCAGCCTGTCGGGCAATGTCGCCATTTCAGGCGCCAAAAACGCTGCCCTGCCGATTCTTGCGGGTACCTTGCTCGCGACGGATCCGGTCATTCTTCGCAATGTTCCGCATTTGAAAGACGTGACAACGATGCTGTCGCTGCTGCAAATGATGGGTGTACAGGTGACCGTCGATGACCGACTGACCGTGGAGGTTGATGCCAGCGACGTCTCGAATTTCGAAGCCCCGTACGATCTGGTCAAGACCATGCGTGCGTCGATCCTGGTGCTGGGTCCGCTGCTTGCCCGGTTTGGCGAGGCGGATGTTTCTTTGCCGGGTGGCTGTGCGATTGGTGCGCGCCCGGTCAATTTGCATGTCGCCGGTTTGCAGGCCATGGGTGCGGACGTTGTCGTCGAAAAGGGTTTCATAAAAGCGCGCGCCGATCGCCTGCAAGGCGCGCATATCGTGTTTGATACGGTGACAGTCACCGGAACTGAAAACCTGTTGATGGCGGCAGTCCTCGCCGATGGCGAAACCGTTCTTGAAAATGCGGCCCGCGAGCCGGAGGTCACGGACCTCGCGAAATTCCTGATCGGCATGGGGGCGAAGATCAATGGCGCCGGAAGCAGCACGCTCGTCATACAGGGCGTCGAACGCCTCTGTGGAACAGAATATTCCATCCTGCCGGACCGAATCGAAACCGGCACTTACCTCGTTGCCGCGGCGATGACCGGTGGCCATATCCGCGCACTGAACACGGCACCCGACACCCTGGAGGCTGTCCTCATCAAGCTCAAGGAGGCGGGTGCGAAAATTGAAACCGGTGCAGACTGGATCGATATCGACATGATGGGCAAACGCCCGAAATCCGTCGATATTCGCACGGCGCCATACCCGGCATTTCCGACCGACATGCAGGCACAGTTTTGCGCGATGAATGCGATTGCCAGCAGTGTTGGCACGGTAACCGAAACAATATTCGAAAATCGCTTCCAGCATGTGCTGGAAATGCAGCGGATGGGCGCGGACATACAGATCGAAGGCCACACGGCGATTTGCACGGGTGTGCGCAGGCTCAATGCGGCCCCTGTCATGGCCACCGACCTGCGTGCCTCGGCAGGGCTTGTACTGGCCGGACTGGCCGCGGAAGGGCAGACACTGGTCGACCGGATCTACCATGTTGATCGTGGCTACGAACGAATTGAAGAGAAGTTGGGGAAGCTCGGTGCGTCGATACGCCGCGTAAGTTAGGGCGACTCAAGTCCCGGGTGAAGGGCCCTAGCGCGGTTCCTCGGGCCGTTCCACTGCCGTGACGGTCGTCTGGAAGCGCTGGCCATCGCGCAGACCAGTCACATCCAGTGTGTCACCAGGCCGCGTACTGGCCGCGATCAGCAATGCCTGGCGTTGTGAAAAAACCGGCTCGCCATTCATCTCCAGCACGATGTCACCCACTTGCAGGCCGGCCGCTGCGGCCGGGCCGGCAGCATAAACGTCGGTCAGCAGGATTCCGTTGCCGCTCTCAATGCCCATCGCGGCACGCTCGGAATTGGTCAGGTCGTCCGGCAGTAAGCCCATGTAGCCGCGCACGACGCGGCCATTTTGCTTGATTTGGTCAATGACGCCGCGCACCAGGTCCACCGGAATGGCAAATCCGATGCCTTCCGTCCCCGGGTCCTGGGCCAGCACGGCGGTGTTGATGCCCACCAGTTCGCCGTGGCTGTTGACGAGTGCGCCACCTGAATTGCCCGCGTTGATGGCCGCATCGGTCTGAATGAAGTTCTCGAAGGTGACGAGATTGAGCAATCCCCGACCGGTCGCGCTAACGATGCCTTGAGTCACCGAGGTAGTGAGTCCATAGGGATTGCCGATGGCGAGTACCACATCGCCAATGCGTAGATTGTCGGACCGCCCGATGGCGATGGCTGGCAAGGTGCCGAGATCGATTTTCAGTAGCGCCAGGTCGGTCTCCGCGTCGACCCCGACCGTCACTGGCTCTGTAATTCGGCCATCACTGAGCTGAACACGAATCTCGGCAGCCGTCGCAACGACATGATAATTGGTAACCAGATAGCCCTCTGGATCGATAATTACGGCAGATGCAAAACTTGTTTCAATCCGAAATCGGGCCCGGTTACCCTCTGCGTTGTCGTCCTGGACCAGTCGCTTGGTGTAGATATTGGCGACTGATGCGGCACTCAGATCGACGGCATCGGCGTAACTTACGGGCTGTTTTTCCGCGGAAAACCCCGGCATCAGGTCAGGACGCACGAGCACGACGATAAACGCGACCGCCAGGCCAACGACGATCGACTGCAACAAGAAAACGAGCGCTGACTTCAACTGGGTCACGCGATGACCTTGTAATCCTCTGCTGACTCTTTGTAGCGGCTAGCCAATTTCGATACGCCCCGTGTATAATGCGCCGTGGTTCCGCATCGAGCCCCGGGGCAATCGTCATCCTGACGCCAAACCGAGTCTGCTGCAAATCTATCAGTATCACTATTAAGCAACAAAGCGCTGTAAAACAGGCCGTCAAAAGAACGGCGTATGGGAGTGCCCGATGAACGAAGACGACCTTGATCGGAACAGGCGTCATTTTCTTACGATAGCGACCGCTGTCACCGGTTTGGCCGGTGCTGGTCTCGCTGCAATTCCTTTTATATCCTCGCTGAAGCCGAGTGCGCGTGCGCAGGCCCTTGGCGCGCCTGTTGAGGTGCCGATAGGATCACTTCAGCCGGGCGAGATGATTCGTGTCCTGTGGCGCGGCAAACTGGTGTTTGTGTTGCGGCGTACCAAGGGCATGCTGTCCTTGCTGCAGAATCATGACGACGTTCTCCGGGATCCGGAATCCAAGGTCGTGGAGCAACAGCCGCCTTACGCGGCTAATGCGACCCGCTCGGTTAAACCCGAGTACCTGGTCGTTGAAGGTTCGTGTACGCACCTGGGTTGTGCGCCACTCGAGGATTTCCCGGTACGGCCAGCGGAAGAATGGGATGGCGGCTTTTTCTGCCCGTGCCACGGCTCGAAATTTGATCTTGCGGGGCGCGTTTACAAGGGTGTACCGGCCCCGACCAATTTGCGGGTTCCTCCGCACCGCTTTGTCCGGGATGACCTGGTATTAATCGGTCAGGACTCAGGAGCAGCGTAATGTCGAGAATCGAAGCAGAAGTGGGCAAACCGCAAGGCGGCTTCATGAAGTGGATCGATGATCGTTTTCCCTATACGGAGACGATGAAAGCGCATATCACCGAGTATTACGCTTCCAAGAATTTCAATATCTGGTACATATTTGGCGTGCTGGCAACCGTGGTTCTGGTCATTCAGCTTGTCACCGGCATTTTTCTGACGATGAATTACAAGCCGTCGGCGGTTGAAGCGTTTGCATCAGTCGAATACATCATGCGCGATGTTGAATGGGGCTGGTTGATTCGCTATATGCACTCAACGGGTGCGTCGTTCTTTTTTATCGTCGTCTATCTGCATATGTTTCGCGCCATGCTGTACGGCTCGTACAAGAAACCGCGCGAGCTGATCTGGATTCTCGGCATGCTGATTTTCCTGGTGCTGATGGCTGAGGCCTTCGCCGGGTATCTGCTGCCCTGGGGCCAGATGTCTTACTGGGGCGCACAAGTCATTATTTCGCTGTTTGGCGCGATTCCCTGGATCGGCGACGCGCTGGTCGAGATCATTCGTGGCGATTACTCAATCTCGGATGTCACGCTGAATCGATTTTTTGCGCTGCATGTCATCGCTTTGCCGCTGGCGCTGGTCGCGCTGGTTTTTGTTCATATCGTCGCGTTACACCACGTCGGTTCCAATAATCCCGACGGCATCGAGATCAAGAAGCTCAAGGACGCCGATGGTGTGCCGCTGGACGGTGTCGCTTTTCATCCCTATCACACGTCAAAAGATCTGGTCGGCATCATCGTCTTCCTGATGATATTCAGTGGCGTCGTGTTCTTCGCACCGGATATGGGTGGCTACTTTCTGGAGCACGCTAATTTCGAGCCAGCCAATCTGACGGCGACACCGGAACACATTGCACCCGTGTGGTACTTCACACCGTTTTACGCAATCTTGCGCGCTGTTCCTGACAAGTTGTGGGGATTCATCCTCTTCGGTCTGTCGGTCGTCTTGCCGCTGTTTCTGCCGTGGCTGGATCGGTCGCGGGTCAAATCCATTCGTTATCGTGGCTGGATTTACAAGTCCGCATTGTCGATCTTCGTAGTCACGTTCGTGGTGCTGGGATGGCTAGGGACGATGCCGGCCGACCCGATGTATGTCCTGGCTGCGCGAATTTTTTCCGTTATCTACTTCGCATTCTTCCTGCTGATGCCGTATTACACGGCGATAGACAAGACTAAGCCCGTGCCGGAAAGGGTGGTCTACCATGCATAACATGAATCGAATCAAAAAATTGGCAGCAGTCGTGGCCTCTGCGGCATGTTTCATCGCAGTGGAGGCATCTGCCGCCGGCGGCGGTGTGGCCCTTGAGCCCGCAAATGTCGATCGCGATAACATCAATTCTCTGCAACGCGGCGCTGCGAACTTCATGAACTATTGTTCCGGCTGTCACTCGGCGGAGTATGTGCGTTTCAAGACTATCGGCAAGGACCTTGATCTGCCCGAAAAAATGCTGATCGACAACCTGATGTTTAATGCAGAAAAGACCTTCGAGGTCATCCAGGTTTCGATGCCGCCAAAAGACTCGGCGCGCTGGTTTGGCAAGACACCGCCGGATTTGTCGCTAATGGCAAGAGCCAAAGGTGTCGACTATGTCTATAATTTCCTGAAGGGATTTTATATCGATAAAGACAGCCCAACCGGTGTCGACAACGTGGTGCTCGCGGGTACCAGCATGCCGCACGTATTGTGGGAGCTGCAGGGATACCAATCTGCGAACTTCTCTGAACACCACAACGACGATGGTTCGGTAACGGTCAGTTTTGACGGCTTCGAGCAACGCGTTGCCGGCAAAATGGATTCCGAAGACTACGACGAATTCGTCCGCGACACCGTCAATTTCCTGGCCTACATGGCGGAGCCGATTCGTTCTGACCGCCGCAAGCTGGGTGTCTGGGTTCTGATGTTTTTGACTTTCTTCTTCATCATTGCCCGCATGCTCAAAAAACAAATCTGGAAGGATGTAAAATAATGGCAGTAGTAGCCAACAGGCGGTCAGTAATGACGCTATTCTCGCGACCGACTGATATTCACAGTCATCGTACTCGGCTAGTGCTTGCTGAGAAGAACATCAATATTGAAATCTCCAACGTCGCAGGTCCGGACTTGCCAGAGGACCTGATGGATCTCAATCCCTATCATACGGTTCCAACTCTGGTGGATCGCGACCTGACTTTGTACGACTCGCGTGTCATCGTCGAATACCTGGACGAGCGCTTTCCGCATCCGCCGTTAATGCCGGTTGATCCGGTTACGCGTGCACAATTCCGGCTGGCGCTGTTTCGCATCGAGACCGACTGGTATTCCATCGCGGAAGAGGCGGAGTCCAGCGCTGACGGCAAGCTCGGCACCAAGGCGCGCAAAATGCTGCGTGAAAGTATCCTGCAGAGTACGGAGTTGTTCGGTGCACGACCGTTTTTCCTGAGCGAAGAATTTTCCCTGGTTGACTGCACAATTGCGCCGCTGTTGTGGCGTTTGCCGGTGTACGGCATCGATCTGGGCAAGAACACCGAAGCCATTGAGGAATACATGGACCGGGTCTTTGCACGGCGCTCGTTTCAACAAAGTCTGACCGAACTTGAACAGGAAATGAGGCTGTAGTTGCTGTCTTAAGTTAAGTCTGTAAGCCGCCGCTGAAATCGGTGCTAAACTTGCCGCACCAAGCGAAATTCAAGAATAATATTCGTGAATAATGCCAAGCGTTCAAAACGTCCATACCTGATTCGTGCAATGCACGAATGGATGGGGGATAACTCGCACACACCGCACGTTGTTGTCGACACCTCGGTCGATGGCGTTTGCGTGCCGCCCGAGCACGTCAAAGATGGCAAGATCATTCTGAATATCAGCGAGTCGGCGGCACACAATCTCAAACTAAGCAACGATGCAGTCAGTTTCCGGGCGCGCTTCAGCGGTATCGCCTTTGACGTCTGGGTGCCGATGAAATCGGTGCTTGGAATCTATGCGCGGGAAACCGGTCAGGGCATGATCTTTTCCCATGACACGGAAACCGCCGATCAGATCAGTCCGGCGGCGTTGCCCGACGAGATCGAAGAAACCCGTTCCAGGCCCCACCTGACAATCGTCAAGTAGCAGCGCGCTCCTACGGTTCACCGAGCAGGGTCGTGTCGATCAGATCACAAAGGCAGTGAATGATCACCAGGTGCACTTCCTGGATACGGGCAGTGCGATTGGCGGGTACGCGAATTTCGACGTCACCGTCGCGAAATACACTGGCCATCCGGCCCCCGTCACGACCTGTCAGCGCAACCACCTTCATGCCGCGCTCATGTGCAGCGGCAATGGCGCGAATGACGTTCTCTGAATTGCCGGACGTCGATATTCCCAGCAACACGTCCGGCTCCTTGCCCAAGGCCCGCACCTGTTTCGAGAAGATTTCCTCGTAGGCATAGTCATTGGAGATCGATGTCAGTGTCGAGCTGTCGGTCGTCAGAGCCATGGCCGGCAGGCCGGGGCGCTCCATCTCAAAACGATTCAGGAGCTCGGACGAAAAATGTTGTGAATCAGCGGCCGATCCGCCGTTGCCACAGCTTAAGATCTTGCCGTCGTCGAGAAGTGCATCACTCATCAGTTTTCCGGCGGCCGCAATACTTTCAGCGATCTGTTCTGCGGCAACCTGCTTGGTTGCAATACTCTCCGCGAAATGTTCGCGAACTCTGTCAACAGGATCCATGATTTCTCCGCTCCGGTGTGGTGCCGGGAGTTTAACAGGATGAGCGAAACGAGTGCTAACCCGAGCCAGGCATCCTAAAAAGTGGAATTACCGGGTCGAAACGCGTCGGTGATCCACTCGATGTGACTGTCCTCATTACCGACCACTGCGACCACATCGAAACGCATGGTAGACATCGCGAAGCGCCGGTTTCGGGCGACAAACAGTGCGGCGGTGCGAATAATTTTGCGTTGCTTAGGTTTGTTCACGGTATGGCTTGCCTCCGCAAATCTTGTCGACGCACGGAATCGAACCTCGATGAAGGACAGGCACTCTCCATCCAGCATGATCAGATCGATTTCGCCACCACGAGAGCGAAAGTTTCGCGTAACGGGAATGAGGCCGCGCTGCTGCAGGAAGTCAAAAGCCGCTTGCTCTGCGCGTCGGCCTACGGCTCCGGTTGCAATTCGTCCCACGGTGCATCATCGGCAGCGCCTGGCGCGATCAGTTCGCCATTGCTACTGATGTCCTGTATGGGTCCACCCAGCGCATTCAGGTGGGGCAGGGCGACGGCTTCACCGCGCTGAAATTGCGCCCAGGCAAGACGGCGGTGAATGCGGCCCTGCCGATCGAGAAACAGTACGCCGGTTGCGCCATCAATTTCGGGCATTTCACCACCACGGTAGGCATACAGTGAGGCAACCAGATTGTAGGCGTCGTAGCCCATCGCGTGCAGGCGGCCGAGACGCCGTTCTTCCGGCCAGTGTTTTGCGTACAGCTCCGGGAGGTAGCGAATCCAGGGTTGTGGATCGATTAGCCACGGTGTGTCCGCAAACATGATCCCGTTCAGGTCTGAATTGGAGCGGCCATCGAGTGAGTTTAATGAGGACGTCGAATAAGCGGGCAGGTCGCCGGAGTAAAAGAATTTTAGCTGTGACTTCAATAATCGTCCGGGGCCGGCGTCGGCAGCCAGGAAGATGAATTCTGCATCCTGTCGCCGACGCGGGTCGAACTGTAGGTTCGTTCCGATGTTTGCGCGCAGGCGCGTGTAGCGCTGGAAACTGCCGCTCAGGCCCATCAGGTTTTCGATTTCTGTCGAAAAATCCTGCTTGTCAGGGCTGTAACTTCTGTAATCCAGCAGCTTCCCGCCAAGGCCCTCGAATTCCGTGGCAAAACTGTCCAGTACGCGGCGCCCCCATTCGTTGCTCGGGACCAGCGCGACAGCCCGTGTATAGCCATCACCGAGCGCCCGCTGCGCAGCCGACGCAGCCTCGTCTTCCGGTGCGAGCGCAAACTGGAACAGTCCCGGTGGTGCCAGAGACTCATCCGGAACGTAATTGAGTGTCAGAACCGGCACCGGTACCAGGATGTCATTCGCCAGTTCGGTAACGTCATCTTTCAGCAATGGACCGACAACGAACTCGGCGCCATCGGCGACGGCAGCGTGATAGGCAGCACTCGCGCCGCCTTCGGCGTTGACGTCATAGACGCGCACGGATTGCCGGTCATCCAGTGCGCTGGCCGTCGCGAAGTACGCGCCGAGAAAGCCGTTCTGCACCGCAGTGCCTGCGGCCGCGGCGCGGCCCGATAGCGGAAGCAGCAGTGCCACCTGCCTCGGGTATTCCAGCAACTCCGGGTCGAGCCTTTCAATATCGCCAAGAATCGCCAGCGCCGGGTGTGTCGGATTCGCGGCGCGCCAGCGTGCAACACCGTTGCTCCAGCCAATACCCTGTTGTCCGGTCGTGGTCGCCAGCGATCCCAGCGTCAGCCAACCCCGGGTTTCGGCGTCCAGGGCAAGCTCGGCCGCTTCGCGCAGGACTTGCGGATTGCTAAAAAGCAAGCCCTGCCACAGCCGGTTTCGATTGCGTTCAATGTCGCTCGCGCCATCAATCCAGATTTCACGTTGCGTCATGAGTTCGATTGCGCGCGCCGGATCCTGTTTCTGAAACCAGGCATCGGCACGCAGCGCTTCGACGCGCAGTCTGTCGCGCGTGCTTAGCGGTCCGCGACTCAGTGGTTCGAGTATGGCCAGCGCGGCATCGGCATCGCCCTGATACAAGGCCAGGGCCGCGGTATTGGTATTCCAGATCGGCAACAACGCGCCGGATGCCGGCTTAGGGACGCTCCCCAGCGCACGCCTTGCTCGCATCACGTCGCCCGCATCAAGCCATTGTTCAACCGCCAGCAGTGTCAGGCGATCGCGTTCTGTGCCGATGGCGGCCGAGGCAAGGCCGATATAAGCGCCGGCCGCATCATTGTGCTGGCCCGCGGCACCCATGCGTGCCGCGCGTTGCTCGCCGGATCCAGATAAGCCGGCAAAGCCGGTGGTTCCGCAGGCGCCCAATAGCAATGTCGCGAGCAGCAAAACCACAAGGCTTGCCAGCGAGCGAGGTTTGGCCGCAGGATGTTCTAAAATCAAAACCATATTTCCCACTGAACAATAAAAGGTCCGACGCCCGATGAGCGGCACACTGTATGTAGTTGCAACGCCAATTGGCAATCTTGAGGATCTGACGTCGCGCGCCCGTCAGACGCTCGCCGACGTGAGTCTTATTGCTGCCGAGGATACCCGCCACACCGGGCGATTGCTAATGTCAATCGGGGTCAAATCGCGACTTATGGCATTGCATGATCACAACGAGGAAAAGGTGCTTGGCAAGGTGATCAAGACGCTTTTGGACGGCGAATCCGTCGCCCTTGTCAGCGATGCCGGAACGCCATTGGTCAGCGACCCCGGCTTTCGACTGGTGCGCCAAGCTCATCAAAACGGCATTGCCGTTTCACCGATACCCGGACCCAGCGCCGTGACCGCATCGCTCTCCGCTGCCGGAATTGCGACGGACCGCTTTTGTTTTGAAGGCTTTCCGCCGAATCGTGCATCCGCCCGAAAAACCTGTTTTCAGGCGCTGGCGAACGAACAACGCACGATGGTGTTTTACGAATCGGTACATCGCGTTCAGGAATGTATCGATGACATGGTGGAGGTTTTCGGTGCTCAGCGAATCGCATTTATCGGGCGGGAGCTCAGCAAACTGCATGAACAGTGTATCCAGGGCACGTTGAGCGAGATTCAATCCAGGCTTGTCGATGGGAGGATTGTCGGCAAAGGTGAGTTTGTTATCGTCGTTGGCGGCGCACCGGCGGTCGCGAAGTCCAACTATGACGTCGATCGCATGCTGCTGGTGTTGGCCGAGCATCTGCCGGCCAAAGATGCGGCCAAAATCACCGCCAGGCTTAGCGGCGAGAAAAAGAATGCCTTGTACGAACGCTTGCTTGAGCTTAACAGCGCCGGATCCTGATAAACTCTGCCACCGAGAAAGCCGGAGTTGGCCAGACAATCGCTGCAGTTCGCTGCAGAGGAAAGTCCGGGCTCCTTCGGACAGGGCGCCAGGTAACGCCTGGGAGGCGCGAGCCTATGGAAAGTGCCACAGAAAATAGACCGCCGATGCAAGTCGGTAAGGGTGAAAAGGTGCGGTAAGAGCGCACCGCGCGACTGGTAACAGTTCGCGGCACGGTAAACCCCGCCCGGAGCAAGACCAAATAGGGGAGTAGGGCAGCGCACAACGCCCCCAAAAGGGGTGTCTGGGTGTTTGTCCACCGCCGGTTCCGAGCGGACTCCCGGGTAGGTTGCTTGAGGCAGTCGGTGACGGCTGTCCCAGATGAATGGTTGTCGTAGACAGAACCCGGCTTATTGCTGGCTCCGGCTTTCTCACCTTTCCTGGTTGCGGCCGCCGATAGGTAATATCGCCTATTCCAGGTTTGCCTTGCTTCGCGCTATACAGGTGCTTGCAAGCGAAGCAAATTCTTCCGACAGGTCCGGCAGCGGCTGTCTACCTGCTGCGTGAGTCAGTCGATATTAATTAACAGGAGCGACGCATGCCGCCAGACTCTCTTGAGGTAACCGGACCTTCCGTGCAGCAATTCCGCGGTGATTCGTTCCGGGCCAATGCCAACCGCGCGTTCAACGCCACACGTCCGAAGTTTTTTCCGGCATCCGTGCTACCGGTCATAGCAGGCACGGCCTGGGGTTTTCATGTCGCGGGGCAGTTCGATTTCGTTGTATTTCTTCTGGCACTGTTGGCGACCGCCTGTGTGCATGCCGGCGCCAATGTGCTGAATGACGTCGGTGACGACTTCGGCGGCACAGACCGCAGCAATGACGATCGTATTTACCCCTATACCGGCGGTTCGCGATTTATCCAGACGGGAATCATGTCTGTTTCCGGTATGGCACGACTGGGAATCAGCCTGCTCACCGTCGCTGCGATTGCCGGATTGGTACTGATGTTGATGCGTGGTTGGGTGGTGCTCGGCTTCGGCATGACAGGTGTCTTATTGGCAGTCATGTATTCGCTGGGCCCGGTCCGACTGGCATCGATGGGACTCGGGGAGACCGCGGTCGGCGTAGCCTTTGGCATATTGCCGGTCACCGGGGCCGCGTGGTTGCAGAGCGGTGTCGTCGACCTTGAGTCGCTGCTTTTTGCGGTACCGATCAGCGCCTGGGTTGCATCGATCCTGTTAATCAATGAGGTGCCCGACATTCGCCCGGACGGCTCAAACGGTAAAAATACATTGCCGGTAAGACTAGGGCTCAGCGGTACCGCGATTCTGTACGTCGCCATTCAGGTCATTGCCGTTCTGGCGGTGATTACGATGGCTGTCCGTGGTCAGCTCCCGATCACGGTCGTCCTGTTACCCATTGGATTGCTGATCCTGGTAGTCAGGGCGGCCGGCGCAATTCGCGAGGGTATCGCGGATCGACAGCGACTGACGGCAGCGATTGAGTCAACGCTCGCTATTCATACTCTGGGTTCGTTGTGGCTTGCAATATTTGCGCTGTACGTCGCCATTTTCGCCGCCTGATCGACAACACCGCATGCGAATTAGCCTACGAAAAGGCCTGGATATTCCCCTCGATGGCGCACCGGAGCCGGTCATTAGAGACGCTTGGCCAGTCGCTTCCGTTGCGGTCCTGGGTACGGATGTTGTCGGGCTGCGTCCGAGCATGGAGGTGGCAGTCGGCGACCGGGTGCGGCTTGGGCAAACGCTGTTTACTGACAATGCGAATCCGGGCGTCCGTTTCACATCGCCCGGCAGTGGCGAAATCGTCCAGATCAACCGCGGCGCGCGACGCGCGTTGCAGTCGATCGTCATCAGGCTCGACGGCGAGGATGCTGAATCATTTCTTCACTGTTCGCCTGCGGATCTGGCTTCCCTGGGCGACGTTGTAGTTCGCGACAATTTGTTGGCATCAGGTCTCTGGACTGCACTCCGAACCCGACCCTTTAGCCGGGTTCCTGCGCCCGATACGAAGCCAACGGCGATCTTCGTGACCGCCATTGACACGAGCCCGCTCGCCGTTGATCCGGAGATCGTCGTCGCTGAGTGCGCTGACAATTTTTCGGCTGGCCTGCGCGTAATCTCACAATTGACAGAAGGGCCGGTCTACATTTGTACGGCACCGAACTCAAGGATTTCCCCACCGAATGAGGGCAGCTTTAAGCCGGTCGAATTCGCCGGCCCGCATCCCGCCGGGCTGGTCGGAACACACATTCACCACCTGCACGCCGTGAGTGAATCACGCAGGGTTTGGCATCTGCGTTATTTCGACGTCATTGCGATCGGCGAGCTGTTCTTGACAGGCCGCTTACCGACGCAGCGCGTCATTGCGATGTGCGGACCCATGGCGTCACGGCCGAGCCTGCTCCGGACTCGTGTCGGCGCCAGCACCACCGATTTGCTACACGGTGAAACACTCGATGGTGCCTTGCGCGTGATCAGCGGTTCCGCATTGTCGGGTCATCGTGCCTCCGGACCCCTGGCGTGGCTCGGTCGCTACCACAACCAGCTCACGTTGTTGCCCGAAGGTGGAGAACGCGAGTTCCTCTCCTGGATGCGACCAGGCAATGGCAAATATTCTGCATTGCGAGCCTACACGGGGCACTTGCTTCACCGCGGTCGCTTCCGGCTCGGTACATCGCAAAACGGTAGTCCGCGAGCGATGGTGCCGATCGGCACGTTCGAGCGCGTCATGCCGCTCGACATACTGGCGACGCCTTTGCTGAAAGCCCTGCTGGTCGAAGACACCGACAAGGCAAAAGCGCTGGGGTGTCTCGAACTGGATGAAGAGGATCTCGCACTGTGTTCCTTTGTCTGCAACGGCAAGTATGAATACGGACCATATTTGCGGATGAACCTGAACGAGATTGAGGCGAACGGATGAAGAAGGGCTTACGCGGATTTCTCGACCGCCTTGAACCCTTATTTGCACGCGGTGGCCGCCTGCAGAAATTCAACGCGATCTACGAGATGGTCGATACGCTGTTCTACTCGCCGCCCGATGTGACGCGTGGCTCGCCGCACGTACGCGACGCAATCGATCTCAAAAGGGTAATGATCCTGGTTGTGTTTGCCGTCACACCCTGCTTGCTGGTGGGCATGTGGAATACCGGGTTTCAGTCGAATACGGCCATGGCGCTGCTCGGCGTTGATGTGGCACCAGGATGGCGCGGCGCAGTTTTAGGCGTGCTCGGCGCCGGCTACGACGCGAATAGTTTCTACGATAACTTCGTCCACGGATTTCTGTATTTTCTACCGATCTATGCCGTCACCATGGCGGCAGGCGGATTCTGGGAAGTGTTGTTCGCGAGTGTGCGCAATCACGAGGTCAACGAGGGTTTCTTTGTCACGTCGATGCTTTTCGCACTGATCCTGCCTGCCTCAACGCCATTGTGGCAGGTTGCAATCGGCATCAGTTTTGGCGTTGTGATCGGCAAAGAAGTCTTTGGTGGAACCGGCAAGAATTTTCTGAATCCTGCTTTGGTTGGCCGCGCGTTTCTGTATTTTGCCTATCCGGTGCAAATGTCGGGCGATGCCGTGTGGACACCGGTTGATGGGTTCAGCGGTGCAACGGCGCTCGGTATCAGCGCGGTCGAAGGCTTGCAGGGAGTTCTTGCCAGCGGTGTGACCTATTCGCAGGCGTTTTTTGGGCAAATTCAGGGATCGCTCGGTGAGACGTCGACGGCAGCCTGTTTACTTGGTGCTTTATTGCTCGTTTACACGGGTATCGCGTCCTGGCGGATTATCGTCGCCGTGTTCGCCGGTCTCATTATCCCGGCACTGTTGTTTGGCGGCATGGATAGCGGCAACCCGATGCTGGCAATGCCGTGGCACTGGCACGTGGCGCTTGGCGGATTTGCATTCGGTGCAATCTTCATGGCGACAGATCCCGTCAGCGCGCCGGACACGATGTTGGGCCATTGGATATTCGGCTTACTTGTCGGCGCGCTGACCTATGCGATTCGAGTGATCAATCCGGCCTTCCCGGAAGGCATCATGCTGGCGATACTGTTTGGCAACATCTTTGCGCCGATCATCGATTACTTCGTAACTCGTTCAAACATCCGACGGCGAGTGAAGCGCAATGCCTGAGGAGACGACCAGCAAACCGACACGCAATCGAGATGGCATCGGCAATACCTTGCGTGTGGCGATCGCTGTCAGCCTGTTTTGTTCGGTACTCGTTTCGGCGGCTGCTGTCATTTTGAAACCGCAGCAACAGCGTAACGAGGACTTGTATCGGCAGACGATTGTTCTCGAGGTGGCGGGAATCTACGAGGCAGGCGGTGATGTCGAAGCACAGTTTTCAGCAATCGATACACGTCTGGTCGATCTTCGGACAGGCGACTATGTTCGTGACATTGATCCGTACAGTTTCGACCCACTTGAAGCGGCGAATAATCCCGAACTCAGCGTTAATGTGCCGGCAGAACTGGACATTGCGGGTGTACGTCGCCGAGCAATTTATGCACCGGTCTATCTCGTCAGGAATCAGGGCAAGGTCACACAAATAGTTCTGCCGGTCTATGGATCGGGACTCTGGTCAACGATGTATGGCTATCTGTCCCTCGAGCCGGACGGCAACACAATTCGCGGTCTGCGTTTCTATGACCACGGAGAAACGCCGGGCCTTGGCGATCAGATTGACAAACCCGACTGGCGTGCACAGTGGTCCGGAAAAGTGTTGAGCGACGAGAGCGGCGCGCTGCGGATCGAGATTGTGCGCGGCAAAGTGCTTGCAGGTGATGGAGCAGTCCATCAGGTCGACGGATTGGCGGGGGCGACACTGACCGGACGCGGCGTCACGCATTTGCTGCAATACTGGATGGGACCGCACGGATTTGGCCCCTATCTGCAGAAGCTAGCTTCGGGGACTGCAAATGATGGCTGATTATCGCAAGGTGTTGTTCGATCCGCTGGTCGACAACAATCCTGTGACCCTACAGGTGCTTGGCATTTGTTCGGCACTGGCAGTGACGACGTCGCTACTGCCGGCACTGCTGATGTGTGCGGCGATGACCGGTGTAGCGATGATGTCGAGCGCCGCGATCAGCAGTATTCGAAATTACATTCCCAATAATATTCGCATCATCATTCAGATGACAATCATAGCGTCCTTTGTGATCGTCGTGGATCAACTGCTAAAGGCCTACGCCTATGAGACCAGCAAACAGTTGTCGGTTTTTGTGGGCTTGATCATCACGAACTGCATCATCCTGGGTCGCGCCGAGGCGTATGCGATGAAGCACGGTGTGGGCATGAGTTTTCTCGATGGCCTGGGCAACGGGCTTGGCTACAGCGCCATTTTGATATTCGTGGCTACGATGCGTGAGTTGTTTGGCGCCGGCAGCCTGCTCGGTTATCAGATTCTGCCTTTGGCGGGCGACGGAGGCTGGTACGAGGCGAACGGACTGATGCTGTTGCCTCCAAGTGCGTTTTTCATCATCGGCTTACTTATCTGGCTGATTAGGACGTTGCGGCCCAAACAGGTCGAAAAGCCCGACTACCAGATCCATGAAGTTCATCGCACCGAGATATTGTAATGGCTGCGCACTTCAACCTTTTCTTACAAGCCGCGTTTGTCGAAAACCTCGCACTTACGTTTTTCCTCGGCATGTGCACATTTCTTGCCGTATCGAAACAGGTTGAAACAGCGCTGGGACTTGGCGTTGCGGTTGTTGCAGTGCAGGCCATCACCGTTCCGGTCAACTACCTGATTTCAACCTACCTGCTGACAGACGGTGCGCTGGCTTGGGCAGGCTTACCCGATGTCGATCTGAGTTTTCTGGGTCTGGTGGTCTACATCGGCGTGATCGCGGCACTGGTACAGATTCTCGAAATGGCGCTCGACCGATACGTTCCGAAACTCTACAACGCGCTTGGAATTTTCCTGCCGCTGATCACTGTCAATTGTGCGATTCTGGGCGGCACGTTATTCATGGTCGAACGGCGATACGACTTCTCCGAGAGCGTCGTCTATGGCTTTGGCAGCGGATTCGGCTGGGCTGTCGCCATCGTTGCACTCAGCGGTATTCGCGAGAAGCTTCGCTACAGTGACGTCCCGGATGGGCTGCAGGGACTCGGCATTACGTTCATCATCGTCGGGTTGATGTCGCTTGGTTTTATGGGCCTGTCGGGTATCCAGCTGTGAGCATCAGCTCAGCAGTCTTGCTTGAAGTCGGCGCCGGCATGGTGCTGTTTACGATAATTATTCTCTTGCTGGTGCTGCTCATCCTGGCGGCGAGGAGCAAGCTTGTTGATACCGGCACAGTGACAGTGTTGGTCAACAACGACCGCAAACTCGACGTTCCCGTTGGCAGTAAATTGCTGCAGGGATTGGCAGAGGGGGGCATTCTCGTGCCTTCAGCCTGTGCGGGCGGCGGCAGTTGTGGACAGTGTCGGGTCAAAGTGATGTCCGGCGGTGGCGCGATTTTGCCGACGGAAACCTCGTTGATCAACAAACGGGAAGCGGCCGACCACGTACGTCTTTCCTGCCAGGTGACCGTCAAGCAAGCGATGAATGTGCAGGTGCCGGACGAGGTCTTCGGCGTACAAAAATATCATTGTGAGGTCGTATCGAACCGCTCTGTCGCAAGTTTTATCAAGGAGCTGGTGTTGCGCCTGCCAGAGGGCGAGACAATGGAATTTCGAGCAGGTGGTTATGTGCAGGTTGAATGCCCGCCGCATAACTTGCGGTTCGCTGATTTTGACATCGACGAACGTTTTCGTGAGGAGTGGGATCGCTACAATCTTTGGCGCTACGAGTCGCACGTCAAGTCCCCGACTTCACGCGCTTACTCAATGGCGAATTATCCGCTGGAGCAGGGAATCGTTAAGCTGAATGTTCGTATCGCTACGCCTCCTCCCGGCTCAAGTGAAAAGATTCCTCCAGGCATTATTTCGTCTTACATATTCGGTCTCAAACCCGGAGATCATGTTGTCGTGTCCGGCCCCTTCGGTGAGTTTTTTGCGAGGGACACTCAAAACGAAATGGTTTTCATCGGTGGCGGCGCCGGAATGGCGCCAATGCGTGCGCATATTTTCGATCAACTCCGGCGCTTGCATTCGAAGCGCAAAATGACATTCTGGTACGGCGCACGCAGTTTGCGCGAAGCATTCTATGTCGACGAGTTTAACGAGCTCGCTGCTGAAAATGAAAATTTCAGCTGGCATCTTGCTTTGTCAGAGCCCATGCCCGAAGACGATTGGGACGGGTACACGGGTTTCATACACAAGGTGCTGCGCGATGAATACTTGCTACAGCATCCGGCACCTGAAGATTGTGAGTATTATTTGTGTGGCCCACCGATGATGAATTCAGCGGTGGTTGCGATGCTCGAGGATCTGGGTGTGACCCATGATCATATACTGCTTGACGATTTTGGAGGCTAGGCCATGACTGTCGCGGTCACGATTCTGCTGAGTTTTGTCATTGTCATCGCCGTTGTCGGTGCCATGGGCATTGGCGTGCTGGCTGGCCGGGAACCCATTAAAGGTAGTTGTGGTGGGCTGAATGGCGGTGGCTGCGATCTTTGCAGTGGCAAATGCCGAAAGCGCGAACCGAAATAAGGGATACGCAAATGGCAACGAAATCGGTACTGGTAAAAGACTATATGTCGGGCCGCCTGGTAACGTTTACGCCCGATACTGACGTGCTGGATGTCATTCACGAACTCGTTGAGAAGCGAATTGCAGGTGCACCGATCGTCGATAAGCAGGGAAACTTGATCGGCATGATCTCCGAGTTCGACTGCATGCAGGTTGTCTTGACCGCCGGATATCACCACCAGCCGGGTGGCCCGGTATCGGAGCTGATGGTCACCGATGTAAAGACAGTCGATGCAGACATGAGCATTATCGACCTCGCCGAGTTATTTATTGAATCACGCTTTCGACGTTTCCCGGTGCTCAAAGACAATCGCCTGGTTGGCCAGATCAGCCGCCGCGATGTGTTGCGAGCCCTTGGTGAGATCGCAAAGCACTAGTGCCTGTTAACAGGCACTAGTCGTCTCGGGACTTTGTCGTGAGTGCCTTACGGCGCAGATAGGCGTAAACCTCGAGCAGAGGCAGTTCCTTCGGACAGATGTCGTGACAGGCCATCATGCCGAGGCAAGCAAATACACCGTCTTTGTTGGCGATGACCTCGAACCAGTCTTGATCGCCACGCTCGTCACGCGGATCCATCATAAAGCGTGCAATACGATTCAGGCCGGCCGGACCCTTGAAGTCTTTTGTAATGCGAGCTACGCCACAAGCGGCAACGCAACATCCGCATTCGATGCAACGATCACTTTCGTACAAAGTATTCGCGAGTTCGTCATCCATGCGTTGTTCATCGGCCTGCGGGTCGAAAGCTTCTTTGGCGTGAATCCAGGCCTCCGTGCTCTGGGCCATTTCACGAAACCAGACGCCGGTATCGACAGACAAGTCCCCGATCAGTTTGAACACGGGCAATGGCTGCAGTCGGATCAGTTCGGGCAGGTCCGCTGTCAGGGTCCGGCACCCCAGTGACGGTTTGCCGTTCACCATCATGCCGCAGGAGCCGCAAATCGCCGAGCGGCAGGCAAAGTCGAATTGCAGGCTGGGATCTTGAGTTTCACGGATCTTGTTCAGGGCAATGAACAGCGACATGTAGGGTGTTTCTTCTATTTCGAACCGCTGCATGTGCGGTTCACCGTCCGGCTCATGCGGATTGAAGCGAAATATTTCAAAGGTCAGGTGTCGGGGTACGGATGTCATTTGCTTGCTCACGCGGCGCTCCCTGCTGTCCGGCCTTGCGCGCCCATCAAATCGATGCGCCCCGCTGCTTTTTGCAGCCCATCGACCTCGGCGTTGTACTCATCGATTGAGCGTCGCATCGGGATTCGCGAATCGTCGCCATAGCCGCGGTGTCCCGGTGGCAAGTCGAGCAATCCGACCGGTTCGTAAGTCAGTTCCGGCTCATCACGGCCGGTCGGCCAGCGGGCCAGCGTGCGATTTAGCCACCGATCGTCATCTCGAAGCGGAAAATCCGTGCGGCTGTGTGCGCCGCGACTTTCGGTGCGAGCGAGGGCACCCATGGTGGTAATGATGGCGAGTTTCAGCATATTCTCGAGTCGCAGGGCGAAAGTCAGTTCAGGATTCATTCCGGGTGCTTTACTACGGAGTACCGCTACGTTGCAGGCAAGCAACTGCGCTTGAAGTTCGCTAAGCGCTTGCTCCAGTTCGTCGCCATTCCGGAAAATGCCAACGCGGTTGATCATCGTTTCCGCCATTTCGTCGCGAATGGCATAGATGCTCGGTCCGGTACCGCTTCGTTGTAACCAGTTACGGGCGCGCCGTTCGGCCTGATCACAGGCATCCGTCGCGATGTCCAGTTGTGCGTCCAGGCGACAGCCTTTTGCGAACTCCGCGGCGCATTGCCCAACGATACGCCCTGCGACGATAGTCTCAGCCAGGCTGTTGCCGCCGAGCCGGTTGAAGCCGTGCATATCCCAGCACGCGGCTTCACCGGCCGCAAACAGGCCGCCCAGGTTGTAGGCCTGCCCGTCACGGTTCACGCGAATGCCGCCCATTGAATAGTGTTGCGTGGGTCGAACGGGAATGAGTTCGTTAGCGGGATCAATACCAACAAAATCTCGGCAAATATCGAAAACTTCACGCAACTTTGTTCGGATGTGTTCGGCACCCAGGTGTCGGAGGTCGAGCCATAAATGCGGTCCGAACGCCGTATCGACGCCATGTCCATCCCGCATTTGAACCGCCATGTGGCGCGACACCACATCACGACTGGCGAGTTCCTGTTTTTCCGGCTCGGCGTCCACCATGAAGCGCTGCAGCTGTCGATTCAGCAGATAGGCACCATCGCCGCGGCAGCCTTCTGTGATTAATATTCCACTCGGCGCCAGTGCGGTGGGGTGAAACTGCACGGCCTCCATGTTCCCCAGCGGCACAACACCGGTATTCAGAGCGATCGCCGCCCCCATGCCTTCATTTATGGTCGCGTTTGTCGTGTATTGGCCAAATATTCGGCCGTGCCCGCCGGTCGCGATAACGGTCGCTTTGGCGAGCACCGGAAAGAAAATGCCGCTGCGCAGACAACGTACAATCGCGCCAAAGCAGCGCTGACCATCGTGGATGAGTTGTACAGCCTCGACGCGGTCCCTGACATTGATGCCAAGTCGCACCACTTCGCTATCGATCGCATAGAGCACAGCATGACCGGTGCCGGCTGCCGCATAACAGGCACGCCATTTCGCGGTACCACCGAAATCGCGATGCATGATCAGGCCGTCATTGTCGACAGACTCGTCGATACTGACCCGCTCGCCGCGAATGAAATAACTGTTGTTTCCGCCGCGCACGCGTGTCCACGGTACGCCCATGTGGGCGAGTTCACGTACTGCTCGCGGCGCCTGCTCCGCAAACAGTCGCGCAACGTCCTGGTCCGCGCCCCAGTCTGAACCGCGAACGGTATCCTTGTAGTGAATGCAAGGATTGTCGCCCTCGGCTTTTACGCAGTTGCCGAGGGCAGCCTGCATGCCGCCCTGGGCCGCGCAGCTATGGCTGCGACGCGGCGGCACAAGCGACAGAATCAGGACATTCTGCCCGGCCGCGGCAGCTTCGATCGCTGCGCGCTCTCCAGCCAGTCCGCCGCCAATCACCAGCACATCGGTACTTTCGATTGAGCGCATCAAACGGCCTCCACTGCGACGAGAAACTCCAGCGGTGCCGGCACAACGCCGGCGAGCACCAGCAAGACAACAGCGCCGAGCCCCAGGAAAAACCAAAGCAGGAGTTTTTCGATTCGCCGCAGGGTGTTTCGCGACACGCGCGAGCCGCCGCCCCATTTAATGGCGAGTCGATAGAGTCCGACGCTGGCATGGAACTCGACACAGATCAGCAGGATGGCATACGGCAGCCAGAGGCCCGCCCGTACCCGCGCAATACTCGTGACCGCTTCGATCCCGCTACGGTCTCCGAACAGCGGGGTGAGTACGTCGAGTGCCAGAAGAATAATATGGAAGCTTCCGAGCACCAGTACCGCCATACCGGTCCGGACTTGCCAGATCCACAGCAGTGATTCTTCGTGCGGCCGCAAGTCGCGCGCCAGTTTTTTAAGCGCTGCCCGGTCGCGCAATTGCGCTGGAATCTTGCGACTGGCCAATACCGCGTGCAGCAGAAACAGGCCAAAGATGATGATGACGGTGGGTTGCGCGATGTAATAGTCTTCCAGCGTGTTGGCCATCCAGTCGAAGCCCCGTTGCCCGGTGAGGATTGACCCGACCAGTAACATGTGACCCCACATAAAGAGCGCGAGAAACAGGCCACTGCCGCCACTCAATAATTCGAGCAAGAACTCGCGGTGTGCGGTGGCCGTAACTGGCCGCTTATTCGGACGGTTCGGCAAACTCGGCGGCGATTGCGTCAAATAACGTAGTCGCATTTTCAGGTTCTTTGTGAACTATGCCGTAATGGCAGTCGATACAGGTCTGCCCATTTTCTTCGGCTTGTGAATGCCGTCGTGCTGATGTTCTATTCTGCGCAGCCAGGTCCATTGCCTCGATGCTGTGGCAGCTACGGCAAAATTTGGAGTCATTTTCCTTGAAATGTCGCCATACCGTTTGCGCCATGTCGGCTCGATGAGCCTCGTATTTCTCCGCAGTATCCAGTTTTCCCGCTAACTCCGGAATGACATCCAGCGATACGACCATTTTCGTCCAGACCAGTTCGAACCAGTTGTCGTGCGGCAGATGGCAATCGGCGCAGGTTGCTCGAACTCCGGATGCATTGGCAAAATGGCTGGACGCTTCATACTCGGGTTTTATGAAATTTTCATGCGAATGACAGGTGTAGCAAAACGCTGTTGTGCTGCTTGCATGCAATACGTAGTTGGTCGTGCCAAGGCCAATCGCACCCAGGGCGAACGCCAGAAACGCACCGATTGGAATACCGAGCAGCCACTTGCTGCGGGGTTTGGCCCAGAGCTTCGATGGAGTTTTCACGTTGTCTTCTTGCACAGTGGGTTAGTCCGCATACAGCGGCGCGATGTCCAGGTAGATTTTGTAATTAGCGATCTTTGATCCATCCATCGTGATTATGTTGGCGAAAGGGAGAACGACACGACGACCGTCATGTCGGGTGTAAGTCACACAACCTTCGACAACTATTGCGTCACCCTGGGATATCACAAAGTCAATATCGTGCCGAAGGGCCGCGATGCTCCTGAAAAATTCACTGACCGCCTCGGCGATCGCTGCTTTGCCGGCGGTTACGGGTGCTGACCCGAAGCGGAATAGTGCATCGTCTTTAAAGAAATCGGTAAACCTCGCGGTATCCATCGCGTCAATCGCGGCGAAAAGATTCTCCAACACCAATCGGTCGGGAGCGACGCTGCTCATTGCTGGCTGGCATAGTAGTGAATCAAAGCATCAGTATCTTCGGCGCTGAGTGAGTCCATAGCCGCTTTCATCTTGTCAAGCTGCTCACGTTGACCCGATGCGTATTCGGCAAATGCCGTTCTAAGGTAGCCACTCCATTGTCCTGCGAGGATGCTGGCTTCGTCGTCAGCCTTGCTGCCGCCTCCCGAATGACAGCGTTCGCAGCTTTGTTCGTGAATTGTTTGGCCAAGCGCCGCCTTGGCAGCGTCGAAATCCTGCTGTGCGGCAACAAACGGCAGCTCGCTGAAATGCGCTGCAATGTCTTCAATCATAGTGTCGCTGATTTGGCTGACGATTTCGCACATGTCGGTGGCGGCGCGCGCGGTATCACCCTGGCGATAGTCTGACTTGGAACAGGGCCGTTCCCTGTCGCGATAAATAAACAGTGCTTCCGAGCCAACAAAGGCATCGATGCCAGCGATCGTGGGTACGTCATCCCACCGGCTGACGCCATTGTCGCCGTGACAGTCGGCGCAGGCGCCGATGGTAGCCTGCAAGTCGCTTGCCAACGCGGCTCCTGGCAGGCCGAGCATAATCAAGAGAATAATTCCGCTCATTTGTTGCATCGCTTATACCCTGTTTTGATTGACGACAATCTAACCACAGCTGATTGTTTCACGAACGGACAGATATCCCTGTAGGTAATTGCCGCAATTACGCTGTGCATTCACACGATAAGAATATCCATCTGCAACTGCTAAAAGATGTACTACACAAGAGACGCGCGTGAATGCGCTCCGCCGCGCCGCACAAACGGGGAAATCTATGCACTACCGGATATGTCAGCAGGCTATTTGGGCCAGCCTAATAATCTCAGCGATTTTGTTAACGGGTTGTAGCGGCAGCGATGGCAGCGCGGGCGCCACAGGTGCCGCCGGTCCACCGGGTACTGCAGGTCCACCGGGGCCGCCGGGTCCATCGAGTGGCAACGGGGTACCCGTAGACAGCGCGACTTCGATCAACATTGAGGTTACCAGCGTATCAGTACCCAGCGGGGGAGGTGCTCCGACGGTAGAACTCAGGCTGAGCAATGACCTTACCCAGGGCCTATTTGGGCTGCCCGCCGGCGATATACGATTCGTGCTGTCGCAATTGTCCCCGGCGCCATTGTCCAGCGGCGGATCGAGCGAATGGCAGTCTTACGTGACGCGCAACAGTGCGGGCATTCCAAATGCCCAGGCCAATACGGAGACGGCCACTTCGGGTACGTTCACCGATAATGCGGACGGCACTTATTCATACACCTTTGCTCAGGCGCTAACCGCCTACCCCGGCGGTCCGGTGTTTGACGCGAGCAAGAGTCATCGGCTGGGTATCGAGATTCGTGGCCAGGCGCCCAATTCCTCGAATGGAATTTTCGACTTCGTTCCGGCGGGAGGTGTGCCAACGTTTACCCGTGACATCGTCGACAACGACACCTGCAATGCATGCCACGACGTGCTTGAGTTTCACGGTGGCGCCAGAACGGATGTGACCTACTGTGTCACTTGCCACAACCCGTCTTCAATTGACGGCGATACGGTGAACGAGGCCTGGGGTGGCAAAGTGGACATGAAAGTGATGATCCACAAGATTCACAACGGTGCAAGTCTTGCGAACGGATATTCAGTTATCGGCTTCGGTGGCGCGCTGCATGACTATTCCGGTGTCATATTTCCGCAGGACGTCCGCAATTGCTCAACCTGCCACGATGAGTCTGACGCGGATACGCCCGATGCGAGCAACTGGCGGTTGGTCGCCAATCGAGAAACTTGTGGCTCATGTCACGACGACATCGATTTTGCGAATGGCGGGCATCCTGGAAACTTTACCTTCACTGACGATACGCAATGCCTGGATTGTCACGGACCGGACGCTACGATTAATAATGGCGATGCCAGAACAGCAGTCGCGCATGAGATACCGGCGGCACTCGCCAGCGAGGGATTCCAGTACAATATCGTTGACGTCAGCAATACCGGTGTCGGCGAAACACCGGTCGTTCGCTTCTCCGTCACAGATCCCACCAATGGCGATGCACCGTACGACATTCAGAATGACGTCGTCTTTACAACCTGTGCCGGTGGCGCGAGTCGACTGGCGATCGGCATCGCGTGGAATACCCGTGACTACGCAAATACGGATACCGGCGCCGCGCCGGGTCAGCCATTGTCGATGAATCCGTTGACAGCCTGTGGTGGCACATCCGTCGCTGAGGGCGGCGGCATCTTTAGTGTCACGTCACCGATACCGGTGCCTGCCAGCGTGTCCGGTAGTTTGGCGGTCACGATGGATGGTCATCCGGCGGTCGATGTCAACGGCGTCATTGAAAGGGTCGCGGTAACAAATGCTGTTGCCTACGCAGCCGTTACGGATGCGGCGCCAGTCGCGCGCCGCAACGCCGTCGCAATCACGAAGTGCGCTGACTGTCATAAGAGCTTGTCAATGCACGGCAACAATCGTACAGACAATCCTGAGGTTTGCGTCACCTGCCACAATCCGAATGCAACCGATATCAATCGCCGTGCGGGCAACTGTGCGGTCGAATTCGGGAGCGACGATGTTTCGATCGATATGAAGTACATGATCCATGCATTGCACGGATCCGAGGTCAGTGGGCAGCCGTATGAGGTTTGCGGATTTGGAAACGCTCCGCATAGCTTCGACTTTGTTTATCCAGGTCGCCTGAACAACTGCGAAGGCTGCCACGTTGAAGGCGGATACTATCCGGTCGATCCGGCGAATGTTCTTGCCACGACTATTGATGTGGGTGCCGACTTGCTATCACCGACCGATGACCTTGTGGTGTCGCCTAATTCATCAGTTTGTTCAGCCTGCCATAGCAGTGATCTGGCGAAACAGCACATGTTGCAAAACGGTGGTGATTTCGCGGCAACCAAGGCGGCGGACAGCGCCCTGATTTCCTCGGGTGTAGAGACCTGTCAGCTATGCCACGGGCCCGGCCGAACTGCAGATGTCAAAGTGGTGCACGGTGTCGGTGAGTTTGACTTCAACTAGGTGGACATCGGAGGCGCTTGGGTGAGGATTTTCGCTCTGCTTATGGCGACAGTCCTCCTCCTGACTGTCGCCGTATCAAATGTCCGTGGCCAGGACTCCGAATACAGCCGCAAGGGTGCTGATACCTGCCTGTCTTGTCACGATAATGCGACGACGCTGGCAATCTTCAAGACGAAGCACGCGGTGCCGTCGGATGCTCGCGGTCCTTTTGGGCACGGACAGTTGCAATGCGAGGCGTGCCACGGGCCCGGCGACTCGCACGCAGGGCGCGTGCGACGCGGCGCGGAAAGACCGGCGATTTTTGCCTTCCACCCAGGGTCGGTGGCGTCAATCGAAGCACAAAACGGAATGTGCCTGGACTGTCACAGCAATGATGTCGGTTTTGGCTGGCACAATGGTGCACACCCGAGCGATGAGCTTGCTTGCTCGGATTGTCATACCAGCCACGCAGCGGTAGATGCTGTGCAGCAGGTCGCGACACAGGTCGAGGTTTGCGGCAATTGCCACCAGCGACAGCGTAATGACACGCTAAAAGCCTTCGGGCATCCGCTTTTCGACGACAAGATGACGTGTACCGGCTGCCACAGTACGCATGCCGACGATGCATCCAACATTATGGCGCGGCAGACCCTTAACGATACTTGCGTTGACTGTCACGCCGAAAAACGTGGCCCGTTCCTGTGGGAGCACGCGCCAGTTAGTGAGGACTGTGGCTTGTGTCACGCAGCACATGGCTCGAATCACTCGGGCATGCTGACAAAACGCGCGCCGCTTTTGTGCCAGGGCTGCCATGCGCAGGCGGGTCATCCCAGCATCGCCTATGGCACCGATGGCCTGGCGTCGGACCTGCCGTCGCAGTACTTACTTGGACAAAGTTGCATGAATTGCCACTCCCAGGTACATGGATCGAACCATCTGTCCGGTTCGAAGTTAATGCGATGATGACCACGTCGCGCACCGGATACAGGGCCCTGTCGGCAGGCACGCTGCTACTGATGGCCGCGTCGACCATGGCGGATGCTCCGGACACCAGCGAGTGGGTCTGCGAATACTGTCCATTTGCTGAAGGACACAGCGCCGATTTTCGGCTGGGTGTCAGCAGTGTTAGCGACGACTCCGCCTACCTCGGCGATGCCAACGGCTACGATGACAAGGGTGCCTACGCAAACGTCGACGGTGAGGGCCGATACGCGAGCGATGGCTATCGAGTGCAATGGGAAGTTGCTGATCTTGGACTTGATTCACGTCGCGCACACGTTGAGGCCGGGCGGCCTGGCGTTTACGAGATCAATGTTTCGTGGCGGGATATTCCGCGCCGACGATTCGATACAAGCTCGAGTATTTTTCAGAATTCGACAAACGGGGACCTGCTGCTCCCGGGTGGCTGGGCACCTGCGCCGCTGACCTCACAGTTCACTGCGCTCGATGCCAGCCTGACACCGCGGCCGATTCAGAGTGACCGGCGAATTCTTGAACTGGGTGGTCGTTACCAACTGCCAAATCAATTCAGTATTTCGGCTGAATTACGCCGCCAGCAATACGATGGTCTGAAAATCGCGGGCGGCTCTACCTTCAGCAATGCAAGTCTGTTGCCTGCGTCATTTGATTATACGACCGACAGCGTCGATCTTGGCCTGCGTTATGACGCAGAAAGCGGTTTCGTGTTACTCGGCTGGCATCTCTCCGACTTCGAGAGCAGCGATGCTGCCACGCGCTGGCAGCAGCCGTTTTCGTTTAGCGCGCCACTGGGCACTGACACGCTACTGCGTGCACAGCCACCGGATAACCAGTTTCAGCAGCTAACGCTATCGGGTGGCTATTCGATGCCGCGTTACAGGACAGTTATCAGTGCCTCGGCCGCACTGGGTAATATCGACCAGGACGCGGGTTTTCTCGCCTATACGACGAATCCTGCCCTCAATCCAGCACCCCTGCCACGCAACTCCCTGGGTGGTGACGTCGATACGACGAATCTGGCGTTCGCGTTAAGTACAAGGCCAATCAGAAAATCGCGGGTCAATCTAAGTTATCGCTTCGACAAACGAGACAATAAGACGCCAGAGGCCTTATGGGAGCGCGTCATTGTTGACAGCGTCCTGAGCGGCGATGCCGAAATGAACACACCCTACAGTTTCGAGCGGGGCAAGCTGAAGCTGAGCGCTGACTACGACTTGTTTGATACGGTTCGGGTTTCCGGCGGCTATGATCGAGTGGACACCGATCGCGATAATCAGGAAGTCAAGAGCCAGTCGGAGGACACGGGCTGGGGCAGGGTGCGCTGGCGACCGACGTCATCTCTGGAAATCGACACACGAGGTGGCGTATCGGAACGGGACATCGATCAATATAACGAGTCAGTCGCATTATCGTTCGACCAGAATCCCGTCTTACGCAAATACAATCTTGCCTATCGTTACCGCCGCTTCGGCGAATTGCGATTTTCCTGGTCGCCGTCTGAACTGCCGCTGGCGATTTCGATCAGCGGGCTACAGGCTGAAGATGAATACACGCAGTCGCGACTTGGGCTGCTTTCCGGCGATGAGCTGTCTGTTACCGCGGATGTCAGCTGGACCATCTCCGACACAAAGTCCCTGTTCGTGAACAGTGGCTTTGAAAAACTCGAATCCAGGCAGGCAGGCAGCGAGCAGTTTGCCAGTGAGGACTGGCGTGCAAGCCATGATGATGAATTCACGCTGTATGGGGCAGGCCTGCGATTGCGCCAACTTGGCGGTGCCGTTGACCTGACTCTCGACTACTCACGGTCGGAAGGCGAGTCGAAAATCCGCATCGATACACCAGGCGCCGCAGCAGATCAGTTCCCGAGCCTGACCTCAAGCTTCGATTTCTTTAGGCTCAAACTGGACTGGCGACGCTCCACGACGCTGTCGCTGGGGATCGATGTCCGCTATCAGCAATTCGAAACGGCTGATTGGTCGCTGGACGGCGTCAGCCCGTCGGCGATTCCGGTGATATTGTCTCTCGGAGCAAGGCCTTACGATGACGACGCCCTTATCGTCGGAATCGGCTTCAGCTACCGCCTCGGCAATAAAAACCCTTAATATTCATTGGCTTATATCACTATCAGAGCGTCTTTGAGGCGAGCTTGCGCGATGCCCGGCGTCTCTGCCGGGTGAGACCCGAGAATGGGTCCTGTCGCCATTTTCCGACTCCTTCATCAGCGCCAGTCGAAGAAGTAGCTACAAGCACCTGATTTTATTAGCGCGAAGCTTGCCACACTTCGCCCTTTTTCAGCCACTGGTTCGCCCCTAAGTCCCTGTACAACAACAAATAATTACAAGCTGTTGTTGACCACCACAAGGGCCATCCCTATAGTGTTGAAAAGTGGAAAAAAGTGGGAGGAACTGGGCGCCCAGCCCGGATATCGCGCCAGAAGAGCGATTCCAGGCACGTCCGAATCATCGTGTTTCGAGGGGCAACGAAAGTATCACTGGACGCCAAGGGGCGTATGGCAATACCGACCCGGTATCGGGAGCGGCTTATCGCCCGTTGTGAGGGCCATTTGATCGTGACTGTCGACAAGGACCACTGCCTCCTCGTGTACCCGATGCCCGACTGGGAAGAGCTCGAACGAAAATTGGTGCGTCTGCCCAGCATGAACAAAATCGCACGGCGAATCGTGCGAATTATGGTCGGTTATGCGACCGAGGTCGACATGGATAACAACGGGCGAATTCTGGTTTCGAAAGAACTCCGCGAATTCGCGAGCCTTGAGCGAACAGCAATGCTGATCGGTCAGGGCAACAAGTTTGAATTATGGGATGAAGCAACCTGGAACGAGAAACGCGACGCATGGCTGTCTGAAGAAGATGACGGTGAAATGCCCGCCGACCTTGAATCAATTTCCTTCTAGGCGGCGGTTTATCGCATGAGCAGTAACGAGCATGTTCCGGTACTGCTGGGGCCGGTCCTCGAAGGGCTGGAAATAAAACAAGACGGCTGTTACGTCGATGGAACGTTCGGTCGCGGAGGTCACAGCGGGGAGATTCTGAAGCGGCTTAATTCGAACGGACGACTGATCGGTATCGATCGAGACCCGGACGCAATTGCTTCAGCGCCACTTTCCCTGACCGACGATCCGCGCTTTGAACTAATTAGAGGTGAGCTTGCAGAACTTCAGAAAATCATTGGTGAAAGAGACCTGCTCGGACGAGTCGATGGATTGCTCTTCGACCTGGGAGTCTCCTCGCCGCAACTGGATGAAGCCCATCGCGGCTTCAGTTTCCTCCGCGACGGCCCACTCGATATGCGAATGGACCCGGACTCAGGCACGTCGGCGAGTGACTGGCTTCAGTCTGTGGAAGAGCGGGAGCTGATTCACGTGTTACGCGCCTACGGTGAAGAAACGTTTGCGAAACGCATTGCCAACGCAATCGTATCGACTCGTGTTGAATCGCCTGTCCGGACGACGCTACAGCTGGCGAAGCTGGTAGAGGCGGCGGTTCCGGGAAAGGCGCGGGCGCAGAAAAAGCATCCGGCGACCAAAACCTTTCAGGCAATCCGAATCGCGATCAACGGTGAGCTCGAACAACTCGAATCAGTGTTGCAGCAATCACTCGCGGTGCTTCGCAAGGGTGGCCGATTGTGTGTCATCAGTTTCCATTCGCTGGAAGATCGAATCGTAAAGCGATTTGTTCGCGATACCTCACGAGAGCCGGAACAGTATCGCGGCATGCCATCGATGCCGGACGAATTTCGCCCGAAATTGAGTGCGATTGGCAGGGCCGTCAAAGCAACGACTGCCGAGGTCAACGAGAACCGTCGCTCGCGCAGCGCGCGCTTGCGAATCGCGGAGCGAAACTGATGCAGCTCATGAAATCACATCAGCCATTCCTGCTGGTTTTCGTCTTCGCGCTGGTCTGCGTGTTGAGCTCAATAGCCATTGTGTACACGAAACACGAATCCCGAAAATTGTTTGTTGAGCTCGAAGCGCTGACGCGCGAGCGTGACGAATTGAATATTGAATGGGGTCAGTTGCAGATTGAGCAAAGCACCTGGGCCACACATGCGCGCATCGAGCGGGTTGCGAAAGATGACCTGTCGCTGGCGCGTCCGGATTCTTCGGAAATCTACGTAATTGAACGGCCATGACGCGCGGTGCAGAGACAAAACAAAAGGCGGCGAAACGATTCATCGGCAGGGTGACGCTGGTGATGGCGTTTTTCGCGCTGGTGGCATCGTCGCTGGTTGCACGCGCCGTTCACTTGCAGGTGCTCGATAAGGATTTCCTGAATCAGCAGGCGGATACCAGACACCTCAGAACTGAATCAATTTCTGCGCATCGCGGCACGATCCTTGATCGCAATGGCGAGCCGCTGGCTATCAGTACACCGGTGGATAGTATTTGGGTGAATCCTAAAGAGTTCGCGAGCGCCGTTAATAAAGTGCCTGACCTGGCGAAGGTGCTGGATGTCGATCCCGATATCTTAATGCGTCGCGTCACGCGCAGCATGGGCAAAGAATTTCTGTACCTGAAGCGCCATCTGAATCCGAGTGCAGCGCAGAACGTCATGGCTTTGAAGTTGCCGGGCATTAACGTGCAGCGTGAGTACCGCCGTTACTACCCCGCTTCTGAGGTAACGGGTCACCTGGTTGGATTCACCAATATTGATGATGAAGGTCAGGAAGGTCTTGAGCTCGCAATGAACCACTGGCTGGAGGGTGAGCCGGGCGCCAAGCGGGTATTGAAAGACCGGCTCGGTCGGTCGATCGAAAACGTCGAAAGCATCCGACCGCCACACCATGGCAAGGACTTGCGCACCAGCATTGATTTGCGCTTGCAGTACCTGGCCTACCGCACATTGAAAGCCGCGGTCAAAACGCACAACGCAAGATCCGGATCCGTTGTCATTCTCGATGTCAAGACCGGTGAAGTGCTGGCGATGGTGAATCAGCCAACATACAACCCGAATGATCGTTCTCAGTTCGTTGCCGAGCGTTATCGCAACCGTGCCATCACTGACATATTCGAACCGGGGTCGAGTATCAAGCCACTGATCGTCGCCGCTGCCCTCGAGAGCGGCCAGTATCGACCGAGTAGCGTGGTCGATACGGCGCCTGGATTCGTCACCGTCGGCGCGAAGAAGATTGAAGATAGCAGAAACCTGGGCCGCATCAGCCTGACGACAATTCTTGCGCGCTCCAGCAACGTCGGCGTAACGAAGGTTGCGATGAACCTGCAAGCGGATCAGCTGTGGAACACGATGTCGCACTTCGGCCTCGGCGAAATGACCAGCAGCGGATTTCCCGGGGAATCGGCTGGCATGTTGTCGCATTACAGTAACTGGCGACCGATCAGTCAGGCGACGATCGCCTACGGTTACGGAATTTCAGTAACACCTTTACAGCTTGCTCAGGCTTATTCAGCGCTCGGCAACGGCGGCATGATGCAGCCGATTTCACTGTTCGCGCTGGACGATGCACCGGCCGGTGAGCGCATCATAACGGCCGATACCGCGAATGCGGTTCGGCGCATGCTCGAAGAAGTCGTGCGACCCGGCGGCACGGGTACCAAAGCATCAATTGACGGCTATCGAGTCGCCGGTAAAACTGGCACGTCCTGGAAATTCGCAAAAGGCGGTTACTCACAGGACAAGTACATTTCAATTTTTGCAGGCCTGGCACCGGCGAGTAATCCTCGACTGGCAACCGTGGTCGTTATCGATGAGCCCGGTGGCGAGTTGTATTACGGCAGCGACGTGGCGGCGCCGGTTTTCGCCGACGTCATGTCCGAGTCTCTACGGCTGTTGGCCGTTCCACCCGATGCGATGCCTGCCCGCGACCCCGGCAGCGTCATGCAAGCGATGGCGGACCGGGACGCGAGTCCATGAGCGTGCCCGCGATGAAAATTCAGTCAACCATGAGCCTGGCGGGCCTGCTGCACGACATTGCAGATGCGCCGGAGATCGCGGTGCACGGTATCGCCAGCGACAGCCGAAAGCTTGGGCCAGGTTTTCTTTTCCTGGCGTGCGAGGGCATCGGCAGTCACGGTCTGGACTACCTTCAGCAAGCGCTCGACGCGGGCGTTTGTGCTGTGGCCTGGGATTCGAGCACCGCAAAGGAACCAAACGACATCGGTGTGGCAACGATTGCGATCGAAAACCTGGGCGAAAAACTTGGCGAGATTGCGAATCGTTTTTATGGCTATCCATCAAAAGTACTGAAAACAATCGGCGTCACAGGGACCAATGGCAAAACCACCGTTGCCTGGCTGCTCGCGCAATGTTTGCAGCAGCTGGACCAGCGCTGCGCTTACCTTGGAACCCTGGGGTTCGGCATTGATGATCTACAGGGCGGCGCGGGTATGACGACGCCGGCGGTTATTGAAATGCATGGGCAGCTTGCAAGTTTTGTCGAACAAGGCGCGACTCACGCAGCGATCGAGGTCTCGTCGCACGCGCTTTCGCAAAGACGTATCGACGGCCTTGTATTTGACGCGGTGCTTTTTACCAACCTCACCCGCGATCACCTGGATTACCACGGCGATGTGCGGACTTACTTCGAGGCAAAAGCGCGCCTGTTCCTCGATTACGAATCGGAAACACGCATCGTCAACCTGGATTCCGAGTTTGGTGCCGAGTTAGCAGCTCGCTGCGGCAAAAATGTCGTTACGGTTTCAACGAATATTGATCGCGTCGCCAACGGGCGGCCTTACCTGTACGTGCGTTCGCTTGTCGCCAGCGCGAAGGGATCTGATATTAGCTTCATCAGCTCCTGGGGAGATGGGCGGTTTGCGTTACCGATACCGGGTGACTTTAACGTTGCAAACGCGGCGATCGTGCTCGCCTATTTGCTCAACAAGGGTGTCGATTTTCAACAGGCCTGTGATGTATTCGAGCTGATTGAAGCGCCGCCCGGGCGCATGCAACGCGTGCCACTGGCAGGCGCTGCGATTTACATCGATTACGCGCACACGCCTGACGCAATTGATTCGGCACTGCGAGCATTGCGTCCACATTGTCGCGGCGAATTGTGGTGTGTGTTTGGTTGTGGCGGAGATCGCGACAGCGGCAAGCGTCCATTGATGGGCGAAATCGTCGTGCGCCTCGCCGATCGCGTTGTTGTGACGAGCGACAATCCGCGCAACGAAGACGCACAATCGATTATTGACCAAATTGTTGCTGGCATGAGCACAGCGGATCACGCAATAGTGATCGAAGATCGTGCTGCGGCGATCGCCTGGGCGGTTGCAAATGCCGGTGCGACGGATGTTGTATTGATCGCGGGCAAGGGCCACGAGAACTACCAGCAGATCGCGGGGGAACGCATAGCGTTCTCGGACCTGGCAATCGCAAGCGCCGCCGCTTCGGTCGGGGACATGGCCCATGATTAATTCGCTTGTCGCTGCGGCTGATTGTATGAACGGCGTATTGTGTGGCGATGATCGTCTGTTTCAAGGCGTCAGCACAGACACGCGCTCCATTCGGGACGGCGAGCTGTTCTTCGCGCTGCAAGGTCCGAATTTCGACGGCCGCGACTATGTTGCGACGGCGCACAAGAATGGCGCAGCGGGTGCCGTCGTCAGCAGCAAAACTGATAGCGCAATAGCACAGATTGAAGTTGACGATGCCCGGCTTGCACTTGGCCGTTTCGGTGCAGCCTGGCGCAATAGCAAGAACGTGCGCGTTGTTGGAATTACAGGCAGCAATGGTAAAACGACGCTCAAGGAGATGGTTGCAGCCTGTCTTGCAAGCGAAGCGCCAACGCTGGCAACAGAGGGCAATCTGAACAATGACATCGGCATGCCCTTGATGCTCACTCGCATCCGGGACGAGCACGAGTACGCCGTCCTGGAAATGGGTGCGAATCACGCCGGTGAAATTGCCTACCTGGCATCGCTGGCAAACCCGGATGTGGTTGCAATCACGAACGCGGGTGCCGCTCACCTGGAAGGCTTTGGCTCGATTGAAGGCGTTGCCAATGCGAAGGGTGAATTACTGAGAAACGATGATCGTCCCGACGTCGCGGTATTGAATGCCGACGACGACTACTATGAATACTGGTGTTCATTGGTAGCTGACGTAGCCACTCTCAGCTTCGGATTTACAGAAACGGCGGACGTTCGTGCAACTGAGATCACAACGTCCGCAGCGGGATCAACATTCTTATTGCGGCTAAAGGGCAAGAGTGTGGCTGTGTCACTGCCAGTGCCGGGCAGGCACAATATACGTAACGCCTGCGCGGCCGCAGCAATTGCGACAGCGTTGAATATCAGCCCGGCGAAAATCAAGGCAGCACTAGAGCACATTTCGCCAGTCGGCGGGCGCCTGCAGCCGGTCGCGGGTATCAACGGATGCACGCTGTTTGATGACAGCTACAACGCAAACCCGTTGTCCGTTATCGCAGCCGCGGAATTTCTGGCAAGCCTGGCCGGCGAGAGCTGGTTCGTCATCGGTGACATGAAAGAACTCGGAGAAGATGCAGAGGATCTGCATCGCGAGGTTGGGGCGTCGGCGCGAGCATGCGGGATTGATCGCCTGTTCGCGTTCGGCGATCTCGCGCGAAACTGCGTTGATGGATTTGGCGAAGGAGCCTCTTGGTACGGCAGCCTGGATGCACTGATAACAGACCTTTTGCAAGCACATTCGTCGGTCAACGTGCTGGTCAAAGGATCACGCTCCATGCGTATGGAGCGCGTTGTTGTCGCGATGCGTGCCAGTGACGCAGCGAGGAAAAAAGCCTGATGCTGCTCTATCTGACAGAATACCTGGCGCAGTTTGAATCCGGTTTTAACGTGTTCAACTACCTGACGATGCGTGCAATTCTCGGCGCGTTAACGGCGTTGATCATTTCGTTCATTGTTGGTCCAAGAATGATCAAAAGCCTGAGCGTCAATCAGCTCGGTCAACCTGTGCGTGAAGATGGCCCTGAAACTCACCTGTTGAAAGCCGGCACCCCAACGATGGGTGGCGCATTGATCCTCACCGCGATATCGGTAGCCACGATACTTTGGGCCGACCTCGAGAACCACTACGTCTGGATCGTACTGTTCGTCACATTGTCATTTGGCGTCATCGGCTATGTCGATGACTACAAGAAACTCGTATTGCAAAACCCCGCCGGTATTTCCGCGAAGCAAAAAATCTTCTGGCAGTCTGCGGCGGCGATCATTGCCGCCATTGCTCTGTACGTTACGGCGACCGATGAAGTCGTTCAGACTTCATTACTGATTCCGTATTTCAAGGATCTGTCGATCCCGCTTGGCATGTTTCAGGTCGTCGTAACGTACTTTTTTATTGTTGGTTTCAGCAATGCTGTAAACCTGACCGATGGCCTCGACGGGCTCGCAATAATGCCGACCGTACTCGTTGGTGGCGCACTCGGCCTGTTCGCCTATGTCACCGGTAACACCAACTTTTCCGAATATTTAGGCATTCCTTACGTTGCAGGGACCGGCGAAATCATGGTGTTTTGTGCTGCGATGGCGGGCGCCGGGCTTGGCTTCTTGTGGTTCAACACCTATCCGGCGCAGGTATTCATGGGCGACATCGGCGCACTGTCACTTGGCGCGGCACTCGGTACCGTTGCTGTGATGGTTCGGCAGGAAATTGTGCTGGCGATCATGGGTGGTGTGTTCGTCGTCGAAACACTATCGGTCATCATCCAGGTCGCATCATTCAAGCTCACCGGTAAACGTGTCTTTCGTATGGCGCCCCTGCATCACCACTTCGAACTGAAGGGTTGGGCTGAGCCCAAGGTTATCGTTCGCTTCTGGATCATAACGGTCATCCTGGTGCTGGTCGGTCTTGCGAGTTTGAAAATACGATGAACGCCGCCCGTAAAAACGAGTTCGCTACAGCCAATCTCGTCGTAGGACTGGGTGCGACGGGATTGTCAGTTGCCCGCTACCTCAAAAGGAACGGCCAGAACGCAAGGTATTTTGATAGCCGTGTCGAGCCACCGGGTCTTGACGAACTCAAGGCGATCAGCCCGGATGCCGAGGTATTGCTCGGCGACATCAAGCTGCCGAAGTCGATCAACAGGATAATTGCGTCGCCCGGCATCTCTGATAGCCAGCCCGTATTGCAAAGTGCAATCAAGAAAGGCATTGAAATCATTTCTGATGTCGAGCTGTTCGCACGTGACGCGCGCGCACCGTTTGTCGCAATTACCGGCTCAAATGGCAAGAGCACGGTAACGACATTGCTGTACCAGATGTGTAGGGCCGACGGGCGCAAGGTCCTCGCCGGCGGCAATCTCGGTGAACCCGCACTTGATTTGCTCATCGAGGAAACACCGGACATCTATATTCTTGAGCTGTCGAGTTTTCAGCTGCACCGCACACAAAAACTGCCAGCGAAAGTTGCCGTACTGCTAAACGTTTCGCCCGATCATCTTGACTGGCATGCGGATGAGACCGAATACCGGAAAACCAAATATCGAGTATACCGTGAGGCCGATTCTGCAGTGTTTAATCGTGCAGATGCTGTCGCTGCCGAACATGTACGTCGTTGTGGGACAGTAATCAGCTTTGGCGCCGACGAGCCGGAGGAGGGTCACTACGGTTTGCGCGTTGATGACGGTCAGACCTACCTGGCGCGCGGAGCAACACTGCTGCTGTCGTGCCGTGAGCTTGCGATGTACGGCGCACACAACCAGCTCAACGCGCTTGCTGCATTGGCGGCCGGTGAGCTGCTCGGACTCGAGGTGGCCGCAATGCTACAGGTGCTGGTGGAATATCCCGGGCTACCGCATCGCATGCAATTCGTCGCGCGCATTGGCGCGGTTGACTACATCAATGATTCCAAGGCGACCAATGTTGCAGCGGCTGTCGCGTCGATCAAATCTGTTGACTCCATGCTGGTGTTAATCGCTGGCGGGGACGGCAAGGGCGGCGACTTCCGCGAATTGTCCGAAGCGGTAGAGGGTAAGTTGCGCGGCGCAGTGCTGATCGGGAAGGACGCCGAGAAAATCGCACACGCACTCGATACAGTCATGCCGGTGCATTTTGCTGACACGATGGGCGCAGCGGTGAGCATGGCTGCCAAATGCGCCGAGTCGGAAGACACCGTTCTGCTGGCACCCGCCTGTGCAAGCCTGGATCAGTATCGAAACTACATGCACCGCGGCGACATGTTTTGCAGCGCGGTGGAGGCGTTGAAACGATGACGACTCAGAGCGTAACGATGCCATTTCCCGCACGCATGAAGACGGAATTGCAGATCGACCCGGTATTGCTCGGCCTTGTGTTGGCATTGCTGATGGGCGGATTCGTCATTCTTGCGTCTGCGTCAATCTCGATTTCCGACAACGCGACACACAATCCGTTCTTCTATATACAGCGGCAATTGCTGGCCGCTGCGATCGGCGGTGCCGCGGGGTTTGTGTGCCTGTTCGTGCCGATGCAGGTCTGGAGAAGCCTGGGTCCGGTGATGCTGTTACTCGGGCTGTTGCTGTTGTTGGTTGTGTTAATTCCCGGCGTTGGCCGCGAAGTCAACGGCAGCACGCGCTGGGTGCGAATAGGCATCATGAATTTGCAGGTCTCAGAGCCTGCCCGACTGTGTTTCATTCTTTACCTGGCTGGCTATCTTGTACGCCGCAACAAGAGTGTCCGCGAGGAATTTACCGGCTTCCTGAGACCGATGATTGTACTCAGTGTTGCCTGCGTGCTGCTGCTCGCGGAGCCGGACTTCGGCGCAACGGTTGTATTGCTGGCGACGGCGCTGGTCATGATGTTCGTCGCTGGTGCGCGTATTCGCGATTTTTTGGTGTTCTTTACGGCGGCAATCCTCGTGCTTGCAGCCCTGGCGGTGGCCTCGCCATACCGCATGCAGCGGCTAACTGGATTCCTTGATCCCTGGGCGGATCCATTCAACTCCGGATTCCAACTCACACAATCACTCATTGCCATCGGTCGAGGGGAATGGTTTGGCGTTGGATTGGGCGACAGTGTACAAAAACTTTTCTATCTGCCCGAAGCACACACGGATTTCGTCTTTGCGGTTTATGCGGAAGAATTCGGCCTCGTCGGTTCGCTGTTACTGATCGCCATTTTCCTCGCGCTGCTATGGCGAGTATTCAAACTCGCCATGCGCGCGGCCGATGCCGAGCGTTTTTTTGACGCGTACCTCGCGATCGGTCTCGGCACTTGGCTCGGTATTCAGGCATTTATCAATATCGGCGTGAACATGGGCTTGTTACCGACAAAGGGACTTACGCTGCCGCTGATCAGTTATGGACGCAGCAGTCTGATTATCACGATGATCTGCGTTGCGCTGCTGCTCAGGATTCATCACGAACTCGCAGTTGATGCAAAGCCCGTGAATCGCAAACGTGGCAAAAAAGGTGGCAAGTCATGAGCGCGCGCCCGATTCTGGTCATGGCAGGGGGTACCGGTGGACATGTCTATCCGGCGCTCGCGGTTGCACGTGCTTTGCAGGCGCATTCACGCGAAGTCGTCTGGCTCGGAACGCATCGTGGGCTGGAATCGCGCGTGGTACCGGAAGCCGGTATCGATATCGAATGGATCAGCGTTAAGGGGCTGCGCCGTAAAGGCCTGCTGGCGTTGATCATCGCCCCAATACAACTCGTTTGGGCGTTGCTGCAATCGCTCGCTGTAATTTTTCGTCGTCGTCCTGCTGCTGTGCTCGGCATGGGTGGATTCGTGAGTGGCCCTGGCGGTATTGCCGCCTGGTTGACGCGTCGGCCACTACTGATCCACGAACAGAATGCCGCAGCAGGCTTAACCAACCGTCTTCTGGCGCGTCTTGCCCGGGTTGTGCTGCAAGCCTTCCCGGGCAGTTTTAATTCCAGTGTCGTCGCAGAAACTGTGGGCAACCCGGTACGCGAAGACATCACCGCAGTGCCTGCTCCGTCCCATCGCTACCCGGCGCGGCGCGGTCCTTTACGACTGCTTGTTCTCGGTGGTAGCCAGGGTGCGCTGGCGTTGAACAAGGCGGTTCCTGCAGCGCTTGCGCTGCTCGATGCCGACGCGCGCCCCGTTGTGCGCCATCAATGCGGTGAGCGCACGTTTGAAATCGCGCAACAGGCTTACGTTGAGCACGACGTCGCGGTTGAGCTGCTGCCATTTATCGAGGATATGGCCGAGGCGTATGCATGGGCGGATCTGGTCGTGTGTCGCTCCGGTGCGCTGACGATCGCCGAGCTCTGCGCCGTTGGTGTGCCGGCACTGCTGGTGCCTTATCCGGGTGCGGTTGACGACCACCAGACTGCCAATGCGCAGCCGATGGTTGGTGCCGAAGCCGCAGTTGTCATCCAGGAAAAAGATTTGACGCCGCAACGACTTGCGGACCTGATGCAAGACTGGCTGCAATCGCGCTCGACCTTACTGCGACGCGCTGAACGAGCGCGTGAACTGGCCAAGCCGCACGCGCTTAGTCGAATAACCGAACTCTGTTTGCAGCTCGCGGGGGCGCCAGCATGATCGAGCGTATGCGCCGCATTCATTGTGTTCATTTCGTCGGTATCGGCGGTTCCGGCATGTCCGGTATTGCCGAGGTGATGCTGAGCCTGGGCTATGCGGTACAGGGCTCCGACCTGAAGCCGAACAAACAGACACGGCGCCTTGAGACACAGGGCGCCACCATATTCATCGGCCACGCTGCCGAAAATATCCGCGACGCAGATGCCGTCGTTGTTTCCAGCGCGGTCGATGAAACCAACCCTGAAGTTGCCATGGCCAAAGAGCGGCTGATGCCGGTGGTCAGTCGTGCAGAGATGCTTGCCGAGTTGATGCGTTTTCGTTACTCGATCGCCGTCGCCGGCACCCACGGCAAGACGACAACGACAAGCCTGGTTGCGAGCGTGCTTGCAGAAGGCGGTCTGGATCCAACTTTTGTTATCGGCGGTCGTCTTAAAAGTGCAGATGCCAACGCGCGCCTCGGCGAGGGCGACTACCTGGTTGCGGAAGCCGACGAAAGCGATGCCTCGTTCGTGCACCTTAAGCCGATGCTCGCTGTGGTCACGAATATCGATGCAGACCACATGTCTACCTATGATGGTGATATCGAGAAACTGAAAGGCAGCTTCATCGAGTTTCTTCACAATCTGCCATTTTACGGGCTGGCAGTCGTCTGCACTGACGACGACGGCGTCAACACCGTTCTCGGCGACATCGGCCGGTCCGTAACGACCTATGGCACCAATGACGATGCGGATGTTCGCGCAAGCAACATCGTGTTCACGGAAGCGAGCTCGGCTTTCGACGTTCGGCGCAGGGGCAATGACAACGCATTGCATGTCAGCCTGCAGCTTCCCGGCATGCACAATGTTCGAAATGCTTTGGCGGCAATTGCTATTGCCGACGAATTGAAAATCAGCGATGAGGCGCTTGTCAGCGCGCTGCAGAAATTCGAGGGCATTGACCGTCGCTTCCAGCGCATGGGTGATGTGAAGACATCCGTTGGAACTGTGATGCTGGTTGATGACTACGGTCACCACCCCACGGAAATAGCCGCGACGCTCGCGGCGGCGCGGTCGGGCTGGCCGGGCAAACGCGTGGTCTTGATTTTTCAACCACACCGCTATTCCCGGACTCGTGACTTGATGGACGATTTTGCAACCATCCTCAGTGACGCAGATGTGCTCGTGCTGCTTGAAGTCTATGCGGCGGGCGAAGATCCCATCGCGGGTGCCGATGGTCGTGCGATGGCAAGGGCCGTACGCAGCCGCGGATCGGTCGAGCCCGTGTTCGTGAAATCACTGGATGACGTCCAGCCCGTACTCTTGGATTTGCTGCAAGACGGCGACTTGGTACTGACGATGGGCGCTGGCGATATCGGCGCCTGGGCGAGCGAATTGCCTGGGCTGATCAGTAACGTACACGTACTGAAGGTGCACAGGTGATGGCTGCTGCACGAGACCAGACAGTGCAAGGCGAGATTCGCTACGACGAACCAATGAGTCGTCATACGTCGTGGCGCGCCGGCGGCCCGGCGCAAGAATTCTTCGTACCCGCGAGTGTCGAAGACCTCAGCGAATTTCTGATGCGACTTGATGCTTCGACGCCGATATTCTGGCATGGGGTTGGCAGCAATTTGCTGGTCCGCGACGGTGGCCTTCCCGGTGTGGTTGTCTCGGCAAGCAAAATTCTGCGCGACCTTGAGCGCGTAGATCACTATCTCGTGCGCGCCGGCGCAGGAGTTCCCTGTACGCAACTGGCTCGTCAATGTATTCGTTGGAATCTCGGCCCGTCAGAATTTTTTGCCGGTATTCCGGGCACAGTCGGCGGTGCCCTGGCGATGAACGCCGGTGCTCACGGTGGCGAGACCTGGGAACGAGTCGACTCGGTGAGATCCATTGATCGCCGCGGTGAAATTCATCAGCGCGCGCCGGGCGAGTATTCGATTGCTTATCGCAGCGTAACCGGACCGGCAAACGAATGGTTTCTCGGCGCCGATTTCCGTTTTGAGCAGGACGTGACGCCGAGTTTCGAAACCTTGAACGCGATGCTGGCGCGCCGCAAGTCGACGCAGCCACTTGGGCTGCCAAGTTGCGGCTCCGTATTTCGCAATCCACCCGGCGACCACGCGGCGCGCCTGATCGAAGCAGCCGGTTTGAAAGGGCATCGCATTGGTGGTGCGGAAGTCTCTGAAAAGCATGCGAACTTCATAATCAATCGTGACGAGGCATCTGCAACCGATATCGAAGAGCTCATTGAGTATGTTCGGCAAACGGTCTTCGATGTACACGGTGTCGAGCTGACTCATGAAGTTCGCATCGTTGGGGAGCTACCGTCGTGAAGCAGCCGGTCATGCTCGAGCAACGCCAGGCCATCAACGACGCGTCCGATTTCGGTCGCGTCGCCGTCATGCTGGGGGGCGACTCCAGTGAACGCGCAGTGTCGATTGATAGTGGTACCGGGGTTCTCAAAGCACTGCTGGCACGCGGTATTGATGCACATGCCTGGGATCCTGCGGACAAAACAATGGCCGAGTTTGCGAATGCCAGATTTGATCGCGTGTGGATTGCCTTGCACGGACCCGGCGGTGAGGACGGCGCGTTGCAGGGCGCATTGCAATGGCTGGATATCCCCTATACAGGAAGCGGAGTGATGGCGTCCGCAATTGCGATGGACAAGGTGCGTAGTAAACACCTTTTCGATGCCACAGGCATTCCGACGCCAGACTATGCGGCGATCAAGTCCCATGCCCAGGCGTCCATTGCTGCTGAACAGCTTGAGTTTCCACTAATTGTCAAGCCGTCCGGCCAAGGCTCAAGTGTTGGTATGTCAAAAGTCTTTGAGCGCGCCGAGCTGAATGGCGCAATCGACGCGGCCATGCAATACGGCGACACGGTGCTGATGGAACGCTGCATCAACGGCGATGAATTCACCGTTGCTGTGTTGCAGGGTCAGGCGCTGCCAAGCATTCGAATCGCCACGCCGCGGGTTTTCTACGACTACCGTGCGAAATACGAATCAGACCGCACTGAATACCATTGCCCAGGTACCACCAGCGCTGCCGAAGAGCAGCTTTATGCGGATCTTTCGGTTGCCGCATTCAATGAAATCGGGTGCAAAGGCTGGGGCCGGATCGACTTCATGACCGGCGCGGATGGTCAGCCGCTCGTGCTCGAAGTGAATACCGTGCCGGGGATGACCAGTCATAGCCTCGTGCCGATGGCAGCAAAAGCCAGCGGCATCGACTTTGATGAACTGTGCTGGAGAATTTTGGAAACGAGTTTCGCAAGTGACGAAGCTTCTGCAAACCTCGAGGTGGCGGCCAATGGCGCGTAAACAGGCTCGACGACGCAAGCAGAAAGCCGAAAGGCGATTTAATTTTCCGACGATTCGTATCGGGCGAGTCGTTGCGCCATTGATTGCGCTCGCAATTATATTCGCGACATACCAGGTCAGTTTGAAGTTGCTGGATCGTGAAATTTCATCCATTGAAATCAGCGGCCCGTTTCTGCGTGTTAGCGCGCTGAATATCGAAGCGGCGATCAGTGAGGAAATCGATGCCGGTTTTGTCGGTGCGGATATCGATCGTATTCGGGAACAGATTGTGGCCTTGCCGTGGATTGATCAGGCACGAGTAGCGAGACGCTGGCCCAGTCGAATTTCAATCGCCGTTACGGAACAAGTGCCGGCTGCAGTATGGGGTGACAGCGGGCTGCTGAATACGCGCGGCGAGTTGTTCGTCAGTGACGTCCGGCATGTACCCGCGGAATTGCCTCGTTTAAGTGGACCCGACCGCACAGCGTCGGAAGTCGCCGCACGTTATCTGGCGGTCCGCGAGCAGCTAATTCCATTGGGTCTCGATGTGCGTCGTGTGCACCTTGATACGCGCGGCTCCTGGGAAATGACGCTGGGTAATGGCATTGAAGTACGCCTTGGCCGCCGGGCCGTGGCTAATCGAACCACACTCTTTCTTGATGTGGTGGCGGACATCATTACGAGCCGTGCAGCGGACATCGACTTTGTTGATATGCGTTATGGCAACGGTTTCACAATTGGCTGGAAGAGTGGATCGAATGCTCCGGTTGACGATCCGGAACGGGCGGCGCGCGAAATGCTTGCCGCCAGAGGAACAGATTGAATGTCCAAACGGCCTGACAAAAATTTGATTGTCGGACTCGATGTCGGCACCTCGAAAGTTGTGGCGATTGTCGGTGAAGTGAACGACGAGGGCAATATTGAGGTTGTCGGAATCGGTTCGCACCCGTCACGTGGTTTGAAGAAGGGTGTTGTCGTCAACATCGAATCCACCGTGCACTCGATACAGCGCGCGATTGAAGAAGCGGAGTTGATGGCGGGCTGCGATATTCATTCGGTTTATACCGGTATTGCCGGCAGTCACGTCCGCAGTCTCAATTCACACGGCATAGTCGCCATTCGTGACTCTGAAGTCAGCGCCAGTGACGTGGACCGCGTAATCGATGCTGCACGCGCAGTCGCCATTCCGGCTGACCAGAAAATTCTACACATCCTGCCGCAGGAATTCGTCATCGATAATCAGGAAGGAATTCGCGAGCCGATTGGCATGTCGGGCGTTCGGCTGGAGGCGAAAGTGCACATGGTCACAGGCGCTGAAAGTGCGGCACAAAATATCGTCAAGTGTGTGCAGCGTTGTGGACTTGAGGTCGACGACATCGTTCTCGAGCAATTGGCTTCGAGTTACTCCGTCCTGACCGATGATGAGAAAGAGCTTGGCTCATGCATCATCGATATTGGTGGTGGCACAACCGACATCGCCGTGTTTCTCGGTGGCGCGATTCAGCACACAGCGGTAATCCCGATCGCGGGCGACCAGGTTACGAATGATATTGCAGTCTCGATGCGGACGCCGACGCAATACGCGGAAGAGATCAAGATTAAATATGCCTGCGCGCTGTCGCAGCTCGCCAATCCGGACGAAACGATTGAAGTGCCAAGTGTTGGCGACCGTCCACCGAGGCGACTGGCGCGTCAGACACTCGCAGAGATTGTCGAGCCTCGTTATGAAGAACTGTTCGGCCTCGTACGTGACGAATTACGTCGCAGCGGGTTCGAGGAATTGATTGCAGCCGGCGTGGTTATCACGGGTGGCAGCGCAAAAATGGAAGGCGCGGTTGAACTGGCAGAGGAAGTGTTTCACATGCCGGTGCGGCTCGGGTCGCCACAGTACGTCGATGGACTTACGGATGTCATACGCAACCCGATCTACGCCACCGGTGTTGGTCTGTTGCTGTACGGCTTCGAAAATCTGTCACGCCGTGACCGGCGCAGTACGCCGATCGGCGGCAACTTAGGGGATGTCTGGGACCGCATGAGGTCGTGGTTCCAGGGCCAATTTTGATAATTGTAGTACCACAAAAGTTACACAGCGGAGGAAGACTCAATGTTTGAATTAATGGATGCGCATAGCTCAAGTGCGGTCATCAAAGTCATCGGTGTCGGTGGCGGTGGTGGCAATGCGGTCGCACACATGGTTGAAACCGGCATCGAAGGTGTCGATTTCATCTGTGCGAATACGGATTCGCAGGCACTCAAGGGATCACGTGTACGGACATCGTTGCAGATTGGATGCAACATCACGAAAGGACTCGGCGCCGGCGCTGATCCTGACATTGGCCGGCAGGCTGCCATGGAAGACCGCGACCGTATTCTGGAAGCGATCGAAGGCGCCGACATGCTGTTCATTACGGCCGGTATGGGTGGTGGCACCGGAACCGGTGCGGCACCGATCGTAGCTCAGGTCGCCAAGGAACTTGGCATCCTGACGGTCGCGGTTGTTACCAAACCGTTCCTGATGGAAGGTGGTAAGCGTATGCAGATTGCCGAACATGGCATCGCGGAACTCGGCAAGTATGTCGACTCGCTGATCACGATCCCCAACGAGAAGCTTCTGACTGTGCTGGGTGGCGAGACAACCTTGCTGGATGCATTCCGTGCCGCGAACCAGGTTCTGCAGGGCGCAGTCCAGGGCATTGCCGAGTTGATTACGCGACCCGGCCTGATCAACGTCGATTTTGCCGACGTCCGCACTGTAATGTCTGAAATGGGCATGGCAATGATGGGCTCCGGCGAAGCGTCCGGCGAAGATCGCGCGCGAGAAGCGGCCGAAGCCGCCGCATCGAGCCCGCTGCTGGAGGACATCAACCTGAAGGGCGCGAACGGTATCCTCGTCAACGTCACCGCAGGCATGGATCTTTCAATCGGCGAGTTCCAGGAAGTCGGCAACACCGTTAAGGAATACGCGTCCGAAAACGCAACGGTTGTCGTGGGCACGGTCATTGATCCCGAGATGACGGATCGCATTCGTGTCACGGTGGTTGCGACCGGTCTCGGCCGTCAGGCTGCTAATGCCGAATCGCCCATGCGGATCGTGCGTCGACCGGCGACACACACTGAGCCAAACTACCAGACTCTCGACAAGCCAACCGTGCAGCGTCAACGCGCCGTCGGCGACGGTCTGGAAGGCAACGGTTTGCAGGAAGAGTTGCTGGATATTCCGGCCTTCCTGCGGCGCCAGGCCGACTAAGGCAACAGAAAAAACCGGGCAGACTACTGCCCGGGGCAGGTAAACTCCGCTTGCCGGCCCGGATGATTCCGGGCCGGCTACCTCATTGCCTCCGGACGCAGGCTTCTCGCTTTTACATGATTGAAATGATCTAACAAATTGAAATCCCGATAGTTTTTGGTAGTGAGAAATTTTTATGCTAATCTTCCGCCCGAAATGCTGAGACAACGAACGCTCAAGACATCGATCCGCGCCACCGGCGTCGGACTGCATTCTGGTGAGAAGGTCTATATGACTTTGCGACCGGCCGCAGCCAATGCCGGTATTACGTTTCGTCGCGTTGATCTCGAAGAGCCGGTTGATATCAAGGCTGACCCGCAGCTGGTCGGTGAAACAATGCTTGGCACGACACTGGTTAAAGACGGCGTCAAGGTAGCGACCGTCGAACACTTGATGTCAGCATTGGCAGGTCTGGGAATCGACAATGTGTATGTTGATCTTTCTGCACCCGAAGTGCCCATCATGGACGGTAGCGCGGGTCCATTTATATTCCTGTTGCAATCCGCAGGAATTGAAGAACAAAACGCGCCGAAGAAATTCATTCGCATCAAGAAGAAGGTTCGTGTCGAAGATGGCGACAAGTGGGCCGAGCTGCATCCGTTTAATGGTTTCAAAGTCAACTTCGAGGTGTTCTTCAACCACCCGGTTTTTAATAAGCTAAGCCAGCAGGCGACGATCGATTTTTCGTCGACGTCGTTTCTTAAAGAAGTCAGCCGCGCGCGGACTTTCTGTTTTCTGCGCGATGTCGAGGCCTTGCGTGAGCGCAATTTAACGCTCGGCGGCAGTATGGATAATGCGATTGTGCTGGACGACTATCGGATCTTGAATGAGGACGGCCTGCGCTATGCCAACGAGTTCGTCATTCACAAGATCCTCGATGCGATCGGAGACGCCTACCTGCTGGGGCACAGCCTGATTGGCGAATTGCGCGCCTACAAATCCGGGCACGATCTCAACAACAAATTATTTCGTGCCATGCTGGCCGATCAGTCCTCGTGGGAGGAGGTGACCTTCAGCGATTCGAAAAAAGCGCCTATTTCCTACGCAACACCCTCGTATGCATAAGCGCCTATACCCCGTTTCATGTTGTTAGTTCTGGCTGACGCAGACGCGACAGCTGGAGGCATTGATCCCGGCGTCCAGCGCGACTTTTAGCAGCTTGTCGCTGCGATAGCGCAACTTCGCAGCCCAGGCGGACGACGCGCAAATTACGACCAATTCACCGCCATCCCTGACGTTCGCGGCCACAATGGCGCCCTGATCTGCCGCTGGCAGCGATTTGCACAGAATGCCTGTCAGCTCACCCATCTGCCGCGCACGCCCGATGAGTTCGCCTAAGTCCCCGTCCTTGCTGGGATTTAGCAGGTCTATAAGCTTCTCGGACGACATTTTAATGTGACGCAGTTAGCGCTTTTATCCTCTTTGGGGTGATCCCGGTCACCGTTCCCGGGGCCTTGTCTTGTAATGATTTCCGACATTATGCATAGTTTCGGGACGAGAAAGGCAAACCCGCTGAAAGGCGGGGTCGCAAAACCACCGGTCTAAGGGAGCGATCCTAGGGCAGCGGAGCTACCGAATTGAGCAGGGACAGCAAGTTTATAACAACGCGAACAAGCGGACGCGAGCAATGGCTCTGCGACTCTGCGACTTGCACTATTACGACGACGTCTAACCGGATGCGTCGGGGACGTAAAACATGAATGTAGTTATCTTCGGCAAGGGGTTCGGATCGCCTCGCCAGATGAATTTGACTGGCCTGACAGCAGGTTCTGCGATCGCCGCCATTGCGGTGCTGATAATCGGTGTTGGTTTTGTCGCCGGTTCCTGGCACGCGTCGCGAACCGGTTCTGGCATCAGCATAAACGAACTCGAGGAACTTACAGGCGAGCTGCAACAGCAGCGGGATATTATTAATTCAATTCGCCAGGACAATGAAGATACGCTGGACGCGTTGTCGATTCGAATTGCACAAATGAACGCACGGGTTATTCGCCTTGATGCGCTGGGTCGCCGTTTGACCGACATGGCAGATATCGATGATGGCGAATTCGACTTTGACTCGGATCCGGCAATCGGTGGTCCGGAAGAGCCGGTGGCGCTGGTACCGAATCTCGCCGTGCCGCATATGATCGAAGCGATGGACATGCTGGGTGCCCAGTTAAGTAGTCGCGAGGCGCAACTCGATGTGCTTGAGAGCGTCTTGATGAACCAGAACCTGAAGGACCGGGTTTATCCGCAAGGCCGGCCGGTTGGCGCAGGCTGGATATCCTCCTATTTCGGCAAACGCACGGATCCGTTTACCGGTAAAGCTGCAAACCACACCGGCATCGACTTCGCTGGCAAGAACGGCGCAGAAATCGTCGCAGTCGCTGATGGAGTCGTCACCTGGTCGGCGGATCGGTACGGCTACGGCATCATGGTTGAAATCAACCACGGTTCCGGATATTCAACGCGCTACGCGCACAACTCCGAGAATCTCGTCTCCGTCGGCGATGAGGTCAAGAAAGGACAGGTCGTTGCCCTGATGGGCGAAACCGGCCGTGCTACCGGACCGAACCTGCATTTCGAGGTCCTGCACAACAGTAGCCGCGTGAATCCAGTGAAGTTTATCCGCGACGCCTCGAAGTAAGTTCGAAACCACCCGCTCCATTAAGATACGGTGCTTTGTCGCCCGGGTCCTTGTGATCGTGATTTTTGCCCATAAATCGCGACATTCGATTTTAAATAGCCCCGCGACACCTTAGAATAGCGGCCTTTGTTTGACCGGACCCCAGGGAGCCTCAGTGGCCAATTTCCTGACAAGCATATTTGGCAGTCGCAACCAGCGACTGGTGCGTCAGTACGCAAAATCAGTCAAAGCAATCAACGCGCTGGAAGACGGCCTTAAGGCGCTCGATGACGCAGCGCTGCAGGCAAAGACAGCTGAATTCAAGCAGCGCTACAAGGATGGAGAATCCCTGCAGGATCTCTTGCCGGAAGCGTTTGCCGTCGCTCGCGAGGCATCAATACGGACGATGCATATGCGACCGTTCGACGTACAACTGATCGGTGGCATGGTGCTGAACGACGGCAATATTGCCGAGATGCGTACCGGTGAAGGCAAGACCTTGATGTCGACTCTGCCTGCTTACCTCAATGCGATCAGCGGCGATGGTGTGCATATTGTGACCGTCAACGAGTACCTTGCGCAAAGAGACGCCGACTGGATGCGTCCGATATATGATTTCCTGGGTCTGACAGTGGGTGTTTCAAGAAGCGGCCAGACGGCCGATGAGAAGCGCGCGGCGTATCAGTGCGATATTACTTACGCGACGAACAACGAGCTCGGTTTCGACTACCTGCGAGACAACCTCGCATTCTCGACAGCTGATAAATCTCAGCGAGAATTGAATTTTGCGATCGTGGACGAAGTCGACTCGATTCTCATCGATGAAGCGCGAACACCGTTGATCATTTCAGGGCCCGCAGAATCCAGCACGGATCTGTACGGCCAGATCAACAAACTGATACCCAAACTGCGACGCCACACGGAAGCCGAGAACCCAATAAATTTTGATATTCCGGCGAATAAAATTCGGATCGCAGGCGAGTCGGACGAAGAGTTGACGCTCGAGGCTGCTGTCAGCCTCGCCGAAACACGCGATGCTGATCTAGTTATGACCGACCTCGAAGGCAAGGTCGCATCGTGTGAAATCGTGGTACGTGGCGACTATACCGTTGATGAAAAAGGCAAGCAGGCACACATTACAGAAGAGGGGCACTCACGGGTTGAGGCCCTGATGACGCAGGCTGGATTGTTATCCGAAGGCGAAAGCCTGTACGACGCCGCTAACATCAAGTTGCTGCACCACTTGGGATCAGCTTTGCGTGCGCACGTGATGTATCAGAAGGATGTCGACTATATTGTCAAAGACGGTGAGGTCATCATCGTTGATGAATTCACCGGCCGCACGATGCCCGGTCGACGCTGGGGCGACGGTTTGCACCAGGCGGTTGAAGCCAAAGAAGGCGTTTCAATCAAGCAGGAAAATCAGACGGTCGCGTCAATTACCTTCCAGAATTATTTCCGCCTTTACAACAAGCTGTCGGGCATGACCGGTACAGCCGATACCGAAGCTTTCGAGTTTCAGTCGATCTATGGCCTCGAAGTCGTGGTGATTCCGACGAACAAAGACATGATACGCGATGACCAGCCCGACCTTGTCTACCTGACGGCAAAAGACAAATTCGAAGCCATCATTGAAGACATTATCGATTGTCGCGAGCGCGGCCAGCCGGCGCTGGTGGGTACGACGTCAATTGAAGCCTCTGAACTGCTGTCATCGATGTTAAAGAAGCAGAATATCAAACACGAAGTCCTGAACGCCAAGCAGCATGAACGCGAAGCGCAAATCGTTCAGAACGCTGGTCGACCTGCAGCCATTACGATCGCGACCAACATGGCAGGCCGCGGTACCGATATTGTGCTGGGCGGCAGCCTCGACGCGGCGCTGGAAGAGGCGGGCGAAGGAGCAGATGCCGCCGCGATAGAAGCGGAGTGGCAACAGCGCCACGAACAGGTGCTGGAGGCCGGTGGACTGCATATCATCGGCACGGAACGGCATGAATCCCGACGCATCGACAACCAGCTACGCGGGCGTTCCGGTCGTCAGGGTGACCCGGGATCGAGCCGTTTTTACCTGTCGATGGAAGATACCCTGATGCGAATCTTCGGTGATCCGGAGCGCACCAAGAGCTTGCTATCGCGCGCCGGTATGCGTGAAGGTGAGGCGATTGAAAGCAAGTTGTTGTCACGCCAGATTGAGCGTGCGCAGCGCAAGGTTGAAGCGCACAACTTCGATATCCGAAAGAATCTGCTTGAGTACGATGATGTCGCCAACGATCAGCGCAAGGTGGTGTACCACCAGCGCGCGGAACTCATGGACGCCGACGATATTGAAGACTCTGTCAATGCTATCCGCGAAGAGGTTGTCGGCATGACGGCCGAACAATATATTCCGCCAGGTAGCCTGGAAGAATTGTGGGACGCCGATGGCTTGAGCAAAGTACTCGAGGCGGACTTTGGCGTGCAGGCGGATGTGTCGCAGTGGATTGCTGATGACAGGACCTTAAATTCGGAAGGAATTGCTGCACGCAGCATCGCAGAAGCGCAAAGCGTATACGAAAGGAAAGCCGCCAGCATCGGTGCGGAACTGATGCGCGGCGTTGAAAAGCAGGTCATGCTGCGACAACTGGACCATCATTGGAAAGAGCATCTGGCATCGATGGATCACCTTCGTCAGGGCATAGGTTTGCGTTCCTACGCGCAAAAGAATCCCAAGCAGGAATACAAGCGCGAAGCATTTGAAATGTTCGGCACCATGCTGGAGCAGGTTAAATACGACACGATCAGTATTCTCTCGCGCATCCGTATTCAGGGTGAAGAAGATCTCAACGAGATGGCGGAGCGAAAACAGGCGGCTGACAAGATGAAGTTTCAGCACGCTGCGGCGTCTGCGCTGGGTGCGGCACCGGAACCCGGATCGAATCCGGACCCCGTACCCGCAGCTGCCGCGCCGGAGCCGTTCGTCCGCGGCGAACGCAAGATCGGCCGCAATGAACCTTGCCCCTGCGGTTCCGGCAAGAAATTCAAGCAATGCCACGGCAAGTTGAACGCGTAAACTTTGCCGATGGATCACTTCAACGTCGCTGCGGGAATTCTCTGCGATAGCAAAGGCCGGGTACTGATCGCGGAGCGCCTCGGTGGTGGACCGTTCAACGGTCTCTGGGAATTTCCAGGCGGTAAGATCGGGCCCGGCGAATCGGCGGAGCGCGCTCTATCGCGTGAACTGGCCGAAGAACTTGGTATCGAGGTCACCGAAAGTTCTTCGTTTATGAATCTGCGTCATGAGTACGATGACCGCATCGTCTCGATCGAGTTTTTTATTGTCAGCCGCTGGAATTGCAAACCGGTTGGCCGCGAAGGTCAGGAATTACGCTGGGTTCCATCGGAATTTCTTGATGCTGCCGAACTGTTGCCGGCTGATGTTCCCGTCGTGACCGCGTTGCAGCAGCGCCACTAGACCTCAACAAATCGAAAGCTGGAACGGCACGTCGCTCGCTGTCTGCGTTGCTCGCTGGCCGACAGCAGACCACTCCAAAAAACGTATCGTAAATCGATGCTGGCTGCCGCTAATTTCAGGGAACAGGTCGGAACCCTTCTGAAGACTGACACGCAACAAGCGGCAATTGGCGTCCTTTTGCATGTTGTGTTGGAACATGCCGTTGGATGCGTGACGCTCTTTGGGTTGCGCGCTCTCGCGGATTAGCCAAAGTACTTCACTCACACCGTCGCACAGCGGGCGAATTGCCTGAATCCAATTCGTCATGTCGGTTTGGCGCCGGCCAATCGGTTGGCGCAACCAATGACTGTACTCCGGCAGGTCGAATTCGCAGGTGCCGCCTGGAATTGCGCTGCGATGTTTAATCGCATTCAGGAAATGACTGTCCTTAAGCGACTGCAGGTAGCCCGTGCCAATCGATGATATTTCTTCGCGGCTGGTAGAAAGATTGTGCATCAGGTTGCCAAGGCGACCCCCGTCGACCCCGGTATGGCTCTGGAACCGCCCCAAGGCGCTGATTTGGTGGTCCAGCTCATTCAGAACCTCGCTGCGAACATCGCCTCTCGACAGGATCGCGAGAATCTCCAGCAGTGTCGAAATGGTCGCCCGAGTGGCCCAATCGTCGTCCTGTTCACTGTTTTCGAGCATGGGATTGTAGAGAAATTCCAGCCGTAGCAATGTCCGCATACGCTCGGAAAGCGGCTGCTCATAGTGCGCGACGCCCGCATTGGGCGTCGCAGCAATCTTGCCTGCGGGTTTAGCCATTCGGCTATTTTGCGCTACCGAGTGGCAGCTGGCAAATAGGTGACGCAATAGGATGCAGGCTGTCAAAGCGCCGCGTTAGAATGCGGGCAGCCATCAAGTCGCCTAGTGGAAGCGGATGAGTTTGATCAGCCAGCGGTTCAATTGCAGAAAGTCCGAAATCAGCTTTGCTGCGGGCTACCCGGACGCGATCCCTGGCTGCATCGTTGACACGTGTGATGACCATCCAGAACGCGCGGCCACAGCACGACCAATGATCGGACCTGGACAACACAATATACTCCCGGTTCTTCACATACGTGACGCCGAAGTCCGGGAGTTTGAGGCGCTGGTTTGTGCTGGTATGGGTACAAGGCAAGAAATTGATTAACCTTCCAGGGTCTCCCAATTCAGACTATTCGTCGCTTACCCTTGTAAGGGTCTCGTGGATTCTCTTGCTGTTGTTTGTCGGCGTTGCGTATTGGCCGGGCCTTGGTGGGCCTTTTGTCTTCGACGACTTTGGCAGTCTCACAGCGCTCGGGCATCTGGGCGGCGTAGTTGACTGGGCAACGTTCAAAGCGTTCGTCTTTGGCGGTGGCACCGGCCCGACAGGCCGCCCGATATCGCTGCTGACCTTTCTGTTCGACGCGAATAATTGGCCGGCCGATCCGCTGCCATTCAAACGCACTAATCTGCTTATTCATTGCCTCAACGGTCTATTGCTGGGTTTGCTGATACAACAAGTACTTGCACTGTTGCATTTTAACCGTCGAGATATCCGTTGGCTAGCGCTCACCGCAGCCGGTATTTGGCTATTGCACCCATTCCTTGTCTCCACAACCCTTTACGTTGTGCAGCGTATGGCACAACTGTCGACACTATTCACATTCGCAGGATTGATAATTTACATCAATGGACGGGTGCGTTTGCTGAGCGACACGCGACGCGCGTATATCATGATGTCGACGTCGATTGTTTTATTTTCGGTACTCGCAACTCTATCCAAGGAAAATGGAATCTTGTTGCCTCTGCTTGCCGCAGTCATCGAACTGACCGTCGTTGCGAGTCAGGCGAGTACGCTTGGGCGTCCCAATCGTTACTGGACTGCATTGTTCCTGCTACTGCCAGCACTCGTGATATTCGTATATTTGGGTGGGCGCCTGTTCACGGAGGACTTCTTCGAAGTTGTGCCACCACGGGATTTCAGCATTTATGAACGAGTCCTTACCCAACCACGAATTCTGATTGACTACCTTCAGAACTGGTTTATCCCAAAACTCTATACGACCGGAGTATTTCACGACCACTTTTTGAAATCGACCGGACTGATGTCACCATTAACGACGATCCTGGCCATATTCACACACCTTGGTATCGTCATTCTTGCTTTAGTCAAACGGCGTCGCTGGCCGCTTTTCGCATTGGCAGCGCTGTTTTTCTATACCAGTCATCTACTCGAATCGACGGTTGTGAATCTCGAATTGTATTTCGAGCATCGCAATTATTTAGGAACTGGCTTTCTATTTCTTCCATTGCTGGTCGCGTTGCATCAAAAGTTTTCGCGCCGTCAATTTACTGCACTTAGTCTGGCGATACTCATATTGCTGGGGGGGTTTACACGTTATTCGTCTGCAGTTTGGGCCAGTTTTCCAAGCATAGTTGAGGCATCGGCGCGCAAAGCACCAAACTCAGAGCGTGCGCAGGCTGAGTACTCAGTATTACTTTTCAATGCCGGCCGACACTCAGATTCTCTCAACGTGCTGAACCGGGCAATTTCAACAATCCCTGGAACGAACGCACTTCTCAGAGTAAACCGCCTTGCCTCTTTGTGTCAGATGAACCAGCTCCTGCCTGAAGAATTTGACAAAGAAGCCCGTGAGCTTTCGCGATTGCCTTACGATCCGAGACTGATCAAGGTCTACACAATGCTGGCAAACAACGTTGTCACTGAAAAATGCCCGAGCGTTACGAGCAGCGAGCTTATTGTCCTGTTCACGCAAATGCTGCAGGTACCCTACAATGCGACTCGCGATTCTTTGCAGTATTCTCAGGTTCAGTACCTAGTCGGGTTTTCGTATGCCTTTGCGAATCGGTCTCACGATGCGGTCGCGGCATTCAATGAGTCGCTCGCCGCCAGGCCTGGGGCAAGCCACGCCATGCAGATGGCGGCCATCCTGGCGACTAATCAGTTCGGTGCCGAAGCACTGCGCTTTTCCGATTTGGCCTTGGTCGAGCTCGCCGAATCAGGGTCGACACTTTTCGAGATAGCACCTGTCAATGAATCGGATATCAGAATTTTCCAGGAGACCGTTCGCGCTGATATTGAGGCTTTGAAAGACGTTGAAAATGTTCGTGAAGAGCAATGACCTGCGTCTGCAGGTGCCGCAGATCTGAATCGTTTCGGATGATGTCATCGGCAATCGCCAGGCGTTCCTCACGACTCGATTGAGACGCGAGAATTCGTTTCGCGTCTTCGATTGATCCTGAGTCCCGTTTCAACAGTCTTTCAATCTGTTTGTCTTCCTGACAATCAACAACAAGAACGCGATCAACAAATTTCAGCAACATTGAGTTGACCAATAATGGCACGGCGATGATTTGATAAGCTCCTTCGAGCGACTCAGACTGGCGTTTTACTTCAGCGCCTATGCGCGGGTGCAGGATTGCCTCCAGATCGGCTCGAGCGTCGTTGTCCCGGAAAACCAGCTTGCGCATCGCGCTTCTCTCAAGGTTGCCAGACTCATCGATTACATCCTCACCAAAACGCTCGCGAATTTCTTCGATCGCGGGTTTTCCGGGTTCGACGACTTCGCGGGCAATTACGTCGGTGTCGATAACCGGCACACCGAGATCTGCGAACATGTTGCTGACAGTTGTCTTGCCGCTTGCGATACCGCCGGTCAAACCGACTTTCAACGGATTCCTGTGGGTCTTTGATTGTTTCAAAACATCAAATCGAAATAGGCATTCTTGATGGTCTCGCCCCACAGCATAGTGATCCACCCTGCCGCAGCGAGATACGGTCCAAATGGGATGGGAATATTTCGATCTTTGCCGCGCGCGAAAATCAAGACAATATTGATTGCGGCTCCGACAACTGCCGACATCATGATAATGATTGGCAATTGCTGCCAGCCCAGCCAGGCACCAAGGGCCGCTAGCAGCTTGAAATCGCCGTAACCCATCCCGTCTTTGCCGGTCACGAGCTTGAAGCCCCAGAAGACGCTCCAAAGTGCCAGGTAGCCCGCCATCGCCCCGACTATGGCGTCGCCTGGACTGATAAACAGCGTGCCGCTACCCGGCATGGGGTGAAACAGGCTCATCGCGAGGCCGACCCACATCAAGGGCAGCACGATGGAATCCGGAATCAATTGCGTGTCCGCATCAATCATCGCGATTGAGACCAACGTGATCGTCAGTGCAATTGCCATCAGCGCTTCCCAGCCGGGACCGAATTGCCAGGCGCAGATTGCGGCCAGCAATGCGGTCATGAATTCGACAATCGGGTAACGAACGGATATCGGGGTCTTGCAGTTGGCACAACGGCCGCGTAACAACAGGTAGCTGATGACCGGTACATTCTGCAACGCGGTTATCAGCGCTCCGCAAGATGGGCATCGTGAACGCGGTACGACGAGGTCGAAACGGCCTTCTGGCAGCTCATGTTCAGGCGGAGTGCTTGATAAATCATCTGCCTGCTCACGCCACTCCCGCTCCATCATGATGGGCAGTCGATGAATGACGACGTTTAGGAAGCTACCGATTAACAGCGCAAAAGCGAATACAACGCCAATGAAAAGCGGGGCAGATTCGCTCAGCAACTCAAGCATCGAGGATCTCCATTATGCGTATTGGCAAGCAAAAAGCGGCGTCCGGAGTGTCCTCCGGACGCCGCAATTTTGCAAACCTGTGTCTTTCTTTATACGACGGCACCAAGTTTGAAGATGGGGAGGTACATGGCGACAACGAGTCCGCCGACCAATACACCCAGGATCGCCATAATCATCGGCTCGAGCAGGCTGGAGAGATTATCAACCGCGTCATCAACGTCAGCTTCATAGAAATCCGCGACTTTGCTGGACATTTCGTCGAGCGAACCAGACTCTTCCCCGACCGCAATCATCTGAATGACCATGTTCGGAAAGAGATCAGTATTTTCCATCGCCTGCTGCAATCGTTGACCGGTTGCAACTTCATCGCGCATTTGCATTACACCCATTTCGTAAACGATGTTGCCCGTCGCGCCAGCAACTGATTCCAGCGCCTCAACCAGCGGTACGCCGGCAGCGAACATCGTTGACAGTGTTCGCGAGTAACGGGCGATCGCCGCTTTTTGCAGGATCGGGCCGATAATCGGTGTTTTCAGCATCGCTCGGTCCAGAGCCTGCCGGAGCGGGCGCGACCGCTTATAAAAGTACAGGAAGGTTGCAACCATACCGCCGATAATCACAACAATATAAAAGCCTTTTGATCTGACGAATGCCGATAGATCGATGATCATTCGTGTAAAGGTCGGAAGGTCGGCACCGAATCCCCTGAAAAGGTCTTCGAACGACGGGATTACAAAAATCAGCAAGATGGTTGTAACGACGAATGCGACGACCAGTACCGCGGCCGGGTAGGTCAGCGCTTTCTTGATTTTTTTCTTGATCGCCTCCGTCTTCTCTTTGTAGGTCGCGATCTTGTCGAGCAGGGATTCCAGAGCACCCGCCTGTTCGCCGGACTCAACCAGATTCACAAACAAGTCGTCGAAGTAGAGAGGCTGCTTGGCCAAAGCTTCAGCCAGGGAACTACCACCCTCGACGTCCGACTTGATCGAAAAAATCAGTTTTTGCATTGCTGCATTTTCATGACCGCTGCCGACGATTTCGAAAGCTTGAACGAGCGGAATACCAGCAGCAAGCATAGTGGCGAGCTGGCGGCTGAAAATCGAAATGTCGCCAGACGTAATTTTGCCACCGCCCGCGAACAGGCCTTTGCTCTGTTTCTTGATACGAATCGGCACCACGCCCTGACGGCGCAGGTCAGCACGGACCTGGGCCTCGTCATTGGCGAGACTTTTGCCCTTGATTTTCTTGCCGTTTCGGTCGGTCCCTTCCCACAGGAAGGGCGTACTTGCTACTGCTGCATTAGCCATCTTTGTCGTCCATTTTCCGGTTTTTTCGGTAAATCTCTACAAATGCTACTCAATGGTAACCCGGTTGATCTCCTCAAGGCTTGTAACCCCGTCCTTGACTTTGTTCAATCCGGCCCGTCGTAAATCGATGACCCCTTCTTTGGCAGCCTGATCTGCGATCTGCATCGCGTTGCCACCTTCCATTATTATTCGGCCCATGGTTTCTGAAACTTCCATCACCTGGAATATGCCAAGCCGGCCTTTGTAGCCGCCGTTACAGGCTTTGCAGCCTTTTGGTCCAAATATCGTCAATCCGGAATCCAGTTCCTTCGCCACAAAGCCCTCTTTTTCAAGGGCCTCACGCGGGATATCCCGGACTTCCTTGCAAATGTCGCACAAACGTCGCGCCAGACGCTGGGCGATAATCAGGCTGATTGAGGTCGCGATCGCGTAGGGTTTGACGCCCATATCGACCATTCGAGTCAGTGTTTTCGGCGCATCGTTGGTATGCAGCGTCGACAACACCAGGTGGCCCGTTTGTGCGGCCTTGATCGCAATTTCCGCCGTCTCAAGGTCACGAATCTCGCCGACCATGATGACGTCCGGATCCTGGCGCAGGAAGGCTTTCAATGCCGATGCGAACGTCAACCCGACCTTCGGGTTCACGTTGACTTGGTTAATGCCTGGTAAGTTGATTTCCGCCGGGTCTTCGGCCGTCGAAATGTTGCGGTCTTCCGTGTTCAAAATGTTCAAACCGGTGTACAGCGATACCGTCTTACCCGAACCGGTGGGTCCGGTAACGAGGATCATGCCGTAAGGTTTGGCGAGGTGCTTTTCGTAGAGCTCACGCTGGTGGTCTTCGTAACCGAGCATTTCGATACCGAGCTTGGCGCTGGATGGGTCCAGAATACGCAGTACGATTTTCTCGCCGAACAATGTTGGACAGGTGTTGACACGAAAATCGATGGCACGATTCTTTGACAGGCGCATCTTTATACGTCCGTCCTGCGGTACACGACGCTCGGCGATGTCCATTCGTGACATCACTTTGAGGCGAGCACAGACTTTGTTTGCCAGAATGACAGGCGGTGTCGCAACTTCGGACAATACGCCGTCGAGGCGGGTACGGACGCGAAAAATCTTTTCGTAGGGTTCGAAGTGGACGTCGGATGCGCCGCGCTTTATCGCATCCAGCAAAACCTTGTTCACAAATCGGACGACCGGTGCGTCTTCAACGTCGTCCCGATGATCTTCTTCCTTTTCGTCATTCTCGCCGGCGATATCGAGATTCTCGAGATCGAAATCGTCGTCATCGAGACCGGACATGCTGGTATCGACCGCTTCGATCGCCTTGGTAATTCGTTCTTCAAGCTTGTCCTGCTCAACCACCACCGGGTCGATGCGAAGGCTGGTCGCAAACTTGATGTCATCGATAGCTTGCAGGTTTGTGGGGTCGGAGATGCCAAGGAAGATCCGCTGGCCGCGCTTTACAAGCGGCAGCACCCTATGCTTATTGATGAGTTTCTGGTCGACCGCACGGACGACATCAAGATCAATCTCAATTGCGTCAAGATCGAGCAGAGGGACGCCGAATTCGTGAGAGGCGGCAACTGCGATGGCTCGTGCTTCAGCGAGTTCTTCGGTGACCAGGTAGGCGATCAGTGACTGTTTGGCATTTCTTGCGGCTTCCGTGGCTTCCTGAAGCTGTTCTTCAGAAATAATGCCATCCTGGACCATTCGCCTGGGCAGGCCAGCGAGGTTAGTTTGTGAAGCCGTTGCCACCATGAGAGTCAGTGCTTTCGTGATTCATTGAGCTTCACAGTCTCACTGATCCAAGTTCCCGATTCAACTCGATTTTGTGCTGTCGTTCACAGTTACGGAAATTGATTAAGTAAAACGCTGACATTCAGCCGATGTGGGCAGATCAGCCGGGATATCTCGGTCCCTCAAGGGCGGCAAACGGACGGCATATAACGCGTCTCGAGTGTCGGTGCGAGATAAGCGGTCGAATTGCCTCCGCCGTCCGACATCAGTACGCTGCCGGCGGGTGCGGGTGCGGCCCCACAACGCCAGATAACGCCACGGCCGCTCGTGAGATACGGGGTAAACGAAATGATATCCCCAATGACATCGGCATTGGCATTGTTGCCCATTGTGACGTCCACACGGCCATTCACGATATCGACCTGCGATACATACGAGCCCTGGCTGTCGGTCGGCGGCGCCGTCATTCCGGCTTCGACGCGCCCAGCGGGGGGTACGCCGGTGTTATTAAATGCATCGACAATCGGTACTTTCGCATGAGCCGCCATGTTGAGTGCTTCGGCCACTTGCGCTCGCACCGTATAAGTCTGGTACGCAGAAATCGCCATTGTGGCGAGAATACCGATGATCGCAACGACGATCATGAGCTCAATCAACGTGAAACCCTGCTCGAACTTCCCATTTACGTCGCGCATTTCCGTGTCCCGATGAGGTCGTACGTCAAAGAAAAGCCCCGGCGTGCCGGGGCTTTCCTGTATAGCACGTCTGGTTAATTCTAACCAAAGGCTAGCGGCAGGTCGCCGGGCGATGCTTGGGCAGTACGGTGCCGCTAGCTGAAGGACATGCCCAGATAACGCTACCCGTCGAAAGTACGGCTGACAGCACCAGCGTGTCACCCACGAGGTCTGCATGCGCACTGGTGCCACCGTAAACAATCGTAACTACGCCAGCAAGGTTTGTGACCGATTCCGTGTACTTACCATTGATGCTACCACCGGGTGCGAGGCCAGCTTCATCATTATCTGCCGGCATTGCGCCGCGGTCCATTGCAAACTCACTAACAGCTGCTTTCGCGCCGCCGGCAAGCGTCAGACCTTCAGATACCTGTGCGCGAATCGTGTAGTCCGAGTAAGCCGGAATCGCGATGGCGGCGAGGATACCGATGATCGCGACAACGATCATAAGTTCGATCAGTGTAAAACCGTGTTGCTTCTTCATTTCGTAATCTCCTGGAACTGCTTGCGTAATCAAAATCGAACGGCGAAAATCGCCTGTAGCAATGACAAAGCAAGCGCCGTGCCAAGTTCGTGGATGATTCAGTATGATACTGATTTTAAAGAAAGATACGGGATCTCTCAAGAATTATCAGCGTCTGCGATCGCTGACAAAAGCCGCTTCGAATGTCACTTCTGCGTCAGAAAGTGACAATATTTGTCAGTCAATGCCCAGCTTCTTGATGCGATACCGGAGCTGCCGGAAGGTCAGTCCCAGCAATTTGGCGGCTGCCGTCTTGTTGTAACGGGTTTTCTCAAGCGCATTGATGATTGCCTGACGTTGCACGTCCTCGACCTGGCCACCGAGTCCCTCTGTCAGGCTCCCCGGAACCTTTTCCGGGCTTTCTCGCATATGCAGGTCGGCTCCAGTGATGATGCCGCTGACGCATAAGGTCACGGCACGCTCCAGCATATTCTCGAGTTCGCGAACGTTGCCCGGGAACGCGTAGCCTAACAGCGCAGTACGGCAGTCTTCGTGCAGCAATGCGTTTGAATTCAGTCTTGCGAGGATGTGATCCGCCAGCATCATCACATCGTCGCCTCGGTCACGCAGTGCGGGTACGTTGATCTCAATGACATTGATGCGGTAATAAAGGTCCTCTCGAAATCCTCCGCTCGCAACCATTTCCGCAAGGTTTCTGTGCGTCGCCGACAGAACCCGGACATCGACCGTCGTTTCAGTCGACGCGCCAACCGCTCGCACCTTTTTTTCCTGGATGACTCGCAACAACTTGACCTGCATCGCGAGCGGCAAGTCGGCAATTTCGTCGAGGAAAAGCGTGCCATTCTCGGCACATTGAAATAATCCGGCTTTGTCGCTGATCGCACCGGTGAAACTGCCTTTACGGTGCCCAAAAAATTCACTCTCCATGAGCTCGGTGGGTATCGCGCCACAGTTGACGGGGACAAAAGGAGCAGTCGCCCGCGGTCCGCTGTCGTGAATCAGCCGGGCGACCAGTTCCTTGCCGGTACCCGATTCGCCACTGATATGCACGGGTGCCTGAGAACGCGCGACCCGGTCAATCATGCCGCGAAGCTCATGCATGCTAGGGGAGTCGCCAAGTAACTGGGAGTCTTGAGCTGTTGCAACAGCAATTTTCAGTGCGTTTTCAACGATCTTGCGCAAATTCGCGAGATCGAGCGGTTTCGAGACGAAATCAAACGCGCCAAGTTTTAGCGCTTGCACCGCGGTCTCAATATTGCCATGGGCGGTGATGACAGCAACCGGTAGTCCGGGCGCATGGGTTTGAATCCATTCAACGAGCTCAAGCCCGTCGCCGTCCGGCAAGCGCATGTCAGTCAGGCAAATGTTGAATGTGTGCCTGCCCAACAATGCTTTGGCGTCCGCCACATTCATGGCCGTCCGAGTATGCACGCCCATGCGGTCAAGCGTGAGGCTCAGTAGTTCGCATATGTCGGGCTCGTCATCAATAACGAGCGCAAGCGGTTGCTTCATTCTTGGTCCTGTGTGTCCCAGCGATTGGGGTCCGAAAATACGATACGAAAGATACTGCCTCCACGGGGGCGGTCAAGGTAAACCAGCGTCGCACGATTCAGGTCGCACAGCTCCCGTGATATATAGAGCCCCAATCCGGTGCCGCCGGATCGGGCCGTAAAGAATGGCTCGAAAATCTGATCGGCCGTCGCTTTGTCAACGCCGAGCCCGCAATCGAGCACTTCTATATAGGGACGCCCATGGCCCTGTGTGCGCCCAGCCTGAATCTCGACCATGATGCCGCCGGTCTCGCTCGCATATTTGACCGCATTGTCACAAAGATTCCATAAGACCTGATGCAGATGCCCCGGGTCCATGCGCGCCTCAAGCTCATCCGAAATGTCACCGATGGTCAGTTCACCTTCCTGCAATTCCAGCGTGCGAGTAAATTCTTCAACGAACTCGCCGAGCCAGGTTCTCAATGGAAGCCGTTCGGGCCGACTCGATTCTCGTCGCGAGAGCTGCAATACATTGTCGATAATATGGCTGACGCGATTGGAGTGAGTCTGGATGATTTCGGTAAGGCGTACGTCGTCGTCGGTCAGCTCGCTGGATTCGGCCAGCAATTGTGCCGCATGGCTCATGGCACCGACCGGATTGCGAATTTCGTGGGCGATGCTGGCACTCAGGCGGCCCAGCGAAGCAAGCTTGGATTGCTGCACGCGGGCATTAATCAAACTGACATCCTCAAGAAAAATCATGATTGGGCCATTCCTCTGGTCGTTTTTTCCTAGCGGTGCAAGGTGGGCGGTGACCCGGGTGATATCGTCGTCTGTCGTCAGCGTAAATTCCTGGTGCGATGATGCGGATAAATCGTTGCGCCAGATAGCAATGTGATCACCCAGTGGTTCGAAAATGCTGCGGAATGGCGTGCCGGCTTGCACGTCGTCCAGTCCGAGCAATCGAGTGGCGGAACTATTGATGAGGCGAACTTCGTCAGCCTCGTCAACAACGACAATACTTTCGCGCAGGTGCTGGACGATATACTGGTTGAGCTCGGAAAGGTTTTTCAGGTCGACGCCAAACTGCCGTGCAAGCGCTTCACTGGCCTGAATACTGCGCGCGAGCGGTTGTGCCGCCATGGCAATCGCAAAAATGATGCCACTCAAGATGCCGGCGGCCGGGTAGTTCGTTGGTGCGGCCATGCTCAGAAATTGAGAAAGAGCCTGCTGGCCGAGAATGGCGAACGTGGCCAGCGCGGCCAGTATCGCCGGATACCTCGCCGGCAGCACGAGGCTGCCCGCACCGACGAAAATCACAAGCAATCCACCGATTCCACTCGAAATACCGCTGCTGGCATGCATCATCAGGACGATCGCAACGATGTCGATGACTATCTGGGTAGTTGCCAGGGTTTTCACCGAGAGCCTGCGCTGTCGAATGGCGACTGCTGACAGAATGGCGACTACCAGGTAGCCGGAAACCGTTGCGGCATACAGAACGGGATTCGCATGACCGAAAAATCTCGGGTCGGTTCGGATCATGAACAAGGCGATCATCGTGATGCCGATCAACAGTCGAAAGACATTGAGGGTACCGAGTACCCGCCAACTTAAGTCCGGTTCATCGATGGCTTTTTGTATCAGGGCGTCCCGACTGCTGCGGAAAGTCCGTTTCAGAGAAGTCTCGGTTTGTGCCTGCGTCATGCGCGAATTGTAGACTGAATATGGACATGGGTCCTGCAAACCGACAAAATACATCAACATTTTCGCGACTGTGCGAAAGACCCTCTTTCCAACAAAAGAAATCCAATGAATCTTCACGAATATCAATCAAAGCGATTATTCGCGGAATACGGCATCGTCGTTCCGCGCGGCAAGCCGGTTCATTCGCCTGAGGCAGCTGTCAATGCGGCCAAAGAGCTTGGCGGCAAGCTCTGGGTCGTCAAAGCCCAGGCGCATACAGGCGGTCGCGGCAAGGCCGGCGGCGTAAAACTCGCGAAAACGCTTGAACAGGTGCGCACATTCGCTGACGAAATGCTTGGCATGACGCTGGTCACTTACCAGACAGGCCCGACGGGACTCCCGGTGAACGTCGTCTACGTCGAGGAAGGTTCAGAGATCGACCGTGAGCTCTATCTCAGCATGCTGGTCGATCGCGAAGTCAGTCGAATTTCGTTCATCGCCTCGGCAGCGGGCGGCATGGACATCGAGAAAGTCGCGGCCGAAACGCCGGAAAAGATATTCTCGGTCGCCATTGCGCCGGATGCCGGACTGCAGGACTACCAGGCGCGCCAGCTCGCGTTTGGACTTGGGCTTGACAAGAAGCAAATGCGCCAGTTCGGCGACCTGGTCAAGAAACTCTACCAACTCTACCTTGATACCGATGCAAGCCTTATCGAAGTGAATCCGCTGATTACCAACAAGGCAGGCGATGTCATCGCGTTGGACGGCAAGATCAATATTGACGGCAGCGCACTGTTTCGACAGACGAAAATCGCCGAGCTGCGCGATCCGACGCAAGAAGACGACGCCGAACGCAAGGCCGCGGAACACGATCTCAACTACGTGTCACTCGACGGCAATATCGCCTGCATGGTGAATGGTGCCGGACTCGCGATGGCAACGATGGATCTGATCAAGTTGCACGGTGGGGAGCCCGCTAACTTCCTCGATGTCGGTGGTGGCGCCACAGCAGAGCGCGTTGCTGTCGCCTTCAAACTGATTCTCTCGAATAAGAATGTTTCCGCGATTCTCGTTAATATCTTTGGTGGCATCGTGCGCTGTGACCTGATTGCAGAAGGCATTATCAGTGCGGTGAAGGAGGTCGGCGTTGAAGTGCCGGTCGTCGTTCGCCTGGAAGGCACGAACGTTACAAAAGGACGCGAGTTACTGGCTGCCAGTGGACTCGACATTATCGCCGCCGAGGATCTCACCGACGCAGCCCGCAAAGCCGTTGCTTCGGCAGCCTGACGAGTAGTACTTAATGAGTATTTTGGTAAACAAAGACAGCAAAGTCCTGTGCCAGGGAATCACCGGCAACCAGGGTTCATTCCACACCGAACAGTGCATTGAATACGGTACCAAAGTCGTTGCGGGCGTCACACCCGGCCGTGGTGGTCAGGACCATCTCGGTGTGCCGGTTTACAACACGGTTCGCGACGCCGTCGATGCGACAGGCGCTGATGTCAGCATGATTTATGTGCCACCACCATTTGCGGCGGATGCGATACTCGAAGCCGCTGACGGTGGCGTCAAACTGATCGTGTGCATCACTGAGGGTATTCCGGTGAACGACATGGTCAAGGTGAAATCCGCGCTGCGTGACTACGATTGTCGCCTGATCGGGCCGAACTGCCCGGGTATCATTACGCCGGAAGAATGCAAAATTGGCATCATGCCTGGCTTTATTCACCAGAAAGGCCGCATCGGCGTCGTGTCGAGATCGGGCACGCTGACCTACGAGGCCGTCTATCAGACAAGCACGAACGGTCTCGGTCAAAGCACCTGCATCGGAATTGGCGGCGATCCGGTACGCGGCATGAATTTCATCGAGTGTCTCGAGTTGTTCCAGGACGACCCGGATACCGACGGCATTATCATGGTCGGCGAGATCGGTGGTACCGATGAAGAGGCGGCGGCCGAATTTATCCAGAGCAACGTCAGCAAGCCAGTGGTCGCATACATCGCGGGTGTGACAGCCCCACCAGGAAAACGAATGGGCCACGCCGGTGCTATTATCGCGGGCGGTAAGGGTACGGCTGATGACAAGTTTGCGGCCCTGGAAAAAGCCGGCGTTGTGACGGTTCGATCACCGGCAGAACTGGGCTCGAAAATGCAGGAAATCATCGGCTAGGTATGGCCCAATCGGTCAAAGTCGCACTCGCCCAGCTGGACCTGGCTGTTGGTGATGTGGTCGGCAACACGGCAAAAATTGTCGACTATGCGAGTCGCGCGCGAGATGAACTGCGCGCGGACCTGGTCGTATTTCCGGAATTGAGCATTTGCGGGTACCCACCCGAGGACCTGCTGTTTCACGCCGGCCTGCGCTACAAGGTCGAAAACGCACTGGCTGAGATCCAGAGAACCGTCAACGGTATTGCCATCCTGATCGGATTTCCCGAGTACGCCGACGGCCAGATATACAACTCCTGCGTCGTATTCCGTGATGGCTCAGTGCTCACCCGTTACCGCAAGCTGCTGTTGCCGAATTACAGCGTGTTTGACGAAAAGCGCTATTTCACTCCCGGCAAAAACCCTGCGGTCTTCAAGATCAACGGTATTCGGATCGGTCTCATTATCTGTGAGGACGCATGGGCCGCGGCACCGATGAGGGCCAGTCGATCGGCCGGGGCTGAATGCATTGTCATGATCAACGGCTCGCCCTTTGAATTGAACAGCCAGTCCAGTCGCGAAGCCGAACTGCGGCGCAGAGTCGCCGAGAACGAAATACCACTGGTCTACGTCAACATGGTCGGCGGCCAGGATGAACTGGTATTCGATGGCGGATCGTTCGTCATGGACTCAAAGGGAGAAGTCGGGTTTCGCGCACCCTCGTTCGATGAGGGCCTGCACCTGGTCACGCTACATGCGACCTCTCGCGGCGTCGAACCGGAGCGCGGTGTATGCGCGAACGAACCGGAAACCGAGGCCAAGGTGTACAAGGCACTGGTCACCGGGACACGGGATTACGTGCGAAAACACGGTTTTCCGGGCGTCATACTCGGTTTGTCGGGCGGCATCGATTCGGCGCTCGTCGCAACGATTGCTTGCGATGCAATTGGCAGAGACAAGGTGCGTGCCGCCATGATGCCGTTTCGCTATACGTCAACCATGAGCCAGGAAGATGCGGCAAAGCAGGCCGCGTTGCTGGGCATTCGTTATGACGTCATTCCGATCGAGCCGATCTACGCGGCGACGATCAAGCAGCTGGATCCGATTCTGGGTGAACGTGAGCCGGATGCAACCGAAGAAAATATTCAGGCACGATGTCGGGGATTGCTCTTGATGGCGATTTCCAACAAGACCGGGCGCATGCTGCTGACAACGGGCAACAAGAGCGAGATGGCGGTCGGTTACGCGACACTTTACGGTGATATGGCAGGTGGATTCGCGCCGATCAAGGATTGCACGAAGACAATGGTTTATCGCCTCGCGCGCTATCGCAATAAAGTTGCTGAGGTGATCCCGGAGCGCGTCATTACGCGTGAGCCGTCCGCCGAGCTTCGCCCTGATCAAAAAGACAGCGACACACTTCCGGGTTACGACGTGCTCGATCCCATTCTCGAGGCTTTTATTGTTGACGATTTATCGGTGGCTGAAATCATGGAGCGCGGATACGATCGTGCCACGGTTACAAGAATTCTCGAACTGGTCAAACGCAATGAGTACAAGCGCCGACAGGCGCCGCCGGGTATTCGAATTAGTGGGCGAGCATTTGGTCGTGACTGGCGCTACCCAATCACTTCAGGTTACAAATTCCCGCTAAACGACTAGCGCTCGACGTCGCCTAACCCTCGTCGGGGAAATTTGCGGCGAGGACTCGACGTGCGTCGGCAGCCAGGTCGTCCATACCCATACTCTCATAGGCTTCGACCATGATCCTGAGAGAAGTCTCGTTGCCGCTGGCGCCGTTGTATTCCTCCAGCGCACTTTTTGCACGATTTACAGCCGCAACGTATGCACCACGGCGCAGATAATAATCCGCGACATGATTTTCGTAGGCAGACATGCGTTCTTTGATGGCGATCATGCGTTGCTCGGCGTCAGCTGCATATTCGCTTGTCGGGAACCGCTCAACCAGGCGCCGCAACGCACTGTAGGCAAGATCGACTTCGATTGGCGGACGCGTTGTGACGTCGCGTCTGAACCATCGCTCAAGGAAGCCGGCCCCTGATTCGTAGTACGACAGTCCCTTTATATAGAGTGCGTAGTCGACACGCGGGTGTATCGGATTCTCGCGCATAAATGTATCAGCGGTTTCAATTGCCTGTTCGCGCTGGCCGCTCTGGTAGTAAGCGTGTAGCAGCTCAAGCTGAATCTGTCGTGACAAATCACTGAACGGATAACGTGCCTGGATAGCCTCAAAAATCTGAATGCCCTTGCGGTAGTTCTTGCGTTCAACCGACTGCTGTGCGAGCTCATAGGCTTCCGTTATGTTCTGGACCTCAGTTTGCACTTCGTCCTTGCCGGCACAGGCGACCAGTCCGCCAAGCAAAAGCGCGACCACAAGCCAGCGGGCCTGGGATAGAAATACTGGGTTGGGCGTTCGATTACGTTGCATACTGTCGTCTTTTAAAGGGTGCCACCGCAGCCACCAGGGTGCTTTAAGGTCGGCGAGTATACCGTAAACTATGGCTTAGTCATGAGTGCCGAAAAACAAATTGTCACGATTCCCGCCGAGTTCGTTGGCCTGAGATTGGACCAGGCACTGGCGAAGATGTTTCCGGAATATTCCCGCAGCCGCCTGAAGGACTGGCTGCTGTCCGGTGCGATCAGCGTGGAGGGTGGCCCGAAACGCCCGAAGGATGCGGTGTCGGGCGGGGAAACCGTCTATTTCGAACCGCAGCCAGAAGCGACGATTACAGCCGAGGCCGAGCCCATGGCGCTCGATATCGTTTACGAAGACGATCATTTGCTGGTGGTGAATAAGGCCGCCGGGCTGGTCGTCCATCCTGGCGCTGGCAATCATGCCGGGACACTCATGAACGGTCTGTTACACCATGTCGCGACGCTCGAGGAAGTGCCGCGGGCCGGTATCATTCATCGGCTGGACAAAGACACCAGCGGCTTGCTGTTGGTTGCCAAAACGCTCACGGTGCATACGGCGCTCGTCCGTTTGCTCGCTGAGCGGGAAATCGAGCGCCACTACCTCGCCGTTTGCAACGGCGAATTAACCGGCGGTGGCACCATTCGTGAACCGATCGGCCGCCATCCAGTCGATCGCAAGCGCCAGAGCGTGCAGCAAAACGGCAAGCCGGCGGTTACCCACTACACCGTCAAGGAGCGCTTCACGGCCTATACCTATGTCGATGTGAAACTTGAAACCGGACGGACACACCAGATCCGGGTGCATTTCGCGCATCGCCGCCATTCATTGGTGGGTGACCCGACCTATGGCGGCCGGCTGGCACTGCCAAAAGCTGCGTCGGAGGAGCTGATACAGGTTCTGCGCCATTTCAAGCGCCAGGCACTGCATGCGACACGCCTGGCGTTCAAGCACCCGGTGAGCGCTGAGCCACTGGCATTCGAAGTTGCACCTCCGGACGATTTCCAGATACTCATCGAGACGCTGCGTCAGAGTAGTGCAAATGGCTAGCTGGATTGCCGCCGATTGGCCAGCACCCGATACCATCATTGCCGGAACAAGCTTGCGCGATGGGCGTTTCGAAGCATTGAATCTTGCCGGCGCTCCCTGCTGGTTAAAGCAGGTACACGGCGCCGATATTGTCGAAGCGAAACGCTACGCGTCGCCGCCCATAGCGGACGGATCAGTCAGCAGGAATCCGCAACACCTGTGCGTGGTCCGAACGGCCGATTGCCTGCCGGTCTTACTGTGTTCTAACGCTGGCGCGGTTGCCGCGGCGCATGCGGGCTGGCGCGGACTGGCCGCTGGCGTTCTCGAAAACGCGGTTGCGGCGATGGAGATCAAGGATCCCGGCCAAATTCTGGCCTGGCTCGGGCCAGCGATCTCGCAGCCATCATTTGAGGTCGGAGATGAGGTTAAATCCGCGTTTGTCGCCCATGATGCCGCAGCCGCAGACTGTTTCGAGCTGAATTCGCGTGGCCGCTGGCAGGCAGATTTGTATGGGCTGGCGCGGCAGCGTCTGGCGGCAGCCGGCGTGACCCGGACTTACGGCGGCGGGTTTTGCACTTTTCAGGACGTAAACCGATTCCATTCTTTCCGGCGCGATCCAAATTGCGGTCACATGGTCAGTTTTGTGGCCGTGGCGGCCCCTTGAAATCGATGTCCTAGGCGCAATTTATAGGGTCAATTCAATATTTTCCGCTTAGCGGGACAGGTACAAAAATGCGATCAGATAAGCTGACAAGTAAATTCCAGATGGCACTTGCAGACGCCCAGTCTCTGGCTGTGGGGCAGGACCACCAGTTCATCGAACCAGCCCACGTCCTTGTTGCACTACTCGACCAACAGGGCGGCAGCATGCGGGGCCTCTTGACCAAAGCCGGCGTGAAAGTGAACTTGCTGCGCTCACATCTCGGCGATGCCATCGACCGCTTGCCGAAAGTTGAAGGTTCGGGCGGCGATGTTCACCTGGGCAATGACCTGACAAAATTGCTCAACATCACGGACAAGCTGGCGCAGCAACGCAATGACCAGTTTATTTCCAGTGACTTGTTTGTGCTTGCTGCCCTGGATGCGAAATCACCACTCAAATCGATGCTCGAACAGGCAGGGGCCGTGAAGGGTGCAATCGAAGTGGCCATCGACGAATTGCGTGGCGGACAGCAGGTCAACGATCCCAATGCCGAAGACTCTCGACAGGCACTGGAAAAATTCACGATTGACCTGACTGAGCGCGCCGAGCAGGGCAAGCTGGATCCAATCATCGGTCGCGACGACGAGATTCGCCGCACAATTCAGATCCTGCAACGCCGCACGAAAAACAATCCGGTGCTAATCGGCGAGCCGGGCGTTGGCAAGACGGCGATTATTGAGGGCCTCGCACAACGCATCGTCAATAATGAAGTACCGGAAGGCTTGCGCGGCAAGCGTATCTTGTCGCTCGACATGGGTTCTTTGATTGCAGGTGCGAAATTTCGGGGTGAATTCGAAGAACGCCTCAAAGGCGTGCTCAATGATCTCGCGAAACAGGAAGGTCAGGTCATCCTGTTTATCGATGAGCTGCACACGGTGGTTGGCGCGGGCAAGGCAGAGGGCTCCATGGATGCCGGCAACATGCTCAAGCCTGCGCTCGCGCGCGGCGAGCTGCATTGTGTCGGCGCGACGACGCTGAACGAATATCGTCAGTACCTGGAGAAGGACGCGGCACTTGAGCGTCGATTCCAAAAAGTTCTCGTACAGGAACCGACGGTTGAGGACACGATTGCTATTCTGCGCGGCCTCAAAGAACGTTACGAAGTACATCACGGTGTCGAAATAACGGATCCGGCAATCGTCGCCGCCGCGACGCTGTCGCACCGTTACATCAGTGATCGTCAGCTGCCAGACAAAGCCATCGATTTAATTGACGAGGCCGCATCACGGATTCGAATTGAGATTGATTCGAAGCCGGAGGCAATGGATCGGCTTGAGCGACGCATCATCCAGCTGAAGATTGAACGCGAGGCACTAAAGAAAGAGTCTGACGATGCCTCCGTCAAGCGATTGAGCGATATCGAAACGCAACTTGGAGATCTGGAGCGCGAATTCGCGGATCTGGATGAAATCTGGAAAGCTGAGAAAGCTGCGATGCAGGGCACGACGCATATTAAAGAAGAACTTGAGCGCGCGAAGCTGGAGCTGGAAACGGCGCATCGCGCAAACGATCTCGCGCGCATGTCAGAACTGCAATACGGGCGCATCCCCGAACTCGAAAAGCAGTTGGCAGATGCCATGCAGGCCGATCAAAAAGAAAACACACTGCTGCGCAACAACGTTACCGATGAAGAGGTGGCCGAAATTGTCTCGAAGTGGACCGGCATCCCGGTCAGCAAGATGCTCGAAGGTGAGAAGGGCAAATTGCTGCAGATGGAATCGGTGGTTGAGAAGCGGGTCGTGGGACAGCACGAAGCGGTAACGGCCGTCGCGAACGCGATTCGACGTTCGCGCGCCGGCCTGTCTGACCCGAAGCGACCGATTGGCTCATTCCTGTTCTTGGGACCGACCGGTGTCGGTAAAACCGAACTGACCAAAGCGCTGGCAGATTTCATGTTCGACACCGATGATGCGATGGTGCGAATCGACATGTCCGAATTCATGGAAAAGCACTCGGTCGCACGCCTGATTGGTGCGCCGCCGGGCTATGTTGGTTATGAAGAGGGTGGCTATCTGACGGAAGCAGTTCGCCGCCGTCCGTACTCAGTCATCTTGCTCGACGAAGTTGAGAAAGCGCACCCCGACGTCTTTAACGTCCTGCTGCAGGTGCTGGACGATGGTCGACTGACCGATGGTCAGGGCCGCACGGTCGATTTCCGCAACACGGTAATTGTGATGACATCAAACCTCGGGTCGCAGCTGATCCAGGAGATGGCGGGCGAAGAGAATTACGATGCCATGAAGACCGCGATCATGGACATTGTCGGCAGCCATTTTCGGCCGGAATTTGTCAACCGAATCGACGATCTCGTAGTGTTTCATCCGCTGGCACGTGAGCATATTCGCAAGATTGTCGACATCCAGCTTGGCTATCTGCGCGAGCGCCTGGCCGATCGGGACATCGCGATTCGCCTGTCCGATGCGGCGCGTGACAGGCTTGCGAACGCTGGATTCGATCCAGTCTATGGCGCACGGCCACTGAAACGCGCCATCCAGCAACAAGTTGAAAATCCACTGGCGCAGCAGATACTCGAGGGCAAATTCAGACCCGGTGATGTGATCGAAGTGGGCGTGGACGGTGATCAGCTTGAGTTCCTGAATGCGGCGTAATATCCGTTTCCAGGAGCGATGAGTGGGCTATAATGCGCGCCCTTCGGCAACCAGCATTGACACGGAGATTTTCTAGATGCCGATTTACGGATATGTCTGCAAGAGCTGCGATCATACGTTCGATGCTCTGCAGAAAATGACTGAGCCACGACTGGTGGAATGCCCGGAATGTGGCGAAGCAACGTTGCAGAAACAGCTGTCTGCACCGAAATTTCGGTTGAAAGGTGCTGGCTGGTACGAGACTGACTTCAAGACCGGTGACAAGCGCAATCTCGCCGGCGAGCCGGAAGCGAAACCGGACACAAAAAAGACAGACTCAACAGACAAACCGGCGAAGGTGGAAGCCAAGGTCGAAACCAAAACTGAAACCAAAACTGAAACCAAAACCAAAACTGAGACCAAGAAAGCGACCGGCAGCAAGGCGGCATCGAATTGAAGGGCTTCCGCCGATACCTGGTTGCTGGACTTCTCGTCTGGATTCCCCTCGGGGCGACACTTTTCTTGATTCGGCTTGCGGTCCGGCAGATGGACAAGTCGATCGGTTACATTCCGGCGAGCTATCAACCGAGCAACCTGTTGAAAAACTGGTTCGGTACCGAAAATCCAGTCGAAATACCGGGTTTTGGCGTTATCCTGATATTCGTCGTCATCCTGCTGACCGGCGTATTCGTCGCCAATTTCGTTGGCCGCGCGTTGGTCGGTGGCTGGGAAAAGCTGCTGGATCGTATTCCGGTCGTGCGCGCGATTTATTCGGCGGCAAAGAATTTCGCCGAGATCGTATTCTCGGACACCAGTACGTCCTTCAAGAAAGTTTTGCTGGTCGAGTACCCGCGAAAAGGTCTCTACAGCCTTGCGTTTCAGACCGCCAGTCAGTTGGGTGAAATCGAGGGGCGTACGGGTGAGGATGTGATTTGCTGCTTCGTACCGACAACGCCGAACCCGACCTCCGGCTTCATTATCATCGCGCCAAAGAGTGACGTGACGGAACTGGACATGGAAGTTGACGAGGCATTGAAGATGATTATCTCGCTGGGCGTGGTCGTACCGACCTGGCGGAAAGGGCTGACCAAGGATTTACCGTTTGATAAGCCTGACGACACGGCTTGATAAGCCAGCCCCCAGACCGTACCATTCCGCCTCTTTTTTCAAGGGTTTTCCTTAGGATTTCCAATGCGTAGCCATTATTGCGGCGAGATCAACGAGTCTCTGAACGGGCAGGAAATCGAGGTGTGCGGCTGGGTCCACAGGCGTCGCGACCACGGCGGTGTGATTTTTATCGATCTGCGTGACCGCGAAGGCCTGCTGCAGGTCGTGTTCGATCCCGACCGGCCGGAAATCTTTGCCGAGGCCGAGCGCATCCGCTCCGAATATGTGTTGAAGGTCAAGGGCCTGGTGCGTCCGCGCCCCGACGGTACCGTCAACCCGAATATGCGCACCGGTCAGGTCGAAGTGCTGGCGCAGGAGTTGACCACCTTAAACAAGTCTGAGACTCCGCCTTTCCACCACGACGAACAGGCCAATGAAGACATTCGCCTGAAGTATCGCTACCTCGACCTGCGCCGTGAAAACATGCTCGGCAACCTGATGCTGCGACATAAAGTTACTGCCGCAATGCGCAATTATCTCGACGCCGATGGTTTTATCGATGTTGAAACGCCGATGCTGACGAGAGCAACGCCGGAAGGCGCTCGCGACTACATCGTTCCGAGCCGCACACACCCCGGCAAATTCTTCGCACTGCCGCAGTCGCCACAGATTTTTAAACAGCTGCTGATGATGTCCGGCCTCGATCGCTACTACCAGATCGTTCGCTGTTTCCGTGACGAAGATCTGCGTGCGGATCGCCAGCCGGAATTTACGCAGCTCGACATCGAGATGAGTTTCGTCGACGAAGAGGCGGTCATGGCAACGATGGAAGGCATGATTCGTCACGTCTTTAAGAAGACCATGGACATCGATCTCGCGAAAACATTTCCGCGCATGACGTATGCCGATGCTATGCAGCGTTACGGTTCCGACAAACCCGACTTACGTATCGATCTGCAACTGATCGAAGTCGCCGACCTGATGAGTTCAGTCGAATTTAAAGTGTTTGCCGGACCGGCCGCTGATCCCGAAGGACGTGTTGCTGCGCTGTGTGTTCCCGGCGGCGCAGAGATGAGCCGCAAGGTCATTGACGATTACACCGCCTACGTCGGTCGCTACGGCGCCAAGGGTCTCGCTTATATCAAAGTGAATGATCTCGATGCAGGCGCCGACGGCCTGCAGTCGCCGATTCTCAAGTTCCTGCCCGACGCGGTGGTCGCAGGCATCCTCGAACGCACAGGCGCGAAGTCTGGCGACCTGATTTTCTTCGGTGCGGACAAAGCACGCGTGGTGAACGACGCGTTGGGCGCACTGCGTGTAAAAGTCGGCGAAGACCGAGGTCTCGTCGCCGATGGCTGGGCACCATTGTGGGTCATTGATTTTCCAATGTTCGAGAAAGACAAGACCACCAAGCGCTGGACCGCCTTACACCACCCGTTTACCGCGCCGTCAGTCAACGATGCTGAGGCACTCAAAGCCGATGCCGGAAATGCTTTGTCGCGCGCATACGATATGGTGCTGAATGGGTCTGAAATCGGCGGCGGTTCGATTCGTATTCATGATCAGGATATTCAGGCAGCTGTGTTTGACTTGCTGGGTATCAGCAAGGACGAAGCCAATGAGAAGTTCGGCTTTCTCCTGGAAGCATTACAATACGGTTGCCCGCCTCACGGTGGTGTCGCATTCGGGCTCGATCGCATCGTCATGCTGATGGCAGGCGCGGAAAGTATCCGTGACGTTATCGCATTTCCGAAAACGCAAACGGCGAGTTGCCCTTTAACCAATGCGCCCGGTGAAGTCTCGGCGGAACAGCTCAAGGAAACCGGCATCCGCCTGCGGGCACCACGTACTGAGTGACACTCGCGAAATCGTAATCTGCGTGCATGGATACTTGTCCCATGGCGCGGGCATGTATCTGATCAAGCGCCGACTCGAGCGCGAATACGGCATGCAGGTTTTGTTGTTCAGCTACCCATCGGTTCGTGGTGCTCTCGATGAAAACGCCGCTGCGTTACAGTCGTTCATTCAGAAAAGTAGACCCGATTCGGCACACATCATCGGCCACAGTCTTGGTGGCGTGCTTGCACTTCGAATGCACGCACGCAACCCCGACTTCCTGCCGGGCAGGGTCGTGTGCCTGGGTTCGCCGCTGTGCGGATCGCGAGCCGCCGCTTACCTCAATCAGCTCGTCTGGGCGGAGGATATCGTCGGTAAATCAGTGCCGGACGCAATGGTCCATCAATCGGCCAACGATTGGGCGGCGCATGTTGCTATCGAGCGTGATATTGGTGTGATTGCCGGCGATGTGCCATTCGGCATCGGACGTTTCCTGGCCGACTTTCATGAAGACAACGACGGCACCATAGCCGTCGCGGAAACTCGCCTGCGAGGTGCGAAGGACCACATCGTCCTGCCCGTCAGCCATAAGGGAATGCTGGTGTCAGCCAACGTTGCTGACCAGGCCGCGGCGTTTATCCGGCGTGGCGAATTCCTGAAAGCGGAGTAAGGACTTTCAGAGCTTTTTGAGTTTGTAGATTGCCTCCAGGGCCTGGCGTGGTGACAGCGCATCCGGGTCGAGTGCGTCGAGGGCTTCGCGCACCGGATCATCTGGCGCTTCGGGTTCGACGCTCAGCTCTAGTTGGCCCTGTGGACTGTTGCGGTGTGCGACCTGCTGCGATTCGAGCGTCTTGAGATAGGCCCTGGCGCGCCGGATCACGTCACCGGGGACGCCAGCCAATGAGGCCACTTGCAGCCCGTAGCTTTGATTGGCCGGGCCTTTCTTGACAGCATGCAGAAACACGAGATTGCCGTTGTGTTCGGTCGCATCAAGGTGCACATTTTCGCAACCGGTCAATTCCTGTGCGAGTGCCGTCAGTTCGAAATAGTGTGTCGCGAACAATGTAAAGGCTTTCACTTTATCAACCATGTGGTGCGCCGCTGCCCACGCCAGTGACAGGCCGTCAAAAGTGCTGGTGCCACGACCGATTTCATCCATCAGTACCAGGCTTTGTTCGCTGGCGTTGTTCAAAATAGTCGCCGTTTCGGTCATCTCGACCATGAACGTCGAGCGACCACCGGCAAGATCGTCAGATGCGCCAATGCGCGTGAATATTCGATCGATCGGGCCGACCGTCAGACGTTCGGCGGGTACAAAACTGCCGATGTGCGACAAGATGATGATCAGTGCAGTTTGACGCATGTAGGTCGATTTGCCGCCCATATTCGGGCCGGTGATAACCAGCAGCCGAGTCGCCTCGCCGAGCGTCAGGTCATTGGCAATAAATGCTGTATCGATAACCTGTTCGACAACGAGGTGACGGCCGCCTTCGATTTCAATACAAGGCTCAGCACAGAACTCCGGCTGTGACAGCCTGAGCGTTTGTGCACGCTCAGCGAAACAGGCGAGCACGTCGAGCTCAGCCAGACCGGCAGCACTAAGCTGCAAGCCGCCGAGAACCACGTGCAATTTGTCCAGCAAATCTTCGTACAGGACTTTTTCGCGTGTCAGCGCACGATCGCGAGCACCGAGAACCTTGTCTTCAAATTCCTTTAATTCCGGCGTGATATAGCGCTCGGCGGCCTTCAGGGTTTGGCGGCGCACATATTCTACCGGCGCTTTTTCAGCCTGCATGCGGCTGATCTCGATGTAGTAGCCGTGCACGCGATTGTAGCCAAGCTTGAGGGTCGCGATGCCAGTACGCGCGCGTTCACGTTTCTCCAGATCAATGAGGTATTGGTCCGCGTTTTCGGCAATTGCACGAAGGTCATCAAGTTCCTCGTCGTAGCCATCCCTGATGACGCCGCCGTCGCGAATCAGCATCGGCGGACTATCAATGATGGCTCTCTCGAGCAAGCCTTGTTGTTCGCGATGCTCGCCAATTTGCTCAGCGAGATCTTTGAGCAACGGTGCATCGATTGCAGTGAGTTGTTTTTGCAGGCCGGGTAACCGTGACAGGGCTTCGCTGAGGTGTCGTAAATCGCGTGGGCGCGCGGACCGCAAGGCAACGCGTGAAAGTATTCTCTCAACGTCACCGATTCCGTTCAGCGTGTCCTGCAATGCGTCGACAGCATGTCCACTGATAAGCGCATCCAGGGATTGGTTGCGGGCACGAAGAACATTGGCGTCCCGCAGCGGACGCTGGATCCAGCGGCGCAACAGGCGACTGCCCATCGCCGTCTGGCAATGGTCCATAACTCCGGCCAGCGTGTGCTGGTCGTGCCCGCTTAGTGATTCCTCAAGCTCGAGGTTGCGTCGCGTCGGGCCGTCCATGATGACGGCGTCGTTGCGCAATTCGGCTTGAATCGATGTCAGGTGCGGCAACGATGCTTTTTGTGTGTCGTTGACATACTGCAGCAACGCCCCGGCGGCGGCGATGCCACGTTTGTACGCGGCGCAGCCAAAACCGTGCAGATCACGCGTGCCGAACTGATTGCAAAGCAGTCGCGTTGCGCTGTCGAGCTCGAAATGCCAGGGCGGTCGGCGCGTAACGCGACTGCAATCGGTAAACGCATCGCCGAAGCTGTGATCTTCATCGACAATCAGCTCGGCGGGTCGCAGTCGCTCGAGTTCGCCGAGCATCGACTCGAGATCGGGGGATTCGGTCATGCGGAAACGACCGGCGGACAGGTCCAGCCACGCGATGCCGATGGCGTCGCCGGATGCGAAAACCGCCGCAACAACATTGTCTCGATGCGCGGACAGCAAGGCCTCATCGGTCAGCGTCCCGGGTGTTACAACCCGTGTGACTTTTCGTTCAACAGGTCCTTTGCTGGTCGCCGGATCGCCGATCTGCTCGCAAATGGCGACGGATTCGCCCTTGCGGACAAGTTTCGCGAGGTAGCCCTCGGCGGCGTGGTACGGCACACCGCACATCGGAATGGCATTGCCACCGGATTTGCCGCGCGCTGTCAGCGTGATGTCGAGCAGGGCGGCAGCGCGCTTTGCGTCGTCGTAAAAAAGCTCATAGAAGTCGCCCATGCGATAGAACACCAGCATGTCCGGATATTCCGACTTGATGCCGAGATACTGGCGCATCATCGGTGTGTGAACGGGGGAGACGTCGGCTTTCAATGGATTTTTGGTCGGCCGCGTGGCGGCCTCCTACAGTAGCAGCGCGCCGAAGCGCACGATTCATTATGATAGGGGAGTGAAAATACTGCATGTCGAAACCGGGCGCCATTTTTTGGGCGGCCCGCAACAGGTTGTCTACCTGATCAATGCCTTACGCGAGCGAGGGCACGACAATACCCTCGTTTGCCCGCCGGATTCGGGAATCGACGGCGTTGCCCGCCTTGCCGGTATCCGGGTACAAAATCTATTCTGCGCCGGGGACCTGGATTTGCCGTTCGCCTACCGCCTGTCGCAGTTTCTCAAAGACCAGGCGCCGGATATCGTGCACTGCCACAGTCGTCGCGGCGCCGATGTACTGGGCGGTCTCGCGGCCGTATTCGCCGACGTTCCGGCGATCGTTTCGCGCCGAGTCGACAACACGGAAATGCGGCTGATGGCGGCGCTGCGCTACAAGCCTTTCGAGCGCATCATCGCCATTTCGGAGGCAGTCGCGAAAGTGCTCCGTGAGCACGAAATTGATGCCGACCGCATCGAAGTCATTCGCGACGCCGTCGATGCTGAACGATTTGCGGGAACGCCGGATTGCCGCCAGTTCCGCGACGAATTCGGCATCAAGGACGGCATGTTCACGATTCTGGCCGCCGGTCAATTGATCCCACGCAAGGGGCATCGTTTTCTGCTACAGGCCGTGGCCAACCTGGTACATACGCAACAACCGCTGCGTGTCGTCATTCTCGGCGATGGGGAGCTGGATACCGAGCTGCGTATACAGGCATCAAAGCTGGGTCTCAACGGCGTCGTCCAGTTCGGTGGGTTCCGCGCCGATCTCGACAATTTTATCGGCTGTTTCAATTTGCTTGTACATCCGGCGCTGACGGAAGGACTCGGCGTGATCGCATTGAAAGCGGCAGCCGCTGGCGTACCAGTCGTGGGTTTTAATGCGGGCGGTATGGCGGAGGCCGTCGTGCACGGCGAGACCGGATTACTGGCTGAAACCGAAAATGTTGACCAGCTGCAGGAGCACATCAGGACACTGATCGATGACGACGAACTGCGCCGCACGATGAGCGCAGCCGGGCGAAAACGGATGCAAAAAGAGTTTTCGATCGCTACGATGGCAGACAAACACATTGCGCTATACGAGTCGATAATCGATGGCTGACCACGACGCACTTTTCAAACTGGCCGATGCGCTGGTAACCGAACTCATCGCCGCCGGCAAAGCGGTGGCCACGGCGGAAAGTTGCACGGGTGGCTGGGTCGCGAAAGCGATCACGGATGTGCCCGGCAGCTCGGCGGTCTACGGCTATGGTGTCGTGAGTTACGCGAACGGTGCCAAAGAATCGATTCTCGGCGTAAAAAATCAGTCGCTCACGGACCACGGTTCAGTGAGCGCAGAGGTGGTCACCGAAATGTCCAAGGGCGCGGTTCGGCTCAGTGGTGCTGACATTGCAGTGGCCGTGAGTGGCGTGGCTGGCCCGTCGGGCGGCACCAGGGAAAAGCCTGTGGGTATGGTGTGGTTTGCCTGGGCAATGCGGGATGGGACCAAGGTACAAGTTGAAACCAGCCTTGAACAATTTAGCGGCGATCGGGACCTGATTCGTGAAGCGGCAGTGGCGTACGCACTACAAGGTGTCCGGGAGCGAATCAAAAAATGACAACGAGGCGGGTGTTCTTCGCGCTCTGGCCGGACCCGCGACAGCGCGATCGCTTACGCGATGTCATCAATTCAGTGGCGCGAAATGTCGAAGGGCGCGCGGTCGATCGTCGCGACTGGCACATCACGCTGGCATTTCTCGGTGACATCGAAGAACGCCTGATCCCGTCGTTGCAGGAAAAAGCGGCGCAAATCAAGGTGCAGCCGTTTCGCCTGAGCTTCGACCGGCTGGAGTTCTGGCCGCGGCCGAAACTCGCCTGCCTTGTGGGGCCGACCGTGCCGAGCGAGCTTGAGTCGCTGGTCTCCGCTCTGAATGCATTGCTGCAGGACGTCGGTGTCGTGCCGGATGACCGAATCTATCGTCCGCATATTACCGTGTCGCGCAATGCACGAAACTTTGTCACCGAGCGACTGACGCAACGGGTAAGCACCGAGTGGACGGAATTCGAACTCATCGAGTCCGTATCCGGGCCGGGCGGATCGAGCTATAGGCCGCTGAAACAGTAGCTTGGGCCGATTTATTCGAATTTCTGGCGACTTTGCCGGAATTTGATGGCTCTGAAGGCTCCCATTGACGGGGCTTTCATGCGATAGTACTGTGTATATCAACAGTATCCACAAAAACCACCCTAATCACTCCCAATGGCGGCAAACAAATGGACGACAATCGGAAGAAAGCTCTCGCACAGGCCCTCGGTCAAATTGAAAAACAGTTCGGAAAAGGCTCCGTCATGCGAATGGGCGATGGCACCTCAATCCGCGATATTGAAGCCATTTCGACCGGATCGATCGGCCTGGATGTCGCGCTCGGAATCGGTGGACTGCCCAAAGGCCGGGTGGTTGAGATCTACGGGCCGGAGTCGTCGGGTAAGACAACGCTAACCTTGCAGGTTGTCGCCGAAGCGCAAAAGCTGGGTGGCACCGCCGCATTTATCGACGCCGAGCACGCACTCGATCCGTCCTATGCCGAAAAACTCGGCGTCAATGTTGACGAGTTACTGGTTTCTCAGCCGGACACCGGCGAGCAGGCGCTTGAGATCACCGACATGCTGGTTCGCTCCGGCGCGGTCGACATCGTCATCATCGATTCCGTGGCAGCACTGACACCGAAAGCCGAAATCGAAGGCGAAATGGGCGATTCGCACATGGGCCTGCAGGCGCGACTGATGTCACAGGCGCTGCGCAAACTCACCGGCAACATCAAGCGTTCCAATGTCATGGTCATCTTCATCAACCAGATTCGCATGAAGATCGGCGTCATGTTCGGTAGCCCCGAAACCACCACGGGTGGCAACGCACTTAAATTCTATGCGTCAGTTCGTCTCGATATCCGTCGCATCGGCGCGATCAAGAAGGGCGATGAAGTCGTCGGCAACCAGACCCGCGTCAAGGTGGTCAAGAACAAGGTGGCGCCGCCGTTCAAGCAGGCCGAATTCGAGATTCTGTACGGCGAGGGCATTTCGCGGTTGGGCGAACTTATCGACCTGGGTGTACTGCACGACATCGTCGGCAAGGCCGGGTCCTGGTACAGCTACGGCGACGATCGTATCGGACAGGGCAAAGAGAATTCACGCGAATTCCTGAAAGCTCACCCGGAAATGGCAGACGAAATCGAAAAGAAGATTCGCGCCATTTTAATGCCACCGCCCGTTGTCGCGGTTCCGGACGTCAAAGATGATGAAGACGTCGCCAAAGAGGCATCGTAGGAGCGGTGGTGGTGGCGGGGACTTATGCAAACACTTCATGAGGAAATTGGCGATCTTCTCTCCGACGAGGGGGATGATCGTTTTTCGTCTCCGCTCGAGGCGCGCAAAAAGGCAATGGATTTTCTGGCTCGTCGCGAATACGGCCAGGCTGAACTCATTAAGAAACTGTCGGACAAAGGCTACAAGCGGGACATTGTCGAACATGCGGTTCACCAACTGACTGACGAAGGGCTGCAGTGCGACGATCGATTCGCCGAGGCGTTTGTGCAGTCGCGGATCAATCAGGGCAAAGGACCGGTTCGCATTCGGCTCGACCTCGGCCAGCGCGGTATCCCGGACGCCACTATCGAACTTGCGATCGAGGCAGCCCGCGCCGACTGGCACGGCCTCGCCGAGGCGGTCCGGCAACGGAAATTCGGGACGGAATATCCGAAAGACTTCAAGGGAAAGGCCCGGCAGATGCGCTTTTTGCAGTATCGGGGCTTTGAGCAGGATCATGTGCAGGCCGCGTTCGGCGGCGAATAACGCTTAATACCCGCGGTCAAACCCCGTACACTAGCGGGCTTGAAAATAAGCACTGCACCCCGACCGATACACAATGAATTCAATGACGAGCAATGAGCTGCGCCAGGCTTTTCTGGAGTATTTTCACAACAAGGGCCACGAGATCGTCGCAAGTTCTCCGCTGGTACCTGGCAATGACCCGACGCTGCTGTTTACCAACGCAGGCATGGTGCAGTTCAAGGATGTATTCCTTGGTGACGAAAAGCGCAATTATCAACGCGCCACCACGTCGCAGCGCTGCGTTCGAGCGGGCGGCAAGCACAACGATCTCGAGAACGTCGGCTACACGGCGCGGCACCACACCTTCTTCGAGATGCTGGGTAATTTCAGCTTTGGTGACTATTTCAAGCGCGAAGCCATTCGATACGGCTGGGATTTCCTGACGGGAACACTTGGGCTGGCACCAGAGAAACTCTGGGTGACTGTTTTCGAGGACGATGACGAAGCTGCCGACATCTGGCTTACGGAAATGAAAGTCGATCCGAAGCGTTTTTCGCGGCTGGGCGCGAAAGACAATTTCTGGGCAATGGGCGACACTGGACCTTGCGGCCCGTGCAGCGAAATATTCTATGACCATGGCGCCGATGTGCCCGGCGGGCCACCGGGGTCGCCGGATGAAGATGGCGATCGCTACGTCGAAATCTGGAATCTCGTTTTCATGCAGTTTGACCGCTCGGCTGAGGGTGAATTAACGCCGTTGCCGAAGCCGTCTGTCGACACTGGCATGGGGCTCGAACGTATCGCTGCGGTCATGCAAGGCAAGCATTCAAACTACGAAATCGACCTGTTCGCCAATTTGATTCAGGCAACAGCTGATACGCTGGGAGTTAGGAACGATGGCTCCAGTTCGCTCAATGTTATCGCTGATCATATCCGCGCCTGCTCCTTCCTGATCGTCGACGGTGTGTTGCCCGGTAACGAGGGCAGGGGCTATGTATTGCGTCGCATTATTCGACGCGCCATTCGTCATGGTAAGAAGCTTGGCACCGATACTGAGTTCTTTTACAAACTCGTCACACCGCTGGCGAAGGAAATGGGCGATGCCTACCCCGAACTCGTCAAAGCCAAGGCGCACGTTGAAAAGGTTCTGAAGAAAGAAGAAGAGCGCTTTGCGGAGACGCTGGATCAGGGTATGGAGATGCTCGAGACCGCGATTGCAGAGCTGAAAGGGAAGCGAATACCCGGCGACGTGGTGTTCAAGCTGTACGATACGTACGGATTTCCGGTCGACCTGACGGCGGATATTGCACGAGAGCGTGAGCTCAGCATCGATGAGGTCGGCTTCGAGTCCGCAATGGAAAAACAGCGCGACCGCGCTCGAGCCGCGAGCAAGTTTGGCGATTCGGGCGGCGACGCAATGAAAACCGATGCTGTCAGTGAGTTTCTCGGTTACGACGGCACGGAAGCGGAAAGTAAGATCGTTTCCCTCTACAGGAACGGCGTGGCCGTGAAGAAATTGGCGGCGGGCGACAACGGCGCGATCATACTTTCGGCTACGCCGTTCTACGCCGAAAGCGGCGGGCAAATCGGCGATTCCGGTATTTTGGTCAGTGACGGCAAACTATTTCACGTGTCGGATACGCAAAAAAACGCTAACGCCATTGTGCACTTCGGTGCTGTCGAGCAAGGCGAGTTTGCGATTGGCAATGCGGTCGACGCAATTGTTGACGCTGATCGCCGCCAGGCGATCCGCCTTAATCACACGGCAACCCATTTGATGCACGCAGCCCTTCAACGGGTACTCGGTGAGCACGTGACGCAAAAGGGATCACTTGTCGCCCCGGATCGATTGCGTTTCGATTTTTCGCACTACGAAGCGGTAACGCGCGAGCAGATTCAGCAGATCGAAAGTCTTGTGAATGACGAGATTCGAAAGAACATTGCCGCCGATACCGAATTAATGAGTTACGACGATGCAATCGAGTCTGGCGCAATGGCATTGTTTGGCGAAAAATACGGCGACAAGGTGCGCGTGCTGAAACTCGGTGAGTTTTCTGTCGAACTTTGCGGCGGAACACACGCGGATCGCACGGGTGATATCGGCGTCTTCAAAATTACGTCGGAAGGCGGCGTAGCGTCCGGTGTGCGGCGCATTGAGGCGGTCACCGGTAAAGGTGCGATGGACTGGATTGCCGCCAATCAGGATACGCTCGGGCAGCTCGCCGGACTACTGCGGAGCCAGCCGGACCAGGCCGCGACCAAAGTCAAACAATTGCTGAAACGCACTAAAGAGCTGGAAAAAGAACTGGCCGCGGCCAAGCAGGCGCTGGTGTCAGGTGCGGGTTCAGATTACTCAGAGAGCGTGCAGGAAGTCGCCGGTATCAAGGTGATGGCGGCGCGAATGGATGGTGCCGATGCAAAGACCCTCCGGGACGCAGTCGACAAATTCAAAAACAAACTGCAAAGTGCCGTGGTCGTACTGGGTTCGGTCGAGGGCGGCAAAGTCCACCTGGCGGCAGGTGTGACGAGAAACAACACTGGCAAGATCAAGGCTGGCGACCTGATCAAGCCGATTGCCGAACAGGTTGGCGGCAAGGGTGGCGGCCGGCCGGATTTCGCCCAGGCGGGTGGCAGCGATGCCGGAGCTCTGGATAAAGCCCTGAAATCTGTGGCGCCATGGGTCGCGGAACATCTGGCCTAATATCGCTGTCATAATCGGACAGCCGCCGGAAAATCGGCTAGTATTACAACAGTTTAAGGATTAACACGCGCAAAAGAACGGGGCTCGGAGCCCCGCCAGGCAGGAGTAGGAAGTCATGCTGATTCTGACGCGACGAGCGGGCGAGACGGTAATGATCGGAAGCGATGTCACGATCACCGTCCTTGGGGTCAAAGGGAATCAGGTCCGAATCGGGATCAATGCGCCCAAAGACGTTGCCGTTCACCGGGAAGAAATCTACGAGCGGATTCAAAGCGAAAAAGCTGGCGGCACAGCTGCGGCACCGGACGAAGACAAAACCGATTAGCGGTGATTTCCGCTTTACCTCGCCATACACGGACAGTACTATGTGCGGCCTTTCGGGGCGGGCAAAAGCCTGTGCCGTAGATCGGAGAGATGGCTGAGTGGTCGAAAGCGCTCCCCTGCTAAGGGAGTAAGGGTTAAAAGCCCTTCGAGGGTTCGAATCCCTCTCTCTCCGCCATTTTCTGGATACGATGCATTGATCAAGACGGATGTTGTGATTGTCGGCGCCGGGCCTTGCGGCCTTTTCCAGGTGTTCGAACTGGGCCTTCTGGGTCTAAAGGCTGAAGTCGTCGATTCGATCCGCCAGCCTGGCGGCCAATGCTCCGAGCTGTACCCCGACAAGCCGATCTATGACATTCCGGGTATACCGGTTTGCACTGGCGACGAACTCACTGAAAGCCTCCTCAAGCAAATCGAACCCTTTGATGCGGGTATGCACTTCGGCGAGGAAGTCACCGTAGTTCAAGTCGAGGGTGACGGATTTTTCGTCGAAACTGATAGCGGCACACAATTCTCCTGCAAGGCAGTTGTCATTGCAGGAGGTGTCGGCTCGTTTCAGCCTCGCGCATTGCGCGCAAAAGGTATCGACGATCTGAATGAGGGCTGTCTCGAATATCGGGTACACAACCCGGTGCGATACAAAGGCAAAAACCTTGCAATTCTTGGTGGGGGTGACTCGGCACTGGACTGGGTAATCGAGCTTGCGCCCATAGCGAATCACATCACACTCGTTCACCGACGAGACGAATATCGCGCGGTTGACGCGTCTGTTGCCGCGATGCGAAAACTGGTCGCCGCCGGCAAAGTGACAACACTGGAAAACGCGAAAGTTAGTGAGCTGCAGCATGAGGGCGGCGACCTCAAGAAAATAATCGTGGGCAACAAGAACGACGAAACGATTGAGGTAGAAGTCGACCACGTATTGGTATTTTTCGGCCTGGCGCCGAAACTGGGCCCGATCGCGGAATGGGGTCTCGATATCAATCGCAAGACGATCAATGTCGATACCGAACGCTTTGAAACCTCAACGCCTGGCATCTATGCGGTTGGCGATATCAATCATTATCCTGGCAAGAAAAAACTGATTCTCTGTGGCTTCCACGAGGCAGCATTGGCAGCCTTTGCCATCAAACAACGTATCGAACCGGATAAGAAAGTCCACGTCCAGTACACGACGACCAGCCCGATCATGCATGAGCGCCTGGGCATCAAGGATGATGAGTAAAGTATTCAACCAATAGGTTGAATAGATGTTACCAGCCGCGTAGACTGGCGGCAATGCCTGAAACAGAACAAATCGATCGCGTCTTTGCGGCGCTGGCACATCCTGTGCGAAGAGCCATTCTCGAGCAATGCGGCGCTGGCCGACGATCCATTGCTGAATTGGCCGAACCACATTCAATGTCCTTGAATGCTATCTCCAAACATATCAAGACACTCGAATCGGCACGGCTTGTCAGTCGCGAGATTGATGGCAATGTGCATCGCATTGGTATTGAGGTGGAGACATTGCAGCCGGCGATGGGTTGGTTGCAGAGCCACTCGAGATTGTGGGGCGAGAGCCTCGCGGCATTGAAGGCAAAGCTGGAGAGTGCAAATTGAAAATGCTCATGATCGATATGTCGGTGTTTATCGAGCGCTCGCCCGAAGATGTATTTGCCGCATGGTCGACAGCCGATGCGCTGGCGTCCTGGTTTGCTCCGATGGCTGATCAAGTGCCCGACGTAACGATGGAGTTCGTGGCCGGCGGCCGATACTCCATTGTCATGCGGCTACCGGATGGATCCGTGCACACGACAGTCGGAGTTTTTCAGGAAATCGTTGCGAACGAAAAAATCACAATGACGTGGCGTTGCGATGCATTCGCAGATCCAGAATCACTTGTCGAAGTGCATTTCGAGCGCAATGCTAGTGGCACGAATATTCGCCTGTTACACAAAGACTTCGACGCATCCGATACTTGCGACGCGCATCGTGGCGGTTGGGACGCGTGCCTGGCGCAACTCGCAAAAACACTAACGGCCGAACAAGGGCAATCAAAATGAAATATGCATACATCGGACTTGCGGTCGTTGTCGCGCTGGTCATCGCATTTAGCACCGTCAAAAAAGTATCGCCTGCAAGCTGGGGTTGGTGGGGCACAACCAATACGTCATCGGGTGTCGCGTTGCAGGGCGCTGATCCGGTTGCGTACTTTGATTCTGCATCACGCGTGACAGGAGTCGATGCCTACAAGTACGAATGGGCAGATGCCATCTGGCAGTTTTCGAGTGAAGAAAATCGCGATCGGTTTGCCGCTGATCCGGCCAAATATGCACCGCAATTTGGCGGCTTTTGTGCCTTCGCGATGAGCAAAGGCTTTACTGCGGACAGTTCACCTGATGCTTGGGTTATCGAAGATGGACATCTATACGTTTTTGCGGACCCGAATGTCCGCGATGACTGGGTAGCAGGCCTGGAAGAGGGTTCATTGGCAGCCAGCCAAGAAAGCTGGCGAAAGCGCCAAAAATAGCTGTTTCCTGCTTTACCTCGGGCGATGCGATCAGTACCATGTGCGGCCCTGTGCGGGGCACCCCGCCAGAGCAATATCCAAGCGCCCGTAGCTCAGCTGGATAGAGTACTCGGCTACGAACCGAGCGGTCGGGAGTTCGAATCTCTCCGGGCGCGCCAATTTTCGAAGTTAGATCAAGCAGTTAGTGCCTCAGGCGCTAGCTGCTTTTTTCTTTAAAATGAACAGTGCGGGAGTTTTGCGTGACCCCTGGCCAACCACTCGGTTAGCTGCCGAAAGTAAATTGCCAAATTCGGCGGCTGAGTAGTGGGTTGTGATCCTTCCCGAGCGGTGTCCCAGCAAATCCTGCCTGTCCTCAAACGACACGCCGGCAGCCCTTAGTCGGCGGCCAAACGTGTGTTTCAGATCATGCACCCGGACTTGCGGCAACCCCGCTCTTAACCGTCCCTTCCGCCACGCTGCAGTGTTCATCTTCCGGATTCGCTTGCCGTTGTAGGTGAAGACATACATTCGGTGTTTGCCTCGCACATCATTGACGATGGACATCGCCGTGCGATTCAAAACAACCAAACGCTCTTCACCGTTCTTGACGAGCGTCTCGGGGATTATGAAGACCGAGGTTTCCAGCTCCGGTACCTCCACCTCCCAATCCCATTGAAGCGAACAGACTTCTTGCTCGCGGCAACCGGTGTTTACTTTGTAAATCGCCATCCGGGCCAAATGATCCGGAAGCTCTTTGAAAAGCCGCGTTTGCTCGTCCCATGAGAGTGGGTAGGGCTTGCGCGCATCGGTCACTTTGAGCAGCGTAATTTTCGGCGGTCGATCCAACCAGGTAAGGCCATATTCGTCGAGCCACTCGGAGGCGGCCAGATTCAATATGCGTCTCACCGATGCCAGGGCCAGGTTGATGGTCTTCGTCTTCCTGCCCTGAGCACGTCTGTCGTCGATGAAGTCCTGCAACGTACCGATGTGAACCCTTCGAAGGTCAAGGTCACCTATGTACGAATCAAGTTGCTTTAGGTGCAGCTCGTCGAGATAGATGCTTCGCTTGTGCTGGTTCTCTCGTACGTATCGTTCGCCGGCTTCTCGAAACAGTCGCTTTGGTCGTTCGCCGTAAATCGACGCTTGGCGGGCCCTTTCTATCCGCATGGCCAGATAAGACTCCGCCCGTTCCAACTCTGTTTCTCCTGTGCTTTCACACAGGCGTCTTCCTCCTATCGTTTTATCTACGTGCCAGATATCACCGCGTTTGATGAGTCCGGCTGATCTTATTCGTCCCATGGCTTTCTCCTTCGAGCCGCGGGACGCCCGTTGCGTGAGACATAGTCCTCCACCCAGGCGTCGAGTTCAAGCCGGTCGAAGGCAATGCCTTGCAGGCCGATGGGAATATTGGTGAGATGCGGCCGAACCTCGCGATTGAAGCGGTTGCGGTCCATGCCGAGATACGCAGGTGCGTCGCGAAGTCGTACGAGCCGCGGTAGCAAAGCGATGGATGCATGTGGTGATTTCATCGACCGAGATACACAGCCGCTATTTCAACTCGAGCGTGGCCAAGTTCGTTGCTGAATAAGGTACGTGCTTCATAGTCGAGCATTCGTTGTGCGGGGTTCAGTTCCTTGGATGGCAACCCACCTCTGACTGGACAAACCCATCCTGTAAGCTCGAAATATCGCTGCTGGGCATATTCGTGTCGTAAACCGTGCAACCGCGATAGCCCTGCGCCTCTTATTTGCCTCTCGTACCGATGAAGTTGCTTCACGTAGTTCAGGTGGGGCGGTATTAGTGAACCGCCCCTGGCCGACGCCTTGACTTCTTCCAGCAACTGGCGCTGCTGTTCATTTGTGATTGGTACGGTTCTCGCACGACCGCCCTTGGTCCAACTGGCTCTGAGTTTGATGTGATCGTCCTGTATCGCATAGGACGGACTGAATTTGATCGATTCCTCACGTCTCAGTCCAAAGGCCGCTTGCAGGCGTATGCTCAATTTCACGTAGGGATCCGAGATCTCAGAGAGCTTCTTTTCGTTAAGCTCCTGCGCCTTGGATTCTTTCGTAACGCACTCCCGTTTGCCGACGCCATAGACACTGTTGTCTCTGGCAATGATGCTTTCTTTGTTGATCTTCTTTGCCCACCAGCGAAGTGCCGACAGGCGATTTTTCAATGTCCCAGTACTGATGCCCTGCTCACGCCATTTTCCGAGCAGGGCATCAACATGCTTTGGTTTGAGCGAAGTCGACTGCATACGCCTAAACCCAAGCGTCTGCAGTTGATTGGCAATCAGGTCCAATAACCGGGACCGGGTCGCCTGTGTCGAAAACCCGCCGTCACGATTGTCACGGCAGAGTTTGCTTAACTGGTAGTTCAGGTCTTTCATGGTGCGGTTTACCTTATTGGTGAGTTTGGATGACCAGCTCGCAGCCTTTTGGCGTACGAGGTCCGATCAGAGATCGGAAACGGTCACGGGACACCAGTCCCTTAAGGCCTGAAGCCTTAATCAGGTTCACCGGGGGATCTTTGTAAAGCTCCACCGGGGACCACCAGTTGGCCACTCGGTCCAGATTCGGAACGAGTGGATATCTACCTCCTTTGGGTATGAGTAAAAGAAACGCCATAGGCGTATGAGAACGCACAGCCGAACACTTGAGTTTTGCCATGCATGAAGATGCCGAGCGAGAATGCCCAGCTATGTCGAAGATGCCGGGACTGATGCCCGACTGAGTAGAAGGACGCCGAAACGTCCTAGGCCGACCAGCCTGAAAATCAGGCCTCGACTTCGGGCGGGATAATCCCACCTGGGTGCCGCTGTACCGCAGCGACCTCGGATAATGCGAACCACATTACTCCGAGTATGGTCTATTGTCCACAGATAAGGTCTAAAAGCTTGCGTCGGGCGACATTTGCATCAATCCAGAGGCATCCGATTTTGTTCAGGGAGGTCCGCTCTCATTACCGCAAAATCGTGCATTTATTTCCGCGTCACTCACCGAGAACCTGCAAAATCCCGCCAGAATGGGCGTGATTACTGGTTCAGAGTACCGCGTCACTACAGCGCTTCGCTCGGTAGTGACGCGGCCAGATCATCGCAGTCTGCGTCTATCTGTTCAGGATCACCTGCAAAGGACACACAAACCACCAGGAATTCGGGCTTGCCATCGTATTCGTACTCAAAGACAGTATCGACTGCTTCCCGAAACACGTCGGCAATTCGGATCGCGACGTCGATAGTCGGCGCATGCTTGTTGTTCTCGATCGCGTTCATCGTCTGACGGCTCACGCCGACTTGCTCAGCCAGCTCCTTCTGCGTCATTTCACCGTACTTGAATCGGCGTTCTCGAATACTGTTTGACAAGCCCACGATGGATTGCACCTCCTGATGGATTCGGGGTCAGCGTACGACCTTGCGTCAAGGATCATGGACGGACTCTGTGTCGGCTGAAGTTGACACAGAGTCTGATCCGACTGACCAAGTCAAGAAGAGATGACATCGAGTCAGTCAAGCGCAGTTGCCGCTTGGTCACGCATTCTTGACACTGCCGACGCAGTGTCACCCATCTTTGGCACACGCGAATACGGTTTGCCATTCACATAAATGGACGGAACGTCGAGAAATGATGATCTGGCGCCAGCAAGTTTGAAGTCAACAATTTCAGCGCAGTGTCCACCACTGTCTACGAAAAAGTCCCGCAGAATCTGCGTGAACGCCTGAGTTGACGCTATCGGTAGCCTGGATCATTGCCAAAGGCGCCTAGAAATGGCGTTTCCCTTGCTCGCATTGCTTCGTTGCATGAGGAATGCGGTAACATACCCGAAAAATTGACACTTTAACTAACCATCTTGATTCTATGGCTATCACGGCACGAATAAATAAGGAAACGCTTAAGAAGGCAAGGTTGCTTTCGGAATTGTCACGCGATGCGGCGGCACGAAACGTAACGAGCGATCCGAATCGAATTCGTGACTGGGAAGATGGCGATACATTTCCGTCCTTTGCTCAGGCTAAGAAGCTGGCCAAGAAGTTCCGTGTTCCATTCGGGTATCTTTTCTTGGAAGAAATGCCCGATATGACGCCGGATATTCCGGACCTACGGACAGTCGGCGATCGTCAACCGGATCCACTAAGCATTGATTTTGTGGATACACTAAATCTCGTACTGCGGAAGCAGAACTGGTTTCGTGACAACGCCTTAGGCCAGCAACAGCCGCCGGTAGCGATCGTTGGTCGATTTGATAGCACCGACGACTCAAAGGATGTCGCGGCTGATATTCGAAACGAGATGGGTCTAACCCCGAACCTAAGGAGAGCGAGGGGCAGGGGCGCGTACTTGAGCGCTTTGGTTGCCCAAGCCGAAGGTGTTGGCGTTCTTGTCATGCGAAGCGGCATTGTCGGGAACAATACTAGGAGGCCGCTTTCCGTTGGTGAATTCAGGGGGTTCGCTCTAGTTGATCAGTTTGCGCCAGTCGTGTTCATAAACTCGAAGGATGCAAAAGCAGCGCAGATATTCACGTTGTTACACGAGTTGGCGCATATCTGGGTGGGACAGAGCGGAGTGTCGAACTTCAATCCATTGGAAGAGCAACGCGATGGAGCTTTAGAACTGTTTTGCAACAAGGTCGCGGTGGAGGCACTTGTGCCGCAACGCGAGTTCAATGACAACTGGATGGTTGGGCGCAGTGTCGCCGACAATATCGCGAGCTTATCAATCAGATTTAAGGTTAGCGGAATCGCGATTCTTCGCCGTGCGTTGGAGCTTGATAAGATTTCTAGGCAGGCGTTTTTCGCTGAACTTCCAAATCAGACATACGACGAACCACCGATTCAAGGCACTGGTGGTGACCCCTACAACACGCTTCCCGCTCGAAACAGTAAGAAGCTAACGCAAACGCTTCTTAGATCCATGCAGGAAGGTGGAACCCTCTACCGGGATGCGGCTAATCTTTTGGGCGTAAAAGTGCCTACGGCAGTCAGCCTCAGTCAACGCTTACGTGAAGGCATATAGGCGCTGTGCAGTACTGGCTCGACTCAAACGTCTTTATCGAAGCGAAGAGGCGCTATTACCGGTTCAAGGTAGTCCCGGCGTTTTGGAATTGGCTTGACGAAGCGGCCGAGAATGGAAATATCGTATCCAGTACCGAGGTTTTCGAAGAGCTCAAAGGGCAGGGCGACGACCTCTCAGATTGGGTAGCAAATAGAAAGGAATCGGCGTTATTTGTTCCGCCAAGCGTTGATGCGCAAGACATATATGCGGACATAACCGAGTTTGTAGTCCGAAACTACGAAGCTGCCTTCGCAACTGAGTTCTTGGACAAAGCTGATCCCTGGCTGATCGCTCAGGCGAAGGCTGCGGAAGCAGACGATGTCGTGGTGACTCAAGAGGTGTGGGCTCCGCCCGATGCAAAGAAGGTCAAGATTCCCAACATATGTGACCAGTTCGGTGTTCCGTATCGAAATACGTTTGAGGCTATGGAGGACCTTGGTGCGGTTCTCGAGTGAATATTTAGGCAACGTATACAGTCTTTGCGCGGCCCACGTGCCGATCGGTTATCTGATTGGCCAAACTACATAATTGGTAATCGGACTTTTCGGGCGACTACATCTCGAAAATTTCCCGTACTCCTTTCTCAGGTGCAATTGTCGACTGACGTGGCGACCTGATGACGAGTCAGATTTCCGACGCTACGCATTTGAATTTGGCGAGCTGCTTGACGCAACAGGGGGTCGTTCAAATGGTAGGATTGAGCAGCACTGGAAAGTGCTGGTCTTCGCTCCAAGTGGGTGTACAAAATTTGGCTGTCGTGCAACGGAGAAGTGTGTGATAAATATTGAGTCACAAATTTCCACAGACAATGGCTGAGCGTGTCAACTGGTCACGGCTCGTAACGGAAGTTGCCGTAATAGTGTTCAGCATATTGCTAGCACTCGCAATTGCTCAAGTATATAAACAACGGAAGGAAGATGAGCAACGGGTAGCATTCCTGGCGGCGATGCAATGGGATGATTCTCCGTCAACATGGCTGAAGACAGGTGCTACAACGGCCTCGCTAAGAACGGGCGGAGCGTACTTGGTATCCAGTGACGGTATAGCGGTCGACAACGAGAAGACGGCACTTGTGACCTACTGGATAGGTCCTGAAGGTTCCGAGGTTCAAGATATCTACCGCTGTGTCGATATCGTAGCTAACGTCGATTTCGCACACGCGGCCCAAAAGTGTTGGAGAGTTCTACGCGCGGACGATCAGCCATAGAGCAGCCTGGTCCAAGATTCTGTCGCTTGAACGACCTCGTACGGACAAGTCAGTAGCAGCGCCAAGGGAAGGGCCTGCTGAAAAAAGCAGGATGCGTCAATCGACTGTCAGGGCAGAGCCTGAGAGCGGCCCGCTTCCCATCGATCAATAGGGTGCAGCGGCCCGACCGGACAGTAATGCTCTTTTGTCGGAACGCCCGTCACACGCGAGTACAAGTCGTGGAATGCGCGCATCTCGCAGCCCGGCGTGGCGATCAATGCAGAGATAATGAACGCCACACCCAAGTGCGAAAACACGTACAGCTCCCAGCCCCAAACGATGTGGGCTAGCAGAGTCGTTTCAACGGTCCCTTCGTTCATGTAGCCGATAACGCCAACCACCAGGAATGCGCTGGTGCTAACCAGTGCCGGCCATTTTTTCCATGCACGCGAGAAGCCGATATTGATGACGTAACTGACCAGGAACAGACCGATGAGAATACCGTTCCAGACCACCGATCTTATGTGGCCGTCGTCGGTGATGAGGTCTCCGGACACGTCGACCAAAGCAACGACGTAAGAGAGGCATAGCGCTCCAAATGCAAGACGCGCGCTGCGCCCAATCGGGCCGGGTCGTGGTAGCGATCCCGGTTCATCAAGTTTTAGATCGGTTGTCGCCATAGTTGCCAATCCGATGGGTGTAGATTTTACGACTGCAAAGCCAGCCGATCGTTCGGGTCCTGTAAGGCATCGATGATCGGGCAGTCCGGCACTTCCTTGCCAGTGCACTGCGAGGCAATGCTTCGAAGCGTTTTCTCCAGGCGTTTTAGATCTTTGATTTTTTGTTTCACCATGTCAGCGTGTTCCATGGTTATGAACCGACCCATCGATCTAGTGCGGTGGGTCCTTCGCGAGTGTCGCCACAATAGGGCAGGTCGGCGTACGTTCGGATCGGCACGCGTCAATCAATTCTTTCAATGTCGTGTCAAGCGCCCGTAGAGACCGAATTTGAGCGCGGATTTGAGCGCGCCTCGATTCGGCGCGTTGTCGCACATCCGCGCAGCGGCCCTCGCCCAAGTCCAATAGCTCAGCGATTTCCGCCAGCGTGAAACCCAATCGCTGCGCGCGTTTGATAAATTTGATGCGATCGACGCTGGTCGTGGGGTAGATACGAAACCCCGAATACGGTTTAAGGGGTTCCTCAACAAGGCCTAGCCGCTGGTAATAACGAACCGTTTCGACGTTTACGCTGGTCTGGCGCGCCAGGCGCCCGATCGTTAGCGGCGTCGGCCTGGGTTGCTTCGATCTGATTCGACGATTGGTGGTCATGGCGCAAGTAAAACTCCTAAATGGGTTGTGCTTGACTCTGGGGTTAGGTACGGACTTTAGAATAACACAATACCATCTCGCATCAGGACCTCGTCATGTCGACCGGAATCTGCAATTTGGGCTGCGATGCGGATTTGTCATCCATCTCGTGCTGTTCTGTGGCGGTCCCGTGCCGATCAACTTGCTCGCGGTCTCGCTTGGGGAATGGTGCTTGGATTGCTCGCGCAAATCTCGCTTGGTGCTGAGAATCGCGGCGGTCTTTTGAAACTGCTGAGTGGTCGAACTCAATCGATATCAGTGAGTAATTGAATTCGATTGCAGTCACGCGGCCGGTGGGCATTACCGATAGGAGAAAAAACTATGAGCAACATTTTTGACGACGCACGCTCACGATTGCATGAGGTGTTTGAGAACGTGGCGGTTACGGACGACGTGCGCGAGCGACTGATGCACCCGAAATTGGCGCTTGCCGTCAGCGTACCAGTGCGCATGGACGACGGGCGACTGCGCGTTTTTCAGGGCTACCGGGTCCAATACGACGATACCCGTGGACCCACCAAAGGGGGCATACGTTTTCATCCGGACGTGAGTCTGGACGAGGTTACCTCACTCAGTTTCTGGATGACCATCAAGTGTGCGGTCGCGGGCCTGCCCTACGGCGGTGCGAAGGGCGGCGTTGCCGTCAATCCGAAGGAACTTTCGCGACTCGAGCTCGAGCGATTGTCGCGAGCTTATATCCGAGCGATTGCCGATGTGATTGGGCCCGAGCGCGACATCCCGGCGCCGGACGTCTATACGAATGCGACCATCATGGGTTGGATGGCCGAGGAGTATAGCCAGATCCGCAGACGCCAGGTGCCGGCCGTGATCACTGGAAAGCCGGTACACCTCAATGGCTCGCTAGGACGTGAAGCGGCCACCGGGCGCGGCGCCTTGTTCGTTTTGCAACAATGGGCACAGCGCCAGGAATTGGTGCCGACCGAAACCACGGTGGCCGTACAGGGTTTTGGCAATGCCGGATACCACTTTGCACGGCTTGCACAGGAAGCCGGTTATCGCATCGTTGCGATTTCGGATTCCAAGGGCGCAATACATTCTGAAGAAGGCATCGATGTTGAGCAGACCATGCACCACAAGCGCACACATCGTGAGTTGCGGGCCATGCTGTATTGCGATGCCTCGGTTTGTGACGAGGCGCAACAAGACACGCTAAGCAACAACGAACTGCTGGAATTGCCGGTCGACGTGTTGGTATTAGCGGCGATGGAGAATCAAATCACGGCGGAGAATGCTGGTCGCATTCGCGCAACACAAATCCTGGAGATTGCCAACGGTCCGACTAATGCTGAGGCAGACTCGTTGCTGGAGAATCGGGGCGTGCCGGTGCTACCGGACGTGCTGGCGAACGCCGGGGGTGTAATCGTTAGCTATTTCGAATGGGTACAGAACCGTGCCGGCTTTTACTGGGAGGAAGCCGAAGTGAACGCCCGATTGCAAACCATCGCAGAGCGCGAAGCCAAGGCGATTTTCGAGCTTGCGGACGAGCGTCAGGTCAGCTTGCGAACAGCGGCCTACATTCAAGCCTTGCAACGCATCGCGGGTGCAATTCGTGAGCGGGGTACACAAGAATATTTCACCGAACATGACGTCGCTAAAGCGGCCGATCATTAACAGGGCGATACATCCATGTTCAATCACAGCGAGATTAGGCCGCTCAGTCGTAGCGAATCGATTCGACAAGCCTCACCGGTGGCGTACGGAGAACTCACATGACCGATGCACTACTCTCACTCAAGCATCCCGGACGCATGGTGCTACCGGCGTTACCCGAACGAGACGCACCGTCCGTTGTGCTCAGTGATCCGGCCCTGCAGGTTTTGACGGACTTTCAGAAACGTCCGGCTCTGGCCGTTGACCCGGGCCGCCGCATCGGTGATGCAATGCAGGACATGATCCACTTCGGTGTTCGATCACTGGTGGTGGTCAACACAAATCGCGAAGTCCTGGGTTTTGTGACGGCGTACGACATTCTCGGCGACCGACCCATCCGGTACCTGCAAAGCCCGCAGTGTATGCAGGATGTTTGCCGTCATGAAGATGTTCGCGTGACGGACATCATGACGACTGCAAGGGAGTTACCGATGTTAGAACACAATGACTTGGCGCACGCGAAGGTGCAGGATCTTGTGAAGCTGTTCGCCGAAGCCGGATTCAGTTACCTCCTGGTGTTCACAGCAGGGAAATCGGGAACTCCGGCGGACATCGTCGGGCTCATCTCCGCGACGCAGCTTGGTCGTCAGCTGGGCATGCCGATAGAAGTCGCGTGCACGGCCAAAAGTTTGTCGGACCTGCATCGCACGCTCGGTAGGGCATGGCAAACATGTTCCCCAAGTGCTTGAGGCGAAATAGCGTGGCGGGCAAGCGCAGCGGCGAGTTCGAAAAACGTGAAGAGCGCGGTCGTGCCACTGCGCAGGGCAATAGCCGACGCTCGCCAGCGGCAATCCGTCCTTCAGCGACCACCGTCGTGCTGTGTGGCGGTGGTGCTCGCGGTGCGGTGGAAGTCGGCTTCTACCGCGCGCTGTGTGAGCTCGACATCCGCATCAAGGGGATATTTGCCGCCTCCGTCGGCGCGCTCAACGGGGCCGCCATTGCGGCCGGACTGACACCTGCGGAACTGACCGAACTCTGGTTAGGCATTCGCCGGCAAGACATTATTGGCAAGAATTGGCGCAGCCTCCTGCGTCCGTGGGCATTCGATGGTCCTTACACGCTCGACCCGCTGCGACGTCTGCTCGCCGACCGTCTGCCGACTACGCGCTTTGACGATCTCAAACTGCCACTTACGATAGCGACGACCAATTTACAAACGGGCGCGCCATCGTATTGGTCTGATGAGGGCGACTTGCTGGAGCCGCTGATAGCCAGCATGAGTTTGCCGGGCGTGTTTCCGCCGGTGGATATGGATGGTGCGCAACATATCGATGGTGGGATTGCCAACAACGTACCTTTGGATCGCGCTGTTGAGGCGGGGGCGAGCGCCATAATGCTGATTCTGTGTACCTGTTGCCCGATTCCTTCGCGGCGTTTACGAAATGTTTTGGAGATTACACGGCGCAGCTTCGCCATTGCGCTGGATTGTAAATATCGCGCGGACATTAAACATTACGGCGAACGCGAAGTCGCGATCCATGTGGTCGTGCCGCGAGTCGATGTAGACGTGGATTTGTTGAACTTCGATCACACCAAACGCCTAATTGATGCAGGCTATCAACAAACGATGGCGTATTTCGAGCAGTCCGACCAACGATTAGAGAATTCATTGCCCAGCAGCACAGGAATGTCCGGGGAATTTCCGGACGTAGAACCCAATTAACCCGTGCGGCACCCCGAAGTATTGACGGTTACTATCGAGGGTAAAGCCGAGGTTATCGAAACGGAGCAGTTACTGGTGGCAACCGGTCGCAAACCGAACACCGCCGGATTCGGATTCGAAGACGCGGGCATACAAGTCGACGAGCACCTTCAGACGCAAAATCTGGATGTGTATGCCGCCGGTGATTGCATTGGCAATCCAATGTATGTGTATGTTGCCGCTTACGGTGGAAGCCTCGCGGCCGAAGCGGGCGAAATTATTCGGGAGGCAACGATCGCGATTCGGTTCGGATTGCGAGTGCAGGACCTCGTGGAAACCTTCCACCCGTGTCTGACCAAGGCCGAAGGACTCAAGCTCGCCGCCATTACCTTTGACAAAAACGTCAAACAGTTATCCTGCTGTGCGGCGTAGACGACGGGTATCGAGGATGCGAAGACAATGCAGCGCAGAACGACTATTGGGTGCCTGCGCGGTCGCCAAGGGTGACCGTAAGCGTGAGCCACATCAGTTCGTAATCTTAAGGCACTAGTTACCAAGAGGTTTTTGTGAGCGACCACATTATCGAGATCGACGACGTCTGTTATTCGCGTCGTCAGACCAGAATATTTGACCATGCGACGCTGGGTATTCAGCGCGGCAAGGTCACCGCGATCATGGGCCCGAGTGGCACGGGTAAGACGACACTGCTAAGTTTGATGACCGGCCAGATTTGTCCTGACAGCGGCAACGTAGCGATCGAAGGCGTGTCGGTCACCGCGTTGTCCGAGAAAGGGTTATACGCCTTGCGAAGGCGGATGGGCATGCTATTTCAGTCGGGCGCGCTGATGACTGATCTGAACGTCTTCGAAAACGTCGCGTTCCCGCTGCGGGAGCACACGCAACTTCCTGAATCGCTGATTCGAACAGTCGTACTACTCAAGCTTCACAGTGTGGGCTTGCGCGGTGCCGCAAAACTAATGCCTGCGCAATTGTCCGGTGGCATGGCGAGACGAGTCGGTTTGGCGCGGGCCATCGTGATGGATCCCGAGATCATTTTTTATGATGAACCGTTCGTTGGTCTGGATCCAATATCGGTCGGTGTGATCTCGCGCCTGATTCGCACATTGAACGATACCTCGAACCTGACCAGCGTTGTTGTCTCCCACGATCAGGATATCGTGTTTACGATGGCGGACCATGTTTGCATGATTGCCGGTGGCAAAATGATAGCGTGCGGAACGCCGCTTGAAGTGTCACATGACCGGTCGGCCCTGGTGCATCAATTCGTTAACGGTGAGGCCGATGGCCCCATACCGTTTCACTATCCAGCGCCAGATTACACTGATGAGTTACTTGGCAAATCCAATATTTCGATGGATGCGGCAGCAAGAAAGCGTGCGGAATCGGCGACCGGCCGTCGCCATGATGCTGACCGGAAACCGCTTCAGGCAACATCTAAAACCGGCTGACAACTCTCCGTTTCCAAAACACGCCTGGCATTTTGATAAAGTCCGAGAATCAGAAAGGCCGCTGCAGCACTATATAACTCGGTATCGTGCGTTGCGATGAACCATTGCGCTCGCCACCCGATTGCACTGACCAATGACGGAAAGAAAATCGCAATAAAACCCAGGATCATTGGCAGCAACGGAGAGCAACAGAGCACGGGTGTCGCGATGCCAATCAACAGCCCACCAGCGGTCGATGCCTTGCTCATGCTGCGACGCCGGGCGACCAGAAATACCATGAGGGTCACTATCATCGCAACCAGCGCTGCCATAATGACCGATACGACGATCATGTAGGGTGTTAGGTAGGGCAGGGCATCCAGGCTGAGACGCCCGCCGATGTAGGCGGATGGCAGTGTCAGCAAATAAAGGGCGAGAGATAAGACAAAGCCGAGCGCACCGATGGTTCGGTAACGGGGCTCAGCCATTACCGACTTAAGTGCTGCATAGATTGTTCGCATCAGTGCTCCCATCGTTCGCGAGTAGTCTCGGGATACGTGCTGCACGCCAGCACGTGATTGCAGGGCGGATCAAACCAAACAAATTACCGCAGGGCTTACGTACACGACGTGACACGATTCACGGTTGCGAATTGAAAGCACGAATCGCGATCGCAAGGCTCGCGACAAATACAGTGATCAACACCGTAACCGACAGTGCGAAGTGCGCGCTCAACACTGCCCCGGCGGTGGTTCCAGCGAGCACGCCGGCGACGATCGGCAAGTGGCAGGGGCAGGTGACGAATGCCACCGCGGAGAACAGATAGGCGCGAAAGCGGTGAGTGCCAACTGTCAATTGTGATTTCGATTCATTCATAGCGTTGTGGCTGCAAGATGGTGACGATGACGACAGTTTAAGTGCCGTAGTGTGGTACGGAGTCAAGGCTGTGCATGCAATCATTGAATGCCGGCACATATCGGGCGATGGCCTGTTTTAATAACGCCGCGGCGAAACATTGCTCTGCACCGGCAGGGATTTCCCTAAGGTAGCGCAGTAACGCATCCATCACCTCGTGACCGCCCTCACGTTCAAGTGGCAAGCGCATCTGACCCAATCGGCGGTGAAATGCTGCTTCGTCGGCGGTGCGTGTTGCCAACGACTGACGCCAAGGAGCTGGGTTTCACCCGCAAAGAAATCGATGAGCTGTTGCAGATCAGTGATGGCCGTTGTCGCGATGTGCAGGACTTGGCCGCCGCGAAATGCGAACACATATCCGCGACCTGAATGGCATGCGAGCCACGCTGGATCAATTATTGGGGGGTTGCGCGAAACCGCACTCCACAAAGTCTTGTCCCCTGATCAATGCCTTTTCCGACAAGCCCTGACGCCATTGGATTGGGGGATTGATCGCGCATTGTGAAATCACGACGGTATTAGAGGCTTGACACCGTACCGCGGTACGGAGTTCATACTCGCCTTTTCCTGCCACCAAAGGCGGGATTGTAGAACGGAACTTTCGATCGAGAGGGTTCACCAACCTTTTTTAAGCAACGGCGGAGTGATGACGAATGGCGACCACGGAAAAACGCACCCTTATTGCAGGCATTACTGCAGCCGTTCTTGCCTCGGTGTGCTGTGTTGGACCACTGTTGCTCCTGGGACTGGGTGTCAGTGGCGCCTGGATAAGTAACCTGGCGGCGCTTGAGCCATTTCGCCCGTATATGATCGGTGCGACCTTGCTGTTCCTGGCGTTGGCGTTTCGCAAACTCTATTTGGTGCCGCAAAATTGTGCGCCGGACGCGTCTTGTGCAAACCCAAAGACGCTGCGCAAGCAACGCTTCCTGTTTTGGTCGATCAGTTCGGTACTGCTGGTGCTTATCGCGTTCCCGTGGTACGCCCAGTATATCTTGTAAATGTCTTTAGCATCAAACATACGCACCCAATGAACTTGTAGAGGATGAGCTCGATGAAAAAAACAACCCTGGTCGCTGCCCTGTTGGCAGCGTTAGTTGGCACATCAACCTTGATCGGCATGTCTTATGCGAACGATTCCAACACGGTCAGTAAGGCTGCACAAGCGCAGACAGCCACGATCGAGCTGGCCGTGCAGAACATGACCTGTGCAACGTGCCCGATCACGGTAAGGAAGTCGCTGGAACGCGTGGAGGGTACGCTCGATGTTAGCGTCGACTATGCGACCAAGCTTGCGAAAGTGACGTATGACCCACAACTGACCAATGTCGCGGCGCTCGAGAAAGCCACCACTGAGGCAGGCTATCCGTCGACGCTGGCCGAGTAAGAAGGCAAGGCTCGAGGTGACGTTTCGTACACGGGTGAACGCATCGGTGACGATACGATTGGCCTTGAATCTCAGTGCACTGGAATGACATTCGATGGCGAAGCGTTACAGCATCTCCCGCGCTGCGGAACAGGCGGGAATTACGATTCACCAGGCGCGCAAATATCTGCACGCGGGAATGATCGGGCAGCCTGTACGCACGCGTCAGGGATGGTATCGACTGGACGATGGCGCTGTGCGCCGTCTGCGGCTCATTGGGCTTGCCACCGATGCCGGCTTGGCAATTCGTGAGGTCGCTCAATTGCTATCTGAACTGGACCAAATGGCTGGACCCTGTGCAGAGAGACTGACGGAGCTCGCGGCTAACATTGAACAAAGTCTTCGCGATCGACGCGAAGCGATGGACGAATTTTCACAACAACTAAATTGGGTTAGCCGTCATTCGCGATGCCGACCCACTGAAACGGAGAGTTAACAAAGCATGGGCACACAAACCTTAACCATCAGCGGGATGACCTGCGATCACTGCGCGTCGAGCGTGGAGACTGCGCTGGCTGGCGTATCGGGCGTGACCGCTCGTGTTTCATACGAAAAGTCGCAGGCACGCGTGGATCATCCGGATAATGTCTCGGTCGAGACATTACTTAAGAGTGTACGCGATGCCGGCTACGAAGCATCTGTACATGATAGTGAAGCCACGAATACGCGCGGTGACGATCAGCGTACTCACGTTGTCGTCATAGGCAGTGGTAGCGGCGCGTTTGCGGCGGCCATCAAGTCTACGGAGGGCGGTGCGCGCGTCACAATTATCGAGTCAGGCACGATTGGCGGCACCTGTGTCAACGTTGGTTGTGTGCCATCAAAGATCATGATCCGCGCCGCACATGTCGCACACCTGCAGTCAAGCCACCCATTTGAGGGGCTGGCTCGGCAAGTACCTGAGGTTGATCGGCGCGCGCTGGTCGCGCAACAAACGCGTCGCGTCGAAGAGCTGCGCGCGGCGAAGTACGTTAGCATCCTGGACAATAATCCGGATATCACGCTCATGAATGGATTTGCGCGCTTCAAGGATGGTCAAACCCTTGTTGTGACCAGCGACACTGGAGAAGAGCAAATTGTCCATGCAGATCGAGTGCTGATTGCTACAGGGGCTGCTTCGATAATTCCGCCGATCCCCGGTCTGGCGGCCACACCGTATTGGACCTCGACCGAGGCGTTGGAGGCCGAAGCGTTGCCGGATCATCTGGTGGTTATCGGATCATCTGTGGTTGCGGTGGAGTTGGCACAGGCGTTCCGCCGACTCGGGAGCGAGGTAACGATACTGGCTCGACATTCATTGCTGTACAGCTCCGATCCTGAATTGGGTGCGGGTCTTCAGTCTGTATTTGAGTCGGAAGGTATTCGTGTTCTGACCAATACGCAGGCGCAGTCCGTTAATTATGCTGACGGCCGATTTGTTCTTGATACCGATGAAGGTGAAATAGCGGGTGACGGGCTATTGGTCGCCGTGGGCCGGGCCCCCAACACGGCGGAGCTAAACCTGAGTGCTGCAGGCGTCGAGACGGACCGAAAGGGCGCCATCGTTATCGACGAACGGATGCGCACCAGCGCCGACAATATTTATGCGGCGGGTGATTGCACCAGTCAACCACAGTTCGTATACGTGGCCGCCGCGGCCGGCACACGCGCGGCGATCAACATGACCGGCGGTGATGCTGAGCTGGATTTGTCGGTTGTACCAGAGGTGATTTTCACGGATCCACAGGTTGCGACGGTCGGCCTGGACGAGGCAGCGGCGAAGGCCGCCGGAATCGACACAGACTCGCGTACCCTGGCATTGGAAAACGTACCGCGGGCATTGGCAAATTTTGAGACACAGGGGCTTATCAAGTTGGTGGCCGACGTGAGCACAGGGCGCATCATTGGCGTACAGGTTTTAGCGCCCGAGGGCGGCGAGATTATCCAGTCTGCCGCGCTTGCGATTCGTAACCAGATGACAGTCGATGACCTTGCGGGGCAGTTATTCCCGTATCTCACTATGGTCGAAGGACTAAAGTTGTGCGCACAGACTTTTAGCAAGGATGTGAAAATGCTGTCGTGCTGCGCGGGTTGATGGGCCACGCAGTCGAGCAAATTTCAGAGCAATACCGCTTGTCGGTCGCTGCACAGATGGCCGGTTTGTCCTCACACCAGGTGAGGAACTACCTGCAATTTCGATTGGTAAAAAATTGTGGGCGCAGCTCTGCCGGTCACCATCGTTTTGATGACGACGGCGTGGCGCGATTGCTGTTCATCGGTGCTGCCATGCAGGCCGGAATCTTGATCGATGAACTTCGTGTGCTCGTGCACGCCATCGATACTGACGATGCTCCAACGGTCCGCTCCCAATGCGAAAAGCTGCGGGCACAGGTCAGCACAAAGCAGGCAACAATGAACCGTTTGTCGGCTGACCTTCAACGGGTACGCCAACAGCCTGCGCTTTTTCGAGCGCAGTCATAAAAAGTGGTCCACCAACTCGCATTAGCTTAATTTTAGGAGTACATGAATGAAAGCCTTTATGAAACAGTTCGCAGGACTTATCGGTACCGGTATCGCGGCCGCCTGTTGCCTGGGTATCCCGGCGGTGCTCGCGGCACTCGGTGCCGTCGGTCTCGGCTTCATCATCCATGACGCTTATCTCTTTCCCTTGTTCGTCGGTTTCGCGGGTTTCAGTTTGTGGTTGCTGTATCGCTCCTCACGACAGCATGGCCAGATGGCGCCTTTTTGGTTGTCCCTTGGCGGCGCCACGTTCGGAGCGGCCGGACTGTGGTTCATGGTCACCGGCGTATTCCCGCAGCCATGGTCGGTGTACGTTGGGCTGGCCGTGTTGGTGTCGGGCAGTGTGTGGGACTACGTCAACGGTCGCCAAGCGCCTGCCTGTGATGTCGCCTGCGATGTACCGGCAAGCGAATCAGAATCCGCGACACCCAACCTGCAACGTCGCGCGTTGACCGGTGCGGCACTGAGTGTCGCGGCGGCGGGCGCCTTCTACGGCATGTACAAGTCGGTGGACGTGCTGGTGCCGCAGGCGGAAGCCGGTGAAGTGGCATGCTGGGGCATCAACGAGTGCAAGGGGACCACGGCCTGCACCACGGCCCTCAATGCGTGCACCTCGCAAAACGATTGCAAGGGCGAAGGCTACATATACGTGCCGGAGAAGCAGTGCTATGCAAATGGCGGTGAACTGCTCGCGGGATCGCCGGGCGACCCTGCGAAGCGCAAATGATACGTGGCGCAATAAGATGAATACTGATCAGACGAATAAGCGCATTCAAGCGCTCGGCGAGTTATTCATTCAGCTCGGCGACGACGAACAACGGGTTGCGCGTTGTCTTTATCAGCGGCTGGCCAAAGGCAAACCGGTCGAACTGCAGGTACTGTCGCGGCAGACCGGTGTACCGCTGTCGACGATAGTCGATAGATTGAATGAGTGGCCTGGCGTGTACTTTAACGACGACGGCGCGGTCATCGGTTTTTGGGGCCTCGCCATCGACCCGGTGTCGTCACATCAGATCGTTGTTGATGATACGACCCTGTATGGATGGTGCGCCTGGGACACGCTTTTCATCCCCGTGCTGATCGGCAAGACCTGTCGAATCCTCGCCAACTGCAAACAGACCGGAGAGCCGATTCGCCTTGAGGTATCACCGAACGGCGTTGAGTATGCGTCTCCGCAGACGGTCCACCTGTCGTATGTTTTGCCGGACGAGGCGGAATTCGATCGCGATGTGGTGACGAGCTTTTGTCACTACGTTCACTTTTTTCGTGACCGGGAGACAGCGGAGACCTGGTCACATAATCAGGAGGGCGGTTTCGTCCTTGATCTCGAGGACTCCGTGGCGGCGGCTCATCACAAGGTCAAATTCGAGTTTCAGTGGCTGCCGGTTGCGAGTTGACGATGTGGCAACCAAGGCAAGATCGACTGTGACAGACAAACCTCAGAACATTGGCGCAAGCGGCAAGCGACGGGCCCGCACTCGTCAATGAGCATTGCCATCAACAAGGAAATAGTCGTCGCGGAGATCGGACTGGGCTTGCGACCGCCGATGTATGCGGACGCGCGGCGCGGCGAGATCCGGGTCGACTGGCTGGAACTCATTACCGAAAATTTCATGGTGCCCGGTGGTCAACCGCTAGCGGTCCTGGACGACGTAAGAAGCCACTACGCCGTCGCCTTTCATGGTGTGTCGATGAACCTTGGTGGTACCGATCCACTCGACAAGAACTATCTCAAGGCGCTAAATGCGCTCATCGATCGCTTCGAGCCGCTGTCGGTCTCGGACCACCTGTGTTGGACGCGCCACGGCGGTCATCACCTGCACGATCTGCTGCCGCTGCCGTATGCTGAAGACGTGATCGCGCACGTGGCGGATCGCATTGCCCAGGTGCAAGACGCGCTTGGCCGACAAATCTTGATTGAAAACCTGTCGAGCTATGCCGAATTCGATTGGAGCGGCATGACGGAGTGGGAGTTTCTCGTTGCTGTCGCCGAACGCGCCGACTGCTTGTTGCTGCTCGACCTGAACAACATTGTTGTCAGCGCGCATAACCATGGCTTTGATCCCATGACCTACCTCAACGCCATACCAGCAGAGCGGGTTGCACAACATCATCTTGCGGGCCATAGCACACATAAGACCCTCAAGATCGACACGCACGATCACCCTGTGTCGAAAGATGTCTGGCAGCTGTACGACGCCGCACGCGCCCGGTTTGGGCCGGTGCCAGTCTGTATTGAGCGTGACGATCATATTCCGCCGTTGGCTGAGCTGCTCGAAGAGGTCGACCACGTCCGTCGGCGCTCCGTCGCGATTGCATCATGAGTTCAGCACGCCTCAGTCAATTCCAAACGCAATTTCGTGAGTTCCTGTATCGCGGGCACCATGAGGAGGTTTTGGCGGGGCAGGTTCGATCAGTCGGTTGCACAAGTGCCAACGACAGGCTTGACGTGTATCGCAACGCGTACTTCATTCGACTCGAAGCCGCACTTGCGCACGACTTTCCAGTGACCGAGAAAATACTCGGCAAGAAAAACTTCGCACGTTGTGCCGGTGATTATGCTTTGGCTAGTCCATCGAGCGCGCCGAGTCTCCGCGAGTTTGGACATCAGTTTGCCGACTGGTTGCATGTAGAAAAATCTGTGATGCTGGGTGATCTCGCCGCTATCGAGTGGGCGGCGCTGAACGTTTTTGATGGGCCAGATGCTAACGCCGCCGATCCACACCGATTGCAGGTATTTACGCCAGAGGACTGGCCATCGCTTCAGATCCGGTTAATGCCCACGCTCACCTTGCTAGCGCTTGGCAGCAATGCCGATCGAGTGTGGCTGGCAAAAGGTGAGCACGTTGAGTTGGACGCCTCACCGGTACACAACATTGCCCTCTGGCGCGGCGAGCGATACAGACCCATGTTGGCCGAAGTAGATAGTGACAACTATGCCGTAATTAGTGTCATCGCCCGGGAACCTGAATTGGCCGTGGCGAGTGAACGGTTGGCGGAGGAATTCGATTCAGCCACCGTGCCGCAACGGATTGCGGCCACACTGCACCGGGCGCTAGCCCATGGCTGGATTGCGTCAATTGAAAAAGACAAATCGTTAGCGGACGACCCACGTTACTGAAACTAAGCGTAAGGAGATACGAGCGATGAAAAAAATCGACCTTGTTGTTATTGGTGCAGGCACCGCGGCCACGTCTGCCGCAAATCGATGCGCATCGGCGGGCTGGCAGGTGGCCGTCATTGATGAACTGCCTTACGGGGGAACCTGTGCGCTGCGCGGGTGCGACCCGAAGAAAATGCTACGTCGCGGTGCCGAGCTGGTGGATGCCGTGAATCTCATGCGCGGCAAAGGGGTAGAGGCTGACGGCTTGCGCATCAACTGGGCCGATCTGATGGCCTTCAAACGGACCTTCACGGACAGGATGCCGGATCGCGTTGAAGGCGGCTTGAAAAAGAATGGAATAGAGACCTTTCATGGATCTGCGCGTTTCATTAACCCCAACAGTATTGAAGTAGGTAGTTCGTTGCTCGAGACTCGGTACGCGCTGATAGCGACAGGCGCCCGCCCGCGAGACGTCCAGGTGCCAGGCGCCGAGCATATGATTGACAGCACGCAGTTCCTCGAACTGGAAGCACTACCGAAAAGAATCCTGTTCGTCGGCGGCGGGTTCATATCTTTCGAATTCGCACACATCGCAGCACGCGCAGGGAGTGACGTTTGCATTCTTGACCACGGTGCGCGTCCGCTATCGGCGTTCGATCCCGACCTGGTTGACAAACTTGTGCAGCGAACGGAAAGCATTGGAGTTCAGTTTTGTCCGCAAACAGATGTTCAATCGATCACAAAGGTCGATGACGGGTTTGAGGTATCGGCAATTAAGGACGGCGATGAACGAACCTGGAGTACGGACCTGGTGGTGCACGGCGCCGGGCGTGTCGCCGCACTTGACCGTCTGAACCTCGAAGCGGCCAACGTAGAGTTCAGTGATCGAGGCGTAAGGGTGAACGAATATCTGCAAAGCGTTTCCAACCCATCGGTGTACGCAGCCGGCGATGCGAGCGATACAGAAGGTTGGCCACTGACGCCGATATCCTTCCATGAAGGCAAGATTGCGGCCTCAAACATGTTGAAGGGCAACAGCAAGACGGCTGACTATCGTGGTGTTCCGACCGCCGTTTTTACCATACCGGAGCTTACGCGTGTTGGAATGCTCGAGGCGGAGGCGAAAGAGCTCGGCATCGACTTTCGCTCGAAGTTCACCGACACGGGTGACTGGTACTCGAACATGCGAGTTGGCGAGGATTGCGCTGCCGTGAAAGTGCTTATCGACAATCAAACGGATGAGATATTGGGTGCACACCTGTTCGGGCCCGAGTATGCCGAACTCATTAATATCTTTGGGCTGGCCATCAAGTCCGGCATGAAGACAGCGGATTTAAAGAGAATGGTCAGTGCTTATCCATCGGTGGGATCCGACCTGGGATCAATGTTGTAAGTCTTTTTTCCGTGTTCGATGGCGGACAGCTAGACTGTTAGGAATAGCGGAATGTCCCGTGAGCGACGCAAGGCGAATTTACTCCAAATTCCGGCCGTCTGATTCTGGTCAAATGTACCTACATTGTCGGTGATCCCACCCAGTGCTTGACCTGGAGTACGCTCCAGGTATTAAGCTGCAATTGTACATTCCAAGCGAGAGGCTTCGTCATGTTTACAAGACTATCCCTGCTGTTGGCAGTTCTGATGTTCAGTATTGCTGCGCTGGCTGCCGACAATCAATACGTACTGGGTGTGGATGGCTTGGCCTGCCCCTTCTGCGCCTTCGGTATCGAGAAACGTCTCAACAAGGTTGACGGCGTCACCGATATTGAGATCGACATCGGCGACAGTGTGGTGCGCGTGACCCTGCAAGAGGGCAAGACGCTCACCGAGGAGCAGGCGCGTCAGGCAGTCAAAGAGGCTGGCTTCACGCTGCGATCCTACGCCGAGGCCGAAGGCGGATCAGGAGGTCGAGATTCGCAATAATATCTATTCTGTTATCCCGACGATGCTGGTTAGCGCTCTGCTGCTGACCAACTCGGCCACTGTGTACGCCGCACCCAACACCTTCAACACCGCCCTGCCGGTGGCCAAAGGTCAATACGTCTGGCGCGAGCAGCTTGTACTGCGGCAGCGCTCCGACGACGGGCCTATGGATCGCGACGTCTCGGTGCAGGCCCTGGGCAATGTGCTGGGTTATGGCGTGACGTCAAAGTTCGCGGTATTTGGCGCGGTCCCCTATTTCTTCGACAAAGAACTGGATGTCACCCTGCCGTTCGGCCGGGCCGAGCGTGACACCGACGGCTTCGGCGACATTTCGCTGTTCGGCCGCTACACGCTTTACCAGAACGATTTCACCGGCGGCACCTTCCGCGTATCACCGGTGTTCGGCGTCACTGCGCCCACTGGCGATGATAATGACCGCGATAGCCTCGGCGAGCTGCCGCGACCGCTGCAGGCGGGCGATGGCGCCTGGGACGGCGTCGCGGGCGTAGTAACCACCTATCAGACGCTCCAGTACCAGGTGGATGCACAAGTGCTCTATCGCGAAAACGGGCGCCACGATGGCTTCGCACTGGGCGACGAGACGCGTTTCGACGCCTCGCTGCAATACCGAATCTGGCCACGCAGCCTGAAGGGCGTGCCCGGCACGCCTGGTTTCGTCTACGGCCTGCTCGAATCCAATCTCATCCGCCGCGAGCGCGACGAGATAGGTAGTGGTACCGACGCAAACTCCGGTGGTACCCAATGGCTGCTGGCACCAGGCTTGCAATACGTTACCCGGAGTTGGATCGTCGAGGGTACCGTGCAGTTGCCCGTGTCGAGCAACCCGAACGGTAACGCGATTGAGGACGATTACATCGTGCGCGTCGGGTTTCGTCGCAACTTCTAGTCTCGGAGATAGAACATGCTTAAACTCGGTAAATGGTTGGGCTACAGTGCCGTCGCTATCCTGATACTGGTCGCCATACTCGTTTGGGCAGGCGGTGCGGTCAACTGGAATCAGGAACCGCCGTACGAACTGGCTCAGCACTGGGGCGAAAAAGGCAATGGCCCAGCCCAGTTCAACGACTCCACCGGTATCGCGATAACCGCCGATGCGGTATTCGTCGCCGACGCGCGCAACAACCGTATCCAGGTCTTCGACAAGCAAGGCACGTTCAAGCGGGCTTTCGGCAACAAAGTGCTCGGTCGCCCGATGAACATGGCCATCGCCGGTGACAGGCTCTATGTTCCTGACTATTTCAAGGACGTGATCCACGTCTTCACGCTGGACGGCGAATACCGTCGAGCCATTGCGGCCGAAGACGGGTTGAACAGCCCCGGCGGCGTAGCCATACGTGCGAACGGCACGCTCCTGGTTGCCGACACCTACGCCCAACGCGTCGTCCATCTCACCCCGGACGGCAATGTGCTAAAGAGTTGGAATGGCACCGGCATCGGTGCCGGTGATTTCAACTATCCCACCGACGTCGCAATTGCAGCCGACGGCGGCTTCTATGTCGCCGATGGTTATAACGATCGTGTTCAACAGTTTGGCCCTGCCGGGGAATTTATCCGCAAATGGGGCGGGCCCTTTGGTGCGAATATCTTCGGCCCCTTCAAGGGCTGGTTTGCCACTGCCACCTCGATAGCCGTTGGCGCCGACGGAACTGTCTATGTTGCCGACTTCTACAACGACCGCATCCAGAAATTCACGGCCGAGGGCTCGTTTCTGACCGCCTTCGGTACCCTTGCGCAGGGCCCCGGTCATTCCGAGATAGCGCTGGCCGTGGACGCTGACGGAACCGTGTGGAGCGCCAATTTTGCCGGCAATCGGGTGGAAATGTGGCGGCCGGCAGGGAAGCCTTGAATCGACTTCCACTGTTCCGGCGCCGCTTGAAATCTGCGTTATATCAGTCACTGATCAGCAAAATAGCCGGATCAAGGTGCAGATTAATACGGGACATTACTGTAACGAAAGTGACGTGGTTCGCGAGTACCGCGATCAGCTCAAACATCGCTTTTCAGTATTGGCCGAGCACCATGAACTACAATTGGAGGTTGTCGTAGCGTTGATGAAAGCTTGTGGCAGGTGGCCCTCTTACCGTTGGCGTGAACCCGACGAAGTATCAAGAGGTGACCGTGGATCCGATCAAGGTTGAAGTATTCTCTTCCCCGGGATGCGCTAAATGTGGACGCATCCGGCCGGTACTGCAATTGCTCGTTGACGAGTTGGGTGCCGAGCGTATCGAGTGGCGCGAGATAAATGTCCTGGACGAATTGGATTACGCCGTCGCACTCGGTGTGTTGTCGCTGCCGGCAATTGCAATCGATGGCGAGTTGGCGTTCCGAACTCATCCAAGCACGCGCGCGTTGCGTCAAGTCTTGGAAGAGCGGATCAAGGCACAGACCACATGAGCATGCCGCTGCGACGAAAAAGGCCTATCACGGTCGATCTTTTTGCAGTAACACCGGATAGGCGTACGCCACGTCATGCGACTAATATCGAGGTCGAGCGGATCTAGTGGCGTTGTTCGGAATTGACCTGGAATCGCTCCGGCTGACCCTGCAAGAGGCCAGCCTGGCCGGTGTCGGGCTCGGTTTCCTAGTGGGTTTCGTGTTTAGCCTTAATCCGGTATCGCTGGATTCCGTTCCCGTAGCCCTGGCCTTCGTGACCAAGAGCCCTACGCGTAATCAAGCTAATGTATTGACCGGTACCTTCATAGCAGGACTGATGGTTGCGCATGCCGCCCTCGGTGTTGCCGCGGCATTGGGCATGAGCTGGCTCAAGTTGCTTATCCGACTGCGGCACGCACAAAAATCCCTTGAAGTGTTAGCGGGGGTCGCGTTGATGTTCACTGGATCTTATCCGCTCTGGAACAATCTGATTAATCACCATTAAGATTACAGGTGTTAGAGCATTATCGTGAGATAGGACACATGAAAGAATACCGCATCGGCGCAGTGACCACGCTACTCGGAATGAGTGCCGACACCTTGCGCTACTACGAAAAAATCAGTTTGCTACCGGTGGTGCATCGTATGGCTTCTGGCGTTCGTGTTTACAACGAGCGCGATATTTCGCGACTTCGGTTTATCAAACGTGCGCAGAAAATGCAGTTCAGCCTAAAAGAAATTGGTGATTTGCTGTCAATGCGCGAGAACCCACAACATGCGCGTGACGAAGTGCGCGTCCTGACTCAACGCAAGCTCGGTGAGGTGGAGGAACATTTGTGCGACCTGAAATTATTGCGGGGCGAACTCCAGCTTCTTCTCAACCTTTGCATTGCGAGCGACGAGGGTTGTCCCATTATTGAAGGTATCGACCAGGATGAACATTCAGCCTAGCCGATTCAGACAGAATCGAGCAACGGGAGAATGACAATGAAGCACTTGCTCGCTGTAATTTCAATTTGTGTAGTCCTTCCAACCAGCGTGTTGGCTGCCGACTTCGTATATACCCTCGAAGATAAGGGGACGTATTGTTCATACAACGTGTCGAAGCAACTAAAGGAGCTCGACGGTGTGATGGCGGAGTCGGTCGACGTTGGCCTGAAAAATAAAATAGTAAAACTACAGGGTTGCAGTCTTTAGCCGTCGCTTAATCAGTCAAGTCAAATGATTGAAGTGAAACCCGACGGATTTGCGGGAGATTTGCGTTGTTCGGTTGTGCGTCGTTGTGCAGAGTAGGGCAATTGATGCAACGAGCGCCCCAACGACACTTCAATGATTACAATAACTTACTGTCAAGTGAGCTAACTACGAACCGAGCGGTCGGGAGTTCGAATCTCTCCGGGCGCGCCAATTAAAACAAGGGTTTACCGATGTCGGTAGGCCCTTCGTTTTATCAACGTAGAGAAATCGTAGAGTCGTTTTCTACGATTCCCAAGCCCCGTTCAA
>JAJFKS010000005.1 GCA_021773115.1 Woeseiaceae bacterium | reverse complement strand
TCTTGTTGACCTGAACAGCACCAATGGCACCACCGTGAATTCGATACAGGTGCAGAGCAAGATTCTGCGCACTGACGACGTCATAACACTCGGCCAACATCGGCTGAAAGTCGAAAATACGCCGCTGTACAGTGCCGATGTCGAAGAGAAGATCGACATCGCCGAAACGCAGACGCTGAAGCAACTCGACGATATTCGACGTGCGCGGGCACGGCATACCATTGCTGCTTTGAAGCACAAATAACAAGGTCGATCCAAGAATATCAAGGTAATCGGCAGATTCGCTGATCGCCTTCTCTAGTTCTAATTCTCCATAATAATCAGTTAATTATCTTGTCCCCAAGCGGACAGCGGGAGATTGACTCTTTGGAGTTCATTGAACTACACTATGGTTCATTGGATCATAGCTGATGCAGACCCTCGTACCGATCGGGACCTTTCAAGAAAAGGCTCTCAAGCTACTTGGTAAAGCCGGCTTTGACGCCATGCTTGAGGTCTTGGCGCGGCGCCCAAAAGCAGGGCAGATTATTAAGGGTACTGGTGGTTTACGTAAAGTCCGCATCGCGCGCCCGGGCAAAGGTAAGAGTGGCGGCGCTCGAGTCATTTACTATTTTCACAACGACAACAAACCACTCCTCCTGTTGTTGGTATACGCCAAGGCGGAGCAGGACAATTTGACTGCCAGGCAAATGGCGCAATTGAGAAAACATGTTGATGTCATTGTCGACGAATTCGCTTAGGAGACGAATAATGGATGAAAAACTATTCAAAGAGCTCGATAGCAATTTGAAGGAGGCCGTTAAGGTAGCCAAGGGCACTACGGCACCGAAATCTGTCTATGTCATCTTGTCGCCAGAAGAAATTAAATCGATTCGTATGAGTGTGAACATGTCTCAGGCGGTCTTTGCTCGCTCATTTCAATTGAGTCTCGATACGCTCAAAGGCTGGGAACAAGGAAAGAGAAAACCGGACGCAGCAGCGGCGAATTTTTTACGAATGATCAAGGCAGACCCACGGTTCGTGCAACGAATGCTTGCGTAGCGGACGGGCTATTGATCGCTTTCCCGGCCATTTCGTGCCAAATTAACGCCAATGTCCAACGGTACTTACCCGCACCTGCTCGCCCCCCTCGATCTCGGCTTCACCACGCTCAGGAACCGCGTGCTCATGGGTTCCATGCACACCGGCCTCGAAGACGGTAACAAACACGATCGTCTTGCGGCCTATTTCGCCGAGCGTGCCCGGGGTGAAGTTGGTCTGATCGTCACCGGCGGCTACGCGCCGAATCGGGCTGGCTGGGTGAAACCGTTCGCCGGAAAACTCACCACCCGATCTGAAGCGGCAAAGCACAGCATCGTTACCAACGCCGTGCACACCGAAGGCGGCAAGATCGCAATGCAGATTTTGCACGCCGGGCGTTATGCGTATCATCCGCTGCCCGTCGCACCTTCTCGTATCAAGTCACCGATTTCACCGTTTGCCCCGCGCGAGCTGTCGACTGCCGGTGTCGAAAAACAGATTCACGATTTCGTGCGCTGCGCACAGCTCGCGCGCGACGCTGGATACGATGGCGTCGAGATCATGGGCTCGGAAGGCTATTTCATCAACGAGTTTCTGGTTACACACACCAATCAGCGTTCCGACAAGTGGGGCGGCGACTACGCACAGCGTATGCGTTTGCCGGTTGAAATTGTCGAACGTACCCGCGAGGCGGTAGGCAAAGACTTCATTATCATTTACCGCCTGTCGATGATCGACCTGATTCCTGACGGCAATACCTGGGAAGAAACGGTGATGCTGGCCAAGGCGATCGAGAACGCCGGTGCCACCATTATCAATACTGGTATTGGCTGGCACGAAGCGCGTGTTCCGACGATCGCAACCTCGGTGCCCCGTGGTGCGTTTACCTGGGTGACGAAGAAAATGAAAACCGAGGTCAGTATCCCGCTGGTGACCTCCAATCGCATCAACCTGCCGGCTACCGCGGAGCAAATTCTTGCCGAGGGTTGTGCTGACATGGTCTCGATGGCGCGCCCGCTGCTGGCTGACCCGGAATTTGTACTGAAAGCACGCGAAGACCGCGCTGACGAAATTAACGTCTGCATCGCCTGCAACCAGGCCTGTCTTGATCACACCTTCGCGAACAAGATGTCGAGCTGTCTCGTAAATCCGCGGGCTTGTCATGAAATTGAATTGAACTACACCAGGGCGAAAAGCCGTCGTAATTTTGCGGTTGTTGGTTCCGGGCCTGCCGGACTCTCTGCCGCGCTGGTGCTGGCCGAGCGCGGCCACAAAGTTGACCTGTTCGAGGCCGCTGCAGACATCGGTGGGCAGTTGAACATGGCCAAGGTGATTCCCGGCAAGGAAGAGTTTCACGAGATGTTGCGCTACTTCACGCGACAGATTGAGTTACTGGGCGTGCACGTTCATCTCGACACCCGCGTTACCGCGGAAACATTGGCAGGCAAAAACTACGACGGCGCTATCATCGCCACTGGCGTCACACCGCGCGACCCGAAGATCGAAGGACAGCATCACCCGAAGGTGCTGAGCTATATCGACGTGCTTCGCAATCGGGCGCCCGTCGGCGAGCGCGTCGCTATCATCGGCGCAGGCGGTATCGGTTTCGATGTCGCCGAGTTCCTGTTACACGACGGGCATTCGCCCACGCTCGACCTCGCTGAATGGTTAGCGGAATGGGGCGTCGTCGACCCAGCCGAAGCTCGCGGTGGTATTTCGAAAGAGCCAACGCGAGCGGAATCACCACGCCGGGAAATCACACTGCTGCAACGCAAAGCCGGAAAGCACGGTGCCAATCTCGGCAAGACGACCGGCTGGATTCACCGCGCCGTACTGAAGATGAATAAGGTGCGAATGATCGGCGGCGTCAACTATGAACGCATCGGCGATGAAGGCCTGCTGGTCAGCTACGGCAAGAATCGTGAGAACCCGACCTGGATAGCTGTGGACAACATCGTGATGTGTGCCGGGCAGGTTCCACTTCGCGAGTTGCCCGAGCCGCTGCAAGCGGCAGGTATTGAGACGTACATTATTGGCGGTGCAGATGTCGCGACCGAGCTCGATGCCAAACGTGCGATTGATCAGGGGAGTCGACTCGCCGCCGGTCTCTAAGGCCCAGGATCGCCTTCTGCCAAACATGTGGTAGTGTCGCCGCTAACAACAAAAATTAAATAGGGGGTACTCCATGAATAAACTTCTCCAGTTTATTTTTTCCGTAGCGATCGTCATCGCGCTTATTGCCGCGCCTCAAACCGTCGCTGCTGAACAAACCAAATCCATCCTGGTCACCGGGGCCAGCACAGGCATCGGCCGCCACCTCGCCGAATCGCTCGCGGAGAGCGGCTACCACGTCTACGCAGGTGCGCGAAAAGATAAAGACATCGCCGCACTGGATGCGATCGACAACATCACGGCAGTGCAACTCGACGTCACCAGTCAAGGCCAGGTCGACGCGGCTGTCGCAATGATTAAGAAAAACGGCACCGGACTTTATGGCCTCGTTAATAATGCGGGTGTTGGCGGAGGCGGCGAAGTCATCGAGACGCCCGTCAAAAACCAGAGTTTCGTTTACGCCGTCAATGTCGAGGGCGTTTACCGTACGACTCAGGCGTTCGCACCCCTCATTATAGAATCCAGGGGACGCATTGTTACGACCGGTTCGATCGCCGGCACTCTCGCAGGATTCCCAGGTTTCAGCGCCTACAGCGGCAGTAAGCACTGGATCGAGGCGTTCACCGATTCGTTCGCCACGGAAATGGAACCACTTGGCGTCTGGGTCAGCGTCGTGGAGCCGGGTAACTACAAGTCGAATATTCGCCGGACGAGCGTTTCGCGCAGACTCGACCGGCTTGAGGCCGACGGCGGCGAAGTGACAGCAGAGATGAAAGAAGCCTTTGATGCGACCGCTGCACGTGAACTCTCCTACAAGGAACCCGATGAGGTTACTGAAGCTTTCATGCACGCCCTGTTTAACGACAAGCCGCTGCGTCGCTATATGGTTGTCCCGAACGAGGACGAGCAAGCGTTAACAATAGGCACGAAGATCGGAAGGCTGGTTGAGCTGAACACATGGGGCCCGTACAGCTATAGCCGCGACGAACTCGTTGAAATGCTGGACGCCGCGCTTTCCGGAGACGCCGCAGCGGAGTAGTCGCTACGGCAACCGAAAGGTCGCGGCGTGACGTTGCTATACTCGCCGCGTGACCGTCACCTGCCAATCTGCTGAAGAAACCGCCAAAGGCATCGTTGAGCGTGTCGGGCATGAAGTCGTGCTCGGCCTGCCGATCGGTATTGGCAAGGCAACGCATGTCGCTGATGCCCTGTTTGAGCTGGCACGGCAGGATTCGTCGATATCGCTCACGATTTTTACCGGGCTGACACTGGAACCGCCACGAGGTGGTAGCGAGCTGGAAAAGCGCTTTCTTGAACCGCTGCTTGAGCGGCTGTACCCAAACTGTCCCGTTCCCCGCTATGTCGAGGCGATTCGTGCCGGATCGCTGCCGGCCAACGTGCGTGTTCAGGAATTTTACCTGCGGCCCGGCGGCTATCTTGGCAACGCGTACGTGCAGCAACAATACGCAAGCATCAATTACAGCGAGGTGGCCGGCGAATTGATGCGCCTCGGCGTGAACGTCCTGGCACAACTGGTCGCTGTCTCACCGGATCGCCCCGGGCGCTTCAGCCTGGGTTCCAATCCGGAGGTAACACTCGACCTGGTGCCGTATTTCAATGAGCGTCGAAAGGCGGGTCTGCCTGCCTTGCTTGTTGGACAGGTTAATCATTCGATGCCTTTCATGCTGGGTGACGCGGATATCAATGCAAGCGATATCGATATCGTCCTCGACGACGCTCGCTACGACTATCCGCTGTTTGCCCTGCCCAACCGTGCGGTGTCTGACGGCGACTACGCGACCGCGATGCACGTTGCAAGCCTCGTTCGCGATGGGGGCACACTGCAACTCGGTATCGGCTCACTCAGTGATGCGGTCGCACATTGCCTGCAACTGCGACATTCGTCACCGGCGCTGTTTGCGAAAGTGCTTGAAAAACTGCCTGGCGGTACGGCAACCGAACGACGCCGGCATCTGCCTGTTGAACTCACGCCATTTCGCGAAGGTCTTTACGCCTCGACCGAGTTGTTGAGTGATGCACTGTACTCGCTGTTCGACGCGGGCCTCATCAAGCGACCGGCCGACAGCTCAAGCGATATCGTCATGCATGCAGGCTTTTTCATCGGTTCAAACGCTTTGTATGACGGGCTACGCAAGCTCCCCGAAGCGCGCCGCAAACTGATTGATATGACCCGCATCTCGAAAGTAAACACCTTGTTTGGCGAGGAAGCCGAGAAACGCGCGCAGCGGCGGGACGCACGCTTTATCAATGAAACCATGATGGTCACGCTACTCGGCGCGGCTGTTTCAGATGCACTGGAGGACGGACGTGTTGTCAGTGGCGTTGGCGGACAGTTCGATTTTATCTCGATGGCGCAATCGCTGGATGGCGCCATGTCGATACTGATGTGTCGCGCATGCCGCGAGAGCGGCGGCGAGCTGTCATCGAACATTCGCTGGAATTACGGCCACAATACCGTGCCGCGGCATCACCGCGATGTGTATGTCACCGAGTACGGGCTCGCAGCAACGCGTGGCTGCAGCGACCGGGACACTATCGATCGACTGTTGCATGTTGCCGGTGCTGACTTTCACGAAGACCTCATCGAGGCACCGCTCCGCTCCGGCAAGATCGAACACGACTACAAGATGGCGGATGACGCTGACCAGAATCGGCCGGAAGTCATTGCGGCGGTTTTCAATCAGCACCGAGCGCATTTTCCGCGCTACCCGCTTGGCACCGAATTAAGCGAGGACGAGCAGGCGCTGGCTGCAGCGCTCGGCTGGCTGCAAAGCAATACGGCGTCCACTGGAAAGCGGATTCGCACAATGTTGCGCGCAGTATTGAGCGGCACCCAGCCAGCAAGGGAAACCGCACTTGCCCGGATGGGCCTCGAAAAACCGGACGGAATGAAGCAACGATTGACGCGTCGGCTGCTCCGATACGCATTACAAAGGACCGCACAATGAGTAACAAAGGCAAGGCGCCGTCGGAGTCGGCCGTCGAACAGAACGTCTACAAGGTTTTCCCGAACGATCTCAACTCCAAATACACGGTTTTTGGTGGCCTGGTCATGGGTCTTTGCGATCGAACCGCACTGATTGTTGCCGAGCGCCACAGCGGTGCACCCTGTGTGACAGCGGCCGTTGACAGTCTCAATTTCGTCGCGCCCGCACGTGCGGGCGACACGCTTATAATCAAGGCGGCGGCCAACCGCAGCTGGCGAAGCTCCATGGAAATCGGCGTGCACGTGGCCGCCGAAAACAGCTACACCGGCGAATCCCGCCACGTGGTTTCCGCCTACCTGACCTTCGTGGCGCTGAGCGATGACGGTGAACCGAAATCGGTAACGCCGGTCGCGCCACAGACTGCCGTCGAAAAGCGACGTTTTAAAGACGCGGGTCTTCGACGGCAGCAACGGCTCGAAAATCGTAAGGTTCAGAACCGATAAAGAAAGCCAAGAGAAATGACATCGGTTTCGAGAACGTCAAACTCATACACGGTCCAATCGCCGGTCAGCGAAAAGTTCTCACCAAGATCCAGTTTCAGTCCACCGCCGTAATAGGGATTGTCGTCCCCGGGCGTGTCGATTGAAAAGCCATCGATGGCTATGTCAGCGTCCCAGAAGAACACCCCGCCCGTGCCGAAAATCGACAGGCTGTCCGATAGCGGCAGTGCGAGTGTTGCACCCAGCGTCCAGCCGTCTCCACTGATGTCGGTACGTGATAGCAAACCGCCCAGGTCCACCGTCTCTGTGAAATCGCCGAAGTTCAGATAACCGCCCTCAATGCCAAAGTTTTTAGTGACCTGTATGCCACCAAAAAATCGATAGGCGTCAGCATCGGTATCAATACCGAATCCGTCGAAGCGGTCATCCAGACGCGCATTGCCGAGACTTGCACCGACGTAGAGGTCGGGTTCTGCCTGTGCCGTCAGGGGTAGTGCAGTTGCCAGCAGCAGCGAGGCCAGCACAATTTTCGTTCGTTTCATCATCGATCTCCTTTGATCCCTGCGGCCTATCTGGCCACACGCAGGCTGAAGCGGTGCTGAACGGGCATTCGATAAGGCTTTGTCAGAATTACGCCGGGCGTCGTTTTCATCGGGTAAGCAGAGCAGCACATCACCGTCTGTGTTGCCTCGACCGGGTCATGTGATGTGGATTCGCCGGCCGGATCTGGCGGAATCTCAGGTATTGACATTAGTTCGTATTAGGACTAATCTCAAACCGACTAATCAGAGACTTCGATGAAACCGTCAATCACAAAAGCTGCCGCCAACGAGAAGTTCCTTCCTCTAATGCGGGAACTCGCACGAGCCTATCAGGCCTTCGCCGCCTACGACGCGCTTGGTTATCGGGATTCCGATCTCACAACCGCACAGGCGGACGTGATATTCACGTTGGGAAACACAGACGGGCGAACGTTCAAGGAAATTGGTGGGCGAACCTTGATTACGAAAGGTACGTTAACGGGAGTCATCGACCGGCTGGAGCAGAAAGACCTGGTCAAGCGCGTGACCTGTACTGATGACCGGCGCTGTGTTCTGGTTACCTTAACCGCGAAGGGAAAACGCAAGTTTGGGAAGGAATTTCCGCGGCAAATTGCGTATTTAAAAGAACGCTTTGACCGCCTAAGCGATGCTGATGCTCAAGCGGCACTGCGTTCGCTGAAAAAAATTCGAGAATTATTCTAGCCCTTTTTTTGAGTTAATTGTCCTAGTTAGGACTAACATGTGAGGAGAAATATCATGGAACACAAATCATTTGAGCAATACGCAGCCTTTGTCCTGCGAGTCAGCCTGGGCACTATGTTCGTCGCACACGGTTTACTAAAAGTATTCGTCTTCACCCTGCCCGGCACCGCGCAATTTTTCGATAGCGTTGGTTTCGCCGCCTGGATGGCTTATCCAGTCACCTTTTTCGAGATCGGCGGTGGCGTAATGTTGATTCTGGGTGTTGCAACGCGCTTCGTTTCGCTACTGCTTTTGCCTGTCCTTGTCGGTGCACTGTCAGTGCACCTTGGAAATGGTTGGCTGTTCACGAATGCGAACGGTGGTTGGGAATATATTGCGTTCCTGATGCTTGCTTCGATCGTGCAGGCATTGCTCGGCGATGGTGCCTTCGCGCTCCCCGTTGCTCGACGCCTGAGCCGGTCCAAAGGACCTGGCGTCTAGATCTTCGATCAACACTTTGTGCAACAATAAGGGGCAGGCAACTTACGAGATAGACGAATGTCTGACAAGTTAGACAAAACCATGAAGATTCTGCGTAGCTCCAAGGTCATGACGGATGACCGGGGTCGCACCGTCTGGGTGGACACTGTTGAGACGGCCAGGCTGGAGCTTGTATCAACCCAAATGCTGAAGCAAATCATCGACGCCGGGGATACCAACGACACCGCGACGCTTAACGATTTGGCGGCTGGCGGCGATGGCCTGGTTGCTCGGGACATTGACGACGGGCGCTTCAAAATTATCAGCGATGAAGAGTTGCAGCACATTCTGGACGGCACGGAAAAGGATTACGAGGCGAAGCGCGCGGCGGCTGTTGCCGACGAGCTGCCGGGCGACGCAGCAGCAGTTGGTGAGGGGCTCGAACTCGTCAGCACCCAGATGTTGCGCGTCATCCTGGGCAATGAGTTAGACGACGCCGACAAAACGCCTCCCGAGCAGGGGTTTGATCCGTACGACAATAGTTAATTGGCCTTGGGATTTGGCGGTGCTGCAGTCAACACGAGTTAACGTTGCGTTGGCATACGTTCGGCTATGTTTTCAGTTGCCGGGCGTAGACTGTCTGCGACGAAATGGAGCTTGAAGGGCCGTGCGATGAGAATACTGGTCATCGAAGATCATCAAGATATAGCTGCGAGCATTTACGACTATCTCGAGGAATTGGGCTATGTAATGGATGCCGCCGGTGACGGCGTCACCGGCCTGCATCTGGCTGTTGCCAATAACTACGACGTGATCATCCTGGACCTCGGCCTGCCCGGTATCGACGGTATCGACCTGTGTCGGCGGCTTCGTCAGGATGCCAAAAGTACCACGCCGGTACTGATGCTGACCGCGCGCGACTCACTGGAAAGCAAGCTGGCCGGGTTCGACTCCGGCGCGGATGACTACCTGGTGAAACCCTTTGCCCTGCAGGAACTCGCGGCGCGCGTCAAGGTGCTTACCGAACGCGTGACCCGCGCGCCTGCGTCTCGGCTGCAGGTTGGTGATCTGACGCTGGACGCCGAGGCGCACGAAGTTCGACGTGCCGGTCAACGGATTGAGTTGAACCCAACGGCCTTTCGGCTGCTGACCTATCTCATGCAAAATACGCATCGGCTGGTAAAGCGAGACGAACTCGAAAACGCCGTTTGGAATGATGACCCACCTGACAGTGACGCCTTGCGCACCCACTTATCGAACTTGCGCCAGGCGGTCGACAAACCGTTTGCTCATCCTTTGCTTCATACTGTGCGAGGTTTCGGCTACCGATTGACCGAACATGCGGACGACTAGCCGCCTCAGCTGGCAGATCACTCTTTCATTTCTGGTATTCGGTGCGGTGCTCACGCTCACGCTGGGACTTGGACTGGTTGCCGCGCTGAAATCCGTTGAGACCAACATGCTCGATGACACGCTGCGCGCGGAGCTCGCACACTTTCGCTCAGAAGTGGAAACGGCCCGAGAGGTCGGCGCATTCAATTCCAGAACGACGGTGATCTTTGTCACACCGCTGGATGAACTCCACACGATTCCTGAACAGTTGCGCTTTCAGCCCGGGCAACATGAGTTCACTCGCAATAATCGCGACTTTCGAGTGCTCGTTGAGGATGTCGGTGATACGCGCTACACCGTGCGATTTGAAGACACTGAAGTTCACCGGCGGGAACGTGAATTTGTGAGCTTGGTGTGGTTAACATCACTGCTTGCGCTTCTGATCGCGTTCGCTCTCGGCTGGCTATTGTCGCGCCGTGTCAGCGCACCCGTTTCACGACTTGCAAATCAGGTCACGGCTCTAAGAAACGATCCGAACTGGGAAATGGACTTGACCGGCTATCGCCAGGACGAAATCGGATTGTTGGCGGCCCAATTCAAACACTATCACGACCAGCTGAGACAGCTTCTATCCCGGGAGAAGGAGTTCGCCGGCAATGTCAGCCACGAACTGCGTACACCGATTACCAACATCAGTCTGGCAGCCGAAGTACTGGGCACGAAGCTGGATTTGACAGCCAAAGACCGCGTACGCATTCAGAGAATTCAGCGCGCAACCGATGAAATGTCGGAACTGGTCGACACGTTTCTTGTACTGGCACGAATAGACGACTCCAGTGCAGAGAAGTATATCGCGGCCGACTTGCGGCCACTTGTCGATGACGTTATCGAGCAGCAACGCGTCTGGTTGTCCAGCAAACCGATAGAGGTCACCGTGCAGGAACTAGCGCCGACACGGGTTGCCGCCCCGGCCAGTATTCTCAGCGTCATGATTGCCAACCTCGTCCGCAACGCGTTCCGTTACACCAGGCGGGGGCGGATCGAGATCATCCTGACCGGTAATCAAATCTGCGTATCCGACACCGGCGTCGGGATCGATGCGGCCACTCAGGCACATTTGTTCAAGCGCCATGTCCGCGGCAAGAGCGGTGACACTGATGGCGCCGGTTTGGGACTGTCGATCGTACAGCGCATCTGCGAACGCCACGGGTGGTCGGTATCTGTGACCAGCGATGAAGGGCAAGGATCCCGATTTACGGTGACCTTCGCGGTCCCGACTGACGGCACATCGGATCAAGCGACTGTTTGACGCCGCCGCAGCCGGCATCATGGGAGGCAACGCGCGGCTGATCGAATTTAGAACTCAAGTTCGATGCCGAGCTCAACGACTTGCTCGGTGGGTATGCCGTAAAACGAGGCCGTTCGCTGTGCATTCCGGGCCAGGAATGCGAACAAACGTTCACGCCAAAACGCCATCCCGCCGACGCGTTCACTCGGAATCAGCGTCTCGCGGCCCAGATAGTAAGTCACCTCATTGGTGTCGACTATCAGTCCGTCCTGCTCGCACAGTCGCAATGCAGACGGAACATGCGGGCTTTGCAGGTAGCCGTAACAGGCACGCACCTGGTAAAAGCCTTTCGACAGCGCTTGAACACTTAGTCGGTCGCGCGCCGCAACACGCGGCTGTTCCGCCAGCTCTATGCTGAGCAATATCACCTGTTCGTGCAACACTTTATGATGCTTCAGATGATGCAGGAGAATAGGCGGTGTCGAAGTGGAGTATCGGGTCAGGAAAACTGCGGTACCCGGCAGTCGATAGGCATGGCTTGTCTCTCGCGCCGCCAGGAATGTGGGAAGCGGTTCACGCGCGGTCGCCAACTGGCGAGTAATGAGTTCGCGACCGCGCCGCCACGTCGAGACGACGATGAAGACCAGGCAGCCAAGAAGAATCGGATACCATCCGCCGTCAGCAAACTTGAACAGGTTGGCGGATAAAAATGCCCCGTCGACAAACCACATCGCAACGCCGAGGCCGACGGCCCAGACAGGGTGTCCACTGCAACGAAAGGCAATAATCACTGCAAGCAAGGTGGTGATAGCCATGTCTGCGGAGACGGCAAGGCCATACGCTGCACCGAGCCGTGTGGATGAATCAAACCCGATGACCAGGGCCAGCGTCGCCAGCATCAGGGTCCAATTGACAAACGGAACATAAATCTGGCCGCGTTCGTCGGCGGATGTGTGCACGATATTCATTCGCGGGAGCAGGTCCAGCCGTATCGCCTGTGCGGTCAACGAAAACGTTCCGGAAATGACAGCTTGAGAGGCGATGATCGTCGCCGCCGTGGCCAACACAATCAATGCCAGTGTAAGCCACTCCGGGGCAAGATGAAAAAACGGGTGTGCCGCCTCAAGTGGATTGGTCAGAATAAGTGCGCCCTGACCGAAGTAGTTCAACAACAACGCCGGCAGCACAACGGTGAACCACGCGAAACGGATCGGACCAAGGCCGAAATGCCCCAGGTCAGCGTACAAGGCCTCGCCGCCAGTGACCACGAGAAACACGGTACCCAGCACCAGGAAACCCGCCATCCGATTGACATGGAAAAACGCGTACGCGTGCATCGGATTCACGGCTTCCAGAACGGCCGGGTGCATGAAAATACCCCGCAGGCCCAGTGCCGCAATCACCACAAACCACAGCAGCATGATCGGACCATAGATGCTGCCAATTCGTTGCGTCCCTTTGTGCTGGAACGCGAACAAGGTGAGCAAAATAGTCACTGTCAACGGCAACACCCATGCTTGCATCCGATCGCTGACGGTACTTAGGCCTTCGACCGCACTCATAACCGAAATTGCCGGCGTGATCGTTCCGTCGCCATAAAGTAACGCGGCACCAAAAATGCCGAGCGGCACAAGAATGCGACGGGCCCAGCGGTGCCGTCGTGCGAGCGGCTGAACCAGTGCGACCAGTGCGATGATGCCGCCTTCGCCGTCGTTGTTCTGACGCATAACCAATAGCAGATACTTGACCGACACCACGACAATCAGCGCCCAGAAGACAAGCGAAAGTATCCCCAGTACGTTCCCGGGCGTCACCGGGACCGGGTTAACACCGAAGAAACACTGGCGTATCGCGTACAGTGGACTGGTGCCGATATCACCGAAAACCACACCGAGTGCGGCAAAACCCAGCGGGATATTTCGTTCTTGCGTCGCGATGTCGTTAGCCAACATTGCCGACCTCCTTCATGCCGCCAGGCGTCGCGTCATCGCGTCGCAGGGGCAAGAACATTTGTACTTGAAGAAGGTGCCGAGTATCGGTTGGGGGGGGGGCGGGGGAGATTAGACCGATACCCGGCATCTCTTCACTAGTCATCCATACTCCTCTCCTTGTGTGTCTTGTATGACATTAGACTAAGCTCCGCTGTCGCAAGGGAGTATCAACCCGATGTCAAGATCCCGTTAATGTGGAACGATTCCGGACGTAGCATTTCGTCAGTACACGCGTCCTCGATTGGATAGCCTAGAGGCAGCTGGAGGCGGTTTGGACGACCTCCGGACCCAGTGCCTGTTGGAGCAGGGTAAAAGTCTCGCAGGCAACCTGGGGGTTGTCCGACACGCTTAGCCGCTCCAGTTCGCCCAGGTTTGCCAATGGCGAAAGATCGCTCGCTTCAATCGAATCAAGCAACAAGCGCGACAAGCGGTGCAATGCCTTAAGTGGCTCGACGTTGGTCACTGGATTTGCCGACAGGTCAAGCTCAATGAGTTCATTCATCTCGCTTAGGGGTTGCAAGTCGCGCAGCCTGTTCCTGTTTAGACGCAGAACCAGCATCTCAGGCAGATCTGCCAACGCCGCCACGTCCGTGAGCCTGTTGTTGTTTGCGTTCAGAAACTTTAGTGTCTGCAAATGGGCGACCGGCGTCAGCGATTCGATTTGGTTGCCCGCCACATCAAGTTCCCGCAGCACTGTCAACGCACGAACAGGACTGATGTCATCAATTTTGTTCTCCTTGACGGACAATGATTGCAGCAGCACCAACGGGCTAACCCACACGAGATCCGTGATCCCGTTATGGTCAAGGTTCAACGCCAACAATGATGTTCGAATATCGCGCAGGGGAACATCCGAAATTTCGTTGTAGCTCAGGTCTATCTCTTGAATTCGGGACAACCGGTCCAGCAAACTGATATCGGAAATTGCATTATGAGAAAGGTCGACCCGTTTTAGATTAACCAGGTTCTCTATTCCGTCGAGCTCTGTAACGGGTGCTGAATCCGGATTCGTGCACGCAAGCTCGGTGACCATCCCTGATTCCGCCCAATGACCTTTTATCGCCTGCTCTGTGACACAGCGTTTGAGTATCGGATCCGCGAACAGCAACTCTGACACCGGTGTGTAAACGCTGACGTGCTCCGTCAGCAGGTCGCAAGCCCCTAAGCAGAACACTGCCAACAGCAGCCCGACGCAGGCACGCGTATTCCGCCCGTTCAAGTGTCGCCATATTCGTGTCGGTGCCCGCCCAACCGACTCCCGGGGGGCGGACTTCGATATCTTCAGATAGTAGCTATCCACCCTGCATTCTTCCGGATCACACTTTGAGACCCGTCATGTTCGCAGGTGGCGCGTCAAGTTGACGATATGTCTCTGTGAAGAAAACGTTAACGTCGCCGTGATCGGATGGGTGTTGCGCGCGCTATCCCTTCTCGAGGTGCCACTTCGCCAACAGCGCGGCCTCCGTCGCCAAATCAAAGCCACCTGGCCTGAGCCCGGGACCCGAATCCTCGCCAAGCTTCGCGATCATGTCTTTCGCCGTCTCGCCAATCGGGCGAAACGTCAGTCCCGTGGCCATTGCCCTGTCGTTATTCACCTGCATGAAGGGGATTGGGCCCTCCCCGTACCACGGACCGTAAGCAGGGATTTCTGACGCCTGCCGACGAATCCATTCCCAGTCGACCCAGGTGAGTGTCGACGTTGAGCCGGTCGCATCGATGAGACCCTCAAGCAGCGGTCGTGCCCGGTACGGCTCTTCGGCACCCACGGCATTGTATGGACCGCTGCCATTGCCAGCCTCGAGCAAGCGCACCATCCAGCCGCACAGGTCCGCAGCGTCGATGTATTGCACCGGCAGGTCGTCCTGGCCGGGAACCAGTATTTCATTGCCTGCCACCATGCGCCTCAGCCAGTGACGCAGACGCTCCGTTGGATCGCCGGTGCCGGTGATGATACCGGGCCGAACGTTAATGGCATCGTCACCGAAGACCTTGCTCACCTCCTGCTCGCACAGGGCCTTGCGGGGACCGTAGCTCGGACCGTAAATCGAATCCGATTCATCGTTGGGATCGTCCATCTCGGCATACGCCGCGGTGAACTCATCGTCGTCGACAGTCAATGACTCTGCATAGGCCGATATGCTCGACACGAACAGGTATTTTCCGACATGCCCGTGCAGTAACTCAGCAGACAGACGTGTGTGACGGGGATAAAAACCGGAGTTATCGATCACGGCATCCCAGTCGCGCCCTTTCAATGCGTCAAGCTGATCGTCGCGATCGCCGATTAAGGTCTCAACACCTGGAAACAAACCCGGCGCTGTTTTGCCACGATTGAACATGGTGATTTTGTGTCCGCGAGACAGCGCGTAATTGATCTCATGTGGCCCGATGAAACCTGTGCCACCCAGGACGAGAATATGCAGCGGCTTCGGCGACGGACTCTTTGCACAACTCCAACCAGGCAGTGCTGCAAGGACACCAAGCGCTGCGGCTGAGCGAATAAACCTGCGGCGTGACGTATGCATGAATCGGGCTCCATTTCTTTAGTGTAATCGAAGAATAGCAAACGGTTCGCTATCTCGTCGTCGGTAGCGTAGTGTTCGTGAATGCAAATTATTCCAAGGAGAATAATTTGCAAATGATAACAATTAAAAATCAAATGGGGATCAAAAATGAAACTACGAACCATGCTTGTGGGAATGGCTCTATTCGGACTCGCGAATGTTGCGAGTGCTGACCTCGATCCGTGGACCGATTACGACATCAGCCCGATTTTGTCGAATGTAACGACAGTCAAAGTCGATTCCAACATGATCGACAAATACCTTGAGGGGCTCAAAGCGACATGGGCACCAGCGAATGACGTGGCAGTCGAATTGGGCCAGATTGAAAGTTACAGTATTTACGTCAGCCAATTAGCGAACAGCGGTGACTTCAACGTCATTCTGGTTGTAAGGTTGAAAAATGCAGCCGATATGCAGCCAGACCAAGCCAAGTACAACGCCTTCATGAAAAAGTGGGGCGAAGAAAACCAGAAAATATCCGACAAAATTGTCGTTACCTATCCGGATATTCGTGAAATTACCGGTGAGTACCTGTTGCGTGAGATCACCTTTAAGTAGACCCAATCACGCTTGCTTAAGTTTCGAGACAAATGGGCCTCCCTGTTTTTTTGCAGGGAGGCCTTTTTTATGGGAGCAGCCTGATACACGTCATCGAAATCGGCAGTCAAAATCGCTTGCGTCAAGGCGTGCCTGCCATCCCGCGTTAAGCCGACAATAGTGATAATGTCTCAATCATGAATGACGACCTCTCCCGCTATCACCGCCAGATGCTGCTCCCCGGCTTCGGGGAGGACGGGCAGCGTCGCCTGCGGCAATCGACCGTGCTGCTGCTCGGTTGCGGTGCACTCGGTTCCGTAGCCGCCGACTTGCTGGCACGGGCCGGCGTTGGTCATCTCATTATCATTGATCGTGATTTCGTCGAACTGACAAACCTGCAGCGCCAGGTACTGTACGACGAGAATGATGTTGCCGACGGTACCCCGAAAGCACAAGCGGCGAAGCGTAAACTCGCAATGATCAATTCAAGTGTACAAGTCACCGCGATTGTTGATGATATCAACCACACCAACATCGAACGTTACGCGAACGGTGCTGACGTATTCGTCGACGGACTCGACAACATCGAAACGCGCTATCTCGCAAACGACCTTGCTGTGAAAAGTGCCAGACCTTATGTGTACGGGGCCGCGGTCGGCACCACAGGCATGGCTTTTTCGGTGCTTCCGCACGGCGCCGGCGACAGCCCCTGGGAAAACGCCGCTGGCGACAATTTCGCGACGCCCTGTTTTCGCTGCCTGTTCGAGGATGCGCCAGCACCGGGCACGCTTGCTACCTGCGACACCAGCGGTGTGATCGCGCCGGCCGTCGGTATCGTCGCGAATTTTCAGGTGAGTGAAGCACTGAAAATTCTCACGGCTAATTATGATCGTGTCAGCCGCAGCTTGCTAAATCTCGATCTTTGGTCAAACGAACTGATGCAACTCAAAGTCGGAGATGCGTATGAGAAAGGCGATTGTCCCTGCTGCAAGCACCGACAGTTCGATTTCCTCGACGGCAAGGCCGGCTCCAGCGCCGCCGTATTGTGCGGGCGCAATGCGGTGCAACTTCGGCACCGCCAACAGGCCGGCGGTATCGACATCGATGCAGTCGCGAAGCGCTTGCGTGACCACGGCGAGGTGAGCAAAAACGATTTCATGTTGCGTGCGACGATAAGCAAGCCAGACGCAAACTACGAGATCAGCTTGTTCCCGGACGGACGCGCAATCATAAAAGGAACCGACGATCCTGCTGTAGCACGCAGTGTTTATGCTAGATTTATTGGTGCCTGAGGTATTCCATTTGCGATCCGCAGGCGCATAATCCAGGAAAAAGGAGACGGCTCATGACGACTATTCGACTTCTCGTCGGTACCCGTAAAGGCGGCTTCATCCTGAGCTCCGACAGCAAGCGCAAAAAATGGTCGATCGACGGCCCGCATTTTGCCGGCTGGGAGATCTATCACATGAAAGCCTCGCCGCTGGACCCCGACCGCATCTACGCCTCGCAGACATCAAGCTGGTTTGGGCAGATCATTCAGCGCTCGGACGACGGCGGCAAGACCTGGTCACAACCGGGCTCCGATGGTAGCGAGCCAAAAGTTGATGCGTCCGGCATGCCGCAGGGCATGAGCAACATGTTTATTTACGACACCTCCGACGAGACCGGTAAACCACTGACGACACACCAATGGTACGACGGCACACAACATCCATGGGAATTTGCCCGGGTCTGGCATCTCGAGCCGTCACTTGACGATCTCGACACCTGCTACGCCGGCGTCGAGGACGCGGCCCTGTTCAGGACGACGGATGGCGGCGTGACCTGGCATGAACTCGCAGGCCTTCGTGGCCATGAGTCGGGGCCAAATTGGTCACCGGGTGCCGGCGGCATGTGTCTGCACACTATCGTGCTCGACCCGACGAATAAGGAGCGCATTTTCTGTGCCATATCGGCGGCGGGTGCGTTCCGCTCTGATGACGGCGGTCAAAACTGGAAGCCGATCAACCGCGGTTTGAATTCCTTGTACATACCGGACCCAACTGCCGAAGTCGGGCACTGCGTACACCGTATCGCGATGCATCCGTCGAACCCAAACACGCTGTACATGCAAAAACACTGGGACGTTTTGCGCAGCGATGACGGTGGCGATTCATGGCGTGAAGTGAGCGGCAATTTGCCAAGCGATTTTGGTTTTCCGATTGCTGTGCACGCTCACGATCCGGAAACCATATACGTCGTGCCTATTTTAAGCGACTCCCTGCACTACCCACCCGAGGGCAAACTTCGTGTCTACCGCAGTCGTTCCGGCGGCGAGGAATGGGAAGCACTCACCAAGGGGCTCCCACAGGAACACTGTTACGTTAACGTGTTGCGCGATGCGATGACCGTGGATACGGCTGACCCTTGTGGCATCTACTTCGGTACTACCGGCGGGCAGGTGTACGCCTCCAACGACGAGGGCGACAGCTGGGAGGCGATCGTTCGCGACCTGCCGGCGGTGCTGTCGGTCGAGGTACACGTTGTCCCATGATCCGTGTCGTGTTGCCGTTTCATCTTCAGACTCTGGCCCGTTGCGACCGCGAGGTAGCGCTGGAGGTTGCTGATTCGGTTACGCAACGTACCGTGCTCGACGCATTGGAAGCACGTTATCCAATGCTTAAGGGAACCGTACGTGAGCATGTGACCCTGGCGCGGCGACCAAGGGTTCGATTCTTTGCTGCCGGCGAGGACGTAACACACGATTCACCGGACGAAGAATTACCAAGAGCCGTTGTAACGGGCGATGTGCCGTTCATGATCATAGGTGCGGTCGCCGGGGGATAGATAAGCCAGCATGTGGGGCGTTATTACATGTCTTCCTTCGACAGCGGCCTGTGTTGGCACGCAGTGGTCAATCCTTACTTTCAATGGTAGTTCAATTGAGCAGCTGGCGGGCTGACAGATGCGGTTTCACAGCCCTGAATGCCACAATTAGCGCAGGAAGCAGCGTGATGTTTGCAAGTAGCGCGACCGCCATTGCCAGGCTCGTCAACACACCGAAGTGAATCGTTGGTACGAATCGGGAGAGCACCAGAATGGAGAAGCCCAGAATGACTGTAATACTGGTGTAATACATCGCCCGTCCGATGCTCAGGTGACAACGCTCGACTGCCTGCCAATAGTTTGAATCGATTGAAAATTCGCGTTTGAACCGATGCACATAGTGAATGGTATCGTCGACGCCAATACCAACAGCGATCGCGGCAATTGTGATGGTCATGAGGTCGAGTGGAATTTGTAACCAGCCCATCAGACCGAGGACCATGCCTGCAGACACCGCTGTTGGCACGATTCCAACCAGCGCGAGCTTCAGGGATCGAAACAGCGCGATGAACATGAGGAAGATCGCCGCGATAACGGCTGCAAGCGTCAAAATCTGGGAGCTGAAAAGGCTTTGCAACAGGTTGTTATACAGGACGAGCATACCGTTTAAGTGGATTTGTGAATTATCGAAGCCAAACCGGCTTTGCAGGTCAGCCCGTATCTGCTGCAGCAGAGCGTTTCTCTTAAGTCGGGGGTCGCTCTCGTAAACCCGCACACTAAAGCGTAGCTGCTGGCCATCTGCTGAGAGGTACGGCGTGATGAGAGCATCGCGTACATCGTCCGGAATACGCTTGTAAATAATCGACAACGCGATGTTATCGTCCAGTACACCTGGCTCAAGCGTATCCAGCAGTCTTGCGGTCGTCGCAAGCGAAATTACCTTGCCGGTGTCATGCAGTTCGTCGAGATAATCATGAATTGCGATGACCTGACCAAGTTGACGGCTGTTATACCAGTAGCTCGTCGCCGTAAATCCCACATCACTGTCATCGTCTTCAGCAAAGATGTACTCAAGCTCGGCCTCCTCCGGCGAACTCTCGTCCGCATCGGGTTCAACGTCACGTGGGGCGTCGATGATCACATCAAGCGGCGTCGTGCCACCCAACTTGCTATCAATTAACAGCATGCCCTGATAAATCTCAGTCGATTGCTTGTAGTAGTCGATAAAGCGATTGTCAATCGACAGCCTGCCGAGCCCGGCAAGGCCTGCTGTGGTCAGAAGCAGCCAGGATATGATGGTCGCCCTTGGGTGGCGTTGAATTACCGCCGCAAAGAACCCGGTAATTCGTGCGGTCATATCATTTCGAACAGTCGGTTCACCTGGCTTCATGAGCATCAGGCTTGCCGGAAACAACGTGAATGCCAGCACCAACGAGACGATAACGCCGATTGACATCATCAGGCCGAAGTCGATCACAGGCCGAATTCCGCTAATCAGCAATGAGCCAAATGCGACAATCGTCGTCATTGCCGTGTACAAACACGGCACGAATATTTTTCGGACTGTCGCCGATACCAAAACGAATTGGCTGGCTTCCGGCTGGCCTTCGTGAATCTCTCGATACCGAACAATAAAATGCAAGGTCAGCGCGAGGCAAAGTATCAGTATCAGCGACACGAAATTGGACGACACCACTGTCACGCGCCAATTCAGCATTCCAATCATGCCGGTCAGGACGATACTCGCAGCGACACAAGTCAGCAGCGGCAAAATTATCCAGCGGGGTTTTCGAAACAGTACCGTGAGTGTCAGGATCAGGAACCCAAACACGGCTGCACCGAATATTAACAAGTCACTGCGAATAAAGGCTATGGAGTCGGACGCAATCATCGGGACTCCACCTGCGTGCAGTTGGGCAAGGTCCTGATGCTCACGCATGATCTCACGCACGGCGCTTATCGTCTGTGCCTGTCGCAACATAGCCTCATCGCTTGCCTTGTCGTACGCGCTGGTCACAGTGGACAAGCGCTCGGCGTCGCTTTCGTCCAGCGTCCCGGCAAGTGCCATGTCGCGTAGTGCAGCACGTTCGTCACGTAGCTGACGTAAGGCTTCGTCGGTCTGGAATGCAATCGTAATCGCCGTGGTACTGCCGTCGCTGCTAACGATAAGATCGCGATAAAGTGGACTGCTTAATAACTCGGTTCGAGCCAGTTGACGATCGGTGTCCGGGTCTTCCAGGTGACGAATGCCAGCGTTAAGGTTTCGAAGGTTCGCGGCCGGGCTCATGACCAGCGGTACGTCGAGAATGCTGGTAACGGATTTGACATTCTTCAAGCCGCGTAGCTTGCCGCGTAATTCGGCAATGTCCTGCAGGACTTCATCACTGAACAGGTCGTCGCGTGGCGAATACGTCAGGATCAGGTAATCATCGGAACCATACCTGGCACGAAGAAACCGGTAGTACTCGAGGTCGTAATCCTGTTCGAGGACCAACGAATCGGAACTCGCGTCCAATCGAAAATCCTGCGTGAACCAGCCAAAACCCAGCACGACAACGGCAATGACCATGAGCGTCACGAGCGGCCGCTGCAGAACGATCGCTTCGTAGATGTCGGCAATAGCAACCGTGTGTCGTTTCATTCGAGTTCGGCGCGGCGGACCTTAATCATCCCCCGAAACGATACTCCGGCTACCATCCTCTCGCTTTCCAGATGGCGGTATACGGAGACATCGTTACGCGCAGTGCTTATCTTGATGGTGCCCCTCCCTCGCTCTCGTTGCTGCAACCTTACCGTGCGAATATCGACAAACAGCGTACTATCGCCGGATCGTCGTTCCGTCGTTCACTGCTGAGACGCCCCAATGGATATTTTGGTCTGGATCGGTATTGGCATCTGCCTGTGTCATTCTGCCATGTTCTGTTGACGACTGTACTCTAAGGCATGGACGCACAAAGTGATGCGGCGACTGAGCTGGGCTGACGACCTGTTCGGTCGGCATTTTTACTCCCGTTAGTCGTTCACGTGCCAGTGACCACCAATCCATCGATAGTGGCCGTCCACACCGAAGTCATCCCAGTGACCGGGAGCCCATTCGGCGTCCGGCTTCGGCTTGCTTGTCCAATAGCCGGGAATCCAGTACCAGGATCCATCCCAGTCCCAGTAGCCAGCGATCCAGTGATTGTGGTCTGACGGTTTTTCCGGTTTCGTCTCAGTGAGCAAGGCTGGTGCCGCTGGCTTTTCCGACACGAGGTGTGGACGACGCGAAACGACCCAATACCCGGGAGTCCAATGCCATTTGTCAGCGTCGAAGCGCCAGTGACCAGCCGTCCAGCTTGCGTTTTTGAATGGCGGCTTTTTCCATGAGCCGCTAACCCATTCCCAGACATCACCGTTACGCATCCATTCGCCCGGAACCCAGATGTGATTCGTGGATGGCCGGGCTCCACCGACGCCTGGCGACTTTAGTGCCGGTATCGGCACGATCTCATCAACAATCCATTCCGTGGTCACGGCGCCGTCGTTCAGGACGATATCTTCTTCGACGACAAGGTTTTCGGCCTTTGGCTTGGCGTCGCAGGCGGTCACCATGAGTAATGTGGCCAACGCGATTGGTACGATCTGTAATGCGTATCCCTTTTTCATGCTAATTCCTCTTCATAGTCATCCGGCGAGCAATTCAGCCGGGCTCTTCAGGCAAGACCAGAAATACGGTCCGCCGGTTTTCTGCATTATCAAAAAACTCTGTGACGGTTACGAAAACGCAACCGAGACGTACTGCTGCCCATCGCGACGCCTTACCAGTAGTGCCGCACTCTTGCCTGTTTTTTTCGCTTTACCGATTGCCGCGCTTGCTTCTGCGACGTTATGAACGGTCGTCGATCCCACTCGCGAGATTACGTCGCCCGGCCGCAGTCCCTGGCTGGCCGCCGAGCTGCTCGGGTCGACCTTACGAATGATCACGCCGGGATAGTCATTCGGCAAGCCGAGCTGCTGGCGTTCATTATCCGTCAGATTCGACAATCCCAACCCAAGGTCGCCACCGACAGCATTTGACTTCCCGGTCCCGCCGCTGACGTTTGCCGTCGCGAGTTCAGATTCGCCGAGTTTCACCTGTATGGTTTTGTTTTTGCCGTCCCTGAGTATTTTTACCGGCACTTTGATGGCGGGATCCGTGTTGGCAACGGCGATACTCAGCGCTTTAGCGGACGCGATTTTGTCCGCTCCAAACTGCATGATGACATCGCCAATCTGCAAATCTGACTTTGCCGCCGGGCTATCTGCAATGACGTCGGCGATCAACGCACCGGTTGATTCGTCCAGCCCAAGGCTCGCGGCCAGCGCGGTGTCGATATCCTGAATTTGCACGCCCAGCCAACCGCGGTGCACGACTCCGGATGTCTTCAGCTCAGCTACGATGGTCTGCACCTGCTTTGAAGGAATCGCGAAGCCAATACCGACATTGCCGCCGTTAGGTGAGTAGATCGCGGTATTGACGCCTATGACCTCTCCATCGGCATTGAATACCGGTCCGCCTGAATTGCCGCTATTGATAGGCGCGTCAATCTGGAGGTAGTCATCATACGGCCCGGATCGAATGTCTCGACCACGCGCCGATATAATGCCGGCGGTGGCGCTGCCACCAAGCCCAAAAGGATTTCCAATGGCCAGAACCCAGTCACCAACTCGGGCGTGATCTGAATCACCGAATGCGAGCGCCGGCAGGCTGTCTTGAGTCTCGACTTTTAACAACGCGAGATCGGTTTTCGGGTCGGTTCCAACCAGTGACGCTTCGAGTTCGCGCCCATCCTGAAACAATACTCGAATCGAGTCTGCGCCGTCGACTACGTGGTTATTTGTGACGATGTAGCCTGATTTTTCGACCAGGAAGCCAGATCCCAGGGCCTGCACGGGACTGCTATTCGGCGGCGCCATACCCGGCGCGTCGAAAAAGCGGTCGAAGAAATCATCGAACGGCGATCCCTGCCCGCCGTGGCGGGGAAATGCGGAAGCGGGCAACGCTGCTGCTTGCTTGCTTATCGAAATCGCAACCACTGCCGGGCTCACCATCTCAACAACGTCCGCAAATGACTTCGTCGTGGCAGGCACTTCGAAAACTGATGGCCCAGCCTGGCTGGAACCGTAGGCTACCGGTAGCACGCTTGCGGCCCCGGCAACAATGAATGCCAGTGCGGAAACGATACCAATCCACCGCACAGCGACAGGACTTCGATAAGCTCTTTGTTTCATTCTCGTAACTCCTCAAACCATTAACGCGACTGTCGCGTCTCACAGCTGAAGGTACGCGGGCAAACATTAACGCCCGTTTTCGTGCACATTAATAATTTGTAAGGTTTAAAATCTATTCTTCATTCACGACCGTATTCGTGAGAGATTCGACAGTCTACTTTGCGGTTGGCATACGCCAGGGGTTGGTCGTCGACGTGCGCATTTTGATCATTGAAGACGACAAGGATGTCGCATCGTTTATTGTCGGCGGTCTGCAACAGGCCGGTTACGTCGTTGACTGTGCGAACTCCGGCAAGGATGGACTGTTCCTGGCGACGACTGAGTCTTACGACATGCTGATCGTCGACAGGATGCTCCCCGAAGTGGATGGGCTTACGATCATCCGCACAATCCGTGCGTCGAATATCCACGTACCGGTACTGATTCTGTCGGCGCTGGACGAGGTTGCAGATCGTGTCGACGGGCTCAAGGCCGGCAGCGATGACTATCTCGTCAAACCTTTCGCCTTTGTCGAATTGCAGGCGCGTGTCGAGGCGCTATTGCGGCGCCCGTCGGCACCGTCGGACGGTGAGTTGACGACGCTCGAAGTCGCGGATCTCAGGATGGACCTGTTGCGGCGCAGCGTATCGCGTTCCGGCCAGGGCATCGATTTACAGCCGAGGGAGTTCCTGCTGCTGGAATACCTGATGCGCCATGCAGGCCAGGTTGTCACCCGGACAATGCTGCTCGAGGCGGTGTGGGGTTACCATTTTGACCCGCAGACCAATGTCATTGACGTTCACATGAGCCGCCTGCGTGGCAAGATCGACAAGGGATATACGCGTCAACTCCTGCATACCGTTCGCGGTGCCGGCTACCGCATCGAGGAACTGGGCAAATGATACATGCCCCGATGAACGCCAGGCTTTTGATGCGTACCAGTGCCTTTCGGCTGGCGCTTGTCTATGCCGCATTGTTCGTGGTGTCCGCCCTGGTTCTCTTCGCGATCCTGTACTGGGCAACGATAGGCAGTGTCGGACGCCAGATTGATGCCACGATCGAGAGCGAGATCCTTGGCCTGGCTGAGCAATACGAACGCCGCGGGGTTACTGGCCTGGTTGACGTGCTGGCCGAGCGCGTCCGGCGCTCGCCCGACGGCGGGGCTATTTATCTTTTTGCCGATTCGAACTTATCGCCATTGGCTGGCAACCTACGGCGCTGGCCAACGCTGGCGACTGATTCTACAGGACAAATCGAATTCGACACGACGCACAATGGCGCCGGTGTATCTCGATTTCGAGCAAATATATTGTCTGTCGGCCGGGATTATCGTTTGCTTGTCGGGCGCGACTTGCGGGAACTCACAGAACTGAAGGTCGTGTTTGAGCGGGCCGCCGTGTGGGGCATTGCGGTCGTCCTGATTCTTGCTATCGCCGGTGGCGCACTTATGAGTGCCAGCGCACAGCGCCGGATCGCGATAATCAACCGCACCGCCCGGCAAATCATGGACGGCGAACTCAATGAGCGGATACCAATCACCGGGTCACGCGACGAGTATCACGATCTTGCCATTATGATCAACGACATGTTGTCGAAGATCGAAATTCTGCTCGATAATGTGCGCCACGTTGGAGACAGCGTCGCGCATGATCTAAAAACACCACTAACCCGTTTGAGAAACCGGCTGGAGTCGCTCTCACATACCGAGCTTTCGATGTCATCGGAGCTCGAAAAGTGTGTCGCGGAGTCGGATCAACTACTCGCGACCTTCAACGCACTGCTACGAATTGCTCGCATCGAATCCGGCGCCTATCGAACAGCTTTTTCAACTTTGAATGTCATGGAGCTGGTGGACGGTGTGTGTGAGCTTTATCGCGCCACCGCAGATGAAAAGCGCGTTACTCTGAGCATTGTGTCTAAGCCAGAAGTATTGATTTACGGTGACCGTGACTTGCTCACGCAGGCGTTTGCAAACCTGTTGGACAACGCAGTCAAGTACACGCCGTATGGCGGCAGCATTTCTATTGATATCAATGAGCTTGGCGGCCAGATCGAACTCGCCGTCAGCGACAGCGGTGGTGGTGTGCCGGCGGTGGATCATTTACGCATACAACAGCGATTTGTCCGGCTGGATACTGCCAGATCAGAGCCGGGGAATGGCCTCGGCCTTTCTCTTGTCAAAGCTGTCGTTGATCAGCACAAGGGTGAGCTGCGAACAGAGAATCTTGACCCGGGCCTTCGGATGACAATGATTCTGCCTCGCGACACTGGCGATACCCGGAGCCCTGCTTCGGGATTGTAAAGCCGGCCATCGAACAAGGATTCGATGACCCAGAAATGAGCCCGCTGTCGCCGCGTGTCTATGCATTAGCTTTCCTTGTCCTTGAGTATGCCCTCGCCGTCTCGGCAGTAGCGGTCGGCTGGGCAGGCTACGTGACTGACGAGCTGGCGGTATTTGGTCTTCACGTGCCGATGTCGCTAATGCACGGACCGCTGGATGGCGGCATCCTGAATTTGCCGGCAGTCCTCATCGTTCTGGCGCTCGGCATATTGCTCGCGATCGGCGTCAAAACGAGCGCGCGTTTCAACGCAGCGATCGTAGCGGTCAAATTGATCGCGATTGCTGTCTTCTTGCTGGTCGCCTTTTTCCACCTGCGATTCGACTTGTGGCGGCCATTCATGCCATTCGGCTGGACGGGCGTCATGCACGGTGCGGCGTTGGTGTTTTTTGCTTTCATCGGCTTCGATGCGGTATCGACAGCAGCCGCAGAGACTCGCAATCCTCAACGTGACATGCCACGCGGCATCATCGGTTCACTCATTATTTGCACGGCACTGTACATCGCAGTTGCAGCGCTGCTTACATTAATCGCGCCATACCAGAGCCTGAATGTTGCCTCGCCAGTTTCATCAGCATTGCTGAATATTGGCCAGAACGTGGCAGCCGGGGTTGTAGCAGCCGGCGCCATCGCTGGGCTGACATCAGTGATGCTGGTTTCATACTACGGCCAGACCCGTATATTCTTCGCCATGTCACGTGATGGCTTGCTGCCTCGTGCTTTCGGTGAGGTTTCGCGGCGGTCCCGAACCCCGGTAAAAGTGATCGCGCTTTGCGGCATAATCATCGCGTTGGTCGCCGGACTGATACCGCTTGGGCAAATAGCTGAACTCGTCAATATCGGCACATTGGCGGCGTTTGCGCTGGCTTGTGGAGGTGTGATTGTTCTCAGAATACAGCAGCCGTCACTTGAGCGGCCGTTTCGGACACCGTTCAGTCCGTTCGTTCCCGCTGCCGGCGTGTTGTCTTGCGCCTGGCTGATGATCGAGTTGCCCGCAATCACCTGGCTGCGCTTTGCAATCTGGATGGCCATTGGCCTGGCAATATATTTCGGCTACGCGCATCGACACAGTGTTCTCGGCCGCGGGATCGACTGAGTTTCGCTTACCGGTCTGATTGCGGCACTCTAATGCGCTCATCATCAAGCTCTCTGAGCAGGTTTGCTGCGACGTTCATCTGCATGCGACCGTCACGGATTTTGCGCTGAGCCTCGGCGATTTCCTGTTGATTAAGCAGAATCATCTCGTTGGCCTCACGAATTTTGCCAGCGGCACGATCAAGCATCATCGCAGAACCGGCGCTTGCTGCCCGCTCACTCAATTTGTCAGCCTCAATCAGCCTTTGCTCACCCAGAATAATTTTCTCGCGAGCCCTCGCCAGCTGCGCCATGCCCTCGGCAACCAAACGACGGCTTTCGGCTACCGTTTGCAGCGCTTCACTTCGCGCATGAGCCGCGGCTGGTGATTCCAGTTCGAGTGCTTCGTCTTTCGGGCTATTGTAAACAACGGCACCGGGCGCGCAGCCGGCTAAAGCAGCAAAGCCCGACATCGACAATAGAAAAACGGTTCTCATGTATTTGTTTTTCACCAGCATTCTCCCAGTGGCTCGGTCAGCAACATTAAGAAACTTTAACAGTCCGGAAAGCGTGCGTTTAGCTGACCAAAGGTAACATTATTTCAATGAAACCGTGTCGTCCGACGTGGATGACCAAGGAGTTGAGAAATGTTTACCAAGCCATTCGCAAGCATTCTAATTCTAGGGAGACGCACTTCTGGTGGAGGGGCACAACTCTCAATGGTACCGGGCTACGTTCTGGGGACCATGCTACGAACTGAAATTTCACGAGTCGATTGCGTTCGTCACAGACCCGACCGGCGAACTCGTCAAGTTCAGTTCGATACTGGTTGGTGGCGAGCGATGCTGGTTCCGGACCTTTCAAAAAATCGACAAGCCATCATGACTTGAGCGTCGCCTCATCTTCACCGACATCTTCGTTCCAGAGTGAGCTGCTTGCCTCGATGAAGTCGTGCATCAGTTTTCGACATACATTGTCGTCCACAACTTCGATTTTGACACCCCGCGAACGCAGGTAGTCTTCCGGCCCCTGAAAGCTTCGATTCTCGCCAATGACAACTTTTGGAATGCCGTACAGCAGAATTGCTCCGCTACACATATCGCAGGGCGACAAGGTTGAGTAGAGCACCGCTTTGCGGTATTCGGATACCGGTAGTCGACCGGCATTTTCCAGGCAATCCATTTCCGCGTGCAATACTGGACTGCCTTTTTGCACGCGTTGATTGTGCCCGCGCCCAACGATGCGGTCACCGACAACCAGCACTGATCCAATCGGGATGCCACCGTCGCGGAGTCCCGCTTGGGCTTCATCAATCGCCTGTCTTAAAAATTTGTCCATGGACGCAAGTTACAGCAAATATACGGTCTTCGCTGCGGCCGCGATGTGTGATTTTGGCGCGCATCAGATTCCGGCCTTGTCTACGGTTCGACGGCGGTCACACGGCCTGGCAATGACAGGTTACCCGAAGCGACATCATGGACGCCGGTGACGCACAACAGTGGCACCTCGGTTTTTTCGTTGACCTGGAGTTCAGCGGTCACCGCATCAAAGGAAACGTTCTCGGTATCGCTGACCGGTACCGTTATCTTTGCAGTTCGACCGTCGAGAGTGGGACTCATACCAGGGCTATCGAGTGCGATCGGCAGATACGGTGCGGTGGCAGGCAGCAGATCGACACCGGGTGAGACGTCGCGGACCTTGAGTCCCGCGCCACAGGCCGCGTCTTCGACCAGTACAACCCAATGTGAATGCCAGTCGGCACCGTCGTTCGCGGGGTCGCCATCCTGATCTTCATCGAACAACGGGGTGTCATCGAAATCCGGATGCGCGGTGATGGCGAGTGACAAAATACCTGAAGCCTTGTCGAAGCCGACGACTTCGGGATCCAGACTCGTTGGCCAAACATAGGACTCGACTTTAGCGCCAGCTAACTGGCCAACGGGGGTCGGCTTGATGCTGCCCGCCGTGCCAACCAGTTCCATCGCGAAGGTTGTCAGTCGTCCATCCGTGGTCGCACCGGCTTTGGTGATATCAAAGGCCGCGGCTTTGCTGCTGTCGACCGGGCTAAGGATTTCATGTGCGGATACGGTATTCGCAACGAATCCGGCGATGAGAACTGTGGCGATAGTGGGTTTCATTGTTCCTGTCCTTTAGTGTCGAGTCGATACCGTTGTGAGCATAACGATCCACAGGTGGAATTGCAAGAGTGGTTTTGAGTCGATACTATAGGCTGATGAAATCGGACGACTACAGTCACAGCGCCGCACTGCTGGAGCGAGTCGGGCGTCTGCTCACCACAGAAGCTCACGCCGAGGGCTTATTGCCGGTGCACTGGGAGGCATTGCGCTACCTGCAGCACGCAAATCGCTTCTCGATGACCGCCGCAGCGTTGACCACCTATCTTGGCTTGACCAAAGGCACGGTCTCGCAAACCCTGAAAGCGCTTGAAACCAAGGGCCTCGTCAAAAAGCGAGTGAACAGCAAAGACCGCCGCAGCAATACCTTGTCATTGACCGCAAAAGGGCGAAAATTGCTGAGCCGCGATCCGCTCATCTCGACGGTTCATGCACTCGAACGCCTGGGCAGTTCACAACACAGCGCGCTGGCTGACGGACTGGAGGCCTTGCTGTCAGCTCGGCTCGCAGCGCAGGATCGACAAGCATTTGGGCAGTGCCGGGATTGTCGTTACTTCGCACGACAACATGCCGACGGCCAGCCACATTATTGTCAGCTATTGAAAGAACCGATCGCAACATCCGAGGCCAGCGCGATCTGTTTTGAGCAGATTCCTGCCTGATGTCATCCCCATCCGACAAGAAACAACCCGGCGCAGACGATCACGAAACTGAGCCTCGGGACTACGCGTCGCCGCCGTGCTATCAGCATGAGCTGGATCCGAATTACCTTGGTACCGCGCTTGCAGAAGATAAGGATGCGGACGCAGGGTCGGCATGGGACACCGTACAGTCCTGGCGAGTTGCGACACGTTCACAACTACGCACGTTACGACGTGAGCTTAACTACGATGAGCGCGCTCGATGCACGAAAAGGATAGTTGAGAACCTGCAAAACACTGGCGTTTTTTCACGTCGTCAACGAGTTGGCTTCTACTGGCCGATGGCAGGTGAAATTGATTTGCGGCCGTTAATGACGGCACTCACCGACCAGGGCGTCGAAGCTGCCCTTCCCGTCATCATTGAACCGAAGCAGCCCCTTGAATTCTGGGCCTGGCACCCCGGTGACAAGCTGGACGAATCGGGGCCATGGGGAATACCTGCGCCAGCGACACGACAGCTCGTCGAAGTCGACGTGCTATTGATTCCGTTGCTTGGCTTCGACGATCGGAGGCATCGACTGGGTCATGGCGGCGGTTATTACGACCGGACGTTGTCCGAAATGGATCCTCGACCCGTAACTGTCGGTATCGGGCTGGAGATCTGTCGGCTGCCGTCAATTTATCCACAGGCCCACGACGTCGCCATGGACCTTATTGTGACGGATGCGGGCTCACTCGGGCAGCTACAGGAAGACTCGAGTGATGTAAACCGGCGGAATCCACAGTAGCAAATTGAATCCATAAGCAGCATCATTGGCCCGGTATCCACGACCAGACTGCAAGTGTCCGTTCTAAAACTTTTAACACCGAACCTGTTTGGCCGACCAAGCGGTGGCCAGAGTAGCCACAATATTCGCGGCGATATTTTCGGCGGAATCACGGCGGCGGTCGTTGCACTGCCGCTTGCTCTTGCCTTCGGTGTTGCCTCGGGTGCCGGTGCCGTTGCCGGATTGTACGGTGCTATCGCGACGGGATTTTTCGCCTCGTTGTTTGGCGGCACACCGGCACAGATATCCGGCCCGACCGGCCCAATGACCGTCGTTATGGGCGCAGTCGTTGCGACCCACGCCGAAAACCTTGCCGAGGCATTTACCATTGTGATGCTTGGCGGCGTCATTCAAATACTGTTCGGAATACTTCGTGTCGGTAAATACGTTACCTACACACCCGCATCGGTCGTGTCCGGATTCATGACCGGTATCGGCGTGATCATCGTGATCATTCAAACGCTACCGTTTCTCGGCTCGCCTGCCTCAACGCAAGGTGTCACCGGCACCCTGCAGACCCTGACTGCACTGCAATTCGACGCAATCGATTTTCGTGCAGTTGCCTTTGCTGTTGCCGCACTACTGATCCTCATATATTGGCCGAAACGGCTTGCCCAGTTACTACCGGCCCCGCTCGGTATCCTGGTAATTGGTACGAGCATTTCGGCGCTGGTCTTTCAGGGCTTACCCGTTATCGGCGAAGTGCCGTCGGGAATACCTGAGATCGTCATGCCGACATTATCCAGCGGTGGTATGGCGACGATGCTGCAACCCGCATTCATTCTCGCGCTGTTGGGTTCAATCGACAGTCTGCTGACATCACTCGTTGCCGACTCAGTCACAAAAACACAACATGACCCCGACAAGGAACTCGTCGGACAGGGCATCGGAAATCTGCTTGCCGGCTTGTTAGGTGCCCTACCGGGTGCTGGTGCAACAATGCGAACCGTAGTCAACGTCCGGGCCGGGGGTCGAAGCCCGGTATCGGGAATGTTGCATGCCATCATCCTGTTGGCACTTGCATTAGGCCTTGGCCCGATCGTCGCCTTTGTACCAACCACTATTCTGGCCGCCATTCTGATGAAGGTCGGTTGGGACATCATCGACTGGGGTTATCTGAAACGCATACGACGCGTACCCAGGGAAAAAGTCGTCGTGATGCTGGTAACTCTCGGGCTGACCGTCTTCGTCGACCTGATTACCGCCGTTGGTGTTGGCATTATCCTGGCAGGATTCGTCAATTCGCGTTGGCTCGCCGAAGAACAGGTCAAAGGACTAAAGCAATCTGCGGACGCCAACGAACTCGAACTACTCACGGCTGCCGAAAAAGCCCTTTTGAATACCGTCAATGGGCGTGTGCTGATTACTCAGCTACATGGTTCGTTTTCCTATGCATCGGCGCGCGACCTGGCTCGCCGCGACACTCAGGCGATAAGCCCCCGTGATGTGGTCATTTACGACTTTACGCACGCCGGCTATGTCGACCCAAGTGCGGCACTGGCGTTCGATGAAATGATCGTCCTGTCACGAAAGCATGATCGGCATGTCATCGTGTCGGGCTTAACAGGCCACGCGCTGCGGGCGCTCAGCGGTATGGGTGTCCTCGATCGTATTCCGCTTGAACAGCAGTTCGAAGACCGGAAGGATGCGATCGAGGCCGCAGTGACCTTCTGTAAGACAAAGTCTTTGGCATAAATGCGACTGACGTCGACCTGTCTGCACCACAATGCCGAACCGCAACCTGGCTATCATGCGCAGTGTAAACTCAACTTCCATGGTCGAAGCTTGTAGGAAATATGTTGCCATTTAGGGCCCGAGTCATGCGTCGAAGGAGCATGCAATCCGCTGCGTGCATCGCCATTGCAGTATTGTTGTTCGCGGCTGGCGGCGTTGCAGCGGATACCCGGATCCATCGTTGTTTGCAGGACGACGGCACGTTCGCGTTTCAGGAAATCCCGTGCGCCGAGCCTGCAGTGCCTGTCGACAAGGGCGATGAAGCCGATGAGAGTCATAGCGATAGCGGCACACCCGCCGCGGCTGGTGACAGCTTTGATTTCGTGAACCCCTTCGACGAGCCCGCTAAACCACCAGCGGCCACCGAAGCACCGCTGCCCGAACCGGCGTCAGACGACCGTGCCGAATGTGAAAAATTGACGCGCGATGCGATCGATGGGATTGATCTCGAGATGCGAGCTAATGCCTACACGAAGGCACAGGGTGAGGAGTATCTTGCAGAGTTGCTGGCACTGACGCGGCAACTGCGTGCCTGCAAGCAATTGTAGGACTATTCCGCAATTGCGCACGATGTCCTGTTCCAAGCACGTCGATTTGCTGTAGACTCCGCCGCCCGCCCCTCCTAACCACTGCGTCCGAGTCGCCAGTCTCGCTGCGACTTACGTGACTTCTATTGCCTGATGATCTTTAACTTATTCACAAAAACCAACGGTACCTGGAAAGCCGATACGCTATCCGGACTGACCGTTGCACTTGCGCTTGTTCCTGAAGCGATTGCCTTTTCTTTTGTCGCCAAGGTCGATCCAATTGTTGGGCTCTGGTCCGCCGTGATGCTGGGCCTGATCACATCGGCCTTTGGCGGTCGGCCGGGCATGATATCCGGCGCGACCGGCGCGATCGCGGTCGTCGTTGCCAAATCCGTTGAAATGGGCAACGTCGCCGGCGCTGAGCTCGGCATCGATAACCTCGGCATGCAGTACATGTTTGCAACACTGATGCTCGCGGGCCTTATCCAGGGCCTGGTTGCGGTACTCAAGCTCGGTCGTTTCATCCGGCTGGTACCACATCCGGTAATGATGGGCTTCGTGAACGGCCTTGCAATCGTCATCCTGATTTCGCAGTTCAAGTCCTTCCAAACCGTCGACGGACAATGGCTCGCGACCAACCAGTTGCTGGTCATGAGCGCTCTCGCGCTGCTGACCATGTTCATCATCCAGTTTTTTCCCAGGATCACCTCGGCGATCCCGTCGATTCTGGTCGCTATTGTCGCGGTCGGCTGTTTGAGCTTTTTTGACATCGTCGACACGAAGACTGTTTCGGATGTGCTATTCGAGGGAACCGGCAGCGGGGAGTTGCGCGGCGCATTGCCCGTTCTGAGCTGGCCCGGCGATATCATCTGGGATCGCGAAACGATACTCCTTATCGGCGGCGTTGCCGTCGCCGTCGCCATGGTCGGCTTGATCGAATCCCTGATGACACTGCAGCTCATCGATGACTTAACGGAAACACGCGGCCAGGGTAACCGCGAGTGCCTCGCACAGGGTGGCGCAAACTTCCTGTCCGGTCTGTTTGGCGGCATGGGCGGCTGTGCCATGATCGGGCAGAGTCTCATCAATATAAAGTCGGGTGGGCGTGGTCGTACATCGGGCCTGGTGGCTGCACTGGCACTGGTCGTGTTCATCCTCGTTGGCGGACCGGTCATCGTGAAGATTCCCATCGCAGCACTGGTAGGCGTCATGTTCATGGTGGTCATCGGCACCTTTGAGTGGGCCACGTTCCGCACCTTCGGCAAGGTACCCGGGACCGATATATTTGTGATCCTCGTGGTCACGATGACGACCGTGTTACTGCACAACCTGGCACTGGCCGTCTTCATCGGTGTCGTGCTTTCTGCGCTGGTATTTGCGTGGAAAAGCGCGCACCACGTACGGCTGATGCCGCAGGACATCGAGCCGGGCACGCGCATCTACAATCTTCAGGGAGTGCTGTATTTCGGCTCGGTGCGGGAGTTTTCAGAACGCCTGTGGCCTGCCAACGACCCGGACGTGGTCATCATCGATTTCAAAGACGCACGAGTCGCTGACTACTCCAGTCTTGAGGCACTGAACGCCATCACTGAGCGCTATAGAAATGCGGGCAAGAAACTGCGATTGCGTCACCTGAGCACCGAGTGTCAAAAAATGATTACCGCCGCGGGCAGCCTGGTCGAGGTGGAAGTTGCCGAGGATGATCCGCATTACAGCGTCGCTCGTTTCTAGCGAAAAGATGACCGCGCCCTTGTTGTCTGATGTTTGTCAGTCCGCACGGCGCCGGGTGAATGACATGATTGCGAGCGTCAGCGCAACCAGAAAAATGGCAAACAGCCTGTAAAGAATTGCCGCCAAGCCGGCTAAGGCCAGTGGATAGCCGCCCTGACTGACAACATACGACCAGGTCAATTCACGCACGCCGATGCCGCCCGGAATCAGCGACACCAATCCCGTGAGGAATCCGGACGTCATCGCGAGGATCGACAATCCCAGATCGGTCGGGGCTGCAGACTGCACCGAATTCAGCATGCAATACAGGCCGACCCCGGTGCTAATCCAGATTCCGGCTGAGTAAAAAAGCGCCGAGCTAAGCCTCGGGAGTGAACTGACATCGCGAAAAGCGCTCAGGAATTGATCCGCGACCGCAAAACGTCCTGGAAATCGGCGCACCACCCGGAAAGCGATGCTAACCGCGGCGACAATCGCCAGCGGAATGGCAAAGATGAGCAAACTTTGGGGGGTGGGGCCAATTTCCAGGAACACGAAGACGACGACCATGCTGCTACAGACCAGAATATCCAGGCTAATTTCCAGCCAGATTCCGGCAGATGACTGGCTGATCGGAACGTGCCGGGTCTTTAGCATACCGATTTTCGCTCCCAGCCCCAGCCCTTGCACCATAGCCGCGTAATTCAGCAAGAAGCTCGCCAGGAACACTTCCAGAAAATAAACAAAGGGAAGCTCCGACGTGATCAGGCATCGAAATCTCAGTGTCGCGAATGAAATATTTGCCGCCATGAAGACAAATGTCAGCGCCAGCCAGCCGGGATGCAGGTTCGACAGGTACTGGACAATTTGCCCCATACCCACTTTCGAGATCATGTGCAGTAACAGCGAAACGGCCGCAACGACCAGCGCAAAGCGCAGCAACTTTAATGCTCTTTGACTCTGAATCATGATTATCCTGCTGCGCGGCTTTAGTGGTACGTTCGGTGAGCGTATACTTTGCCAGAATTGAATTGGCCAATGATACTGCGGGTAAACCTGGCATGAAGGATCTTCACGTTCTGGGTGTCACCCAAGCTAGCGATTCCTATCCCAACGTCAAGTACAAACTTGTAGCTCTGAAGCAGCTACTGGGCGACAACTACATTCAATATGTTGTGCCGCTGTCTAAATCTGACGTTTCACCCGGTATCTTTGCCGCAATGAGCTCCAGTCGGCCAGTGTTTATCTGGCGCTTTCTGATCGCTCACATCAAGGTATTGTTCCACAGTTTGCGACACCGTGCGAAAAGCGTTTACGTCTGCTATCCCGGCGTATTTCTCGCAATCTGGCTGGGTCTGCCGTGGATGCGCAGGCGCTATCCCGTGATGTACCTGGATGCCTTTATATCCCTGTATGACACGATTGTCTGCGACCGAAGTTTACTCAAGGAGTCCGGTGTTTTAGCGAAGCTCCTGTATCGTCTCGAGCGACGCGCTTTCGCGGCGGCAACGGTCGTCATCGTCGATACGCCAGAAAACGCCGAATATTTCAGTCAGCTGTTCGACATGCCCGTGGATAAGTTCTATGCCATGCCGCTTTGTATTCCGCCGCTGCTTTCAAGCAGGGCGAAAGCGGAGAACAGGCGTTCGGAATCCATGCGCTGTGTATTTCTGGGTACGTTTGTTCCACTCCAGGGAATTCGTACGATCATTGCCGCAGTCAGCCTGCTCGCGGAAGATTCGAGGATTGAGTTTGTGTTTGTCGGAGACGGTCAGGATGCCAGCTATTTGCAGGACTTCATGGCAGATAACACGGACTCGAACGTTACCTGGCATTGTGGTCATTTTTCCACAGAGTTCGTCGCCGACCAGATCAGCAACGCCGACATTTGCCTGGGCATTTTTGGCGACGGGCCGAAGGCCCAGAGAGTACTGCCGTACAAGATTTACTATTACCTGGCGCTCGGCATGCCGGTCATCACCGCCGCAACGGCTACGACAAAAAGAATTCTGTCTGAGTGCGACGACCTTGAAAGCGAAGCACCTCTGCAGTTGGTGCCGCCTGGCGATGCGCAGTCACTTGCCAATGCATTGTGCCGCCTCCGCGACAAGCCCGCTGAATTGGCAAGCACAGCGCGAGCTGGCGCCGATTACTATCAACGGGCACTTTCAGATGCGGCGATTCGGCAATCCCTGCAAAACATCATCGACCTTGCGTGATGAGGGAGACAAGCTCATGACGCCAGTACCGGGTTCCTTGTCGACACCGGATGTCACCCAAACGGCCGCCGTAATTGTGAGTTACCACCCGGACGAGCAATTTGCCGCACGTCTGACGAGGCTAAGCGACCAGTTTGCGGCCGTGTATTGGGTTGATAACACGCCCGATGTCGACGCAAGGAAAAAACACGACTGCGGCCCGCGAGTGCACTATTTGTCACAGGGCATGAATACCGGGCTCGCCAGCGCCCTCAACGTCGGATGTGAAGCGGCCTTAGGTGCGGGTTTCACGTGGGTAGTGACTTTCGATCAGGATTCCGATTTGGCCGACGACTTTCTGTTACAGCAAATTGAATGCTGGCAACAATCTGAATCACCGCCGTTCATGCTGGGCTGTAATTTTGCTGATGGTTCAGGCCTTGATTCACCTCGATTCAAAGAAGGTAATCATGTCATGGCTTGCCCGACTGTCATTACCTCCGGGTGCCTCATGAGTCTCACTGCCTGGAGTGAGCTGGGGCGATTTCGTGATGATTACTTTATTGATGGAATCGATCACGAAATTTGCTTGCGCGGACGCGCCAGGGGTCTGCTGGTGGCGCGGCATGGTCGTGTGCTGATGAAACACCGTATTGGCGAGCGATCTGCAAACTATCGAATATTGCCGTACTTGCACACGCCCGTTCGCAAGTACTACAGCATGCGTAATGGCACCCGGAATATCATCCAGTATGCCTCCACCGATCCACTTTGGGCCGCGCGCAAGTGCGTAACACTCGCGTGGGAGCTGGTCATCGCCCTGCTGATCGAAACGGACAAGCGGCGAAAAATCAGAGCCATGTTTCGCGGACTGCGCGATGGGCTCAAAGGAAATATGGGCGTGGCGCCTGATGAAATTTCCGGCTGAGGGTGCTGGTTTACTTATGGGCAATGGCGATGAGCTCTTCGCCGCTATTTTTGGATGCGATGGTACTGATGCGTGCGAACGTCCAGAGAATTACCGTCATCAGTGCATTCGCGATTGACGGGCGTGCGTGCGATGGCTCGTGAGACCCACGGAACGCGAGATCGAGGCTACCCGTCATGATCAAGTCTGCTCGTGCCGAGCTCGTGAATACCGACACCTGCCGATAGCCGCAATCGAGCAACAACCGTCGCATCGCGAACGGCGAAAAAATCTGGATATGCCTGGGTGGCTCGAGACCTCGCCAGTTCTTTCCGAATAGCCGACTGCCGAAGCTGCAGATATTCGGTGTGATAATGACCAACTTGCCATCGTCCTGCAGTAATTCCCGACAACGGCGCAGCATCGCGGCGGGATCGTGCAAGTGCTCGACGACATGATTTGACACAATGGCGTCGTATTTTCTGCCGCTGAAGTGCTCACCGTGAATCGATCCGACATGCACATCCAGGCCCAGGGCGATCGCCGTGTCGGCGGCCGTGGCGTCGATTTCCTGGCCCTCGGCCTGCCAACCCAGGGCCTCCAGTTTCTTGAGTCGATTGCCGTTCCCACAGCCTACGTCCAATACTTTCTTCGGTGTATCATCATCAAGAAAAAAAGTTTCGAGGCTGGCTCGTTCGCCGGCGCAGCCGAGCAGCTTCGCATACCATCGCTGCAGGGTCTTGAACGTGGAGGTTCCCGCGCTGTCGGCGTCTTGCGGTGCGTGCGTATAATATTTTACGTAAGCTTTTTCAATTTCCGACTCAAGCGGCATCGGATTCAGCCAGGCTAACTTGCAGGTTTTGTCAGAACAGGTGGATATCTGCCACTTGCCAGCGGTTCCAAAAATTCGATCAGTCAAACCCGTGTGGAGAGGCGTTTGCTCCGCGCCGCAGAATGGACAATTCTTCCGCTCTATGGTCTGTATCATTTCCACGTGATCCATCCGTGCTTTTTCATGCCCACATCATCCACTGGATTCGACATCTTCCAGGCAGACAAGCTCGTCAATCTGAATCAATGTCACGGAGCAGCTAATCCCCGGATGCTATCATTTGCGATTGACCGCCGTAAGAAAAACTGGCTTTGACTGATGATCATTCGCAAATTATTTGCCGTACTCAGAAATGATGGCGTTACAGAGCTTTTTAAGTACGCTTATTATTGGCTCTTCCCACAACGCTCACGCCACTACGGTGAATACCGGCAATTGATTCAATCCGGCATTGGCCTGGAGATTGGTGGTCCCAGCCGAATCTTCGGCAGCAGAGGCTGTATTCCCGTTTATGCAGACGCAATGCAAATCGATAATTGTAATTTTGGGTCGGCAACGGTTTGGGAGAGTTCGATTGAAGTAGGCCGCACCTTTAAGTTCAACAGGGACAAGGAAGCAGGCCGTCAGTACGTCGCGGAAGCCAGTGATCTGCACAACATCGCCTCAGCTACTTATGATTTCCTTATTTCTTCACACTGCATTGAGCATCTTGCGAATCCTTTGCGCGGCCTCGCCGAATGGATTCGTGTACTCAAGCCAGGGGGAATGATGGTGCTGATCTTCCCCGACAAAGCACGAACATTTGACCATCGTCGGCCGGTTACAACGCTCAGTCATCTGCTCGAGGATTTTGACGCCGACATGGGTGAAGACGACATGACCCATCTTGAGGAGGTGCTGGAACTGCATGATTTTCAGCGCTCGCCAGGTGTTGGGGATACGGAGGAGTTCCGGCAGCGATCCCTGCACAATATCGAGAACCGCTGCCTTCACCACCACGTGTTTGACACGGATCTGGCGGTTGAAATCAGCAATCATATGGGCCTGGAAATAGCGGCAGTCGAGCATTTTCACCCTTTCCATATTGCCGTGACTGCGACAAAGCCGAACAGTCATTGTGACTGAATGCTGGGAATTTATTCGCTTGACGACGGACCGGTGGCGCCCGCCGTACTGATCATAGCTGTGATTGCGCTGCTGCCAGCCGCACCTCAAAAGACCAGGTTCAGCATGACCAGCGATACAACGAAAAACACGATCGTCATCATGCCCCCGACGCGTAAAAAGTCTGACACCTTGTAATCACCGGGGCCCATGATCAGGGCATTCACCTGGTGCGTTGGGATCAGAAAAGAGTTCGACGTCGAAATCGCAACCGTCAGCGCAAACATCGCAGGGTCAGCACCGATGGCCAAGGCGAGATTGATTGCGAAGGGCACCAGCAAAACCGTTGCGCCAACGTTCGAAACTACCAGTGTAAAAATGCTGGCGAGCAATGCGACCATTGTCTGCAACACCCATGTCGGCACGTCGCCAACACTTGCCAGCAAATGCTGGACAACGTAATTCGCGGTACCCGATGTTTCGACCGCCATACCCAGTGGCAATAATCCCGCCAGCAGGAATACGGTTTTCCAGCTGATGGTCTTGTAGGCGTCGTCCATTGAAAGTACGCCAAAGATGATCATGCCGACCGCGCCGGTCATCAAGGCGACCGGCAAGGCAATATTTGTGAAAACGATCAGGCCGATTGAAAGACAGAAAAAACTTAGCGCCAGTATGACGTGATAGGGCTCGCGCGCTTCGCGGGGATAGTCGGTCGTAACGACGACGAAATCGCGGTCTTTCGTGAGCAATGTGAGGTATTCCCATCGCGTGTGACAAATCAACATGTCGCCCGCCTGGATCGGAACAGCAGCGACTTTATCCGTGATCGCCTCCCCACCACGGAAAATTGACAGCAAACTGAGCCCGTAGGTCAGTCGAAAATGCAGGTCTTTCGCCGACCGGCCAATCAGGCGCGAGTTTGGTGGAACCAGCACTTCAGCAACGCCCGCAATTGAGCGTGCCAGCGTATGCCGAAACTCTACCAGTTTCTTTTTGAGTGTCAGATTTCCTGCGGCGACAAAGGCTTTCAGTTTGTTCGGCTGTGCAATAATTGCCAGGGTTGCCGGTGCCGCGATCGGCGCATCAACCGGCGGGCCAATGAGAACTTTCCCGGCGTATCGTGAGGCAACAATTCGCACATCATGCTCAAGCTGGACGTCAACGATTTTCATGCCGACCAGGGGACTGGTCTCGGGCACGTCCACCTCGCGAACGGCCGCATTAACGCCCCACAGCCGGCGCATATACCTCACGGTGCCAGTACCGCGTGTTGGATTGCCAGCACTGGACCTGGGCAATACTCGTTTGCCAAGTAGCAAGAAGAAGATCAGTCCGGACGCGACCAGCGCGACACCGATCGGCGTGACTGAAAACAGTTCGAACGGCTCCATGGCACGGTCCGCCGGTAGTCGTTCATTGGCATTGCTGAGCAGGTCATTCAGCATGATGAGCGGGCTGGATGCCACCATCGTCATGGTGCCGCCCAAAATGGCGCAAAATCCCATGGGCATGACCAGTCGCCCCATCGGGATACCCGTGCGCGCGGAAACACGTGACACGACTGGCAGGTAAAGTGCGGCGGCACCAACGTTTTGCATGAACGACGATACGATCGCCGCTGTGCCGGCGATCATCGTCAATAACTGATGTTCGGCCTTGCCGCCATAGCGCAGGATTGCAGCGGCGACTCGATCCATGACCCCTGTTTTGTCGAGCCCGCCACCGAGAATCATCACCGCGATGATCGAGACGACGGCATTGCTTGCGAAACCTGAGAACAGCACGTCCGGCTCCAGCAAGTGATCAAGGCCAGGGACGAGTATCAGTAAGCCGAGCAGCGTCATTATGAAAAGCGCTGCGACGTCGACGCGCAGCAGGTCGGTAGCAAAGAGAAACACCGCGATGACGATGATCCCCATGACGACCGCCATTTCAGTGCTTAGCATTGGCAGCGAGTCCATTTGACTCAGTATAGACGGTCGGCCGACACCCCGCAGCTAGAACAGCAGACCGATCGTCGTTCCGCGCTTGTCACTCTCGAGCACGATTTCTCCATGATGAGCAATCATGATTTGCCGGCAAAGGCTAAGTCCGATACCGCTGCCCTCTCGTTTGGTGGTAAAAAACGGTATGAATACCTGGTCCAAAGTATCATCGGCTATGCCAGGTCCATTATCCCGGACCCTAATCAGCACACGTCCTGAATCCAGTTTGCCGCTAAGCCGCAGTTGCGGTGAATCGGTATCCTGCAGAGCGTCCGCAGCATTCTTAACGACGTTAACCAACACTTGATCCAGCAACTGCCGATCCGCTTGAATCTCGAGTGACTCCGGTACGACACTGATTACAACACTGACGCCTTCAAGCTCTTCGCTCATCAATGCAACGACACTTTGCAGTGCTTCCGCCACTCCGATCGACTCGGGGTCCGGGAGGGGCACGTTCAGCATCTCGCGATACCGCGACACAAAACTCATCAAGCCCTCGCTGCGGCGCGCGATCGTCATTACTGCCTCGCGAACTTCACCCGTCGCGTCAGGTTTTTCAAGTATTGCCGCAGCCGTCTGCGCCAGCGATGCCACGGGCGTCAGTGTGTTCATGATTTCGTGTGTTAATACCCTTATCAGCTTGCGCCAGGCGCTTGCTTCACGGGCCGTTAATTCACCGGATAGATTCTCGATCGAATATAGCCGTTCGATTTCGCCGGCAATTCGAATTTCAGACACCGATACGCGTAATTCGGCTGGCACATCGCGGAGCCTGGTTTGCAACAATTGCTGGCTGCCCGGTTCGATCGCCTGCATGAGCCCGGGCAACTGAGGATCAAGTTCTGCGAGTTGGCCGAAATGATGCAATGCGGATAACCCGGTCAGCCGGCGCGCCGGATTGTTGACAAGGCTCAGCGTCCCATCCGATTTCACCGCAATAAATGGCACCGGCACATGCTTGACCACCGTCTCCAGGTAAACGGCCTGAACTTCCCTTGCAGCACTCGCGTCCTGGAATTTTTCGAGTATGCGGTTAAAGGCCTCTTTCAGTTCGACATCAACATTGTCCTCGACAAATCGGCGCGTGAAATCTTCATAATTAATTGCTGCAAAAAAGTCTTCAAGCGTGTCGACGTGAGACTCGACATAGCGGAGCAGGCCAATTACCTGTAGCGATACAACGATCGTGACGGCGACGGGAATCGCGACGAATCCAGTTGCCACTAATGACCACGCAAGAAAGCAAATGCTGCCCACCAGCAGCATGATCTGGATGACTATCAGTGCACGAAAACGGGCTCGGAACTGCTGCTTCACAATTCGTACTTCTCAATGCGCCGGTACAGTGCGGCACGGGTAATGCCGAGCGCTTTTGCCGCATGAGAAATGTTGCCGTGCGATTGCTCGAGCGCCATCGAGATCATTTTTCGCTCATTGGCCTCCAGGTTAAGCGAAACCGCCTTCGCCGCATCGCTTTCCTGGATGACCACCGTACGCGTCCGCCGCAATTCGGCGGCAACACTAAGCGTGGCAACCAGCTTTTCGTTTTGCCAGGGCTTTAAAACAAAGTCCGTTGCTCCTTCGCGCATCGCCTGAACCGCTGTGTTCAACGCGCCAAAGGCGGTCATCAGGACGACCACGGCATCGGGATCCAGGCTCTTGATCTGTTGCATGTAATTGAGGCCTTCGATGCCACTGTGCTGGCCAATCGCGAAATTCATATCGATAAGAAAGACGTCGATAGACTGTTCAGTCATCAGGCCGGGGATATCGCCGGGGTCTGTCGTTGTCAGAACCGCCCCGAAAAACTGCCGCAACAGCAGGCGAGCCGCTGTCAGAACATCGGCATCATCGTCAACGACGAGAATGGTGGCACGAGACTCCATGACGAAAGCTTAGCTTCCAAAGTGTCCGAAATCGATCACTTTCGTCCGTCAGCGGACGCTCAAATATTCAATATTTTCCATAACTCTTTGTTTTTATTGTTTAAACCAATGGGGTGGTGAGATTGATCTAATGAGTAATGAAATCGCAAAGCCAACATTCGACTGCCGCCGGCATGGATCGCCACATAAAGCGGAATTCCAGGAAGCCCTTGATCATTGGCGGTGTCGTCGTGGCCGGCGTTGCGGTACTTGCCCTGATTTACACCACCCTGCACACGGGAACGTCTTTCACGCTCGACGGTCAGCGTATCCGAACGGCAGAGGTATCGGTCGGCATGTACGAAGACTTCATTCCGCTGCGTGCTGCCGTCGAGCCTGAGCGAACGGTATACCTCGATGCGATTGAAGGCGGAAGGGTCGAGGCGATTCACGTCGAAGAAGGATCGATTGTTGAAAAAGGTCAAGCACTGATCGATTTGTCGAACACGTCATTGCAGCTTGACGTGATCGCGCGCGAAGCGGAGGTCAGCGAGCAACTCAATAATCTTCGCAATACTCAACTTGCTATTGAACAAAACCGCCTGCGACTCAAGAGCGAGTTGATTGAGATCGATTACGCGATTGCGCGTTTGTCGCGCCTGGTTGGACGTTACGAAAAGCTCGAGGGAAAGCGGTTCATATCGAACAACGAATACGAAGACGCCGTTGATGAGTTGCAATACAACCGCGATCGACGGCAGGTTACGCGGGAAAGCCAGGAGCAGGACGAAAAGATTCGCCTGGCCCAGATCGCGCAACTCAACAGCTCGGTTCTGCATCTCGAAAAAAACCTGACACTTGCCCGTGGCAATCTCGACAACTTGTTGATTCGCGCACCTCGATCCGGACAGATCACATCCATGAATGCCGAGATCGGCGAATCGAAAGCCCGTGGAGAACGGCTGGGACAGATTGATGATGTTGACCGCTTTAAGGCGGTCGCGCTGGTCAATGAGTTTTATCTTAACCGGGTGCGAGTTGGCCAGCAGGCATTGCTGGAGTTCAACGGACGCGATTACCGGCTGGAAGTCAGCAAAATTTATCCTGAAGTTCAAGCGTCACAGTTTGAAGTCGACTTTCGATTTATCGGTGACGCACCGTCAAATATTCGCCGCGGCCAAACCTTGCAAATGCGCCTGGTGCTCGGCGACACGACCGAGCGCGCAACACTTCTTGCCAACGGTCCCTTTTTCAATGACACGGGTGGCGCGTGGGTTTTCGTCATCGCTGCGGATGGAAAATTCGCCACCCGGCGCCCTGTCCAGCTCGGGCGACGCAACCCGAGCACGATTGAAGTGATATCCGGCCTCGTCGCTGGCGACCAGGTCATTATTTCTTCTTACGCACATTTTATTGAGGTCGATCGGCTATTCATCGACCAGTAGCAGTATTAAATCAGGAGTGGACCAAGATGATTGAGATGTATGGCCTTACGAAGGCGTATCGGACCAGCGACATAGAGACAACGGCGTTGGACAACATCAACCTGGAAGTAAAAGCGGGAGAGTTTATCGCCATCATGGGAACGTCAGGTTGCGGCAAATCGACGCTCTTGAACATCATGGGCATGCTGGATTCGCCGGACACTGGTCGTTATATGTTTCTCGATGAAGAAGTTGCCGCGTATGGCGAAAGCAAGTTGGCCGACATTCGCAAACATAACATCGGATTCATTTTCCAGAGTTTCAACCTGGTTGACGAACTGACTGTCGCAGAAAACGTGATGTTACCGCTCCTTTATCAAAAGGTACCCGCGGCGGAACGCGAGAAAAGAGTGCAGACAGTATTGGAGCGCGTTGGCATTGCACATCGTGCCGGACATCGGCCACAACAGCTTTCGGGCGGCCAGCAACAACGCGTCGCAGTTGCGCGCGCGGTAGTTAACCAGCCGAAACTGATTCTCGCGGACGAGCCGACCGGAAATCTCGATACGAGCAATGGTGAAGAGGTGCTTGAACTTTTGAATCAACTCAACAGAGACGGTACGACTATCGTAATGGTGACACATGATCCGGGGCATGCTGATCATGCCAGTCGCATCGTCAATATGCTTGACGGCCGAGTGCTATCCGAAAATATCGTGGGCCTGAACCAGGCAAGCGAGGCGCGTCATGCTCAATAGCTACTTTAAAATTGCCTGGCGCAATATTGTCGGAAATCCACTGTTCAGTGCCATCAACATCATCGGCCTTGCCATTGGACTAGCGTGCTGCATCATGATTGCGATGTTCGTCCGTTATGAAGTTTCCTATGACAAACACTGGGATAACGCCGATCGAATTTATCGAGTCACTCGAGATTTCCTTGGCAATGATTTGCGGCTTGCTGCGGTTGCCCCGCCCATCGCCCCGCTGATGAAACAGGACTTCGCCGAAGTGGAGGACATCACAAGAATTCTTTCCACGGGTGGAGTCACCTTATCGCGAGATGATATCCGACTCCGCGAACAGCAACTGGTAATCGCCGATCCGAACGTATTCAAATTCTTCAATCTCGAATTTGTCGATGGCGATCCGGAAACCGCCCTTGCGCGGCCAACCGACATCGTCATGTCAGAGCGAGCGGCGGCACGTTACTTCGGAGATGAAGACCCCATTGGTCAAACACTGAATCTGATGGATCAGGCGGACGTCACAGTAACGGCAATCATAAAGGATTTGCCTGACAACACACACATGCAGTTTGAAATTGTCGGCTCAATCGCAGCAATTCCCTTAATGATGGGTCCGGACGAACTGGAAAGCTGGGGCAGTAACAACTATTACACCTATGTCCGACTGCCCGAAGGATTTGATCCGGCAGATCTCGAGGCAAAATTTCTTGACTTCCTGATCAGGCACTGGAGCGAAGATGCCGAAAGCAGTTCGTTTCTTTCGCTGCAGGCTCTGACCGATATTCACCTTAGCTCGGACCGTGACGGTGAGTGGCAGGAGAATGGCAGCATAAACACGGTTTACACGTTTTCCGCTGTTGCCCTTTTTGTACTACTAATCGCGTGTGTCAATTTCATGAATCTGACCACGGCTCGATCGACGCAGCGTGCACGAGAGGTTGGAATCCGAAAAGTGGTTGGCGCTCACCGGAGTCAGCTGATCACGCAGTTTATGGGCGAATCGATTCTGTTAACGGCGATCGCAATGTTGCTCGCCCTTGTCATCGTCGAACTGTCTATAACAGGATTTTCCAACTACCTCGAAAAGCCGCTTGAATTTTCACTGGCGAATCCCGGCGCGATCGCGATACTGGTCGCCGGTGTGATAGTCGTTGGGCTGTTTGCCGGAAGCTACCCGGCACTCTACCTGTCAAAATTTAAGCCCGCCGAGGTACTGAAAGGTTCCGTATCGGGTAGCGGCTCCGTGCTACTCAGAAAGGGCCTGGTGGTTTTCCAGTTTGCGACGTCAATAGCACTCATGATCGCGACGGGTGTCGTCATTGCGCAGATGAACTATGCGAAGAATGCTGATCTCGGCTTTGATAAGTCGCGCAATCTCATTAGCAATCTGCCATTTTTCTCCGATCTTTGGGAACTCTACGAGCCAATGAAGGCGGAGCTTGAGGCGCATCCCGACATTTTATCCGCTGTTTATTCGTCACGCGTGCCCGGCATGCAGAATAACGATGGCTCAGGCTACATTGCCGAGGGCGAGCAAATAGTCAGGGAAAATTTCATAGGCATAGCGAACATCAAAGTCGACTACCAGTGGTTCGATCATTACGACATTGACTTCATTGCTGGGCGTGCTTTTCGGCAGAATGAGATGCGAGTGCCGGAACCCACTGAGGAAAACCCGGTCGTCAAGGCCGCAGCTATTCTAAATGTGTCCGCTGCACGCCGCTTTGGCTGGTCGCCCGAGGAAGCGATCGGCAAGATCATTCGCTCGCCGCTCAATCGGGAACTCACAAGAGTCATTGACCGGGAAGTAGTCGGCGTTATCCCGGATATACATTTCTCTTCCCTGCACAATGAGATCAAAGCAACAATCTTTGAGGAACCAAGCCCAAACTATGGCCGCCGCATATCGGTGAAACTGGCGCCCGGTGACCATCGGGATGCGATCGCTCATTTTGAATCGGTGTGGAGCAAGTTGGTTCCGGGCGAGCCGGTGTTCTGGGAATTCCTTGACGATCGCTTTGATGCACTTTATCGGTCGGAACAGCGACAGGCTCAAATGTTTGCCGTTTTTTCCGCATTTGCTATTTTTGTCGCGACTTTGGGGCTTTTTGGCCTCGCATCCTTTACGACCGAACGTCGTACGAAGGAAATCGGCATCCGTAAAGTGATGGGCGCATCCGTTAAAGACATTGTCTGGTTACTCACATCCGATTTCACAAAGCTCGTGTTACTCGCGAATGTGATTGCCTGGCCAGTGGCGTATTACTTCATGAATCAGTGGCTGACCCGGTTCGTGTACAAGGCGCCATTCAGCGAATGGGCATGGTTATTTATTGCTGCAGGCCTGGCTGCATTGGCAGCGGCCTGGATGACTATTGTGTTGCAAGCCAGTCGGGCTGCGACGGCGAGGCCGGTGCTGGCGTTGAGGTATGAGTAGGAATTTAACGGGCTTAAACGGCCGCTGGATTGACTACGAAACTCGCAACACATCTGCCCCCAGGGACTTCAGCTTGTCCTCAAGGTGCTCATAACCACGATCCAGGTGGTAGATTCGGTTCACACGGGTTTCGCCTTTCGCGACAAGGCCAGCAAGAATCAGGCTGGCACTCGCACGCAGATCGGTTGCCATTACCGGGGCGCCGCTCAGTCCGCCGCGATCGCCGCGGACGACGGCAACCTGTGACATTGGCGAAATGTCCGCACCAAGACGGACCAGCTCCTGCACATGCATAAAACGATTCTCGAATATCCCTTCTGTAATTACAGATGTCCCCTCAGCCTGTGTCATCAGCGCCATGTACTGGGCTTGCAGGTCCGTTGGAAACCCGGGGTATGGCGCGGTGGAAATATCCGTCGCTTTCCAACTATCGCAGGCGGCGATCGAAATTGACGTTTCATCGTTCGTGACATCAAAGCCGCACGCGATCAGGTGCTCGATCAGCGATCGCAGGTGTTCCGGTTCGCAATTTTCAACCACCACATCACCGCCGGTAATGGCGCCGGCGATCAGCAGTGTCCCAGCTTCGATTCGGTCAGCAACGATGCGGTGCCGACCCGGTACAAGTTCATCGACGCCGTCAATCGTTATGACACTGCTACCCTCACCATCGATTTTAGCGCCCATCGTTTTCAAATAGCGAGCCAGGTCAACAACCTCGGGCTCTTTCGCGGCATTCTCGATAACGGTGGTCCCCTTCGCAAGAGACGCCGCCATCAGCGCGTTCTCGGTGCCACCGACCGTCAGTTTTTCAAAAAGGATTCGATCACCCTTGAGTCGACCCGCTCGAGCAACAACGTAGCCTTCCTCGGTATCAATCTCGGCACCGAGACGGCGCATCGTATCGATATGCAAATCGATAGGACGAGAGCCTATTGCACAGCCGCCCGGCAAGCTGACGCGTGCTTCACCGTAGCGCGCCAGCAAGGGCCCAAGACAAAGAATGCTGGCCCGCATTTTGCGAACAAGGTCATATGACGCCTCAGGCTTTATAGGTGGCTTCACGGCGACCTGCATCGAATGCCCGTCACGTTCGATGTCGCAATTAAGTGCAGTGAGCAACAATTCAGTTGAGTCAATGTCGCGCAGGGCGGGCACGTTGTCGAAACGATGTACGCCATCGGCTAACAAGCTTGAAAATAGAATTGGCAGCGCCGCGTTCTTTGATCCGCTGGTGGAAATCTTGCCGGAAAGTTTTTTACCGCCTACAACTACAATGGAATCCACATTGAACCTCTTTTTCAATTAACAAGCTGACTCAATCCTTGCATTTCAATGTGGCAATGATGGAGAACAATAATGGCGAATCATGACACTTCGGATTTCTCGCGCCCGAAGTCCGGGTCAAGCGGTATCATCGCTACGACGATGAATGACGGAATTGTCGCTGCCAGCACCCAGATGAAGAAATTCTGATAACCCAGCACCTCCTGAAACCAGCCGCTGACCATACCAGGGAGCATCATGCCAAGCGCCATAAAGCCTGTGCAAATTGCGAAGTGCGCCGTGCTATGGGTGCCCCTCGACACGTACAACATATACAGTGTATACGCGGCGAAACCGAGTCCGTATCCAAATTGCTCAATGCCGACAGCAATAGTTACCAGTAGTACGCTATCCGGTTGCGCGAATGCGAGCAACACGTAGACCGCATTCGGCAAATTGATCGCCAGAACCATCCACCAGAGCCAATGTCGGAGCCCGTCCCGTGCCGCCAGGAAACCGCCCAGCAAGCCACCCAGCGTCAACATCAACGCGCCGACCGTACCATAGACAAAACCCACGTCCGAGGTGGCCAGGCCAAGTCCGCCGATTGAGCGCTCATCCAGCAGAAAGGGCGGTGCGAGCTTTGCCAATTGGGCCTCGGCGACCCGGTACAGCAATAGAAACGCCAGTACTTTGCCGATGTGCTGTTTTTTAAAAAACATGACAAAGGTGTGAACGAACTTCGCCAGCAGACTGCCCAGGGACTCTGCCACGCCGATGACGTCCGCTCCCGGTCGCGGCAGGACCTTCCTGTGCCAGGCGAACAACACAACATAAAAGCCTGCAAGCAGATAGAAAACAATGCTCCAGGAGAGTTGTATATTGTTCGTTTCGTTTTCGAGATAACCGGCAACCATAACCAGTAATCCCTGGCCGGCTATCATTGCGAGACGGTAGAACGTATTGCGAATGCCGACGAACCAGGCCTGTTCGTGGTCCGATAGAGACAGGATATAAAAACCGTCTGCCGCAATATCGTGCGTCGCCGAACTGAATGCGATGAGCCAGAATGCAGCGAGTGAGTAGCGAAAGAAATTGTCCGCCTGGATACACAGTGCGACGGTTGCGAAGCCGGCACCCAACAGAAGCTGCATCGCGATAATCCAGAAGCGGCGAGTCTTCAGGAGATCGACAATCGGGCTCCAAAGGGGCTTGATTACCCACGGCAGGTACAACCAACTGGTGTAAAACGCGACCTCGGCATTGGATATATCGAGTCGCTTGTACATGATCACGGACACGGTCATTGCCGCGACAAATGGCAAGCCTTCAGCGAAATACAGACTTGGCAGCCAGGTCCAGCGGCTGCGCTTTTGGCTCAATCCGGTCACATCACAGTCTTTGTGCCAAGCAGGCGTTCACGCGCCATTAGCAGGCAGCCTTCGACCGGCTCGTGCACGACGGTAACTAACGCAGGTTCGATTCCCTGCGCTCGTAAATTCTGCAACAAGGTTTCGCGGTACATTGTGTTCGAACACACCACTCCGCCAGCAATCGCCAATGGCGCATCATGCTCCAGGCCAAGTTTGTCGATCGTCGCGCGCACCAGCGCTGCCGTGCCAGCGGCGGCAGCGGTGACAATGACATTGGCAACCTCGTCACCGTCTTCGGCCGCAGCCAGCAGAATACGCGCGACCGACGCAATCTCACGACTCACATCGGTATTGCGACCAAGCTGTTTCAGTATCTCGCGAGGATTGTCGGTGTGCAGATGCCGCAGAACGCGCTCTACGAGTAGCGTTTCGGGCCCGACACCATCCACCGCATCGGCCACGGCTGCCAACGCCCGACGTCCGAGGTCGTAGCCGCTGCCAGTGTCACCGAACCAGTGTCCCCAGCCACCTGTGACCAGACGCTGCCCATCGCTGCCGCGACCGATCGCCGCAGAACCCGTGCCGACGATGAGGGCGATACCATCACCATCAGGTGCGCCGACCGCCAGCACCGGGTCGGCGTCGTGCACAATGTCGACGGTTTTCGCGAGTGCTCTTCGCGCGGCCCAGTTTTCGATAAAGGATTTAACCTCGGGCGACGAACTGCCGGCCAGACCCAGTACCGCATAGTCGATGACGTCTTTGGAAGTCCCGGCCATGCGATGCGCCGCATCGACTGCCACATTGAGATTGATCTCTGCATGCGCCTGCCCAACAGCGCGCACATTGGACGGACCACTGTGCCCATCACCGACGACTTGTATCGCGCCGTCGTTTTCGATTAAGGCGATGCGCACAGCTGTTTTCGAGCCACCACCATCAATACCAAGAATGTGTGTGCGCTTACTCATCTTCACCGAGCGCGGCACGCAGGCGACCGCTCGCATCCCGCAAGCGCTGCCGTGCTTTTTCGGCGCTGATGTCGAGCCGCTGACTGACAATGGCTGTCTTGAGCTCCCCGTCACTGGCATCGAGTACGGTCCTCGCCTCGCCCAGCGTCAGCCCGCTCAATGACTGCAGGATTCGCAAGGATCGGCCGATAAGCTTTTCGTTGCTTGCGCGCAGGTCAACCATCAGGTTGCCGTATGTCTTACCTAAACGGACCATCGACGCCGTGCTTAGCATGTTGAGTACCATCTTGGTGGCGGTGCCGGCTTTCATACGGGTTGACCCGGCCAGCACTTCGGGACCTGTAACGACCGCTATCGAAATGTCGGCGTGCAGAGCTATCGGCGCATCACGATTGCATGTCAGGCCGATGGTCGCCGCGCCTATTGAGCGCGCTTCGTCCAGCGCTCCCAAGACATAGGGCGTGGTGCCGCTGGCAGCGATGCCAACAACGACGTCCTTCGCGGTCAGTTTCAGCTGCCTGAGGTTCTCGGCACCAAGATCCGCGGAGTCCTCCGCCCCTTCAATGGCGCGCCGCAGCGCTTCGTCACCACCTGCGATCAAACCCACAACCTGTGATGGATCAGCGTTGAAGGTCGGCGGACACTCGGAGGCGTCCAGTACCCCGAGCCGACCAGACGTTCCCGCGCCGAGATAAATCAATCGCCCACCCTCCGCAAGTCTTGCTGCGATCAAATCAACCGCCTCTGCAATCACTTCGGATTGTTCGGCGACCGCAGCCGCGATATTCGCATCCTCGGCATTAATCAGCTGCACGAGCTCGACGCTAGTCAGCCGATCCAGATCGGTCGAACCAGGATTCGCCGCTTCAGTTGTCAAGTTCTCGTGCATTGCTCTACTGTATCCATTCTATGAAATCTCGACATTTTCTATTTTTCCTTTTGCTGCTCGTTGCAGCCCAGTCAGTTGACGCCGGCGACACGCTGCCCGGCGTCGACGTGCTCGAACGCGACGGTTTCCGACAACTGGCCGGTAGCCGTGTTGGCCTGATTACCAATCACACCGGTCTTAACCGGGACGGCCGCAGTACGATTCAGCTGTTGCACACTGCAAGCAAGCTTGAGCTCGTGCGCATTTTCAGTCCCGAGCACAGTCTTTCCGGAAAACTTGATATCCCGATCATCGGTGATGAGCTTGAGGCCTCTACGCGCATTCCGGTCATTAGCCTGTACGGCGAGGTACGTCGACCGACACCGGCCATGCTCGCCGGCATCGACACGCTCGTTTTTGATATCCAGGATATCGGCACGCGCTTCTACACCTACATTTCGACGCTGGGAAACGCCATGATGGCCGCCGCCCAACACAATGTTCGCTTTGTCGTCCTCGACCGCCCCAACCCGATTAACGGTATTGATGTCGCCGGGCCCGTACTCGATGACGGCCTGCAGTCGTTCGTCGGCTTTCATACGATCCCCGTGCGCCACGGCATGACCGTGGGTGAACTCGCCAAGCTCTTTAAGGATGAACTGGGTCTCGACCTCGACTTGCAGGTGGTGCGCATTGAGGGCTGGCGACGCGGCGAGTTCCTCGACGACACGGGTCTGGCCTGGGTAAATCCGTCGCCCAATATGCGCAGCCAGCGTGCGGCTTTGTTGTATCCGGGTATCGGATTGCTTGAGACCACCAACCTGTCTGTGGGCCGCGGCACCGATACGCCCTTCGAGCTCATCGGCGCTCCGTGGCTCGACGGTACGTCGCTCGCCAGGAAACTGAACGCGCTGAAAATCCCGGGTATCGCATTCACGGCCACACAGTTTACGCCGGATGCGAGTGTGTTTGCCGAAGAGTCCTGTGAAGGCGTGCGCTTTACGATAACAGACCGCACTGTCTTCGAACCGCTGACGACCGGTCTCAGCATCGCCCGGCAACTGTTGCTCGAGTATCCTGATGACTGGCAGACCGAACGCTATATTCGCCTGCTTGGCAATGACGCCGCGTTCGGGGCCTTGCTTGACGGCAAGAGCGTGACTGAGATCCAGGCCGCATACCAAAGCGGGCTTGACGAATTCAATACGCGACGCGCTAACTACCTGCTGTACGACTGACGCCACGGCGAGTCCCGGCGCTAGCAAATGGCCACCAAGATCCACTACGGCCGACTCGCCGGCGAACAATTTGCAATTCGTGACTAGTTGCCGGCTCATTGCGACGCTGCGTCGACAACTTTGCCGGGGTTCAAAATATTCTTCGGGTCGAGCATGCGCTTCAGCGATTTCATCAACTCGATCTCGGCCTGGCTGCGACTGATTGGCAGATACGCACGCTTCTCGAGACCGATACCATGCTCCGCCGAGATCGCGCCATCGAAGGGCGCAAGGCAGCCGTATACCTGCTCTTCGACCTGCCGAATCTTTTTGTCATCCCAAACAACATCCGCCACCGATATGTGCACGTTGTTATCGCCGAGGTGGCCGAATCCGATGACACTGGCCTCCGGAAACAGCGCTGTGATCGCCGCCTCGACCTTACTCACGTACTCGCCAACGTCAGCACTTCGCAGGCTAACGTCAAAATTGTGTGCGCCGCCAATTACCGGCTCAACCTCGTCGCGAATCTCCCAGATAAGCTCGCGTTCACGATCCGACTTGGCGAGCATACCGTCAACACACAGATCTTGATTCATCAGATCTTCAAGCAGCGCCTCGAACGCCGTCGTGTCGTGTTCCTGATCAACACCCATGGTCTCGATAAGAACGTAGAGTCCGGCACCCGGCTCCAGCGGCGGCGCCAATCTGCCGCGCGGCTGCACGGCGCGATCGTAAAAGCTGTCCCACATCACTTCGAACGCGCTGATTGTAGTCGGCAATGTGCGATTTGCGATTTCAAGCATCGCGATTACATCGTCAAAACTCCCGCAAGCCAGCAACGCAACGTTGTGGCTGCGAGCCGTGGCGCGCAGGCGGAATACGAGTCGCGTAATTATGCCGAGCACCCCCTCACTACCGATAAACAAGTGCTTCAGATCAAAGCCGGAGTTATTCTTGATGTAACGGTTCATCGATGAGATGACCGTGCCGTCCGCCAGCACAGCCTCGAGCCCGAGAACTGTGTCCCGTGTCATCCCGTAACGAATGACTTTGTTACCACCGGCGTTGTTGGCCGCAAGTCCCCCGAGCTGGCAGCTGGCGCGCGCACCAATATCAAGCGGAAAAAACAAATCTGCCGCCGCAGCCGCCTCTTGAGCAGCGTGCAGGGTGACGCCGGCCTGTGCGGTCATTGTCGCAGCCGGCCGATCGACGTCTTCAACGCGATTCATGCGCGCGAGCGACAGGACGATATCATCGGCGGCCGTCGCACAACCCTGCACGAGATTGGTCATACCGCCAAACGGCACGACAGTTTGCCCGGCCAGGTTGCAGCAACGCATAATCGCCGCCACTTCTTCGGTGCTTGCAGGCTTGACGATTGCTCGTGCCGCGCACCCGGAATGGGTGTTCCAGGGAAATCCAATTTCGGCAACCGCGTCACCGCTAAGTACGTGCCGCTCACCGACGATATCCTGCAGCGCCGCAACGATGTCATTGCTCAAGTTTACGTCCCTCCAGACGATTCGCGAGATTGCCGGCCAAAAGTGTCACCATGGAACCGAATAGCGCATACCATGCCCAATGGACAGGTGTTGAATAGGCAATAACAGACAATACACCGACGCCGACAACGAATCCCGATAATGCCGATCGTTGGCGCACGTTCGGCGCGAAAACACCCAGGAAGTAGAGGCCCAGCACGGGACCTGCAGCAAACCCACTGATCTTGAGAACATTTGCGACAATACTTTCGTTTGACGTCAGCAGGCCGAAGGCAAGTGCGATGGCAATTTGCACGAATCCGAACACGACCGTCGCCACACGGCTCGCAGTCAGTTTGCGTGCTTCGGCCGGTTCATTTTTTTGCAGCGGCAGGTAAATATCATTGATGAATGCCGCCGCCGAGGAATTTAAAGAGCTTGAAAGCGTTGACATCGCCGCGGCGAACACGGCGGCGAGCGTGATACCCAGCAGTCCTGCCGGCATGTAATTGACGATAAAGTACGCGAGCAGCTGGTCATTCTTGACGTTAACCGTCGAGCCTGCATCCGTGATATTGAACATCGCTGCGAGTCCGATACCGATCAGCAGGAACACGGCGAACTGCAACAACACGATGAAGCCACTGATACCGAGCGCCAACGATGCATCGCGCTGGTTTCGAGCTGACAGGTAACGCTGCACCATCATCTGGTCTGTTCCATGCGTTGCGGCCGTAAGAAATGCACCGCCTGCGAGCCCAGCCCAAAACGTCATGCCGGGCTTCGTAAGGCTCATATCGAAATCAAAGATTCGCAGTTTGTCGCTGTCATTCGCGAACTCCACGATGTGCTCCAAACCACCTGGCGCTTCGCCAACGATGACGTAAGCTGCTGCTGCCGCACCAAACATGTAAATGACGAACTGAACACAGTCGTTCCAAATGACCGATCTCGCGCCACCGATAAACGTATAGAGAATCGTGACCGCGCCGATGCAGATCACGCTCAGGTTCAAATCGAGGCCGAGGACGATCTGTAACACGAGCGCGGTCAGGAACAGCCGCAACGCATCGCTGGCGTTGCGCGTCAGCAAAAACAGGCTCGATACGAGACGCCGACTTGCCATGCCAAATCGCGTTTCAAGAACCTCGTAGGCCGTGAAGGGTTTACCGCGGAAATACAACGGCAGCAATATAAATATGACAGCGGTTCTGCCGGCAATATAGCCAATCGTAATTTGCAGGAACGTCAGGTTACCGCCGGCGGCGGCAGCCAGTCCCGGGAGACTCAGGAATGTGACGGTACTGGTCTCGGTCGCGACGATTGACAACAACAAAGCGCCCCACGGCAAGGAGCGATCGCCGAGAAAATAACGCGTCGCTGTTTGCCGGCCACGTCCCAGCCAGAGTCCGAACGCGAGAACGGCGAGCATGTAAGCAATGATGATCGCTGCATCGAGGCCGCCAATATTAATCGACATGTTCACGTCTCAATGTGAGTGCATCGTCATAGACGCGCCGCTCAAATGACTGCACTTCGCCGTGCGCGTCCATGACGGGGAATACGTAAACAGGTTCAAAACGTGCCTCCCAATGGCCGTCGCCCTGACGTCCGACGTCGACCAGGAGATGACCGTAGTGTTTTCCGCCATCCTGCAGGACCCCGTTGGCGTCATATAGCTCCGGCGAATTTTCATCTGCAGTGAACAGGCTGTAGGGATTATGGGTACCGGTGTCAATTCCGCGAAGCCCGTCACCACCGATACCCACCGTGAAAAAATGCACGCTGTGGTTCGTTTCACGACCGTCTGACCTGTGCTCCGTCCCTTTCACCAGCGAATGCTCGTACATCTCGTCATGACCATTGAACACAGCGTCGACGCCGTAACGTAAAAAGAGTGGCGTGAGCTCCCGCAGAGGGTGTCCCGAGGAGAAGTTTTCAGCGTCGCCAATTCCTGGCACCCTGCCATGGACGCCGGAGGAATACGGTGCCGGATGAAACATCACGAACGTGAACGCTTTGTCGCTTTGTGCCTCGGCCAGGGTCTCATGCAGCCACCGCATTTGCTCTGAGCCCTCCTGCCATTCCGGGGCGGTGTCGCTTAAGTACCAGTTGGTATCCGTCGGAGACCGTTCGGGCTTGCCGTTATTGGCATCGAGTACGATCAGCGCGACAGGGCCGTCATTGAGGACGTAGTAAGGCGGTCGGCCAAAATAGCTCTGATACTTCGACGCCGCCCGTTCCGATGCTGCGCCTCCGTAGCCGCCGAGTTCGCCCGGGCCACCGTAGTAGTCGTGGTTGCCCAAGGCCGGTACGATTGGCACGGATGCCGCGAGCGTTGCATTTTGTCGCCAGAACTCATCCCAATCGCGTTGCTCGCCGCCCGACTGCACGAGGTCCCCGGCAATCGCGATGAAATCGGGTTTGCTGGCGGCCATGATGGCCAGGTTCGCCGCATAGCCCGTGGTTTGATCGGCCGGATATTGCCGCTCGTTACCGACCGCACCGGGTACCGGCCACGCGACATGTGCACCGCTTGATTCAGGCTCGGTTTCGCTGTCGGCATAAACCACGAATCGTGCCTTTGCAGATGCGGGCGTCCGCAATTCCAGCATCGAAGCGTCGCCATCCTGATCGATATCGACGCGATAGCTTCGGTCCGACTCGAGCCCCTGCAGGCTTATTTCGTGTCGATAGGGCAACGACCGTGCCGTATCGACATCGCGAAACTCGGCGAGGTGGTACGCGAGCTCACAGGCGAGGCGTGGCGAACGCGCGATCACATTCGTCGCGTCGCCCTCGACGCGCACCGTCGCGGCGTTCGCGCTCTCGCTAAACCAGACAATAGTGGCACCGTCCGCCGATACCGATTGCAGGTACGGTGGAACACGATACTGGCTAGCTGTCGGTGCGGCGAGTACTGGTGCCGTGTCGGTGTAGGCCGCGACACGTCTGTACCATCCTTCGAGCCAACGCGCCTCACGCCGTTCCGGCGGCGCGTTGGCGACCCGTTGTGCAAGGCGATTCGCCGCGGCTTGACTGAACTGCTCGACTAACTCGGCACCGTTGTTGGACGCGGTTGCAACATCGCTGAGTACCTGTACCAGACCCCAACCCTCACCCGCGTATCGTTCGCGCGGGTTGCTGCCGATACCTTTGAAGTTGTAATAGTCGATTACGGCGAACAAGCCTTCTGATGTACCGAGCAATCCTTGCAGAAGACGAGTCAGCTCCGCTTTGTTAGCGGCTTCGAGCGGCAGCGCGTTCCATCGTTGCGTGAAACTCGCGACGATGAATTGCGCCTGTTGCGGTGCGGTATTTGCCAGCCACTGCCGCAGCGATGCGACGGGCTGTGACTCCTGCAGCGCATCGAAACTTTCCTTGTCACTCCACGGCGCGTCGCGCACCGGTCTTTCCCGCAACCACTCCGGTACTGTCACGCATGCGTTGCTGTGCTCACTGACGTAATCCAGCATCGCCGGGAAAGTTTCGTCGAATGGCGCGTCGACACCCTCGGGAAACCAGATGAAGTGCCCGATCCCCATTGACGGAAAGTCCTCACCGGCTCCCCAGAAGGTCAGGTTTTTCGTCTTGCCGTTGGTCTCGTTTTCGAATATTCGCGACGCGATCCAGCGATATTGCGCGTCGCTGAGATCTGGCAAATCAAGTTTTGCATTGCTTCCAGCCACACTGCAGGAAATAAGATTCAGCAGCAACAATGCCCACCACAAAAAATGCGCCATGCTCCGGTTTTCCCAGGGGGGGTGGGTTAAACCGGTGCATGGCGCAATTTCGTCCCGCACAGAACTAAATGTCTAGCTCTTAGTTGAACTGATATTTAACTGCCAACTGGATGCGACGCGGGTCAAAAAAGTCTCGCGGCTGACCAAAGTCCGCACTATTCACTTTATTTTGAATGTTGTATCCGGTTTGATTGTCGAACACGTTGAAAATATCCGCACGCAATTGAATATTGTGGTCACCCTTGAACGCGAAGTTATGCGTGTAATTCAAGTCCAGTTGATAATGCGCATCGGTAGTTCGCGACCCTGCAGGTTCCGCGTATCGGCTCGTGTCACTGCTACTACCCGTTAGGGCTCGATAGACCTCCACATCCCATGCCTCCCACGGCTGGCCGGACTGGTAAACCAGATACCCGCCAACACTCGCGTCCCACGGCAGCAGATAGTACCCGTACACTTTCAGCATGTGCCGACGGTCACCACGTAAGTTGCCGTCGCGGAAGTTCCACAGCTGTCGGCCTGCTCCATCAGCGATAAACGACGAGCCTACGAACGTATTGGCATCATTTTCGGTCGTGGAGTTGTCCTGGTCGAAATTGCCGTAGTAGTGACTCCAGACATAGGACCCACGCACGTAAAACTCATCAACGCTCCACTCGGCTTCAAAACTGGCCTCGTAGTACTTTGTGTAAGCGCCATCAAGCTCGGCAATGACATACGATGAGCCGCCAATTTCGTCACGAATATCCTGAAGATTCGGAATGTAATCTTCGGTTGGAATGCCTGGTGGTGGCAAGAACCTCGAACGCGCATTGTTGTTCGTATCTTCCCAGAAATGTCCGCCGTCCCGATAACGCACATGCGCACGCAGCGTTAATTCGCTGGACACGTCTGTGGTCCAGCCAATCAGATACTCGTCAATGCTACGTGGCGTCAAATTGTCATCAAAGATTTTACCGGACGATCCGCCAATCAATACCGATTCGATAAAATTGCCGTTGGCATCAAAATTTGTCTCAACCCGGGCACCTAACAAATTGCGATCCCACGATGCCGCCCGCGCCAGCGACGAAGCCGACGGGTTGTACTTCGCATAGTTCACATAGGCTGAGCTCTTGTCTGAATAGTTCCATGACGCGCCAAGGCGTGGCTGGATCAAGTCAGACCAGTCGGTCTCATACATTTTGTATTTGGTGCCCGGCGACGCTTCGAGACCCGTAACAGGGTTTGACGCATTCGGTGCCAGGCCTTGTCCGAACAAGACGTCGTTGCTAACCAGCACACCAACGTTGTAAGTCCAGTCCCCGACTTCAATTGTGTCGTTGATCTCGAAGCTCTGCAGTTCCGAAGACGAAACGATCGGTGCCAGAGCGGCGCCACCCGACGTCAGGAAGCTCATCTGTTGCAGTGTCGCCTGGAAAAATACCGGTGTAACACCGTCCGACGCATTCACCCGTCCACCCGGCACTGTAATTGCGCCCCAGCCGTTGGATGTTCGCAGCAACTCTTCTTCGACGGTCTGGTTCTGGTAGCCAAAATGCAGATCGTGCGTCGTATTGCCGATGAAAAAAGTCTTATCAAAAGCGATTTCGAAGCTCTCACGCGAAAAGTTCTGATCATTCAATGTGCTCGCGCCACCGACATTGCCGCCACCGGTCGGTACCCCATTATCAAGGTAGCCATATTGATTGATTAGCGGTTGTATGAAGGCGTTGTAAGCCGTATCGCTGGGGTCAACGACCGTTCTCGGCAGAGGTACAAAAAAGTTACCTTGTTGATCCAGCGCTCCAATATTCAGCGAATCACCGTCGGAGACCGGAAACCCGAACAAGGTATCCGGTCGGGAAGACGTGTCGTTTTGAAAGTCCGTATATTTGAAGTTTACGGAACTCGTATCATTTACGATCCACGACCCTTCCAGAATGGCGACATCGAGAGTCGATTTATCCCCCTCTGAGGTGGAGTCCGCACCTAACGAGCCAACGCTTCGTTTCTGAATGTCGTGGTCCGAAGTCCGATAGCTGCCGTTAAAGAGAATATTGTCGGTTGGCGAAAACGTCAGCTTGCCGAAGTACTCGTCGCGACTGTCATCAAAGTTACCGACAGGTCCATAGACGTTCGCCGTGTTATCGCGTTTCGCGGTAGGCGCATAGTACGACGTGTAGAAGTACAGGCGGTCACGCACCACCGGTCCTCCAAGGCTCACTGTCGCCCATGCCTTGTCTTCATCAAATTCCAGCCGGTTAGTGCCAGTATCCTGGTCACTGGTCAGGCTTGCAGACTGAATCTGGTAGCTGGCCTCGGCACGAAATTCGTCAGTACCGGATTTGCTAACCGTGTTGACCAGGAAACCGCCGGAGCGATTGAAACCGACGGCTTTGGCACCGCCGCGGACAACCGACACTTGCGCAATGTCATGTGACGAGGGATCTGCTGACAAGGTACCGAATAAGGGCAAAGACACGTCGACGCCATCGAACTGGTAAGCGTTGTCCTGGCCACTGCCGCCCGCACTAGGACCGCGAATTGAGTCTTCGGAGTATTGAACGCCGGGTATCAATTTTATGAGATCGCGATATTCCTGACCCACGGGTATGGCATCTATGGTACTCGCGTTAATCGAACTGCTAAGTGCCCCCTGACCTGCGTCCGGAGAGAGTTGCGTCCCTAAAACCACGATCTCTTCCATTGACGTACCAGTAACCATGTCAACTTTGGCAGTCTGTTGCAGTAGCACTGCGACATTGCGCGTCTGAGTGCTACCGTCGGGCAGCTTGAATACCACCGAGTAACTGCCCGGGGGCAACAGGCGGAAGCGATAACTGCCGTTGTCGGCCGACGTTGTCGTACGCGCCTGTGGCAACACATCACCGCTGGCCTCAATACTGACGCCTGATACACCAGCGCCACTCGCATCGACAACCTGGCCGGCAATTTCGCCTGTCTGCTGTGCGTTTGCGGGCGTGGCGAAGAATGCCAGCGCGAGACTAAGGACGAAGAGATTAAGAACAGATTTTAGCGCACGCGAGGTAACGGCAGGCGCGTTCCCCAAATTGAACAAGGTCATGATGGTGCTCCCCTGAATTTGAATGGTTTTCTTGACTATGTCAGCCTTGTACGGCATAAAATATCATCGAGCACGGAAAAGTAAAGAATTATTTATTCCTCCCAGAATTCCTCCCATGCAGAACGAAACCCACATGATGCTACGCCGCATCACAGCTCTTTTTATCACGTTTGTTGCGGCATTCAATATCGTTGCATGTACTACCACCCAAACGACGGATTCGGCCAATCAAAACAGCCGCGTCAGCATCATCGTTATTCATCATACGACGGCCAATTTTGGGGATTCGCTGCAGATTCTGACCAAACCGTCTTCGTATCCGGTCAGCTCGCACTACCTGATTCCGGAACCTGGCGATCCGACCTACGGCAAATCTCCGCTCAAAATTTTTAAACTGGTAGACGAATCGCGCCGCGCCTGGCACGCCGGCACCAGCTACTGGGCCGGCAAAAGCGGTCTCAACGACCAATCAATCGGCATTGAGCTCGTCAACCGAACCTGGTGCCACGCGAGCGATACCGGCGTGAATCCCTACACCGGCGGGCCCGATCGACTGTGTTTTTACCCCGACTTTGCCGATGGTCAAATTGCGCTCCTGACCGAACTGCTCGACGAAATTCTGGAGCGTCACCCCGACGTCAAACCGACACACATCATCGGCCATTCTGATATCGCGCCAGGGCGGAAGATCGATCCGGGCCCGCGTTTCCCGTGGCAACGGCTCGCCTCGCTTGGCTACGGCGCTTGGTACGACGACGCGACGGTAATACAGTATTGGGAAAGGTTTCGCGCGGAACCATTGCCACTGATCAACCTGCAGAAAGCCCTTGCTGCCTATGGCTACGAAATCGAACTGACGGGTGAAATTGACGAACAAACACGAAATGTCGTGCGCGCATTCCAGCTGCACTTTCAGCCATGGGCAGTTACGCGTGAGATGACGCGGGAGTCCGCGGCGATCCTGTTTGCGTTGCTGGACAAGTACTACCCTGAACGTCTGGATGAACTGCTACAGGTCGAAGAGCCGCTGGATTCTACGGCGCCGTGCGAGAACGAACAGGTGGACGAACCAGAGATGACACCATGAAAATAACAGGCTTCCAACTGGGCAAATTGAGAATCCCGCTCAAAATGCCGTTCAAGACCGCGCTGCGCAGTGTCGACCATATGGAAGACGTCGTCATCGTATTGGAGACGGATACAGGCCACAAAGGCTTCGGCAGCGCGCCAGCCACTGCGATTATTACGGGGGAGACCCACGGTTCGATCATTGAGGCCATTCGCACCATCATTCTCCCCGCTATCCAGAATGAGGATATCCAGAACCTTAATCATGTCGTCGAGCTTATTCAGGGCGCGCTGTACAAAAATTTCAGCGCCAAAGCCGCCGTTGAAATAGCCGTTTACGATTTGTTTGCACAGTCGCTGAACGCACCTTTGTACAAGATTCTCGGCGGTGGCGAGCCCGTTCTCTCGACAGACCTGACAATCAGCGTCGACTACATCGACAAGATGGTCCAGGACGCCATCGACGCGGCGGATCGTGGCTTCGAGGCACTGAAGATCAAGGTCGGAAAGGATATGCGCGTTGACATCGAACGCGTTAAGGCAATTTATGCCGCCGTTAGCGACAGATCATTAATTCGTCTGGATGCCAACCAGGGCTGGACGCCGAAACAAACGGTCACAGCGCTTCGCGAACTCGAGAGCAGCGGCGTTGAGATCGAGTTTATCGAGCAACCCGTTCGTGGCAACGATTTGGAAGGCATGAAATACGTCACCGAGCGTGTAACAACAGCCGTCATGGCCGACGAGAGCAGTTTCGGGCCCAGGGAAGTGATCGACCTCATTCAAATGCGCGGTGCCGACATTATCAACATCAAGTTAATGAAGACAGGCGGTATCTCCAACGCAATCAAGATCGCTGATATTGCAGCTCTTTATGACGTCGATTGCATGATGGGCTGCATGCTGGAAACCGCCATTGGCGTTTCGGCCGCAGCACATGTTGCGGTGGCCAAATCGAACAGCATTACTCGTGTCGATCTCGATGCGCCGTCGCTCGCGACGATAAACCCGGTGGTCGGCGGCGTCCTGTTCGATGGATCCGAAATCTCCATATCGGACGCACCCGGACTCGGCATTAAGACGATCGACGAGTTATCGATGCTGAAGTTTGATAGAGCCGCTGCGTCCTGAGCCAAAAAGCCAAGCAGGTCGGGCATGGTCGGATTGACGAAATGCATCTCAAAGTAGATTTCTGGATCGACAGAACGAAGCGGGTAGACGAGCTTCTGGCCGACTCGACAGATATCGCGAGGATTGTCCGCGACGCCTTCAGCAACGATTCCAACATGATCGACCTGGCGGCCTACCCGGATACGCTGGCGGGCGCGGACATTGCCAGGCTCATTCAATCAATCAGCAAGCCGTACGGCCAGGAACTGTTTTACCGTGATGGTGGCGCGGTCGACGTGGCCGACTACGACCGTTACACCAGAAATCTGAACCTGGACGGTTTATCGGATCCGATCAACGTGCGCTTTGGCCTGGTTTTGCGGCGCGCTGACATGCGGACCTGGCCGACCAAAGATGTCGTATTCAAGACGCAGGAAACATTCGACCTTGACCGCTTCCAGGAAAACGGGCTATTTCCCGCCGACGTCGTCGCCGTCCTCCATGAGAGCGCGGACGGCCAATGGTACTTCGTGCAATCCTACAATTACGCGGCATGGGTACTTAAGGACAGGATTGTCATTGGTGAACGCCTGCAAATAGTGCAATACCGCGACGCCGGGAATTTCCTCATTATCTCTGGCGGCAAGGTGACAACAAACTTCAATCCGAAAGTCGAAGCAATTTCCGAACTGCAGCTCGACATGGGAGTGCGCCTGCCACTGCTCGACCCAGACCACGTCGCACGCAACATCGACGGTCAGAACCCTCGATCCAGTTATCCCGTATTGCTTCCGACTCGAGGCGAACACGGCGAACTAAAATTTCACACCGCGCTCATTGCCCGGAGTCAGGATGTTTGCGTTGGCTTTATGCCCTATACGCGTAGAAATATTCTCCACCAGTCATTCAAATTCTTAGGTGAGCGTTACGGCTGGGGACATGCCTACAATGCGCGTGATTGCTCCGGGCTTGTGATGGAGGTTTACAAGACTTTCGGCATCCTGCTGCCCAGAAACTCGCTACAGCAGCGAAACAGTCCGATCGGCAACAACGTGCATTTCGGCGGCGACGATAGCGCAGAAGCTAAACTCAAAATTCTCGCGACCTGCGACGTTGGGGATCTGCTTTACTCACCCGGCCATGTGATGCTGTATCTCGGCAACGTCGACGGTGAGCCCTACGTTATACACAGCCTGTACGGTGCAGGCTGGATCGAGGATGACGGCACATTCCAGGAGGGCGCGCTCAATGGCGTTTCGGTCACGCCGCTGACTCAGATCTATGTGTCGCCCGAAGAAACCTATTTCGATCAGTTATCGGGCATCAAGCAAATCCGCTAGCGAATTATACTCGCGCGAACGCTATGGAGCGCGATAGTCAATTCCCCGGAACAGCTTCTCGGATGCAATCAACCTGCGGGTCGTTGCGTCGCCGTGGCTCCAGGCTTGCCTGACCCGTTCCTCACGATCAGCCTCCTTCAATAGCACGCTTGCCTGGGCGCGCTTGAATAGCGCCATCGGATAAGCCGGATCAAATCTTGTAACTTTATCCAGGCTCAACGCCGCATTGGCAAACTGTCGATCGGCAAGGTAGAGAACGCCAAGTTCGAGGTTTTGCCTGAAGCGCCGATCGAGGATCTGGCTGGCTTGCTCAAAAGCGCCGATCGCAGCCCTGGTCTCACCTCTTTTCATTCGCATCTGCCCAAGCCGGACCAGTTCCGCACCCGGTGAGTCTTTGATCCTGGTGATCTTCTCAAGCGTCTGGATCGCCATTTCATCGTCGCCGCGTCGCGCGTAAATACTTAACAGCCCCTCCAGGGCGGGCAATCGATCGGGCATTTCCAGCAACACGGATTCGAATAAAGGTTCGGCCAGGTCCCATTGCTGATAACGCATATAGTGCATCGCGTGATAATGACGCAGATCTACGGAGGCAGGATTGATCGACCTCGCGCGCTCAAAGAATTTTTGTGCCTGCGCTTCTCGGTCGGTCACAGAATTGGCGACGGCCAGGCGCATCGCGACCATGAGGTTATAGGGGTCAAGCTCCAGAATTCGGGAAAATATTTCAATAGCCGCATCATAGTTGCCACTTACGAAGTAAGCAGAACCGATATCCAGATCGTGGTAGATATGCACCATATCCTTAGGATTAGGCGCCACATCGCGCAGTATGGGTCGACCCGAAGTCCCGACGTAGCCAAGACTGGCGAGCCTCTCCACCGTCTTCTGGCTAAGGGACTCCTGTGTTTTGGACTCGCCGTCTTCTTCGTTCAGTGCTCTGGACGCGTAGGCGCTAATGGCCCCTTGCAACGCCGGAGCCAAATCCACGCTTCCCACCAGGTTGCTGGTCTCCCCGGGATCGGATTGCACGTCGAACACTTCGATGTCGCCGGACTGGATCATCTTGATGCCATCAAGAACCACCATGAATTGCGGCTGCCATCCGTACTGCAGATAGGGTTTCAGAGCCTCAGCGAGAACGGGCTCGCTGCTTGATTCAAGCAGGCTACGTTCAGCATTAACCCCCGCCCACTCAAGAACGGTATCAAATATCTGCCGGACGCTGACCGCACGTTCAACGCTTCCCGGAGCAATGCCATCTCCGGCAACGACCAAGGGCACGCGCAGGGTTCCCTGATACAACAGATTACCGTGCAGGGCTTCGCCGTGATCACCCAAACCTTCCCCGTGATCGCCAACTACAATGATCTTCCGCGGCTGCTCAGAAAAACGCGCCTCGAACGCCGACAGCAAACGGCCGACTTCCTGATCGATGAAAGCCAGCTCTCCTGAATAGGGATCATCCGGATATTGAGAGAGAAAAGGTTCAGGCGGTTCATACGGCGCGTGCGCATCGAAATAATGCACCCACAGGAAATCCGCCGTTTTCGAAAGCGCCAGGTATTGAAGCGCCGCGTCGGTGGTAAGCGCCGCCGAGCGTTCATTGGCATTGCCCGTAAAATCGTCGTCGTATTTATCGAAGCCGCGCGCCAGCCCAAACTGTTGTGCAAGTGGAAAGCCCGAAACGAAAGCCGCTGTGTGATAGCCAAGCTGTTTCAATCGCGGTGCCAACAGCTCCAGTTGTTCGCTCACGCGGCGTCCGTTTTCGCGAACCTGGTGGTCGATTGGATAAAGGCCCGTCATCATCGACGTATGCGATGGCAGCGTTGTCGGGGTGGTCGAATAGGCCTGCGCGTAATAGACACCACGGTCTGCGAGCGTTTTGAGATAGGGAGTTTCAACCGCAGTCGTTTCGATACCGAGGCGGTCGGCCCTTGTTGTGTCCAGCGTTATCAGCAAAATCGCGGGGCGTTCGCCGTCCGGCAAACCTTTTGGCTGAGAATCATCACTATCCAGGGAACAGCCCCCCATCAGCACTGCGACAGTCGCAAATACCGCTGCAGAAGGCGGAAATGTTGCAGGCCAGGTCAGCTTCACAATCACCGGTTCTCTATCCTTAAAAAAAGCAGATTATTGAATTTTCCACACAATCTTAATCGCAACGGAAAACAGTACGAGGAATAACATAAACGCAAACAGCCATCCGCGCATCCATCCAGGCCCCCAATTGATAATAAGCTGTGAAGGTGTGTCGAACTCAAAGCGCTCGATCGTTGCATTCGGTTTGAGGTAGCCGGCGGGGTTGGCAAGCAGATAATTCCACCAGTACCTGCTGTGGAGAGTGCTGGCGGGTACCGCGGTTGGCAGAGTCAGCTGTTGTTGTTGACCGAGCATCAACGTTGCGGTCTGCCCGGCTCCCGGTTGGTAAAATGTCCATGCCTTTTTCCGGGCGTCCCATTGAGCATTAACGCCCAGCCACTGGTATTCCGCCGGGGATCCCTGCAGGCCCATCGGCGTCACGTAAACCCGGGAACCTGCTTTTGCGGCTTCGATGCCGAACTGATTGGAGCTAAAAGCCAGTAGAAATAATACCGGAATGGAGGCAAGCAGCGCCGGCCAAAAACTCAAGCAAAGTTGCCTTCCGGTCAGCTTGAGGTTCTGCAGCAGGTCTGTTTTCAGCCCACCGCCCTCCCTGTCCTTCCTGAACAGCGTCTTTTGCACTTCCTTAATCTCTTGTTTCAGCGTGGCCAGTTCGCGCTGATTGGACAGCCGTTTGAATAGCCACATCGAGGCAGCGCTGGCAAGTGCTGCGAAAACGGCAATACGCCAGACCGGGGCAAGCGCGAGACTGTCGCTTAAGACACTATCGAATCGCGATAGCAGCGGACTCAAAATATCAAATAAGGAAAAATCAGCCACCGGCCTGCGATTCCAACTGCTGCAAAATCAAACCGGAAATTCCCGAAATATTTTTGACCTCGGACGTCAGTGGGAAAGACGTAAACAGGACACCCGGCACCAGTGATGGGTCGATGCAATGGTCGCCACTCCATTTTTCGTAATTGGTTTGGGTAAGTTCCGGCGGCGTGCCGCCCAGCGTAGTCTGCCAGGACGCACGATAATTTTTTTCATACCCGACCACCAAATCAGGAGCCTCATCAATCGCCAGACCGGAATAGATGTGCTGGCGATCAAATACCTGTCGTACCAGGGAGTCTCCGGTTTCCGGGTCAACCGCTTCCACAAGCTGCTCAACAATTCTGGTCTTCAGTGCCGGCGTCTCGGCGACACTGACGCTGCCTTCTGGCTCACGTCCCTGTTGATTGATGAAGATGCCATTGAGCCCCAATGCATAAGCCTTGGTTTGCGCCCAATCAACAGCGGTGAATAAAGTGTCCGTCGCTTGTTCGCCTGGCTTGAAAACCAGGTACCCCGCGTCTGCCAACCAGCGATTTAGATGGACAGCTTTCCGAAATGGCGCAAAGCCATGGTCGCTTAAAACGATCAGTTGATCCTCACGGTCCATTCGCTTGAGCGTCTCACCCAATACCCTGTCCGCTTCCCTGTATATCCACAAAATGGCTCCGCGCGCTGCCTCGCCGCTCTGGCTGTGCAAAGCATGTTCTTCATCCAGACCGCGATAGAACATATGGCTGACTCGGTCTGTTTGCACAAATACGGCAACCGCAAGTTCCGTATTGTGCGCGTCGAGTTCCGCGTACCACATTGCTTCGCGTTCGGCTAAGGTTGTGCGAATCACGGACAGATAGTCTTCATCACTAATCTGCCCCTCATTCAGCGACCAGGTTTCTTCCGGCATGCCTATGGTGTGGTACAAACCAATCTCGTCGGCCAGCTCGGCAGCAAACTCTTGCGGTGAGGAAATCGCGACCGCCGGATCGTAAGGATCAATATGAATGGGCGACACATACAACTTGAGTACCGGATAGGACTGTAGCAACAGAAAGCGCACCATTCCCGAGGTACGCATGGGGCCTGCAATTGAAAAGTGAACCGCAACCCAGTCACTCCACTGCCCAACTTCCAATCCAAACTGCTCGCCATTGATGTTGATTTGAACGCCACGAGGTGCTGGCTCAATGGAAAAAGGCTGCTCCAGTAATTGGCCCCTCGACAAAGGATCATCCGGCCCGCTAAGGTCTGTTTCGATAAGCCCCGTCTGATCCGGGATCACGCGTTTGATACGTCGATTGTCGGTACTATTGAGACCCGCGGTCGTAAAAATAGAATATGTCCCCTGGGACCCCAACAGGTCTGGAACACCCATACCGGACAGCATGTGATGGATCGGATCAGGCGGATAGGTCACCGGCACGCGCAGTACCGTGGCATTGAGACCTCGGTTTTCGGCGGTCATCCAGAACGGCTCACCAATGCGGCGATTGGTCACCTCGCCACCGTCGCTGGGAATTTGCAGGCCGAATAAATCAACGGTGTATTTTACGGCTGCCGTCTCCGAGATGGAAAAATCGGGCAGGTAGGAATCGGTCGATCGTCTCAGGAAATCAAAAATACCGTGTTCGCCGGGTCCGGTTCCGGTCGCAAAGCTTGACCAGGCCACCGGTGATTGTGCGGGAATCGTGGTTGCGAGCGTTTGATAGCTGCCGCTCGCCGCCAGGCGTGAAAAATTCGGCAAGTACCCCTCTTGCATCCAGCGCTCCGCGAGTTCCGGGTCCATCCCGTCAAATCCCAAAACGAGGGTTCGGCCGTTAACTTTTTCCGGAGGCGACTGGGGTTGGTACTCATGAGCAATAAAGGCAAGAGAGCCGAGACCGACCAGCAGCAGAGCAGATTTTACGCGGCCGAAGTGCCGAAACAACATTTTTACCGGTAGCAGAATTATGGCTACCACCGACAACACGATGCCTACCAGGGCAACCCAAAGACCTTGCAGGAAACTGATCCCTGCACCCGGACCGATATAGGCCTCTGCAACAAAAGGCGTCAACACCAGGAACGAGGCGAGGACCCATCGAAAGATGGGGGCAATGGAGAAGCTCGGCATAGTGGAGATTGCTTACCCGGAATTTTGCTATGGGAAAGTGTAGATTGTCAGGACCACCCGTCGAAGTAAACTCAACTGGAATTGCAGATTTGCCGGACGTCGTTACAAAAGTATCCCTGGAAGCAAGGTCCCATGTACCGACCGCGCTTCATTGGGCGAGCAAATTCGTCGCCAGTACTGCGGGCTTTTGGAAGACGCTCGGAAATCTGGAGACCTCTTCACTACCTAAGGAATTAAGCAGCCAGGCGATCGACAAACCCATCTTTGTGTGCGGTGTGGCGCGCGCTGGATCGACCATCCTCACAGAAGTGATTAGCCAACATCCGGAGCTTGCGTGTCACCACTACAGCGACTTTCCACTCACCTGGATACCGTATTGGTGGAATAGCCTTCGTAAAAGGCTCCCGCTCCCGAAGCAGGAGCCCCAGGAAAGGGCCCATCGAGATCGCCTGATGATCACGGCTGACAGCCCGGAGGCAATCGAAGAAGTCCTGTGGATGTACTTTTTCCCTGCGGCGCACAAGCGCGATTGCAATCATGTGATGGGCGAACAGGAAAGCCATCCGCCGTTCGAAAAGTTTTATCGGGACCACATTCAGAAGCTTATGGCAGTCAGGCACGGACAACGGTATCTGACCAAGAACAACTACCACGTTACCCGTCTTGAATACCTGCTGAGGCTGTTTCCCGATGCCCGTATCATCATCCCGATTCGCGACCCCATGCAACAAGTCGCCTCATTGCTTAAGCAGCACCACCTGTTTAGCCAAAAGAATGCAAAGGACGCCCGAGTGTCGCGACAATTACGGCTGTCGGGGCATTTTGAATTTGGCCCTTTACGCTGCCCGATCATAGTCAATGACGAGCAACCGGCACACTACCGCCAGTTTCTCGACGACATTACCTGGTATGCAAGCCAATGGGCGGACGTCTATGGTTTTTTGCACCAACGCATGCAGGAAAATCAATCACTCGCAAATGCGTGCCTCGTCGTTCCCTATGAAGATCTTTGCTCCGAGAGCATCAAGAGCCTGGAAAAAGTATTCACGCATCTGGGTCTCGACGATGAGCGCGGCAAAACAATCATTGCGGCCAACGCGCCGACAATCAAAGCGCCCGACTATTACCAGCCTGACTTTGATGCGGAGCAAGAGGAACTAATCCGGAACATCACCCACGAAACTGCCGCGCTTTTCGCCGGTCGCGACGTTTAGTCGCTCGGCCACAAGTCGGTAATCCGATCGACGATTGACGCAACGCCGGTTCTTACCGGATCAACGCACGGCAGCTCGAACTCAGTGGCGTATTTTTCAAGCACGGCCTGGCTGTCCTTGGGCGACAAATCCACAGTATTGACGGCGATACCAACGAACCGGGCATCCGGGCTGGTCAGACGTGCCGTCTGCAAATTCAATTCCATCGTCTCCCGGAGACCGGGCAACTTATGCGCCCGCATGCCACGCATAAAGTTTCGATTCTCGGCATGACACAGAACCATCGCATCCGGCTGTGCGCCATGCAGTAATCCCAGCGTGACTCCCGCGAACGAAGGGTGAAACAGCGAGCCCTGACCCTCTATAATATCCCAATGATTGGCAGCATTGTCCGGTGACAGTTGCTCGACCGCACCCGAGATGAAATCGGCAACCACGCAATCGATTGCCATCCCCTTGCCGGAGATAAAAATCCCGCTTTGCCCGGTTGCCACGAAATCGGCATCGAATTTGCGCGCTCGCATCTCTTTTTCGATGGCGAGTGCGGTATACATCTTGCCGACCGAACAATCGGTGCCAACAGTCAGAAGCCGCTTGCCGGCACGCCGGAGTCCCGTCCCTGTCTTGAGCTCAATTTCGGTATGTCGAACATCGATTAGCTGACAGTTATTGCGGCGAGCCTGGTCTCGAACTTCTGGCAGGCTGCCAAGCCGCTGGTGCAATCCGCTGGCGATGTCATAGCCGCGATCAAGCGCCTCCAGAACGGTGGGTATCCAGTTGGCTGCGATCGTTCCGCCACTATTATTCATGCCAACGACCATGGTCTTTGCACCGCGCTCTTTCGCTTCAGTGAGAGTCAGCTGCGGCACACCTAAAGTGACGGCACAGTCCGGAAGCGCAATTTCACCGACACAAAGCTCCGGCCGCCAATCGACAATGCCCTTGGCAACCTTGAGTGACAAAACTTCCTGGGCATCCGCAAGAAAAAGCAGGTATGGCGTCTGTATTCTCATTGGCACACTGTTCAGAGGTATCGACCGAATGCGCCGCATTATACTGACTGTTGAATCAATTTCGGTTTCCCGATTCAATCTTGTAATCCTGAAATGGTATCGTTGGCTCGATGACCGAACAAATAAAACCCAGGAGACTGCTTTCAGGCGCCAGAATCGGCATTGTTAACCCTGCCTATTGGCTGGAGCCCGAACGACAGCAACGCGCCGCCGGAGTATTTGAGGGACTCGGATACCAACTTGTTCTCGGCAAGAGCACGGCACTTAGACAGGATATCTATGCGGGTTCACCCAAAGAACGCGCTGCCGACATCATGGCAATGTTCAGCGACACATCAATCGACGCGATCATCTGTGCCCGAGGCGGCTATGGCGGCAATCGTGTTTTGCCATTGCTCGACTACGAGCTCATTCGTGAGAATCCAAAGATCTTCGTTGGCTACAGCGACACCACTGGCAGCCTGACATCGATCGCGCAACGCTCGGGACTGGTTACCTTTCACGGCCCGATGCTGACCACCTACGGCACGAATACGATCGATTACAACCTAGATGTGTTTCAGAACATTCTGTCCGGGCGGGCCGACCTCGAGATTCGCTCTCCTGAAGCCTGCAGGGCTCGGACGCTAAGGCCCGGAAAGGCTCATGGTCCGCTCTGGGGCGGCAATCTGGCACTGGTCATTTCTCTTCTTGGCACCAACGAGCAAATAGACACGACCGGCGCCATCCTGTTTCTCGAAGACATCAACGAAGATCTCTACAAGTTCGATCGCATGATGGTGCACTTGAAAAACAGCGGCAGCCTTGAGCACATCAGCGGTCTGGTCATCGGTGAAATGCTGAATATGACCGATACCAAAGTACCGTTCGGCAAGACTATCGACGAGATTGTCATGGACGTCTGCAGTGACCTCGATATCCCCATCATCAGCAACTTCCCGTGCGGGCACGGCGACTATCAAGTGACCTTGCCCGTCTCACACGACGTCGAGCTCAATGCCCCTGACGACGATCCTTTTATCCGGATCCCCGATTCACCTGTGGCATAAGTCGCTACCAGGAAGGAGTTTCTATGCTTAATTACATCTGGTTCGGCATGATGGCTATTGGTGTTGCTGCCGGCATCTACAACGACAAAATAGACGCCGTAACCAATGCTGCGATCGACATGGCGAAGGTGTCGGTCGAAATTTCAATCGGCCTTATCGGCATCATGGCGTTGTGGCTCGGGATCATGAAGATTGCCGAGGCGTCCGGACTCATCAAGATCATCGCAAAGGGACTGCGACCCATCACAATACGCCTGTTCCCGGATGTGCCCGAGGATCACCCGGCGATCGGTTCTATCGTGCTTAACATGTCGGCAAACATCCTGGGGCTCGGCAATGCGGCAACGCCCCTCGGTTTGAAGGCGATGGAGGAGTTGCAGGAACTCAACGATCAAAAAGACACCGCGACCAATTCCATGGTCATGTTCCTCGCTATCAATACCTCCAGCGTGCAACTTATCCTGCCGGCGACCGTTGTCGCATTGATGGGCGCAACCGCCAGCGAAATTTTTGTCACAACCATTCTCGCAACTCTGTCCTCAACGATTGCCGCCATTGCGATCGTAAAATTTCTCGAGAAACGGAAACGCTTTGCGATAGTCCCGGACGAAGAGGAACAGGAGAATCATCATGGTTGAGCTTCTTGTCGGTAGCCTGAATAACGTCGCGAAGTACATCATCCCGACACTGCTGGTTGGGATTCCTTTCTACGCTCTGGCCGTCAAGAAGGTCCCGGTTTATGAGGTCTTTGTCGTCGGCGCCAAAGACGGATTCACGATCGCGGTCAGAATCATTCCGTATCTTGTCGCCATCCTCGTTGCCGTCGGCATGTTCCGCGCATCCGGTGCGCTCGACATGCTGATGAACTTACTGGCTCCAGTGCTCAACTTTGTCGGCTTCCCGGCCGAGAATCTGCCGCTGGCATTGATGCGTCCGTTGTCGGGCAGCGGATCGCTCGGACTGCTCACTGACCTGGTCAACGAGCACGGCGTCGATTCGCTGACCACGAAGATCGGCGCGACAATGTACGGTTCGTCGGAAACAACCTTCTATGTACTGGCGGTCTATTTCGGCTCGGTTGGTGTCATTCGCAGCCGACATGCCGTTCCCGCCGGACTGTTTGCGGACGCGGTTGGTGCGATTAGCGCCGTGTTCTTCTGCAAATTGTTGATTGCTTAGGAGTAGATTCGTGGCACTCGGGACGACACGCCGCTGAGCAGTTGGTAACCGATTGTCCCTGCTGCTGCTGCAACCTCATTGACTGCGATGTCGGGACCCCAGAGTTCGACGCGGTCGCCGATCGCAGCATCAGCGTGCTCGGTGAGGTCAATGGTGATCGCATCCATCGAGACGGTACCTGCCAGCGGTGCCGGCCTGCCATTGACCTGCGTCGGCGTACCGTTTGGTGCGTGGCGCGGATAACCATCCGCATAGCCGATCGCAACAGTGCCAATGATGGAAGGCCGCTCCGCAGTCCAGCGCGCACCATAGCCCACTGAGTCACCCGCCGGCACGGTTCGAATCGCGATAATTTCAGATTGCAATGTCATTGCCGCTTGCAGCTTGCGGGCTGCTTCTACATCGACCCGGAATGGCGAGCTGCCATAAAGCATGTAGCCCGGTCGGATCCAGTCAGCGTGGCTCTCTGGCCACCCGAGAACGGCTGCCGAATTGGCGGCACTTCGTGGCAAACCGAGGCCTGCAGTAGCTGCATTAAAGCTTTGGAGTTGCTGGCGCGTTGCATCACTATCCAGAGCATCGGCACAAGCGAAATGGGTACAGGCGACCTGTACTTTGATGCCACCGGCATCAAGGCGCTTGCACGCATTTGCCACGTCGCCCGGTGCCAATCCAAGACGGTGCATGCCGCTGTCGATTTTCAGCCAGACCTTGGGCGAGACTCTGGCTTCAATCAGGCTTTCGATTTGTTCAGGGCTGTGTACGACCAGCGATAGATTATTGGATGCAGCGACTTTGCAGGCCGTCGACGTTGTCACACCCTGCAACACCAGCAAGGCGTTGTTGATTCCTGCGTTGCGCAACTCGAGTGCTTCCTCGATCGTCGCAACTGCGAATGCCTTCGCGACATCCTGCATTGCCTCAGCAACACGCAGCATGCCATGTCCATACGCATTGGCCTTGATGACGGCAATGCACTTCGAGTGCGGCGCCAGCGAACACGCGAGTGCAAAATTGGATCGAATCGCACCAAGATCAATATGCGCTTCGGTTTTACGATACACGGCTACTCATCCTTAACCCGTTGCAGATCAAGGTCGCTTAAGTCCCAGTCCGAATCATCCCAGACAGGCTTAAGCTCCATGCGGCTGCTGTTACCGGTGTCATCGACGTCGAATACGACCCAGGCATCAGCTTCCAGGGTTCTGTCGGTCCAGTAGGCATAGAACCGGTGGTCCTCGAATGGCCACAGCCGACCCTGCATTCGGGGTGACTTGGCAGCCTTGAACCACAGCTCATCGCCGCGCATTTCTATCAAGACGTCGCCAAACCAGGCGTCCCGATACCGGCCTGCGTAGCTATCGAGCGATGCCCGTACACGGCCATTCTGGAAATCCGGTTCGGTCGCCACTATTTCGGACTCCTCGGCCGCTTCCTTCGCAGCTTCTCGAGCGAAATACTCAACCCAGTCGACACCATTAATGCCCATGTAGGCCTTCACGATGCCCTCCCCGATGGCGGCACGTGCGCTGCTGGCTGACGCATTAAGCAGGATCACGACGCCAAGATCGAGCTCCGGAACCAGGATGACCTGAGCGCGAAATCCCGTGTAACTCCCGGTATGCGATATATGCTTGTAGCCCTGCACGTCAGCGAGCCGCCAGCCGAGCGCATAAGCTTTGAAATGCGTTCGGTCACGCTCAAACGCGTCGTCGCCGACATCAAGAATTGTTTGTGGACTCCACATGATGCGGCTTTGTTTCTCACTGAATAGCTCTGAGCCGTCGGGAAGTTTGCCACGAGCCAGTTGCAGCTGGACCCACTTAAGCATGTCGCCCAGGCTGCAACGCACACCGCCAGCAGCCGCCGCCACGTCAACGTCGGGGCTCGCGCGATTGCGATCCACAACCTGCAGCTCACCTTCGATAATCGCGTGAGGCGCCGCGAGATTCTGCATTTCAGACGGGGGAATATGCCCGGCGAAACAGCGTTTGGCGCCGAGTTTGCCGAGAATTCGTTGCTCGACAAAATCTTCCCAAGCCATTCCTGTCACAGCCGGAACCAGTTCGCCGCCGACGATGTAAAGCAAGTTGTCGTAGGCATACTCGGTGCGGAAAGCACTCTCGGGTTTGAAGTATCGAAGCCCGTGGATAATATCTTCGCGGCTAAACAGGTTGGGTTTCGGCCACAGCATCAGGTCGCCGGCGCCGCTGACAAGACCACTGCGATGGGTGAGCAGGTCAACGACCGTAAATTCCTTTGTCACCCAGGGGTCGTAAAGCGCGAAACCGGGGATGTGATCAACAACCTTGTCGTCCCAATTGAGCTTGCCCTCATCAACCAGCATCGCCAGCGACGCCGTCGTGAAGGCTTTCGAGGTTGACGCAATACGGAAAAGCGTCTGCGTATTGACCGGCTCGTCGAGACCGAGTTCGCGCACACCGTAGCCAGACGCATGCACAACCACGCCATTTTTAATGACACCGACAGCGACACCCGGTACCGAGAACTCCTGCATCGCTGCAATGACGAGCGCGTCGATTTTCTTCGGTGATAGCTGTGCTTGTGTCGCGCAGGCGCCGAGCAGTACCGTGATCAGCAATGCGGGAACGAGACGTCGGACAAAACTCATATCAATACAATGCCTGCGACGAGGTACATCAACAACGCAATTGAACCAGCCGCCACGGCATACGGCAACTGCGTACGCACGTGTTCGAGCAGATCACATCCCGACGCGATAGCGGACACTGCCGTCGTATCGGAAATCGGTGAACAATGGTCACCGAAGACGCCACCGCCCAGTATCGCAGCCAGGCATAGCGACGGTGGCAGATCCAGGGAAATTGCGAGCGGCATACCCAGCGGAATAAGAATCGCGAAGGTTCCCCAGGATGTGCCGGTCGAGAACGAAATCAACGCTCCCGCCAGAAACAACATTGCGGGAATCAGGAAGTCCGGCAGATTACCGCCAACCAGCTTCGCGATATAGGCGCCGGTACCCATATCGCCAAGGCTTTGGCCGAGCGCCAGCGCCAATAATAAAATTGCGACCAGCGGCATAAGGTCTCCCATACCCTGAAACGCAATTTTGACGAGCTTGATGTGCTGAAAGCCACCGCTTATGAGCATCTGGAAATAGGCAAGCAGCGTTGCGAGCGTCGTCGCGTAAAGCACCGACTTCGAGCCGCTGCCCTCGGCGAGGTTGCCATTTCCTGTGTAATACATGAAACCGAGCATGCCGAGAATCATGACGACGAGCGGCATGACCATGTAGCTCGGCTTCGTTGCGGCGATATGCTCTTCGAGATGTACATCCACTCCGACTCCGGCCTCGCTGGTCGCAAGCGGCCCGAAATAGCGGCCGGTGGCGGCCGTCGCGAACACGATCGCCAAGGTCAGGATCGCGTAGAAGTTGAAGTAGATGCTGCCCCACAGCACCTGGGCCGAGGTCAGCCCAAAGTCGTACTGGTTCAACAATACCAGCACGAACGCACCCCAGCCGTTTAACAGGATCAGGATGCACACCGGTGCCGAGGTACTGTCGATAATATAAGCCAGCTTGGCGCGACTCATCCCAAACTTGTCGAACAGACCTCGGGAGAGGATGCCGGCCGTCAGGACGCTGAGGTTCGACTCCACGAAAACCATCACGCCAACCCCGCTCGTCAGCAATGCGGCACTCCGCCCATTGCGCGCGATACCCCGCCTGGTGAGACTCTCGACCGTCGCTGCGACCCCGCCGGATACGCGAATAAAGGCCAGCAGCGCACCGATCATCAGGCTGAAGATCAGCAGGCGGGCGTTGTCGGGACCGTTAAATACGCCGACGATGCGTTCGATGGTATTCAGTGTTGCAGGGGCCGGCGCCCACCAGGTGAACGACATTTGCAACAATTCTGCCGAGAAGATCGCCAGCAGCAGCGCAACGATGACTTCTTTGCGCCAAAGCACAACGACGATAGCAACCACGGGTGGGACAACCGATAACCAGTCCATATTTGTGTTCACCTAGTGTCCTGGTTGCAAAAAGCTAGCGGCCAAGCTATTCATTTATTCTGGGGCAGTCAACCAATATAATAATTTATTCCTCATGGACAGAAGTCACTTAAATGAATGCGTTCGCTTATCGCGATGGGTACTACCACGCACAGGATGTTGCGATTCGGCATATTGCCGATGCCGTTGGCACACCGTTTTATTGTTATTCACGCGCCGCTATCGAAGCTCGCTACGATGCATTTGCTGATGCGCTAAAGGACTTCAATGCTCTGATTTGCTACGCGGTCAAGGCCAATTCGAACCAGGCGCTTATTGGCTTGCTCGCCGCACGCGGTGCCGGTGCCGACGTGGTGTCCGAGGGTGAGATGCGCCGCGCATTGGCCGCAGGGATTCCGGCCTCGAAGATCGTCTATTCCGGTGTCGCCAAGACAGTTCACGAAATCGAGTTCGCGTTGCAGCAGAATATTCGTCAATTCAATGTGGAGTCGGAACAGGAGCTGCGCGCCATCAGCGCGGCGGCGACTCGTCTCAAGAAAACTGCGCGCGTGGCGTTTCGCATTAATCCAAACGTCGATGCGGGCACCCATGAAAAAATCTCAACCGGAAAATCCGAGAACAAGTTTGGCATCGGCATTGATAATGCGAAGGCGGCCTACGACGAGGCAAGAAAACTGCCAGGGATTGAAGTCTGCGGTGTCGATATGCACATCGGCTCGCAAATCATGACCCTGAACCCGTTCAAGGCAGCTTTTTCCCGTATTGCCGAACTGACACAGGAGCTCCGAGACGCGGGGCATACGATCTCGACGATTGATCTCGGCGGCGGCCTGGGCGTTAACTACGATAATTTAAATGATAATGCACCAACGGTGAATGATTACGCTCGTGTCGCAAAGGAAGCTGTCGGGCACCTCGATTGCGACATCATTGTCGAACCCGGCCGATCGCTCGTCGGCAATGCCGGCGTGCTCGTTGGCAGCGTAATTTATACCAAGACCAATGGTGCATCGAAGTTTCTGATCATCGACGCCGCGATGAACGATTTCTTGCGACCGAGTATGTACAACGCTTACCACACGATTGTTGGCGGCCGGCAAAGCAACGCACCAGAAGAGTTTTACGACGTCGTCGGGCCTGTCTGCGAAACCGGCGACACCTTCGCACGCAAGCGCAAGCTGCCTCTGCAGGAGGCTGGTGACCTGATCATCATTGAAGGTACCGGTGCCTACGGCAGCGTAATGGCCTCAAGCTACAATACGCGACCGATGATTCCAGAGGTGCTGGTTGACGGGAGCGAGTTCAGGGTAATCAGGCGGCGGCCTGACTATGACAGCATGATCGCTCTCGACATACCCTGGGGGAACTCAGACTGACAGCGGCAGGCACTATTTGGCTTCGGACAAATCCGTTGGCTTGCAGCTGCTGGCCAACAAGTCCTGGCCACGCTTGGCCGACTTGGCCAGCGTGTAAAACACCAGGTCCAATATATGCTGCTGAGAGGTCGCGGCCACGACGCTCAGCATACCGCTATCGCTACCGTGCGACACCGAATACAGGCGGATGTCGGCCAGCGCGGCTAATGGATTCGTTGACTGGTTGGTCACTGAGATAATGGATGCGCCGGCCTTCCTGGCCAGCTGTGCCAGATGGCTCAAATGTGCCGACTGTCCCGAGGCGGAAATCAGGATAAGGCAATCGCCGCGGGTCAGCGTCGCGGCACCCAGGAGCTGCACTTCGGCGTCCGCTTCTGCAATAACGGGCTTGCCCAGACTCATGAGTTTGAGTGCGCTGTCTCTGGCGACGCTGCAGGCATTGCCACTGCTGACAATATGCACAAGCGAAGACGCCTCAATGGCTCTTGCGGCGACGCGCAGGCTTTCATCGTCGTTGAGATCCGTGGCACCGCTTATTGCATCGCTCTTGGCCTGGAACAGGCGATCCTTGAGTGATACACCGGCACCGCGAGAGGTGCGGCGGCCATTTAGTACGGCGATGTTGGACTCCTGCTTAACCACGGTTTCGTGGATAGCGAGCTTCAGGTCCGTGAAGCCTTTGTAGCCCATTTTCTGGCTGAACTTGACGACACTGGACTGACTGACGCCGACCGAACCCGCTATTTGCTGGGACGAGTAATCGCGAATCAATGACGGGTTTTCGAGAATAAAATCAGCGAGTTTCTTCTCGTTCGCCGACATTTCGTCGCGCGCAGATCGTATGATTGCCAGGCAGGACATGAGGACCATGATAAATCAATCGATCTCTGATGTAATCAGAACACAAGAACCCTGTACAGGCCCGTTGCCGATGAATCGACGAAAAATGCTCCAAAGTACCATCGCCGCCGCCCTCCTTGGGGGTAGCAGTGCATTCCCGGCAGCGAGTGCGGCTACAGCCCGGAGCAACAGGATACTGAAGCCACGGCGGCTCGCGCGCGGTGACACTATCGGACTGGTCGCGCCGGCCAGCAGCTCGCTTGAAGATGAAGACATTCGCATTTCGCTCGACCTCATTCGCTCTTTGGGCTTCAACGTCATACAAGGCGCTCATCTCTTCGATCGTCAGCAATACCTTGCCGGCGCGGACCGCGCTCGCGCCGATGACGTCAATTCGATGTTTGCCGATGACGACGTTGATGCCATTTTTTGTCTGCGTGGTGGCTACGGCACACCACGAATATTGCCGTACCTGGATTACGATTTAATTCGTAACAGGCCCAAGATATTGCTGGGTATGAGCGACATCACCGGCATACTGACAGCGATACATACCAAGACCGGAGTTGTTGGCTTTCATGGGCCGAATGCGTCCGGCAGCTTTTCCGATTATTCGCTGGGCGAATTCAAGAAAGTGTTGGTACAACCGACGCCGACGACTCTGATCGGAGTTGCACCGCCCTTTGAAGCGGGCGAAGGTAAGGTCGATAGCGACAATCGTCTCACCTATATCACCGGCGGCATCGCCAAAGGCCGCCTGATCGGAGGCAATCTGACCCTGATCTCGGTGTTGATGGGAACAGAATTCGAACCGGACTTTCGCGATCGAATCGTATTTCTGGAGGATGTTCACGAGGCGCCCTATCGCATCGATCGCATGTTGACCCAGCTTCGACTTGCCGGGAAATTGCAGCAGGCCGCCGGCATCGTATTCGGCAAGTTCACGGACAGTGACACTGACGGCAACACATTCAGCCTCGAGGAAGTGTTTCGCGACCGAACGGCGGACCTTGGCATTCCAGTGGTGCGGGGCATCATGATCGGTCACGTGCGCGAGCAGACCGTCGTGCCGATAGGCATTGAGGCTGAACTCAGTGGTGATGAAGGCACCTTGCGCTTGCTCGAACCTGCGGTTATCTAATGCTACGCAGTTGCTCGATTGGGCTACTGGCTGGAGCACTGCTTTGTGGCTGCCAGCAGAATACCGGATGGAACGGATCGATGGACGAACTCCTGCGTTCACAATCGCAGCGATTTGCGACAGTGATGCAAGACCCTGATAGGTACCGTCTGCAAATAATCTATACGCAGATCGACAGGGATGCCGCAAACCGTGCAAAATTTACGAGCTATACCTACCGCGTCGATCCGGATCAGTATTTCTACCCGGCGAGCACCGTTAAGCTGCCGGCCGCACTGCTTGCCCTCGAAAAAATAAACGAACTGGCGATTCCAGGGCTGACTCGGGATACGACGATGCTGACAGGCGCCGCGTCAGACTGGCAGACACCCGCCTTAAGCGACCCTTCCTCTTCGACAGGTCTGCCATCGATTGGCCACTACATCCGCAAAATATTGCTGGTAAGCGATAACGATGCCTTTAACCGCCTGTACGAATTCATCGGCCAGGAAGCGCTGAACGAATCGCTGCGCGCGAAGGGCTACCAGAACACGCGCATCTTTCATCGATTGGAAGTGGCGCGGAACGCTTATGAAAATGCCAGGACAAACCCTGTCACGTTTGTCGATGGAGACACGACCCTGTACGCGCAGGATGGACAAATTAGCGATTTCAGCTACGCGCATGACGAGCCGATATTGCTCGGTCGCGCGGAGATCGTTGATGGTGCACGACTCGAACGCCCGAAGGACTTCAGCAACAATAACGTATTCGCCCTGCAGGATCTCCACGACGTGGTACAGGCGTTGATGTTTCCGCAGTTTGTCGAGAAGCATCGTCGCTTCAATCTGACAGACGACGATTATCAATTTGTGTATCGCAATATGTCGGCATATCCGGGCGACAGCGGCATTGCCGAGTACGCTGATGCTGAGCGCTATCCAGACGGTTTCGTAAAATTCCTTATGTACGGCGGGTCTGCGCCGACGATTCCGGACAACATTCGCATTTTCAATAAGCCCGGTGACGCTTATGGCTTCCTCACCGACGGTGCGTACATTGTCGACTTTGAAAATGGAGTCGAATTTTTGCTGGCCGCGTCGATCTTCACAAACGCGAACGAAACCTTTAATGACGACACTTACGAGTACGACGAAATCGCTTTACCGTTCTTGCGCGACCTCGGCATGGCGATCTATGAAATCGAACTCGCTCGCGAGCGCGAGCACGTTCCCGACCTCAGTCGATTCCACCAGGCTATTTTTCCTTAGCCAGCCGGTACAGCATTAACGCGGCCTGCTTGATCGCTACTGGCATGGATGTCAGATCAAGACTTTCATTCGGTGTATGCCCTCCCTCGCCCACGGCGCCCATGCCCGCCAGCGCGTCCGAGTATGGAGCGACGAAGGAAATATCGGCAGCGCCGCGCCGCGACGGATCCACAATTGGCATTGAGCCTCGACCGAGATCTTCATTCGCCTGTGACAAGATTGAGTGAAGGCGTTTGTTGCCCTCGGTTGGTTCCATCGGTGGATACCGATCTTCGAACTCGATGTGGGCATCGGTCAGCGGCAGATGATTGGCAACGATGTCACGCATTGCGGCTCGTGTGCGTTCCAGTTGCGCCTGTGAAATGCTGCGAATATCGCCGTGAACAACGACTTTATTCGGGACGACGTTGGTCTTGCCGAAAGTCGTGCCGCGGTTATTTTCGAAATCGTAGGCGACGTCAGTCCCACCCTGAATGGTTCCTGCATTAAAGGTCAGGTACTCCTCACCGCGAACTTTTCGATCAAACTCACTGAGGATTCTCGCCGCCTCAAAGATGGCGCCATGGCCTACGTCTTCATTAAAGATGCGCGACGAATGCGCCTGCTTGCCGGTCACTTCGAGATACCAGTTGGATGTACTGCGCCGTGAGATCGTCGCCCAGTCCTGACCGTCGTATGAGATTCCACCCTCAAAACCAAGCGAGACCTCGGCCCACTTACCCGCTTCGATAAGGTCGTGCTTCGACAGGCTAATTGGTGAGCCGGCGTTTTCCTCGTCACCGATGTACGCGACCGTCACCGACAGGTCGTCCAGGGCACCAATTTCCTGCAACGCTTTCAATGCATAGACGATGACGGCGTTGCCGGCCTTCATGTCTTCGACTCCCGGACCGAATGCGGTGTCGCCGTCGCGTCGATAGGATTGAAATCCGTCGTCTGCCTCGAATACCGTGTCGAGGTGGCCGATTAACAGGACTCTCTTCTTGCCGTCGCAGTAGCGGCGACCGAACAGATGCCCGGCGCGCTGCATTTCATCAGGCACCTCGATCCATTCAGCCGTAAAACCCAGTGCCTCAAGCTCCCGTTCCATGACGGCACCGAGCGCGCGAATTCCTTCGTGGTTCATCGTTCCGCTACTAATGTTGACGGTTTCTTCCAGCAGGTCGATGGCGTCTTCGGTATTTGCGTCGATCCAGGCCATCATTCGCCGCTCGTCGGCGTTGAGCCCTGACGACATTGCAGCGCTCGAAACTAACAGCAGCATGGGGGCAGTGAAGAAATTCAGCCGGGACTGTCTTGTCATTTTAAACCTTGATGAAAATTTTGTGTGAATACAATAACCAGGCGAAGCCCAGCAGCAATAAGACGTTGGCGATCGCGTACGCCAGCGAGGCATTGTACGGTGAAGCGAACGCGGGCTCGAATACAGATAGCCATAGCCAGGCTTTGATATTAACTGAGTTGCCGGAAACATCCGTCGTATGAATTGCATTTAGCGTTCGGGCTAACACGCCGGAGAGTGCATAGACAATCAGCGCATTCGTTCCATAAATAACGAATGGCTGAGTGCCAATGCGATGCCGTCTAATATCGATCCACCAGTACAAGACGCCCAGGACCAGCAGCGCTATACCGCTGGTGTAAAGAACGTAGGCGCTCGTCCAGAGTTGTTTGTTAATGGGAAAGACCATATCCCATAGCAGGCCGCCTGCAAGCAATACAGTGCCGGCCACCATCAGGCCAGCCACTTTTTCAAAGTAATCCCGGGCGCTTCGCAACCAGACACCGGTCAGTATGCCGCTGATACCGGTCGCGAAGGCCGGCAGAGTGCTCAGCAGTCCTTCGGGATCCCAAATCTTTGATTGTGACCAGAGGTGACCGCCCAGCAACGTTGAATCGAGCCACGCGCCGAGATTGGTGCCCGGCTCGAGATTGGGTGGATGCCCGCCGGGCACGGGAATCAACGTGAGCATTCCCCAGTAAGCCAGGAGACACCCCATGCCCACCCAAAACATCTGACGCGGGTCGAGCATGAGAAACAGAATTGCCGTCACTGCATAGACCATTGCGATGCGTTGCAGCACGCCAGGTATTCGCAAAGTAGACAAATCGAAGGTCGGAAAGCCGGAGAGGAACAGTCCAATCGCAAAGATGATTAGCGCGCGCCAAAGGATTTTTCGAATCAATGCCTTTCGATCCGCGCCCGCTTCTTTACGCCGGCCAATTGCCAGCGCGATAGAGACGCCGACGATGAAAAGGAAAAACGGAAATACCCAGTCGGTTGGCGTAGCACCGTGCCACTGTGCGTGCTGTAGCGGTGCATAAACATAGCTCCAGGAACCGGGATTGTTCACCAGTATCATCGCCGCAATTGTAATCCCCCGGAAAACATCCAGAGATAGGAGACGGCTTGACGGGCTCATGGGTGCTGATCGCCCTGCTTCAACGCGGTCGCGCGCCGAAGGGCGTCACTGATTTTATCGGCGGTTGCTGGTTTACCCAGCAAGAATCCCTGCAATTCGTTGCACTTGAGGAGCTTCAGGAACTTCGCCTGCTCTTCGGTTTCCACCCCTTCGGCCACCACCGATAAATGCATTGCATGCGCGAGCGAAATGATGGTGGACACAATAGTGAGGTCATGCGGTTCTTCGGTCATGTTGCTGACAAACGTCCGATCGATTTTGAGGGCGTCAATCGGCAGGCGGGCAAGATAACCCAGAGAGGAGTAACCGGTGCCGAAGTCGTCGATCGAAACCTTCATCCCCAATTTCCGGACGCGCTCCAGTTTGCGAATATGTCCTTCGATGTCTTCCATCAGCAGACTCTCCGTAATCTCGAGATCGAGCCCGGCACCTTCGATCGCACCGCGAGCCGATGCTGCGGTCACAATGTCGCCAAGGGTTTGAAGAAACGTCTCGTTCTGCAGTTGCACGGCCGATACATTGACGGCGACACGGGGGGGTTCCAGCCCCTCATGCTGCCACCGCAAGTAGTCCTCCGATGCCTGCTCCAGCGCCCACCGGCCGACTTGCAAGATCATGCCAGTCTCTTCCAGTAACGGAATAAACTTGCCGGGCGATATCAGGCCATCATCGGGATCGGCCCAACGAATTAATGCCTCAAGACCGCTGATCTCCCGGGTATGCGCATCGAACTTGGGCTGGTAGTGCAAGACAAACTCGTGATTGTGCAAAGCATGCCGAAGTTTGCCTTCCAGCGTCAGCCGCTCAGCCACCTCGGTGCCCATTTGCGGCTCATAAAACATCAGTCGTTGCTGTTGTTTTTTCGCGCCGTTAAGGGCTGCCTCGGCATTGCGGAACAGCGATTCGGCGCCCTTGCCGTCCGCCGGGGCCATCGCCACGCCTGCGCGTACCGTCAACTGGTAGCTGCCAGAGCCAAACTCGAACGGTTTTCCCATTGCCGGGGCGATCACATCCTCGAACAGGCGCCCCGCCGCAGGCGCATCCTTGATGTCATTGGCCAGAATGGCGAAACAGTCGGAATTCAATCGCGCAACATTGCTGTCTGCTGGCAGTGCAGCGACGAGATCGGCCGCAACTCGCTGCAGTAGTTTGTCACCCGCGGCGCGTCCGAGCGAGGCATTGACGTTTCGAAACCGGTCGATATCGAGAAAGATCAGCGCACACGGCAAACTGCCCTGCTTCAGGTTGCGGAGAATCTGTTCGCTGCGATCCTGCATCAATGTCTGGTTCGGTAACTTCGTCAGCGGGTCGTAGTAGGCGAGGAAATTCAGCTGCCGGTCTTTGCTTATGCCGTCAATGGCGAACGAAATGTCGCCCGCAAGCTCGGTAAGCAGACTGACCTCCACGGGATTGAAGACATCGGTGTCCGCTGAATAAAACACAAATGTGCCGATAACACCGCCCGACTCGGTCAGTGGAAACGCGGCTACTGCCTGAAAGCCGTGCTTCAGCGCCTCGTCCTTGAACATCACCTGCGGATCGTTTTCGATGTTATTGGCTATGACCGCACGTTGCTCCCGCAGCACGACGCCGGCAATGCCCGGATCGTCAGTGACCTTGGCCAATTCTTTACCGACGTCGTCAAGGTATCCACCCTGCGCACCGGCCAGTGCCGCAGGTGCGACCTTTGTAGCACCGGGCTCCGCCAGACCGATCCAGGCGAACGCAAAGCCACCCTCGGTAACGGCGATGCGGCACGCTTCCTTGAACAGCTCCTCTCGATTACGGACCCGGACAATCATTGAGTTGATCCCCGATAGCAACGTATGAATGCGCGACAGTCGGCGAATCTTCTCCTCTTGCTGTTGCCGTTTGGTGATGTCGCGTATCGTCGCCATCACGGTGGTACCGAACTCAGTTCGCAACGGCGTGAGATTGAACTCTGTCGCGAATTCGCTGCCATCGCGACGCCGTCCTTCGAACGCGAGCTCACCGCTCGATATCGTATGCGTTTTGGCACGTTCGAAAAACGTCTGCCAGCGCGGAACGAGTTTTTCGCGTGTCGACTCGGCCATGAGCAACGCCATCGGCTGGCCTATGAGCCCCGAGGCCGAATAGCCAAAACCTTTTTCTGCCGCACGATTGGCGAGTCGAATCACGCCGCCCTCATCAATCATAATCATGGCATCGGCCGAGGCGTCGAACAGACCGTGGAATTGTTGTTCGCTGCGCTCGCGCAGGATCTCCGCAGCCACCGCACCGCCAAAAAGCTGCACGACGTGCTCGACGTGCTGTGTATCGACAATGGGCTCTCGACTCATGATGCCGACCAAGCCAAATACGCGGTCCACCGTATTAATCAACGGCACCGCGCAATACGATGCAACGCCCAGCTCTGCCAGCACCTCGTCGCCTGGAAAGGCAGCCTGCACATCCTGAGTGACGGTGACCGGTTGACCCTCAAGGACCTCGGCACACGGTGTGCCAAGAACGCTGAACTCCATGTTGTCTGCGAGACTGCCATCGACACGCCAGGCAAGCGTGCGGATACGGTCTTTTTGCTCATCGGTGCGCAGCGCGACGAACGCAAAGTCGACCTCCAATATCCCGGCCAGGCGTTGGCTAATGTACGCCGAATAGCGTGTACCGCGGTCGCGGGCGCCCGCATCGACCAAGTCCTGCAGCGCTTCGCGCACTTGCATTCTGGTCGTGACGTCCTGATGAAAGCCGGAAAGCCGAATGGCCCGCCCTGCATTATCCTGCGCCGTTATTTTGCCGACGGTACGAATCCAGCGCCAGGCACCGTTTTGTGCCCGCATACGGTATTCAACATCGAATGTGGGAGCACGACCGTCGCGGTGCGCCTTCAATGCCTCGCGCATCCGCGGATGGTCGTCGGGATGCGTAAATTTCAGCCAGTACTCGAGCCGCTCCCCCTGTGCACTCGGTGGGTAGCCGAGCGTGCGCCACCAGAGTTCGCTGATGTCAACTTCGCCAGTATCGTAATGCCAGTCCCAGCTGGAAAGGCTCGCCGCCTCCAGCGCCAACTCCAGGCGCTCACGATCGTTATTTGCTTCGATCTCGGTCGGGTGCAGAGAGCTCACAGCGGCACGTCCGAAGCAAACAGCGGTCGACGCCAAAGCGCGTCGTCTCGTTTATCACCGAAAACACGTAGACGCACGAGGCACCCTTGCGTTTTCTGGCCGAATCGTCCTGCCGGCGCGACTCGCGGAGGGGGAGGTATTAATCAATCAGTGCTCCAACGTTAACGATGAATTTTGCACGGCATACGAACGGCCAACTAGTGCCAGATGTACCAATAAACCTTTCGAAGACCGATTATGACTTTCGTAGCGGATCGCAGCCGCCGCCGGTTCTCCGAGGCAATTTGCCGTCAAAATCCAAACTTGGTCACTGAATGCAAATAGTGTATCACTTCGTGCAGTAATCACACGAGTGCGGGGCTGTATTTGTAACTTGACTGGACTCATCCCGTTATCTGTCTTTACGAATGGTACCTCGCGACCCGGCCGTATGCTCATCGCAGTCGCGCATCCCAGTTCCAAATTTCATGGAGACAACAATGTTCTTGAGAGCTATCCAGGTGATTTTCGTCCAAATAGCAGCGTACCAACATTGGCCGAATGAGCCAGACCTGGCTCGATAGCCGCCGTTCTCGATTGCAACAGCGATAGGATTCACCGACGAGAATTAGCTACGGGTTGTCGTCCCACATTACGCCGACACCATTGTCTGCCGAAAGCTGCAAGAGTTCTATGAGCGGATGTGTAGGTAATGCGTGGGCCATTCATCATTTTTGTAACACTTCCAGTTGCAGCAAACATTGCGCCAAACCGGAAGCCGGCGTACCCGGGGTAACGCACAACAAAGCTGTTTCCTGTATCCTGATAAACTCTCCCCAAAACATGACTCGACTCGTTGAAATCAATGCCATCCGATTTCGTTCGGCTCCATGATTGTTTCTTGAATTTTCAACGAGGTAGCAACTATGAAACTCGCGATACTTTCCTGTGGACCGAATTCTTACAGTACGCGCCGACTAAAAGAAGCAGCGCTGGAACGAAATTACGACGTCAAAGTTCTTAATACGCTGAAATTCGCGATTGACCTGGAGGAAGGTTCACCCGACCTCTATTACCGGCAAAAACAACTGAGCCACTATGATGCTGTCCTGCCGCGCATAGGCGCGTCAATTACTTATTACGGCACAGCTGTGGTCAGGCAGTTTGAGGAGATGGGTGTCTTCTGCGCGAACACGTCAAACGGCATTACGAACTCGCGCGACAAATTGCGAAGCCTGCAAATTCTGAGTCGCCATCATATCGGCATACCACGCACAACGTTCGTGAGTGACAAGAAAGATGTCCTGCCGGCTATCGAACGTGTCGGCGGCGCACCTGTCGTCATCAAACTCATCGAAGGAACCCAGGGTATTGGCGTACTGCTCGCTGATACTGTCAAAGCGGCAGAGTCGATCATCGAACTCCTGCAGAGCCAGAAACAAAACGTGCTCATTCAGAAATTTGTCGCCGAGAGCCGGGGTAAGGATATCCGGGCATTCGTCGTTGGCGATCGAGTCGTCGCCGCGATGCGACGCGTCGCACAGGGGCAGGAGTTTCGCAGCAATGTGCACCGTGGAGGTGTTGCAGAGGCTGTCGAGTTAAGTGACGAGTATACGGAGACAGCAGTGCGCGCAGCACAGATTCTGGGTTTGCGAATTGCGGGTGTTGATATGCTCGAGAGTTCCCAGGGCCCACAGATCATGGAAGTGAACTCCTCGCCGGGTCTTGAAGGCATTGAGAAATGCACGGCACTGGATATCGCCGGTGCGATAGTCGAGTACATTGCGGCACGCGTCGATTTTCCGGACATCGATATCCGGCAACGCCTGACGGTCAGCCGCGGCTACGGTGTTAGCGAGATACTCATACGCGAAGGGTCGAACTTCGATGGCAAAACCGTTACAGAAACCAGGCTGCGAGATAGCGATATCAATGTGCTCACTCTGTATCGTGGCTCGACCGTAATCCCCAATCCGCGAAATGATCGAACCTTGCAGGCCAATGACCGCTTGTTATGTTTCGGCAAGCTGGACGCGATGCGCGACCTGTTGCCACCGAAATCGCAGCGCAGAAGGCAGCCGAAGATCAAAGATCTTAATCCAAGTGCGGCCGCATAGCAGATGCAAGTCGGCATGATCGGGCTCGGTAAGATGGGCGGCGACACGGAAGCGTCGTTCGCAGTTGGCTGCTCGACCTGTCTGGCGATGATGCGCAATCAATTCGGAGACCATGCGATTCGAACCGTCGACGAATAACGGCAATGATTCCCCGCATCCTGCTTGGCACCGCGTTGATTCCTGATACTGACAAGGAGATGCAGCTGTATCAATCCGGCGAGCTTTTCTCGATCAAGATTCCCGGCCGGGGTGATCTGATGAACAGCCGTGTGCACGGCTCTGAAAAGGCCCTCGCAGATCTCGCATGCGAAAAGCTCGGCGACAACGCGAAACCGCGGCTGCTGATCGGTGGGCTCGGGATGGGATTTACGTTGGCAGCCGCCCTGAAGGCGGTTGGTCCTGATGCCGAGGTCGTTGTCTCTGAGCTGGTGCCGGAAGTGGTGACGTGGAATCGCACGCTGATCGGTGCGCCGGCTGGCGATCCGTTAAATGACAAACGCAGCCGCGTCATCGTCGGTGATGTCGCCGATATTCTTCGGCAACAGCCCGCTCAATTCGACGCTATTCTGATGGACGTGGACAACGGTCCCGAGGCACTGGTTCGCCGGGAAAATAACTGGCTATACAGCGCTGCCGGACTGAGAGCGACGCGAGTTGCGCTTCGGCCACGCGGCGTACTGGCGGTCTGGTCGTCGAGCCCGGATCGCGCTTTCAGTAAACGGCTTCAGCAAGCTGGCTTCGACGTCTGCGAGCACGTGGTGCGGCCGCATCGAGCCGGCAAGGGTCCGCGCCACCACATCTGGATCGGTACCTAGTCGAGATTGGCCGCTCGCTCACTGGCGTCTTGTGCGAGTGAGCCGCCATGAGGACGCAGGCCTGTTCCGGGGACGGAATGCCGATTACACTGCTTGTCTCGGGTCACTTCACATTCGATTGCTGAGACGTTGACTGAAAAACTACCCTACCGTGCTGACGTTGACGGATTGAGAGCAATTGCAGTTATGGCTGTGATCGCAAGCCATCTGCCTGAAAAATTTCTACCCAGCGGATTCCTGGGTGTGGACATATTCTTCGCGATCTCCGGATTCGTCGTCACCGCATCCCTGCTACGCCAGCGGCGGACGCAACTTTTGCATCTTTACCTGGGATTTCTCGCAAGGCGAATCAAGCGCTTGATGCCCGCGCTTACGCTATGTGTGGCGGTCACCAGTGTCGTGGTGTTGGCGACCGACCCTTTTCCGCGGCACTCGATTCAGACGGGGCTCGCCGCGCTGTTCGGCTTTGGAAATATCGTGCTGTTCTTCTTCGAACTCGACTACTTCTCCCCGTCCTCAATATTCAATGCATTCACGCACACCTGGTCATTGGGGGTGGAAGAGCAGTTCTACGTTGTCTTCCCGATGTTCGCCTGGCTCTTCTACTACAAACTGCACAGCACCTCTTTCCAAATGCTGTCTCGCGCAATGATCGTGGGTGGCCTGGTGTCCGTGACGCTATTCGCCTGGCTCTACTCGGACCACCGGGCTGCGGCTTTCTTCCTGATGCCTGCGAGGATCTGGGAACTGGGCGTCGGAGCACTTGTTTTTCTGCGACCAAGCCACCTCCGATCAGCACGTGTGCAGGGTGTTTTGAGGCGCCTGTCGCCGTTCGCCCTTGTGGGCTTGCTGGCGTGCTTCCTGGTGCCTGAGCAACACGCCATGCCGGCAACGATAGTGGCAGTTGCTTTAACGGGATTACTGCTGGCTAACGAAGGTGACTCTCTGGCGACTAGGGTGATGACGTTGCGGCCCATCGTTTACGTTGGCAGGATTTCCTATTCGCTTTATCTGTGGCACTGGCCGATTATCGCGCTTGGACCGATCGTGCTGGCCACGACGTGGCGCTCTTCGGCTGTGTACGTTGTAGCCACAGCGATTGCCGCCGTCATTTCGTTTCATTTGGTCGAGAAGCGCTTGCGATTCCGGACCTGGACAAATCGCAGAGCGGGTGACATCGCATTGGGGCTGGCCGGCAATCTTGTTGTCGCTGTGGTGTTGCTGCTCTCAATGATCAGGACAGACGCGGTTTCTGAATCAAGCACAGCGGCTATTCACCCTCCGCCCTACTTGCCCGTCATTCCCAGTGGCAAGTCGCATGTGTTGACCTGTGCACTGGACGGCGGAAGCCGGGTGTTCAAACCTGACACGATCGAGAACTGCACGGTGGCGCCAAAGCCCGGCTCAGGAATGCCGACCATCTGGACCATGGGGGACAGTCATTCCGGGCATCTGCAGGGAATGTTGTATGAACTGCACGATAGGTTAGGCGTCGGCGTGCACCTCGTTGAAACGCCCGGCTGGAGCTTCCCCTTTCCGGCCGGCAAGGAGTTCGCCCCGCGCAAGCAAGTCTTCAGCGCGATCTCCGAGCAGTTCAAACCCGGTGATATCGTTCTTCTGGCACGGATCTACCTCACACGCTCCGAACAAATCGAGCCGCTTGAACTGAGGCCATGGCTGTACAACGTAAGCCGCCTCGCTGAAGATCTCGCTGAGAGAGGGGTGAATCTGGTCATTACCGGGCCGCCGCCCATATTTCCCTACGATGACATTCGCGAGTGCAGCCTGGACGAAAGAGAGAGTTGCAGGCTAAAGCGAAACACCATTGCCCCCCAGATACACCATGTGATGGAGCAGCTGACCAGTCTCGAATCAAGCAACAAGAACATTGCGGTTTTCAATATTTTCGATTCAGTCTGCCCGGCAGGGAAAGAATACTGCTACCCGGATAACGGTAGCCGCTTCCTGTACCGGGACAAGGATCACTTCAATTCCCTGGGCTCAAGGCTCCTGGCCGAGCCATTTGTCGACCTGCTCCGCTCTTCGGGCACACTCACACCCGCTAAGTAGGTTTACGGCGGCAACGGTTCCGGATTTTGGAGCTACTCGAAACATAGCTTATGGATTTTTCCGGAAACATCGTTTAGGCATTTGGGGAGAGCCCGGACCCTCACGATTCATGCTGGACGAAGTATTAACAATGTGACCGGTTAACACACCACACGAACCCTACCGTACGAACGCCGGAGTGTTGCACCATTCTATTTCACTAACCAGGTGTCGACCAATTCCAGCACAACTTTTTTGTAGTTTTTCATATCAAAATTGGGAATGGTCAAGAGCTGAACTGCTGCCCCGCTCAACAGTGATATCAATACCCGTCCTTGAGCTCTCGTTTCAACTGTAATTGAACGTACTTGTATTTTTGTAGTGGTACGCTTTTTGGTTCCGCTTCTCTTCGCGGCTGCCAACAATTTTGTAATAACGTTAAGTTTATCGGCATACGCGCTTTCAATCTCTGAACGAACAACCTCCGAATCGAGCGCCTCGCCGTGCAAACGAATGTCAAGCGACACACCGCTCCTACACAGCGGGCTCGCCGCCATATCGAGGTGGCTTACGATGAGTGAACGCAATTGTGCTGCAGCCTCTGAGGAGCTATTCGGTACCGCCCAGGTTTCCTTGGCAACATCGCTTGAGTTCTGAACCAGGGCATGAAATAGCAGGTCTTTGCTACTGAAGTACCTGTATAGGCCGCCCACACTGAACCCCGCCTCCTTCGCAATATCGGACATGGACGTGCCCCTGTAGCCGCTCCTGGCAAAGCATTCAGCAGCGGCGGCCAGGATTTCATCATTCCTCGCCTGCAAGTATTTGTCTGGAACTCTAGCCATATATCTTGTTGAAAAATGAATTGATATTCATCATAATGAATTCATATTCACTTTACTATCAACCATCCTATTGCCGGATTAAGGGAAGGGTAAATGACAACCTCCAGAATAATTGGGAGTGCTTTATTCCTAATAGCATCACCGTATTCGTGGGCTCAGGACCTCTCACTATTTGAAGAGCCTACCGTCAAGAGTGTTCTGGATCAATTCGCAGGTTCAATCGATGAGCGTTTCGACGAATTTGGTGTGCCGGGGATGTCAATCGCGTTAGTCCACGACCAATACGTTGTTTGGACAAAAAATATTGGCTTCGCTACGATCGATACGGAAGTTCCGGTTCGTTCCGATACGGTGTTTCGCATTGGCTCCATAACCAAACTATTCACCGCCACAATGCTAATGCAACTGCAGGACGACGGACTCTTGCGTCTTGACCAATCCGTTGAGGGCTTCTTACCGGTAAAGCTTCAATCGCCATTCGCAGATCCTCGACCTGTTAGCTTTCGTCAGATGGCCTCCCATACGTCGGGATTTCCACCGGAAGGTGGCGATTATTGGCAGACGATGTCGATGCCGTCAATTGAACAGTTGTATGAAGATAATCCGATTATTGTTCTGCAGCATCCGCCTTTCACTTCGGTAGCGTACTCAAATTTTGCGGTGTCCATACTTGGAGGCGTGTTGGCCAGAATCGCGAATTCGAGATACGAAGATTACGTACTTGAAGAAATCTTTCAGCCTCTGCAGATGTCGGACTCAGTATTTTCTGTTGCCGAGATTGAGAGTGAGCAACTTGCAACCGGTTACTCGTTCGCAACCGGTGAGTACGTTGTCGTGCAACCAATTATTCTGAATGCTCTCGCCCCGGCGGGGCAGGCGTATAGCTCGGCGAAAGACTTGGCTAAGTTTGTGTCGCTTCAGTTTAGAAATCGAGCCCGTGGCAATGATCAGGTTCTCGGTATATCCAGTTTAAGGGAGATGCGTCAGCCTGTTTCCCTATTTCCGAACATTGCGGAAGCCAGTCCTGTCGGGTTTGGCATGGGGGTTGGTTGGTTTCTGCGCGAAATAGCCGGGCACCAAGGCGTCGGTCACGGTGGCGGCATACCCGGATATACATCGGACATCACTGTTATCCCAGATTTGAAGCTTGGCATTATTAACCTACGAAATGGCGGTGCTGGCGCGGGTAGTGACCCGACCACCCTGAATCGCGAGCTGCTCGAGAAGCTAATTCCGGCAATTGTTGAAACCAAACGTGCGGCCCGATTAGAAAAGGCGGTATTTACTGACGATTGGGAAAAGTACATCGGAGACTATGATATGGCGGGCGTGGCGACCTTGAAGATCATCCACGCCGGTGAATACTTGAAATTCTTTCATCCGTTCGACGAGCCCGGCAAAGAAGGGATATTGGTCCCAAGCAGTGAGGGCTCGTTTGAATTGGAGGGTGGCGTTGCTTCTGGCGAGACCATTCATTTCGACATGGACAACGCAAGAGATGTTGTAGGCCTCAGAGTGGTCGGAATTCTATCGGTGAAGAAGTAGCTGTTGATACTTTAGTACCAATGCGACCCGCCATCGGCCACATGAACAAAGAGCTAAATTCCGATGAGGTCTGAAACGCTCTTCTCAAGGAAATTCAGTCTGCTTTCAGCGGGTGAAGTGGCGTCCCTCTTCGGCGATCACTTCACCCGCATTGCGACAGTATGGCTGGTCCTGGAGTTGACGAGTAGCGCTTCAGCTGTCGGCATCGTAATGGCGGTAGGAGCAATTCCCCGGGCCGCGCTGATACTCCTAGGAGGTGCGCTAGCCGATCGTTACAGTCCAATTTCACTGATGCTTTGGTCGAATATTATTAGGGCCGCATTGGTCGCGGTGCTGGTCGTATTAGCAACCGCCGATTTAATTTCGTTTCCCGTCCTGTGTGTGGTTGCTTTCCTGTTCGGTACAGCGGGCGCCTTTTATTCGCCGTCAATCGCGGCCCTGCTACCAAGAATTGTTCCTGTCCGGTTGCTGCAAGCGGGTAACTCCATTGTGCATGGTGCGATGCACATTTCGAACCTCTTAGGCCCGCCTCTTGCCGCGCTCGTTCTCGCTCGACTTCTAGGAGATCTGGCGCCGGCAACCAGTGGCGCTAACGAACAACTTGCGTACGCGTACCTTTTCGCAATTGACGCTGCCACATTTTTGGTTTCAATACTCACACTACGGCTAATAACTGTGGAAATCTTCGCGTGGAATTCCGCGCCCAACAGCAGTGTTAGCCACGGCATCGCAGAGGGAATTCGGTTCGTTTTTCTAGACGCTCGTATTCGAATTCTCGTGTTGGTGGTGGTAGTTGCCAATTTCGGTATAGGAGGCCCACTCGCTGTTGCCCTCCCCCTATTGGCGAAATTCAGTTTGTCGCAAGGGGTAATCGGCCTGGGTCTTATAACTGCATCCGGGGCGCTTGGCAGCCTTTTGGGGCTCGGTGCATCCACGATGATTTCTCAGAAAGATGCGAACCGAATTTTTAGTATGCCGTTTATTTTCTTGCCTGTTCTTGGCCTTCTAATGATCGGTATTGGCCAAACGAACTCGATTCAGTACACGTCGCTTGCATTAGTAGCCTTAACTGCCATTGCAGCCTACATCGATATTCAGGTGCTCACTTGGCTCCAACAATCGGTGAGTTCTGAGTACCTGGGCCGGGTGATGAGCATTCTTCAACTGTGCGCATTTGGAACCATGCCGATCGCAATGGCGATAGCGGGACTCTTGGGGAGACATCTGGACCTGATGCTTGCCGGATTCGGCACATTCGTATTGTTGTCGTCTTTTGGTTTGATCTTAGCGTCCAGATGCGCACTTGCGCTTGCGAAGACAAGCCAATGATAGTCTGCACATTAGGAGGGAGTACCTGTTTGGCCAGAACCGATGAAACCATTTCCTAAGCACAATCTTTGTTGCCCTCACAGGAGCGATTCTGATTACTCCTCACGCATTGCCAGACGATACTCTGTTGGCTGAGGAACTCGTCAGAAAATACTACTCTCAATTTCAGAGGCCGGGCTGTCTGGTGGACGAACTGATGGACTTTTATACAGATGACGTACTGTTCACGGATCCGACGTTTGGAATTGTGGCCAAAGGAAAGGGTGACTTTCGGAAGTTACATGCAAGTTTAGGAACTGACCAAACTGCGTACAGGGGCATTCGCTGGAATATCAAGAACATAATATTTCAGAACGACTCAGTTGTCATTCGTGGCGAATGGTCTGGTCGATTCCAGGATTGCGACTTTGAGATAGATTTCATCACACTTTGGCATATGAGAGATGGAAAGATTGCCGGGCAAGATGACTATTTTGCCGCCAGTTCGTTTGATCGCCAGGTTGGCTGGAACGGCACCACCGCGAACTGCAAGTAATAGTTGCCTGAATTATTGGTCAAGCTGGACGGAGTCAATCACGCGCCAAGGATTGGTGTCGATTCGTGGGCTTGAGCGCTCTTGGCTCCCAACACCGCCATTTATTTATCGGCGAGGCGAGTAGTATTCGGCCTATCGGGAAACTCTTTCGGTCATCTCGACAAATGACAGCAATTCCTTTAGCTCGGAGATCTCGTGCCCAATAGTGTCGACTGGCGTGGCAGCCCTCCCGAGTCGATTGTACCAACATGTAGCGATACCGTAGTTCGTACCACCTCGGATATCAGACGACAAGCTGTCGCCCACCATAAGTGCAGTTTCCATTGCAGGGAAGCCCAGCTTCTCGAACGCATAATCAAAAATTGCAGAACCAGGCTTCGCGTGGCCAATTTCGGCCGAGATAACCACGGCGTCGAAGTACTGTTCAATCCCGAGGCGGTCAATTCGCGCTCGCTGAACCTCGCTCAAACCGTTCGTCACTAAAGCCAACGATGCATGCTCATTTAGTCGCTGAATTGCATCCCTTGCGCCGTCGTACAGGTCACCAAACGCGCCGAGGCCGCTAACAAATGTATCTGCCATGACAAGCGGATCAGCATCCAGCTCTGTCTCAGCGACCAATCGTTCGAATCGACAATTCCGTACTTGTTGTGGTGTGCATTCTCCTCGCTCAACCGCCGCCCATAATTCCAAGTTGATTTGTTGGTAACGTCCGACAAATTTGTCAGGATCAGACACGCCCGCCGCTTTCATCGTCTGCGCGAACGCGGACGCTTCAGAGGCGTCGGAATCGAACAGCGTATGGTCAAGATCGATAAGAAAAGTCGAGTAAAACAAATATGACGTCCAATTGCGACGGATGAATATCCGCTGAGTGTAACGATTACGGACGCAAACAACGATAAGGTCGGATATTTATGGGTGTGCGGCAAGAATACGGAAGAGAGGGCCTGCATAAGGGATAGACCCCCTCTTCCGTGCCGTCACTTCAGATCAAGTGATCGGTCTGCCGAGATGCTCTAAGAAGTCACGCGTGGCATCAAAAGCGCACGCGCGCGCCCAGGAAAATACGACGTGGTGCTACCCAGTCAAGCGCTTCTGTGAAAGCGATGCCGTCGGCTCCACCGGCTAGATCCTGCTCGCGTCTTACCGCCTGATCATCCAGCACGTTAAACATATCCAGGAAAATCTCGGTCTCATAATTGTCAGAGAAACTAAACGTATATTTCGCTCGTGCATTCAGAGTTCCAAATGACGGTGTAGTCTGGCTGCCGATGACACCATCGGCTAACCAAATACTCGTTACGCCCTGATCTTCGAACTGACCGGCGGCGAAATCAAGATTTGGAAGATGACGGCCTGAGGCGGCGAATGTCTCACTATAAACCGTGCCTGAATTCCACAGGTAGGTTGCACCTACTTCAAAACCGTTGTCGAATCGGTATGACCCGATCAGCTTAAGCAAATGCTCTACGTTGCCGGGCTGGTTGCCCTGCTGGTTACGTGCTCGTGGATCCAGCCAGATAACATCGCCCTGGAAGTCAGCATTACTGTCCGAGTTCGTATTGCCCGTTGCGTCGTTGTACGAGTATGACGCCAAACCAAACCATTTACTGTCGCCACTGCGCCTCTTACGCCAGGTTACTTCTACACCCTGGTATTCGCGCTTGCCGCCGGCGAGAGTTGCGATAAAGAAGTTAGCTGCCGGAGCTTCATCAAAACCGAAGTAACCCAGACCAAGGCATAACTCACCGCATTGATCTGGGTCAGTGTACAAATCGAGATCATAGTCCTCCAGAATATCCGTGGTCTCACGGTCTGTGTATGTAATCGCAAGACTTTGATTTTCCGTCAGCGACATCTCATACCCAATCATGAACTCATCGGTGTACGGTGTCTTTGTTGTCGGCGCGAAGAACGCATCCGGAATTGGCGATGCACCGCGCACTCGGAATGTCATCCAGCGATCATTAATGTAAATCTGCTCCTCTCGCGTCCTGCCTGTCACAGTGCCGGCAAAATCCGTCATGTTGGTTCGGATCGGGTCATAGTAACGTCCGTAGAAACCCCAGACTTTGCTGGCGCCATCACCTTTAAGGTCATAAACGACGCTTAAACGAGGTGCGAATTCAGTATCAAACTTGAAAACCTTTTGCCCGGAGCTATCGAAGTGTGACCAGGTTTCAGCGCGTACACCACCCGTTATTGTCCAGTGATCATCGATCTGCCAGGTGTCCTGAACGAAAAACGTATCACCTTTCGTTTGGAAGTCCGTCGCACCGTCTGCTGTTTGGAGGATGCGGTAAACGTTGACATCGCCGTGCGGGTTGCCGGTATTTTGGTCTAGAACCAGAGCCTCGAGTTCGGCAACGCTGACATCGCCGGACGAGTCTGAATCCAGCAGCGCCAGGAACGTCGGTGCATCCGGGCTGGAATTAATGTTGGTTAAGATGTCGTCATAGTCGGCAGCAAGGATGTCTCGTTCACCGGTGAAGCCTGCCGAAGGTATACTTGTATACTCACCGAGCGTCAAACCGCTGTTGGCTGATGCCAATGACGTGTACTGTGCACCGTCGCCCGTATTAAACGTAGTGGCGTTACTCTCGTTGATGGTTCGCCTGTAACCCGCTTTGATCTCGTGTGAGCCGTATCCAGTGTCGGCGAACCACTCCAGATTCAACTGAAACTCGTCCTTGTTTCGAAATTGAGTGGTAACAAAACCGGCGCCGCCTTTGTCTGTATCAACGTTGGTCACCGGTAAAGCAGCGCCTGTGTAGCCAACGTCGTTGCGTGTAGATCTGTCTGCAGCAATCTGACTTAATTCGCCCTCATGCATAGTATAGGCCGCCGAGAGCAAAAGGTTGTCCAACAACGTACGTGAGTATTCAAACTTGAAGTTGTCACCACCGGTGGCGAGGGACGTGTCCCTATTCTGCAACGTGGTCGTGCTAAATGAGCCGTCTCTGTCGCTAGGGTCGTTGAAATACTCAAGGACGAATTTATCGCCATCGGTGGGCTGCCATGTCAGCTTCGCGAACCCCAAATCCTCTACTCGGGTTACCGTCCTGAGGAAAGTCTGCGTATCCAGATCTATGACGTCTTCCTCCCTCTCTTTACGCTGATACGAGGTAAAGAACCAGAGTTTATCTTTGACGATCGGTCCACCGAAAGTGAACGCTGTATCGAACGTCGAGAATTTGGAATCTGCGATGTGCTTGTTGTCGGCAACCAGACTGTCGCTCTGTGCATAATAGTTCACCGAACCGTGAAACTCGTTGCTTCCCGACTTGGTAACCACACGTGAAATGAGGCCTTGACCACCTTCATACTCTGCTGGTACACCACCGGTGATAATTTGCTGTTCCTGAATGATCTCGGAGTTGAAATCTGCACCGAAGCCGCCTGACCGGTTGTCAGTGATGTTTATACCGTCAATGTAATAGACGTTGTCTGTGGACGATCCAACTGCGCCACCGATATCGGAGTAGTTCACACCGGACTTTGATGCTGCGTTGCCATCCTGTGATGGTTTCGTGGTTGGGGCCAACTGCAAGTAGCTCTGATACGACCGAGCGGTTGGCAGCGATTCGGTGATATCCAGCGTTAGATCTGTGGACTGCAGGGCGGACGTCGTATCGACCAGTTGCCCCAAGTCGCTACGCCCATACGTTATTATTTCCTCCAGCTGCTCACCACCATCGATCAACGTGAATGGCACGTTGAATGTTCGCTCCGAAACCACCAAGACACCTTCGTTTCTGATCGGCTGGTAGCCGCTGGCAGCAACACTGACAACATATTTGTTTGATGGATCGAGACCGACCAATCGGACTTCGCCTGCCACATTAGTTTCCCCTGATCTTGACGTCAGGCTGTCTGTGGTCTTGGCAATAACCATCGCCCCGGCAACGGGGTTTCCGTTGCTATCGACGACGACGACATTGAGAGAGCCTGTATCGGCGAGCGCATTAGTGCCCAATACAAGACCAATACACAACACAAATGAAGATCGTATGAAGCTTGTCAAACCACTGGTTTTATTCATGACTGTTTCCCCCTTTGGCAACAAGCGGATCGATCCTTTCGGGTCTGCAAGCTGCCGGCTATTGACATCGAATACGCGTTTGCACGCAGTACCCGCGTTTCGCGAAAAATAAGAGTGAGGCTTGCGTGGTGTCAATTGGCGGCGAAATCGATGCGAGTCAGCTATATGAGGTGATAACAGCACGAGATGTTTTGTACGAAACATCCGCACGTGTCATGTATAGACGATGAATAAATTGATGTGCGTGGCCAATTTGCGAGTGACTCGTTGTTCGTACGCCGAGAATTCCGTCGTAAAAAAGTGCCGGTGCATGTTCTATCTGCAAGCAAACTGTTGTTTAGCGTCCAAAATTCACCAATTTGCGCACGAGAAAGGGCGTCAGACCTGCAGAATTTCGCTCCAAGGATGAATAAGTTGCGCGGAATAATTCGGATGCCTATTCTTTACGCTGCCAGGCGGGAAAGGGTTGGTGTCAGTTAGTGTGAACTCAATATGTAGGAAAACTGTCTCTACTACATTAGGCACTCGAGTGTTTTGCTTATGAATGGCAACGAACCAAACCAAACCGGTCGTTCTGCATCTACGGCGCAGCTTCGCCGATGTCGCGACGTGTATTGTTTCTCGGGTTTCCGCTTCGACCGAGGTACCGCAATGCTTACGTCTTCGGACAAGCGCGTTCAGCTGGCACCCAAGGCAACGCAGTTGCTTGTCATGTTGCTCGACAATTCGCCATGGCTGGTTTCTCGTGACGAGTTGCGCGCTGAGCTTTGGAGCGATAGCACGTTTATCGAATTTGAGGGTGCGCTGAACACTTGCGTGCGGCAGGTGCGGGCAGCACTTGGCGACTCGGCTGGCGACTCTCACTTCATAGAAACTGTGCCTAAACGAGGATATCGATTTGTTGCCGAACTGGAACCCGACCCTTCCGCGCCGGCCTTGCACGGCAGAAAGACCGCGGCACTGTTTGTAACAGTTGCAGTAGTGGCTGTTCTTGCCGCCCTCATCTTTCCCGGGACAAACAACGCGTTGCCGCCGGAGCTACTCGTTGTGCTGCCGGTTGAGGGCGATGCAACACATTCGTTGGACCCGACTGCAGGCTACGGAATCGCCATGATCGCGTCTGAGCAGATTGCCCGACTCCATCCGGATAAACTGGCGGTCATAAACAGCCGGAGTCTGCGCGAACTTGTTGCCAACGAAGGAGATCTTGGCCAGCTAAAGTCGCCGGACTACGTTGTAAGAACGCGCATTCTAGGACGCGGCGACGCCTATCTGCTCGATGCCGAATTACGACGTTACTCAGATGGTGAAATTCTATCAGCCCACAAAGAACCGCTGGATGGAGATATGGCAACTGTATTGCGAGAATCGCCGGAGATAATTGTTGCCTGGCTTTCTGGAGCACTCGATCTACACGACGACAGCGGCCGAACTGCTTTGGTGCAAAGTAGTCAGCCCGTCTGGGACAGTAACTTGGTTGCTGCCTTCTGGCATCTTGAAGGAGACACACTAGCGGATACCAGGATGGCCGTTGAGGGGTTCGAAAAAACGTTGGTGGTTAATCCGAAACATGTGTGGGCGCTCGAAGGAAAACTGACGTCGCTGGCCGATTTGAGTATGTGGCGACGCGGGACCGGCGCTGCTGACAGAGCGTTCGCCAATATGGAGGAGACGGCTCAGTTCATGTTTGATAACAACATCTACAGTGGAAAAAGCTTCTGGGGCATGGGGTTTGTTCAATTGTATCGTGATTGGGACCTGTCCAAGGCGTCCAATAGCATCGAGGCAGCACTTCTAATCACACCGCAAGACGCAAGAGCACACAACCTCTACGCAGCAGTACAAGCGGCGAGTGGCAACACCGGCGGCGCCGTTCGGTCCGCCGAAGTAGCCGAGCGTCTCGATCCTGCAGCAATGGCCGTGCGCTCGGATCGTTGTTGGTATCTTGTGCTACACAGAGACTTTCGGCAGGCTGTCGACGTTTGCGAGAGCGCTCTGGAACTGAATCCACGTCATACAGCAACTCGGATTGCCCTCGCTCAGGCTCGGTTTGAATTGGGTGAAGAACAGGCAGCGCTTCAGATCATAATTGATATTATTCGTCGGACTGATGAAACGGCGTTCGACAACTTTAAGGCTGTTCCGGCTACGTGGCAGGAACTGGGATGCCTGCGTGCAAATGAAATCCTGGTTCGGAATGTGGCGACTGGCGTTTTGCATTATCTGCTTGCCAAATACTATTCGCAGTGCGGCAGGCAGGCGGAGGCGATAGCTGAACTCAAGCTCGCGGTGGAGCAGCGGGAGCCGCCGGCCTTGTTCTTACGAAGCGCCCCTGAGTTCGACACCCTCCGCGATGTTCCCGAATTCAAAAAACTGCAACAGATGCTGCTATAAGGCAACGGCGCGGCCCTCGAATGGCCTTATCAGCTTTTCGTCATACTTCTGTTAGATCGAACAGGCCTAGAGACTCGCACCGTCATGTAAATATAAGGTAACTATCAGAAGCTCTCCTCACCGACTTGTGTCGAAATTGCGTGGAAACAACGAGCACGTGCTTTTGTTTCCACATTAACTACGCAATGAGGAGCAGGGATGAAGTCCAAGATAGCGAAAAATACGCAAGACATGATTTTTGTTACCCAGATATTCGACAGTGGTTCCATTGCCTCGGCTTGTAAGACGGCCGGATTGGAGAGAACTACTTTGAGCCGACGGTTGAAAGCGCTCGAAGAGCGCGTCGGCGTTTCGCTGTTCGACCGATCGGGGCAATGTATAAAGCTCACAGACGTTGGAAGCGCGTATCTTAAGTACTGCTATCGCGTCCGTGAATTGGCAGAGGAAGCCGAATCCTGCATAACAGGGCAATCAATGCCTGATTTCAATACGCTTTTCGTTCTCGCGGACTTCGAAGAAGCCGGGTCGTTCCTCGCTCCGGTAGCCGACGATTTTTCTAAATCGAATTCAGGTGCTGACGTCGTAATTTCCCTATTGCCGCGGCCTCTCATGAAAATTCCGGATGACGCCGACCTCGTCATCCAGATTGGTGGTCGCAGACAGCCGGGCATTCAGACCCATGAACTAGCGATGCTATCTCGCAGTCTGTGGGCCGCCCCGGAATTTCTCGAGCACCATGAGCTCGCTGATAATCCGCGTGTTGTGGAGGAGCTACCTTGCATCGGTATGTCCGACGCGACCGATGGCGCCGAGAACTGGCAACTGATTTTCGAACAGCGCACTTTCACGGTACGAGTGCTGCCGCGGTTCCGCGTGCCCAGTCTTGTGGCTTGTCGTGAAGCCTGCATATCCGGGCTCGGGATTGCTAACCTGCCGGACTATCTCTGCGGGGCCGCACTCCGGAGCGGCAAACTAAGAAGAGTTCTTGCGTCATGGTGCCCATCCGCATTGCGACTTACGGCGAGCCATCATCGCGGTGGGCAGGTGAGGTCCCGCATCCGGTCCTTCATTGAGCTTTGCAAAGCCCGGGATTTCAACTCCGCCACGTCTGTGCGAAATCGTGCGACTCGGGAAGTTAACTTGTCAGTTCCCGGATAATTGATTCGGCCCCTTTCTACGGATGTAAGAACCCGTGGTCGGTTCAGTCTGCAGTGCGGTCGCCAACAATTTAATATCTGTAGAATTCGGGAACGCCAATTCTTTGAGTTTTGCAGGTTCTGTTCGCGTCCCTGGCACGGTATCGACCCTTATGAACAACTGCCTCAAATACCTCAAATGTCGCTGCATCTGCTCCTTTTACTGGCTCATCTTTAAAAAGCACGTAGTCTGTATATTTTGAATAGTACTTGCCTCTATGCTCGAGTGATCCTGGGTCTGAATCAGGGAGCGGCGAACACGGATTTTTTGCTTTGACTGGCGCGAGGGCCGTGTCCTGACCGGTGTATCGACATTTCACCCATAAATGAGGGCTACCACGGCACGAGTTCGTTGTTGGCGATACCATCGGGCGGCGCTAGAGTGTCGTAATCGAAGCCGGATGGCGAGTATGCTCGGTAGTGTCTTTGCAGATAATTTAGGGGATTGAACTGTGAAACTTAATCACTTTTGCCTGGTTGCTATTTTGAGCGCTAGTCTATCGCTCGCCGCAAATGCGGCGGTCAAAGTCGATGTCATCAAGAACCCGTACAGTGGCGCGCGCAATTCGCCGGAACTGTCGACCAATCCTGACTACATTCACGCCGCAGGGCTTGAGCGACTCATCGGCGAATGGGGTGGCGTGCTGATCCGGCCAATTCAGGACATTCGCCTCAATGCAGAGCAAGAACGTCAGTATGGCGAATGGAATCGCATGGCGCTCGCGAACGCCAATTTTGCCGATGCGGTTCGTGAAGGATTGCAGGACGGTCTGATCACGATTGGTCTGGAAGCGAACTGCAACGATTTGCTCGGTATGCTCTCGGGACTCAAATACGATTCTGATCGTAATGCGCGACGCGTTGGGCTGATCTTTATCGACGCGCATGGGGATTTCAATATTCCGGAAACCACGCTGTCTGGAATGCTCGGTGGCATGCCCGTGGCAATTGCTGCAGGACATGCACTGCATAATGTTCGCAAGACGACTGGACTGACAGAACCGTTGCCTATGAGTGACATCGTCTGGGGTGGCGTACGTGACCTGGACCCACTCGAGGCTGATCGTTTTACCGAGTATGAGGTCCAGCAATTTTCCGTGCAGGATGTGCGTGAGCTGTCCGCCAACCTGAGAAAGCAAATAGATGACCTCGCCGACCGGGTCGATGTGGTCTATGTTCATATCGATATGGACGTGCTCGATCCGGTCGAAGTACCAGGGCATGACCTGGCCGTAGCTGACGGTCCAAGCAGCAAAGACCTGGCCGCGGCACTGACATTGATGTTCGAGAACCCCAAGACTGTCGCACTCGGTATTGCATCCACACCGTCATTCAATCTTGATCCTGACGGCGTCAGCCGACGGGCAGCACTCAATCTTATAGAAGGTGCTATCAAGGGCGTGCAGGCTCGTTAGGGAATCGTCATGAATGGTATGCAGGTCTTGAACGGCGATCATTCGGAAAGTGTATTCATGTGACCTGTAACCTGGTTCATAAGATGGCCGGTTAGAAGAGAATCAGTCGGCCGAATCGATAGACTCGGTTCCAGCCTTCGGTCACTAGCAGTTATAGGCATTTCCGTGAGGATCGATGCCGCAGTATCTAGACGTCCGACTCCGGACGACCAGCAACTGGCCAATCCGTGTGGAAAAAGCGTCCCCGCTCCTCATCAACACGCTCGTACGTGTGCGCACCAAAGTAGTCGCGCTGTGCCTGTAGCAGGTTCGCCGGTAGTACCGCACTCCGATATCCGTCGAAGTAGGACAGTGCTGACATGAATGCCGGCACTGATATTCCATTCTGCGCAGCCGTGGCCACAACGCTGCGCCAGGCCGATTGCCCTTCATGCAACGCGTCTGTGAAATACGGGTCCAGCAGTAGATTTGCAAGCGTCGGGTCTTGATTGAACGCCTCTGTGATCTTCTGCAGAAATCGGGCCCTGATGATACAGCCGCCGCGCCAGACCTGGGCTATCATTCCGAAATCGAGTTTCCAATCATATTCCTTCTGCGCCTCCTCCATCAGTGCAAAGCCTTGCGCGTAGGCACAGATCTTGCTGCTGTAGAGCGCCTGGCGTATTGACTCAAGGAATGCCTCCCGATCCCCGGTAAAGGTCACGGCGGGGCCGCGCAATATTCCGCTTGCCGCCTGGCGTTCCTCCTTGAGCGCCGAGAGGTAACGGGCGAACACCGCCTCGGCCATGGCATTAGCCGTGACTCCGAGGTCGAGCGCACTGATGCTGGTCCACTTGCCGGTTCCCTTCTGTCCTGCGGTATCAAGGACCTGATCAACGAGGAACTTACTGCCGTCGCGAGGGTCTTTTTGCGCCAGGATGTCCGCTGTAATTTCAATGAGATAGGAATCGAGCACACCGGCGTTCCACTTTTCGAACACAGCCGCAATCTCGTCCGGCCGCATCCCCAGCAATTCCTTCATCAGGAAGTAGGACTCGCATATCAACTGCATGTCGATGTATTCAATGCCGTTATGCACCATCTTCACATAGTGCCCGGCGCCGTCGGTCCCGATGTACGTCGTACATGGTATACCCTCGGTCACAGGCCGGCCGGCCGCGTAGTCTTCGAGAGGCTTCCCTGTGTCCGGGTCGACCTTGGCGGCAATGGACTCCCAGATTGGCTTGAGCGACTCCCACGCCTGTTCCGATCCGCCGGGCATCAGCGACGGCCCGAATCGGGCGCCAAGCTCGCCTCCACTGACGCCCGAGCCCATGAAGTGCAGGCCCTTTTCCCGCATTTCCTTCTCGCGCCGGATCGTGTCCAGCCAATGCGCGTTGCCGCCGTCAATGACAATGTCGCCTTCCTCAAGATGAGGTAACAGCCCGTCAATCGTTGCATCCGTGCCACGCCCGGCCTGGACGAGCAAGATGATCTTGCGCGGTCGCTTTATCGACGCGACGAACTCCTCGAGCGTATCGAAGCCGTGGACGCGTTCCTTGCTGGGCTCTTCGCTCTCTACCCTGTCAACGAACGCCGTCATTTTTGATGTCGTACGGTTGTAGGCGGACACGTGGTAACCGTGATCGGCCATGTTGAGCACGAGATTCTGGCCCATGACGGCGAGGCCCACGAGGCCAACATCGGACATTTGCTGGTCAGTCATTTCATCTGCACCTCATCCACTTTCGCGCAACCTTGTAAGAACGTCGTTCACGATTTCTTGCGGTGGGGCTTGAGAATCAATCACCCATCCGTAGTCAGGGACTTCAAGCACATCGAGTTGCGACTTCAGTAATTCTTTGTCAAAGAAGTGTCCCTTGCGCGATGCAAGACGGTCAGCAAGTACGGCCTCGGACGCGCGAAGGACGACCCAATTCGGCTGCTCGTCGCAACATGATCCAAGAGCCGCACGATGGGACTCCTTAAGCGCCGAGCAGGCGAGTACCGCACCGCCATCTTTCTCCCACGACGATAAATTAGTGGCAAGCGTCGCGAGCCAGGACTGCCTGTCCCGGTCATCAAGTGGCACCCCGCTCGCCATCTTTTCTATGTTCGATGGCGGATGAAAGTCATCCGCGTCAAAAAACGGCATGCCCAGCGCGTCAGCCAATAGTTTACCTATCGTAGTTTTCCCCGAGCCTGAGACGCCGCAAACAACCAGTGACATGCGCAGTCAGCCCATTTGTCCGTAAATGGCAAGCGCCCCGTTGTAGGAAATTACTACTGAAAACAGGAACGCCAGTCCCAGCGTCGCATTCAGAAGAAAACCTGCAGCATGAGCCCCCATAAGCTTCTTGTTATTGATGACAACGACAATTCCAGCAACGACCAGCGGTAAAACAAATACATTGAATACCTGGGTCAGGAGTTGACCTTTGATCGGATTGAAACCGAACACCGGGATCGTCAGTGCCAGTATGGCAGCAAACCCGGTAATAATACGAAACTGCCTGGACTTGGTATCCAACTTCCCGGAGCGGTAGTCTTCAATCAATAGCGGCGCAATCAGCATGCAAGGAAATACCGATGATAATCCTGCGCTGAGCGTGCCAAAAAAGAACAGCGTCAGAGATAGCTTTCCGGCGACCGGTTCCAGCGCCTGCACCATGCCCAATACATCGGTAATCGGTTTTTGTTGATGATACAGGGCGCCGTGCGCTACCGACATGACCGATGCGCTTACGAGGAACACCAATACCGCGGCTACGATCGCATCGTTCTTCTGTTGACTCTGGTTATCCATAGTCCAGCCCTTGCCTTGTATAAACAGCGGCCTGGAGAGAAAAGTGGCTGCCGCCATGGTTGTTCCTACGAAGGCTGCGACCATCATCTTTCCGCCCGGCACATCGGGGATGGTTGGAACCAGCCCCCTTATCACTTCAACAGGTAAGGGGTGCACGAACACCAACGAAACAACGAACGAAAAACCCATAATGGTCACGAAAAACACCAGAACTTTTTCGAACAGTGAGTAATTGCCTTTCAGCATTATCGCGTACATGACGCCAATGACTATCGTTGCGATGGTGAGAACAACACCGTATTTATGCGGGGCAACTGCGGGGAAATAGAGTGCCAGGAGCTCGTAGATGATGTTCGAGGAAATGCCAAGAATACCAATGAGAGAATTCCATTGACCGAAGGACACGCCAACAATAATTAAAATTCCGATCAACCTTCCGTACGGCAGGTACTTCTTGAATGCATGCAGCGCGGTCTCGCCGGTCACCAGTGCGAAATTTCCATACGCATGGATCAGTGCTCCGGAAAACAGGCAACTCAGTAGCAAGACCCACAACAAATCCATCCCGAAGGTGCTGCCTGCCACAATCATCGACGTCACACTGCCCGTTCCGATCGTATACCCGATCGCAAAAATGCCCGGACCAAAACCTAAGATTGCTTTTATTATTTTTGACATTGATCTTCTACTCTAAGAGATAACATTGTCTCAAGCGGCCGCACTGCACAGGCCGTGTACTGGGTCAACTGCTCTTTCGACACCGCCAGGCTGAGGGCTGCCCCAGCCTACAAACGCAAAAAAAACGCCGAGCGTATCTCTACGCCCGGCGCCATCGCGGGGGATCGGGGTTATTCTCCGAAATTCATTCTAACGCCCACTGACATGCGGCGATCCGCTTCTCTCCACTGCCAGGTATTTCCAAGTTCAGTCAGTTGAGTATTACCTTCCTCTAACAGGTTAACCACGTTGCCTACCAAAGTTAAGCTCTCAGTTACGTCCCAACTGGCCGAGAAATCGAGCTGACCTCTGTCACCACGATAGTTGTTACCGGCCGACGGATCATCGCCGGTTTGACCCAGTCCAAGGGCACCAATGGATGAAATGCGCTTTTCATTTTCCGTGTCCAGATATCGGTCACGGTAGTTGTACGCGAGTCGAGCCTGGAAGGTCTCACCCTCCCAATATACCTGCGCATTGTAGGTGTTCTCCGAAATGTCCAGCAAAGGATTACCGTTGGGCTGTTCACTATCCGCATAGGTATAGTTCAGGCTTACACCCAGACCAGACCATATACCCGGCAGGAATTCCATGTGCTGCTGGTAACCCAGCTCAAAACCTTGAATGGTACCGTTTTCACCGTTTGCTGTTTGCTGAGTCTCAATGCCTGTAAGGCCCTGATCTCGAAGATCGCGCACCGTATTAAACCCGGTTGTACCATCCATAGATGGATCAGCGAACACCAGCGTAGTGGTGTCTGTGCCGGGCGACGGTAGTAGACAAACGTCTTTCCACTCAGTAACGTTTTGCGGGGGATTACCGGTAGTAAGAGGGTTAGCCAAACAGGTGACGGTGCCCGTCAGGAATGATTCAACATCTTTGTAAAACAGAGCAAAGGACACCAGACCGCCTTCCTCAAAGTAATGCTCAACAGACACGTCAAACTGCGTTGCACGGAATGGTTCCAGATCCAGAGCCCCTCGACTGCCGGTAACGAGATTGCCATTTATCTCAAATGCAGAGCTCAAGATATCGTACTCAGGACGACGCATGACCTTCGCTGCAGCAAAACGCACTTGAGTCTGCTCTGTAACAGCGAGCGTGGCATTCAAGCTTGGCAGAAGATCACTGTAGCTGTTTGTGCCCGACACCAAACTGCCATCCACGAAAGTAGTGGATTCGATATCGGTCGTAACATAGCGCGCACCAACCACGGCGCTGATCCGTTCGAAATCAAGCTCGGCCGACACATAGAGTGCCCCCGTTTCCTCTACAATATCGCGAAACGAGTTCTGATCCAGAGACATGTTATCCCTCAGCGTACCGGGGAATGCGAAGTTGGTTCCTGCAAACATTGCCTGGAATTGCGAGAAAACAACCTCAGGATCTGAAAGATCGTCATAAATATAGTAATTAAGCAAATCATTCTGACCTGAGAGGCCGTGCTGATTGAATGTGTTGGGATGACTGATAAGACTGAAACTTCCCGGGAACATCTGCTCCCATTCATCAGCAAATGCAACAACAGGCAGACCGGTTGCGTCGTCGAAAGCGCGCCGATAAGTACTGCTGCCGGTAGCGAATTCGACTTCTTTGAATTCGTAGGTGTTTTCAGTGAAGCGGATACCAGCCTTCAAAGATGACACGTATTCCAAACCACCAAATGGCTCCGCCAGATCGATATCAAGCCGCGTTGCCACCTCTTCATTGTCGATAAGCTCCTCGCCATAACCGTATGCACGAACGGCCAGATTTGCACCGTTTGTTTGTGCATCAGATCCAAGGAAGTTGACGCTCGGGACGCTGCTGCCGCTATTGAATTGGATCAGGTCAAATACATTTCGACAAGCGTAGTTAATACGACAATCATCATCATAGGCATTGTTTCGAGATATTGGATCACCATCACCATCAAGCCGGTCATTCACACCGTCCTGATCAAACGCCTCAATGAATTCATCGCCATCAGCAAATGAGGCTACCCAAGAATCCCAATTCGCCTGGTTTATAGGGCGCATGTCAAAATTAGAGCCCACACCCGTTGTCTCAGAATTAGAGATAGCAACCTCGCCTGAAATATTGAGCCTTTCGGACACGTCAAAATCAAAACCGAGCGCTGTTGACAAAGTCTTCGTTTCACGAAAGTCCACCTGGGCTTTAGGAATCGCAAAGGTGTCGACAAGTCTCATGTTCTGAATGACCCCGTATTGATCCTGGAAAGTAGTACTGTCAAAACTCGAGCGGGGATCACCAATGGGAAGGTTATTTGGGTCGCCTACCTCGAGAATTGAGTTACTTTTGTTCGACCCCCCTCTGTCAGCCAAAGTCACATCCAGGAAAATGCTTCCATCTTCGGACGCAGGTGCCCACTGCATGGTTAGATTCAGAGCCGTACGTTCCCGATTTTCCAAGTCTTGCTCAACCGTATTCTGGTTGCGGATCAGGAAAAGACTGCTTGGCCCATTAGACGTGAGGCCGCCCAGATTTGCCGAAGCGTCAAACATTTCTTCCCTGTCATTGAACACGTCCCGACGAATAGTACGATCCTGATAGGAGAGATTACCTATGATGCCGAATGAGCCACCGTTGGCAAGGTCCCAGACATCACCAACTGACGCATTGAATATTGGCGCCCATTCTTCAGTCTTGTCCGCATATTCATAGTCCAGAGAACCAGCGATAGTCCGGCCTTTCAAATCCAGAGGGCGAACGGTATTCATTCGAACGGTGCCACCGAGTGCACCTTCGATCATATCTGCCGTTGGTGACTTAATAACCTCAACAGAACTCAAAAAGCTTGAGGGAAAGTCGTCCAGGCTGATGCCGTCGCGGCCCGCACCTGATGTGGTTCGTCCATTTAGCTCGACTCGGTTTTGTGGCAAACCACGAATCGAGACGCTTTCACCAATACCGAAATCAGATGATAGTGAAACGCCGGTGATGCGCTGAAGTGCTTCAGCGATATTGTTGTCCGGCAATTTACCGATATCTGTCGCAACAATGGCATCGACGATGCGTGAGTCGTTGCGTTTGATATCTGCCGCAGCTTGCATACTGCCGCGAATGCCAACAGCGACGATCTCTTCAATCGCCCGGTCCCGCTCTTCGTCCACGGTGACAATCTCATCAATCGCCTCCGCCTGATCCGCGCCCGGATCCTCTTGTGCAGCGGCCAATGCTGCGAAACCCAATGTACATGCAGACAATGCTGTCAGGCCTAATAAACGCTTGCTTTTCACGATTTGCTCCCCCGTAGTAATGCGGCTCATTGTTTTTGATATCTGCGTCCTTAGTAACCAATTGCGTCTGGTTTGTCAACCTGTTGGTCTGTCCGATAAGTTTCAATTGGTATGGATATTGTCAATTATCAACTTGGCTTAGCGGCCCCACAGGAACGATTCCGAAGACTGTCGCTGGTGTTTTTCCCCAGGCCATGCGGTATGGGCCGCATTTGGTTTCGGGTTGCGCAGGTAAATGATTGGTTACTGGCAGGTATGCATAATCTCCCATACCAATTTTCAAGGGATAATAAAAATGTCGGATAAACGCCTGTATCACGAGGTCGCGGAGAAAATCAAAGGCCTGATTAAAGATGGCGCATTCCCGCCGGGAAGCCGTCTCCCGGGTGAACGAGAGCTTGCTGAGCGGTTCAACGTCAGCCGGGTTACGGTTCGAGATGCAGAGATCGGCCTGCAAGCCTTAGGCTACATAAGCATCAAGACAGGTTCCGGTGTCTATGTTCAGAATATTGCGGAAAAGGATGGCCGGGGACTTCCGGATATCAGCGCGTTCGATCTGACTCAGGCCCGATTGCTATTCGAGTCCGAGGCAGCGTCACTGGCTGCGCTTCACATTAGCGATGAAGAACTGGTGCACCTGGAAGAGCTGGTTCAGAAAATTGCGCACGACAACCCAAATGGCGAAGATGCCTCGCAAAAGGCAGATCGCGAATTTCACCTCGCCATTGCGGCCGCATCTGGCAATGAGGCGGTCAAATACACCATTGAAAACCTGTGGAAAATTCGCAATGAGCAGCAAAGCGTAGCGGAAGTATATGCAGCTATCTGCGAAATAGAAGACGCGACCGGACGTCACGATGAGCACGCTGCTATCTTGGCTGCGCTCCGTGACCACGATCCGATTGCAGCCCGCGAAGCCATGCAGGAACACTTCACGCGACTGCTTGAGTCTATGATCGACTTGACCGAAGCAAAGGCCGTTGAACGACATCGCAAATCGGCGACTGAAAGTCGTGAACGATATCTGGCCAGCGAAAAACGGCGTCGTCAGGCGTAGCTGGTAGCAGTATTCATCCGCGGTCAGACCGAGCCCGGTTCTGACCAACCCACCTTTCGAAATGACAAATCCAGGCTTAGCTATTGAAAATAAAAAACGTCGAAGTATTTGTCTGCTGCCCCGGCAGGAACTTTGTCACAGTCAAGGTCGTCACCGACGACGGAGTCCACGGGCTCGGTGATGCCACCGTTAATGGTCGCGAGATGGCCGTGGTGGCTTATCTGAAAGAACATGTCGTGCCGTGCCTGATCGGGCGCGATGCTCACGCCATCGAAGACGTCTGGCAATATCTCTACCGCGGCACCTATTGGCGGCGGGGACCCATCACCATGGCGGCCATCGCTGCTATCGATATGGCGCTATGGGACATCAAAGGCAAAGTAGCGGGATTGCCCCTCTACCAGTTGTTAGGTGGCAAAAGTCGGCGCGGTGTCACTTTGTATGCCCACGCCAATGGAGAGAATGTCGACGATACGATTGACAAGGCAGAAGCGCTGGTGAGCCAGGGGTTCAAAGCGATCAGGCTTCAATCCGCCATACCCGGACTGCCCGTGACCTACGGAGTCCTTGGCGACAAGAAAGACTACTACGACATGCAGGGAAACAGGCCACTTCCTCCCGAAGAGACATGGTCAACGCAAAAGTACTTCAACATGATCGAGGGGCTGTTCAAAGAAGCCAGAGAACGCCTTGGCCGTGACATTCACCTTGTGCACGATGTGCATAGTCGGCTGACGCCCATCGAGTCCGCCAGGCTTGGCAAGCTGCTCGAAAAATATGAGCTGTTGTTTCTCGAAGATGCGTCGATGGCAGAAAATCAACAAAGCTATGACGTCATTCGCCAGCACACCAGCATACCGCTCGCTATCGGCGAGACATATAACTCCCTGTGGGACTGCAAGTATTTGATCGAGAACCAACTAATAGACTATATACGTGTCGCCGCCACGCATGGCGGCGGCGTTACAGCCATGAAGCGCATCGCTGATTTTGCCGCCATTTACAATGTAAAGACGGCACCTCACGGCGCACCTGACCTTTCGCCGATATGCTTTGCGGCACATATGCACCTCGATATCTGTACGCCAAATTTCGGCATCCAGGAATTCGTTGGTTTTGGTAACGAACAGATCAGGCGAGTTTTCCAGCATGACACGCGACTTGAGGACGGCATGGCGTACCTCAGCGATGCACCGGGCCTGGGTGTGGAATATGACGAAAGCGCGGCAAGCGACTATCCGTACAAACGTTCCTATCTCCCGGTCAGCCGATTGGAGGATGGGACTTTGTGGAACTGGTAGAGATCAGCAAGAGGTACAACTGTGTTTTATGACTACCTGGTTATAGGTCTCTACTTTGTGTTGATTCTCTCGATTGGTGCTGTATTTGCCCGAATGGCAGAGAACTCTACGAGCGATTATTTTCGTGGCGGCGGCAGAATGTTGTGGTGGATGGTGGGCTCGACCGCATTTATGGCGCAATTTTCAGCCGTGACTTTCACTGGCGCAGCAGGCAAAGCCTTCGCCGACGGCTTCGCAATCAGCCTTGTTTATATCGGCAATACTTTTGCGTTTTTCTGCGGATGGGCATTCTTTGCGCATCGCTATCGACAAATGAGAGTGGATACGCCCACCGAAGGAATAAGACGGCGATTTGGTCCCGGGAATGAGCTGTTTTTTTCCTGGACGCTGATTGCGTTTTCCTTCCTCAACGCCGGAGTATGGCTAAACGCGCTGGGAGTGTTTACCAGCGCCGTATTCGAGGCGGATATCAACCTCACCATCATTGCGATCGGTCTGACGGTCATTTTTGTATCTGTGCTTTCCGGGGCCTGGGGTGTTGTTGCATCGGACTTTGTACAAACCTTGGTCGTCGCTGTCGTTTCAGTGGCCTGCGCCGTCGTCGCTTTGCTTAAGGTTGGCGGCCCGGTCAACCTGGTCAGTAACTTCCCGGGTGGTTTTTTCATTGGCCCGAATATGAATTACCCCCTGATTCTATTCGGGACCTTTATCTTCTTCTTGCCGAAACAGATAGCTACGATGATGAATATGCACGATTCATTTCGTTTCATCACCGCCAAGGATTCTGTTAACGCCCGAAAAGCGGCTTTGCTAGCCATGACGTTGATGGGTTTCGGAACCATCATTTGGTTTATCCCGCCGTGGGCTGCCGCGACCTTGTATCCGGATGCCGCCGCCGGCTACGCGCAGCTTGGCAACAAGGCCGCTGACGCCGTGTATCTGGAGTTCGCTCGCAATGCCATGCCCGTTGGTACCGTGGGTTTGTTGATGGCCGGTCTTTTTGCGGCGTCCATGTCGTCAATGGATTCGGCATTGAACAAAAACGCCGGGATTTTTATTCGAAGTATCTATCAACCTTATATTGCGAAGCGGAACAGGCAAACCGACGACAAGAAGTTATTGCGCCTTAGCCAGGCAATAAGCTTCATAAGCGGAATAGGCGTTGTCGTCGCCGCCCTGTATTTCTCCTCGCTCAAAGAACTCAGTCTATTCGAGCTAATGATGTCTGTTTCAACATTGGTTCAGGTGCCATTGCTGGTGCCGCTGCTGCTTGGCGTTATCGTGAAGAAGACGCCGCCGTGGGCGCCTTGGGCGACTATCGCCGTTGGCTTTACGGTTTCCTGGTTTGTAGCGAATGTTTTCACGGCGGAAGTTTTTGCAGCCATGATCGGAATCGATGCGCTAACGAATCGTGAAATTATTGACCTGAATATTATTCTAACGATTGGCGGCCATCTGTTTATCACCGCGGCCTTTTTTTACGCGACCTCATTTTTCTACGATGCCTCGAAGGACAAAAACAAAGTCGAAACTGACCGCTTTTTCGAGGATCTGGAAACGCCCGTTATCGCCGATGATGAACAAGACGAATTCGATCGACAACAGCGCCACAAACTGGGTTTGATCGTAAGGATCATGGGGACAGGCGTGACGTTAATGTGCCTGATACCGAACCCCTTGTGGGGCCGAGCGATGTTTATCGTTTGCGGACTGATTATTTTCACGCTCGGTACGCTATTGCAAAAAAGCACCACACAAGAACAGACAAAGAGTGAATATTTGAATGGATAAGCAATTGAAAGTGTTAGTTTATGGTGTCGGATTTGCAGGTCAGGGCCATTCTGACGCCTTCCGGTATGCCGGCGCTGAGGTGGTTGGAATCGTTGGCAGAAATGAGAGTGTCGTGGATGAGGTGGCCAGGAAAATGGCTATACCCTACTCTGGTATTAATTGGCGGCAAGCACTGCAGGATTGCAAGCCGGACATCGTTTCCATCGCGACGCCGGGCGGCGCCCACTATGAGGCGATCACGCAGGCGATCGAACACGGATGTCATATTCACTGTGATAAGCCGCTTACCGCAGAAGGTGATAGCGCCAAGGCGCTGAATGACCTCGCTGCAGCCAAAGGAGTGAAGACAGCGTATGCCGCAAGTTTCTGCTACATGCCGGAAATACTGCATGCAAAGAAGCTTGTAGCAGACGGCGTCATTGGTGAACCTCTCGAAGTTGAATTCATCTCGCACTTCAACCTGGAGCGATACATTCCCTTTGGCTGGTCGCATCGGAGGGAGGCCGGTGGCGGTCGCCTCAACAACAATTTCACTCACCTGTTATCGATTGCGACGTCCGTCATCGGCGACAAGATCCTGGCCATAAGTGGCGAAGTCAGAAACGATATGGGAAAAGCTCCGATCGTCGACGGTGTGCATAACTTTAAGACACGACGGGAATTCATCCCGGAAAATATCGATAGCCCAGATCTCGAGTGGGGCGAGACTGATGTGGAATGGTCTTACACCGTTCTCGCGCAGTTGGAGAGCCGATCTCCGGCTAAACATCCCGTATCAGTTTTGTTCAGGCACGGGGGGCTGCATCCAAGGTTTCACGAGGACCACATTGTCTTCTACGGTAGTGAAGGGGCGATATACATCAAGGGTCATTATGGAAGCGGCCCACTCTACATTTATGGCGACAGCGGGGAATGGCACGAGACTCCCTTGCCCAGTGACATAGCCGCAAGAGTACCCGACATAGCAGGAGACACCGAGCGCAACTGGACCTACCTGATTCGTGAGTTCGTCAAAGATATTCAAGGAATCCCGGTCGACAAATATCCAACGTTCAGGGAAGGCTGCCAGTATCAACAGATCATCGACTTGATTCGCAAGAATGATCGATGGGTGGACGTGAGCCACCTGCTTTGATCCGCTGGCTGTAAGCATTACCTGGCAAACAGCCAATCAGTTTGCGCTGCCTACCTCCCGCCGAGCAGCTTGAGCTCGACGGCATCTTCTTTCGTCAACTCAAAGATTCTTTCAATGCGGCAACCACGGATATTGTCATATCGGGCACGAATGGTATTGGGTATTAAAGTACCGTCGGCCGACAGTTGCGTATTTGACCAAATTTCATAGCAAGGTCGGTCGAATTCGACCAGAAACTCATCGCGCCGCACTTTGTATATAATGTACCCCGGCGTAAGTTTCTCCCATCTCTTCCGGTCAGTCCCTCGTATACGCTTGATTTCCTTAAGCTCCCTGGCCGCGATGACGTCATGAACCAACAGATCCGCGCCCTGCTTGGCCGGGACCGTCTCGGTCGGCTCGGAAGCACAAGCGCCCATTGCGGTCGCTGTGACGAGTATCAAGCTACTCCGGACGTTCATTATGCGACTCCGTTCTGCGTTCGCGTTTCTGTCTCATTCTCCGGGGTGTCACGATTGCCTGCCCCAGGCACCTCAAATTCAGATGATCGATATCCTCGTCGGGTCCGCCAACAATATCACCCTCGTGATCAAAGCCGCCCATGAACGGCTTCTTCAATTGACTATACAACTCTCGAGGGCTGACCGTCGAGTCGCGCAGCTGCAATCCGCAGTTAGTGACGTCGGCTGGATAGTCCGTGAGGGATTTTAGAAAGGGAACTTGAACTCATGAAGAGCGTCCCGCTTGTTGATCGCTGCTACGGTTGCTGCCACAGAAAGTTTGCCTAAGCCCGTTGCGACAGCGACACCGCCCAAGGATTGCACAAATGTTCTTCTTCTCGTCTGACTATTTCTCCCGACTAGTCGTTGGCTTGAACTCGACGCGTTTGTCATTGTATCGTGGCAAACCGTATCAAAAGTGCTGCTCCGCTTGCTTTTTGGTGGCTAACTGATTTTCTTGGGGATGTAAAAAAAAACATGAACTACCGTAAGTTGGGAAACTCGGGTATCGAAGTCACGGAGATGACTTTTGGCTGCATGTCGATTGTCAATGATATCAATAGCGACAGCCAGTCAGAAAAAGATTCGATAGAAGCGATTAACGTAAGTCTTTCAGAAGGAATCAATTTTTTTGATACAGCGCCAGGGTATGGAGATGGTGCATCAGAGGTTCTTTTGGGGAAAGCACTAGGGCCTCGCAGAAACGACGTAATAGTCGCCACTAAAATCAATGGCTCTTTGAGAAAAGAAGACGTACTTCGGGAATGTGAAAAAAGCCTGAAACGATTGAATACAGATTACATTGATCTGTACCAGATTCATTGGCCTGACCGGGAAACTCCGTTAGAAGAAACGATTGAGGCGTTTGAACGATTGCAAGCTGAAGGGAAGATTCGATCGTATGGAGTTTCCAATTTTGGAAAACAGGATGCGACCGAAGCCCTGAGTCTAGGGAATGTGGTAAGCAATCAAATGGCTTATAACCTGCTTTGGCGCACTGTTGAGAAAGAAGTCATTCCAATTTGTGAAAAAGCCAATGTAGGAATTCTATGTTACAGCTCGATGATGCAAGGCTTGTTGACAGGAAAATTCAAGACAGTTGAAGACGTACCGGAGGGTCGGGCAAGAACCCGTCACTTTTCGAAAGACAATCGACCTTTGGTACGTCATGGTGGAGATGGGTTTGAGAAAGAAACCTTTGCGGCTCTCGACGCATTGAGAAACATTAGTGAAGCGCATGATTTACCGATGGGAACCTTGGCCCTGAAGTGGCTCCTTGCCCAAGCTGCGGTTACATCCGTCTTGGTAGGCGCCAGAAATGCCCAACAGGCAAAGCAAAACATCGATGCCGTTCGATCTGACCTTATCGCTGACGCGCTGAGGGCTGCAACAGAAGCAACAGACCCCCTGAAAGATCTAATGGGACTCAGTCCGGACATGTGGGCAGAGCCAAGCCGAATTATCTAAATCTATTCGGCTTGTTCTTTTGGATGCCAGCGTTGAAATACGATAATAAGCACTGCCATCACTACCATCGCTATCATTCCTACCGGCAGAACGTGTCCGGCGATCATTAATTTTTTGCTCGCCGCTGTGTACAAAGCACCGGAACCAATCACCAATGTCGAAATGCCGAGTAAAATATTCCATATCCATTTGGCTTTCCCGGTCGGCAGCGCATCCCCCAATACTCGTTTGGAGTTCATTATTATCCAAAAGGCAATGGCTGCGATCGGCAGCATCACGTAATTAAGCGCCGAGGCAGAAACCGCCAGGAATACCTGAGCATCACCCTGCCAAACAAAAGGCCACAACAGGCCCGTGGCCCCCAGGCCGACACCCAGGCGATGAGCATTTTCCTTTGCCATATTTGGAAACGCCGCCTGGAAGGCGAACGATGATATCAACATCAGAGCAGAAATCGACGACAGTCCCATCGCCAGAACACCAAAACCAAATACCGAATTGGCCACCACCGGGTTACTGGTCAACTGATCCAATGAGCGGGCCAATTGAGCGGCATCGCGATTAACTAACATCGATGCAATTTGCCGCTCTGCTGGAACGATGCTTGCCGTAGCGACCGCCAGATCGTTCGTCCTTGCCGCCATCAGGCGATTGTAAGCCCCTGAGCCTGGCGATGCCTCGTCAATCTGAGCAGTCGTGCCATTGTCGACCAATAGTCCCTCGAAAGGTTGAGTGTGGTACACAGAAGCGGATACGACGACGAGGCAAGCGGTCGCTATGATGAATGGCACAATCATCCCCACAACGAGATCGAAAATCGCAAAGCGCCGATGAGCGCGGCCCCAATTTTGTCTTAGCAGGGTAAATGGCAATACAAAAGTCATGTTAATACCGACCGCCGCGGAGGCAGCGCCGATAATTCTAAGCCGCTGTGCATCAACCAACTCAGCGCGCCAGTACTCTCGGGCTGCGAGGTCCTCTATCTGCGACAGCACATTCTCGTAGCCAGCGATGGGATCAACGAATTGGGAGAAATCGGGTATGAATCCGGCAAATATTGTGCCCCATGGCAGCCCCGGACTGCTGGTCGCCAGCTTAATCACCACGACCATGAATGCCAGTACCACCAGAGCTATCAGTAACTTCAAGACATTTTCATAAACTCGCAATCCCTTTTGATCGCGGCCAAATCTCAAGGTCAGTCCGCCTATACCGACGAAAACCAGGGCTGTGACCACGAGTTTGGTCAGGCTCCCATCTGGATCAGGAATGGCGCTGGGTATCAGGTTTTGACTAATCACCGCATAGGACAACGCGAATTGGGGAATGGTCCACACGGCACAGGCGACGACGGACGCAATCAGCCACAACCAGGCCAGGGCAGGATTGATCTCCGTCCGGATGGCTTCAAATGGCGAGCGTTCTATCGAAAGGGTGACATAGGCAATCGCAGCCAGTAACACCACACCGAGGGCAACAGCGACGGGCTGCACCCACAACATCGAGTAGCCGCCTATGATTCCCAGGTACAACGCACCAGCGAGGGTACCGCCCCCCAAAGTAATGGCACTTTGGACCCAGGCGGGACCGGATAAACGGAAATAGGCAAAAACTTTGCCCAATCCTCGAGCAGATTCGGCCTGCGCCAGGTCGGAAGTACTGATACCAGACATGTATTACCCTTTAAATTATCGACTCAGCGTGCAATATAACGACGTAGTTAAGCATACCCTGTGTAACTGCTTAGTTACAATTAAGAAATTAACCCTTTCCAATTGACAGTTAGTGAGCCCAAAAAATGGCAGACTCCGAAACAGACGTACAAGACCTGGCTCGACGACCCCAATCCACCAAGGAAAAAATCTTGCGAGCAGCTCGTGAGGAATTTGCGCGAAGCGGTCTGGAAGGTGGGAGAGTGGATGGTATTGCGAATCGTTCGGGTGCTAACAAGCGAATGATATATCACTATTTTGGAAACAAAGACGACTTGTACAAAGCCGTTCTGGAAAATGTTTATGCCGAATTGCGAGCCCACGAAGCCAGGCTCAATCTGGAACAGCATTCCCCGCTAGATGCCATCAACCTGTTGGTCGAACACACCTTCTGGTACTTCCATAACAACGTTGAAGCAGTCCGATTACTGAACGACGAAAACCTGCACAATGCCAGGCATATGGAGAATTCCAAATCCATTGCCCGCTTGCGCATGAATTTGCTGGATACCATTTCCGACACTCTGGACCGTGGCGCTGCGGCTGGACTGTTTCGGCAAGACGTTAACCCCGCTCACTTTTACATCACGGTTGCCAGCGTTTGCTACTTCCCGATTTCAAATCGTGCCACGCTCAAAGCGTTTCTTGGCGTCGACACGAATTCGAGGAAAGACATGCTACTTACCCTGGACTATGCCAAACGAGCTGCGCTGGGCAGCCTGTTGCCCGACGCAATATAGACCGGAGATCCAATCTATAAATCGATTGTCATTGAAACTCGAAACTGGCGGCCTGGATTCGAAAATCCTACTGCTTCTTGATACCCGCTATTAAACAGGTTGTCGCCCATCAAGTTGAGCTGCAACCTATCCAGCGCTTGCCACCTGATACTGAAATTGATTCGGTGAAAGGATGACATCTCGATGAGAGACGTGGGAATTGAGCTATCGTAGAATTGCCCACTGTAGGTATGGGTCAACGCTGCCTTCAGGCGATCACTTACTACGTACGAAACGCCTAATTGCGTTTGCAGATCGGGAAGCCGGCGCGGCTTTAAGGAGCTGTCGCGTGATTTGAAATCCATTGTTGATATAGAGCCACTGACCGATAAATTTTCATTCAGTGCCAGTTTTGTAATCAGGTTTACGCCTCGAACGTCTACTTCATTGACGTTAATGTTTGTAAACAGGTCGGGGTCAAAGTCTATTAAGTCCTTGTATTTCGTATGAAAGAGACTCAGGGATACGTGACTGGAGTCATTCAGAACCTGTTGCTCAACTCTAATCTCGGTGTAAAGGCTTTGTTCTGGTTTCAGGTCTTGGTTTCCAATCAGCGGGTGACCAAGGGCGAATAAGCTCGGTAACTTGAAGCCTTCTTCAACCGTTACCCATATTCCCGTCTGCCCGAGGTCCATATTCGCGCTGATGCGGCCTGTCGTACTGTCAATTTCGCCTGCGTCATCGTAACGAAGCCCGGTAATAAGGTAGACCGGTCCTATTGGAAATGCGAGTTCACCGAACACTGACATAATCTCGCGGGATTCCGAAAAATCTGCCGGAATCAAAACACCGAAATCAATCAGCGCATCAATATCCCCGGATTCATTCTCGGCCTTGAGACCAAAGCTGGCAGTCGCATTTTTCCCGAGTTTCAGAGAATTTATAATACTTGCATTAATTTTCTCATAGGTACTGTCGCTCAGTAGCGGAGGAATTCCATTTAATTCGCCATCTGCAATTCCCGGGTTATCAATGTTCTCGTTACGCATTACCCAACCAGCCAGAAAGTTCGCATGCCAATTTTGTGTGAGTTGCGATTCGACGCCCAGGCTCATATTTTGCTGCTCAAATTCCTTACCTTCTACAGTGCGAATACTGGCTAATCTGTCTCCACCACTGTCTTCTGGGAATGATGTTGATTCGCCTTCGGTCAGCAACGCAGATAATGTCCAATTTGTAGGACTGTTCGCTTTTACGCTTCCAATGTTCAGGCTCAGTTGGTTTCGTGACAGAGCACTACCCGAAACTGACTCACTCCCGTTTCGCCTGACCGCAACCAGGGAAGCGTGATGCCGTTCACCCAGATTGCCGGCTAATCGGGTTCCGAATGCATACAGATTGTCGGTCCCGATCTCGGTGTACAGACTCTTTCTGCTAGCGGCTAAATCACTGGTTGTTATGCTGATAACGCCACCCAGAGCGTCCGACCCATAGACGGATGAATAGCTCCCGTAATACACCTCAATTTTTTCTATTACATACGGATCCAGACTGGTGAAGTCGAAGCCACCCCCACGTGAGTTAGTCGGGTCATTGACGTTCACGCCATCAATCATCACTACGGTGTAGTTGGTATCTCCACCCCTCAGCCTGACGAAAGTAAGGCCACCGCTACCACCCATTTGGGTCACGTTGACGCCCGGTATACTTCTCAAAATATCCAGGGTATTCGAGGGTGCCATCAAATCGATATCGTCACGCGTTACGATATGCTTTGGCACTCGCGACGCAGCAGAGTCGTTTTTCGCAAGTGTGCCCGTAACCTTGATTACAGTGAGCGGCTCATCGGCTTTGGAAATGCCCGCCTGGAATACAAGAGATATGAAGGTGACTAATACAACAAGTCTTACTGGCATTGGTTTTCTTCAAACATCTTCTCGTAGTGCGGCGATTGCATAAGAATCCCGCCGCTTAGTTCAAAGAAGTCTTTCCCGGTCGAGTAGACGCCATCTACCGTCTCAGTCCAGGAAGCATTTTGGAGTGGGAGATAGCCTTTCATCCTGCTCCAGTCACGATAATTTTGCCAACCGTTGGTTTCCAGCAGACCCAAATTGATTCCCGACAACGCCGGCAAGCGGGCAGCAACCGATTTGTTCCAATCAACCAGTATGGGATTGACGGTAAGGTCAGCACAGAAGCACTGGATATTCTTTTCATGCGCTAACTGAGCAATCTTCAACGTCATGCTCAAGGTTTTTGCTATGGCCTTCAGTGCGATTGTGCTGTATCCCTGCTCTATTCGGATAAGGGCATCTTTATCCGTATGAGCGCTTTCATCGGCTGCAACGAAAAGATCTCTCGCCGTTATATCCCTGACGTCTTCCTCGTTCTGCTCCCAGAACGGTTCTTCCAAAACCGATATCTGCTCCAGGGCACCAATTTTTTCGGCATGATCCAGAAAACGTAACAGCGTTTCCTTCTTTTCATATCTGCCATTAGCATCGAAGTAATAAGGGATTTTGCCGTTGTTCGAATACGGTGTTTCGTAATGTCCAATGCTCTTATGAATATCGCTCAGGAACTCCTTGTCCTTTTCGAGCATTTGGTCCTGATCGCCGGGAGCCCCAATCTTGATCTTCAGGATAAAGAATCCATCGTCTACCAGACCCTTAATTTCTTCCAGGCTTGTGCCATAGCCCAGGGCAGGAATACTGGCTACCTTGTCGTGTCTTGCCGACAACCCAGGCCGATAAGCCTCCGGGATCATTTCGTCAAAATTGGTCATTCCATTTTCAGCCGCGTAGAGCAGCCACAATGCGTTATCAATACCCACCAGGGCATTCAGGGCAAACGTCGTTCGGAGGTCCGGATTACTGCTTATCTGTTTTCCGTAAGACAGGATTTCCGGAAGTATTTCATCAAGCAGTTCAATGGGTGAAGTGAACGAAGCGCCCTTGATCAATTGAAGAGCTCTTTCGCTCATGGCATACATCAACGCGTTGCCACCGCTCTCCGAGTGATTGCTAAACACTGTGGAATCAGACCAAAGTACATTTTGAGTTCCAAGGCCGATCTTCCGTATTCCGGATTCACTTTGCAGGCAAGCCATCGTTTGCCAGACGTTGGTCATAGCGCCGCCTTTGAAGCCAAATGGCCTGCGAAGTACCTCACGCTCAAAATCTGAATTTACCTGGTCTATTTTGATGGGGACCATTTTCTTCATCAATTCGGAATACTATTCAAGGTGTACCAGGCCTCACCAGCCCACAATGACTGCCCGGATGAACTTCGAAGCTCATCATTCAAGAGAAAATAGACGACCGAATTTTCACTCAGGCCGGGAATTTCGAGATGCACTGTTTCTCTGTCCGCGGAGACCGTCACTTTGCTGGGGGATAAGGATTCCAGGTCCATTTTGTCACCACCGTATCTTGAGGTTGTTTCATACCACCATTGCTGCAAAGTATAGTCGTCCGGTTTTTCCCCGTGGCCCTCGGCCAGCGGCTCGGTGAACGTTAGAGCAAATCCTGTTGGCGTAGCTTGAATCCTGAGCACTTCAAAAGCTATGTCGTTGGTGAATTCCAATCGTTGCAATCCATACTGTGCTCCGTTCCAGCCCCAGTTGCTCGTCATACCGACACCGCCCACATAGAGCGCCTTGTCAGGCCCCCAGACGACACGATTTATTCCGGCTTCAAGACCTTGAGTAAACCTGAAGACCGCTCCCTGGTAGGATCCGTTAACCTTTTCCAGAAACACACGCTTCAACCCACCGTGAGTGACGTCACCATGCAGCATTTGTCCGTGGTAGGTGCCTTCGGGAATCAATACGGGCTGACTGGGCGAGTTTCCAATTTCATCCTGAGGCAACCAAACGGTGGGAGAGCTCATTTTCAGATTCTTGTAAGCGTCGCCTCTCCTGTGCTGGCTACCGTGAAATTGCCCTTCCTGGACATGAATCAATTTACTTGCCGGTACCCACTGCCCCTGATTATCGGTAATGAATAATTCATTCTCCGGACCAAACCCAATACCGTTCGGCTGTCTCAGGCCAATTATCACTTTTTCAAAAGTGCCATCTTTGGCGATTTTGATGACAGATCCGCGATCAGGCACATTCAGCTCGGTTTCCTTAAGCCTCTGGGCCAGTCCCAGACTTGCGTAAAAAAAACCGTCCTTGTATTGGAGCCCATAGGAGAATTCGTGGAAATCTGTCGTTGCGTCCCATGCGTTGGAAACGCTGCGGTATTCATCCGTTATGCCATCCCCATCATGATCGACGAGTTGAGTAAGTTCTTGTTTTTGAAGAACAAAGATTTCATCATTAACCACCTTTAGACCCAGAGGTTCGGCCAGGCCTTCGGCAATTCTCTTTATCTGAATCTGACCGGGATCCCCTGTTTGGACACCATCCAATGCGTAGACCGCACCGACCTCGTCCCAGGTTGAAACCAAAAGACGACCGTCCGATAAGAAATCCAGTCCGCCAACTCTTGGTTTAAACCCCTCAGGGCGAATCGTCTGCACCCGTAGACCCGGATGGAGGCCTTCCAGCGCACTACCAAATCCCGGTGTCCCGGGAGCGGTCCCCGAGTCAGAATCTATGACCCGGTCATTGGCGGCGGCCAGGTCATCATAGTCAGGCTCGTACGCCAATATCTGGTAGATCAGTCCCGTGATGACATCACGGCTGATATTAGGGTGAGGCAGCATGGGCACATCGCCCCAGGCACCGGATCCGCCTTCAATCACCTTTTGTCTCAATTGCCCGAAGGTTTCGCGGTCCGGTTCAGAGCCATATTTTGCAGCCAACTGTCGGTATGAAGGGCCGATTGTCTGCTCATCGGGCTCGTGGCAGGTATTGCAACCGTGGCGATCCAATAAATTCTGTGAGGCTAAACTTTGCTGCACTGAGTTAGCATCATTTGACGGAAAGGGTTCAAAGTATTCTGCAAAAACCTCTTCGCCATTAGCGGGCAGTTGAATATCTCCGTTCCAGATTGTCAGGTTGTCTTGCACCCCTGCTGTCCGAAAGGTTCTTTGAAATCCCACCTTTCCGTTCTTGAGCGGAAGAAATTCAGGTTGCTCGAAGATGGTGACTATCTGGTCTTCGGAGACACGCAACTGATATTGAAATGTAAGCTGATTGTTCTCCAAAAAGTAACCCTTACACTGAGGCTCAACAGCGATCGAGTCACCGTTCTGCTGAATTTTCCAGGGTTTGTCGTTGGAAGGCTTTTGCAAATAAGCATCCCCCCAACTTACAGGTTGAACCGTTTTAACGTTGTTAAAAACAGCTCCGTCCCAGTGCACACCGCCCCTCCACACTTTATACAATGCACAATTCGCTGTGTTGTAGGCGGCATAGCCATCCTTGTGAAGGGCCAGGGTGACCATTCTTATTTCCTCGTCCAGAACGGAACGCATCACCCAGGGATCCCTGTCTCTTTCGAAGACGGCTGTCTCCGGTTCGCACCCGGTGAGGAAAAAGCAGCAGATAGAAAGTGACACTACCTGACGTGATAGTCGAAATAATCTGTTAGCAGGAATATTCATGGAGAATTGTGTTGAGTCCTTATGTTCGAAATCACTGGCCGTTGAAGGTGTCAGCTCTGGGAATATTCGGAATGCTCTGTTCGCAGAAATAGTCATAGAGCCTGCATTCGATGATTAGCGAGTGATTCGGCAACTCACGCCTCGCGCCACATTTTTCGTAATAGCTGCAAGTCTTTGTGCATGGCCTCGTAAATTATCGGCCGATTTGACAGAGCTATATCCCTATTCCCCCTTTCGGCTCCGAACAGGTCGTATTCGAAATGCATGGCAACAGGAACACTAATCCCAAGTCCTTTCAAGATTTTGAAGTAAGCATCAAAATCGACCATTCCTTCTCCCAATGGCGTTTTGTAAACCTGCCAGTTGCCATCAATTTTTTCCCACCTGAAATCCTTGATAACAATATTGGCGATGCGATCTTTCAGCAGTCGAATCCCATTGGGCCAGGAACGACCACCTTCTATGACGGCGTGATAAATATCGTATTGCGCGCCCATTGCTTCCTGTTCCGAACCTTGCAACAGTTCCCACAATTCCCATACGTTACTGCCGACACCTCTGCCGTTATGATTTTGGTAGCAACCCTGAATCCCAATGTTTTGATTAAATTCCGCCAGTTCTCTCACCTTCCCGTTAAAATAGGCGAGCGCCTCAGGGATCGTGCCCGTCTCGGGATAGCGAAGGTAACCCATGCGATAATTCTTGATGCCTTGATTTGCAGCCGTCTCCAAAACGGTCTTGGACAGCGGATTCAATTCCTTCACGTCAGACACCATCATGTCTGACGCAAGACCCGCTTCCCTTACCGCGGCAACGGCTCTGGGCAAATCTTTCGCAACGTTTTCGGGCAATACATGCCCGCCGTTCCTGACGGATAGCTCAACCCCGTCAAAACCCATATCGGCAGTGACTGCAGACATATCTTTGTAGCCCAGGAACTGGAGATGCTTGGAAAAAATACTCACCTGCAGCTCGTCACTGCCTGGGACCGATTTGGGAGAAGCGGCCAACGCAGACAAAGGAGTCATTGGCATTAACGCACCCGTTACGATGCTGTGCTTAATAAAGTCGCGACGACCATATTTTTTTGACATTTCATTTCTCCAAAAGGGTGAAAAACGTCTGTATTTGGCAGGAAAGCTGCTTCATTCGCTTTTATTTAGCATTGTAACCAACCGGTTACTATTTGCAAAAATTCGGCCGTTCGACCCAAAGCTCAGGTCGTCCGGCACGGCATGTTTTCTAGACTACGTTTTGGTGACGTTCGACGCAGGTCGCCAGGACGTCGTCCGGGTCTTTCTTCCACCAATCAAGGCTGGAGAATATTTCGACCTCGCAGCAACCGTCATATCCGGCGGCTTCGACCCAGCCCCTGATCTTCTTCAGCTCGATGACGCCATCGCCCATCATGCCCCGGTCCAGCAGCAGGTCTCTGGTTGGGATGAGCCAGTCGCAAACGTGATAGGCGAGCAATTGACCTTGCTGCCCTGCCCGGGCGATCTGTGCTTCCAGATCCGGGTCCCACCAGACGTGATAGACGTCCAATGCGACGCCCGTGCCATCGCCGAGCCGGTCACAGATGTCCAGTGCCTGCTGCATCGTGTTGACGCAGGCTCTCTCCGCGGCATACATAGGGTGCAGTGGTTCGATCGCCAACGGCATCTGGTTCGATCTGGCATGCTCTAATATCGCGGACATGCCGTCAAAGACCTGCTCACGGGCCCTCGCGATATCTCGCGACCCCTCGGGCAGGCCACCAACCACTAATACCAGGCATTCGGCCCCAAGCGTTACCGCTTCATCGATTGCACGACGATTGTCGTCGATATTCGCCTGCAGCCCGGCCGCATCTGCCGCCGGAAACATGCCACCTCTGCATAATCCGGAAACGCGGAGTCCGGCGTCCCTGATCCGGGCAGCGGCCTCTCCCAGTCCACAGGCTTCAACCTGGTCACGCCAGGGTGAAATAGCACCGATCCGGTGACGGACACAACCGTCGATCATTTGTTCAAGGTTCCATTGCTGTTTGACCGTGGCGGTATTCAGCGACAGCAAAGACGTATCCGTGGACAGGTCGCGCATCAGGCCTCCAGTTCAGGTACGTCCAGCCACCTGCGCTCCTCGGAACTGCGGTAACCCAGTTCCGCCAACTGCACTCCCTTGGCGCCCGAGAGCAAGTCGTATTCCCAGGGCCCGTCTTCGACGACGTGGCGAATGAATTCTTCCCATTGCACTTTGAAACCGTTGTCATACTGCGTGTCGTCTTCGACTTCGACCCAGTCGTCACGGAAATTCATGGTTTGCGGATTGTCAGGATTCCAGACGGGGCATGGCGCGTCGTCGTAAGACTGGACTTTGCAGCCGTGTAAGCCCGCGACAGCGGAGCCGTGTGTGCCATCCACGTGGAAAGTGACCAGATCCTCGCGATTGACGCGCGTACACCAGGAGCTGTTCATCTGCACGATCACGCCGCCATCCAGCTCAAACGTCGCATAAGCCGCGTCGTCGGCATCCGCGGTGTATTCGCGGTCTTGTTCATCCCAACGCTTGTCGATATGAGTGACGCCAAGACAGTTTACGGACCTGATCGGGCCGATCGTATGATCCAGCACGTAGCGCCAATGGGGCAGCATATCGAGAATCATGCCGCCGCCGTCATCCTTGCGATAGTTCCAGCTGGGACGCTGGGCCTTTTGCCGGTCCCCCTCGAACACCCAGTAACCGAATTCACCGCGGACTGACAGAATTCGGCCAAAGAAGCCACTCTCTCGCAAGTTGCGCAGTTTCACGAGGCCGGGAAGATACAGTTTGTCATGCACCACACCGTTCTTTGCGCCCCTGGCCTTCGCATAGCGCGCGAGATCAAGGGCATCTTCGAGTGTCTCAGCGGTAGGCTTTTCGCTATAGACGTGTTTGCCCGCATCCATTGCCTTCTTCAGAAGACCGGCGCGGAGCTGGGTCGTGGCCGCATCGAAGAACACGGTGTCTTCGGGATTTGCCAATGCGGCATCAATATCGGCTGTCCAGCGTTCGACGCCGTGCGTGCTGGCAAGCGCCTCCATCTTTTCAGCGTTTCGACCAACGAGTATGGGATCAACGATGACGCGATCACCGTTTGAAAGGGTCACACCCCCTTGTTCGCGAATCGCCAGGATCGAGCGTATCAGGTGCTGGTTCATTCCCATGCGACCGGTCACGCCGTGCATGATAATTCCGAGTCGGGTCTCGGCCATTGATTCTTCTCCGGATAGGTAAATTGGTATGAATGATTCGCCCATAGCATCCACTCTTTGTGTAGTATATGCAACCATAACAAGTCGCCATGACGGTCGTATGCTCAATCTGGCCTCTGGCGCGAAGAAAAAATTGGTACACCAATTGGGGCGAATTAATGACAAATAGAAGCACAAATCCGGTCATACTGGTTACAGGATCCAGTCGGGGACTTGGACGTGGCATCGCGCTGCAACTGGCCGGGAGCGGCTACTCTGTGGCGATCAACTACGCTGGAAACACAAAGGCGGCGGATGAAGCCCTGGCACTTTGCGACGCTGTCCGCCAGCACGACGATCAACAATTCCATGCGGTGCAAGCGGACGTGTCGAACGCGGACGATCGGCAGCGCCTGCTTGCGGAGGTTCTGGATCACTTCGGCCGTCTGGACTGCCTGGTCAACAATGCCGGCGTCGCGCCAGATACCAGGGACGACATCGTCGAAATGGGCGAAGAGTCCTACGACCGGGTAGTAGGAATCAATCTCAAAGGTCCGCATTTCGTGACGCAGACGGTCGCCCGGTACTGGCTGCAGGAAAAACCGGAGCCCTTACTTTCCGGCGGGTTCTGCATCGTTTTCGTGACCAGCGTTTCAGCAAACACGGCCAGTCCTAACCGGGGTGAGTACTGTATTTCCAAAGCCGGCCTTTCCATGTCAGCGAAGCTTTGGTCCGTTCGCCTCGCGGCTGAGGGGATCCCCGTCTACGAATTGCGCCCCGGCATCATGGCCTCAGACATGACCGACAAGGTTAAGGACAAATACGATGGAGTGATCGCCGAAGGTGAGCTCGTGCCCCAGCGCCGCTGGGGTACGGCGGAAGATGTCGGCCTCGCAGTCACGTCGCTGGTCGACGGTGACTTTCCTTTCTCCACGGGCACCATCATCGACATCGACGGTGGCCTTCAGATTCGGCATTTCTAGGACACAATTATGATCAATATCGATAACGAGCTTACGGCAAAGGCACTGCTACCCAAACTTGACCAGTTCTTCAGTCTGGCCGGAGACAAGATTCGGCTGCTGGATAAAGAGTGGGACAGGGGACAAGGCAGTCCCGTTTTCACCATCGACGGCAAATACGCAACTCGCGGATGGACGGAATGGACCCAGGGCTTTCAGTTCGGTTGCTCACTGCTTCAGTTTGATGCGACAGACGATGAAGAATTTCTGGATCTCGGGCGACAGCGCACCATCGAACTAATGGCGCCTCACCTGACGCATACCGGCGTGCACGATCACGGTTTTAATAACGTCAGCACTTACGGGAATTTGCTCCGCTTCATCAACGAAGGCCGCATCACTGCTGACGAATGGCAAAAAAGCTTTTACGAAATGGCCATCAAGGTCTCCGGCGCCGTACAGGCGTCCCGCTGGACAGACCTTCCCGACGGCCTGGGCTATGTCTATTCTTTCAATGGTCCGCAGTCGCTGTTCTCTGACACCATTCGCACCATGCGGGCAGTCACCTGGAGTCACGCACTGGGTCATGTACTCCAGGGAGAGCATGACGAAGTCCACAACCTTCTCGGACGCACGCTTAAACATGCGGAGGCGACCGCACGCTACAACGTCTATTTTGGTGAGGGCAGAGATCTGTATGACGAGTACGGGCGAGTCGTTCACGAATCGATATTCAATTTGAACGACGGCCTTTACCGCTGCCCGAGCACACAACAGGGTTACTCCCCGTTCACGACGTGGACTCGCGGTCAGGCATGGATCTTGAGCGGCTTCCCTGAGCAGCTTGAGTTTATGGAAGACGTTCCAGCAGAGGAATTCGAAAAGCTCGACCTGCCACTTTTCAATGACAAGACGGCCGTCATCAAACGTTTACGCGAGGTAGCGATCGCTAGCGCGGAACACTTTATCAATGAAACACCCACCGATGGTATTCCTTACTGGGATACCGGGGCACCCGGCCTGGCACAAATGGGCGACTACCGGGCTCGACCGGCCGAGCCATACAATGCTTTCGAGCCTGTCGACAGTTCCTCCGCGGCGATCTCGGCGCAGGGCCTTATCCGCCTCGGCACGAATCTGGCAGCAGCGGGCGAAGCCGGCGCGGATCGATACATTCAAGCGGGACTAACCGTTGCAGGGCGTCTTTTCGAGGAGCCTTACCTCGCCACCGACCCGGAACATCACGGCTTGATACTCCATTCCGTGTATCACCGCCCGAACGGCTGGGACAACATCCCCGAAGGGCAATCCATCCCCTGCCATGAAGCAACAATGTGGGGCGACTACCACGCCATGGAGCTTGCGGTCCTGATTAAACGCATTGCCAATAACGGCTACCACCGATTCGCGGCCTGGTAATTGGGACGTTTTTGGCCAAAATGGAATATGACCATGTTACTGAAAAAAATAGCAGCATTTTTTGTATTCACACTTTGGCTTGGCGCATGCGTTACACAGACCGAACAGTCCGTTCGACTCACTCACGGTACGGATGAAACTGCGGGGGGTGGGCAGGCGTACATCATCTCGACGCCTGCTGCCATCTACTATCTTGAAAAGGAAGGTGGTGGATTGTCGAGTATGCTCGACCCGGACGGCGTGGACTGGCTGGGCTTCAAAGAAGAAGAAGGCACGGGCTGGAAAGGGGAATACAGAGGTTTTCCAAACTCTATACACCGGCAAGATGGCAGCTATTTTCATGCCATGAATGCGGGGACCGACCCTTCATCATCTGTCGTAAACATAGAGTCTGAAGAGCATGTTCAGATCACGTTTACATCAGGGAATGGACAATGGGAAGGTCAGTGGGACTTTTACGCCGACCGATGCGACTTCACGATGAACAAAGTGAGTGAGGGTTTCAATTACTGGGTTCTGTATGAAGGCGTTCCCAACGGCGAGATAAACGAAACTGATTTCTGGCTTTCGTCCATCGACGATCAGATCCACGAAATCCATGAGCCATTTAGTGGAGATCTTCCTGCGCCTGAGTGGATGGCTTTCGGAGACACCAGGTCGCCACGAGTACTTTACGTGCTACAACATGAAGATGATGAAAACCTGGACGAATACTATATGCGACCGTACATGACCGTATTCGGATTCGGTCGCAACGACGGAAACAAATATCTAGATACGCCGAAAATTTTCTCGATAGGTTTCATCGAGTCGTCAGATTATTCAGTAGTTGATCGGGCAATCAAGCAGGTTCTCGACTAGTCGACGCGCCTCGCGCCCACAACCTTGTAAATGTTGCCGTGCATTTTTTCCATCAGGTATAGCTCACCTTCCAGGTCTGTGCCGATTCTCAAATCCACGCGCCCAACGCCAATATCTTCCAGAAAGTGCACAGGTTTTCCATCGATCTCCAGCAACAGCTCGTAAATTTCAGACTGTTTGCCCAGCTCAAGTTCATCGGCATTTACGCCGAAAACCCGCCCCTTCACAATGTCGCCGAAAACATAAGCCCCCTGCAGCATCGGTATAGCCGCACCTCGATAAACCGCCCCTCCGGAAATGGCCATTCCCTCACCATGATCGTACTGCGCAACCGGATAAGTGAATGAGAAGCCATTGTTCGCGTCTTCCCCGTCTTCGAGGTCATAGACCTTCACTTGCGACACCGACGGTTCTATTCGAAATGTCCCTTCGCGTTGACTCCAGCCATAGTTCAGGCCCGGTTTAAGGATATTGACTTCTTCTATATTGGATTCGCCAATTTCGGTGACAATCGCCTTCCCGTCTCCGGCCGAATCCCACGTGAGTCGATGCGGGTTGCGAAATCCGTACGCGTATACTTCGCCACGGGTCTCCGGATCATCGTCATTCGCCCAGGGATTGGTGGCCGGGATACCGTATTGACCATTGTCGCTGTCCCTGCCCAGTGGATCAATTCGCAAGACTGAGCCATAGCCGTGAGCCGCTCTCTGCTGTCCGTCGAGCCCAAGACGCCTGGACGATCCTTCACCCACACACACGTACAAGTTCCCGTAGTCCGGATCGCCCGGCAGAAGGTTCGGATTGAAGGCGATTTCCTGAATGCCGTGAGCAGTGCCCCGATATTCGAAACGCATCAGTTCTCGCCGGCTTCCTGCAAACACCGCCTTGCCGGGTTCCACGGCCTTCCACTCAGTCAGTACTGCTTGCACTCCTCTCGGGCTGTTCAAGGCGCGGGCAGCCGCGAAATCAGCCGGAGCTGTTTGCGGGGGCTCGTTATGCGTCGTATAGAACAGTCCGTTCCTGGCAAAATCAGGGTGAAACGCGAAGGACGCGAAACCTACTCCCAGACCGCGCTTGTCGTAAAATTCACCGAACTCCGTGGACAGGTCCAGGTAAATGCCAGCTGACCTTTCGCTCACGATGTAGAGAGGGCCGCGCAAATCGCTCACCGCCAGACGTCCACTGCCATCCCCAAAGGGCTTGAGCATGTTGATCTTGGTTCGAGGCAGTTCCTCCGACGTCGGCGGCAATTGCAGGAATGGTTCCAACTCCAGACGTATTGGACTTGGCTCTATGTCCGGCGCCAACGCATTGAGCATGTATTCGTCGCCCGATGCGGCACTCGCTGCCAGAACGAATCCGAAAAACACACAGACACTGCGGCACCACGATTTCACGTCCGTAACGTCGTAGATTGCGCGGACATCACAGCGATCGCGTCTTGAGCTTATCAACTGCATAGTGAGCCGCCCGGGCGGTAAGTGCCATGTAAGTCAGTGACGGATTCTGATTGGCTGATGACGCCATGCAGGCGCCGTCCGTGACGAACAGGTTTGGGATGTCATGGCATTGGTTCCACGCGTTCAGAACGGACGTCTTCGGATCACGTCCCATGCGCGCGCCGCCCATCTCGTGATTATTGTTGCCGAGTGGAATATGCTTTCTGTCGCTGATCTCAATGTTTTTCGCACCGGCCGCTTCGAGCATTTCCGCTGCGGTTACCGCCATGTCCTTACGCATAGCCCACTCGTTTTCGTGCCGCTGTATGTGGAAGCGCACGGCAGGCATACCCCATTTATCGGTGAGTTCGTCATCCAGCTTCATGTAGTTATCCTTGTAGGGAAGTACCTCACCCATACCGCCCAACCTGAGACTCCACTCGCCTGGATCTCGCAAATTTTCTTTGAAAGAAGCGCCGAATCCGAGCATGTTTTCACTTCGGTCCCAACCTGCCCTGGTACCTCGACCTGATAAAGAATAGCCACGCACAAAATCGGGGTGACGGCTCTTCTCGTCGAGATTTCGGAATCGTGGCACGTAGACAGTAGCCGGGCGATTGCCCTGGTAATAGCGGTCCTTGAGACCACTCAAGGTACCGCGCGCCCCAACTCTCGAATTGTGATTCAACATGTAGTGCCCCAATACGCCGGACGAATTGGCGATACCATCGGGGAACTCTGCACTTTTGGAGTTGAGTAGAACGCGGACTGTCGAGGGTGCCGATGCGCACATGAAAACCACGCGCGCTGTATGTTCTTCAACCTCACCCGTCAGCATGTCGATCACACGCACACCCGTCGCTCGGCCATCCTTTTGCAGGACGCTTTCCACGAGTTTCCGGGACTCCAGTGTCAGGTTGCCCGTTTTTCGAGCAGCGGGCAGCGCGCTGGATTGCGTGGAGTAGTAAGAACCCGTAGAGCACCCGCGGGCACAGGGTCCGCAATAGTGGCAGGGGAGCCGATCGCCGAGTTGCTCGGTAAGCACTGCAACTCTACCTATGATTACATGCCGATCCGGATACTTCTCCGCGGCTGCCGCCTTCAATACTTTCTCAGCAGCGCTCATTTCCATGGGTTTTTGAAAGATACCGTCGGGCAATTGTGGCAGCCCGTCCATCGAACCGCTCACGCCGATCGTTTTTTCCACATGGTCATACCAGGGAGCCAGATCTTCGTAACGAATCGGCCAGTCTTCCCCGTGTCCGTCTTCGAGATTCGCGAGAAAATCCTGGGGGCCCCACCGCCAACTCTGGCGGGCCCAGAGGAGAGCCTTGCCACCGACGACATCTGGCTGAATCCAGTCGTAAGGCAGTTCCTCGACATACGGTGAATCAGCGTCTTTGATCAACCAGTTTCGGGTGTATTCATTGAAGAGGTAATGCCGGCTTTGTTTCGGGTTGGCTTTCACCTCATCCGGATGCACCATGCCGTCGCGCCAGGGCATGTTCCAGGGCTGCTTGTGCTCATTTACGTAGTCTTTGCCGTGCTCGACCATCTTGCCTCGATCAAGCGCAAGTGTTTTCAGTCCGGCTTCGCAGAGAACCCGCATGGCCCAGCCACCAGTCATGCCGGTGCCGACAACAATAGCGTCATAATCACTCATGACCACGACCTCCCGACTTCCTCGTACGGTATATCGCCCTTAAAGGTCCCAAAGGGTGTTTGATGCAGTTCCTGCGTAGCACCAATTTCAGATGTGTAGTAACCGGCAACCGTTAGCGGTTTCAGAATAGCGAACAAGGCAGGTGCTCCTGGTGGCAGTTCGTTGGATGTCCCGGCCCCAAAAGCCTGCTCGTCAAGCGCGACAAGAAGCGCGTTACGCTTTTCTTCGGCCACACTCTCCAGGCTGCGGGCATTTTGTTGCGAGATCCAGCTCGATACCCAGGCAAGCTGGGACCGAAACGTCTCGACATCATCGGCTGGCGTGAATTCGGCCAGTATCATCTCGATGTACTGTGGCACACCCGATTCGCGGGCACCTGGCGTGTCAGTTTGGGGAATGATCGCGTCGGCCAGGCTTCCCAGAACATCCAGTTCGCCCGTCGTAAGCAGCCCACTGGCTTTCGGTTCTGGCTCACATCCAGACAGAATGGCGGCAAAGACGCCGGGCGACAGCGCAACACCCATTCCGGCCGAAAGCCGCTTTACGAAATCTCGACGGTCCATTTGATCGTGTTTCATTAATTTGTGCTCCTGAATCCAAGTTATTTCCAAGCAAAAACCATCTGGGACAATATTGAACGCCGGTCGCCAATGGCGGCTCGTCAAATCTATTTTGTAAACAGTACCTGCGTGATAAACACGTCGTCTTGTTGCTCCGTGATTAGCACCCATCCGAGACGATTGCACACTCGCTCGACAATTTCGAGACCCAGTCCATCTGTACTCGATTGTGCCTCATCCGGGTCGCTTGAGTTTTCGATAACAATGCTGTCTGCGTCTATCGAAACGAGAATAGACTTATCTGAAAATCTGACGGCGTTCTGAATGAGGTTGCCCAATACGACCTTCAGCATTGAGCGTACAACTCGAATATTCTGATCGTGGCCGACTACTGACGTAGCCAGATTTTTGGCCTCGATCGTATTCGCATGCTTCGCAAGTTCGTCCATCACTAACGCTCGAACGGGAACTATCTCCTCCGGCAACTCCGCCGCCTCCCGCGCCAGGCAGAGATGGACTTCTATGAGGTTCTCAATGTCGGCACAAGCGTCATCTATTCGACGCAGATTCCGCTCGCGTTTTTCGACATCGCAGACCGGCATACTGAGAACAGACACCGCAATTCGAATGACGGAAACCGGAGTTCGCATGTCATGACTAGCGTAACGAGTTACCATTTTTTCGCGGCTAAGCGCGGCGTCCATTCGGTTGATGAGTTTCTCCATCGCGCGACTCAGTACTCCGATCTCGTCATTGCGATCGTGACCCCGCATTTTCTTTCCGGGGGTCCATTGTGCCTCGACATCATCGGCAAGCGCTTGAATCGGTCTGGATAACAATCGCGCGATCAGAACAGCGAGTAGTCCACATGCGAGGAAAACCAGCGCTGCGGATATGTATATGGTCGATTCCATCTCGGAACGGAATGTCTGGCCTGTACTGTGCCCGGGCTCCCGCAGCACGAAATAAACACGCCGATCGCTGCCTGCAGGTTCGGCGACCAACAAATGGCGGCTGTTCTTCAGCCCGTGAATGCCCGGTGGATACGCGGCAACTGACTCGGGCAAAGCCGCGTCATCCTCCCACCACGCGTCGAGGTACAACGTTGATGGTAACGGCTCGGACGTTGATTCAGCAAAGCGCTCCTCGAATTGGGAATACTCGTATTGCAAGTAGTCCTGCACAGTGCGATTTTCAGCGACCAGCATCGAATCTACGATGAGTTCGCTATAGAAATAGATAACCAACGCCGTAAACGGCAACAACACCAACAACGCCCGGCGAAACAATGTGCTAGTCAGGAACGTCAATTCGATATCCCAGGCCATGCACTGTTTCGATAAAGTGGTAACCAAACTTTTCGTCCAGTTGCCGTCGAAGTCGATAGATATGTGTACGAAGTGGGTTACTCCGTGGCGTTTGATCGGGCCACAACGCGATTTCGAGCGCCCTCTTGCTGACCACCGCGGGTGCTGCATCGGCAAGAAGCATGAGTATTTGAATATGCACGGCCTGAAGTTCAAGCAACTGTTCGCCAAAGCTAACCTGCAGACGCTTTGGGTAAATGGAAAGGCCACCGATAGACCTGTCAACGCTACGGTTCGTGTACTGCCGCTTTCGAAGGGCCTCGATTCGGCACACCAGTTCCTTGGGCGCAAATGGTTTCACAAGATAGTCGTCGCCACCCGAATCGTATCCGGCGATTTTGTCATCAAGTGTATCTCGGGCCGTCAGAAAAATTACCGGCGTATCAATCTCAAGATCGGTTCGCAGTTGCTGGCAGGCCGACAGACCATCGAGCACCGGCATGGAAACGTCCATGATAATCACAGCGTACTCATTTCGACGAGCAAGCTCGAGGCAACTGGCCCCGTTGAATGCAAAGTCAACGTCGTAGTCGCAATCACCCAGGTAGTCGGCCAACGATCCCGCAAGATTGGAATCGTCTTCCACCAGGAGAATTGGCGTTGTTTCGCGAGGGCTCATCGAGATAGCGCTCATACCATTCAGAAGCGGAAAGTATATCCGACCTTTGCTTTAAGTTCGGATACGGTGGCGTCAACGACGCCGGCTATGCAGGTCCGGAACACGAAAAGGTCTTGCTTGAGCGTCATCCTTCAATTCTCAGGAAATATAGATCAGGGTATAGACTGAACGATCGATTGTGACCTGTTTGTCACTTGAGACGGTGTGCTCAAAGCTGCAGGCGGGGTATGCGTGCTGAGGCTCACCACAGCGACGTGTCACAATCACGTCACAATAGCTGGTTTATTCTGGTTTGGTTCAGGATCGCCAACCTGTCCCGGTATTGATCCTGGTATGAGGCGGTGAAACTGACGTCGGGAATCTTATAATGTTTAACACTAAGAAAGTAAATCTACTGGCTCTAACCGCGAGCGCTTGTCTGGGAGTTGCCTGTTCCGAGCCCACTAGCTCACAGGCACAAAAGTCAGTCGCCAATGAACCGGCGCGGGTCCCGGCGAGCGTTTTCGACCTGAGTCATTGGTCAATAACTTTGCCGCTGGATATGGACGGGGATGAGCGGGCCGATAACATCGGCGTCACGGAGCTTCAAACCTATTCACATCCCGACTTTTTCTATCTCGATGAGAATGACCACATTGTGTTCACCAGCCCAAACAAGGCAACAACTTCCCCAACGTCCACCAATACGCGCAGCGAATTGCACTATAGGAGCGGCGGATCAGACACTTCCATCAGTTCATCGTCGCCGGCCAGCAATTTTGTCTTAGCCTCTCACGAGGATTCAGATCTCTATGCCTCTATAGGCAGCAAGATGGTGGCGACCTTGCAAGTGGATCACGTCTCACTGAATGCGGATCACTCCCACAAACCCCCTGCTTACTCTGTGGTAGTTGGCCAGATTCATGCACAAAAACTGGATGAGAAAACAGATGGCTTCGGTTACGGCAACGAACCTCTCAAGATTTTTTACAAGAAGTGGCCGCAACATGAAAATGGCTCGGTCTTTTGGGCCTATGAAAGAAACCTTCCTACAGAGGACCCAAACCGGACTGACATAGCCTATGCGGTATGGGGAAACAGCTGGGATAATCCGGACGATCCTGGTGACCGCGGCATCGCTTTGGGTGAGGTGTTTAGTTACACCGTTAATGTGCACCAGGACACGATGTATCTCGTCTTTGAGAATGATAGTAAAGGTACCGTTCGACACGAAATCAATCTCGCTGACAATGTCGACGCAAACGGATACGTCGATGATGCTGACCATCCGCGAGGCTATGCTGGTGATCCGCTCTACTTCAAAGCGGGCACCTACAATCAATGCAGTGCCAGTGTGAATGAAAGCTGGCGCTATCCTGCATGCCCCGGAACAGGCGTCTGGGAAACGGATCAAGCCAACGGGAATTACGCCCAAACAACCTTCCACAGCCTGGTCGTGAGTGAATCCTCGGCGAACTAATCGACCGATTCAGAATAGCGCACACGAGTATTACCGCGTTGCAGCGGGTCCGGGCGAGGGACAGCGGATAACAGAGATTGTGTATACGGGTGCTGTGGGTCGGAGCAAATCGTCTCCGAGTCACCCACTTCGACAATCCCGCCTTTGTACATTACGGCTACGCGATCGCAAAAGTAGCGCACGACGGCGATATCATGGGTTACGAAAACGAAACTAAGATCCATTTGCTCTTGCAAGCTAAGCAGTAAATCGAGTGTTTTCGCGCGCAAGCTCAGATCAAGAGCCGAGGTCGGTTCGTCCGCAATGATAATCCTCGGCCGCGGACCAATCGCCCGTGCAATTGCGACACGTTGTCGCTGGCCACCAGAAAAGGCGTGAGGGTAGCGTTGAGCGGCTGATGCCGGAAGGCCCACAAGTTCGAGTAGTTCTTCAACTCGCATTTGCAGATCGCGACCTGACAGTTCTCCTGAAACGAGCATGGGTTCACCGACAATTTCGGCGACGGTCATTCGCGGGTTGAGCGAACCAAATGGATCTTGAAAAACCGTGCGAATATCGCGCCAGTAAGGCCGCAGTTGGCTTGACGGCAAGGATCCCAGATCCACCGACTCACCGTTTCGGTCGCTATAGCGAATTGTTCCGGAGCTAAGGTCATAGACGCGCTGCAAACAACGAGCCAACGTCGTTTTGCCGGAACCGCTCTCACCGACTATCCCTAAGTTTTCGCCCGCGTAGAGTTCGAGACTGGCATCTTTCAACCCGACCGCGATCTTGTCGGGCCTCAAACCGAACAGGCTTTTTGAAATCGTAAATTCTTTCCGAACATCCGTCGCTGTCAGTATCAGCTCGCCAATATCTCGGCTCGCCCGTGCTGCGAGGCGCTGGGCCGCGGGCTGGTCGAGGTCTCGAGCGCCAGAAATGAGCTCTCGTGTATACGGGTGGCCTGGGTTTTCGAACATGCCGAATACGTCGCCCTGTTCAAGGACTTTGCCCTGTCGCATGACAACAACCTCATCGGCAATTTGTGCGACGACCCCGATATCATGGGTGATGAACAAAACCGCCATATCCCGTTCAGCCTGGATTGATTTGATGAGGTCGAGAACTTCGGCCTGGGTCGTGACATCCAGCGCTGTTGTCGGCTCATCTGCGATAAGTACCGAAGGGTTGCAGGCCAGCGCCATAGCGATCATCGCGCGCTGCCGCATTCCGCCGGAGAACTCGAAAGAGAAGCGATCAGCCGCCGCTGCAGGATCGGATATTCCGACCTGATCCAGCAAATTTACGCTTTGTGCCCATGCCTGCTTTTTCGACATCCCTTCATGCAAACGCAGCACTTCAGCGATTTGATTTCCGATGCGGTGAACCGGGGACAATGAACTCATCGGCTCCTGGAAGATCATGGCGATTTCACGGCCTCGGATCGACCGTATTATATTGGATCGCGGCTTTAGCCTGGCCAGGTCTGTGGGACCATCAGCGTCGCTCGCTATTCCACGTAAGCTGTGAAGTAGAATTTGACCTGAGACAATTCGTCCAGGTGAATCAAGTATCTGCAGAATGGAACGGGCGGTAACGCTTTTGCCACTTCCGCTCTCACCAACAACGCAGAGCGTCTTCCCGGCCTTAAGTGAGAAACTGACATCATCCACTGCACGGAATGTTCCGTCTCGCGTTGGAAACTCAGTTACGAGGTTCTTGATTTCCAAAACGATGTTGTTGGCATTTTCTGCAGATAGGTCATTCATGTTGATCAATGCCCTTTGGATGCATAAGGATCTGCTGCATCACGCAGTCCGTCGCCAAGAAAGTTAAAGGCAAGAACCGTTATCAGAACCATTCCGCCCGGCAAGAATAGCCATGGGCCTGCTGCGATCGATCGGATATTCTGCACTTCCAGCAGAAGTACGCCCCACGAAACTGCAGGCGGCAACAACCCAAGACCGAGAAACGAAAGCGCGGTTTCCGCCATAATCATCGCAGGAATCGCAAGCGTCACTGCGGCGATAATGTGACTGGTCATGGAGGGCAATATATGTCGGAAAATGATGCGGGATTGTGAACCCCCATCAAGTCGCGCAGCCGTCACGTAGTCTTCGGCTCGTAGCGACAAAAAGCGTCCCCTGACTACGCGGGCGAGTTCCGTCCACCCCACTAGTGACAGAATTATGGTTATGGCGAAATACCGGGTTACCGTGTCCCAGTCCTTCGGCATCGCTGCACTCAGGGCCAGCCACAACGGAATCGTCGGCAGCGCGATCATGATCTCGATAGTACGCTGCACTACCGTATCAATCGCTCCACGATAATAGCCGGATATACCACCCAGAAAAATTCCGATGACCAGACTCAGGGTTACGCCGACAAGTCCAATGGACATGGATACTCTCGTGCCGGTAATTGTGCGGCTTAGCATATCGCGCCCCAGGCGATCCGCGCCGAGCAGATAAAATCGTTCTCCAGGATTAGCAGGGGCGATCAGGTGTCGGCTCATCTCAAATTTGCCCCATAACTTATAGGGATCGCCCTTTCCGAACAGCCTCAGATAAACTTTCCGGCCAGACACCGGCGTATAGTTCCCTTCAAGGGTGACACGGTCCCGGTTCAGCTCCATCTGTTGAACATGCGGTCGAAATGACCAGCCACCATCTTCGTCGTGATCTATAAACTTAATGAGTTGCGGCGGGTGATAGACATTCTTCGACGTCGACGAATGTGGATCAAAGGGCGCAATGAATTCTGCAAACAAGGCGACGATATACAGAATCAGGATGATGATTCCGCCGAACACCGCCAGCCGGTGCTGGCGAAAGTTGTACCACATCAGTCGCCATTGCGACGCGTGAGCAAGGGTTGCCTGCGGCGAATTTTCGACTGCCGTTTCTTTGTCGATGTCAGTCATTCGTCATCTATCTTCTTCGAACTCGCGGATCGACAAGTGCAAGCAAAACGTCTGAGACCAACATTCCCAGAACCGAGAGAATACTGAGAAGCAGGACAAATGAGCCCGCCAGGTACATGTCTTGCGCTTTGAGTGAGGTCAACAACATGGGACCGGCTGTCGGCAGGGATAACACGATCGACACAATGACGGAACCGCTAATAATTTGAGGGAACATCCATCCAATCGTTGAAATAAAGGGACTCAATGCGACACGAACCGGATAGGTCATCAGAAGTTTGAACTCGGAGAGACCTTTCGCCCTCGCTGTTGTGACATAGGGCTTGGGAAGCTCATCAAGCAAATTGGCCCGCATAATTCGAATGATGCTCGCGGATGATGACGTGCCAAGGATGACAACGGGGATCCACAAGTGAGCCAGAAGGTCCTTGAACCTCGCGAATGACCAGGGGGCATTTCGAAACTCGGGAGAAAACAATCCTGTGACGTCGCTTCCAAAGTGAACAACGCCGACATACATGAGGACAAGTGCCAGCAAGAAATTGGGCGTCGCGAGGCCAATAAATCCGATCGTCGTAATGAGGTAGTCACCGATCGTGTATTTTTTAACCGCCGAATAAACGCCGATTGGCAGCGCGACTGCCCATGTAAAAAGCACCGTCGCAAGTGCCAGTATCAGCGACAGTGCCATTCGCTCTCCAATAAGTTCGCCGACTGGCTGGCGCCACTCGAACGACACACCAAAGTCGCCAACCAGTACACCGCTGATCCACTTCCAGTATTGAACGAGGAACGGCTGATCGAGACCGAAGCGCTCACGAATTGACTCGAGTTGAACAAGGTCGACTTGCTCCCCCCGCGCCGTCAGGGAGGCACTCAATGCGGTAACGAAGTCACCGGGCGGTGCTTGCATAATTGCGAACGCAAGTAACGAAACCAGGAACAGGATTGGAATCGTCCAGAGAATACGCTTGATGATGAATTCAAGAATTATGCACGCCTCAAATTATGGACGGTTACCTGATTCGGTGTCCCAGAAGTAAGTCCAGGGGCGCTGAAGTGACAAAGGGTACTGGTTCGAGCCAGGGTTGCTTGGACGGACGTTTTTCAGTGCGATTTTTTTGAGCCCGTAGTTCGTCATGTTCTTTGAAACTCCGAAAGTCTCAAATTGATCTGCGGCAATCTCGGCTATTTGCTGGAAGTAGTCTATTCGGGCTTCAGCGGTCGGCGCGCCCTTGGACATTTGATAAAGATAAACACGCTTTTTGATGTGATCGGGTGGTTCTTCGCCGCGCTTGCCATCGCTCTTGTACCAATCCACCCAGGCGATACCCCAGCGGGAGTCAAACTCGAGCGGGACCAAACTGTAGGGGACCCGTCCCTGCAGCCAACTCGCGAAGTCGGACCAAATGGCCGCATCATGATTATTGTTGTTGACTCGTGAAAACATCAGTGAGGTCTCTGTGATATTCGGCCGAACGTCGACACCAAGATTATCGCGCCACTGTTGCGTCATCATTTCGAGTTGGTCAATACGCTCTGGCGGACGGTCGATCGCTTCCACAACGAAATGCACAGGTCGACCACTCGGCAAGAGCCTGATGCCGTCGGAGTTTCGTTCGCCCAGGCCGATTCCGTCAAGTAAGCTGTTAGCCTCGTTCTTATCGAATTTCAGATACTGCGTAGCATATCGCTCGTGATACATAGGGCTATCTTCAAACGGCGCGTTGTGCCATGGAACACCGTCGCCAAACAGGGCGGTATCGATAACTTCCTGACGATCGAAGCCAATTGAGAGCGCTACGCGAAAATTCTTCTCGTTGAACAGCGCCCGAAGTTCGGGATCTTTGTGCGTCAGATTCAACTGGAATAGCAAACTGGTACCACCTATGGCCGTAGCCGGATAGAGTTCCGAGCCATGGTGTTTTGCTGTTTTCGCCAGCAATGGGCGATTGGCCGGCGTGCCGATAATGGTATATCCCAGGTCATTGTCGCCACCAATCGCTCCCAGCAGCATCCCTTCAGGATCTCCATAGATAAGCCCGACGAGCTTATTGATATACGGAAGTTGATTACCTTCGGTGTCGACCTGCCAGAAAAAGGGGTTTCTCTCGAGAATTACCTGGGTTGAACCGCCCTTGTAAGGCACGACGATTTTCCACGCCTCAAGTGTAGGTCGATCGGGGTTCTCAAAGCGTATGCCAACGATGTGGGGATCGCCGGAAAGCTTGCGTAGATAGTCACGCCAATCAGTCAGGTTGTTCGCTTCCAGCTCTGCCTCGAGATTTGGGTTGTAGTCAGGGTGGGCTCTGGAACAATAAGCTTTCTGATACAGCGTGGGTTGAAGATAGCGGCGATCAGCCAATACGTAGAGGAATTCGCTGTAAGGAACCGTGAATGAGAATTCGACGGTGTAGTCGTCAATCTTTCGGAATTCAACAACCTCACCACCTGCACTCCAGACCGGCGACACGGGTTGCAAGTCTTCGTGAAGTAGAATGTCGTTTACCGCGAATTCAATATCCTCCGCTGTGAACGGTGTGCCATCGGACCACTTCATTCCTTTACGCAGGTAGAAAGTGAATACCGTGTTGTCGTCGTTAACATCGAAGGACTCAGCGACGTGTGGAATGACCTCCGTATAATTACTGTCGTAGTCATGCTGAACGAGCCCCATATTTCCCCAGGCTCGAATAGGATCGTGATTGGCCTGTCCGGAAAGACCAAATCGCAGCTCGTTTCCATACTTGCCAATAGCGTTAAACGGGGCGACGACTTGCGGTTCGTCGGGAAGTCGATCGGCAACAGGCGGCAATTCGCCGGCTGCCACGGCGGCAGCAAGTTCCGGGGCTTCTTTGTATTCCAGCGCAAATGCGGGCAGTGCTATCGCCAATATCGATGCACTTATCAGGACCAGCCCACAACGTGTGCAACGAGAATTAATCAGAGTCTCCCTAGACTACGGCCACGATGCCACCATCGACATAGATCGTCTGGCCATTGATGAAGTCGGCGGCAGGCGAGGCAAGAAATACCGCCGCACCATGCAGGTCTTCCAGCTTTCCCCATCGTCCTGCCGGCGTCCGCTTTCGGAGCCACTCATCGAAATCCTTGTCTTCGACCAAGGCCTTGTTGAGTGTTGTATCGAAGTAGCCGGGCGCGATCACGTTCGCCTGGATGCCGTGCTTCGCCCAATCGGCGCACATGCCCATGGTAAGCGTCCGAACCGCACCTTTGGACGCCGTGTACGGGGCAATAGTCGGCCGCCCAAGCCCGCACTGTACACTGCCAATGTTGATGATCTTGCCGCTGCCGCGCGCGATCATAAACGGCGCGACTGACTTGCTGACGTAATAAACACCGTCGAGATTCGTTGACATTATCGCCCGCCAATCGTCGTCGTCGAAAGACTCCAGCGGTGCGCGGCGCTGCATACCGGCGTTGTTAACCAGTATATTGATTGGTGAGCGCTCCTCGATTCGCGCCACGCCAGCTCGAATGGCAGCAGCGTCGGTGACATCGAACAACTCAATACTGACTTCAGCTCCTGTGGCACGCAGGGTTTCGGCCGCGTCTTCCAACGCAGCTTCGGACCTGCCGTTCAGGACCACGGCGGCGCCGGCGTTCGCCAAAGCGCTCGCGAGCGCATACCCGATGCCGCGCGAAGCACCTGTAATCAGCGCCGTTCGTCCTTCGAGACTAAACATGTCCATAAAATTCCCTCCCCGGTTCATCTGTGATTGAAATGATTGAGATGTAACGCACGCTACTTCCGAGGACTCATCGGCTCGAAGGTAAGCTCAAACCAGCCGAATGGCCCGAAGTCGACCCGCGCCAACGAGTTCAATTGCACAGCGTGCACGCCCGTAACCGCGCCGGAGGAAACCCGAGCACCGGCGGGAAGCTCGATGCCCCGAGCGGCGCAGTGGCCGAGCAGGAACCGCAGCGCCTGCAGCGGGCCTCCCGGAATCGCCGCGGCAGTCTTCTCACCAACGACGGCGTCGTCCACGGTGACAGTGACGGGCATAGAGTCCAAAGGTCGCAAAGCCCAGTCCGGTATTTCCGGACCGACCATCACGCCGGCATTACAACCGAAATCGGAGATGATCGACATCGCTCCGTTCTTGTTGGCTCCGGCCATGGGGCTGCTCGCTATTTCTGCACCGCAATAAGCTGCTGCTACAAGTTCGCTCAATTCTTCATCGGAATAGCCGCGGCCCAGCGGAGGCACCGTTGTACCCAGTTCCAGGACAAACTCGGCTTCGACCGCCGCAAATCCGCCCTCGTAGACCGGCGTCGACTTGCACGAACTGCCCTCCACCCGGTGAAACGAGGAGCTAAAAACAGGCCCGGCCAGACGCTCATCTGGAAATCGCTCACGATCCGCCGGGGGCATCATGGCGACTTTCCAACCCGCGACCTCTTCCGGCCACCGACCGATCGAAGCAGCCTGAATCGCATAGGCCTGCCCGAGAGTCTCAGGTAGGCGGTCGGGAAAATCGGCCAAAGGGCTGGCACTCAGTCGAGCCTCAACCAGACATGCGGAGATCGCGTCGTCTCGCTCCGAGAGTGAGGCAACCTCATAAACGTTCTTCTTGATTTCTGAGTTCATTTGCAATCTCAACATCTCTAGACCAATTGTGTATACCAATTTGAGCGGCTTTCTGATAAATTGGTTGACTGTTTGTTCAGCCCAATTTACCATGCCTGTACTATATCAGCCATTGAATTTCCTACAACTCTGTCCTCGGATACACAGCGCCGACGAAAATCAACAAGAATCTCTCGATGACATTGAGCACTGACTGTAATCGAACCCTCATTCTCAGCCTGGGAAGCTGATGTCCCACCGTTGAACCACACCCGCGAGACGATTCGTTTCCAAAAACTCTACATTCGCACGATAGTGTTTATCTCGAATACGTCAGTTTAAAGCGTCCACGAATATACGCATTGTCGATCGTGATCGCATCGAGGAGATGAAGCGAATATGAATTCTGATTATTGGCCCTTTGCTGTACTTGCTACAAGCTTAGTTGTAGTTGTCTACCTGATTACCAAACTACGCTTCCATCCGTTTATTGCGCTCATCCTGACTGCAATATTTGTAGGCCTGATTTCTCCGGCACTGCCCGTTATCGCTGGGCAGATCTCTGCGATTACGGCTCTCGAATTGCCCATGCAAGAATTTGGTGTAGTGGCTGGAAAAATAGCATGGGTAATTGCACTGGCCGCTGTAATCGGTACCGCCATGATGAAAAGCGGAGCGGCAGAACAAATTGTAAATTGGCTGCTGAAAACTCTTGGGGCCAGCAGGGCTGCGCTGGCACTGGTTATCGGTGGCTTTGTCCTGTCAATCCCGGTCTTCTTTGATACGGTTTTCTTCCTGCTCATCCCGCTGGGTATTACGCTTGCCCTAAAGACTGGCAAGGACTTCGTACTATACGTCACGGCGATCTGCGGCGGCGCGGCTATTTCTCACAGCATTGTTCCACCAACTCCTGGCCCGTTAATAATGGCTGAAGCGCTGAGCATTGATCTGGGCGTTGTAATTTTGGCGGGACTCCTCGCCGGGATTTTACCGGTGGTGGTAACGCTGAAAGTTGCAAAACGACTCAATGAAAAATTGAATATCCCCGTAAGAGTCGCAGATGCGAGTGTTGCGACAGTTCAGCATCCGCCTTCAATACTGCTTTCCATGCTTCCGATCGTGATGCCGATTGCGATGATTAGTCTTGCGTCTATCGTCAATGTTTTGACAGGCGATCTGCCCGATTGGGTAGCTATCCTTGGGAATAAGAATCTTGCAATGAGCGTAGGCGCGATCATCGCTTTGTATCTGTGGGCTTCGACGCAAAAACTCGGAAGCCAGGAGCTCTGGCGGGAGATATCGAAACCGCTGCAGATTGCGGGGATTATCATATTGATAACAAGCGCCGGTGGTGCATACGGAGCAATGATTAAGCACAGCGGAATTGGCGACGCGATAAGACTGGCCACTGACGGTTTCAGCATACATTACATACTTCTTGCCTGGTTGATTGCTGCAGTCATGAAGACTGCGCAAGGCTCCAGCACTGTTTCAATGATCACATCAAGCGCGATCATGGCCGCCTTGATCGGCCCGGATGCCGAGCTTGCGTACCACCCCGTATACATCTTGCTGTCCATTGGATTCGGCTCGATGACTATCTCGTGGATGAATGACAGTGGTTTTTGGATCGTTGCCCGAATGAGCGGATTTACTGAAAAAGAAGCGTTGCAGACCTGGACGTTCTTACTCGCGACGATTTCCCTGGTTGGACTTCTTCAGGTCGTTTTGATGTCCTGGCTTCTGCCGCTCGTATAGCCCATCTGGCGAGTCGTTTTGTCACACGTTTGTCACGGGAATTTGCGACGTGAGTGTACGATGACGGCTTTTGGACAGGTGTCAAAAGATTTCTGATGGAAGGAACAATCACTGCTGCTATACGATCGATATCGGCGGCTACGCTACTGCTTATTACAACTGCGGCACTCTCGGCTGATGATGTTTCGCTGGGCGGGGTAACTACGTCTGAGGACGGCGCAACGGTCTCCTACGATGCGCGGTTTTTCGATCAGTACAGCCCGATTACCGCCCAGGACATGCTGCGGTGGATTCCGGGCACCGCCGATATCGTGCCGGACGAAAGCGGAGGCGGTGGTGGAGGTGGGCCAGATCGCGGCTTCGGTTCGGGCGGTGATCAGGTTCTGATTAACGGCAAGCGCTTTTCCGGAAAGAGCATTAGCATCTCGACTGCGTTGCAACGAATTCAAGCTCGCAATGTCACTCGGATCGACCTCATTCGAGGTACCGCTTCCGGGCTCGACGTTCGCAGTGACGGAATTCTGATCAACATCATTCTGTCCGAAAGCGCTGCAAGCGGAAGCGGATCCTGGCAAGCCCACTTGGGAAACTACGGCAAAGGACAAGTGCGGGGTGACGGGCTGGTTTCCTATAGTGGTTCCCGTGGCAGCCTGAATTACCTGCTCAGCGCAGAATATGGGCCCTATAACCGCGGGGACACCAGTTACGAGGCCGAGGAGTTCAGAGATGCTTTGACTGGCACGATTACCAAAACACGCCATTCGGTCATGCCAAAGGCCCACGATGCAACCAAGCTGAATGCATCGGGGTCGTGGACCTTCGGGAACTCCGATGTATTGAACCTCAATGGGCAGGCAGGCAACGAAAAGGAAACCGAAGATCGGTACCGGGTAGCAATGATTCCCGAAAGCGGCGAAACGATTTCCACCCTGGAGGTTGAGGAGAGCGACGAATTCGGTTGGGAGTTTGGCGGAGACCTGGTTAACAAATTCGGGCCGGGCCAGCTGAAAACACGAGTAATTCTCACCAGTGAGGACGGCGACAGTTTCAACTCCGTTTCCCGGACGTCGAGTACTTTGGGCAGCCTTCCGGGTGACGCGTTAGTTGAGGAGCAGGAAAAGCAAACAGAAAAGATAATACGCAGTTCCTACAGCTGGCCGGTCGCACAAAGCAACAGCTTTGAGGTCGGCCTGGAAGGTGCCGCCAATTCACTTGAGAAGTCAGTGCGCCTGTTTGAACAAGAGCCCGACGGCGGTCTCGTGGAAATTCCTCTAAGTAACTCCGATTCCGAAGTGATTGAAGATCGTTACGAACTGTTCGCAACGTTTTTCTGGATCCCGGCGAGCAACATGGTTCTCGAAAGCGCGCTGAACATCGAACGTTCGCAGATTGAGCAGCTCGGCCTGGATGTGGACAACTCGAGGGAATTTACATATTACAAGCCACGGTTGGACTTCCGATGGGACCTGAACGGCAGCGATCAAGTGCGTGCCACGGTAGAAAGAACCGTTAGCCAACTGGACTTCGGCGACTTCATCGTGAGCTTCGACGCAGATGAGAATCGAATTGTCGGCGGCAATCCGAACCTCGAGCCGGAGAAGGCGTGGGAGTATGCCGTTACCTACGAACACCGCCTCGGCGGAGATCTGGGAGTCGTTAGCGCCAAAGGTTTCTTCAACAACATTGAAGACCACATTGACCTCATCGAGATCCTGCCCGACGTATCCGGGCCTGGCAATATTGATGACGCGGAAGTTTACGGAGTCGAACTGAAAGGAAGCTTCAGACTGGACAATATCGGCGTACGAGGTGCGGTGGTTGACCTTGTATACATGCGTCGCGATTCAAATACGGTCGACGCCTTCACGGGCAACAGCAGAGTAATGAACGACACTGCCAAACACGAAGTCGATTTGAGCTTTCGCCACGAAATTACCAGGTGGCGCCTCAACTACCTCTTCGACATCGGGTGGCGCAGTTATAGATACGATACTGATATTGACTACAGTCAACGGGAATTGCGGAAAGATCCAAAGGTTAATTTTACCCTGCAGTATCGACCGACCGATGGCCCGCTGACGATCTATTTCCAGGTGCGCAACTCCATAGAGGTCGCTAATGTCCGGGAAAGGACCCGGTACGATGGGCACATCGCAGATGGAATCCCACTGCGAGACGAGTGGCGTGAAAGACTAAACGGACGGGAGTACATCCTAGGGTTGCGAGGGCAGTTCTAATCAGGGCTTGGCATACCAGGATGGTCCGACATCCGACCTGTCGAGAACCTTGAGATTCTTAGCGGCTCCAACGCTCGCAAGCGCCGGGTCGGCCGGGTAAAGAAGCCCATTCGCGGCTGTCACCAGTTCGATGTCCTGGTGGATCGAGTTGCCGGTGAATTTGATGCCGGAGATGTCGTCATGCTTTCTGACGTTATCCCGTCCATCGGCATTGAAAACCAGATTCGCGTGAAAGACGCTGTTGATCGGCGGCAGCGTGCGCTCCTCGTCACTGCCAGCTGCGAACTCAACGAAATTGACGTCGATGATCGAGTTATTCTCGATCAGGGCATTGTCAACCTGGTGATAACGATTCAACGGTGAATTCGGGACGCCATTCATAACCACCAGGCCACCGCGGAACCGCTCCCCGGTCAGGCCATGCATGTAATTGTTGCGTACAACCTGGCCTTTGTTGATGACGCGAACACCCCCGGTGTCAGGAACCTGATTGCCAATAAAAACGTTCCTCTCGACCAAGGTGTTGTTGCCGTGTCGCATTGTCAGCGTGCCCCGCGACTCGAGAAAAAGATTGCCACGATAAATATTGCCGCCTGATTTGTTCGAGATGATCTCGTGTTCCCCATCGCAGCGATAAAACAGGTTGTTTTTAACCAAGGTCAATGAATCATTCATCGAAGACCAGCTGTTGCCGATCCGGATAGTCTCCCCACCGTTGAAACCGAGCTCCGGCCTCGGTCCGAAGAAGTTGTGATCGATCCGATGGTGATTCTTCAGGCTGCCTTCGTCATTCAGTTCTACGCCAATCGTGGAGCCGAGGTTGGTCTTGCCCGCGAAGTAGCTGTGGTCGAGGCGATTATGCTTGCCGTACATGTGCACCCAGGAGTCCCGGTCACGCTCGCCCGGCTTGTTGAAGTCTTCGACGACCACCTCCGTTACCCGGGAGTAGTTAGCGAGATCGTCCTCGGCAGCTCGAAATGCAATAACGGAACTCCCCGGCGAATGGCCATCCTTGAACACCAAACCCGAAACGACAAGGTAATTACCCGCGAGCCGCAAATTGGAGCGGCCTGCGATTACGACCTCCCCCTTTGTCTCTGCGGTCAGGGTAATCGGCTGTTCTGCCGTTCCTTCACCGCTAAAAAGGATTTCGAAGTCGCGCCACTCGCCACTGGCCAGCGCAATCGTGTCGCCCGGCTGTGCCGCCTCGACTGCCTTTGCGTAATCTTGCTGTGTGCCGACAAGGAAATTTTCCGCCATTGCCTGGCTGGTGAACAAGACAACCAGGAGACAGGCGATCTGCGAAGCGAGTCGGATACGTGGAAACGCAGGGTTCTTTTTGTCAGTCATTTTTCCACCTTCAAAATCGAAATGTGTGGTCAAGTTTCGCAAATGATCATGGCGCAAGCGGGCTCAGCGCATGCTGGCGGAAAGATTAGCCGGCGTCATGTGACTCAATTGTGACACGCATCACCAGCCTGCACGGTCCGGCTGATCTCGAATTACGGCGTTCTCCGGATACTGTCAGATATCCGGCGGCACTGGCCAGGCAGGAAGGTAGCGCAGAAGCTGCAACCGCACTTCATGCGCGTTACAATGCACAGATCGGCCGCGAGCCGGGCCAAAACAGTCAGGGGATTTGAAATGACGAAAGCCAGGAAAAGTTTACTTGTCGGGCTCGCAGCTCTACCACTGGTCACCATTATCGGAGTGGGTTGTTCTTCAGAAAATGAGTCCTCTCCTGCCGCGGAAAATGTAGCGGAGGAGGTTCGGGCCGACGTTGCTAAACCTGTCGAATACCCCGCAAGCAAATTTGACCTGAGTCATTGGTCACTGACTTTGCCGATTTCTGAAAGAGGTGGCGACGGTGCTGATATCATCCAGGTACCCGAACTACAGACCTATGTTCACCCGGACTATTTCTATCTGAATGATGAGGGGCAACTGGTTTTCACCAGCCCTAACAAAGCGGCGACTGAAGTGACCTCTACCAATACGCGCAGCGAGTTAAGGTATGAGAGTCGCGGCTCAGATATGTCTATCGAGGAAGCTGACCCGCGAAACAATTGGGCGTTAGCGGCTAAAGAAGACGCAGATCAGTTTGCTGCTATTGGTGGCAAGATGGAGGCAACCTTGCATGTTGATCATGTGTCCTTGAATGCAGGATATCCCGACAAAGAACCCGCTTATTCTACCGTGATCGGACAAATTCACGCGTATCAGTTTGAGAGCCAGGATCACGGATACGGCTGGGGGAACGAACCTCTTAAGATCTCATACAAGAAATGGCCAAACCACGAAATGGGTTCGGTCTTCTGGCAGTACGAACGCAATCTGGATTTTGATGACCCGAACCGCATTGATGTTGAATATTTAGTTTGGGGCAGCCATTGGACCGACGCGTCCGATCCTGGTGAAAGCGGTATTGCTCTCGGAGAAGAGTTTAGTTACACCGTGAATGTACATGAAAACACGATGTACCTTACTTTCGAGAGCGATCGACTGGACACCGTAAAATATGAAATTGACCTCTCCGATAATGTCGATGCGAACGGCGTCGTTGATGCACTGGATCACCCAAACGGCTACACGGGTGACTATCTGTACTTCAAAGCAGGAAATTACAACCAATGCAGTACCAAGGATGCGCCCACATTTAGATATCCAGCATGTCCTGGAACCGGCGATCTGGAAAAAGACCTCGCAGAAGGCAACTATTCACAAGTTACCTTCTCAAGGTTGGTCGTGAGCGAGTCGGACCCCCAGTAATTTAAGTGTCATACGTACTGGGGAAGTCCACGTCGGGCGTTTGTTTGTCCTGTCCGCTTTCTATCCTCCTTATCCTTTAGACACAATACTATTTCATCAGGAGTCTCAGTAATGACAAAACCCGTCATCGGTTTCATAGGCCTCGGCCTCATGGGCGGCAACATGGTTGAAAACCTGCAAAAAAGAGGATTTCAGCCAATTGTAATGGACCTCAACAAGGATGCTGTTTCCGCAGTTGTCGCACGCGGCGGATCTGAGGCAGGTTCAGCAGCCGAGCTCGCGGCGGCCAGCGACATCATCATGCTTTGCCTCACGACCTCTGCAGTGGTTGAGAAACTGGTTTATGCCGAGGATGGCATCCTCGCCGGCGTAAAATCCGGTGCTGTATTGATTGACTTTGGAACGTCGATTCCGTCCTCTACTTGCAAAATTGGGGCAGACCTCGCCAAGAAAGGTGCGGGCATGATCGATGCTCCTCTCGGCCGTACACCTGCTCATGCGAAAGATGGATTACTCAACATCATGGCAGCCGGGGATCAGGATACGTTCGACAAGGTGAAACCGATCCTCGATATGCAAGGCGAGAATGTCTTCTACCTTGGAGCGCTTGGCGCCGGTCACACGACCAAGCTCATCAATAACTTTTTGGGCATGACCACCGTCTGTGCGATGTCACAGGCATTCGCAGTTGCCGATCTCGCCGGGGTCGACCGCCAGCAATTGTTTGACATTATGTCGACCGGTCCATCCAATTCACCGTTCATGCATTTCTGCAAGAACTACGCCGTGGACAACGTCAGCGATCTCGGCTTTTCAATTAATAACGCCAACAAGGATCTGGGATACTTCCTCAAGATGGTTGAGGATTTGGATACACGCTCGCAGATTGCTGAAGGCACCTCGTCAAACCTTCAGGCCGCGGTGGATGCCGGTATGGGCGATGGCAACGTCCCTGAAATTCTCGATTATTTTTTGAAACTGAAATGAAGAGAATTGGGTTCAGATAGCGGGCGCCAGTGTACTGCCCCCGCATTCGTCGCCGGGGCCGGACCAGGGCTTACCAACCGTGCGGCAGTGGATCGAGTAACTGCACAATGGGCGATGGACGAGGGGATTCCGGAAGTCTGCGGAGAATTTCGGCGAATTCGCGATCCTGAAAGCCAATCGCCGCCGCCCAATACATCTGCGCGGAACCGCCAGTGTCGTTGGGGCGAATTTGCATAGCGGGCCACTCTTTCTCGCCGAGGATAAACGGCGTCAGATAGTCTATGGCAAGTCGGATGCTGCGACCTTCAGTGCTCCGAAATGCAAACAGGTCGAAGTCGAGATGACGACCGAGGCGGGCAACACCAACGAGTGCCCTCGCATTGTAGATGCTATAGCTCAGTGTGCGCGTTCGTATGAGTTCCTGTGGTTGGCGCCCGTCCATGAAAACCTGTCCAAAAATGCGTGCTGGCATTTGCTCGAGGTGGGTGCGCGCAAGTTCAGGTTTTCCACCATAGAGTGAAAAAAGAACGAGCTGGTAGTTATACCAGGTGCCATGGTTGTTCGGTTGCATGGCCTCCTCGCGACCTTCAGGGCTTTCAACCAACCAGGTCGAAAATTCACCAAACCAATTCCGCAAACTGTTTGCATCTTCTTCTGTCCATCCTGGATAGGATTCCAGCAATAAGGCGCAATCGACTACCCAACGCATGCGCAATGCTTCTATGATTCCTGAATGGCTGTTGTAATTGTGACCACGGCGTTTCTGACCGAACCGCATATTGGGATTCATCCTCGTTGCGGGATCCAGGAACCATGCGCGGAGACGTTTCGCCGCGCTTTCCGCATAGCGAACATCGCCAGTGAAATACCAGGCAGGAACCAGTGAGGTGACTGTATCTGCCATCGCTTCAATCCGCGAGACATCAGAGGTATACCGATCGGGGGTTACTTCCCCGTCGCGCCAAATGTAGGGGCCATCTGGATTGTCAGGATCCGGCCACCAATAAGTGCTGTAACTAAAGTAGTCGTGAGCGTCGCCGCTGGGCGGTAGGGCGCCCTCGTCAACTACATTGGCGACAGGTTGTTTCAGTGCCGCATCGGCTTCTGCGACGATTTCCTCCAAAGCGGACACAAAGACCGGATTGCCTGCTGCAATCTCCGCTCTCACCCGCGGGAGCTGATCACCCTGACCGAGTAATAAGGCTGGCGTAGCAATGGGCTCGTTGCCCTGGGCGAAAACTGAAGCTGTGCCGAGCGCTAGTGAGAATGACAAAGAAACAAGGAAGCGAGAAAAGAACTGTGGTCGAAATTTAGTATGTGTTTTCATAGGGGCAGTTATTGAGCTAGTGAGTTGAAGGTGAAGGTAAAATAGTGGCTTAAGCGAGCAAGCATATGTCTTATAGTATCTATTGTCTCGTTGATCGAATGGACTCGGTACAAGTTTGACGTGCCCGCAATTTCTGGTCCGGATGAGACTGTTAGTTTAAGCCGTATTTTCTTTCGATGCGTAGAAGGTGCTGCGGAGAAAACAGTTGATTGCCATCGAATTGTCGTGACTTTTGGTTAATTGCATCTATAGAGAATAACTGGATGGCTCCGTACTTTCCTCGCAATGAGTAGCACTATTTCCCGGGGACGTACCAAATGGGTGATGACCACGCACGCTCTTGTATTGTCGATGGTACGCTTGACGAAATTTCCCACCCATTTCTATTTGCTTCCCATGTCGACCACCTGCAAGTAGGATTTTCAAGGACTCGCGTGTAATAAAATGCCTGGTTACCAGGATTGAAGAGTGGGTCTGTCCAGACTCCTTGCAGCATCACATCGCCAAGGTCTTTTGGAATATCACATGTTTCAATATTCACATTCGCGCCGTTATCGGGGCAACGGTGAGTATCTGGATCCGGGATATTTCCGCCGGAACAAATAACGTCGAAAACCCGTTCGTAATCTAGACCGTCTTCTACCCATCCCTTGATGATTTGTATCTTTTGCAGATTCGCGCCGTCTGGTGCCTTTAGGGCCCAAACAAGAAACTGTGGCGAGATCCGCGACCCAACTGCTCGCAGAGTACCGCCCATGGGCACGCCGTTTGCATAGCCCAGTGTTGCCAGCTCATCAGTGGAGTCAATTGTCGCAGGGAACTTCCAACCACCAAAAACACGTACTTTGATTCGCGTGCCACTTGTACCAAATGTTTCTTTTCGTTTAAGGGCATCGAATATACTGTCCCTTGTATTCTCCTCCGACCAAACTCCGGCCAGCCCCCCTGGACCTTGTCTGCGTGGCGGCTTAAAGCGCTTGATCAATGAACTCTGAAGTCGTGTCTCCGGTGACGCATCAAAGACACCGTAGTGCCCCTTATAGTTACTCTCGACAGTGGCACCTGGGGTGCTGTTGTGAGTATCAGTACTGGCGATAAAGCCCAATTTGTATGGATTTGCGCCCAGCTTGTCTTGCAGAACCAGCCCCATCTTGAGCACGTTCCGCGCATAATCCCGACCCCATTTGCAGCCGTCCGGTTCTCCATTCGCGTCGCAAGGTGTGACGCAATCTTGCTCATCTTCTTTCCCTGAACAAACAGGCAGCGCTTCTTCAATTTCGAAGTTACATTGTTCGTCGCTTGTGTTAATCCCAGTAAAACACTCTGATGACCCTTTTGACTGAAAAATTTCCATCAGCGGTTCAAGCTCTGCTCGTAACCTGGCTTGTTCGCGGGTTAATTCAGATCCGTCTTCGTTAAACAACTCGAACATGGCACCCCGGCTCAGATTCGAGTTGTGCGGTATGATTATCAAGTCACAGTCCGTATTGCAGTCGCGCCTGAGAAGCGCCCTTAATTTTTCTGCCGTTTTTGCCTCGAAATAACTAAATGGCAACTTCGGCACGTGTTCGTTGCGGAAAATGACATTGCGGTGAATTGGTCTCTGATTTGCTCCCGCGGTCCATTCATATCCAACAAAAGTCGTAAACTCACCCGGCTTGTAGTACTCGTCCGCAATTTGCTGTAACTCTTGCCACACTGACATGCTTGCACGTTCACATGCCTTTCCATTTTTCCCACATAACTCGCTTTCCCTTTCAGGATTCTTGCCCCACAGGTCCCTCAATATCGGAACCCGAAATACCTTTAATAAAGTTGATAGATCACGACTCTCATTTCGAAAATCATTGCACATTGCAAGTTCGTATTGAGGCGCTTTTGCGTCCAGGCATAGATCTAATTCGCCGAGATACTCCGAATGCTCTGTTACGGCAGCAAAATCGAGGGGCCGATCAATTTGATGCTTAGTATTATCAGACAAAAGGATTTCTTTGCCTTGCGCAAATTGATACGCATCCCGTGGATCAGTATCAATGAAACGAATAAAGCTATCGAGTGAATATCCAGTATGGATATGGAGGTCGCCAAAAAACGCCTGACGTACAGGGTCACTTTGATCATGGCTAGCTATTGAGCCGGAACTATCTTCCGACCCCAGCGGTTGCTCGTCTTCTTGCTCATTCGCATCATATTTTGAACAGGCACCCAGGCCAAAGGGTAGAACTAATACCAGGAGCCCAATACTAACTACCCGAAAGTTTTTCATGAACGTAGTCCTGCTAATCGGCCCCATAACTGCCTCACCACATGTTATCTGGCATCGCTGATTCCGTAGTGTAGAGCCTCTTTAACCTCCGCATCTGGCAGATTGACCCGGCATTGCAGAAAGAATTGAATACTCAATATCCGTTCCACGCCAATTGGCGAGTGTTTTTTGACGCATCGGCGTGCACTCCGCTCGGCTTAATACAATGAGCTGTTTTGTGAAACCAACTCGTGAATTAGTCAGAGCTTCCTTAGATCGTTAGCTCCCGACCAAACACGACTTTTTTTATCTTTTAAAACCCAAAAGTCTTAGTCAACTGAATTCCGATTTCGCGTCGATCGACATTTCTAAAATGTTGCGCAACTCCGTTGTTTACCTGAGCGAGAATCAGATTGTCGTATTCTTCGTCTGCAACATTGTCCACATACAATGTAGCACTCCAGTCACCTGTTCGTTGTTCATATGTTAGCTTGAGATCTATGATGTCACGAGAGTCTATCCGCTCAAGCGCAACATTATTCGGCTGTCCGAACATATCACTTCGATGAGAATAATCCAGGCGTGCCACCACAGTGGCACCACCTTTAGTTGTGTGGGTATATTGCGGAGCAAAGGCGATTGTCCATTTTGGTGTTAACCGCAACCGGTCGCCCAGGTTTGGAGTGGCATCACCGGGTACAGCTCCTGCGCGCAGACTGGTAACTTCAGTATCGATGTAGCCGACAGATAGTTGAAAATCCAAATTATCAGTGGCATGCAAGTCTGCTTGTAGTTCTATACCTGTAGCTTCAGCCTCTGCAGTGTTCTCCAGAATAGTACCGCCCGATGGGCCTGGCTCAGTAAACGGTGTGACCAAATCCGAATACTTAGCAAAAAAGGTAACCAGATCGAATCTCAATCGATTAGAAATTGTACCTTTGAAACCAACTTCATAGGAGTCAACAAAAGAAGGGCTAACAGGCGTCATTGCCGCACTCTGACTTGGAGTTCTCGCATTAAATAGACCTGACAAATAACCTGTAGATGCCGTGCCGTAGACATTTAGATCTTCAGTCGCAGCAAATATCAAAGTTGCATTCCAGGTGGTCTCACTCCAACTCATTTTTTCTTTTACTGGAGCTGGAAAATTACTCCTCGCAAACAGAAAGTCCTTGTCATCCTCGGTCCAACGGACGCCTCCGCCAAACGTCAATCTTTCAGTAAGATGAATATTCGCATGTCCAAACACGGCAACGCTGTCTTGTTCTTGAGAAGCTGGAGCAAGAATTGTAAATGTAGGATTTACCCTGATATTGAGATTCGACTCTCCGTCCTCGTTAAAGAAGTACGCGCCTGCTACCCAATCTCCCCAAGCCTGGTCACCGAGCAATTGAAACTCAACAGATTTCTGCGTTGAGTCTCCGTTATCCGGGGCCTCTACTAATATCATCGGACTACGATCGGCGTCATTACCTGACGTATATTCATTCTTGCGCACAGCTGCTATAAGCTTTGCCGACAAATTGTCATTAAAATCCCATGTAGCAGTGACTGAACCGCCAGAAACGTCTGAGCTTCCGATAATTAGGTCCGCAGCCGTGCTCGCACTATCATCGGGATCGCTAGCAAGAGAATCGAGATATCCCGGGGTGGTTACAAAACGGCCGGTTGTATTTATCGGTGTTGTAAAGACTGGTGTGCCAGCCTGATTTGTAACTGATACATCGCCTGTAAATAGTAAGTCAAACGAATCGGACACCTCCCATCTAATTGCCACACGTCCAAATTCCGCATGTTCATCACCCAGTTCGAATGATGTATTTGGCATATTGATATAATCCCCAACGCCGTCCCGAGATCTAAAACCACCGGTAGCGTTAATGAATACATTGTCTGACAATGCAAAATCCGCGTAGAACGAAGAATCAAAACGCGACATGCTGCCGGCCTTGACATCGAAACGAAATACGTTTTCGCCAGATGGCTTTTTAGTAATGACATTGAGCGCACCGCCCAGCGTATTTCTTCCAAATAATGTTCCTTGCGGACCGCGCAGTATTTCGATGCGATCAATATTGGCTATGTCCATGTTTCCGCCCATTGTTCGACCCAAATAGACGCCGTCTATGTAGATGCCTACAGGCGCATCAACAGTGATAAAGTGATCGGCCTGACCAATTCCACGCATAAATAGTGCGGCATGTGTATTGTTACCATTTCCGAAACTGCTGAACGTAAAGTTTGGCGTAAACTTACCAGTATCCATCAGATCTGCCATGCCACGTGCCTCGATATCCTTCTCTGTAAACGCGGTAATGGCAAGAGGTACATCCTGTAAACTTTCCTCCCGTTTTCTAGCGGTCACGACGATCTCTTCAAACGCAGAAGCTGAGGGCGCATCATTTTGCGCAGATGCGATGTTTACACCACACAGCGTAAACAAGAGGGTGCCCGTTAAAAATCGGACGAAATATTGACCAAGTCGCGAAAATAGCAACGACGAATTTTTGGAGTTCACTTGTAATCCCCTTTATTGATTGCCCTGATCGATAAAATTAGGCTCCGCTATCATGCGGGTGATTTCGTCTAGATTAAGTACACGTGCATCGTCTGGCGTTGCATCGGTAACTTCTGTGATATTGCAGAGTCTCATCTGCACCGAACGGAACAAGTCGCCAATTATTTTTCTCGTGACGCTGATCGTTTGTTACGCCAGATGAACTATATGGAATTGGTTCAGAGTTGCGTCTGTATTCCATGAATAATTCCCCTGTGTCTATAAAGTATTTTTTGCTGCGTCAAATTATGATGTCTGCTATTGCTGAAGATAATTATTTTTGATCTGTTAGTCAAATACTTTTTCGACAAGACCGCTCTTGAAAAGAACAAGAACGAGCCGACAGGTAACATTCCGGTAAGTGTAATCCGGAAGGTCCTGTCCAAATCACAAATCAAAATTGAAGAAAAGACCAGTTAATCTGTTGTTTTTAAATAACTTTAGTTAAAAGCCCAAAAGAGTGGGTCTATAGTAATCCTGTTATGGCGTGATAATCCAGAGCGCTCACAACGAGTTGATAATTGAGGTGTAAGTTCATGAGTTTTTAAACAAACGATCAATTATTATCGGTTTCGAGTTGCCAGGCGTGAATTCATAACTAGCTCGAAAGCTCGTTCAATTGAGGCGGTAATCGGAGCGGCGGAGTTGTTATCAACGCGGTGATATCAATAGTTTGAGGAGCACCAATGAATCGTTCAATGTCTGCTTCCCCGAAAAGACAAACGAAGTGCATGGTAATTTGGCACGTCGAAGTTGTGACCTGTCCAAGAATTTCCGGAACGCATGTTTGCCAATCCTTTACACTTCATTCGAATCCTTTACACTTCATTCTATGCGAAGAGCCATCAATTTTTTAAGAGACGAGCCGTTAGTACACTTCCTTGTTGCTGGAGCGCTTGTCTTGTTCGTCAATCATTTTTGGATATCTCAATTCCGACAAGAAAACCGTACGCGAGAGGTCGTTGTTTCCATTGATGATCAGAATCGCCTGGCAGAAATATGGCGTATGCAATGGGGGCAATCACCGTCGGCTAGCGAAATGGAAGGATTATTGGCGTCAGAAGTACGGGAGCAAATCTTATACCGGGAAGCAATTGCTCTCGGACTGGATAAGGGTGACGTTATTATTCGCCGCAGGTTGGTTCAGAAATATAATTTTCTTAACGAGAATATCGCCAATTATATCGAGCCATCGCAGGATGAATTGCGTTCATATTTTGAACAGTCTGCCGAGGATTACCGAGTCCCCTCGAAATTTACGTTCAGTCATATCTATTTTAGCCCGGATACCAATTCTGATCCCTATGCGAGAGCGCGTGCTGAACTAGCGTGGCTGCAAGCACAGGACCCGATCCCAGTGCGGGCGCCTGAACACGGCGACGAATTTCCACTGCAAATAGATTGGAGTGCGGCAGGGCTGGATCAACTGCAACGTGAGTTCGGCAAGCTGTTTACTGATGCTCTCAGCCAGTCAGATCTGCACAACTGGCAGGGACCGATTCTTTCAGGCCTGGGGGTGCATCTTGTGTATATAACCGCGCGGGAGAATAGCAGAAAGCCTGATTTCGGAGAAGTCAGAGACGACGTGTTGCGTGATTTCATGTATGAACGTAGCCAATTGGCTACTGAGCGAGCATATGAAGATATTCTCACCAAATATGCGGTGAGGATCGAAGGCGACCAAGAGCGAGTTCATGACGAATGATGCGGTATGAGAAGCGAGTGAACGGCAGTCGTACCATAATGGCGAAAGGCAGGATCAGCACGCTTTTTTTTCTCTTGCTGCTGTGTTTCCAAGTAGATGCGCATGAATCCAGGCCTGCTCTTTTAGATATAACAGAGATTGAAAGTGGTGAGTTTGATGTCCATTGGAAAGTACCGGCAACCGGCAGTGCACGGCTCGCAATTTCTCCCACTTATCCGGAGCATTGCACTACCGGTGCCCACCGTGAGCTCATAAATGCGGTAACTGCCATCATCGAAAACTCACACCTATATTGTGCCGAGCAAGGATTACGAGACGGAACGATAGTTATTGAAGGCCTTGATAAGACAATTACAACCGTATTATTACGTATCGAAACACTAGACGGAGGTTCACTTTCCACAATTCTGAGTCCATCGCGAATCAGTTATCGTTTACCCGACGTATTAAGCGAGGGGACGATTGTTGTCAGGTATTTCGAACTTGGCGTAAGGCATATCCTCGGTGGAATTGACCATTTGTTATTCGTACTCGGGCTATTACTATTAGTTGAAGGGACTCGCAAACTAATAGTTACAATTACTAGTTTTACTGTCGCTCATTCAATTACGTTAGGTTTAGCCACGCTCGGTATGGTGCCAGCGCCGGGTTCGATTATAGAGGCGCTGATTGCACTTTCGATAGTTTTCGTCGCCCTGGAAGTGCTGCGTTATCGTTCGGGGAAGAAGAGCTGCTCAACTCGCCAACCATGGATATTGGCCTTTTTATTCGGGCTATTGCATGGGATGGGATTTGCAGGCGCGCTCTTGGACATTGGTTTACCCGTAAGTGAGACATTTGTGGCTTTATTGTTTTTTAATTTGGGAGTGGAAGCGGGACAGCTCTTTTTCTTGACTGCTATCGTAAGCTTGATGGGAATAGCGCGAGCGATGTTGTCGGTGAATCCGTTAAGGTGGAGTGTAGTTACCAGCTATGTTATCGGTACTGCAGGAGCTTATTGGTTTCTTGAACGAATGATCGTATTCGATTAATCATTTAAGATAGTTCTAAATGAGATATTAACTTGTGAGTATAGGAATGCGAATACGCTCAAATCTGATCGCCTGCTTCATAACAGTCGGCACGTTATTGCCACAGTACGTTAACGCAGATTCCGTTGCGGCGGCGGATCCAAGCGCTAAAGCTCGAATGCAAGCTTATTTCGGTGAGTTGCATATCCACAGCGGATGGTCAGACGACGCATACTTAAACGGTGTTCCACCGGTTCCCGAAGACGCATACCGGTACAACACAGGACAGGCCATTCGCCACGCGAATGGAGAAATGATTCAGGCACGGCAGCCTCTCGATTTTATGGCGCTGACGGATCATGCCGAATCGATGGGTTTCACTCATCTATATTTTGATCCGAACCATCCGCTGTATGCGACCAAACTTGGAGAAGTACTACGAGGACCTAATGGGAGTAGGGAATATTGGGGTTATATGAACAAAGCACGCCTGGACCCGGATGCATTTCCAAACCCTCCACAGTCATTGATGAATCGTACGTTACGCACTAACTGGCAACATTACATTGACTTAGCCGAACGATACTATCGCCCCGGCGAGTTCACGACCTTTGTTGCCTACGAATGGTCCGCATTGCCGGCGTTTCAAAACCTTCACCGTAATGTCATCTTTCGAGGTATCGATGTACCCGAGATGCCGTTTTCTTCTCTTGACTCTATGAATCCTGAGGCGTTATGGGATTGGATGGAAAAGGCACGTAGTCAAGGATCGGATCTTTTGGCGATCCCGCATAACTCCAATTTATCAAACGGCCTGATGTTTCCTCTCGAAAAGCACGATGGTAACGCAATCGATAAAGCTTATGCAGAACAGCGCATGCGTAATGAGCCACTCGTCGAGATAACACAAATTAAGGGAACCTCAGAAACACATTTTTCACTATCGCCGCTTGATGAATGGGCCGATTTCGAAATTCTGGAAACGCTTATTGCTCAGCATGACAAAATCAGCGAACCTAAAGGGTCCTATGTTCGTGACGCTTATCTGAGCGGGCTCAAGCTTGAAGAAAATGGGAATTCTAACCCCTACAAGTTTGGCCTCATTGGCTCATCGGATGGTCATAACGCCAGTTCGCCAGTCGATGAAGACAGCTATCACGGCAAGATGGGCATGCTGGATGGCACGCCTGAACTCCGCCGTGGCGGCAATGCTATGCATCCAGTGAGCGCCGCATATAGTGCGTCAGGACTAGCCGGGGTTTGGGCTAAAGAGAATACACGAGAAGCCATCTTCGGAGCGCTTAGGAGGAAGGAGACGTTTGCAACAACGGGAACAAGGATTAAGGTACGATTTTTTGGTAGCTGGGGCTTCCCTGAAGACATGTTGAATCAACGGGAGTGGGTAAACACAGCATATAGCCAGGGAGTGTCTATGGGTTCTGATTTGCCAGCCCGCCGCAGCGAAAACAAGTCACCAACATTCGCAATTTGGGCGTTAAAGGATCCGGCAAGTAACTGGTTACAACGGGCTCAAATTATAAAGGGTTGGATCGAGGACGGCGAATCGAGGGAAGAAGTTTATGACGTCATCTGCTCCGACGACTTAAATCCCGACCCGCAGACTCACCGCTGTCCCGACAACGGAGCACAAGTGAATCTTGAGACGTGCGATTTTTCGAAAGACCTTGGCGATGTTGTGCTAAAGGGAATTTGGACGGATCCCGATTTCAATATCGGCCACCAAGCCTTTTACTATTTACGAATACTGGAAAACCCCACGTGCCGATGGTCAACATGGGAGGCCAACAGGAACGGCTGGGATCTCATGTCAAACGTGCCTCCAACAATTCAGGAGCGAGCCTGGTCGTCACCGATTTGGTACGTCCCCCAGGAATAGTGCTCCGCTGTGTTTGCACAATTAGGGCCAATTTAGTGCTCCAAAACATTGAAGTATGTTTGACTCCGTCAACCTTACCGCTCATCAGATTCGCCAGTTTGATGGCGTCGGTTTCTGTCTGCTCCGGTGGCCTTTGCGGCCCCGGGGCGTTTAGCTCCGACCAAGCGGATATATGGCTGCGGCAATCTTCGATTGCCCAATCACAATCAAGCGTCGCGTAGAGGCGGGAGTCCACCTTAGGAAGCTTCAGTGAAAATTGGTTTCCAATTTTTCCCAATGCTGATAAGAGTGTTTTTTTCTCATAGGTCAACTATTTAGCAGAGTATCAAAGAAATCGGAAGTTTGGTTACGAGCTGGAAATGTGGAATTGTGAAGAACGGTGCGCTATTATCTCTCACATAATCAATATTTTAGTAGTCCTTTGCCCACTGATAATTTCACCGGGAAGAGTAGGACTGCGATAGGATTTGAAATTTGGAATTCTACCACTTGATCAAATGTTGGACTTCATAAACCGGGAATAATTGTGCCGAAAATCGATGCTTCTAATGCTGCCGCCCTGACAACTGGCGAAACACGCATCAAGGGGGCCCACAAGCGTACCCATAGTCGCATACAAGACATTAACAGACAGAAGATCCTCGATGCGGCAACGAAGGTCTTCGCAGATTATGGCTATCACGGCGCAACACTTGATCAAGTTGGAGACGCGGCAAACATGTCGAAGCCCAATTTACTGTACTATTATTCATCAAAAGAGGAGCTTTACGCGACTGTTCTAGAGCGAATATTGGATATCTGGTTGCTGCCATTAAAAGACTTAGATGTAACGAAGTCACCTGAACATGAAATCGGTGCCTATATCGACGAAAAACTCGAACATTCAAGATTGTATCCCGAAGCATCGCGTGTTTGGTCGAATGAGATGACTGCAGGGGCACCGAAAATTAAACCCATCCTTGAAACCTACCTTAAAGACTTATGCAAGAAGAGGGCGCGTACTATAAGAACCTGGGCGAGAGAGGGGAAAGTCGCCGATATCAGTCCGTATCATCTGCTGTTTATGATTTGGGCGGTTACTCAGCATTACGCAGATTTCGCTGCACAAATAGAATCAATGCTCGGAAAGTCTCTCGATGATAAAAGGTTTTTTAACGAAGCCAAAAAGAACGTAAAAAATATACTTATGCATGGATTTCTTGGAAGGACAGATGGCAAGTCCTAGACGTCTACAGGAGATCGCAATTCTCGACGGGGAAGTCTTTCGTAGGCTTGCCGAGAGTAGCTTGGTTTAGACGTCGAGTTTTTGTCTTTTGTCAAGACTTCCGTTCGTTCGTCGTGTGCTGGTAATTATCGATGGCCCAACTGCGACTATCTCGATTCGTAAGCGTCCCCGGAATGTAGACCAGTCATAGGTATTCGTGCACCAAATTGTCTGGTCTTCTCGCGCATTTTCGAGAGATCACACAGGCGTCCAGGTTACAGTCCAACTTTGGTCTAAACTTTGACTCGATGGTATAGTATTTGCTCTGCTCGAAAGCCCAAGCCTACGCGCCACCAGGCCTTAAGCGAGCGTCCCGTTGAGCATTCATGCCAAAGGCAAATCCAAAGCGAGAATCTCGCATCCAGAAGATCAGCCGCGAACTTATCCTAATTGCCGCTACCGAAGTATTTGCCGGCCGCGGATACCGCGGTGCCACTCTCGATCAAATCGCTGAGCAGGCGGAAATGTCGAAGACCAATTTGCTTTACTACTATTCTTCGAAAGAAGAGCTGTACCTCGCCACTATTGTTTCGACTTTGGATGTTTGGCTGGATTCTTTGGAACGAATGGATCCAGACGGCGATCCGGAAGTAGAGCTGAAGCGTTATATATCGGAGAAGATAAGGTTTTCACTTGAAAATCCTGCAGCCTCCAGGCTATTCGCGAATGAAGTTCTTCATGGCGCCGAGCATTCCAGGAGTATTCTGACACGACGCCTGAAAGTGCTGATGGACGATAAGTCAAAGGCATTGCGAAAGTGGATGCAATCGGGGAAGTTGGTCAGAGTGGATCCGCACAATTTAATCTTCATAATTTTCGCGGCAACCCAGACATTTGCCGATTTCGCCGCGCAAATTGATATTGTTACAGGCAAGTCGCTTCACGATAAGCGCTATTTCGCGCAAGTAGCGAGGGATTTACAGCAAGTCATTTTGCGCGGAATTATCTCCGAGCAGTAGCTCAATTTCAATGTTCAAGACTGGTCGACTCAATAATTGCTGAACTGGTAGGTACTTCACGCGACACGATTGTCACGGCTTTCACGATTTCGACTTCCGCACGGTCCGCATCGCTGTCATTGGCAGCGTGAACAATACATATTGGCTCTCGTTCGCCGACTCGGTGACCGACTTCTGCGCAAGCAGACAATCCGACCGTGACATCTATCTCGGCGTTCGACACATTCCGACCTCCTCCCAGGTCCACTACCACATTGCCAATTCGGCGCGCATCTATACCGGATATGTGCCCCTCATGTCGTGGAAAGACCGGGCGCGCCATCGGCGCCTTTGGGAGATATTTGGCGGGCGAATCGAGGAGGTCTGTTGGCCCACCTTGCGACGCAACCATACGCGCGAATACTTCGCGGGCCCGTCCGGAATCCAGTGCATGTGTCGCCATGTCGTTGGCGGCTCGCGCATCAGCCGCAACGCCGGCGGCGCAAAGCATTTTTTCGGCCAGCGCGATGGTTACCTCGTGCAAGCGATCGTTTCGTTTTGTTCCGTTTAGATAATCGATAGTCTCACCTATCTCAAGCGCATTTCCAGCTGTCGTACCAAGGACCTGGTTCATGTCAGTCAGAACACATTTTGTTGGCAGTCCGGCTCTGTCGGCCGTTCTTAACAAGCTTGTCGCCAGCTCCCTCGCATCTTCGAGCGTCTGCATGAATGCACCGGTACCGACCTTCAGATCGATAACCAGTGTATCCGGTCCAGCGGCAATTTTTTTGGAAAGAATCGACGCAGTAATAAGCGGTATCGAGTCGACCGTCTCGGTGACGTCACGTATGGCATAGAATCGCCGATCCGCGGGCACCATTTTCGCCGTTTGCCCGATTATGGCGCAACCGACCTTACGCACAGTCCGCGCGAATGTCTCTACATCCAGGTTGACGTTGAAGCCCGGAATTGATTCAAGTTTGTCAAGAGTGCCACCGGTGTGGCCCAGACCCCGACCAGCAATCATCGGATCAAATACTCCGCACGAGGCGACTATCGGCGCAAGCATAAGCGAAACTTTGTCACCAACACCCCCCGTGGAATGCTTGTCGGAAGTTGGCCCATCGATCCCCAACTTGTGCCAGTTGAGGATTTGTCCGGTTTTTGCCATTGCGATTGTCATCGCGCTGATTTCATCGAAAGTCATATTCTGAAAAAAGATTGCCATCGCCATTGCAGATATCTGCTCGTTAGATACAGACCCATCTGCAATCCCGTTCACAAAAGCGTTGATGTCCTTTTCCCTAAGGACCGCACCGTTGCGCTTCTTTCGAATAATCTCGGTTTTGAATTGCACCTACGAATCCCCATTGTTCCTTCGACCAGAAAACACGAGCGGTATTCTGTTGCACAACGCCATACGCTCATGCGCCCAATAAACTCAATTATTCGAAATAGACCTTTTCGTTTCGTCCCGTACGCCAGTCGGCTATCCCGATCGCATTGGGTTGTTTGGATGTGTGGTCCAATCCGATTTCTGTGAGGTGATGGCGCGACCTGTCCTAGGATCTACACCCGTTGTCAGGGGCTCCATAGTTATGCAGTTTTCGACCGGGCATACGCTCACACAAAGATTGCAACCAACACACTCTTCATCCTTAACCCTATACCCCCGTTTGCCATCAATCATGTCCGAGATTGCCTGGTGCGAAGTATCCTCACACGCGATATAGCAACGTCCACACTTTATGCAGAGGTCCTCGTCGATAACCGCTTTGTCAACATGATTGAGATTGAGATTCTTCCAGTCTTTAATGGACGGTACCGCTCTACGGGAGAGTTCCGAAACTGTTTCCATTTTCTTGCTATCGAGAAAATCGCTTAGACCACTGCAAAGGTCCTCTATGATTCGGAATCCGTATACCATCGCCGCCGTACATACCTGAACATTGCCTGCGCCGAGCGCCATGTGGTCGACCGCATCTTTCCAGTTCGTGATGCCGCCAATACCGGAGATAGGGAGATCCGATGTCTCCGAATTGCGTGCGATTTCTGCGATCATGTTCAACGCGATTGGCTTTACTGCTTCGCCGCAATAGCCGCCGTGAGACCCGAAACCGTCCGTGGTCGGATACATAGTGAGCGTGTCATAGTCGACACGCATGATCGAATTTATTGTATTGATTAACGACACCGCATCCGCCCCACCATCCTTGGCGGCCTTTGCCGGATGTAGGATATTTGTAATGTTGGGTGTGAGCTTCACGATGACAGGAATGGAGGCGTACTTCTTGCACCATTCGGTGGCCATCTGGATATATTCCGGTACTTGACCGACAGCGGCCCCCATGCCTCGTTCGGACATGCCGTGTGGGCAGCCAAAATTAAGTTCAAATGCATCAGCGCCTGTATCCTCAATTATCGGTATGTGCTTCTTCCAGGTTTCCTCGTCGAGGGGCAGCATGACCGACGCGATCAGAGCACGATCTGGCCAGTCCTTCTTGACCTGGCGCATCTCGTCGAGATTGGTTTGCAAGGGGCGGTCAGTAATGAGTTCAATATTGTTGAATCCAATCACTCGCCGCTCGTTGCTGTACATCGCGCTATAACGCGGTCCATTGACATTTACTACGTGCGGGTCCTCTCCCAGAGTTTTCCACACGACCCCGCCCCACCCCGCCTCAAACGCGCGTATGACGTTGTAAGCCTTATCGGTCGGCGGGGCGGAAGCAAGCCAAAAGGGGTTGGGGGATCGAATACCTAAGAAATCGGACGTAAGGTCAGTCATGACTTGCTCCTGGAAACTGGTTCTTGTGTTGCCGCAGATAGCGATCAATATTGATTGCAGCAACTTTGCCGTCCTGAACGGCTGAAACCGTCAAATTCTCGCCGTCGACGATACAGTCGCCGCCGGCCCAAACGTCATCCAACGATGTACGGCGATTCTCATCAACGTCGATACGTGTGGCAGCGTGAGATACCAGCTCCGGTATATCGCCGAGTGTCTCCCAGTCAATCGTCTGTCCGATGGCCTTGAACATGACATCAGCAGCCAGGAATACGGAATCGCCAGAAGTCGAAGGTCCGTTACCGCAATCGGCCATTCCTCGTTCGAAATAGACACCAATGAGTCTTCCCTCGCCTACCTGAAGCGATTTCGGTGTGAGCCAATGCTGTATCGCAACTCCGTTTGTCAGGGCGTAACGCTGCTCAAAGCCACTGGCAGCCATCTCATCGGGTCCGCGGCGATAAGCGATCGTCACGCTCTGTGCTCCCAGCATCTTGCTTTGCACTGCGATGTCTATGGCTGTCATTCCACCGCCAATGACCACCACATTGTTGCCAACGGGGAGAGACGATATTTTCTCGGTCTGACGAAGCGCCGCAATGTAATCGACTGCGTCAACGACTCCATCGACCTCTAAGCGATTGAGACTGAGATCATTGACTTGCGGCAAACCTATTCCAAGGAAAACCGCATCAAACTTTTCCCTCAAGTCAGCCAGTTTCAAATCGATGCCAACCCGAATTCCACTTTCGATGGAAATACCGCCGATATCCAAAATGTAGTTGATCTCTTTTTGCGCAAAGTCATCTACAGTCTTGTAGGCGGCAAGGCCGTACTCGTTCAGGCCGCCAAGCTTGGCATTGGCGTCGAACACAACTACTTCATGCCCAAGCATTGCAAGCCTATGTGCGCAAGATATTCCGGCAGGACCCGCGCCGACGACGGCTATCCTGTGTTCGGAATTCTTAGAACGCTCGAATAGTTGTAGACCTGCACCAATCACAGGATCTGTAGCATGCCGTTGCAACAGTCCGATCTCGACGGGTTTTTCCTCGTGCGAATTTCTAACGCATGCTTGTTCGCACAGTACTTCCGTCGGACAGACACGTGCGCACATGCCGCCCATAATATTTTCTTCAAGAATAGTTCTTGCTGACCCGACGATATTGTCGCTGCGGATCTGCTGAATGAATTTCGGAATGTCTATGCCCGTCGGACATGCGGTAGTGCAGGGAGCGTCGTAGCAAAAATAACATCGATCGGCCTCTATCAGGGCTTGCGACGGAGTCAACGGCGGGTGCATTTCCACGAAATTATTGGCGATCTGTTCATCACTCATACTTGATGTCGGATTCGTGTTTTTTGATCTGAATACCATCTAAGCTACCTCCGCTTCGACTTCGGGCGGCCGGGTGAGTGGTTGCGCCGACGGCCCTGTGATTCCGGGCATTTTGCTTCTCCTAACCTACTGTTCGGTTAGCACTTGGTACGTCTCAGGGCGACGGTCACGGAGGAATTGCCACGTATTACGCGCTTCGCGCACCATGTCGAGGTCTATTTCATGTACAAGTAGCTCGTCATCGCCGTAACTTGCTTGTGCCTCTATCTCGCCGCGAGGATTTACTATGTAACTTGAGCCGTAGAATTCACCCATGTTGTGTGAAGTTGTCCATGGTTCTTCGGCTCCTACTCGATTGATGGCTCCAATGAAGACTCCGTTCGCGGCCGCCGACGCAGGTTGCTCGAGTTCCCATAAATATTTACTAAGTCCGGCAACTGTAGCGGACGGATTTACTATGTACTCCGCGCCGTTTAGCGCCAGGGCCCTCCAGCCCTCAGGGAAATGCCGGTCGTAACAGATGTAGACACCGAGTTTGCAGAACTTAGTCTCGAACACGGGATAGCCGAGATTGCCCGGCTTAAAGTAGAACTTTTCGTAAAAGCCTGGTGCGACTTGTGGAATGTGTGTTTTTCGGTACTTTCCTAGAAAGCTACCATCTGCATCAATGACCGCGGCTGTGTTGTAGTAGACACCCGGCATTGTCTCTTCATAGATTGGGACGACGATGACCATGTTGTGCTTCTTCGCATAATCCTGCATTAGACGGGTCGTGTGACCATCCGGAATTGATTCGGCCGCGCCATACCACTTGGTATCTTGACTCGGGCAAAAATAGGGCTGAGTAAATACTTCCTGGAAGCAAAGAACTTGAACGTTCTGATTGGCTGCTTCCTCTATTAGAGGGATATGAGCACGAATCATTTCATCGCGAATTTCGTCCGGGTCCATTTTGCTATCGCCCTTTAGACCCATCTGTATCAGCCCACACTTCAGATGTCTCATGTCAGCTCCAATTTTCGATTGCGTTGAATTTGTGAGTTGCAATACAATAGAAAATTGACTGAAAAGTCAAATTTCTGAGCATTTCGTCTGCTTCCGGTACGCCATCAGATGTGACTGTGAAGCGGCGTGCGAAATTGACCCGGCTTCAGCGCGGTTCTTAGCACAAGCCATCGATTCCTATTGCCGAGATGAGTCAGGATTCGATGCCTGTTCACACTCAATCACGCAAAACTTACGCACGCCTTTGGTCGGACGCTTAGGCCATCAGGAAATATTTTGAGCTTCACGAACTACCAATGAATTACCAATAACTACCAATATTGGTAATTGGCACCATCCATGCTACAGTAGTACCAGCTTAGACAAGATTGGTAGTTAAAAGTGAAAATCCCGCAAAACCCACCAGACTTTCTAGAGCTGTCCCGAGAAATCGTCTCTGAGGGGCATGAAAAGTTCATGGAGATACTATCCGCTAGAGTTCCACCGGATCCAAACGGAAATTACTACCACTGGGACAAGTTACGGCACTTAAACACACCACCCAACAACTTTGGTCATCGGGAATGGTGGTTCGCGATCAAGACTGCCCGCCACTCCTTGTATCAAACACTTCCTCATAAGGCCAAAGATGGCACCCCATTCGTATTCGCGGAACCAAACGTCGCACGTCGGCTACTCCATGATGTCGATATCCACGGTGGTGACGAGTTGAAGTCGAACGCACAGGTGGCTAACCCGAATACCAGAGATACCTATCTTATCAACTCTCTAATTGAAGAGGCGATAACCTCGAGCCAATTGGAGGGTGCCGCCACCACAAGAAAAGTCGCCAAAGAAATGTTACGCCAGAAGCGCGCACCGAAAAATCGATCGGAAAGAATGATCGTCAACAACTATCAAGCGATGCAATACATAGGCGAAATTTCCGACGATGACCTCACACCAAATCTGATTCTCGAGCTTCAGCGAATCCTGACAATCGACACTCTGGAAAACCCTGACGCTGTCGGCAGGTTCCGTACGACAGACGATATATATATTGGCGACCAACGAGATTCAACCGTTATTCACATTCCACCGGACGCCGTCGAACTGCGTGCCCGATTAGAGAGTATTTGCAAATTCGCAAACGCATCAGACACGAAAATGTTCTTACATCCAGTGATACGCGCCATTGTTCTGCACTTCCTATTGGCTTATGACCATCCTTTTGAGGACGGAAACGGTCGAACAGCAAGGGCCCTGTTTTACTGGTCGATGTTAAGACAAGGGTATTGGACGATGGAATTTGTGTCGATATCGCGAATACTGCGAAACGCCCCAGCTCAGTACGTACGTTCCTACCTTTACACGGAAACAGACGAAAACGATGTAACGTATTTCATACTGCACCAATTGACTGTAATTCAAAAAGCAATTAGTGAGCTGTTTGACTATCTAAGACGCAAATCGGATGAAATCAAAGACCTGGAAGCGCTTGTCAGAAAATCTGCAAAGCTTCAGAGCGAACTCAACCATCGTCAATTAGCGGTCCTCAACAGAGCGGCCAAGAACAGTGATGCTATTTTCACGATCGCGAGCCATCGCGGTGCACACAATGTCACTTATGATACTGCTCGAACCGATTTGCTCAAATTGAACGAACTGGGTCTGCTTGAGAAGAGGAAGCGCGGCCGAGCATTCATATTCATAGCAGCTAATGACCTGCAACAACAACTCAAGAATTTCTGATCTGGAATCCCAGTGTGTAACCCATGTGTGCCCATCTGAGAATAACTTTGCCACCAGAATCTGCCGACTCTTGCCCAAATCGGATTGAATCGGATCATCAATGCACCGGTATTCTCAAGCGACATTTGCCGAATTCGGATGCTTCAATAAACCTATTACCGGAATCGGACTTGTTACTGGTCTGTAGCCGGAAACTTCATTTTTCTCGCCGGATAGCTACCTATTGGTTCCCGTCTAGGGCACCAGAATCGTCGACCCGGTCGTCCTGCGGCCTTCGAGGTCGCGATGAGCCTGCGCTGCTTCGGCCAGCGGGTATCGCTGGTTGATGCATATTTTTACTATGCCGTTCGCCAAGACATCGAACAATTCTGCAGACGCGCCCAGTAAGCGCTCACGCGTATCGACAAAGTCGAACAATATCGGTCGAGTTACGTAGAGCGAATGACGCTTGGCAAGCTCCGCCGGTGCAAATGGTGCGACCGGTCCTGAGGCATTGCCGAATGTAACCATGACTCCATGCGGGCGCAGGCTGTCGAGTGACGCGAAGAATGTGTCTTTGCCGATTGAATCGTAAGCCGCTGCAACGCCTTCTCCATCCGTCAGCGCGCGTACCTGGCCGGGAATATCGTCACTACCGGCAATAATCACGTGTTCACAACCCTGTGCACGTGCGATCTCAGCCTTTGCGTCAGTGCTAACAACGCCAATGACAGTAGCGCCCAAGTGACTTGCCCACTGGCTTGCAATTGATCCAACACCGCCAGCGGCCGCGTATAACAGCACTGCGTCGCCCGTTTGTACTTTGTAGCTACGCCGAATGAGATACCAGGCCGTAAGTCCTTTAAGCAGCACAGCTGCGGCCAGCTCATCACAAATGTCGTCGGGTATTGGCACAAGCCTCGCAGCAGCAAAGTTACGCAGCTGCGAATAGGCGTCAGCCGGATTGCCCGTATAGACGACTCGGTCACCTGGTTTGACTTGGTCAACACCAGGCCCTACGGCTTCCACGACGCCAGCGGCCTCGCTGCCCAAACCAGCCGGCAAGTCAATAGGATAGAGACCGGTCCTATGGTAGGTGTCGATAAAATTCAGCCCGATCGCGGTATGACGAATTCTTGCTTCACCAGGCCCCGGATCCGGCAAGTCGACATCCACAAATTCCATGACACCGGGGCCGCCGTATTTGCTAAGCCTGATCGCTTTTGTTTTCATGATTTGTCTCTCCCAACTGTGCATCCACTCGTTGCTGACCTAACCAGGCTCCGCTTTTGGTCAGCGTCTGACATTGTTGCCCTGCGTCACCAATTATCCGCCAGTTTGTGGCCAGGGCGCTCAGATCCCATTGTCAGGCCACGCTCGCCAGTTACTCAAGTTCGGTGCGCTCGGTCCTGAACACCTGACCAAATCGATTCTCGAGAATCTGATCGAGGCGGATATCTTCCTGCAGCACGATGCCTGTTTGCTCGATAGCGCCGCTAGCGAGAAGATCGAGTACCGCGCATACACTCGACGCGGTCGTTAGCTGAATCGCCGTGTAATTCTGACCCGCAACGCTTTTGCCGTAAATCTTGTTGGTGTAAGTCGTCTGTTCGAGCCTGCCATTTCGCATTCCGGAAACGGCAATGAATATGATCACGACATCCTGACTTGTGACCGGAACTGCGTTGGTGAAAATGTCCAGCAAGAGGTCCTGCCGGTTGGACAGGCCCAGGTCTCGCAGCAGCGTTCGCATTATCGCGGCATGCCCGGGATAGCGAATAGACTGATAGTTGAGATTTCGAACCTTCCCTTCCCAGGTCGATGCAAGACTCCCGAGGCCACCCGATGTATTGAAAGACTCATACTTGACGCCATCAATCAGCAGGTGCTCACGCTGCTCCAGTGGCGGCGCCTCCAGGCGCTGGCCGTCAAAGATCACCGTACACGGACGGCAGTACTCGTTAATGACTCCCGCGGGGCTCCAGGTGAGGTTGTATGAAAGAGAGTTCGACGGAAACCGTGGCAACGCACCGACTCGCAGTTTGACGGTATCCAGCGCATCAAAGTCTTTGGCAAGATTCGCCGCGAGTATTGAGACGATACCCGGGGCCAGTCCGCATTGAGGAATAAACGTCGTGTCATACGTTTGAGCGAGTTTTTTCACCGCCTGCGTACTGGCTACATCTTCGGTTAGGTCGACATAGTGCGCGCCAGCTTCCGCGGCAGCAGTCGCGATTGACTCAGTAAGATGATAGGGCGCCGCATTCACGACGAGCTGGTGCCCGCCAACAGCGCGATCCAGGGCGCTGGCGTCACGCACATCCAATGAGGCCTTCCGAATTCGAGTATCGTCTCTGACGCGTGCGAGTTGTGTCTCGCTGGTATCAAAAAGGGAAACTTCATAGTCGCCGGATTTCGCTAGCAACGTGACTATAAGATCACCAATCTGGCCCGCACCAACTACAGCAACTTTTCGCATACGTCTCTCCACTCTCAATTCTCTTGCGAGTATCGTGAGGCATCGTGGTGTCGATTTTAACAATCACAATTGCTAAAATGACTGATGTTTCCGCCAATTTATAGGTTCATCCCGTTAAAATGAATAGCCTGGACAAAAAGCTCCTTGCGCTCTTACGAGAAAATGCGAGAACAAGTACCTCCGAATTGTCGCGGATTCTCGGCGTATCGCGATCGACCGTTCAAGGTCGCATTAACCGACTTCGCAAAGACAAGATTATCGAGCGGTTTACGATCGACCTCAGCAGTGAGTACGAAAATCGACTCATTCGTGCTCACGTTCTGATTAAAGTCGATCAACCACTAACAGGGCGTGCACATATTAGTCTTCAAAAGTTACCGGAGGTAACGGCGATATTTTCCGTCAGCGGCGAGTACGACATGATCGCCGTGATCGCGGCAAGTTCAACCGGCGAACTAAATCGAGTTCTTGATCTGATTGCTGCCTTCGACGAAATCGTCCGGACCAACTCCTCCGTGATTCTGGAGACTAAACTTCGGCGCTAGTTTCGTCGGCAATGCACCTTCTGCTGACGCGGTCCCGAATCAGAGTGTGAACTCGAACCGGAGCCCGATAACCACCGCATTGGCCAAATTGCGGTCCAGCCCGGGGTTAGTGATGTACTGGACATTGGGTTGTAGCGCTAGGTTCCTGTTTAACCCGGCTTTGTAAGTGAGTTCGATAACCGTTTCGCGCGAAACCCATCAGCTTTGATTCTCGGTCGAAGAACACGAATTCGCCACGTATGTAGAAGCCAGAATTTCCCCGTCCTTTCGCATCCGAATATTGATTGTCACCGGCTGAGACGTCGTCGAAGCTGGCCGTATACCGCCAACTTCCGAGCAGCAATCGCGAGCGCTCTGTGCTGCGCTCGAGTTCGCCAATTAGCAACACTCCGTCATAACTACTGAGTGCGATCTTCGTTGCGCCCGGGTCCATAGGGTCACCGGGAACACCATCCATCACCGAAACACGGTAACGCCATTGGTCTGATACGCGGCTCGCGATTCTCAAGGCGAGGCTCGTCGACGGAAATATTGACGGGCCGCGCAGGCCGAACAAAAACCTGGCTGGAGTCGCCGTACGTCAAATTGATCCAGGCTTCATACAACCTGATCGCTTCAACACCGGTCCCGATGTTGCTTACGACGAAGGCGTCGCCGACGATGTTCTCGGCAAACATCGTGCCGTTGTTGTAAAGCCCATGTAGCAAGACCTGCGTGTTTCGTAATCCCCACAAACTGTCCGCATCGATATCAATCAACAAATCAAGATTGTCGAGATATGATTCGTCCCGTCGAATTCCGCCACGCAGATTCGACATGATGTCAGCCGTGTACGCGAGCTCAAAACTCACCGGGCTGTCTTTCGAATCAGCTTCGGTATCGTTTGGGACGGCACTGCAAAGCACGATGCACAGGCCAAGCACGAATTTTGGAATTGGTACTCGCATTACAACCGCGAATTGAACGACTTCGGTTGTTTACCGACTCTCGCGTAACATCGTTCCCGCCATTCGAGCGGTTTCCACACATGCCTTTTCGGCGTCGTCTATGACTCCCGACCATTGCATCCAGCCGTGAATCAGGGAAGGGTAGTTATAGTAGATTGATTTAACGCCGTCCTTTTGCAATCGCTCGGCATAAGCCGCGCCCTGGTCACGCAGCATGTCGAGACCCGATGTTGCAACCACTGCCGGTGGCATTCCTTTAAAGGATTTGGTGATCATCGGAGACATGCGAACATCGTTCTTGGTTTCTGAGGAAGGAAAGACCAGCTCCTCCATCATATTGCTGAAAGATTTGTCCAACGCGAATCCTTCACCGAAGAGTTCGTGCGCAGCATAAAGCTCTTTGCGTCGATCGACCGCGGGATAGTACAAGAGCTGCGGCGGGGATTGCGGCCCGCCTCTTCGCGTTTATTGTCCTGAAAAGACCCTTGCCGATTGCTTCAAATACCGGAATAAAATCGGTGTGGATACCGTACTTGGAGCCCTCACCCTTTACCGGAAAAACCAGAAACCGAAACCGAGAGAACTGCTTCGGTTTGCGAAGGTCTGCCGCGTCGAGAAAGTCATGCGCCCATATCTGGAAGCACTCCTTTGAAGAACCCACCCCCCGAGGACCTGTCTGCCTCGGTGCACCAACGCCTACTGACTGTTGCCAAGGATTCACATAGCCATTCAGTTACTTGGTAAAAATTACGGATATTGGGGATATATTCCCCGATTTACCGCAGGATTATCGAGTCAGGGTCTTAGAAAAATCACTTTTAGCCAACGCTGACCACCAGATCATCCCTGAATTCGGAACGGCGATTTTCCCCGGGATATCCTCTCGGATTGCAAACGACCCGGGTCTCGAACAGCTCATAATCGCGTGGCACGTGGGTATGTCCGTGAACCCACAATTCCGGCCGATGTTTCTCGATCACATCTTCCAGTTGGCTTGCGAAGGCCGGGCTCGACGGATCGTTCACGTACTGTTTTGCGACAGACATTGCGGCTGGCAAATGATGCGTCACTACGACCGTCGGCCCTTCGAATTTCCTTTTCAGCTCACCCACGAGCCACGTCTTGCTCGCCTCATGGAGTTCGACGGAGTCCTCGGGCGTAAATCGCCGCCTGCCGTTTCGAATCGACTCGAAGTCATTCATCCACTGCTTGGCTCGCTGCCGGGCGAACCAGGCCTCTCCTTCACCGTGCAGATTAAAGTCCGTCCACAGGGTGCTGGCCACGAACCGAACGCCGTCGAGCTCGAGGGTATCGTTGTCCAGGACATAAATATTAGCGGCAAGAATTACGACGTCGGCATCTGTATCCGGCGGTGAAAAGTCGGCGAACTCGGTATGCAGGTCGCTAAGAACGTGAAGCTTCATTACAGCGGATATCAGGTGGTTTCGCTAAACGTTAACGCCTAACATACGTCGCAATGCAAGATCCAAATTCAGTGATCAGGTTTAGGCACCGAAAAAGGTATTATTCAATAATCAAAAATCTCGGACCTACGGCATGAAAATTCCGGCGACTGGTCTTAACGACCCCTGCCCATGTGGCAGTGGAAAAAAATTCAAGAAATGTTGCCTGCTCAAGCAGGAGGCCATTCCGTCTGAGCGTGAAGCAGGAGCGGCATCCGCAGACCTGCGCCAAGCAATGGAAGGCATGCAATTCGAATCGCTGACCGAGGTCCAGGCGTTTGTCGGGCACCATATGGAGCAGCAGAATCAGAGATCGCTCGACGAATTTCATGGTTTGTCACCGGAGCAAATGCACCGCTTCTTGAATTTCCCTTTTACGTCACCCGAGCTGATCCGGTTTCCTGAGGTGCTCGACACGAAACCGACAGCCCCGATTGTGACCCTTTTGGGCATGTTGCTTGAGGCTATCGGCGAGAAGGGATTGAAACCGACTGCAAAGGGAAACCTGCCCCGGAAGTTCTGCCGGGACGCTGCCCTTGCCTATTGGGGCGAAGAGCTCTACCGGGAGAACACGCGCTTTGGTGGCATCAACCGGGAGGAGGATTTTCTTGACGTACACATCACCCGCGTGACAGCAGAACTTGCAGGCCTGATCCGAAAGTATAAAGGCAGGTTCATCCTTAGCCGCAACTGCAGTACGCTGCTGACCGGGAATGGGCTGGCGGCACTCTACCCGTATTTATTCAAGGCGTATGTTGAACAATTCAACTGGAGTTATCGGGATGGTTACCCTGAGCTCCGGTTCATTCAGACCGCATTCCTTTTTACGCTTTATCTTCTGATGCGTTATGGCGATACCTGGCGGCCCCATGCGTTTTACGAAGACTGTTTTCTGCGCGCCTTTCCCCGGCTGCTGGACGAGTTACCGCAGCACGAGATATTTACTCCGGAGGAAGAGGTACGCCGCTGCTATACCTGGCGCACGCTTGTGCATTTTGTTGGCTTTTTTGGTCTGGCTACAGTGGAGCCCGTATTTGATAAGTCCGGTGCGCGCCTTAGCCACGAGTATCGTCTGAAGAATCTGCCGCTATTGTACGATACCGTGCAGTTTCAGGTGTCCGGCCAGTAATCTTCGGCTGCGTTTGCGTCCGGAATGCGCACGGTTGCATCAGCCTGGCAATTGCCCATCGTTGCGGCGCCATAGTTCACGCAAAACTCACGCAGGTATTTTTTGAAAAGCACTCGGAGATGGCTTCGGTACGCTCGTAGCTACGTGCAACTACTGGGACTTGAAATGGTGGCGAGGGGCGGAATGGACTCGCTTCGCTCGCCCGTCGGGCGCATTGCGTGCGACTGTCGCCGCTTCGCGGCTCGATTGAACCAGCGATACACGGATTTTGATTAAACGGATTTCGAGACCCGACGTAACCTGAGATAAATCAAGAGCACATAGTGTGTCAGGTTCCCGTCGCGGTAAGTTACCTTGGATGACGGCATGTGATCCTGGTTTGGGCACCGACGTGGGCACTTGCCGCCAGATGTGACCGCCGTTACTTTCGCTACTTCACTTTCCGCGCTGACTGGTCGGCCCCGTTCTGATGAAGAATTAGACTAGCAATCGTGCCCGAATCGTCTTCGACGAACGAAATTTGCGCATCTACGACGGTGTAGAAGAACTTCGTCTCTGATTCTGCGAACACCTGGAATTTTTCTTGCCCGGTAGCCTGCACGTAGAGCTCGCGCCTCTTTCGAGTCACGACAATGGTAAAATCAGGCGTGAGCTCGTACTCCCCGACGTATGTGTCGAGGATGCCCTTGGGAACCTTGACTTCGATTCGCTCGACCGGCGGTTCGGCAAGAGGCATGCCCGGGTTGATGAGATGAAAACCAATATCGTCCGCACCGTGACCTGAATTTGTCAGCACGACGACAGCCACGCTCTTGTCCGGATCAAATCCGATAAATGTACGAAAGCCGGCGGTACCTCCGTTGTGCCAAAGGATGGTCTCGTCCCCAAGGTACTGCACGTGCCAATTCAGGGCCACGGCCATGCGCTTGTTGACTCGTTTCTGTACCTCATGACTGCCGCGCATTGAACGTTCCAGCGGCGTCTTTGCTGGCCCAGTATTTGCGGCCAGGAACACCAACATGTCCCTGACGTCGGAACGAAGAGCGCCTGCGCCTGCAAATGTTGGTAAGTCCCAAAGGCGCACGACATTACCTTCCGAGTCGTGTCCATTCACCATCCAGTTTTGCATGTCCTCGTCGAGTACGATACCAGTCCTGGTCATGCCCAGCGGCTTGAGAATGCGCTCGCGGACGAGGCTTTCATAACTGCCGCCGCTGACTAGCGCCAGCACGTGCCCGAGCAGCCCCACCCCGAGATTCGAGTATTCATACTCGGAACCGATGTCGCGACTCAACTCATAGCCGGACAAGAACGTGTACATCTGTTCGACTGTGTAATCTGCATATGGATTCGTTGCATCCGACGGTGACATATTGTCGGGGAGCCGCGGCAATGCAGAATGATGGGTGGACAAGTCCAACAGGGTGATTTCCCGGCCGCTGCGAGAGGGCATGGTGACACCTTCCGGCAGGTATTTAGCGACAGAGTCTGCGAGCGACACCTCGCCGCGAGCAGCCATGTCCGCCAACAGAATTCCGGTAAATACCTTCGTGATCGAGCCAATTTCGAACACTGATTTCTCGCCCATGGGTCGTGCATTGGGACCAGCGTCCCCATACGAGACAATCCGTGTCGTGTCATCAGCCTCGATGACTCCGAGTACAATGCCGACTGCACGACCCTCATCGACGCGGGACTGGATCAACGTCATAAGATCCTCGTCGGAAGGGAAATGCTGAGCGCGTGCGGCCGCAGTGCTCAGTATCACGAGCGCGAAGAGAGCTAGGCTGCGACAGATTCGCATAGTTAAGTAAGGGTTCGCGGACGGTTTTGTGTTTTGTCCGGAATTGCGTCCTTCATCATTCGCCTTCCCGATCCGTATTCTTTTGGGGTCATACCGTATGACGCTATGGTACAGACATAGGAGCCCATCCTCATGCAATCAGTAGATCGTGTGCTAATGGTCCTTAGTCGACGTTGTGTAATTTGACTCATAAGTTGGCCGTGTCGAAGACCAGAAGATGGCCAGGTTTTCGCGCAAAACTGAAAAAATGCGCCAAACCATTGTATGAGAATTCGCATTGATACCAATGCGCACGAATCAATAGGTGGGACACCCTCAAATCATTGATTTCGTTGCTGCCTCCGTTGGCCTATGGGGCAACCGAGACGCAGACCTGGTTGCTTATCGTCGCTACCCGAAACCCTGGACCAAACTCTTTTGCTGATCCAGCTTCTCAACCCAGTCCAATTGGGACTCGCAGTAAATGTTTGCCTGAGGTGTCCATGCCCGTGGATTGTCCAGCGCGCCCAAATGAAGAATCGCCAATCCGCGATACACACTATTGGTGTTGTACAACGGCGAACCGCATGAATCGCAAAATTGCTTCGAAACATCTTCCGAAATCGCAAATGTCCTGGGCTCGCCCTTGGTCAATTCGAGTTCGTCTTCCGCTACTGCGACATAGGTTGAATACGCTGATCCGTTCAATGAACGGCAAAGATTGCAATGGCAATTTACGACACTTTTTGGCTGTCCGTGAACAACAAATCGCACAGCCCCACACCTGCATCCTCCGAACATCTCATTTGCCAACTGATCGCACCTTCAAGCCAATTGCCACCATCCGAGTGATGGTTCGCAGCCTTCTTTGTACACCATGAATCGTTCGCCCATGCGCTTCATCAGCACCGGAGTACTTGTCGCTACTCGGGATCGACCGCCTCGAAGCTCCGATAGTCGTTGGGATCACCCTTACCGCTGTACTTCGCCCACAACGGATACGGAAAATGCGGGCGGCTGAATTCGTACTTGGCCGGCACAGATGTATTGGCTTTCATCGAACTATCGTAGTTGCGATCCCTGTTGTCGCCTTCAGGGTGATAGCCGATCATCATGTCGGGTGCTTCGTCTTTTTCAACCCAATTCTCAAGGTAGGTGAGGAAGTCACCGCTGACTGCGCCGTCACCTCGGTGACAGTGTGACCGCCCGGGAATCATGAAAAGCCGGAAGAACTCCTGAGTCGCTTTGCGATCACCAATGATGCGCTCTGCCATCTCGTAGTAGTCCACCGTGACCTGGGGGCCGGGTAGCCCCGAATCCTCCCAACCCTGAACGACCATCAGCTTGCCGCCCACCGTTTGGAATTTGCGAAGATCCGGGTTGCTGGACCCGTTTACGATCGCATCCATCGCACCCATGCGCTTGTAGTCCTTATCGAAGTCGAAGTCGCTCGCCTGCCAACTCGGACCCGGATCGGGCGTAAAGCCCATAAAGCGCCACCAGGATTCTTTATACTCAATGAAGCGCGTGAAGTACTCGCCTTTCTCCGAACCCGGCAGTGCCGGATACCATGGGAAATAATTGCTTAACTTTTCTCCGTCCGAGGTTACCGGCCCCTCGTAGACTTTTTGTGCTGCGTCCACCTGCACTGCGGAAAGACAGCCCGATTTCTGACCCGCCTTGCACTGCAGCACGCTTGGATCAAACTTACACTGACGAGGATCGCCACCAATGACGCCGTCTTTCAACCCGTCGTTCGCATCGCAGGCATCAAGCGCTCCCTGGTGGAGAACGTCGAGGTCCGTGTCTGTGAATAGCAGCTTGCCATTTTCATCGTGAGTGACCAACGCGTTCCAATGGATCACGACGCCGGTAGCCGTCACATTGGAGGGCTCCAGTGCGAGGATGCCGTCAAAGTTCCACGGGTAGCGCTGTGCTTCGACCAGGCCTTGCTTGCCGCCGCCCGAGCAACCGACGTGATAAGAGAATTCAGGCTCCGAGTCGTAGTAATCCTTGATCAGTGCCTTGCCGGCCAGCGCCGCCACGTGATGTCCGCGTATGCCGTAGTCGAATTCCGCCTGCAAGTTGTTGTAGGCCCAGGACGCCCGGAGGTTCCAGCCGGTATGCCCCGTATCGTGAGTCAGGCAAGCATAACCTCTGCGCATCGCCTCCTCGCACCACGGCACCATCGCCTCTGTCGAGCCGCCGTAGCCGCCCAGGCTCGCCTCGAGGAAGTTACCATTCCACTCACTCTTGCTCGGCAGATGCAGCAGGACGCCGACATTCGGCGAAACATAGCCTCGCACCAGGCAGTGGGCTGGAACGTCATTCGACTTTGCCACCATGTGCGCCTCGGTGACCTGCGTCGCCGCATCAACAATGCCAGTAAAATCCTGCTCCGGCATAGCCTCGCACGCCGTTGTCGCGGCTTCGGCCGGGCTCAGGTTCAGCCCGAGAACCAGAATCCCGGTTGTCACAATCATAGATACCGGACGCTTCATGATCCGTTCGAACATCGCCATCATCCTTCACTCCTGTTGTGCAAGTTTGTACTCATCTCCGGAAAGCTCATTTGCGCTCCGGATCGACCGGCTCGAAATTCCGGTGGTCGTTGGGATCGCCACTGCCGCGGTATTTCGCGTGCAGGGGATACGGATAGTGTGGGCGCGTAAATTTCACCCGCTCTGGATCGCTGAGGGCGTTGATCAACTCGGGCCAATCATAGAGACCGACCTCGGGCTCGATGTGGGACCCAATAATCATGTCAGGGGGTGTGTCCTTCTCGACCCAGTCTTCCAAATACGTCAGGAAGTCTGCGTCGGCGGCACCGACACCGGCGATACAGTGTGATCGCCCGGGAATCATGTAGAGTCGTACCGCCTCCTGGGTTGCGTCACGCCCGCCCATGATCCGCTCCGCCATCTCATAGTAATCCAGTGTGACCAGCGGACCCGGCAGTCCCGAATCTTCCCAACCCTGGATGATCATCATCTTGCCGCCCGCCGCCTTGAAGTTGCGCAGATCCGGATTGTCAGAGCCGTTTACCACGGCATCCATCATCCCGGTGCGCTTGTAGTCCTCATCGAAATCGAAGTCCGACGACTTCCAGGTCGGGCCCGGGTCCGGATTGAAGCCCATGAATTGCCAGTACTGCGTTTTGTAGTCCAGGTCCCGGGTGAAATACCCGCCTTTCTCAGAGCCCGGCAACGCGGGGTACCAGGGGAAATAATTGCTGAGCCGCTCGCCTTCCGACGTCACTGGTCCTTCGTAAACTTTGCGGGCCGCCTCGACCTGTAACTGAGACAGGCATCCCGACGTTTGCCCCGCTTTGCATAGCAATTCGCCGGGATCAAAATTGCAGGTTCGGGGATCCGCGCCGATGATGCCGTCCTCCAGTCCATCGTCGGCATCACACGCGGCAATAGCGCCGCCTTGCAGCACGTCCAGATCGGCATCGGTGAAGAGCGGATTGCCCTCTTCGTCGTGGGTGACAATGGCATTCCACAGGACCACAACGCCGGTGGCCGTCACGTTCGACGGTTCAAGGGCGATGATGCCATCGAAGGTCCACGGGTAGCGTTGCGCCTCGACGAGACCTTGCTTGCCGCCGCCTGAGCAGCCGAAGTGATACGAATACTCGGGCGCCGATCCATAGTAGTGTTCGATGAGTGCCTTTCCGGCCAACGCCGCCACGTAGTGGCCGTGTATCCCGTAGTCGAACTCTGCTTGCAGGTTGTTGTAGGCCCAGGAAGTCTTGGTCGAGAGTCCCGTGTGTCCGGCGTCGTGCCTCAGACAGGCGTAACCCCGCCTCAAAGCATCTGCGCACCACCCGACCGTGTAGACCTCTGTCGAGCCCGCATAGCCGCCGGGACTCATTTCGATAAATTTGCCGTTCCACTCCGAGGCAAGTGGCAGTTGCAGAACGATCTCGACGTTCGGCGACACATAGCCTGCCACACGACAGTGAGCACGCATTGACTCGCTTGCTGCCACCGCCCGTGCTTCCGTCACCTGCGTCGCCGCATCTTCAATACCTGTGAAGTCCAGCGTCGGCAATGCCACGCAAGCTTCGGTCTCCACGGCAGTAAAGCTGTCTGTCGCCTCCGTGCTCGAGTCAATTCCGGAACAAGCCGCGCTGAGCGCCATGGCACCGAAACCCGCCACCACCCTCGCCGGAACGAGCTGTGATTTGAGTCGCGTGAAAATAACTTTCAGCCCTATCTCCAGCTGCGGGATAAGAAGACTGTCTCGGCGCATTTTTGGTCACTCCCTGGTATTCATTCACGGCCTATGGAGATTTGTCGCAGTCACTTGCTCACCTTACTAGGAAAACTAGAAGTCCTTTCTGATGGTGACGCCGTATGTCCGAGGAAGACCCATATTGTCAACGGTGGAAGGTACCCCGATCTTGACGCGGGAGTTCAGCTCCCGCCTCTCGTTGAGCAGATTTTTTGCCCACAGCGTTATCGTGGTTGGCTTTTCACTGCCGAAGACAAAGCCCAGCCGTGCACCGACCAACGTATAGTCGTCAAGCAACAGGCGTGGATCGGTGCTGCCGGTCGTTGGCAGGCGATCGCCCACATAGCGCATGTCGCCTTGAACAAAGAAAGTACTGTCGCCACCTAATGCATTGGTCTGCGTCTCATACCGTGTTACCAAACTTCCGGACCATTCCGGGACGTTCAGAATCTGGTCACCTGCCGTGAACGGACTAAGGCCAGGATCATCAATGACTGCATCGGTGTACGCCAGTGATCCTTGCAGGGCGAAGTGGTCCGAAGCCAGCGCTGAAAACTCCAGTTCGAATCCGTCGATTGCAGCTTTACCCACGTTTGCGGTAATAACCTGGAAACAGGTTGCCGAAATGTCACCGAGCCTGATCTGGCTTTGCAGTCCCGACCACTCCGTCGTATAGGCTGAGGCATTAACAGTTACCCGGCCATCTGCGAAGCCTTTCTTCAGACCGATTTCAAATGTCTCGACATCATCAGAGCCAAAACGTCCGGTTGCAAATGCCTCCAGTCCGTTGTCCGCGATAACCTGTGCACACAGTGGGTCTGTACTGAAGTTGATGGGAGTGACAGCACCGCCCAACCTGAATCCATCACTAAAGTTGGCAAAGACTTTGGTCTCATCATTGAGGTCGTAAGAAGCGCCAAATCGTATGGAATGACCGTCCTCACTGAAGTCCAGGTTCGTCGTCGCAGGAACCACTGGATTGGGTGTATTGAGGTCCGACCCATTGAGTTCAGTCGACAGATCAAAGAAGCGGATGCCGCCACCAACCGCAAAATTCTCACTGAGGTTGTACGTCACGTCGAGGAACGTAGACTCACTTGTCTCGTTAAATTCGTCGTCGGAAATCGAACGTAGGTCATTTGGCAGTGGGAGAGGGTTTCCTTGGGATGCGGCTTCCCAGCCGGGGCCTTCCTGGATTTGAAGGAAGGTTCTCTTGGCATCCATGTAGAAGCCACCGAACACCCAGTCCAGTTTGCTGAGGAATGGATTGCTGAAAGAAGCTCGGTTGGATTCAACTCGAAACTCCTGCGTAAAAGTCTTCATGCCGCCTTGGCTTGTCAGTGTGACTGCAGCCGGAATGTAATCGAGGACGGCACCGAAGCCTTCACCATTAAACACGGGTCGAGTGAAGTCGATAATTTCATCGTAGGCACGCGTGTAGTACCCGGTATTTGATACAACCGTGAACGGTTCGAAATCGTAAGAAATGGTTAGCGCGCTAAGGGTCGTATCACTCTGATTTGGTTCGAGGATATACTTTTCCTGCTCGTAGGCGCCGTTGAAGCGACTGTCGACCCAGTTTACGTCGCCGTTCTTGGTCAACTGCCAGAGTTGAGTAAAGTCGACCGTCAGGTTTTCATTCGGCGTATAAAGCGCGGTAATACTGCCGCCCGTTGCTTCGCGATCGTTGCTGCCTTCGGTCCAAATCCGACTCCCCACCGACGGCCGTACATTGAGTACGTTGCTCACCGGTGCGGGCACCTGGCCTGATAGATTGTCTAAACCGACGTTGTACGTGTTGATAAAGCCATCTCTTTCCCGGTATTCGCCAACAATTCGAATACCAAAAACCCCTTCGAAGATTGGAATGCTTATCATGCCGCTGACGTCGCTACCGTTTCCACCTCCGTCGAGAAAGCTATAGCTAGCCTCGGCCGCTCCTTCCAGTTCATAGAGGTTCGGCTTGTTCAGAATCAATTTGACGGCGCCGCCCTGAGACGCCGCCCCGTACAGTGTGCCTTGCGGGCCCCTCAGAACTTCCACCCGATCAACATCGAAAAGCTGTGTGTCTATCGCTGTTATTGGAATATCGTTCAGATAAAAACCGGTGGTTGCTGTCAGCAGCGAAGCATCTCCGAGGGCTATTCGGGTGTTGCTGATGCCTCGGATAAGGATGTTCAGGCCACCACGTTCTCCGGCCGTATTGCTGGCGGCGTTTACACTGGGCACATAACCCATATAGTCATCGAGTGTGGATGCGCCAACTTTATTGAGAAAGCCACCGGTCACTGCCGACACAGATATTGAGGTGTCCTGCAGTGACTCCGACCGCCTTGAGGCAGTAACGACAATCTCTTCGAGCGTCCGCTTGTCTGAAACTGCACTATTTGCGGTTTGTGCGAACACCGATTCGCCAAAGAAAATCGCGCCGACGAAAAGCATCAAGCCAAAAATGTTAATCCTCATCACTGCTGTCCCCTAATCTGTTTTCACTGCTTATACCAAAGGTCGCTAGCGCTGACCGCAAGGGAATCCGAACTTTAGCTGAGACAATTGCGCCTCTATCTTGCTTGTTTATTTATCCGGTTGACCGAACAACTTGACGCTAACAATGATCCAGAAAATAGTCAAGAGCCGCCACTGATTTAAGGGCAGGAATTCGCTGTGAGTCGTTCGATGGATACCGTCGGTATCAAATGAAACTTAGCCAACCGGCATGCGCGGGACGATGAAGACGACGCCGCTGGGGCTCGATTGCCCGCGTTGTCTCTTGCCGTGAGATCAAAGGAGAAGGGAGGCGGACGGATGCCTGGGTTTCAACCTGCAGACACACTGTGTGCGCCAAGCCACTGCTAGCGATCGTATCGCATTCTCAGTTCTATACAGGCATTGCTTCCTGACTGGTGGCTAACGACGTACATGTACGTTTCATCGTTGTCCGCGATATAGCGACGGCCGACGATAAGACCTGGCGCCCCCACCTCCACTTTCAGCTTGCCCGCCACTTCTGCGGAAACGGCTTGTGGACGAATGAGTTGGCGAACCTCCTTCGTTTGGAGGCTAAACTCCTGTTCCACCAATTTCGAAATAGCAACCGTCTTTCTCGCTATTTTTTTCTCAATTGACGCGTATTGCCAGCGCAGATAGACCTCAATATAAGCAATGCTTTCGCGGTCGGCGATGGAGGTCCGGAGAGCCTTTACGCACAAGCAACGCTCACCTGCCTGCCAACCAGTTGCTTCTGCAATCTGGGCGGAGACCCGGTCGTGTGTTTTGCTCATGCCGGTCAGCTTGGTCAGCTCTGCGATGACCAGAAAATCATTCAGGTTGTCGAATGAAAAGCCGACCCGTGATTGTAGCGGCTTGGCGGAAATCACCTCTGTACCACGACCGCGGCGAGTCGCAACAAGCCCCAAAGTTTGAAGTTGTTTTATTGCAGACCTGACAGTGTGACGGCTGGCACCGAAATCACGTGTTAATTCGGACTCTGTGGGCAGCATCTGGCCAACAGTGATTTTTCCCTGCTCGATATCGCTTGCCAATTGGCGAGCGATAATTGAGTAGCGTGGTTCCCGGGTCGTACTCTGCATATTCGAATTGCTCAAAAAATGATTTTGTCGCGCCGTAACTGGCTCAATTCGGCGTCATTGTACCCAATTTCTGCCAGCAGTTCCCCGGTGTGTTCACCTAGTTTGGGTGCACAGGCCATCTCGATACTGTCTTTATAGCGGACGGGATTCCTCAGGAATTTTATTGAATTTTCAGCTTGTCTCTCGCAGTCGACGATGTTTCCATTCTTTTCGAGAAACGAATTTCCCAGCGCGTCTTCCAGACTTAAGACTGCAGACGCCGGTACCGCTACGCCAAAACACTGCATCCACTCATCCGTGGATTTTTTGATAAAAATCCGGTCCAAAAGCTGTGTCAGTTCCTTGCGATGTTTCAAACGCGCAGAAAAATCTTTGAATCGCGGGTCCGCGAGCAATTCTTTGGCGTCAATCTTTTCGCACAATTGCTGCCAGAATTTTTCCTTGTTGCACATCACGTAAATCCAGCTGTCTGCTGTTTTGAACAGCTGACACGGCACCAAGGCAAAGTGCGCCGAACGTTCAACCCGTGGTTGCTCGAAATTGGCGTTCATGTACCACATGGCAACGTAATTCAAGTTATACAGAGCCACGTCGAAAAGGCTTACGTCCACGTCGCGACCGCGGCCGGTACGCAACGCTTGATGGAGGCACGACGTAAGGCCCAACGACATTGTAACGCCGGTCATGAAATCAATGGCTGACAGACCAAATCGGGTAGGCGGTCCGTCCGGCTCGCCCGTTAGCTGGAAGTAGCCTGCCTCAGCTTGCATGATGTAGTCATATCCCGGTCGACTCGCCCGCTCATTGTCGCGACCATATCCGGTCAGATGTGCACATACCAAGCGTTCGTTATGCTCTTTTAGCTGATCGTAAGTGAGCCCAAGCTTGACCGGCACATCGCCCCGAAGATTTGTGTAGATCGCATCCGCTGTTGGCAGAAGTTTGCTAAATACTTTCCTGCCATCCTCGGAGGCTATATCGAGAGCAATGCTTTTCTTGTTGTGATTCAGTCCCTGAAAGAACAGGCTTGAATCGCTGTCGGCTGGATCACCACTGAAATGCGGGCCAATTCCCCGAGACACATCACCACCGGCTGACGGATTTTCGATCTTGATGACTTCGGCACCCATCATTGCCAGGAACAAAGTACCGAAGGGTCCAGCGCCATATTGCTCGATGGCAAGGACCCGCACGCCGTTCAGTGGTGGTTCAATCATGCCCAACTCCAACTGGTAAATTAATACGGATGTTCGGATGAATCTTGACTTGATTTCCGGAACAATTCAAGATGTTTGATCAATTGTCGCAATCGCAGCACAGGTCGCGTATTTATGAATCAGAGGGGAACTCGCGGAATTTCACGCCGCAGCGTATTGCGTTTCGGTGCGGCTGCTTGCTGTTTTCCATCCGTAGCATTCAGCGATCAAAGGCGACCTGAAACCTTGCTGAAAATCAGCGTTGATACGGCCTCAAATCATGTACGGAATGAGGCATTGAGCGTATTCAAAGAACGCCTGGGTGAGGCAACCGACAACGCAATCGAAGCCGCCATATTCTCGTCTGCACAGCTTGCAAACGATCGGGATATTGTCAAAGCCTTGCATTGGGGATTGGTCGATGTCGGCGTGCCTGCACTTTCAAAAATGTCCCGTTTCGACCCAAACGCCAATCTTTTTACTTTGCCGATGTTTTATGGAACCGATCTAAGCACGGTATATACAATCAACGACGGACCGATCGGTGCCGAGCTGTATCAACGAATGGAAGATAAAACGCAGACCCACATGCTGGGTCGTTCGCTTGATTTGGGTTACACCAATCTCTATACAACACACCGCCGGGTTACCTCGATTGACGATATGGCCGGCCTGAAAATACGAGTACCCGGAAGCCGGGCGTCCCTGGAGCTGTACAAGATGTTCGGCGCAAATCCCATCGTCATACCGTTCAGCGACCTCGCAATCGCGGTATCCCAGGGAAACGTCGACGCCGTGCAAACCACGCATGAGACGCTACGCTCGGGACAAATGTGGGAATCGGGTATTCGGTTTTGCTACGAAGAACGGTCCAGCTATCTTGGTTATGTTCCGCTAATCAGCTTGCGCACCTGGGATGCTCTGGCCGAATCTGACCGACAGAAGATTGCCGCAGTTTGGGAAAGCATTGTTGACGAGTCACGGCTACTGGCACGCCGACGACAACAGAGTGCGCGCGAGGAGTTAGTGCAAAATGGTATCGAAGTATTCAGCGATATCGAACCACTGTCGTCGTCGCGTCGCCAGGAACTGCTCGATCGGTCGATCATTCTGGCCAAGGAACTCGGTATGGATATGCCATTGGTCACGGCTGCCGCGGACGTCCTGGATGCGATACTTCCGAATGGTGTCGGCTAAGTGACTAATCCCCGACTAGCGCGACTATTGGCAACCTACGATCGCATCGAAGTGTTCGTCATTGGAACACTAACCTTGCTTAGTTTGTTGTTGTCCATTTATGCAATTGTTTCTCGATACCTAACGCCACAATTTGCTCTGGATTGGCCGGGGGAAATGGTTGTGTATCTGATTACCTGGGCATTTCTTCTGGCGGGTGCTCGGGCAGTGATGGATTCCGATCATGTCAAAGCGGATTTATTGACCACCTTCCTTTCGCGGAAGTGGAGTCTTTATTTTGCTGTACTTCAGGATCTTTGCGCCATGCTTTTTTGTTTGGCGGTTATGGTGGGAGGGATCCAGGTGGTTCAGTTTGCGATACAGCTTGGCGAGCGTAGCGATAGCAGTCTCGCATTGCCCATGTGGGTATATTACCTGTGCTTACCCATTGGGCTTGCATCAATTTCCATCCGGTATGCTGGCCGCCTATTCGCGTCAATGCACCTAATTCAGCAGCAGTCACGTGCAGAGCACTAGTCGTATGTCGGCATTGCTGAGCGGCGTTGCGCCATGCTGACACTACTTGCCGTCGGTGGCCTTCTCGCATTACTTATCCTTCTTGGCATCCCGATCTATGTCGCACTTGGCGGCTCTGCACTAATTTTGTTTTTTCTTTCCGGCGGTTCGGTCGGGGGGCTGGCTCAAATTGTCCTGGATCATCTGAATTCGAGCAGCCTGATCGCCATACCGTATTTTGTGCTGGCCACCACATTCCTGGAACACAGTCGCGCCGGCCGTGTGTTGGTCGAGTTGGCGGATGTGTGGACTGGCTGGATGAAAGGCGGCCTCGGCTTGGCCTGCGTTTTTGCTGCGCTTGGCTTTTCTGCGATTTCGGGCTCATCAACCGCTACGGTCATCGCCCTTGGTGCCATCCTGATTCCGGCAATGACTGAACGTGCGTATCCACGCGAGTTCGCGCTCGGCGTGGTTGGCGCGTCTGGGACGCTTGGCATTCTGATTCCACCCAGTATTGCGCTTATCGTCTATGGCTACGTCACCGGTTCGTCCGTCCCTCGGCTATTTTTGGCCGGTGTCGTGCCGGGCCTGATACAGGTTGCGTTGTTTGCTTTGTGGGTGATTTATTTTGGCCGTCGGCACAATTTGACAAGCCGCGCACGGCCCAAGCGCAGCGCCGTTATACGCTTACATATTGAGGCGCTGCCCGCTTTGGCAATTCCTGTTTTGATTCTCGGTGGTATTTACGGTGGCATCGTGACCGTGGCAGAAGCGGCCGCGCTTGCCGCGATAATCTCTATGTGTGGCGGACTATTCATATACCGGGACATTAGGTGGCGATCGCTATTGGGTCTGTTGACGATTTCGGTGACCAATACCGCCCGGATCATGTTTATTGTTGCGATGTCGTTCGCATTCAGCCACTGGATCATCGCATCACAGGTATCGGAGACTTTGTTGCAGTCTGTTGTCAGCAGCGAAATTTCGCCCTGGAAATTCTTATTGATTATGAATATCGCGATGCTCTTTTTGGGAATATTCCTTGAAGTCATTTCGGTCATACTGATAACGCTTCCGATCGTGCTGCCATTAATGCTGGCACTGGGGATCGACCCTATCCACTATGCGGTAATCGTTATTGTCAACATGCAGATTGCGACGATCACTCCGCCGGTGGGCCTTACACTGTTTGCGCTGTCCTCCACAACGAATGCGTCGATGGCAGAGATCGTTCGCGGTATCTGGCCGTTTGCGCTGATACTTCTACTTTCGCTATTGCTGGTTACCGTATTTCCCAGCCTATCGCTGTTGCTGCCGAACTACGTATTGTCATAGACGCAGGAACACGTCACGCGCGGTGAGATCGGCTATATTTTTAGTCGCTCGCCGAGGAGTCTTGTTGTGCAATCAGGAATGAACGCTCGAAACTGATAACTGCTACGTCATGCTGATTGATCCCGGTGGTTTTGATGGTCACGATGCCCTGCCCGGGCCGCGACCTGGATAGTCGCTTACTTAAAACTTCACTTTCCGCATATAGCGTGTCCCCATCGAATACTGGCGCGAGCAATCGAACTTTATCCCAGCCAAGATTGGCAATCGCGCGTTGGCTTGTATCGCTGACGCTCATGCCAGTGACGAGAGCCAGCGTCAGCGTACTGTTCATGAGGGGTTTTTCGAACTCAGTTTGACTTGCGAAGTTGAGGTCGAAATGGACTGGGTGCGTATTCATCGTCAGGAGCGTAAACCACGTATTGTCCGCCTGCATCAGGGTACGGCCTGGCCGATGTTCATAGACATCGCCGACCTGAAAGTCTTCGTAATCTCTACCCAGTTTTTCTCTATAGCGGTTCGGCCCCACCTTTTCGGTTCCGTAAGTCATCGGGTCTCCCGGTTACTTCGTTGCGTCGGAACAGGATATTCCGACTGATTCTAATACCCGGCGGGCACGTTTAATTATCGGTTCATCAACCATCATACCGTTGAATTGAAATGCACCGGCCCGGTTCTGCCTGACTGCCTCTAGCACTTGTTTCGCTTTTTCGATGGTCTTGGCATCTGGCGAGAACGAACGCAGAATCGCTGCAACCTGTTTTGGATGCAATGCTATCCGGCCTTGAAAGCCGAGCTTGCGTAGTTGCTGGCTTTCCAACTCCAGTCCTTGTTCATCGTCCAGTTGGAGCCAGGCGCCATCGATTGGGGCACACCCCCCCTCTGTCGCTGCATGGACAATCCTCGATCGTGCATACAACAGAGCATCCCATTCCATCGCACAATCGACCTCCGTCGACCAGTCCGCAGAGCCAAAACATACGGCACATACGCGCTCGTGGGCTGCCATTGCGAATACATTGGAGAGGCCTTTTACGGTTTCAACGATCACCACCGACTTTCGGATTTGCGGGCATAGCTCGAATACCAGGTCGATAGTGCCCGTGTCCGCTGCCTTGGGGATCACCAAGAGCTCCAATGGTTGCGGCAATTTGGCAATGGCCGCCAGGTCCTGGCGGCCCAGATCGTTTGTCGGGTCATTGACCCGCACAGACAATCGATTCACGTCAAAATCTGCTGCCGCGAGGAATGCCAGCAGGGACTGCCTGGCCGCATTCTTTTCCCGTAGGTCGACACCGTCTTCAAGATCAACGCAAACCAGGTCCGCGTTCGTTGCCAATGCCTTATGAATTCGATCCGGCCGGCTAGCGGGTACGAATAGAACAGCACGTGGAAACATCCTCACGATGGTCGCACCGTGTTAGTGAGGCGAAGGCATTGCACGATGGAGATCACCATGTTAAATTTCTAATTAATCCTGTTGTCCGGACAAATATTAGAAGGTTTCCTTGTTCGGCGCAAGCCATTTCCCAATCAAATCAAGTCGTTTGGTGAATCCTGGTTTTGTTGGCCACTCTAATAACTAGGTAGGAACAGACTAATGCTGATCGCAAGACTGATTCTTCTAGCGTTGGTATCGAGCGGCATAGCCGCCGCCGATGACACTGATTTGGAAAGTCGCGTAGACGCAATCTTCGAGCCCTGGAACTCGTCGACAACACCCGGTTGTGCTGTCGGGGTGATTCAGGATGGTCAGGTGTTGTTGTCACGTGCCTATGGTGTCGCTGACCTTGAGCATGGGGTGTTGAATGAACCGTCCACCCTGTTCGAAGTTGGCTCGGTCTCGAAACAGTTTACAGCGGCCGCCATTCTGGTTCTTGCACGAGATGGCAAGCTGAAACTGACAGATGACGTCCGAAAATATATCCCGGAACTGCCCGTATATGGCGGCCGGGTAGAGATTAACCACCTACTCTCGCACACGAGCGGCATAAGGGACTGGGGCGTCCTGGATGAACTGGCCGGCTGGGGACGGACGACTCGCGTGATGACCAATGCCGATGCTCTTGACATCATAGTTCGTCAGCAGCAACTCGATTTCATGCCTGGCGAAGAATTCAGCTATACGAATTCCGGCTTCGTCCTCCTGGCGATCATAGCGGAGCGTGTTGCTGGCCAGTCATTGCAGGTGTTTGCACGAGAAAACCTTTTTGAACCGCTCGGAATTAAATCAACTCAATGGCGAGATGACTTTCGACGTGTGGTTAGTGGGCGGTCGATTGCCTACATGCGTACCGAACGAGGCTATGTTCAAACGATGCCGTTTGAGGATGTGTACGGCGATGCGGGAATATTGACGAACGTCCCGGACCTGTTGATCTGGAACACCGCACTCACCGAACGAAAACTGGGTGAATTCGTTGCGAAGGAATTTGAACGACGCGCAGTACTGAATAGTGGGCGGCAATCCAATTACTCACGTGGCCTCTACCAGCGTACTCGCAACGGCACAACGGAGATTTCCCATGCAGGAGGTATTGGTGCCTATCGTGCCTGGCTCGCTCGTTTTCCGGAGCATCGACTTTCAGTTGCCGTTGCTTGTAATGCCGGCGATCCGGACTATACGTTTGGAGGCGATTACTTCGGATATCAAATTGCAGATCTGTTCTTACCTGCTTCTGAAAAAATTCCATCGAACACCTATTTGACAAAAGCCGAGGTTCGAGCAGGACTGTATGTCAGCGAATTCACCGGTATGCCAGTCAAGCTCGTGCGTAACGGGAATGACTTGAGAATCCAGGGTGCGCCATTAACAGCAATTTCGAACGATAGGATGGCACTCAAGAATGGTGATCAAGTGGTCTTTGTAGACAGTAGACGCTTCAAAATCGAAACCAAGACCGGCAACGTCGAAACATTCATAAGGACCGAATCGTGGGCCCCTGAAAAGCCGGACCTCGATTCGTTCACAGGTCGCTTTTACAGCAATGAAATTGGCGCGACATATGAGATCAAGAAGAACAGCACCGACCTTGTTCTGTACATAGAGCACCGCCCTGAAATGGCCTTTAAGCTTAAGCCTGTTTACCGCGATAGCTTTGTTTACGACATACGATTGGGCGTTGAGGGTGCGCTCGTACGTTTTTATCGCGACGAAAACGGTGCTGTTAACGAACTAGGCATCGGCTGGCGGATTGGAAGGGCCCGCGATTTACGTTTCAAATTGGCGGTGCAGAATTGACGCATACCGTTTAGGCAGGTGTACGAACCCGTACAAATTTTATTCCTGTTGCGTGTTTTGGTTCCGCAGATGTGGCTACAGGTCATTGAGCATGACCGGGAAAACCGTGCCGCATGGCTCGAGCGGCCAGGGCGTCTATTGATCTAGCTGCGCTAAAACTTAATTGCGCACAAGCGGCGCAGATCGCGTTGGCTTTGGAGCCGGGGGCACAAGCGTTTGGGGTGGCCTGCATCGAAGAAGCGTTGACACTGCGACAGGGTGGCGTCAGTCGCCCCATTTTATTGCTGGAAGGGGTTTTCGATGCGGACTGGTTAGTCATCGCCGCACAGCAGAACTTCTGGCTAATGGTTGAAAACTCGGGCCAGGTCCGAGCTATTGCTGAAGCGCCGCTTAAGAATTGCGCTGCTTTGTCTGGGTTGCAGGTTGGTTAAAAGTGGATACCGGCATGCATCGCCTGGGTTTTCAGCCACATGATGTCAGCCGCGCTTATGAACTGTTTAGACAGGCTAGAAACGTGCGAAGCAACATTGTGTTTTGCACGCACTTTGCCTGTGCCGAGACGCTGAGCCAGGCAACTGCGGCCTGTAATGACACTGGAGTCGGCAGTTATCTCTACTCGCAGAATAGCCACGGGAGAGCGCGTCGGGTACGGCGGAACATGGAGCGCCGCACGGCCATCGGATATTGCGACTTTCGCGATTGGCTATGGCGATGGTTACCCGCGCGGGGCGGAGAATGGCACGCGACTGATAGTAAACGGGCAGCTGGCGCCGTTGGTTGGTCGGGTTTCCGCGGACATGATCAGCGTAGATGTAACGGACCTTGTGGGGGTCATGGGAGGTGCCATTCCAGACACCTGATTCGGTCAAATGACACTGACCGGTTAACACCCATTGAGGATGTTGGCCAGGGGCGGAATGGGCACAAACGCCTGTCGCCGCTCCGCTCCTCGGTTGAACAACCGACATGCGGATTTTCGGTAGGCTAAGTGTTAGATTCGGTTCTTAATTATCAATTAGTAATCGTGGCGTTCGTTGCGCTGCTTGCAGGACTATTCAGGGCTGAACCACGCAAAATTCACGCATGCTTTCAGAAGCCCTTGGACGTTGCGTTTATCCAATCGACCAGCCGCTGTTTCGTTTCCTCAGCGACAGGCAATAGCCCGATGCGGTGAACCAGTATTTCTATATCAACCATTCGTTCCAGCATTAGGGTTCGAACGAAATCTCGATCTTTGTCTCGATATGCAACTAGCTTGCTCGCCGCCAGGTCATGCGATTCCAAGCAGTGGCCAATGTTGCCTCTAGTGGTTCGTTCATCCTTGACCTCAATCGTTCGATCTTGCCACCCATCTGGCAGAGTTGCGGCTTCTATTGAAACGCCTTGAACGTAGAAGCCGTGCGTTCCATGAAAGAGCGACAGCTCACCTAAAGCACCATCAATTCTATCCACAGCATCGGGACGATTCCGCGGCTGGACATCTACTTCAATTGACGCCCGTAGATCGGCCGGTGCATCCGGATACTCCCCTAATATTGCCTGCGAACCGAATATGATTAGGTCTGTGTCTTTGGCTACGTCGCAAGCGGCGCGTATCGCATGTTCAAGTTGGTCCCGGGTCATGTCGAATTATCCGCTGCTGCGGTTACTCTTTCTCGTTCATCTGGGCTTAATACGGCAAGAAATGGTGAACTTTGCCGTAGTCTTTTCGCGCGCGGTGTGTCGGCAATAATGAAATCTTTTATTCGTTGTGTGGAGTAACTGTCAAGGATGTCATGCCACTCCCTAATATCATGCGATGCAGTGCCTTGGTTTTCTTCCAATAGAAATTCCAGATAGCGGGAGGCGCGTCTGATAAGTGATGGATCAGAATCGAGGATGTCGGCAATTGCAGAGCTGTATCGAAGCGTTCGTTCGTCTCTTTGGGAATGGGTACGATCGGGGTTCGTTTCTCCAGTGTCGATGTAACCAGTTAATAATTCCGAGCTGTCCTGGAAATCTTCCGGAACATCAGCCGGCGAGAATTTGCGGATCTCGATTGTTAAGTCAAATGCTTGCTCAAGCTTCGTGAGTCGCTTCCTCACCTCGTCTCCAATGTACGCGAGGGAACTTGAGTCGCTCAATACTCCTATTTGTAACGGCTTGCCAACCTGGTTTGGCGGCGATTCGATCCAGGCTGCCTGAATTTCGGGCAGGTCCTGGAGAGCGTCGCGTATCCCTGTTCGGAGTTCCCGGTAGCGCTTGGCCTCGTTTTGAAAGAGTTGTCGTATGGTTCTGGTAAGTGAATCCGAATCTCGAAGAACATACTTTTGAGAGCGTCCACCGCCCACACTTTCGACGAACCCCGTCTTCACGAGTCTCACCAACGCCCGGCGAGCACCTGCCGGCGTGAGCCCGGTCCGTTCTGCTGCTACGGAAGCACCTATTGGGCCAATTACCTCTTCGGCGAGTACGCGCATCAGTCGTACGTTGGCGTGTGTTCCGAGCAACTCGTTTAGCGGGTACCGGATAACATCCTGTTCTTCTGCGATTGGTCTCATTGCCGTACCTTCGGTAGCTATTTGGATACAATAGTATCTATAAAGATACTAAAATATTGATATAGATACTATAAGATCTTAGTTACACTGACAAGGTTCTCGTGTCGGGTGCCCGCACGTGAAGGACAGTTTTCGAGTTTTACTGGAAGGAGCTGACTCAGACGAGCCAAGGCATAAGGCCTGACGACTCACGAAAACGCTATATTTATCAACGGCTTACAGGAGCATCGGGACGATAGTTCCTTGATTGGACTGCACCTGTAAATTATTGGGGGTGCTTCTGGCGCCATCGATCCAGCAGAACTGCGCTAATGATCACCGCACCGGTGATCAGTCTTTTGGATGGTTCGGACACGCCAATCTGCGCGAGCCCGCTTTGCAGGATCGAGATAATTAATACGCCGACAAAGGCGCCGAGCACGGACCCCCTGCCGCCCATCAGGCTGGTGCCTCCGATGACGGCAGCTGCAATCGCCGAGAGCTCGAGCCCAATACCTGCGTTTGGATCGGCAGAGCCCAGATAGGCCGCGTTGAAAACGCCGCCAAGTCCAGCCAGCGCGCCGGACAGCGCGAGCACAAACAAACGGTGCGGACGTGCATCGATACCTGACATTCGTGCCGCCTGCTCGTTGCTACCGATCGCTGTCAGGTGACGGCCAAAAACGGTACGGGTCATCATGAAGTGGCCCGCCGCAACGACGCCAATTGCGATCAGCAGTGCAAGTGACACACCCACGCCGGGCAGTGGCAACGCGATCGCCTGGATACTGCTGCCAATATAAACAGTCTGCGAGTTGTTGACGATGTAGGCAAGACCGCGCGCCATCTCCAACATGCCGAGCGTAACGATAAAGGCGGGCAGCCGGAAAAAAGCGACCAACGCACCGTTTGCCGCACCGCAGGCAAGCCCTGCAACAATACCGGCCAGGCAGGCGAGCGGCAGCGGTATTTGCCAGCCAACGACAAGAACACCAATCACCGTTGCCGAAAGACTCAAGACCGAACCGACGGACAGATCAATGCCGGCCACGATCAGCACCAGGGTCATGCCGACCGTGACGACAGTCAGGGCCGGTAGCTGGTTCAGTATCGTCTTCAGTGTCACGACAGAAAAGAAATTGTCCGACGTCCAACTGAAAAAGAGAATCAGCAGGATCAGCGAGAGTACGATGAAGTTTTCCTCCGCGTGCCGCCTGATCGCGTTCATCACTTTCACCGCACACCTTCCGATTGCGACACTTCGCGTGTCGTGCTGTCCGTGTAAGCGCTGAACGACGCCGACAGGATCTGTTCTTCCGACCAATGTCCGCGATTGAATTCAGCGACCAGATGCCGGTTCGACAGGACGAGAATTCTGTCGCATACCGTCATCAATTCATCCAGTTCGCTGGATGCGATTACAATGGCGTTGCCATTCGAACGAAGCTCGAATAACAGTTCATAAATTGCCTGCTTCGTGCCAACGTCGACCCCGCGTGTCGGTTCGTCGAGCAACAGCACGGCCGATCCGGCGTTGAGCCAGCGCGCAATCAATACCTTTTGCTGGTTTCCGCCACTCAGCTCGCGAATATCCTGCTGCAGACTGTTGCAGCGAATGGCGAGGCGTTCGCCGAGTTGCCCCGCAAGCGTTTTTTCCGCTGTTGCATCCACTGTGCACGCGGCCGACCGCAGGATGTCGGGGAGCATCATATTGGTCAGCACGGCCTGGCCCGGAAAGATACCCATCGTCTGCCGGTTTTCGCCGAGGAACCCGATGCCATTTCGAACGGCATGGCGCGCGCTCTGAATTTCATTGGTCTCGTTTTTTATGTGGCGAATAACTCGACCTGAGTGCAATCCATCGAGCCTGAACATGGCCCGCAGGAGCTCGCTTTTCCCCGCACCCGCGAGACCCGCAATGCCGACGATTTCACTTTCATGGCAGGTCAGGTTGACGGAATGAGGCAGATTTTCGGTGCACAGGTTTTCCACGACCAGTGCCGGCCGGCTGGCAGCGTCGGCCGCGGCGAGGTCTCTCGGCCTTATGACGCCTCCCCCGGTCATCAGTGAGACGAGGTCAGCAGCAGAACTCGCGTCTGCCTCTGTGGTCGAAATCACCGCGCCGTCCCGTAGTACCGTGACGGTATCGGAGACATCCAGCACATCGTCGAGCCGATGGCTGATGTAAATCACGCTGACGCGATGAGCCGCGATCTCGCGAATCACGGCATGCACCCGCTCGGCCTGTTGCTCGGTCAGTGCGGCGGTGGGTTCGTCAAGCAACAGCAGCCGGCACTCCGCATTGATGGCTTTGGCGAACTCGAGCAGCTGGCGATCGGCGAGACTCAGTGATTCGGCGCGCGAATCCGTCGCAACGTAGTCAAGACCAACACGATCGAGCAATGCCCTGGCAGAAGCGTGCAGCGCGGACGTATCGACGATGCCATAGTGTCGAGGCAGGTAGCGCAGGAAAATATTCTCTGCCACGGTCAACGACTCGACGATGCTCAGTTCCTGCGAGGTGAACGAGACACCCGCGGCAAAACCGTCACCGGCGCTGTTCGGCTCGTAGGACTCGCCATCGAGGGAGATTGAGCCCGAGTCCCGCGGTGTGAGTCCTGTCAGAACGTTGATCAGGGTTGATTTGCCGGCGCCATTCTCACCGACAATGGCGTGAATCTCGCCGCGGCCGATCGAGAGATTGACGTTCTTAAGAACCGGAACGTTATACGATTTATTGAGATTCCTGACTGAGAGCCGAAGGTCCTTCATCAGGCAGTCGGTCAGTCGAGAGCATCGGCTGTGATCAAGTCGACCGGCGTCGCCCTGTCCGCGGGCGCAACGTTGGTTTGAATCGATTTGAGCGCGTGCTCGATACCGTAGACCGCAAGCAGATCCGCATGTTGGTTCGCTGTCGCGAGGATAGTACCGTCCCGGACGAGTGACTGCACCGCGGAAATGTTGTCAAAACCAATCACGGCAATGTCGCCGGCTTTGCCTGCCTGATTGATGGCCGCAACGGCACCGAGTGCCATATTGTCATTCGCGCACAATATCGCGGCAAGGTCCGGATGCTGAACCAGCATACCCGACGCAACGGTCACCGCGATGGTTTGGTCCCACTGCGCACTTTGCTTTGCAACAATATTCATGCCGCCATCCCGCATCGCTTTTTCGAATCCTGCCGTTCGTTGTTGCGAGTTATACGTCGTCGGCACGCCCTCGAGGATTGCCACCTTTTGTCCGGGATCAAGACGCTCGGCAAGATAGGTGCCGACCATTTCCGCCCCCTGGAAATTATCGGGGCCGACGAAGGAAATCGATAAGCCATACTCGCCCAGTATTTCCGCGTCGAGTCGATTGTCGATATTAACAATGACGATACCGGCCGCCGCCGCCCTGGCCAGCGCGGGAACCATCGCCTTGGAATCGGCCGGCGCGATGACGATCGCATCGACGCGGGATGCAATCATCTGATCGATCAGGGCAACCTGTTGTGCGAGATCGGTTTCGTTCCTGATGCCGTTGACGATCAGGTCGTACTCGTCAGGATGAGATGCGTGATGTGCACGCGCGCCATCCGCCATTGTGACGAAGAACTCGTTCGCCAGAGACTTCATGACCAGTGCGACGGTCGGGCGTTTTGCGTCGCGTTCTGTCGACGCATCGTCTGCCCGTTCGCTGCAACCGCCGATAGTAGCGAAACATGCGGTTATTAGTAGTGTGCGGAGGAGTATTTGCATTCGAGTTATTGTGTTTCTCCGGCATCAATCAGGATTAACGAAAGTCGGTATACTGTACCGGCATTCCACGCAAATAACAGCTTGCCATGAGGTGAACAATGCATAAGCGGTGCGCCAGATATCTACTGGCTTTCGTCATTTTCTCTGCCTGGACGAACGCTCTGTCGGCCGAGCGGATACCGATTATTTTTGATACCGATTTCGTCATGCCACCCTCGGACGACAGCATGGCATTGATGCTGGCATTGCGGTCCCCCGAGCTGGAAATACTGGGTATCACTACCGTTGCCGGTAATGAAAGTGTCGAACGCGCGACGTCGGATGTGTTGCGCATGCTCGAAATCGCCGAACAGGAAGACATACCCGTCTACGTCGGTGCCGACATGCCGCTGGTACATGAAAAGAGCGACTTCGCCGTCCAGAGCTATGGTAACTGGTATTCAAACGAGCCCCCGCCGGAACCGCCAGGCGGTTTCGCGACGAAAATTGCGGAACAGGGTTCCGCCGTTTCCTTCATCGTCGATACGGTGATGTCGCGACCCGGCGAAGTGACGCTGGTCGCGATCGGACCAATGACCAATATCGCACAGGCGATCAGGGCGGAGCCTAAGTTTGCATCGAGCGTGAAGCAGCTCGTCATCATGGGCGGCGCAGTAGCGGCGTTGCCGGATGGCGCGGGCAACATCACCCCGAACGCGGAGTTTAACTTCTGGGTAGATCCGGAGGCTGCGTATGTGGCACTGCGATCGGGCATACCCATAGAATTGTCGCCATTGAACGTGTCGCGCAAGTCGGCGCTCGACATTGGCTGGTATCAAAAAATGGTCGCAGTGGATACGCCGTTGACGCGCTTGCTGAAAGATACGCTCGGGCGCCGGTTCGAAGCGGACCCCGAGCGCGTATGGCTTATGTATGACCAGATTGCGGTGGCCAGCATCATCGATCCGACACTTGTCACCAGTGAGCGACTGTACGTAGACGTCAACATTGACCACGGCATCAGTTACGGCGTATCCGTCGGCGGGCGCAAACAATGGCCGGGCGCCGAGGGCGCTCAACAAATGAACGTGCAGAACGATCTCGACTGGCCACGATTTATTGAGATGTTTATCGAGAGGGTGCAGCGCTGATGGCACGTATTTCAAGCGGCGCATGCGGTAAGCAAGTGTTTAAGAAGAATGGTGGCCAGGGGCGGAATGGGCGCAAGCGCCTGCCGTCGCTTTGCTCCTCGGTTGAACCACCGACACGCGGATTTCCAGAACGCTAAGTGTTCGATTCTGTTCTTATTTGTCAACTAGTTACCGGGGCGTTCGTTGCGCTGTTTGCAGTACAATGCAGGACTATTCAGGACCGAACCACGCAAAATTCACGCAAGGATTTCGCCCATCTGCGGCGTCAATCTTTTGCCAGTAGTTCATCAACTTCGCGCCGCAACGTCGGTAGCTTATTCTCCAAGATGTCCCAGACGAGCCGGTCGTCTATTTCCGCGTACCCGTGGATGAGGATGTTTCGAAACGCGATAATTCTCGCGTGCTCACTGATGCGGGAGGCGATTGCCGAATCGCTCTTGGAAAGCTTTGAAAGCGCCTCTCCGATGATCTCGAACTTCCGCTCCACTGCGGCGCGCAGCATTGAGTTCTCTTGATAGTCCGCAAACTGCTTCTCGGCAGTAAACTCCCCCAGCAAATCGGCAGCTTGCTTGATATCGTACAGGAATTTGCGGTCCTCAAGCCGCATACAGCAGCGCCTTGTTCCGGTCTACGGCTTCACGGAAGTAGGGATTCCTGATCGCGGATTCTACAACCAGGTCAACCGGCCGTTGGAAGAGATTCTGCAAACCTTCGAGCAATCCGAAATACCTGTTGGCATAGCCTGAGGCCAGCGGGGTCCGAAACTCCACCAGAAAATCCAGATCGCTACTGTTCGCTCGAAAACCCCCGGTTGCAGCCGAGCCGAACAGGGCCAACCGCTCCACGCCGTACTCATGACACAGCGCTTCGAGTTCCTGACGGTGTTGTTCAATTTCCGAAATCATCGTTTTACTCCACGTGCCATTCTAACCCAGAATAATCAGCGCGTGACCATGAGCTTAGGAACTGAGCTGCTCGCGACGCGGCCATTCGGCGAGGATTTCGTAACCGTGCTCCCGCGCCGATATATCGATCGCCACGAGATTGCCCGGCATCGCTACCTTGTTGAGGCCGACACAACGAACGCCGGCGATTTCTGCGTCAAGCCGGGTGTGGTGGTGGCCGAAGAAACACACTCGCGGGCGAGAGCGGGCAACGGCCTGGGCGAGGCCTTCAGCTTCGCTCTTGAACCGACGGCGGACGGTGCCGTCGGTGCGTCTCCATGCGAACTCGACGCCGGCGGCGGTCTCGTAGACAACTTTTTGGTCGTCAATCATTTCAAACTCACGATTTCCCTGAAGCAGAGACGACAGGTGATCGGCCAGATTCTTGGATGGTCTCAAACGACCATGATCAATCTTGTAAAGAATCCGGGACGTGTCGCCATACTTCACATACTTCTTGAGAAAATCGCTGAGGCGCTCTACGTCGTCTCGAAGAAAAACCGGCGCGCGAGCCATATGCTCATTATAAAACGACGACTTGACGGGTGATGGCTCCAATGTCGGGCGCCATACGCAGCAGCGAAATCAGAGACCGCTCGACGAATTCCATGGTTTGTCACCGGAGCAGATGCACCGCTTGCTGAATTTCCCTTTTACGTCACCCGAGCTGATCCGTTTTCCTGAGGTGCTCGACACGAAACCGACAGCTCCGATAGTGGCCCTTTTGGGCATGTTGCTTGAGGCTATCGGCGAGAAGGGATTGAAACCGACTGCAAAGGGAAACCTGCCCCGGAAGTTCTGCCGGGACGCTGCCCTTGCCTATTGGGGCGAAGAGGTCTACCGGGAGAACACGCGCTTTGGTGGCATCAACCGGGAGGAGGATTTTGGGGACGTGCACATCACCCGCGTGACAGCAGAACTTGCAGGCCTGATCCGAAAGTACAAAGGCAGGTTCATCCTCAGCCGCAACTGCCGTGCGCTGCTGACCGCGAATGGGCTGGCCGCACTCTACCCGTATTTGTTCAAGGCGTATGTTGAACAATTCAACTGGAGTTATCGGGATGGTTACCCTGATCTCCGGTTCATTCAGACTGCATTCGTTTTTACGCTTTATCTTCTGGTGCGTTATGGCGGTACCTGGCGGCCCCATGCGTTTTACGAAGACTGTTTTCTGCGCGCCTTTCCCCGGCTGCTGGATGAGTTACCGCAGCACACGATATTTACTCCGGAGGAAGAGGTACGCCGCTGCTATACCTGGCGCACGCTTTCATCAGCCTGGCAATTGCCCATCGTTGTGGCGCCATAGTTCACGCAAAACTCACGCAGGTTTATTTTCAAAAGCACTCGGAGATTGCTTCGGTGCGATTGTAGCTAGGTGCAACTGTGGGGATTGGTGACCAGGGACGGATCAGTTCGCTTAAAATTAGACTATCTATTCTATGGCACGTTTTTACCGTACTCGAGGGATGCAAATGATTGTGCAAATATCTAAGATAATTGCCGATTAGTGCGAATATTTCTCGAGAATTGACTTTAGTAGCTTCATGACCTCATCTCGAAAGTGATCGTGCGTTCCTTTTACCCAAGCTGCCGCCAGCGGCAATTCCTTAATCGGGTGGCCCGTATCGTCGACCAGAGAACGAAACTCGACGCCATGCACAGCATTGCGGCTGTACCAGTACGGAACAATTGCAGCCCCGATTTCGGCACCAACCATGTTGATAATCGTCTGCTTTTCTTCCGCTTGTTGCTCTATTCGCGGCCGCAATGAGGCGTCGAGAAACAGCTGCATGGTCAGCTTGTAGCTGTGCGGACGACTTCGAGGTGAAGGCACAATGAGCGGCACATCTTCCAAATCCTTGATGTTCAGATTCTTTTGCTTCGTCAGGGGATGCCCGCTTGGCAGAGCAACTACGGTCGGCTCTTCCATCAGGCGTTCGAAATGGATAGCGGGCTGCGGCGTCATAGGAGGACGCACGATCGACATATCAAGAGCCCCGGACAAAAGTTTAGGCAGTAGCTTGGCGCTCTTGTCCTCGAGCAAGTACAGCTCCGTCTCCGGCGCCAGCTCTCTGCAATCATGCACGAGTTGTGGAAGCAGGCCCGTTGCAGCGCTGTCCATAGCGCCAATACGAAACACGCGCTCCTCGCCACCGGCCGAGTTCCGAACCAAGTCTGCCACTTCTTCAACGTGCGCCAGTAGCGGCCGCGCTTCACGCATTAACGAATGTCCACTGCGGGTCAATGTCACCTCGCGAGTCGTGCGTGACAGCAGCTTCAGGCCCAGTTCCTTTTCCAGCAAGCCGATGTTTCGACTGAGCGACGAAGGTAAGATGTTCAGGCGTCTGGCAGCGCGGCCGAAATGCAGCTCGTCCCCCACAGCCGTAAAGCATCGCAGTAATTTGAGATCCACAGCCCCCCCTATATTTCAATATATTTGTATATTATTCCTGAATGCCGCTGTCAACCGGATTAGCGACTATCGTAAGGGCCAGCTGTCCACAACCCAAGAAAATAAAGGGACCAGGATCCTAACCGATGACCGAAACGCTTGAAGTCCAATCGCTTGAAAAACGTGTGATAAGTAAGCTCACGCGCCGCATAGTGCCATTCGTTATGCTGCTCTACTTCGTCGCCTACCTCGACCGGGTCAATATTGGTTTTGCGGCCCTCACGATGAATGACGATATCGGGCTTTCCGCAACCGCCTTCGGTTTCGGGGCCGGTATATTTTTCGTGGGTTATTTCTTGTTCGAGATCCCGTCAAATCTCATCTTGCATCGTGTTGGGGCACGCATCTGGATTGCCCGAATCATGTTGACTTGGGGGCTCATTTCCGGCTCGATGGCATTTGTCCAAGGCCCTACGAGTTTCTATGTCCTCCGATTTCTGCTTGGCGCCGCCGAGGCCGGCTTTTTCCCCGGGATCATCCTTTATCTAAGCTACTGGTTTCCGGCCCGGCATCGAGCAGGTGTAACGGCAGTTTTTATGGCTGCAGTACCATTGTCTATCGCCATTGGCTCCCCCATTTCCGGTGCGTTGTTGACCTTGGACGGCGTGTTTGGCCTGCATGGCTGGCAATGGCTCTTCCTTATTGAGGCAGCACCGGCTCTCGTGCTCGCAGGGGTTGTTCTCGTTTACATGACTGATCGGCCGGATCGCGCGAAGTGGCTGGAAGACGAGGAACGCCAGTGGCTGATTGCCGAGATGAAAGCCGAAGAGGCTGATGTTACACAGGAGCACGGCTCGCAGTCTGCGCTGCGGGCACTGGCCAATCCCTGGGTTCTATCGCTGGCACTTGTTTACTTTGGCACGTCGGCGGGACTCTATACGGTGGGTATCTGGTCTCCGCAGATCATTGCTCAACACGGTGTCGGGCCAGTTGCTACCGGATTCATCAATGCCGTACCCCCTATTTTCGCAGTCCTGGCCATGGTCCTTTGGGCGAAGCACTCCGACCGAACCGGCGAGCGTAATTGGCACATCGTAATAGCCTGCCTGTTTGCTGTAGCCGGGCTGGTGCTCGCCGCCTTTGCCTCCAATCTGATGCTGGTCGCAGTATCGCTAATCCTTGTCAGTGCCGGCGTTAGTTCCGCGAAACCACCGCTATGGAGCATCCCTACACAATTCCTCGCCGGTGCCGCTGCTGCAACGGGAATCGCAACGATCAACTCGATCGGGAATCTCGGCGGGTTTGCAGGACCTTTCATCATCGGCTGGCTGAAAGAAACAACCGGCAGTTTTCGAGGCGGATTGTTGGCCGTTGCAGCTGCACTCGTATTTTCAGCAGCACTCATACTTGTGCTTGCAGGAATTCGCAGACGGCAATTTAGCAACTCGCACAGTAATGAGGTCACAGGCAAAACGGGGAGAGACTATGCGTAATCGTGAGTACGCCATCGCAGCAATTCCAGCAGACGGAATCGGAATTGAGGTTATTGAAGCAACGATCGAGGTACTGGGCGCGTTGCAGCAACGCTTTGGTGACATTGGCTTCAATATAGAGCGTTTCGATTGGGGCTCGGACTATTACAAGAAACATGGCGTAATGATGCCGGTGGATGGCCTCGAAACGCTCAAGCCTTTCGACGCGATCCTGTTCGGCGCGGTCGGCGCGCCCGATGTCCCGGACCACATAACGTTGTGGGGTCTTCGTCTCGAGATCTGCCAGGGCTTCGACCAATACGCGAATGTGCGGCCAAGCCGCATCCTGCCGGGTATTTCCTCGCCTTTGCGGAACTGCGATCCCGGCGACCTGGATTGGGTGATCATTCGCGAGAATAGCGAGGGCGAGTACTCCGGCCATGGCGGACGAGCGCATCGCGGCCATCCCGAGGAAGTCGGAACAGAGGTGGCAATTTTTACTCGTGTCGGCGTAGAACGGATCATGCGTTACGCGTTTCAGACAGCTCAGGAGCGGCCTCGAAAACAATTAACCGTGGTCACCAAGTCCAATGCTCAACGGCACGGTATGGTCATGTGGGACGAAATAGCAGCCGAAATTGCCATGGAATTTCCCGATGTTTCCTGGGACAAAATGCTGGTTGATGCGATGACGGTGCGCATGACGCTGAATCCCAAGAGCCTCGACACGATTGTCGCCACGAACCTGCACGCGGACATCCTCTCCGATCTCGCCGGGGCGCTGGCTGGCAGCCTTGGTGTTTCGCCGACCGCCAACATCAATCCGGAGCGCCGCTACCCGTCCATGTTCGAGCCAATTCACGGGTCCGCGTTTGACATTACGGGCAAAGGAATCGCAAATCCCGTAGCGAGTTTTTGGACCGCGGTACAGATGCTGATACACCTCGGGGAAGAGCTCGCTGCCGATACACTGATGACCGCTATAGAAAAAACGACTGATGCAAGCATTCTTACACCCGACGTCGGTGGTTCTGCTGGTACCGAAGATGTCACGGCTGCCGTTATCAACGCAATTCTTGACTCGAATGTCCAGCGAAATTCCGTCGGCTGACGGCAGGGAGAGAGGTGCGCTGCGCCGAATCTTCGACGCCGCGATCGAAAGCGCCGCCCCTGCGCCCGCGGTACTAAAAAACCTTCCCGACAAGCCGCCTGGCCGATGCATCGTTATCGGTGCCGGCAAAGCATCGGCGGCAATGGCGGCTGCGCTGGACTCAGCCTGGCCCGACGTTGATCTTTCCGGAGTGGTGAGTACCCGCTACTCTCACGCTGTCCCCGTCGGTCGAATCACGGTGATCGAAGCCGGGCATCCGGTTCCGGACGATGCGAGTGAAGATGCCGCGCGCCGTATCCTTGATGCCGTCGAGGGCCTGTCGCCGGACGATCTCGTCATCGCCCTGATTTCGGGAGGCGGATCCGCGACTATGGCACTACCGATCGAGCTGCTAGGTCTCACTGAAAAGCAAAACATCACGCGCCAGCTACTGGCCAGCGGCGCGACGATTACGGAGATGAACACGGTTCGAGCACACCTTTCCCGTGTCAAGGGAGGAAAGCTGGCGACTGCCGCAGCTCCTGCCCGGCTATGCACGCTACTCATCAGCGACGTGCCCGGCGACGATCCCGCAAGTGTCGCGTCTGGCCCGACGATACCGTGTTCGTCCAGTCCGGCCGATGCGCTGGAGTTGATCGACCGTTTCGCCATCAGCGTGCCCTCGACCGTCCGCGAATATCTCAGTGCAGCCAAATCAGCATCGTCAGGCGCGTGCAAAGCCAGCCACAATATCATCGCCAGTCCGGCTCAAGCCCTCAAAGCCGCAGCGACGAAAGCGGAGGAGCTGGGTTTTACGCCAGTGATCCTAGGGGACAGCATCGAAGGAGAAAGTCGCGAGTTGGGACGCGTCATGGCCGGTATTGCGAGATCGGTACGCACGTTGGGCGAACCGGCGCGACCGCCGGCCGTGCTATTGTCGGGCGGAGAAACCACGGTAACCATTGGCTCCGAGGGAACCGGACGGGGCGGCCGAAATACGGAGTTTCTTCTCGCACTCGCCATCACCCTTGACGGAGAGCCTGGCATCTGGGCACTGGCCGGAGACAGCGACGGAATTGACGGAACCGAAGATGCCGCAGGCGCGATAATTACACCAGACACGCTGGTACGCAGCAGAGAGGCGGGCGTCGATGCGCGTAATGCGCTGCAACGACACGACAGCTACAGCCTTTTCGACGCGACGGGAGACTTAATACGTACCGGACCGACGCTGACGAACGTCAACGACATTCGGATCGTCATGCTGCAGTAGCTCGAGTCTTCCCGTAGAGATCTTCATGGCTTTTAGTGAGACAGCCAGCGAGCACCGGCCAGAACAATTGCCGATGGGCGCGGAAGGCGCGACGATAACGGTAACTGCCGTGACACCCTGCAAACCAAATACGTAGGCGAAGAGTACTATCGAACTCGAGCTGTAAGTATTTGATATAGCTTTATTCTCTCCGTTGAATTCACTCGGGTGGCCCCCACCATTGCCCCCACATTTTCGTGGTTTAAAATTCCGCCAGTTCAGGTTCAATACCCACCACCGTTAACTCGTTCTTACTTTAAAAAACCTGTCAATATTCGCTCGGAATTTCACAATTTCTCGGTGAGTTGGCGCATAATCAACCCATCTGCATTGGCAATTATTGTACGTAGTGATGTCGACAACGCGCATCCACGATATGCACTGCACCGATCACCTCTAGATCCCCGAAAGTCCTCTGCATGACTAACGCAGCCACCCTAATACAAAGGAATAGCCGCTGCCTGAGTATGGCAACGGCTACAAATAATCGAAGAGCGAGGTGCGCCACAAACCGCGATTGGGCGAAAGCGCAAGCTAACACCAAGCTCAAAATATGGACCACCCCGAGTACTTGGTAAATAACTCAAGTGCTGAGATGCCGGCCAGAGAGTTGCCCTGAGCATCTAGTTCCGGTGCCCATACGGCGACTGAAAGTACTCGCGGAATAACACCCACCACGCCCCCGCCAACTCCACTTTTGGCTGGAATGCCTACTCGATACGCGAAGTTGCCAACACCGTCATATAGGCCGCAAGTTAGCATTAGTGCATTGACGCGGCGTACGTCCAATTCGGGTAGTACTGATTGACCTGATCGGGGGCACACGCCGTTGTTCGCCAAGTGAGTGAAAGCACGGGCCAGATCCAGACAGGACATCTCGAGGGCACATAGGCGAATATAGGTGTCCAGTATTTGATCAACATTCCCCGCAATACTTTTCCGACTCCTCAATAGATGTGCCAGTGCAAAATTGAGACCTCCTGTTTCCTTTTCCGACTTTGCGACTCGCTCATTGATAGCGATTGAATCATTGGCCGAAAGAGATTGGACAAATTGAAGAACCGCCTTTTCTGCGGTTGCGTGATTTGCGGCGAGATGATCGGTGAGGACCAATGCACCGGCGTTAATAAACGGATTGCGTGGCACACCGCCTTCAATTTCGAGCAACGCAAGCGAATTGAATGGAAGGCCCGATGGTTCTCTACCAACCCGTTCCCAAAGCGAAGCCCCTGTAATTTGAAGCACCTTTTCCAGCACAAATACTTTGGATAAACTTTGAATTGAAAACGGCGTCTCTGCGGCGCCAATAACGAACTCATCACCATTAACGGTGGCAACGGCCATCCCAAACTGACTGCCAGGAACGGTCTGTAATTCCGGAATTGTCGTACACACTTGTCCTTTGCCAAATTCTGACGACAGCTCCTGCTCAATCCTCCTGAGCAGGCCTTGTATATCGAGCTCGGCGAATCGCAGGTTTTGCATCAAAACCATACCTGCAGTATTGCCGCGCCAACACCGGCGATACTCTCACCGGCAACAAAGCCAGAAGCGATAGCGATGAGGAATCTCTGTGACCAGGAAAACGCAAATCGTTCGAGCAGAACAGCGATGAAAGAGCCCAAGAACATGGCGATCGAAATTGATGCAGGGATGACGAAGGCCAGGCCCAAGGCTGGCGCGCTTGGCAGCAATAGCCTTATTCGGTGTGGTGCCAGGCGATCGGCGATCGCCAGAATAACACCAGCAACGCCACCAACAAGTATCGCGATTCGAGCGTGTCCTGGTATCGCGTTAAAGCCGTTCTGCATCGTTTCGGCTACCGCTTTCCAGGTCACAACTGCTGGCGCGGGCCACTCTGGTGTGATCAACATACTCGCCGGGTCGGGGATCAATGCAAGGTAAACGAGGCTGCCAACTACGCTACCTGTCAAAACACCGAAGCATTGAGCGATAACCTGGCGTATCGGACTGGCCCCTATTAGTCGACCCACCTTGAAGTCATTTAGCAGGTCGGCACACTGCCCGGCTGTACCACCAGCCACATTTGCCGTGCTTAGGTTAGCAACGGGGTTTCCCGAAGCGATCATTCCCATACTGAGTTGAGAGACCTGACCAATCGCGCCTATCGGTGGAATTCCGGTCTCGCCCACAACCCTCCCCGCGACCACGGCCAATACCAGGGCCATAGGGACCGCGATCAGAGCGATCCACCAGCTGGTGTCGAATAAGACGACCTGCATTGTAACTACGAGAACACTCGCGATAATCAGACCGGCGAATGTCAGTCGATTGCCTCGGTATTCTGGCAAGCCACTCTCGTGATCCGGGTCGTTCGGCCGATCCTCAGGTAGTCCCCGCGATCCTCTTTTGTCTGGTCGCTTACGCCCGACAAAGAGCAGTCCGAATGACGTGACAGAAGCGCACACCATCAACGCTACACCAGGCCACAATAACCACTCGACCAATTCCGCGAACCAGCTGGCATCAGGGGACAGGCCACCCACAGAGGCCCAGCCATTCGCCAAGATCCACGGTGCCAGTATGCCCCACGCAAGCAGCGCTCCCAGCAACAAGGACAGACCAATGCGGATACCAATAATGGCACCGAAACCCAGCAACAGTGGCGAGGGATCCAGGAAAACAGTGAGGTTCTTCAACCCAATCACACTGACCTTGCTCGCCGCTGCACCGTGAGCGGGAAACGCTATCGGCAAACTGAGTCGCGGCATTCTAAACCAATAGGCATCAACCAACTTGATACCGGCGGCGACTACTGCCGACGACCCAAGCGCGTAGACACGAAGCACTGCTTCGCGTCCCTTGGCAAAAATATCTTTAAGAACATGTGCAGTGGCGACGCCTGCCGGAAGTGGTAACGACGCGCGCACCAAGAATGGATTGAGAAGCAAATAAGCCAGCCAAATACCGAGAAAGCTCACCGAGAAAACCCAGGCTATTAGCTGAAACCACGGCAATTGGATGCCGCTCACCAAGGTCAATGCAGGAATTGGCGCCACAAGTCCGCCTGAAATAATCGATGCGGCCGATGACGCGGTGGTTTGATTGATATTGCTCTCTAAAATACCCCATGGGCGCGCCATAGAGAGTTCGTGCATCAGCTTCCAGAATCCGAAACTCAACAATGCCGCTGTAATCGACATGTTGAAGGACCACCCGATCTTTAGCCCCGTGTAAATATTGCAAGGCGTCAATAGCAAGCCAAGAACGATACCCGTAGTTACGGCACGAATTGTTAGTTCCGGACCATCTCGGTTCATGAGCGCTCCAGTGGGAGACTATTCACTTAGCATGTAGTTGACGAGCAGTTTTGTAACGGCAAGAAGTGAGTCAATGTGCGTCCGTTCGTAGCCATGTGTCGATTCCGTTCCAAAGGCGATCAAGGCATGACGTAGATCATTTCCTGCAACGATCGCGGAGTTTGTATCGCTACGGTAGTAACGATAAACGTCAGTGCGAAAATCGATGTGAGCGTTCGTGCAAATATTGATGAGCTGATTGGTCAATGTTGAATCGTAGGAGCCACTAGCATCCTTAATACAAATATTCGCGGCATGTTCTGACGAATTTTGCTCTTCAGCGACCGGCCCGATGTCGACGCTGACAAATTCGCCGACGTGCTGGTCTGGTGCGTGTCCCGCAGCGCATCCTTCTTCCTCTGACAACGTAAATATCGGATGACACTCAACTGGAAGAGTTTTCGTTTGCTGCCGCAGCATGTGAATTGCCGTCAACAAACAAGCGACTCCTGCTTTGTCGTCCAAATGCCGGGAAACAATATGCCCGCTCGGCAAGAACTCGGGTTTAGAATCTACCGCTACGATATCGCCAACACATATTCCAAGGTCGTGCGCCTGCTGAGCACTGCTGCAAGTCGCATCAATCCTAAGCTCGACATTTTCCCAACTGATCGGTAACTCATCGACAGAATCGCCAAAGACATGACCCGATGATCGCAGCGGCAGGATCGAACCACGGTGTGTCTGTGTCTTCTCACGGCCGAGTACGGTAACCCGTGCTCCTTCGGCGAAACGTGCGGACCAGCTACCAAGCGGAGTCAATTTCAGGCGTCCATTAGCCTTGATGCGCGTGACCATTGCACCAAGGGTGTCCAGGTGCGCCGCAATCACGCGGTCCGATTCGCGCACCGTTCCATCGAGCGTCGCAACCAATGTTCCGCGCCGACTCCTAAAAAACGGCACGTCTACTGCGGCAAGCTCTTCCTCGACATAGGCCACTATCTCGTCGGTGTAACCAACGGGAGATGGTATCGCCAACATCTTTTCAAGCCTGCCAAGCAGGTAGGATTCATCGAGTTTCATTTGCTTTTGCTCAACTCGCCTGCCCGCCGCAGCGTGTCAGTTAGGTTCTGGCGGCGCTGCGATGGGTGTTAAGTAATTGGGCGTGGTTTTTTTAGAAAAGATCGTAGCGAAAACCTGCGTAGAGGTATCGCCCAAGCTGATCGTAGATGATCGCGTCATCGCCGAAGGCGCGTGTTTCTGGCACCAAAGCAATAGCGGGAGGCTCGTTGTCAAACAGGTTGTTTATTCCTACGAATAGACGTAACGAGTCTCCGATGCCGTAGCGTGCTTGAACGTCTGTGTACCACTGGTCACCGGTATCTTTGGGTGCTCTTAGTTCGCTACTCTCCCCAAGATCGAAATCCATGCTTGAGAAGAAGCGCTGCTCCAGGCTTACATCAAGGTTATTTCGCGTGTAGGTTGCACGTAAATTAAACTGAATCTCTGGGTCTCCTAACTCTCCGGCTTCACGATCCGGTTCACCCTGCCCCTCCTGGGCAAAGAAATCCAGCTTGTCGAGGTAGGTGCCTACCAGGGAGAAATCTACGGTATCGCCGGAATTCAGGCCCCACAAGTAGCGAGCCTCAACGTCGATACCCGAAGCCTCAAAGGATGCAATATTGATGAGCTGGCTGGATACAGTTGTAATGTTGCCATCCGTGCCACGTGTAATTGATTCACACAGTGGATTATTAATGTTGGCGGCATCCACACAGCCATTGGCGACGGCTTGTGCGGGGAAGCTATTGATAGCATCGTTGTTTTCAATATCCCAGTAGTCAATCGTCAGACTGAGCCCCTCCAAAAATTTCGGTGTTAGTATCACGCCGAACGTAATTGTATCCGCCTGTTCTTCCTCCAGATTTGCATTTCCGCCTGAAAATACTGCCCGTGTAAATGCCTCCGACGTCGACTGAAAATCCGGCGCAAGCCCCAAAGCGGCACAGTTTGTTGCTCGGTTTGAACTGCCACTGGCGATGAAATCTGCGTCGCATGGATCACTAATGAACTGATTGGATTGCTCAACCGCGGCAAACAACTCACCAATGTTTGGCGCTCTCACTGCTTCGGATATTGTCCCTCGAACCCGTATGCTGTCACTGGGCAACCAATCCAGCCCAACCTTCCAGGTTGTAGCGGTGCCAATGGTTGAGTAATCTGCGTAGCGTGCGGCAACATCAAAATTCAGTTCCCTCGCCATTACTGCGTCTTTCAGTAGCGGCAATCGAGCTTCGGCGAAAACTTCGCTGACATCAAAAGTTCCGATCGTGTCATCAACCGGTGCGATACCAAATATCGCGCCTGTATTCCGGATGAAACCCTCTTCGGTACTCGACTTCTCTTCTCTATATTCGGCACCAATCGCGAATCCGATCGGGCCGCCAGGCAACTCGAAGCCGGTTTGGCCGGTCAGTGCCGCACTCAGGACCTGCTGCGTCAGCCGGCCTTCGGTAACAAAATCCACCTGGCTGAATGCCAGCGCCTCAGGTATTGCGGCTTGCGGTCCGAGAATGTTGAGCGGTACGCAGCCTCCGGACGGGTCCCGGCACACGGGCACTCCATTCACATCGATAACGTCAATCTGCTGTAAGAAACGGCTATTGATGCGCTCATTGATAAATTCGGTGGTGTTGTCCGCTTGCCCCCATTGATAGTGCACGGAAAAGTCCATGGAATCGCTAATTTGACCGCGAAACCCGGTGTAGAGTTGAGACGTGACTCGATCTGAGTGGGACGCACGCCCTCCTTGATCGACATTCGTTCGTCCCACGAAAAAACCTGGTAGATCATCGGCTGGATCCGAGGGGTCGCCAGCCAGAATATCTCGAAGATCTTGTGGGACGAACGGGTTGTCGCTAAGTATGAACGCGCCGGGTATACCGGCACTCGACAAATCGAAGCCCAAATTGAACGTTGGTTGGCCCGAGGTTCTGGCCTCGGTTTTTGCTACTTTTCCATCCGCGAAAAACTCTATTGAATCCGTAATATCGAAGGTCACACCGCCCGCGAGAATTCGACGCTCTATCGGTACTGCCAATAAGTCGAATTGCGAGAGGTCCACAAAATCGCCACCCTGGCTGAGGAAGGGGAGAACAAGCAGGCCTTCATCCTGAGGGACGAGAATTCCGCTGGCATCAAACGTAAAGGGTCCTCCATCGGCTCGGAACAGTTCGCCGTTTGGGCCGACAACCTGGCCCGCGGCTGGAGTGCCGATAAATCCTGTATTGTCGAAAAGAATTTGATCCGGGATTCCGTCGTTCGGGCCAGTGTCATTTGGGTTTGGCGCGAACCTGGCGTTTCGCCTCGCCCAGCCACGCTCCGAAGCATTCGCGGCCTCCGAGCGGTCCCAGCTGGCGTTGAAATAGACATTGCCTCGACCGCCACTAATATTGGATCCGCCACTGACGCTTAGAAGATACCGTTCTGCGTCGCCGTCCCCGGCGACGCCGATCTGGCTGTCGAAAGCCAATCCTTCAAAGTTTTTCTTTGTGATCAGATTCACCACGCCGGATACGGCATCTGCGCCGTACACGGCTGACGCGCCGCCAGTGATCACTTCGATGCGCTCTATCATTGAGCTCGGAATCGTATTGATATCGACAGCCGCACTGCCCGTTCGGCTACCTACATGTCGCCTGCCATCAATCAGCACCAGGGTACGATTTATGCCCAAGCCGCGGAGATTCAAAAAATTCGTTCCAGCTTCCTGCGCGTCATCGGTTGTATTCACGTTGCCTGCTGTTTGGGTCGCTCGGATCGCTGGCATTTCATTTAGAATGTCGGCCAGTCGAACATCGCCGCTAAGCGCCATCGCCCTCGCGTCAATCACCGTCACAGGGGTCGGAGTGTCGGTACCACTGCGGGCGATCCTGGACCCAGTTACAACGACCTCTTCAAGAGTCGCTGCTGTGGGGTTATTGTTGCTCGTCGTTTGGTTCTGCTTCGCCGACGTCTGGTTTTGTGCCATCAGCACCTGACTCGACGCCGGCTGGTGTTTTCCCGGCTCCTGATCCTCGTCGGTCACGAGGATAGTATCGTTCGCTGTGACAGCATATTCGAGGCCGGTATCGGCCAACAATAATTTTAATGCGTCCTCGGGCTCGTAAGTTCCCACTACCAATTGTGCGTCTTTGTTCTTGACGACTTCGGTAGAAAAGAGAATCTCCCGATCACTCTGGCGTGCGAATTGATGAAGCGCACTTCCGAGTGGCTGTCCGTCGATATCGAACTTGACCGGGTCTGCGATTACCTCGTCAGCGCCGAAGGCGCTGCTCAGTACTAGCGAGGTGATAATGATACTGCGCAAAATTATTATGGCTGGTCTTACAACGATCGTCTGAAACATGACGCCCCCCATTTTGATGACTTGGATTCGGCCTATTAATCGGCCGTCAACCATTAAGACGTCATGTTTCAGGCGATCCGCCAGCTAATTACCAATCTGTGATCGTTATTGCCCTCACTCCGCTTTTAATAGGATTCGGTTTTCCGAGACACGCTCTGCTCTTAATGGATAGTACGTCTGCAACGCCTCCGCGAAATTCGCTTGCTGCCCGGTGCGGAACATTCCGTTGATCCCCTGCATGCCCAACACCGTTCGATCCAGCACGATCTCTGTCGTACTGTAGCGATTCATCTCAGCAACTACCTCGGCAAGTGGCGCATCTTTAAAGTACGCGCGCCCTTCCCGCCAAATGGTGGCGTTCTCAACATCAGTCTCTTCAATTTTCGGCGCATTCGTCGACGCCAATGCGGTCGTTAGCAATTGCTGACCCGCGGTGAGACGTACCGCTGTCGATTGCGTGGAAGGGCCATGAAGGTTGGTGCCTAACGGTGCGTCTGCCATCACTTCCACTACACCCTCCACAAGTGTGACCTGCACATCCTGGCCATCTAATCGAACGTCAAACACGGTGCCAATCGCAGTGATGTGCTGTTCTCCAGCGACAACAACAAATGGTCTATCCGCATCCTTTGCGACCTCGAAGAGAGCCTGCCCTTGCAACAGCAGGACCCGTCTCTCTTGCTCGGAGTAGTCGACTCGTACACGCGTGTTCGTATTCAGGATAGCGATGGTGCCATCGGCTAGATTCGTTGTAGAACGTTCGCCCACCGCCGTTGCATATGACGGTCCCGAGTCTTGCCCCGAGGTCAAATAGTCTACTTCGCGAATGTGTGTAAGAAATAGCGCGGCAACAAGTACGCTGGCAGCGGCGGCTATACCAAGCCCCCAGTTTTTGGCAGAATATTTCTGTCTGGCCAGTGATGTCGCGGCGTTTAGAGCCACCTCGCGCATGGAACGAATCTCCGGTGCTTCGTGCGCAGACCGAAGACCACCAAGCAGCGTTTGTAAGTCATCAAACTGCTGCTGATTTTCCGGCGAATCCTGACGCCAGCGCTTGAATGCGTCGCGTTCTGCGTCACTGCAATCCGGTGCGCGCAAGCGTGCATCCCAATCGGCCGCGTCTTTCAGTGTGCTCTTTCCCAAGGTGTTACTCACCGTTTTCGTCCCAAGCGTCGCAGCAACAATTTGTTGGCGCGCGCCATGTGTTTTTCCACTGTACTGATTGGCATCTCGAAGCGTCTCGCGATCTCCGTTTGCCGGATATTCTCAAAGTGATACAGCACAAAGATATGCCGTGTGCGTTCCGGAAGCGCATACAGACCCTGGATAAGATCGTTAAGTTCTTGCTTATCCATTAAGACGCGCTCCGGCGTCAAAACCACCTCACCATGAACTGATTCGTCGTAAGATTCGATGACATCGGGCTTGCGGGCATCCTTACGATAGCGGTCCGCAAGTACGTTCGCGGCTGTTTGAAACAGATAACCGTCGACACGCTCTATCGTCGCCAAATCGGCGCGCCGGGCAAGTCGCACGAACACCTCTTGAACGAGGTCCTCTGGCTCAATTGTCGCTGGAACTCGTTTTTGAAAAAAACGAATCAGTGGCAAACGAAACTCGCGCGCCCACTGCGCAAGCAAGGCCTCTTCGGCGTACGGGATGTGTTCGTTTTTTTGCGCCATTTAGCGGTAAGAGTCGCAAAACAAACAAGCACATTACGCCGGTAAGACCGGCGTCGCAAATGCGTAAGGCTCCAAAAAATACGCGAGAAAAAATAATTGATATCTGGTGGCGGATCATCGCTCACCGAGCGTCTTAATAGGTTTGACCCGTGAAAATTCGGCGCAGTAATCTCGCCGCCTCCCCCTGACGGCGGTGTCTACCAATACCGAACAGTCACAACCAAGTTCGTTCCGAAATATCGGCGACGTCAGCCCAGGGGCTTTTAAACAAGCCTCAAAACGCAACGGAGCCGTTTCCGTCTGACCGGGGGTCTTCATGACCGGGTAACGCCAATGTGAAATGGTGGCCAGGGGCGGAACGGGCGCAAGCGCCTGTCGTCGCTTTGCTCCTCGGTTGAACCACCGACACGCGGATTTTCAGTTGGCTTCTAACGCTGTAAATTATTGAAACTTAAGGCAATTCTAGGAAACGCTCGTGGCCAAAAAAATTGCCGAAAAAGTATATTTCGCCGCGTGGTCGTCTGTCGCAGCACCTCAATATCGTGATAACGAATCAACGCAGCCAACGAATTGCCCTTTGTCAGGAAAAATACAGCGGAACGGTCGGATTTCGTGCAGCTTGATTCGTTTTGTTTGTTCACTGCCCCGCCGAAACAGGTGGGAATCCAACTAAATTCGGCGTTATTCGGTCACGAAATCCGCCAGTTCTTGTGAGAGCTTGTCTGGCTCTTCCACCATCAACGCGTGGCCACTGTTTTCAAACCAAACCAGGCGGCAATTTGGAATCCGGGGGAGCATGTAGTCCGACCAGCCGGGGTGACAGACCTGATCGTGTCGGCCATGACAGATAAGTGTCGGCAGGTTGACCTTATCGAGCTTATTCCTCAAATCTTCGTTCAGGAGAGTCTTGAAGTATTTGTAACCAACATAGGCCGGCATTTTTAGCCATAACGACAGAAACCAGCTGGTCGTCGCGGCCATGTCGCTGCGGTGGAAATTGGCGTCGGCGAAAGCGGCCATCGTCTCTGGCAGTGCAACGCGCATCCCTTCCAATGAGCTTTGCGCGGTCTCCGCATCCATCCCAAACGGCTCAGTCTCTGTTGCGAGGAACCGGGGTGTGGCCGGCCCGACCATCACCAACTTTGTCACGCGGCCATCATCGTTAAAATCAGCCACATATTTCAGACCGACCGCCGCACCCATGGACCAACCGACAAGGGTAACCTCGTGAAGATCAAGGGCGTTGAGCAAAATGTCGATGTCACCGCACATCTCGTCATAGCTATATTCAGAATAGGGTTTATCCGAATCACCGTGGCCA
>JAJFKS010000039.1 GCA_021773115.1 Woeseiaceae bacterium | reverse complement strand
GCGTCGATCAACACCGATGAAGCGCGCGAGTCAGCGTTTATCGAAGGCAATCTCGTGTGGATGTTCATGGACAAGAGCGACCTTTTTGCTGGCGATACCGACATGCGCGAGCTGGTGATGTCGGTCACCGGCACCGTAGTGAAGTCAAAACGCGATGGCGCCGGTAACTTAACGGCCGGCAACGAGAGCGCACAAGCCGATGTCAAATGGCACCCCAGCCTGCTGTCCTCCACCGACGATCTATTAGAAGGCATATTGAGAGGTTCGGCCGCGATGGCGGTGTACGAGTGCGACACCGATGACGGCACCTACGCCTGTCAGGACGTCAGCGAAGTGACTGTCTCGCTACCGAGCAGCGCATCGCTGATCGCCTTGGTGGGTGAGCGCATGGGCGGTTTGTATGAGGCCATCCAGACCAAGGGCGATCCGACCCCCGAACAAATCGAGCTGGTGCAAAAAACCAGCCTGCCGGTGCATCGCATCCTCGCAGTGGCCGCCGGTTTGCGCGGTGACGCCGGTCTCGACCTGGTGGGCAAGTACACCGAGGCGGTGGCGGTCGATGTGTTGTTCACCTACGTCGAGCGCATTAGCTTCAATATTCAAAATCAGGCGAGGGATCCGCAGTGGGGACAGCACGGTGAGTCGCTGGCTGATGCGCAACGCGACATTGTGCAAACGCTCAGGGACCGCCGCGCGAAAATACATCGTGACATCGATTCGTCCTTACGCATTGCTGAGGAGCTGCAATACTACGAGCGACTGATTATCAGCGGTATGCCCAAAGGCCTGGTGGCAACGCATCGGTGGACGCCAGGAGCCGGATCGACCTGATGGATATCATCACTTACGGCGGCGGCCTGCAGCTCAATGCCTTGTTCACCGCGTTGGCGGCCTTTACCGGCACCAGCGATTTCGTGGGTGCCGTGCGCTTAATGCTGTTGATCTCCATCTTTGTGATCTCCGTCGAGATCGCCTTTACCGGAACGTTGAAACCGGCACCGCGATTGTTGATTGCGATCTTCGTTATCTACGCCGCGCTTTTCTCAACGGCGGACATCGACATCATAGACCGCGTTGAACCGGCCAACTCAACAACGGTGGATAACGTACCGGCCGGGGTTGCGGTGGTGGCACATTTCGCCAGTGTCACCAGTGACTGGTTTACCGAACAATTCGAAACCTCGTTCAGCATGCCGGACGATATCCGCTACCGGAACAACGGCCTGCTGTTCGCGAACCGCCTGGTCGAGGCCAGTACGGAAATGGAATTCGGTGATTCGCTGTACATGCGCAACATGAGCGAGTTCATGCGCAGCTGCGTGTATTATGGCGCCAACGCCGGTTGGTTTTCGTGGGACGACCTGATGCGATCACCGGATGTGTGGGGTTACATCACCGGTCAAGGCGTCGGTGGGGCGATTTTCACGTCTTACGATGATGGCACGGGGCCCGCGCTCGTGCCGTGTACCACGGCAATGACCGAACTCGATACTGGCTGGAACGCGGCGATCGGCGCGACAGCGGATGTCTTCGGCATGCGTATTTTTCGCGAGCCCGATGTCGTCGTGGCGAACGCCAAACTGCTTTCGACACTGCCACTAGCGTACGACTACCTGGGAACGATATCGGCGACTGGCGCCGAGATTGTTGGACAGAATGTGATGATCAACGCAATGCGTCGGTCCTTCACCTCGATGGCGGCAGACGCGAACGCGACCGCCGCCATTCAGGATTTTGCGATCGGTCAGGCCGAGGCGCAGCAACGAACGACGTACCACACCTTAGGCGCGTTGGCGGCAAGAACCTTGCCGCTGATCAAAAACATATTGGAAATGCTCATTTACGGTCTGTTTCCCATCCTGTTGCTGTTCGTTATCGTTTCGATGTTCCCGGGCAAGACACTCATTTTTTATGCCAAAGCACTCGTCTGGCTGCATCTATGGCCGCCGTTGTACGCCGTATTGCATTTCGTAATGTCGGTGTACTCGGCCGATGCCGTCACTGCGAGCGCCACCATTCCGGCGAGTGTCGGCGGCGCCGGCGCCGGTCTTGCGGTGATGACGCAAGGCGGCATTACCGCCGTAAATGCTGACATGGCGGCCATGGCCGGCTACCTGGCATGGATGATACCGCTGCTTTCGTGGGGCATCATGAACGCCGGCGGCTTCGCGATCTCGCAACTGGCTGCCGGAATCGGATCTGTTGCGCAGTCGGCCGGTGCGTCGGCCGCCGGCGCTGCCTCATCCGGCCAAATCAATCTTGGCAATACCCGACTACTGAATTCGACCTACTTCGCAGCGAATACGGCACCCGCCCAAAATACAGGTGTGGGCACGGTGACTGATTCTATGTCGGGGTCGGTGACCACCAACACCCAGGGCGGTCATGCGTTTTTGAACACCGCAAAACACAATGTGGGACTGTCGGCCAATCTGTCTGAGGGCATCCAGTCCTCGGTGTCGGAACGGGCATCCGCATCGCTGTCTGCGGCGAATCAGGACATGAAGCAATTTGCGGACACATCCGCGACGAACTTCGACAACGCAATGAGTTTCAGGCAAGACGCGAGTTCAAGTCTGTCAAGCAGCGAAGGTATCACGAGGCAATTCAGCGCCAGCGTTAACGAGAAAGCTGACGCGATACAGAGCGGCCTTCAACAAATATCGGCCAATCATGGCCTAAGTATGGAGGATGGCCTAAGAGCAGCGTTGATTGCATCGGCGGGAGGAAAGATCCCGTTTTCAGAGTTTGGTATTAGGGGGGAGGTTGCTCGTTTCGGAAGCGCCAAGAATACTGCGTTCATGAATGATCTGAAGCAGTTTGCCGAGCAAACGAATCTCGGCGAGTCCTGGGGTCAGGTACTGCAGTCCAGTGAGAATATTGCAGCTAGCAGAGCGGGCAGCATCGGCGATTCGGACAGTCACGCTTTATCGGCATCGTTACGCAATGCGGTTGAAGCCAGGGAGACGGCGAGCGCATCGCTCACCGAAGCGCGGGCCTGGGAAAGCGCCGCATCCAGTCTTGAACAAAATGGATTCGCGGCAAGCTTCGATGCAGTGGCGGCCCTGAAGTCGACGATGGTGGGACAGGAAAAGGGTTTTGCGACGCCCGGTAACAACAGTCCGACCTGGACCGGGGGTGAGGTCAATCGGTTATTCGAGGCTGCGGATAGAGGCGACACGCAGGCCATCGGTATCCTATTGAACGAGGCCCAGCGTTTCGGAGCCGCACAGGGACTGGATCTTGCGGGTGTGTCCGTCGGTGTCGGCGATGGGGCTTCAGCGAACTCGTTTTACGACAGTTCCCGGAACTCAATCTCCGGTGGTGGCACTGTGCAGTCACAGCATGCGGAGAATACACAGGGCGTTCTTTACAATGAAGCGCGAGTTGACTCGGAATTGCCCGGAAAAGAGTGGGCGATAAAAACGGATGAGATCAACGCAAAAAACGCCCATGCAACGATTAGGGATGCGACGAACGCCGAGCTCGACCAAGTTCGCAGTGATCTCGATGAGGAAGGTGGATCGGCAACGTCTCGCCAAGAGAGTTGGAGAGGCGCCAACGTACCGGGTGCCGCGGATGACTGGATACCCGGCTTAGGAAATAACTAGTCTGGGCTCAGTCGTTCCAGCCTTCATCCTTAGTCATTGAGAAGCCATATCCGTAGTACGTATCGGCAGTGGACGAAGCATTGCCACCGTTTTTGCCAACAGCACGAAGAACTGTGGCAGGGGCCAAGACGGCAAGAGCCGTAATGGCAGCGACAATTATCGCGACCAAAAACGCCGATACGGACGGCGGAGCCAACGAGACCGTCAGGCCATACGCTGCCCCGCCGGCTAGGGCGGAAAGAATGGCGGCCTCAAGAAGGCCCTTCAAGGTCGGATGAATACCCATACCCTTAGCATACGCCCAAGATCTCGATTGGCAAGCGGCTCGGTTGGCGCGACTGGCCGTTGTCTCTGATATCGAGTTATTGAGCTAATCAGCGAGTTTCGCTCATGGCTACCGGCATAAGGCTGGCGTAACTTATAAGCATGGTTAGCATGGAAATCTCGATAATCTCTCTGGTTCAGCGTCACGAACAAGTCACTGTATGGGCGAATGCGTTGGCTTCTGATGCCGGTACCCAGATCTGGATTAAGGTGGAATTTGAGCGGAGCGACCGTGAACCGTGGACGGAGGCTCGTGACAGGGTACTGGCGGTACTAGATGTAGCCTAGGTGTGATAGACCACATCTGACCTGACAAGACCCTGTCAGAGTCGGCCGCGCCTTGATCGTCCGCTTTTGCTAGCAGCAGACATTCGATTGCATCAGTGCTTGGTATGCAATCAGGCAGCCCGCGGCCAAAGCGGCCATTGCTGGGTATCGTAACCGCGGAACATTCGAGCCAGCGCCCCCATTTACGAAAAATCCAAATAGTTCCATGCCGCCTGTGTGAAAGAACGACCCTCCGCGCGCGTCCATTCCTGTGAGGAATGGAATAGATAGAAGCACCCGTTAACCTCAACCCAACGCAAAGTGGAATCTTCAGGCTCTTCACCCTCCAAAGAGTTCCAGATATGAATCAGAACTGATCGAATTATTTCGGTCCAGTTCGACCCCGAAAAAACGGAATCTGGACAGTTATAAGGCAGGCACTCAAGGAAATAGGAAGGCAAGTTGACAAAAGCCCCGGCGTGAACCATTGAATTCTCTACTCGCTTGAGAATGCGTACAACTTTCTTGTAGGCGTAGCCGGTCCTCCGGTTCTTTTCCCTGCCGTTTTCGAGTTGCTTCGCTGGATAGTTGACTATGCTATTTCCATCCTTCTTGAAGATCATCGTACCAACACGCGAGGCTCCACTGGAATAGTAGTGCATATAACTGAAGCATGGCACGACGTCGGCATCTACACGCGCTGAACTCGAATGCACGCGTATCGCTGTAGATCCGGACGCATCGACCTCACTAGCGAACTTGTGGGCTAGCGCAGCGCCCAATTCGGTCCGGAGTTTTCTCGGAGTCCATGTTCCTTTGTATTTGTCGTTCGGAGTATGCACACCTGGAGCGTCCTCTTCCCAATACTGTGCTTCCGTACACTCGACAGCAATGTCTACATCGCTGTCTGCGCGGACGTTTGTGTTATTTGCGTAGGATCCTTTGGCGTACACGCGGAGGGCACAGTCGGCGAAGGGTGCATGCGCATTTATCGCTTCGCGAACCATCCGTTCAGTACGTTCCTGCTTTTCCTGCTCACTATCGCTGGATGGACCCGTCCAACCGCTTAGTTTTTTCTCAAGGGACATCGCAAAGACACCTCATTCAGAAAGATATAGTATGTCGTGAGCGAGGCCGCGACAATTCACTCGATCCATGTCCCCATAGGTGCTCAGTCATGCTGACCCGTGTACAGCTATCGATAATTGTTGCTCTAACCATGGGCTTCGCGCTGCTATGGCTCTGGGTGCGTGGCGAGCAGCCGACCATGAGCAGTGTTACAGCCATCCTCGGTACAACAATCACGGTCGTGTATGGTGCCGTACTACTATTCGCTTTTTATGTATGGCCATGGCGGTTCTTTAGAGGGTGGCTCGTGAAGCGCCCGGACCTGCGTGGCAGCTGGAAAGCCACGTTGCATAGTGACTGGGAGGACCCTGATACAGGTCAGAGAGTCCCTCCGATTGAAGCGTATATGGTTGTTCGGCAGACGTTAACAACCCTCAGCATGCGACTCTTCACTGAAAAGTCACGCTCGGTGTTGATCGCGCATGCAATAGAAACTGAACCTGATGGTCTCTTTGGACTCTCGGCGGTATACCGAAACAGCCCGAAAATCGAGTATCAAGGGATGCACAGTGCCATTCACCACGGAGCTCTTCTTATCGAAGTTCACGAAGTGAAACCACAAAGCTTGGAAGGACACTATTGGACTGATCGAGGGACGCGAGGAACGATCGAGTTGGAGCGAAAAAGTCCCGCCCATTTTGGCTCTTTTGAAGATGCCCAGCGTGCCTTGCGGGGTTGATAGGTGAATAAAGTCGAAAGCTGGCTTGTCTCGATTCTCGGAGCAATTGACGCGAACAACCGCAGCGACTTCGCGGGATTGGGGCTGGTGTTTTACACAGACCGGGGAAAGCTGCCAGTGCACCCACTGGTACGCTCTGATTGCCAACCACGCCTTCCGACTAAGACGTTGCAGGAGTCTATGCAATTGCTTATACGAATCTCACGCAACACTTCCGATTGTCACGATGGATTTCACCTTATCGACGCAGAGAGCCTCTTCATAACTGACGTCAGTCAGTTTCTGTCTCCCCCAATTCCATCAACGTCTTTGACGATGGAACGGGTCACTGGCGCTCGCCACATGGCTGCGCGATTAGCCTCGTTGCTGCCCGGAGTGCAGCTTTCGGCCGTCTACACCTTAGGTGGTGAGGCCACGCTCTACGAGCGTGGGGAGGCGAGGACAATCCAGATTCCCGCTATTTCAAACACGTGATTCGGATTAGGTTGGTGCGGTGACATCCAGATTTGAATGACAGTCTTGGGTCATCTGCAGCGGTCTGCAATAGCACGAATCGTAGCATCTGAACGGCTGGATTTGGGCGTATGGACGTCGTCCAGACCAGACCAATTCTGGCCCTGCATCAATGCGGACGCCGGTTATGGGTACGGCGTATGTGTGCGGCACAGATCTACCGAATGCTGAGCTGATTGCGCGCATTGATTTCGTTAATCGTGGTGGTCACAGCGTACTTCATAATGCGATCTAGAAAAGCAGGCTTGACGGTATAGTCTTTAGCGTGTTCAACGCCAAACTCCTTTTCGAGTACGCCGGACAGATCGCCAAGCGCATCGACCAGGCCGATGGCAACGGCTTGATTGCCGGTCCATACATCGCCTTCGAAGAGGCCGTCGGTATCCAGTACCAGTCGATCACCGCGACCGGTCTTAACCGACTCAATGAAATGTGTATGAATCTCGTCCAGGACATCCGTGATCTTTGCCCGATCATCATCGGTTAGCGGCGTGAACTGATCCAGCCGCGCCTTGTTACGGCCGGCGGTAAAGACGCGACGTTCCACACCAACGCGCTCGAGCGCGTCGGAAAACCCGAAGCCGTCGCTAATGACGCCGATGGATCCGGCGATGGTGGAACGGTTAACGTAGATTTTGTCTGTAGCCGAGGCGATAAAATACGCGCCGCTCGCCACAGTATCGGTGGCAACGGTAATAATGCGTTTGTCGGGGTATTCGGCCTTCAACGTCAGAATTCGATCGTAGATGATCGAGGACTGAACCGGTGAGCCGCCAGGGCTATTGACGTACAGCACCACGCCTTTTGCACGAGGATCTTTGAAAGCCCGCTCCAGCGCTGTGCTGACGGTGACGGCGTTGGCCGATGAGCCGTCGGCGATAGGCCCCTTCAATTGCACCACTGCTGCATACGGGCCGGACGGGGTTGAGGCGCCAATACCGCCGCCGAGGATGACGAAGACGTAGAGGTAGGAGAGCAGCATCAGCCCGATCCCACCGAAAATAAGTGCGAAGCGAACATTCTTGTGTCGTCGGTCTCGCTTGCGTTCCAACAGAACGTCGTCCATAAGTTCCTTTCGCTGCGTCATCATGTCGTCGACCAGCTGACGTAATAATGTCGTTTCGGTTCGGTCTGCGTCCGGGCTTAACGTTGCACCACTCATATCAATTGCTCCTATGAAATGTTGTGCGACGGGCGTCGCGACTTATTGATCGCGACGCGTTCACGAATGAAGGTAGCCAGGCGCTTAGGCGACACAACGTCAACGATGGCGACATCGGCGCCGGCGCTGCCGGGTGTTGATAGCTCGACGGTGCCAAGGTTGAGTAGGATGTGGGCGAGATTGGGCTTTCGGATATCCACCACATGCACGTTCGCCATATCGATGTGGCTAACGTGACTGAAGATGAGAATGCCCACCGATTGCATCACGCCGTCGTTGGTGATGACGGATTTCTGCCAGTAGCGCCGCACGAGCACCACAACAATTCCGATGAGGCAAAAAGCAAAGCCACTCAACGCGATGTCATCCCAAATTGCGGGGAAGCGATTATTGATGGCATACACCGCATCCGCGGAAAAGAGGGCGACCGGCCACGTCGGCGCAACCACCAAGAGGCCACCGATGAGCATGAAACAAAAGCCGCCTAACTGCGCACGCCATGCAGGTCGCAATGTAAATACAAACGGTTTCTCCGTCTGCGTCGTTTGGTCGATCGGCGCATCATTGCGACGGTCGCTCGGCGATGCCGCAAAACCTTGGCGAACGGTGGCTGGCGCCCGATCACCGGTTCTGCCAAGACCGGTGTCTGTGAGCCGTTGTGGCTCAACCGCATACCCGCCATCGATCGGGACCACCTGAAACTGACCGCCGGACTCCTTGTGCATGCGGTCGGCTTTAAAGGCAGCGGCGTCGGGGTCGCTAAACGGCTGGCCACCAGCCGCGAGATAGAGCGTCATGGTGTATCTCCGTTCGTGCCGAGCCGTTGTGCCGGCGCGCTTGAGTCGGGAGGGCCAGCATCGAAGAAAGCCTGCCACGCGAACCGACTTGTGAATCTGCGTCTGATGCCATGGGCCAAAAAAGGCGCGAAAGGACTGGGCCAAGGGCAAGGGCCGAACAAGCGCAGGGGCCTAGTCGAAACGGCCCCGCACAGCACAACTTGCTGTGGGCGATAAGGATCAAAGGGCGGGCACAAAAGGCTTAGTCGGGTGCGGTGGGAAACGCGATCCGCCGAAGACATCGAGCCGGCCCAGAAATGGACCCTGCGCAACAGTCGTGAGACCGACCGACGAGATTGGTGTGCAGGCATTGAACGTGAAACTCCTCTGGCGACCCTTGAGCATGGCAGCGCGGCGAGCCGGTGTTCCTTGTCCGCCGGTTGTTTGCTTATACAGGTCGGAGGGCGCACAGGTATAGCGGAAACAGGGGCACGAATTCTGCCCCCGTTTCGGCTATGCGACGGCGGTTCTGACGCCTAGGCTTATCAATGCCTGCTATGACAGAAGAGCGCCAAATCGAGCTCAACAACGTGTTGCAACTATTGCTGGAACGCCCCGGACTGGAGGCCTGGGCGCGTGTATGCATGAGCCTGTTATCGCTTACGGAGGGCATCGAGCGCTTCATGGACGACGAAGACGAGTTCCCGCATCGCGAACTGAAGCAGCGGGTGCAAAGTGCGTTATCAGCGGACGACCCGGCGGTGGCGTTGCTTGGTATCGCCGAGCTGCGACTGTTTGAGTACCGCGTCATGAGTGAGGAAGGCCTGGAGTTGTGGCATCCGCTGGAAGAAAGCCTGCAACAGTTTCAGGACCGGCACGATGGTAGGACCCGAGTCTGGCGAGCCTTTCGTCCACACCCGAGTCGCGACGCCATCAGGCGCTGGTTGCTTGAACGCGTGTCTGAGACGGGCCAATGCTAGGGTTTGCGAAACGAGGTTCGAGCGGCGGCGAGAATGCTGTCGAGCAGCCCGTGTTGCGAGGCAAAACGCTGCTCGCCGAGCACCGCGCCCGACTCAATAGCATCCGCGCCATCGTCGGCGTGCCGGAGCAACACTGGCGCTGGTTGTACCAAACGCTGTTCGCTGCTTTTGCCGAGACCGTGCAGCGCTTGCCCGCCTCCGAGGCCTATCATCATTGTGAGGCAGGTGGTTTGCTCAGGCACGCACTGGAGGTCGTGGAGCTTGCCTTGAAAATTCGGCGCGGCTACGTGCTGCCACCCGACAAGGAACCCGAGGTCGTGATCGCGGAGCAGGACGTGTGGACCTACGCGGTTGCCAGCGCGGCGTTG
>JAJFKS010000038.1 GCA_021773115.1 Woeseiaceae bacterium | reverse complement strand
TTGCTTTTGAACTTCGCTGACTGGCATCTCAAATGTCTTTGCAATCCAGCTCGCATACCCGTCCCCATAATTCTCTATAAAGAGGAGTACTTTGGCAGCTGCCTGGCCGCCGAAAAGGGATTCTAAAGTTGCTTGTGTTGCCATCTGGATTTCCATCGGATCAGAACGCAACACTTTACCTACTTAATAGTAGGTGTCAACCTATTTTATAGGTATACCAGTATCTCCGTATCGCGGCATACCGCGTACAAAAAAACCCGTTAACCGTTTGATTAACACGGCTTTTTTTCGTTTGGTGGTGAAGGGTACTACGGCAACCACAGCGTATCTATTTGATTTTGTGACTATTTCAGCTCGCAAATATATGTTGGTGCCCCCAGCGTTGCCCCCACTTTTTCCGGCTTTCTCTGGATGGTCTCGGAAAGCAAATCATAGGCTTCTAAACTACTCGATTATGCGTTTGCATTACCGGCCAAATGAACTAAAAGGTGCGAATCATTGCGCGATTTTCCGGCCGATCGCGCGCCCAGATGTAGACTATTCAGATGTGTCCGCGATAGCGGGGGTTAACCCCAACGGAGCATAACTCAATTACGCAAATATCCCGCAGGAAGCAGACTGCATGCCGATCACAACGAATTCTAACGAGACAGTGGTGATCAGACGCCAATAAAACGATCGCAACACAAATTGTGGGTAACACCGAGTTGAGAACGGCTTCGCTTATCGTGCATCCATAATCGCCGTATGCACAATCCTCCACGCATCATTCTGCATTTCCAGAATCAGGTGCAAATGAGTTCGCCTTAGCTGCTCACCAGCAGTGCGTGATGGGCCGCGTGAACCGTCGGTGTACATATGTACGACTGCGGCATTCGACATGTATCGAATGGAAACAATTTTCATGTTCGATGCCTCTTGTTTCGATACGTTTGCGTCGAACGCGGGGAACAGGCGATGCTCGATGAAGTGTGCAAGATCAGTATCACTCTGGAACATACGTGCATATGCGTTTATCCATTCCGAATCTTTTGCATGCAACGCAATGTAACCGTCAACATCTTGCTCTCCCCAAGTTTCCTTATACCGATTAATCAGGTCATCGATATTCTCGACCTCCTCGACTGATGCAGCTTGCCCGTAGGTACGCAATTCCGGAACCTGCCGACGTTCTTGGGCACCAGCGACGGACGCGATCATCAATACTGGCACCAGCGTCAGCAGTAATCTCGGATAATTCGATTTCGATACCATTGAATGCTCTCCTAACGTGTATTGTTTCAAAATGTGTCGTCCATCCGATGTCGATCCCTTAAGCGGTAAATCACACACAAACTAATACCCATGCTTTCGTGTCCGAATGAAGAAATTCAGAAACCCGGCACGTAAGTCCCCCGATGCTCAATGAGCATTGCGGCGGCTCAGCTCAATGTTCAGATCATTTCGGATGTAAATTTCAATAAACTCAGGTAGCCACACATTTTCTGCCATCAGTGAAAAGCGTTCAGCCAGCCTGCCGTCGCGTGTCTTAGTGAGGTGAACGATACGCCATTTGTTCAGCGGGCGAGATTCGGCGCCGCTAACTGAGTGCTCTACATGAAACAGCGGTTGTCCTTTGCCGGCGCTAAGACGGTTTCTGTTTTGATCGGAAAGCTCCATTGCTCCGATGAATGTAACCCTCTGCTCCGCCGAGTTGACGCAAACCTGTTCCAGGACTAATCCATATTCCGCAGGCTCAAGCCAAAGGCGCTGCTGGGATGACCGTATGAAAGACTCGGTTCCTTCGCCGGCCGATCGTTGGCCCCAAGCACTGGCTGTTCCTTCCTGTACGACGGATGGGATGTAACGGTCTGGCCGCCATGCCTTTCGCACCTCCATATCCCACAGCATGTTACGGGTGAAGATAAGTGGTTCGCTCATGCGGTAGTGTTTGGCAAGGACTGCGTTAACGTCAACGGGCGGTAACGCAAATTGCGTGTTGCCGGGATTGGTCCAGGCTCGTTGAAACTCACTTTCATAATTATCCAGATTGATGGAATTCAAGGTCTTCTCCATGATTCTTCAGGTTCGCAGGTTTATGAAACTCGATGACATTGCCGTCCGGGTCCCGCACGAAGAAAAACACTGTGCCGTCGGGTAGATTCACGGTCTCGGTAACCGGGATGCCGGCAGCCGTGACTTGCCGCTCGACTTTCTCTCGATCGGTAATCTCCAACGCGATGTGCGTATAACCTGTGTGTTTCTCGGGCACATCCATCAGGAGATTCGTGTCGGACGCGTCCTCGGACGCGTTCAGGATGAAGTTGATGTTAATACCGGTAGGGTGCTCCATAACGGCGACGGGTTCCGGTCCGATCGGGCCGGCAATGAACTCAAAGCCTAACTTCTCATAGAACCCGCGAGCTGTATCGAGGTCGCGGACGCGCAGTCCGACGTGATTAATTCTCGTAATCTGAATCATCGTGCGCTCCCAACGATTTGTTGACTTTGGATTTCGGCCGCCAGGAATTGTCGACCGGCGATGATTTCGGCGCTGATAGTAGCCACGTAATGGCCCTGGAATTGCGCTAGCTCGAGTTCCGTCTCGCTCGGCTTTCGGCTGCCGTCCGCACCGGCGATCGTGCCGGCGCCGAGCGGCGAGCCACCGCGCACCTCGGATAGATCCGCGAGTCCTTCGGCGCTGTACGGTAGCCCGACGACAGTCATACCGTGATGGAAAAGCGTCGTATGAAAGGAGCTAATCGTGGTTTCGTTGCCGCCGCCGGTGCCGGTCGAGACGAATACACTGGCAACCTTGCCGATCAAATCGCCGTTGACCCACAGCCCGCCGGTCTGGTCGAGAAAGTTCCGCATCTGCGACGCCATATTGCCGAAGCGCGTAGGTGTGCCAAAAATGATGGCATCGTAGTCGGCCAGCTCATTGGGACTCGCAATGTCGACTCCGAGATCCACTACCGCGCCGGCATTCTCGGCCGCCTCGGCGGGCATGAGTTCCGGCACACGCTTGACGGTCACCTCGGTGCCAGGAACGCCACGTGCGCCGTCGGCGACCGCGGCAGCGAAGTCGGCGGTGTGGCCATACATGGAGTAATGAAGAATGAGTACTTTAGACACTGGGTAATCTCCTATGCATCTGCTTTCTGAGCTTCTCAAAGAGTTTATAGAAAGGACGATGCGTCAAAAATCCCCTAAAATGAGAAGTTTCGTCCTATAATTGGGACGATATGGCCTCAATCCCGGACCTGAACGACTACTACTATTTCGTGCAATCGGTGGATCACGGTGGCTTTTCGGCCACCGGCCGTGCCCTGGACATTCCCAAATCCACGCTGAGCCGGCGCGTCATCGCGCTGGAATCCCGCCTCGGCGTGCGACTCATCGAACGAACCTCGCGGCGTTTCGTATTGACCGATGTAGGGCGGGAGTTTTACCGCCATGCCCAAGCAATGCTGATAGAAGCCGAGGCAGCCGAAGAAACCGTTAACCGTCGGCTGTCCGAACCTAGCGGCATGGTGCGTGTAACTTGCTCGATGGGTATGGCAGGGTCTCTGGCCGATCCACTAACGCGCTTTTTGGCGGCACATCCGAAAGTCAATCTTGTGCAAATGACCACGAATCGCTATGTGGACCTGGTGGAGGAAGGCTTCGACATCGGCATACGCGGTCATTCGCAGCCATTGCCCGACTCCGATCTCGTCCAACGGCGCCTGACTCCAACGGTCTGGCACGCTTTCGCCGCGCCGGCGCATCTCGATCGCGAAGGCACTCCTGAGCGGCCACAAGATTTAGCCAATTACGCCGCCGTTGCACTAGGCACTCGTAGTGACGAAGCGGCCTGGCAATGCTATGCCGAGGACGGCGAACACGTCGTCGTGCCGTTCGTGCCCCGCCTACGAAGTAATGATTTGGAAACTTTGAAAACGGCCGCCATCGCCGGACTGGGTTTGGTGTCCCTGCCGGCCTACGTGGCGAAGGAGGACGTGTCAGAGGGCCGACTCAAACGCGTGTTGCCGGGTTGGGTTACGCAATCCACTGCCGAAATTACCTTACTCACGCCGTCACGCCGCGGTCAGCTGCCGTCGGTACGTGCTTTAATTGACTTTCTGGTGGCTGAATATCCTCACATCGTGAGTGGTGTCTAACCGCAGTTGGAAATTGAGTGCCGGTGGTCACTCCGTAACTTGATGATCGGAACAAGAATAACATTTGCTGTTAGCTTGTTTCTAGGTAAGGAAAAATAGAGCGAACTGAATATCGGTACCTACCTCATAGTCAATAAGTGACATTGTTACGACCGGCACCTTTTTCCCCTTCTAACGGCCAAATGCCGCCTGTCAAATAGATTGATGGTTGTGAAAATAGCTGCCGACCATCAGAATCGCATTCGTGAAGATATTTGTCTCAGGCGGCACGGGTTACATTGGCTCAGCAGTGGTCAGGGCATTGCATTCCTCGGGGCATACGACCGTTTGCCTTGCTCGTAGCGCCAATTCAGCCGAGCAGCTCAAAAAAACCGGAAGCCAGCCAATATTGGGTGACATGCGCGAACCGGATTTCTGGGTCGATGAAGTAAAGTCAGTCGACGGTGCAATTCATTTGGCGGCAACGTTTGGCGACGATATGGCATCGGCTGATGCAGCTATCCTCGACGGCTTAGAAAAGTTGGCCGTACATCGAACCAGCAGCAATAGGACCACATTCTCAATCGTTTACACCGGCGGGGTTTGGCTTTACGGCCCAGTCGGCGACGAAACAGCCGTTGAGGGATCACCATTCAACCCGCCTGCCGAGTTTGCATTCATGGTTGAGCATCGACGACGCCTCTTTGCGGCATCGCAGCTGTCTGCCTGCATGGTTCACCCTGCAATGGTTTGGGACGAGTCGGGCGGCGTTCTTGAAGAGTTTATCGCCGAAGCAAAGATGGGCAACGCCCCACCGATCACCGGGAATGCCGAGACTCGATGGCCGCTCGTACACAAGGACGACCTGGCAAATCTATACGTACGTGCAATTGAGGAAGGCGAACACGGGCTCGACTATCACGGCGTCGCTGAGGCAGGTGTACCAGTTGGCGCGATCGCAAGCGCGATTTCACGTAAATTTGATTCTCCGTCTCCGGTCGTCAAAACTGTTGAAGAAATTGTTGACGACATTGGATCATGGGCCGCCTGCCGTGCTTTCGATCAAACTATGGATGCACCGAACACTCGTGATGCACTTGGTTGGAATCCGAAAAAACCGGATATCCTGAAAGCACTTCTATAGCCAGCTGCAATGTCCGCTCCGGGTCATTTGCAGCTGTAGGGTCTCATGACCCCTGTGACACGACAGCTCTCGATTTCTCGACCAGTCGTTCATACGGGGTCCGGCCCTGCAGGGCCCCGTGAGGACGATGATAATTGTAGTAGTCCTCCCATTCACGAAGTTTCTCGTTGCACGAATTGCCTGACCATGCACAACATCGCATAACTCAATCGGGTTATACCCCTGCAATCGTGGACACATCTGAAAAGCGGAATCCGCCATTTCCAGGGCCATCCATTCGCGTTGGGAGCAGCTGTGAAAATCGGCCAATAGTTGCCCCCAAAGTTGCCCCCAAATTTCGTTGCTGTCCGACGCTTTCGGTTCGAAAGACGCCTGAACGGTGGCTACAACTGCGAGACGTCAATGGACCGTCTCGTTACAGGCTGCATGTCCTAGGACGAGTCACTGCCACGCCGGACAAGGGTTTCAGGAACTTGAATAAACCCAATTCGATTCCGTGTTCCACAAACCAAAAAGCCCTGTTAACCGTTTGATTAACAGGGCTTTTTTCGTTTGGTGGTGAAGGGTACTACGGCAGCCACATCGTATCTATTTGATTTTGTAACTATTTTAGTTGGTCAATTGATGTTGGTGCCCCCGGCGTTGCCCCCACATTTTCCGGCTTTCTCCGGACGGTATCGGAAATCAAATCATGGGCTTCGAAACTACCTGATTTTACATTTGAATTACCGGCCTTTTGGACCAGAAGTGCGAATCAATGCGCGAATTTTCGGCCAATCGAGCGCCCGGATCCACGCTATTCAGATGTGTCCGCGGTATCAGGGGTTAACCCGTCGTCCGGTGGGGTTGGGCTCTGTCCTGAAGCCAAGCCCCGAGACATCCAGGTCATCGATAAACACATCGACCACCCGAACCGGGCTGTCCTCGGTAACGTAATCATCAATGCGTTCAGGAAATAAGGTCGCCTGCGTTCGGTCTTCGCCTTCGATAAAACCGCTCATGGCACATACTCATACTGGAAAGCATGATTATAATCGTTACAGAGTTATCACACAGCCTCGGCCGAGGCTGTGTGATAACTCATCATAAAATGCCGGTTTGGCTTCTTCCTGCCGGCAAGTCAATTCGCACCGAATCTAGCGTCGAACCCCTCTTCGCAAATTCATGTAATTTACGAGCGACGGGTTCATAATGCTAGCGCCAGGGCATTCTACCTCAAGCACCAACTTGGCATGGGGTTCAAAGTCAGCCCGGTAATGGACCGTGCTCTTTACTACAACAATTTGGTGGTCAAAGGGTTCGATTCCCACATGCCGGAAATAAGCCCCTTCAAGACACTGAGTCCGAGCGCTGACAACCACGATGCGGATGCCGCCAACTCTCAGTTGGGCCGCTAGCCCAAGATTCACTATTAGTCCACCAAACATGGCACCAGTCAGACCAAACGGACCATCGGCCAGCTTTTCCACAATGAAGTCGGCGATATACGGTTTGTGGCCGGACATCAGCTTGCCACCAAGCGCAACACGAATCTCCGCCCCTTCGCCTGCAGAATGAGCCAGCGCTGCAGCTTCGGGGTCGTAAATCATCCCAACAACCGCATCCGGTACCTTGGCCCTTGAGAGGGCATCAATTATCCAAACAGTATCAGATGTGCCGCCTGCACCAGCATTATCTTGAACATCTGCAATTACGATCGTACCCCCGCTAGGTTCGCGTAGCGCCGCAGCAACTGCTTCGTCGGGAGTGAGCAAATCGCAGCTAAAATCAGTTTCTCGAGCCGCGATCTCTTTAACAATTAAATCAACAGCGCGTTCAGCGACTGCCGGGCTAGCCCCATACGCTATGACGCTAGGACCACAATCATGAATATCAGAGAGAGGAAACCCGGGCAAAAAGGATAACGAGTAGACCTCCTCATCGTCCGCTTCGATTTCCTCGATTAATCGGTAGATAGACTTACACGGCTCGATGACCGTCGCCTGTCTGTGCAGTGGAATAAGGAAGGAAAGTTGACGGAATGATTTCGCTGGTTTCCGATCATAAGTGATAGTTTTGTGAAGCAGACGCGCCGCCCGTCTTCCGGTTTCCCGCATATCAATATGCGGATAAGTCCTATATGCGACCATGGCGGTTGCATGTTTGATCATTTTCTTCGAAACATTGCCATGCAAGTCGAGCGAAGTGATGATTGGAGTATTTTGGCCTACTTCGGCACGAACAGCCTGCAATATCTCACCATCACCGTCTTCCTGGCAATCGATTACCATAGCGCCATGAAGGTCCAAATAGATGGCGTCGATCGGCCGGTCGCTCCTTAGTCCATTTAGGATTGCATTCAAGATGTGATTGAACGCGTCTTTGGTTATCGGTCCACCGGGCTCTGCAAAGCACCAAAGAAGCGGGACAATTTCGATGGCCTCGCCAATGTTCCCCGATTGCAATTCATCTATAAAGCCAGCGGTCGCGAACGGTGAGTCTTTGACCATATCGATGACTTGGCAACCATACTGGATTCCCCCGAGAACTGAATGACCGTCAAAATCATCAATAGTTGTGGGAGCCGACACAAACGTATTTGTCTCGTGCTGGAAGCCCGCGACAGCGACCCTCATCACCCTAAATCTCTGGGTTTTCTTTCGTCGCCAAGGATGCGGCAGCGAACAGCGCCAGCAACATCACCCGAGATGATCGCTTGGCGCTCTCCCCAGTCTTGTATCGCTGTACCGAAAGAAAGGTGGATTAGGGGTGTCGCAGCCATGAGCGAAAAACCCCGCACAATCGATGTCGTTGGCCTATGCACTTCAGTCGACTATTGCCGAGTGGACCAAATCGGAAAGCCGCTGCCAGCGCTGCACGCTCCGAGACTCTTCAAGAAAGCCCGCAGTTAGGCAGACGAAGACGACGCCGGTTTCTGGATCTGCCCAGAAACAAGCTAATCCGGCGCCCTTGTGGCCGAACGTACCGGGTGAAGCAAGCATTCCTTGGGGAGAGGTTTCGAACGCCACCGGTCCGCGCATCTGAAAACCCAACCCGTAATTTGCGCGCAACGCGGGCCACCCGACGAGTCGGCGACCGTATTGAAGGATGCCGAACTCATCATCTCCCGTATGTATCCGCGTTGCGAGCCCAACCATTCGGGGAGACAGGACCCGTATCCCGTCGAGACAGCCCCCTTCAAGTAGCATCAGCGCGAAACGCTGAATATCTTCGACAGTTCCGACGGCCGATCCGCCCGGCTCCACCAAACCTGCCGCGAATGATTTCTCCAGAGCCCTTATCTGGTCGGCAGAATAGACCCCATCAATCTCCTTAACCACAGAAATCGGTACGCGGCGAGCACTAACATCAGGCGTCGTAGCTATAAACGTATTGTTCATAGCCAACGGCCGAAGCAGGTCGTCGGTTACAATCTCGCTGAAAGAACGACGCTTCTTGTCGCAACGCCGGAGGAACTCTGCCAGGACGAAATATCCAGCTTCGCCGCTATAGCCGAAGCATCCAGGAGCGGTACGTAGCGGTGCCTTGCAGACGTGCGCAAGCAATGCGTCTGGATCCGTAAAACCATGCCCGGGTGGTGTCTCATCACCCAGCCCACTCGTGTGAGACAAAAGTTGCGCAACTGTTACGGCTGACTTTCCGTTTGCGCCAAACTCCGGAATAATTTCTGAAATGCGTGTAGTAAGCTGAAACGTCCCGCGCTCAACATCTGCAAGTATGACAACTGCCGTGAGAGACTTGGAGATGGACATAATCGGGAACACGGAATCGAGCGAGATAGCCCTGTCGTGCTCGGTGTCGTAATGGCCAAACGACTCGCTGAGCGCGATTTCCTTTCCACGGCTAACAACGATAGCCGCACCGAAGTACACGCCCAGCTGAATGTCCCTCTCGATAGCTGTGGCCACTCGTTCGAGCCTTGCGATGTCGAATCCTGCCATACGGTTGAAACCTCCAGTAAGCCGCCCATCTAATAAATCGACCAATGATCGACAATATCCGGCTAAAAGTGATCTACATAATAGGTGAATAATCCATTGTTTCATAGTGAGTAATGCATTTTTCCGGTGACTAGTCAATAAATTGATTGACAATCGTTCAAATTAATCTGATGCTTAACATAGCTCCTTTACAGTGGCATGGCCTTCACAACTTTTAACTTGTTCAGCGGAGAAACTCATGGAGAAGATCCACCAACGGATAATCGCGATTGGCGCGACTTTGATCGGGGGAGTCTCCCTTCTCGGTGTCTCAGGTCAGCCGGCATGGGCTCAGGCCGATGTGTCGGCTAACGAATTCGAGGAAATTGAGCAGATTGTAGTCGTAGCCCAAAGACGCGAGACTCTGCTTCAAGATACGCCGATAACGATGAGTACGTTCACGGGCAACTTCATGGAGACGGCCGGTATTCAGGACTTCAGAGATCTCGCTTCGATCACACCTGGCCTTTATCTCGGCGGCTACGCAATGTTGGGAAGCTTCCCCATATCAATCAGGGGAATCGGGTCTAGTGTTGGCGGTATCGGCGCTGACGATCCGATCTCCGTGTACGTGGACGGCGTGTATGTCGGCCGTCCAAGCGGTTTCGTCTTCCAGTTCGCGGGTGTGGAACGGATCGAGGTTTTGCGAGGCCCTCAGGGTACGTTGTATGGCAGGAATGCAACGGGTGGCGCCATCAACGTCATTTCGCGAGCTCCATCGGAAACATTTACTTCGCGAGCAGCCGTGGAGTACGGCTGGGGCAGCTTCGAGGGCGGCGATTTCGATCGTATTCGTACCGAGATCGGGATGAGCGGCCCGATCAGTGATAAGGCGGGATACCAGTTCGCCGCGGTATATCAGGACATGGACGGCTTTCAGAGAAATCTCTTTGACGGCCGCAAAGTCAACGGCGAAATCGACGTTGGTTTCCGTGGTTCGCTTTGGTTTAGGCCGAAGGAGAGCCTCTCTGTAAAGCTGAATGTGGACTATGCCTCCGACGAAGACCCGGACGCGTTCAAAGATGTCGGTTCAGGTCCAGGGAATCCGAACACCGTCAACCTCAACGAGCCCACCCGTTCGACCCGTAAGCCAAGAGGAATTGGCGCTGTCGTCTCGTACGAACTCGGTTCCGTCACTCTTGAATCAATCACCGGTTACAGACGCGATGAGGCGGACATCCTAAGCGATTCCGACCTGTTGCCGATAAGCGTCACACCGCTGCTGATGATCGAAAAACAGAATCAATTCACGCAGGAACTGCGGCTGATCTCCGACGAGAGCCGAGTCGTTTGGTCGTTGGGCGCCTATTATTTGGACGAAGATGCCGAACAAGATCTCTTTGTTGACATTGTCCCGATAGATTCTTCACTTCACATTGACGATGAATTGGCGGTGGAAAGCTATGCCGTTTACGGTCAAGCGACTTATGCAGTGACCGATCAATTGAATCTTACCGCTGGAGTTCGTTACAGCGACGAGAAAAAATCTTTCACGATCGCGCAATTCGGAACCGGTCTCTTTCCGGAAGTGCTGTTGCCGCCAACGCGATTGTCTCAGTCCTGGGACGCATGGACGCCCAAACTAGGTATCGATTATAAGATCGACGAAAACGCGATGCTTTATGCTACCGTGTCCCGCGGCTTCAAGAGTGGAGGATTCAACTTCACTTCGACGCAATCGCCATTCGATCCTGAATTCGTTTGGGCTTACGAGATCGGCTTGAAAAGCGATTCGTTTGAAAACCGGTTGCGGTTTAATCTTGCGGCTTTTGTGTATGACTATACGGATCTACAGGTCCGCGTTCCGGCGACGATAACGTCTGTATCGATCGAAAACGCGGCAGCTGCAGATGTTTGGGGTGTCGAGGCCGAATTTATTGCTCGGCCCGCGAGTAGGCTCCAGATCGAGGGCGCAATCGCTTACCTTGATACGAAATACACGGAGTTCTTCATACCGGCAGCCTTCGATCCGATTACCGGAGCGCCAGCTGTCGACGCTCAAGGAAACCCGATTTTGAGCGATCTATCCGGAAACAAACTCAATCGCTCCCCTGAATGGCAAATCAGCGCAGCAGTACAGTACTCTTGGCCCCTCGGCGCCTGGGGTTCGGCGACGCTCCGTGGCAACTATGAGCATCAGGACGGTGTGTTTTTTACACAAGATAACGATCCAATCTTCAGCAACGATGGTTGGAATAACGTCGGTATCCGATTGTTGTTCGACAGTGCAGATACCCAATGGCAATTTGCGTTGTTCGCGGAGAACCTCACAGATGAGCGATACGTCAGCAATGTTGTAGACGTTAATCCAGGAGCCGGCGGCTTCGTCAACCTACCGCGTCGCTTCGGCGTTCGATTCTCGTATCACCATAACTGAAGGCTTGGTGTTGGCGGATACTCACAAGCAAACGCGGAAGAAACGCGGTAGTGAGGACAGCGTTGCCGTGAACAGTGCGGGCTGGCTAGCGGTGTTCGGGGCCTTTGTCGGCTTCTTGCTGTCGTATTCGACGCTTGGCGTTTTAGTCCTGTCGTTACTGACCGAGCCTCTGAGCAACACCTTTGGCTGGACGCGCTCGGAGATTTCCATTGCCTTGATGGTATTCGTCGTGACCGCGGTCACGTTGTCGCTGCCGATCGGTGTACTCATGGACCGCCGCGGTGTACGATGGATACTGCTCCCATCCCTGCTCGTGTTCGGTCTTGTCTTGGGATCGATGTATTACCTGACGGCGTCGGTAACGCATTTTTACGTGGCGTATTTTCTGTTAGGCCTATCCGCCGCATCCACTCTGCCACATAGCTACACGCGCGTAATCGTCGGGTGGTTCGATCGACAACGCGGTCAAGCGCTTGGTGTAGCCGCAACCGGCGCAGCCGTCGGCATGATATTGTTTCCGCCAGCTATGACTTGGGTTCTTCTGCACTATGGATGGCAGGAAGTCTACTTGGCGGGCGCTTTGCTGGTGCTACTGGTCTGCCTCCCAGTGGTCGGTGGATACCTCCAAGAAAACCGCGTAGCGACGTCCCTGCGTGACTATAACAGCCGGGGATCTGCTTTTGGAGGGCTTGTTCAAGCGACGAAGTCGAGCAAGTTTTGGGTAATGTTCATCGCTTTTAGTCTGCTCGGGTTCGGAACGATTGGTCCCATTCCCCACCTTATTCCGATGCTATTAGACATGGGCGTGGGCGCGATGTCAGCCGCATACGCGCTGTCGTTTTATGGCGTGGCTGCCGTCATTGGCCGCTTGATCTGTGGATTACTGTTGGATCGTTTGCCTGCACCGAGAGTAGCCGTCGCGTTCGCTTTGAGCCCCCTGGCCGCATGCGTTTTCCTCGCGGTTCACCCAGATTTCGTCACTGGCCTGACCGCAGCTGCGTTGTTCGGCATTGGAGCGGGTGCCGAGATAGATCTGATGGCCTTCATGATCAGTCGGTACCTCAAGATAACCGCATTCGCTCAAATTTATGCCGTGATATTTGCTGGATTCTATGTGGTGGGCGCCATCGGCATGGCTACCCTGGGGTATCTCTTTGATAAATACGGCACCTATACAAATGGCTTGTGGTTCATGTCGCTAATGATCACTGCCGCCCTTGTGATGCTTGGAGGCATGGGGCGGCACTCCACGGCTACCGATAGAGTGCAGAGCGACGACAACATTTCGTGACTGTGAACTAAGGAGAGAGCTGTGAAAGAACTTGTTTTCGACCAAAGCGATATGCAACGTAGGATCGCCCGCTTTGAGCAATTGGATGTAATGGAATCTCAGAAAACCGGGATGCCCCTAGAAGTGCAGGATATCATTTTCTCTAGAAGGCTCATGCCAGTAATCACGCTTAACCAAACGACCCAAGCTGAATCTCCGTTTGGCAAGCTCGCGCCAATCCACGGGGCAGGCGGTATGGCAATGCTGTACGCCGAATGTCCGCCAGATACCGGCCCGTCCCTTCACCGCCATCTTCGGACGCACGAGACATTTACTGTAATTCGAGGTAGGTTTGAATTCTTTTGGGGCGAAGAGGGATCGGAGAGCATGGTGCTTGACCCGCTAGACGTAATATCGATACCACCAGGGATTAGCAGAGAGTTTCGAAACGTCTCAGAATCCGATGGGCTGGTGCAGGTCATAATTACCGGCGATGACCAGGACATGAACGATATAGAGTTTCCCGAGGCGACGGCGCACAAGATTGAAGAATATGGCCCGGAGTATTTAGAGCAGTTCAAAAAACTTGGAATGATATTCGTGACCTCAGATGACTGACTGGCTATATTGAAATCATAATGCAGAAGCAGATCTCAGAAAAAAAATCGCAGCGAGAGAAACCCGAGCGAAAAACTCGCCAAAGGGTTGGTCGACCGCGGCTTGACGTGCCTTCCGATTCATTTATGCAGCAGCGAAGCAAGATTTTGCGGAAAGCTACGCAATTATTGAACGAAGGTACATACCAAAATCTATCATTAGCTCGAATTGCCGGTGCGTTGGAGCTCAGTAAAGCGAGTATGTATTACTACTTCAAGTCCAAGCACCACTTATTGTACGCGCTATATGAAGAATTCTTGGACGAGCACTACGAAAGAATGTCCGATTCTCTAAATATTGAGGACAGCAGAGCACGCTTACTGGCCGCATTTCAGTGTCAGGTTCAAGGAATTGTAAAAAACCTGCCCGTACTACGGCTGCGGTTCACACATTTTCCGTTCATCGAAGACGCTATCGTTGAAAGGTGTATGAGGAAGGAAATGCAGCACACCGCACGATTGGCGACAGTAGTGGAATCGGCCATCGAGGACGGCCACCTACCCAATGTTGATAGCTTCCTTCTTATGGAGCTCATCTTCGGTATGCCTCTCCTAGTCTACCGGAGTCATACGGTGAGTGAGTTCAGCCCCGAATATATCGAATCACAAGTCGCTTTATTGTTCGATCTTGCATAGGCAGCTCAAGTCGACTCGCCAGATTGAAAGGGGTTAACCCCTGCTATCGCGGACACATCTGAAAAGGCGGTGGACTGACCCCGCCCCGACAGACGTTTCTCCGACTTGAAGCGGGTACTGCTCCACAGCGGCCAAGTTTTCGTTGAATCCATTGGCCAACCGTTAGCTCGAGTACTCACCTACTACTGGCGTGGTCTTAGAGACCGAATTCCGCAAGCCAATCGATTGACGTTCGTCTTTTTTCAACACATTGTCGCGGGGTTCGAGCATATTCGCAGGTCCTTACACGGTTTTTAACGGATGACACGATGTCACAAGCTAGAGTTTGGCGCCTACCTGAAGTAATCAAACAAACGGGTCTTTCACGATCAACAATTTACGAGAAGATCGGAAACGGTGAGTTTCCGCGACAGTTCAATTTAGGGCCGCGCTCTGTTGGCTGGTTGTCGGACGATGTTCTCGGCTGGATTGATTCGAGAAGCAAAGAATCAATCGGTGGCGGAGAAACAGAGTCGCAATCCAGTGTGAATCGACGAGCTCATTGCAGCGAGAGCTGAATCCATAGCGGGCGATGGTCAGAGATGTAGTACTTCGCGCAAGTACGCCAATAGCCTGGCGCGTTTGCATCATAGATGCCCGAGTATATTGCGCCGTCGAAATCGAACGCACCCGATTCAGTTATCTTGGACAAAAGCCCTGGCGTGACCGCTATCTGGTCGTAGTCGGCGCTCTTGGAAACGTTGGTCGGAATTTTCGTTGTGTGTGGCGGTAGCCTCAGGCCACGCTTTGTAAGCGCATCAAAATAGAGTCTCCTACGGTAGCCTCCGGGAGGTTGAAATCGCCGAGCGCCAGTAGGGTCTTGGTCCAAGCGTGCCTGCCTTTTCGACGCAAGTCACACCAGCGCGCAATTGCGTAGGCTACAAGTTACCTCTTCTCCATTGAGCTCTTTCGATCAGCTTCGGTTTTCTGCGGCCCAGACAACAATTTCAAGCGGGGAGACATTTACAATTCGATTCCGTATTCCACCACCAAAAAACCCCGTTAACCGGTTGATTAACAGGGCTTTTTTTCGTTTGGTGGTGAAGGGTACTACACCAATCACATCGTATCTATTTGATTTTGTGACTATTTTGGTTGGTAAAATGTTGTTGGTGCCCCCGGCGTTGCCCCCACTTTTTCCGGCTTTCTCCGGACGCTATCGGAAATCAAATCATGGGCTCCGAAACTACCCGATTTTGCGTTTAAATTACCGGCCTGTTGAACTAACGTGCGAATCATTGCGCGAATTTTCGGCCAATCGAGCGCCCCGATCCAAGCAATTCAGATGTGTCCGCGGTATCAGGGGTTAACCCCACCTCATTCCCGAGATGCGAAACCGAGTTGCGCTAACTCATCGCTCAACAATCGCAATCCATCTTTGAAAAATCCAAGCTCGTGCGCCACCACTAAACAGGAGGCACCCAGTTCGATCGCGGTGATACGTTCTTCTCGACTCCATGCTGGCATCCACCATGATTTATCGGCAGCAGCGGCCGCTTCGCTGATTCGAACTAGGTCTTGATGATCTGCCTCCTCTTTCCTATATCGCCCTCGTCCGCTCGACAAGGATAAATCGTACGGGCCTACAAACACGCCATCGACGGATGGCAGCGAAAGAATGTTCTCGATCTCGGTCAATCCCTTGTTCGTTTCAATCATGGGCAGCGCCATGATGTCTTTGTTACTTTGCCTAAAATAGCCTGGCGGGGCCGCTGAGAATCCCACACATCGACCGCCGTCGAAACTGCGCGACCCGAGCGGAGGATACTTGGATGCCTCGCAGACCGTTCGTGCGTGATCAACTCCGTCGACGTGTGGAATTATGACTCCATTGCACCCGCGATCGAGCATTTGCTGTACGTCGTAGGCACCGCCGCACGCAACCTTAGCGTAAACATCTGCTCCTGCGTGGCGGCAAAACGAAACCAGTTTGTCAGTCTCGGTTAGATCGAATAGCCCGTGTTCAACATCCAGGACAAAAGTCGAGTGGCCATTTGCGAGCGCGATTTCGACCAGTAGATGATTTGGCGTCGTTAGCCAAAGAGCCGTATTTGCACGCTTAGTCATTTTTAAGTATCTGCCGCTATATGGTTGGTGACAGGACTAGTACCTGAAATCTGCATTTAGCTGGACGCGCGAATAGTCATTGTCATCGTTCTGACTAATTCCAACATCATTGTTGAAATAGGCAATCGAAAAGACCAAATTCTGCGTCATTGACCAGCCGGCCTTGAAGTGGTGTCCGCTTACATTCGTGCCACCACCACCGAAATCTGAGTCTGTCAGTAGTCCGAACACGGCATCGGCTTCGACCTTCTTGTAGTTGTAGTTCAGAGATACCGTTTGACCATCGACTGGGATTTGCAGGTTCGATCCGACCGTCCAGCCTTCGTTGAAGCGATCGGCATCAATATTTCTAACAAAATGTGCGTAGACACTTGCCGAATACCTATCCAATTCAAAATCTATGGCGGAAAAAATTTCAAGCTCACGATAGTCATTCTGGTAAACGCAGGTTGCGTCGTCCATCGCATCGAAACACTCGAATGTATTGCCATAGAAGTCGCGATCTGCACCGTGGAATGTAGCGGCGTCGGACACTCCAAGGTCGAAATAACCAATGCCGGCCGTCAATCGAGTGGCGCCAAACTGTCTGTGCAAGCCCGCCTGCCCACCGAAAGCGAACTCGCGATCCGCAGCGAAACTGTCACTTTCAAGCCACGTCCCCAATAGCGATGCAAACTGCCGCCCATTGTCGTACCCGAAACCGATGCCCTCCGGACGCCATTCGTCGTCCCATAAGATGGTCTGGCTGGGTACCTTAAAAAGGTGGTTTCGAAACTTGCCAGCAAGAACATGGACGTTCTCGAACGGTTGCCAATCAACGTACGCCAGATCCAGCGTGATTGCCTTCTTGCCACCGCCGTCTCCCAGGGTTTGTGTGCTCGACGTCGGCGACGAACCGCCAGTTGCAATTCCAATGCCTAGCTCGGTATTTCCACTGATATTGCGAGCTACGCTTGCACGTGCCCTGATGCGTGCACGTTCCTGCGTCTCGCTCTCACTAAGATCAATAGTTTCATATCGAACACGAAAATCGCCTTCAACTCGAATAGCCGAATCATCGGCAACGTTGCTTAATGGATCTGGCAACTTGCCTGTGTACGCCTTGCTTTCCGTTTCTTGTCTTAGCCTTTTATTCTCGCGCTCAAGTACGCCTATTCTGCTCGCCAGAGCTTCGATTTCGTGCCGGAGCAACGCGAGCTCATCCATGCCAGCGGCAAATGAGCTGAGAGGCAACAGCAAGAAACAAATTAGCGTTAGATATCTCATCGAATTCAGTTCATCCTAATCATTGGGTTAGAGGTTTCGAGCGCGACGCCGCCGCTTTTTCCACCACAACATGGGCCCCGTGACGCTAAGTAGCAGCAACCCGAGCCCGCCTATTGTCAAGATGATCTTGCCTACACCGGCGAGACCCATTTCAGTGTGAATTGGGTACATCCAATCAAGCAGCGAATTGCCAACGCCGGGCTTCCGACTGTCAACGACGCCTCTGACTGCGCCTGTATACGGGTCTAGCCACACACGATGTAGCGGGCCCGCCCCTGCAACGGTGTCGCGGAAAAACACAACAGTCGTGAGCCGGTTTCCGGGCTGCGAGAAACGAATATCCCGGACTCGGGCGTCGGGTATTGCAGCCTGTGCAACGTCAAGCAAGTCATCAGCCGACATTACTTCACGGTCGCCCGGCTCGCTGATGCGCGTCGGCGTTACCGCACCGACGTCGAATATTGATCGCAACGGCCCGCCGTAGGCCAAGGCAAAACCGGAAACTGCCGACAAAGTAATTACGACGCAAAGTGCTGCGCCCGCCGCTCGGTGAAGATCAAATAGGTCCCGCACTTCGGTCGAAACACGTCGTATCTTTAGTGCATTCCGCACGCGTCTCCAGCCTGGCCACCATTGCCAGAAACCCAACACTGTAGAAATCACTAAAAGAAGGCCCAGCAGTCCAACGATATAAGAACCCAATCCGCCAAGCGCCAACTGATGATGCAGCTCGAAAACCAGGTGCAGCAGATCTGTTGCCCAATTTGAACCATGGACCTGTCCCGTTAACTGACTGATCTCTACTACTTCTTTTGGTGCACCGACGCTCGGTTTGATAACGGCAAGGTATGGTTCGCCCGGCGATTCAGGAAAATAGATGCGATCAAACGCATAGCCGGCGTACCGAAGTTCGAGATTCTCAATGACCTTGTCGAGTGGAGCCGGCGTTGCAGAAAACATTGATCCATGGATGGACCGAGAGGCATACGTTTCAATGTCATTTCGGTAGACAAGCAGTACGCCAGAGACGCTTTGAAACATCAGATAAAGCGCAATGCTCAGTCCAAGCCACTTGTGAACACTGCGAATTATTTTTTTCTGCTTCAACTAAACCGCATCCATTGCAAACCTTAAGACAGTAAGGCGAGCTCACGGAACTCTGAGAGCCCGCCCGATCTTAACCGTCCTAAAAATCCCAGCGGTAGCGAATGGACGCAGTCGCGCCTTGCGCCTTGGAATATCGACTATCTTGTTGCGCGGATTCGGAGATGTGAGTGAAGTAGTCTTCATTGAGCGCATTGTTCACACCAATTGACAACGATCCTGGTCCCACACTACCGGTGGCACTAAAGTCGAACACATTCCAACTGTGAATCTGACCATTCCAAAAGCTGGTGCTGCCTGGAAACTTGTGTCGGCTGCCGGAAAAGAGTCCTTGTAGGCGAAAAACCCATTCATTGACTTCTTTCTCGACGTACATTGTCGCTTTCGGTGGTGGAATGCGCCTGTTTTGTAGCGGCGTATCATAGGTCCCGTCGAGGTCAGGATCCGATTTGCCTTCAATCCAGCTGTAGCTTCCACCGACTCTCCAGCTATTTTCTAGATCAGCATCAACAGTGAGCTCGTAACCGTACATTTCGTCCGCGAGAATCGTTGTAAACACATTGTCGGGATTGTTCGGATCAACGCTAAAGCTCTGGCCCGCTGTCGATTCAATATTGAAAACTGCAAAAGTTGCTGCAAGATTTTGCCAGTTGCCTCTCAAACCAAACTCAATATTGTCAATTTCGTTTGGGTCCGGAGAAGCGATGTTGATATTTACATCGAACGGCGTGCTACGAAAAGTTCGTGCTAGTGATGTAACTTCAAAGCCTTGTGAATATCCAGCAAACAGTTCCAATGACTCATTAATGGCAAAACCTAAGCCGAAGTTTGCAGGACTCGCGGAGTAACTCAATGTCCCTCCGGTCACGTTGGCAAGCGTAAACAACGATTGGAAGTCCGGCATTGTCAAATCGACTGACTCGTTCCGCAGTCCACCCGTAACGGTTACCAGGTCGTTGAATAGCACAGCATTAAACTGCACGAAGAATGCGGTGCTGTCTATTTCCTGAGTAGGCGCGAATACTCGACCATCTTCGAGGCCGTTGATCGTTTCATCGTTCAGGAAATCGGCTCCCCAGACGACTTCAACCTTGTCTCCAATTGGCGTTCGTATGTCCAGTCGTGCACCCGATTTCTCAGAGCTCGTATTCGACTGCGCATCCGGTTTGCTTGTGAGCGGAAAGCGTCCGAAATCCATACCAAATACACTATTGGATTCCTGGTAGAAGACTTGTAAACGAGCCGAACTGCCGAGGATGTCGGAATTCTTGTAGGCAAGCGCAAATATCGAATTGTCATGTGCTTGTTGCGCCTCCTCGAAGTAGCTAGCGTCTTTCGGAATCGCGGTTGCCTTGATTCCCTCACTCGCATCTCCGGCAAGGATCGTGTAATCGGTGTCTTGCTCCTGATTGTAGAAACTAGCTGTTGCTTCCAGTCGATTTGTCGAGTTGATATCGACCCCTACTCGCGCAAAGAACCCTGAAATGTCGGAGTCTGCCAGGCCACTGAAGCCGTTCGGGATAGGGGCGATCCTATCGCCGTCGGCATCGAAGAAACCCGATGTTTTCTCGTAATAACCTGTCAGCCGAAAGTCAACCGCGTCGCCTCCGGTCGCGCTAAGGCGAACGGAAGGTCGCAAGCCATCTCCCGCTGAAGTCAACGACGTTTGCAGTCCAACTTCCGACGATAGTTGAAACTCTCCTGCCTCAGGCGGTTTGGTTACGTAGTTTATGAATCCGGCACCAGCGCTGTTGCCATAAAGTGCCGATGCACCGCGAACAACCTCGATTCGCGCAACGGTAGCGGGATCAATCAGTCGTGATTCGCGACCGACGTTATTCAGCGTTGGAGTAATGGGTATGCCGTCGACCAGATACACTGGCGGACGGCCACGAAGCGTTTGGTGAAAGTTCGCCGGCGACTGTGAGCTCGTTGACATTCCCGGGACCAGGGCCCCTAGAATTGCACCCATGTCCGAAGTCACCGAGAGTTGCTTCTGCAGGTCTTCTTCGTTGATGATTGTGACCGAAACAGGCATATCGTCGGCATTGGTTGGCAATCGCGATTCGAGTACGACAATTTCCTCGAGCTTCGAATCAGCATTCTTAGCTTTCGGCTCTTGTGCCGCAGCCTGAATTCCTGGCGCAAGCACGACGAGCGTCGCGGCAGCTGTCGACAAAAGACGGAACATTGGTGACTTCATTTCCTTATCCCCCGGAAAAACCGTTTGAGTGATTGAGTAATTTTAAAGACGCCAATATTGTAGCCAATTTTGGAACCATTGCAAGCCTGAATCTCGATGACGTTGTTACTTACCGTCAAAATGGCTTAGGTATACGAGTCTTGTACTCGATGGCTGTTCGCCGAATTGTCGAAATCGATCGCGAAATGGCCATCAATTGGACTCAACTGACATTTGCCTGGCTTGAATGTCGTGCAAGAACGCTTCAAGAACAGCGAAGTAGGCCTCCGGCTCCTCGAAAAACGGCATGTGTGAGCAATTCCTGAATACGTGAATTTGCGCATCCGGCAACGCCTGATACATCTTTGCAGAGCACGCGGGCGTTAGCTCATCGTGCTCACCAACGAGGATCAGAGAGGGTGTCGCGATGCGATGCATATCGGGCACACGGTTCCAGTTTTTCATGTTGCCCGTATAGGTGAACTCATTTGGGCCTTGCATTGCCTCATACGGACCCATGTTCCAATCATCCAGTGAACGATTCAGCGCTTCGGGCCATTCGTCAAGGCGGCAAACATGACGGTAATTGAGCAGTGTCATGGCCGCCTGATAGGCAGGATGTTCGAGCGTCCCCTGCGCTTCGTGCCTTTGCATCATTTGTACCGTCTCGGGCCCGAGCGCTTCTCGCAACCGGTGCAATTCTGAAACGAGGTGGGGAATATCCGCCGCACCGTCTGCTAAAGTTAATGATTTCAAGTTCTTAGGATACGTTAAGGCGTATTCGACACCGAGCCAGGTACCCCACGATTGACCCAGAAAATGGACTGGCCCGAGGTTCAATGCGTCCCTCACTTGCTCCGCTTCCTCGACGTATCGCTCCAGCGTCCACAAAGCAGGGTCATCCGGCCGGTCCGATTTGCCACAACCCAGTTGATCCCAGGCAACGACACGATAGCCGCGACGAGACATGAGTGAATGGCTGTCTCGAACGTAATCGCATGGCAGGCCGGGGCCACCATTCGCACACAACAACGTCTCGTCACCGTGACCAAATGAGTACGTCACTACGTCGTAACCTTCCTTCAATCGAATGGTTTGGACATCATCCGGTTCTATGCTTAGTGTCATTTCACGTTCTCCTTTGAGTTTCCCGAACTCTGGTCAATGCAGCACTTGTGCGCAATTGGAGAACAGGCGATAGTTGCCGCAACACCCCAAATTGCTGTATATAAAGACTGGAAAAGTTTTTCACCAGAATTGGCGACTATTATGAATGCTACGCCCGAAAAAACAAATGATGATGACAACGAGCCGGTGAAAGAACTGCTTCTCAAAGACATTCTCTCCGGCAAATATCGCTCAGGTGAGTGGTTGAAACAGGTTGATCTCGAAAACACGTACAACGCCAATCGCTTTGAGGTTCGAATCGCGCTTTCAGAACTAGCGGCGCGTCATTTAATCGACCACATTCCCAACCGGGGCTACCGGGTAATCGATCCATCGTCCCGAGAGAGAGCTGACCTTTACGAACTACGAACCATCGTTGAAACAGGCGCAGCTCGTCTTGTCGCGCAGCGTGTGTCCGATTCGGACATCGAGGATCTTGCCAAGCTCGTCGCAGAATTCTCAGAAGCGATCGACAACAAGGGAATCGACGAGCTGTCTGACCTCAATGTTACTTTTCACAATCGATTTTACGAAATTTGTGGCAACCCGCTGATGGTTTCCCAGATTCAGGAATTACGGCAGCGGGGAATTCCAGGCAGACGCGGTGGATGGGATGCGGTAGCAGGCCGCCGAGCCAGTAACGAAGACCATGCGAAGATGGTTGAGATGCTGCGCAACAAAGATACCGATGGTTTGTGCTATGTCGTATACAACCATCTGAATCGCTGGCGGGAGTTTACGCGCCCTGCTTCGGATTGATCGACTCAAAGCAAGCAAATAGAGTTAATCAATCACTCGCTGTTTTCCCAACATCGAATTTTCAATAATTTTTCTTAGGGCACTTTCACTTAGCTTGATTGGATTGCCCGCGAGCGCCGGGTCGCTTTTGCTCTTAGCTGCCAGTACATCAAGATCCTGTGCGACGACTCCCAGACTCGTCGAGTCGTGTGGAATGCAAAGATCTTGGCGAAACTCAAGCAACCAATTCAATACGGCGTCAAAATCCGGTGCAGTCAGACCGATTGCAGTTCCAACCTCTCGCATCTTCTCTTGCAGCGCCGAACTATTTGCCACTAAAACATAGGGCAACATGACCGCATTCGTAAGCCCGTGATGAGAATCGTAGTGTCCGCCTATAGCATGGCTAATCGCATGCACGGCGCCGAGGCCTTTTTGGAAAGCCGCCGCTCCCATCGTGGCAGCGGCCATCATATGTGAACGGGCCTCCAAATTCGTACCGTCCCTGAATGCCAAAGGCAACCACTGTGCGGTGAGCTGCATCCCTCTCAAAGCGATACCATCTGCGATTGGGTGGTAGCCCGGCGCGCAAAACGCCTCGAAGCAATGCGTAAATGCGTCAACTCCTGTCGCCGCTGTCAGATTGGGTGGTAACTCCAGGGTGAGTTCCGGGTCGCAGATTACGTGACCAGGCATCATCCCGGGATGAAAAATGATTTTCTTTTCACGTCGGGTCGAATCAACAATAACGGACGCTCGGCCAATCTCTGACCCGGTACCCGCTGTGGTTGGTATCGCAATACATGGCGCCATGCGGTCCGTGACAACTCTTCGCCAGTTATCACCAACATCTTCGAAATCCGAGAGTGGTCGCGTCTGCCCAACCATCAAGGCTATCGCTTTCCCGGCGTCAATGCCGCTGCCGCCGCCGAGTGCAACTACGCCGTCACAGGCGTTCGCCCGATAGGCCTTAGTACCGTTCATTACGTTCTGATCAGTGGGGTTTGATGCAACATCGCTGAATAGATAAACATCGATTCCGGCATCCTGAAGCATCGTTTGGATTCGGGGTGTGAAACTCAATTTGGCCGCACCGCGATCAGTAACGAGCAACGGGCGTTTGATACCTACATCGGCACACACGCGAGCAAGATCGCACACAGACCCAGGACCAAAGTGAATACTCGTCGGAAAGTTCCAATTGCCTTGCAACATCATCAAATTCTCTTCAACTGCCTACTCCAGTTCACGCACAACGGTTAAAATTTACTGACTTCGGCCGCGTCAGCGCGTCGAATCCCAACGTCGATAATGTACAACCGCGCCCCGACTGCTTGACACCGGACCAAGCCAAAGATGGTTCGAGACTGTCGCATCGATTAAGGAATACCGTTCCAGCATCTATCCTGCCAATCATTTGCAGCGCTGCTTCCTCATCGCGACTCCACAGTGATGCAGTGAGGCCAAACCGACTATCGTTAATTCGATCCAATGCTTCAGCGTCGTTTTTGACCGGCGATATGCCAACCACTGGTCCGAATGTTTCGTCCCGCATAATCGCCATAGTGTGGTCAACTCTCGTGAGGACTTGTGGGCCGAGGTAAGCGGTATTCGGCAGCGCTGCATCGAACTCGCCATCCACGATATGTTTCCTGGCGCCCGCTCTAACTGCTTGCTCGACCTGACTTTGTATACGGTTCGCTGCCTCAATGCTGACCACGGGACCCAGATCCGTATCGCGGTTTAATGGGTTACCCAGCGTGTAGGATCTGGCTTTCGAAACAAATCCATCCAGGAATTCTTCAAAAACTTTCTCATGAACATATATGCGCTCAACGGCGCAACACGATTGGCCCGAATTGTAAAAGCTTCCGTCGACGAGGCCATCGACCGCAGTAGCCATGTCAGCGTCAGACCGAACATATGCGGCGTCTTTTCCACCTAACTCCAGACCTACGCTAGTGAACTCTCCCGCAATTATTTTCTCGACCTGCACACCATTGGCATTGGAACCCGTAAAAGCGACGTGATCGACTTGGCCTCGCCCTATGAGTTCACGTATATCCACCGGGTTTACGTGCAAGCAACTAAAAACGCCGTCTGGAAGCCCGGCTGAACGGAACGCTGCGGCAAAATGCTCGCCAACCAATGGAGCTTGGGGTGACGGTTTAAGAATCACGCAATTTCCTGCCGCCAGTGCCGGTACGATAGTGTTTATTGCCGTAAGGTATGGATAGTTCCAGGGCGTAATTGCTGCGACTAAACCGACAGGCTCGCGCCGAATTTCGTATCGTTGCTTGGCGGTATTAACCGTTGCTATCGTAGCCAATACTTCCTCGGCAACCCCCAGCATGTAATCACTTCGAGCTTGGACACCTGCGAACTCTGCCGGGCACTGCGCAATAGGTCGCCCTATTTGCCATGCCAACTGCTCAGAGAGTTCGGATCGCCGGGAAACGAGATAATCAACGCCTTTGCGAATCGCTGCCACTCGATTGCTTATCGACAATGACTGCCAGTCGCACTGCGCGCGGCGCGCCGCTTGCAACGCCATCTCAATTGTCTGGTTCGTTGCAAATGCACGCTCAACAAACAAGCGTCCGTCAACAGGCGATATTGTCTGCACTGAGTGCTTGGGAGTACTCAACCTTTCAGATGATTTCGAAATAGCGACGCCGCTCCCAGTCAGTAACGTGTTTCCTGAATTGTTGTTCTTCCCACTCGCGGGTAGCAGCAAAGTGATCGACGAATGGATCGCCGAACATCACTCTCGCGGCCCGAGACTGCCGAAGCCGTTGCGCGGCATCCCAGAGTGTCGCGGGTAACCGAGTTTCTTCGGTGGCGGCGCATTCATAAGCGTTGCCTTCAATTGCATCGCCAGGGTCGATCTGGTTTTCGATGCCCCACAAGCCGCTTGCGATAGCGGCGGCAAGTGCCAGGTAGGGATTCGCGTCAGCCGAAGCCACTCGATACTCGACTCTTTGAGATGAAGCGCTGCCACCGATAACTCGCAAAGCACCGGTTCTGTTTTCGACGCCCCATGTCGCGGCAGTTGGCGCCCAGAACCCTGGAACCAGGCGGCTGTAAGAGTTAATCGTCGGCGCAGCCATCGCCAGGAATTCCGGCATCAACTGTTGCTGCCCACCAATGAAATGCCGCATCTCAGTGCTCATCGAATGCGGTGCATCTTTATCGAAGAAAACCGGGGCGCCGCTCGCGTCTTGCAGTGACACATGAATGTGGCCACTCTGCCCTGGCCAGTCCGTGTTGCACTTGGCCATAAACGTTGCGGCCTTACCGTGTCCACTCGCCACAATTTTGGTGCAGACCTTGAACATGGCTGCATAATCGGCAGCTTTCATGCCTTCATCGACTGCAATAGCCGCCTCAAGCACACCCTCGCCGGTCTCATCATGAAGGCTTTCCAGCGGCACGCCAGTAGCGCTACATGCTTCTAAAATTGCCCGGTAGAAATCCGAATTTTGTGTTGCGCGAACGACCGAGTAACCTGATTGCCCGCGAGAAAGCGGCGTCAGGTTTGTATAGTCTTTCGCTCGCAAACTTTCAGATGTTTCATCAAATACAAAGAACTCGTATTCAAATCCAGCACGTACCTGAAAACCCGCGTCTCGTGCTCGTGACAATGTTCGGCGCAAAGCCGCTCTAGGGCACAGGTCCTCTGCGGCCCCATCGAATTCGCAAAGCAAAAACGGTGTTTCGCCGTCGAGAGGCAGTTGGCGAAGGGAGTCTGCGACGATTCGAACAGGTGCATCCGGAAAACCCGTATGCCAACCCGTGAAACTCGAATTGTCATACAACTCGTCGGCCACATCCCAGCCAAGCACTACATCGCAGAAACCGAATCCTTTCTCCAGGACTGAAAGAAGTTTCGACGTCGACATATACTTGCCACGCAACACTCCATCCATATCAAACACGCCCAGCTTGACGAATTGATGACCGCCGTCAGCGATTACCTGCTGCAAGCGCTGTTTGAAATCAACTGCTGCGGCCACTGATTTCACCTTAGTTGCCGGAAAAACCGGACCGCAGCTTGCGCAAGGGGCCCTTCCTGATGTCCGACGCCGGGTAGGATTTCGTGTTCGGTTGCAATGCCATGATCGCGCAAGTTATCGGCCAAGGTCTTAAGCCGCTCAATACGATTTGCCCCGGCGTCGTTTGCTCCAGCCATCCAGTGTCGACTACCCGGTGAATGTATGATCTCGTTTGTCTTCGTGTCGTTTTCGCCCACCACCAGATGAACCGGAACACGCTGCATTGCATCAAGATCGACTTTCTTGCCAAACATTTGTTCGAGATTCGCAACCCCAACCCACCAGTCTGACGTTCGGTCAACCAGCGTAACCGACCCTGGAGCAGCGATAGATACAGCGCTGAGCCGTTCCGGATGCAATATCAGGAATCGATGCGCGAAATGCGCTCCACCCGAAAAGCCGAATAACGAAAAAGGACGACGCTTGATATCGTAGCGCTCACTAATTTCGTCGATCATGCTTAGCAGGACCTGATCAAAGCGAATGCCTTTGTAGGAAATATACTTATAATTATCCAAGTCCTCTGGATCATCGATCCGCGCCGGAAATAGGGGTGCAACAATGATGGAATTGTTCTCATCCGCAAACTCCTGAAACCTCAGCAGCATCGTCTGATTCGGACGATTCGTTCCGTGCACGACAACCATCAGTCGAAAGTCCTCGGGGTTAGACGTTGGAAAATGCGCCGGGACGTACAGGCTATACGAGAATCTCTGGTCGGCCTGACATGCACTGGCTGCGGTCACACCGATATCGTATGCGTGCAGTGGACGACAAACCTTGTCGTCATCCACCTGTTTTAGAAGCCCTTTGTCTTCCGCCATGAACTTTCTCCGTGATCGCTAGGGTTAACGACTGCTCCTGAAGACCGGTTGGCGGTACGGCAGGCCAGTGTGATTTCGAAGAATAGTAGCCAATAATGGCGTCGCCCGCAACCAATTCTTTGCTTGTGGTCATTTTGCGCCAGCGGTCCATTCGACCGGATTAGGGCGGCCTGAATGAGCAGGTCACAATGAATTCAACAGCTCCAGCCGTAATTACAGGACTTTGCAACAAATTAGCTCTCGGCAGTCGGACGGTAGCCGCCGATTACATTTGAATTACTGGCTTGTAATCGGCGACAATATTGGCTACTCTTTCTGAGTCTACTTTTTAACCAATCATTTTAGGGGCTAGTAATGAAAAGTATTTCCGCAGGAATTTTGCTTTTGTTGGTCGTTTCAGGCGTTGGTGTTGCGGATCAGACGACCAGTCAAACAGTTCCCGACTATTATCCTTCCAACTACCAAGAGATCGTCGAAGCTTCCAAGTCCGAAGATGGAATCTTGATTTACGGCAATATTGCTGAATATAACTGGCGTTACATTCTTGAAGGCTTCAAGAAAAAGTATCCTTGGATTACCCGCATACAGAGCCTGGATCTGGGCCCCTCTTCAAGTTTTGAGCGCTACTACGCGGAAAAGTCGATCGGTAAACATACGGCTGACATGATGGCCGTTGGGTCGCCCGACGGGTTCCAACGATTTGCAGACAAAGAAGCGCTACTCGATTACACCTCGCCTGAAACCGAGTACCTGCCGGACTGGAGCTATGACGGGAAGGGGCTTTATACGATCTCCACCGATCCTATGGTGATTATCTTCAACAAGCTTGCCATGCCGGAAAGCGACTGGCCCTATACACTGGCTGACATTGCAAAGCTTGCTGATACGAAGAATGACAAGTACCGGGACCGAATTACGACCTATGATGCCGCGAAACATTCGTTTGCATACGACATCCATTGGAATGTCGCGAAATTCAAAGGCGCTCAGGCTTGGGATCTGTTCGACAAGCTCGGAAGTATTTCTCGTGCGGAAAGTGGCGCGGCCACCATGGTCGAGAAGGTCACAAGTGGCGAATATGTCGCTGGTTTTTTCGTGTCCGGCATCGGTGTATTCCCACGCATGAGCGATGCAGGGCGGGAAAAAATTCTTGGATGGTCACTGATCGCAGATGGAACGCCAGTATTCGTCCGGGGAATGGCAGTCACACGAAATGGCAAGAATCCGAATTCCGCAAAATTATTGCTGGACTACATCCTGTCGCATGAAGGACAGGTTGCCGTTGGAAAGGGCGGCCTCACTCCTTATCGCGGCGATGTAACAAAAGATCAAATACCGTATTTATCGTTGGATCAAATCGTCAACTCAGTAGGCGAAGATAATATCGTTCTAGTCGACTATGATGCTGCATCTTCCGACGAACACGACGATTTCGTGAAACGTTGGAAGCAATCGTATCGTGTTGAAAACTAGTCGCTACCAGGACGACTACGACAGTGAAAAGCGATAGCAGCGACGAACACTATCGCGCACCGCTAAAACGCGCGATCGTAATTCAGTACGGCGTCGGAATATTTGCCCTTCTTCTGGTTGCGGCGCCACTCATCCCAATTTTGTATCAGTCGCTTTTGGACAAGCCACTATACGAAGCAGATGCAATTATCACCCTTGACAACTTCGTTCGACTATTCTCGAACAGCCGCTTTTACGAAGCACTGGGGAACTCGACGATACTGTCGCTGTTAACGACGACCATAGCGACAGTTGTCGGCGTTTCCACCGCGGTCCTGATCGGCCGCACCCGCATGCCAATGAGAAAAAGCATCAGCGGGCTGGTTCTTTGGCCGATGTACGTTTCACACCTTGTCCTGGCGTTTGGATGGTTCATCATGTATGGACCGTCCGGGTACCTGACGCTAATCGTCAAGGATTTGTTCGGCGGCTGGTCGTGGAACCTCTATTCCATGGGTGGAATGGCTTTGGTTGCAGGTGCAGCCCAAGCGCCACTTGTTCACCTGTTTTGTACTTCTTCGGTGGCGGGCGCGGATCCTTCACTTGAGGATGCAGCGCGGACTGTTGGTGCCGGTCCAATCACTGTTTTGCGTCGCGTGACGATTCCGCTGATGCGACCAGCCATAACCTATGCCGCGATGCTGAATTTTATTGCGTGCCTGGAAATGCTGTCAGTTCCGCTCATCCTGGGCACACCGGTAGGGATGCAGTTTTTTACAACATTCCTGTATCTGGAAGGGTTCAGCGGCACTACACCGGACTACGGTATCCTCGGTGCGGCAGCGGCAGTCCTGCTGGTAATCATTAGCATACTGATATCGCTGCAACACCTGCTCCTTAAAAAATCTGCACGGTTTGTAACCGTCAAAGGTAAGGTTACCCGACCCAAGTTGCTGGCTCTCGGTCGCTTCGGCTGGCCAATAGCAATTTCGTTGCTAATCTACTATTTCTTCACATTATTTGTAACGGTAGGTGGACTGTTCCTGCGTGCGTTCACAACGTTCCTGACACCGTTATTACCGCCCTGGGATCTGTTTACGTTAGCCAACTTCGAACTAATTTTCGAATACGAGGCGTACCGACGATCAATCACCAATAGTATTCTCGTCGCAGGTATCGGTGCTGCGATTGGTGTTGGATTTGTAGCGCTGGTTACGATCATTATCCATCGATCCGGATTTCGGTATCGACGGGCGCTGGAGTTCGTCGCACTTTTCCCACGAGCGGTACCCGGCATTGTCGCTGGCATAGGCTTTTTCTGGGGCATGTTGATGTTCCCATTTCTGAGCCCCCTGCACGGCACGATCTGGATATTGGTGTTGGCGTTTATCATGCGCACAATTCCGACTGCATTCGGGGCAATCTCCCCGGCGTTGATGCAGATTTCGAAAGAACTCGACCAAAGCGCCCGATCCTCAGGCGCGGACTGGTGGACGGCGATTCGTCGCATCGTGCTTCCTATGCTTAAACCGGCAATGCTGGGCGCCTATGTCTTGTTGTTCCTTTCGTTTCTTAAGGAGTACGCCTCGGCCGCTTTCCTCTACGCGCCGGGTAGCGAAATTATTGGTACTACCATGTTGCAGTTCTGGACAAATGGCGACACAGGCCCCGTCGCATCCCTTGCGGTGATCCAAATTGGTTTAACGGTAGTTTTTGTTGCGATTGCTCGCAAAGCGCTTGGAGTAAAGGCA
>JAJFKS010000037.1 GCA_021773115.1 Woeseiaceae bacterium | reverse complement strand
TCGTGATAACGATGGCGTGAATGCGCAGATATCTATTGTGCAGCAGTTTTGATCTGATCTGACACAGTGTCTGAAAAAGCGGACCTGGAGCCACGCCAACCGTAGCTTGGAAGTGTCGATCAAAGGCTCGGCAGAAAACGGTCCACTAGCTTCTGCTTGTAGGGACGGTTGCCTGTAAGGCGGCAACCAGAAACACTGATGAGACGAATACCGTGATTTGCGCAACTGGCTCAACGCCGGAGTAGGTGTTCCTTCCTTCGGTATCCTCTGTCTACTTCGGCGGTTATACCACGATGGGAGCGGGATTTGCGGACCGCGACTGCTGACCGGGGAATTGACTCTGTGGGATGCGGCGTGTATATTAGATCGCGTGCGAAGTGATCGAACGCGATCTAATATACACGGAGAGACGATGAAAGTCCTTTATGAAGCGAGGGCCTCCGCGACTGGCGGCCGGAACGGCCATGTGAAAACCAGCGACGGGAGCCTCGACCTCCAACTCGCGATGCCGACGGAATTGGGTGGTCTCGGCGGCACGCTGGCGAACCCAGAGCAGCTCTTCGCCGCAGGCTATGCGGCGTGTTTCGATAGCGCGCTCGCCTTCGTGGGTGCCGAGCAAAAGATCAATCTCAGTGGTACGAGGGTCGATGTGACCGTCGGGATCGGCCAACGCAAAGCCGGCGGCTTCGGTCTCACGGTTCGACTGGAGGTAGCCATTCCCAATGTGTCACGCGAACAGGCACAGAATCTGCTGGAGGCGGCTCATGCGGTCTGTCCCTATTCGAATGCCGTCCACGGCAACGTAGAGGTCGATTTGTCGGTGATCTGACCGGGTTCAGGGAGGGAGGATATGAGCGAATTCTATCGATTTTATGTGCGTACGCTGCGGGGCGAGGAAGTCGCCCTGTCACGCTATGCGGGAAATACTGTCCTAGTTGTAAACACCGCGAGCAAGTGCGGCTTGACCCCTCAATACGAGGGTCTGGAAACACTGTATCGTAAATATTCGGCGGAGGGGCTCGTCGTCCTGGGCTTTCCGTGCAACCAGTTCGGCAACCAGGAGCCGGGAGACGCCAGCGCCATCGAGGGCGGCTGCCTCGTGAATTACGGCGTTCGATTTCCCATGTTCGACAAGATCGACGTAAAGGGGCCAAACGCCCATCCGCTGTTCCGCTGGCTCACCGATGAGCTCCCGGGCATCCTCGGGCGCGACGTAAGATGGAACTTCACCAAGTTTCTGGTCGGACAGGACGGTACGCCTCTGCGGCGGTTTGCGCCGCTCACGCGTCCGGCGAAATTGGAAACCAGTATCCGCAAGGTCCTCGGAGCCAAATGAAATCTGCGACAGAGCATATGGCCGTGAAAGACGACTTATTGCGGCTGGATCGTCAACTGTGCTTCCCGCTTTATGCCGCTTCCCGGCTAATCACTCGCCTCTACCAGCCCATGCTTGAGCCGCTGGGTCTGACCTATCCGCAATACATTGTGATGCTGATTCTGTGGGAGGACGCTCCCTGTTCGGTATCTCGCGTGGGCGAACGCGCGCTGCTGAATTCGAACACGCTTACGCCGTTACTGAAGAGGCTAGAGCATCTCGGATACGTGCGCCGAGCCCGCGGCACCGCCGACGAGCGCGTTGTCCAAATCAGTCTGACAGCGGCGGGAAACGCCCTCAAGATAGATTGCGCCTGCGTGCCGGAAACCCTGCTCGCGAACGTCAGTTATTCGCCGGAGAAGGCCATCGCACTGAAGGAATCGCTCGACGAGCTGATCCGCAAGCTCCAGGAAGCTCCGGGACGCAACTCGACATAGAAGATGTGAGACTCGCCTAGCAATCGATCCATCGACCCTACCAACCTGCTAACCGTCGGAATTCTTGCACTCGGTTACAACATAATTCCAGTTGTGCATGATCGTTCGGTCGCACGACCGCCGACCGGCCGGTTGGCAGCGAGTCTTGCGCGTGTGCGGCCCGCTGGAGCTTTGTATGACAAAACATGGCAGCTCAACGATATGACGGAGATCCGATGATGAAACCCCGCCGGAGTAGTCTCGTTTCCTGGGCAATGATCGCCGCGGTATCTCTCTGCAATACCGCACCGGCGGCGGCACAGGATAGTGTGTTCAACTTCGAGGTCACACCCTTTGCTGCGTATCGAGTTGGCGGACAATTTGATGAAAAGGACGGCGACAGCAATTTTGAGCTGAATGATTTCGACGCTCAGGGAATCATGCTCAATGTACGTGCAAACCCCAATGGGCAGTACGAATTTCTCTATGCTCATAAAGACACGGAGGTAGTCAGCCGAGGACTCTTCGTCAATGACCGGTTAATTGATTTAGATGTCGAGTACTTTCATTTCGGCGGCGCTTACCTGTTCGACGGAGACTCTGTGCGCCCATTTATCGCGCTATCTATCGGTCTCTCACGCTTTGATCCTCAGATTGAGGAGTTTGACACAGAAAATTTCTTTTCGGCGTCCTTTGGCGCCGGTGTGCAACTATTTGCCAACAAGCGATTTGGTGTTCGCCTCGCAGGGCGTGTATTCACAAATTTCGTGGACACTGATCTGGTTTTTCGCTTCTAGCCGAACACGAACGATAGAGTAAGTGTTTCGAAACTTCAACGGTCTCACGCAGTCCCACCGTACAACGCGATCGCGTCGTCTATCTCCTCGAACCGACAGGCATCGCTAAGGACCGGCAACGCAAAATGGGACAAAGTGCTAAAACCATTGTGATCTGGCAGGAGTACCGCCGACAGCAAGTCGGTTTAGAAATACAAATTTATCGACAGGGAATGGTGTCGTGACCCCAGAAATCTTTGTCGCTGCTCTTGCCACGTGAGCGCCGTTGGCGGTCGCTGCTACCTTCGTTGGCGGCCTGGGAAATCTGTACTTATCCGAGAGGATAGGCCGCACTGCAACGCACGTCGTCGATGCGTTGATAATGGTGTGCGCAACATACGGCCAGAGCTATGTTTTCGTTACGGCCCACGAGATCACCGATGTACGGCTCGTTTTCGGAATTGGTCTAGTCTGGGCCGTCTTGGCAGTTGGGCTCGAGCTGTTAATCGGGCGTGCGGTGTTCGGGGAGCCATGGGCACGCCTCCGACGAGTGTACAACATCAAAACCGGGCGACTTTATTCGATGATGCTTCTGGTGTTGCTGATCTCTCCCGATGTGGCTTCGCTGTACGCTGCCATGTCTGTTTCACGACCCAGCCCACAGCCCGACGAAACGCCGACCGGCGACGCGCGTGTAATGAACCGTGTGTTTTGGGTCGCGATGACCCAGGTAATCCTGTATGAGGCGCAGATCGTAGCCCTGATCGGCGAGGTAAAAGCCACAACTGTGCCGCAGCATGTGGGGGTGCAGCTTCTGCAGGCGCGCACGAACCGCGGTGGCATCCGTCACGTAGTTGACAGTCTGGCGAGTCATGGATTGACCGCGTTCGTTGACGAAAAGCAAGGACAGGAAGCCCCTCCGTCGGAGGGGTTTCCTATTCCCAGTGCTTACCGATGCTCCTGCTTCTTCGATGCCAGCGGTTGGGAAGTCTAATCAGCAATTAACCGTAAACTCGACGGCCGGCCGGTGCTTTCCGCGATCATAAAGCAATCACCGTGAGGTTGGTGCAAGCAGACTCTTCGATCAGTTCTATGCGGTAACAGGCATATCAGAAAGTGGGGCACAAAGTTTGCCCCCGTTTCCCATCGCAATCCAATTCGTCTTCCTTGAAGGTTGTCTGGCCCCAAGAGATCGCGGGCGCATACGGGAGTGCTAGACATTGGTTGTACGGTTCATTGTTTTGCTCGGAACGCTCATGGCCGAGATGGTGAGTGCGGACTGTTTCGACACCGCTGCCAAGCGCCACTATGTGTCGGCTGATCTCTTACGGGCCATCGCCTGCGTCGAAAGTAACTTCAACCCGCAGGCCGTCAATTACAACCGCGATGGCAGTGCCGATTATGGCGTCATGCAGATTAATTCCAGATGGCTGGTAGAGCTGCGTGGCTTCGGTATTGAGCGCGATCATTTGTGGGACTCGTGCACGAACATTCATGTCGGTGCATGGGTGTTGGCGCAGAAAATTCAGGCGCTTGGTTTTACCTGGCGCGCGATCGGCGCTTACAACGCCGGCTTGAAACAAACACCACAGAGAGAAAGGCTTCGTTATGAATATGCGAAAAAGGTGTACGACGTTTTTGACAATGGCTGCTAGTGGCTTGCTGTTGGCCGCGTGCGCATCGAATCAATCGGATAAGCTCGCGGCGGCTGTTTACCCGCCCATCGTTGTTGACGGGTTCAACACACCCTCTGCCGCCGAACTCTACGCACAGCGTTATCAATCCTCTGTCACGCAGGTCAAAGCCGGCGATGACCATCGCTTCGTGACGTGTGAGCAATCGTGTCCGGGCGTGACGCCGAAAACGACGGTGGCCACTCTGAACGCCGCCGTCGCGCGGCGTGCGCAACAAAATCTGCAGGCCAACAGGGCACCGATGACGGACACGCCATTGGGGGAGATTGATGAACCATTAACGACGGCGGTGACGGAGAACGCGGCGAACGCCCTTCGATATCGTGACGATTCTGATGATGCCGACGGCAGTGCCGAGCGCAGATGAGTTTTTGGTCTCGACACGATATGAGGCTGTGCGCGATCCATCGACGCGCTGAAATCCACGTCCTGTACTGGGGCATTTTGTAACGTTAAGGAGAGCAAACCATGAAAGATCTTCGCGATCTGATTATCTCGACAAAGGACGCCGCTCGTCTCCACGACGGGTTTATGTTCATGTTTACCGGCCTGGGCCGCATCGCTCCGGTAATGGCCATTGTCGCCTTGGTGACGATCGCCCTACAAGAGCAGGCGATAGCGGGCACGAACGCGGTGTTCGACGATCTTGCGACGGAAACCGAGGGCGCCGTGTTCGGCCCGCTCGGCCAATCAGTCGTATTTATCGGCGCCCTGGCCGGCGGCATCATCGCACTGTTGAAAGGTGCCTGGCTGTTCGCAGCAATGGGCATTGCCATTGCAGGTCTGATGTATGGCTCGCAGGTGGTGGCGGGTGCGTCAACCTTCAGCGCTCTGTTGCCGGTGGTTGGCAGCTAAGGCGCGCTGCGGGGTCACCGTTTTGCGGTGACCCCGCGCCACAAGGCCGAAGGCAAGCACCATGGACCAACGCGAATACCTTATTCCACGCTATCTGGACGCGCCGCCGATGGCGCTCTTTATCGAAGCGGACACCGCTGCGGTTGCGTTCGGTTTCATTTTCATCGGCTTTTTCTTCAAACAGCTTCTGATCTGCACCGTCGCGGGCATTGCGCTGGCGCGGCTTTACGCACGCTCAAAAGCCGGTGGCGGCCGCGGCACGATCGTGCGATTTCTGTATTGGTATGCGCCCTCACGTCTGCTGGTGAAATCACGAAGCGAAAGTCACGAGCGATTTTTTCTTGGGTGAGCCATGAACAAAAACGTCTATGACTCCAGGTTACAGAACGCCAATCGCATTGTTCGAGCGACGATGCTGGTCTGCGGGTTCCTGGCCATTGGCAATGTCGTCCTGATCGGCGTCGTCTGGAAAACCCTGGGCACGCAACGCGAAGTCCTGTTGTTTCCCGACATGAAAGGCCCCATCAGTTTCGATGGCGGTGGCCGCTACAACGAAGAGTACCTCAGTCAGATGGCGACGTGGTTCGCGCAACTGACGCTCACCTACCAGCCGAGCAGTTACGACTATCAGGTCAAAGAACTCTTGAAATACGCGGACCCGGCTGCGTACGGGGCGCTGAAAGCGCAGTTGCTGGCCGA
>JAJFKS010000036.1 GCA_021773115.1 Woeseiaceae bacterium | reverse complement strand
ATCGACATGAATGGCGGAGTCGATAATCGCGTTCGTGACGGCGCGTAAATACCATTTCAGATTGATGAGTTTCATCAGCGGGTCGTTGTCGAGGTAGCCTTCAGAAATCATCATTTGTTCGGCGTAGACGCCCCAGCCTTCAACGAACGAACCGGACCACAGCACGGAGCGTAATGTCGACGGATAGCGATTGCTCAGCGTAATTTGCAGATAGTGGCCGGGCACGCCTTCATGAATAGTCAGGTCCTGGATCGAATACAGATTGTACTCGCGAAGAAATGACTGCACCTGCTCCTCGTTCCAGTCGCTCGGTAATGGTGCCACGGCATAAAATGCGGCCTGCTCCCGATCGAGGGGCCCAGGTGGATCCAGATAGGCGACGGATATTCCACGCTGGAATTCTGGCATGATAATAATCTCGACGGGTTCTTCCGGCATCGTGACGATATTTTTTTCAACGACGAAATCGATTGCCTGTTGCAGTTGTTGTTTTGCAACTTCAACGATACCGTCGCGAGGTGGCAGCTCCTGGTAAGCCTCTTCGAGCGCGGCGCGGATGATCGCCTGCTTGTAAGGTTCGACCGGATTGTCAGGAAAATTCGTCAACGGATGGACGCCGAGGTAGACGGTTTTCGCGACTTCGTACATTTGATTACGAACGCTTTCGAATTCCTGCTCTGCACGCGCCGAGATTTCCCTGCGGCTCATCGGTGAGTTCAAGGCAAAGGCAAGCTTTGTGTCGAAAAGTTGTGCACCGATGCGAAAATCGCCGGCAGCGCGTGGCAGTAATTCTTCTTCCAGCCAGGTTTGATGTTCGGCAACCGCATTTCTCGCGACTTCGATTGCATCATTCAGGGCTGCCTGATCGGTGGCGGACAATATGCCCATTTCCGGAACGATCATTGTGTCAATGATCGACGTCAAACCGGGATTCTGCCGAATGGCCGTCTCAGCATGAATTTTCGGCACACGATCCGGCTGAATCGCCGCGCGGGATTGTGCCAGGAATCGTGGAATCTGCGACAGACGTGAGGTCGCATTTTTCAGTCGCTTTTCAATGGGCGCGAAGTCTCTCGCAAGCAGCCCGTATATGGCACTGCCGGCAGCGCCGACGTAGTTCAGCGGGTTCCAGGCCCACTCCTGAAGTTTGTCCTGGGACCACAAGTCCGACTGCAATTGATTCAACAAGAGTGCAGCATCAACCTGGTTGGCACGGGTCAGGGCGTTGGCGTCGATTGCCTGAAGCGCATTGAGGTATTCAAGCAATAGCTCACGATAATGCGCGCGGCCAGCCGCATCGACCTGATCGAGCTTGTCATCCGCGCTGTGATCTCCGATCAGTGTCGCATTGATCGGCGAGAAATTCGCGAGGTCGCTGATGTACTCATCGGCCAGGTTGCGAAACGCCTGGTCGGTTGCGCCGTCGGCCACCGCATGGGCTGCAATGTGCATCAAGACAATCGCTAAAAGGACTCGTTTCACGGCAATGCCTCGTACTGCTTCGCTCTACGTCAAACCTTAGCACGGCAGCGATAAGGCTGTAATATCGGCCGATGCATCGTTTTCGTTTCTATCTCGCGCTGATCCTGATCCTCAGTGCGGCCCGGGTATTGGCCGCGGATGTGATGCTGCCTGCCGCGCTCATCAAGGTCCCTGAGTCGCTTCCGAGCATCTTTGTTGCGGAGGCAGGAACGGCTCAGTTTTATCGCTTTGAGCAGTCGGATGGTGCGATTGTTCACGCCGGTTCCGTCTATATGTCGATTGGACGGGCGGGTGCTGGCAAGCAGCATTCCGGGGATCGGCGGACACCGCTCGGCGTGTATTTTGTGACCGAGCAACTCGACACGACCAGACTGCACGAAAAATATGGGGTAAGTGCCTTTCCACTGGACTACCCGAATGCCTGGGATGAACGAATGCAACGCGATGGCGACGGAATATGGGTGCACGGCGTGGATCCGGCGCTCGGCAGGCGGCCGACCCGGGATACCGACGGCTGTATTGCCTTAGCGAACAAAGATTTGCTTGCGTTGCTGCCTGAGTTTCAGGCCAACGAGACACCGGTTGTCGTTACGCAGACCATCGCCTGGACGACTGCAGCGCAAAATGAAGCCCTGCGCTCCGAGCTCGAAGAATCTGTATCCCGTTGGGCCAGCAGTCAGACCAACGGTGACCAGTACGCCTACCTGTCAAGTTACGACGATGACTTTGAGCGCTGGGGTATGAACCGGGATGAATGGTTGTCGCTGTCCCTGCGCACCGCAAGTGAACGAGAAGTGGAAGCCGTCGAGGTCAGTGACCTGCTGTTGCTCGGATATCCGGACGAAGACGGGCTGTATCTCAGTCGATTTCGACTGCAGCGGGTGACGGGTGGAACAGCGGTCGAGACCCTGAAGCGACTTTACTGGCGCCGTGACGAGCACGGCGCACTGAAGATCATCGCTGAAAACGACGGCTAGCGATTTCTAGCGAAGTCCTTCCCGGGCCGTTAGCTCATCGATGAGTTCAATCAATTTCGGATAGCCGCCAGCCATGCCTGTGTCGGTTCGGTACTTGCCATTGACAATAATCGTCGGAACACTCTGGATGTTGTAACGACGAGCAAGATCTGACGCCACTCGCAGGGCCTGGTTAACCTCAAAGGAATTCCAGGTGCGGTTGAAATCCTCGGCGCTGACTCCGGCGCGTTCGAAAACTTTCTGGATCGACGCCAGCGAGGCCAGGCGATTGCCACGATTGTGGAACTCCTGGAATACCATGTTGCGAAACGCATTTTGATTCTTTAGTGCGCCGCTTTTGGCGAGAAACACTTCAGTGTAGTAGAGCTGCGCATGCATCTGCGCGAGCTGATTGAATATTGCGGGAATGCGCACAAGGCGTACTCCGGGGTCCTTGCTTTCTTCCCAGCGATTGATGTGTGCTTCAAGGTCATAACAGTGCGGACAGCTGTACATGAAGACTTCGGCAACCTCAATTTTGTCGGCACCGCCAACAGTCGGCTGAGTTGGAATGATGCGACTGAAGTTTTTGCCTTCCTTGAACTGCCAGGTCTTGACTGTTGCAGCGGGGTCTTCTGTGCGGGCGAGTAGAATCGCCTTTTCTTCAGGCTCCGCCTCCGCCGCAGATTCTTCGACGACTTCAAGTGACTCGGTATCAGTAACCGAGCTCTCAGGGATATCCTGTACGGCATCGACTGCCTGTTCTTCGACAGCCGCCATCTCTTCAGCGGGTGTGGCTGGTTCTTTGCTGCAGCCGGCAAATAGCAATGCCAGCAGCGATAGCGTAATTAACTGTTTCATGCTTATTTGAGACCCTGTACGTAGGAAGAAAGTGCCGCGATGTCATCTTTATCAAGCCGGGCAGCGATATCACGCATCATGCGGGTCTTGCCATCGGTGGTTCGATCCGCATTCTTGTAGTCATTGAGCTGTTTGACCGTGTAGGCCGCGTGCTGGCCCTGGAGCGCCGGAATTTTTGAAGCCGGATTGCCGCGACCGCTGGGTCCGTGACAGGCGAGGCAGGCCGAGGTTTTGTCATCCAGGTTGCCGCCGCGATACAGCGATTCGCCGCGATCGAGCAGGCTCTCGTCGGCAATTGCCTGTGCGGCGGTTGGCAGGCTCTCGAAGTAGACGGCGAGATTCGCCATTTCTTCGTCGCTCAGCGTCATCGCCTGCATGCTCATCAGTGGGTCGCTGCGGGTGCCGTCCTTAAACGCTCTCAACTGAGCGACGATATAGGGCGCATTCTGTCCGGCGAGATTTGGCCACAACGGGCTCTGGCTGTTACCCGCTGTGCCATGACAGGCGTTGCAGGTCAGTGCCCGTGTTTTGCCGTCTTCAAGCGACCCATCAACAAGGCTTTCGGCCTGGACCCCAGAGACGGCCAGTACCAGGCTGGCCACTGCGAATAGCGTTCCGAATTTGTTATTCATATCGTCTAACCGTTACTTCCCTGCGAGGGCAAGAGCCATCGCCTAATGATGTCATTCGACTGTTTGTGCTGAATCATGGCAGAACGCCAATGGTCCCGTGACCAGCTGAACTACCTTGCTGCGTGCGGCTGAACCCGTCACACTGCCAACCGGTCCTGTCCGCAGCAGCGCCAAATTATACACATTATCCGCAGGCCGTACCCCCATGTCGCAATACCCCGAAGCCCAATTCATCAAGAGCGCCAACGAGGCCAGCCAGTTTGTTGCTGACGTGGGCAGAGAGGTTGCAGTCGCTGGCCGCTCCAACGCCGGCAAGTCCAGCGCCATCAATATTATTGTCAACCGGCGGCAATTCGCGCGGACCAGCAAGACGCCGGGGCGGACCCAGCTGGTCAATTTTTTCGCGCTACGAGACGCTGAGCGCCTGGTTGATTTGCCCGGCTACGGATTCGCCAGGGTATCTGCAAAAATGCGCGCGCACTGGCGCAGTTTGATGGCGGACTATTTCGAGTCACGAAAAAGCCTCAAGGGCTTGTTTCTCATTATCGACATTCGTCGGCAGATCACACCATTTGATACTCAAATGCTGGGCTTTGCCGAGATGGTTTCCCTGCCGACACATGTGCTGCTGACCAAATGTGACAAGCTAAAGCGTGGACAGGCAGCCTCCGCAATGCTCGCTGTTCGGCGCGAGCTTCAAGCCGTGGCGACGGTGCAGCAATTTTCGGCATTGACGCGTGCCGGCGAGGATGAGGCGCGGGCGAAGCTCGACGAATTCCTGACAAATTCAGAGGCGAAATAAAATAGCCCCGAAGTAACGGTGGTTGCCGCTACCCGGGGCCAGAAAAAGCAAACGGCTTGGGGAAACCGCTTGCACGCCTGTTTAGGGAGGTAAACAGGCGAGTGACTAACGCACTCAGGGGATTAGAGCGAATCACGTAGCCTGAGTTCACAGAAATATCTATCGCTTTGAAAAATATAGAAAAATAGATTAGAACTGATCCAGGCTGACCGGCCCTTTAGTGCGCTTCGTCCCAGTTCTTGCCGACGCCGACTTCGACCTTCAGTGGCACCGACAACTCAGCTGCGCCGTTCATCAATTCAATGACGCGTTGCCGAACGGTGTCGACGCTGTCCTGGTCGACTTCAAATACCAGCTCATCGTGGACCTGCATGATCATGCGAGCACCGGGCGCGTCGGTTTGCAGCCAGCCGTGTACTGAAATCATCGCACGCTTGATAATGTCAGCCGCCGTACCCTGCATTGGCGCGTTGATGGCAGTGCGCTCAGCGTACTGGCGGCGATTTGCATTTCGCGCGTTGATCTCGGGCAGATACAGGCGACGGCCGAAGACGGTCTCGACAAAGCCGTCGGCACTTGCCGTCTCGCGGATATTGTCCATGAAGGTTTTCACGCCGGGATAGCGGTCAAAATACAGGTTCACATATTCCTGTGCTTCGCCCCGCGAAATGCCGAGTTGCTTCGCCAGACCGAACGCTGACATGCCGTACATCAATCCAAAATTAATGGCTTTGGCGGAGCGCCGCTGATCCGCAGTGACGTCCTCAAGTGCCAGGCCAAAGACCTCGGCTGCCGTCGCCCGATGCACGTCCTGTTCATCTGCGAATGCCTTGACGAGCCCCGGATCGGCCGACAGGTGAGCCATGATCCGGAGTTCGATCTGGGAATAATCCGCGGCAAGTAGCAGCTGCCCGTCCGGGGCGATAAATGCCTGGCGTATACGGCGACCCTCGGGTGTGCGGATCGGAATGTTCTGCAAATTGGGATCGGTCGAGGAGAGCCGGCCGGTCGCCGCGACCGCCTGGTGATAGGACGTATGAATCCGGCCTGTTCCCGTTGCAATTTGCAGCGGCAGCTTGTCCGTGTAGGTGCTTTTCAATTTGCTGACACTACGATAGTCGATGATCACCGCCGGCAATTCATAGTCGGCCGCCAGTTCGACCAGGACGTCCTCAGCCGTCGACGGTTGGCCCTTCGGTGTTTTGCGGATGACTGGCAATCCCTGCTGTTCGAACAGGATCTGCTGCAGCTGTTTCGGTGAGCCGAGGTTGAAGGGGCCACCCGCCAGCTCATGGGCTTTAGCCTCCAGCTCGATCATCTTCTTCGCCAGCTCGCCACTTTGCGTCGTTAGCATCTGGCGTGACACGAGCACGCCGGTTTCCTCCATTTCGAGCAAAATCGGCACCAGCGGTTGTTCGATTTCTTCGTAGACTTTTTTCAGTGACGGCGTCTTTCCGAGTTGCTCCCACAGGGTTTGGTGCAACTGCATGGTGATGTCGGCATCTTCGGCGGCATACGGTGCGGCCGTCTCGAGATCGACCTGGTTGAATGTCAGCTGCTTCGCACCCTTGCCGGCGACGTCTTCGTAGTGAATTGTTTCGCGGCCCAGATACTGGCGCGCAACGGAATCCATGTCGTGCCGTGTCGCTACGCTGTTCAATACGTAGGACTCGAGCATCGAATCGAACTGCATGCCGCGCAATGCGATCTCGTAGCGGGCGAGAATATGGGCATCGTATTTCAGGTGATGGCCGACTTTCTTTTTTGCGTCGTCCTGCAACCAACTGCGCAGTTTTTTCAGTACCTCGTCGCGCGGCAACTGGTCCGGAGCACCCGGATAATCGTGCGCAACGGGGATGTACGCCGCTTTGTTTGCCTGGACCGACAGTGACAAGCCGACGATCTCAGCTTGCATGTAGTTGATGCTGGTCGTTTCTGTGTCGAAGGCGGTGAGTTCAGCTTTATCAATTTTTGCGAGCCAGCGATCGAATGCATCCCAGTCCAGGACGGTTTCATAGTTCGTATCGTCACTTTTCTCGACGACGTCAACAGCCAGTTCATTCGCATCGTCGAGTTGTCCCAACATCGTCCGAAGCTCGTATCGTCCATAAAGTTCGCGCAGGCGGGGAACATCCGCCTGCCTGGGCGACAAATCGTCAACACCGATATCGAGTTCCACATCCTCGCGAATCCTTGCGAGTTCACGTGACAGGCGTAACTGGTCGACACTTTCGCGCAGGCTCTCGCCGACCTTGCCCTTGATTTCGTCAGCGTTCTCGATGATCCCATCTGCGCTCGAGTACAGGTTGAGCCATTTGGAGGCGGTCTTGGCGCCTACTTTAGGCACGCCCGGAATATTGTCCGAGGTGTCACCGACCAGTGCGAGGTAGTCGATGATCTGCTCCGGATAGACATCAAACTTCGCCTTGACGCCTTCACGGTCCATGCGTGAATCGTTCATCGTATTGATCAACGTGACCTTGTCATTGACCAGTTGTGCCAGGTCCTTGTCGCCAGTCGATACGAGCACGTGCAGCCCGCGCTCTGCAGCCTGTTTGCACAGGGTACCGATGACATCGTCGGCCTCGACGCCCTTGACGCGTAGCAGTGGCAGGCCCATCGCCTCGACGGCATCAAGAATTGCTTGTACCTGTGAGCGAAGGTCATCGGGCATTGGCGGGCGGGTCGCCTTGTAGTCCGCGAACAGCTCGTCTCGAAAGGTTTTCCCGGGTGCATCAAATACAACCGCGACATGTCCGGGTTGTTCTTCGCGAATCAGTTTCTGGATCATCGTCAGCACGCCGTGAAGCGCGCCTGTTGGCTCCCCTTTCGAATTGGTGAGCTTTGGTATCGCATGAAAGGCGCGATACAAATACGATGACCCGTCAATCAGAACGAGGTCGGTCATCAGTTTTCCTGTTGCTAGTCTTTCTCGGACGAATCGTCGTCGTCGTCCTGTTCTTCTTGTTCGTCGGTCTCGGCGCTATTCGCAGTTGGCGGTACGGCCATCGTGCTCGGATTGCCCGGAACATACAGCGGGCCACTTTGGCCGCAGCCGGTGAAAACAAACAGTAATGCAAAGGCGGCCATCGGGAACGTCAGGCGTTTCATGTCGTCGACCCTTTTTGAGGTGATTAATCGGTACGCCAGTATAGAGCCACGGACGCCTCAGCGGGCATCATTTTGCGTATCGTTTTGCCACTTGCCGGTACGCGTCTCGAAACGGTATGCCCTCGTCATGCACCAGGCGGTAGGCCTCGGCGGTCGCAAATATGCTTTCGTCGAGGCGAATGTTTTCGGGCCGGAACTGAAGGCCTTCGAGTAAGTAGGCCATGATGTCCACGCTGTCGGTCGCGAGATCAATGCCTCGAAACAGCGGCGCTTTCAATCGCTGCAGGTCACGATGATAGCCGGAGGGAAGTTTGGCCGTGATCATCAGGGATTCATTTAGTGCCGCCTGGGTTGTTGCCGAGCTTGCACGCAGAAGTTCGAGTACGTCGGGGTTGCGCTTTTGCGGCATGATCGATGAACCCGTCGTTACCTCGGCGGCCAAGTGAATGTAGGCAAACTCTTGCGTATAAAATAGCAGCAGGTCGCTGGCCATACGACCAAGATCCTGCATTAACAAAGTGATTTCGAACAGCAGAGCACTCTCGGCTTTGCCGCGCGATAGCTGCACGGCTGTTACCGGTTCCTGAGTGGATTCGAAGTTGAGTTTTGCGGTCGTTGCATCCCGGTCGAGTGGCAGGCCGGGTGTGCCGTAGCCAGCCGCGCTGCCGAGCGGATTCTTGTTAATTCGTTTTCGAACCAGGTTGAGGCCTGACACTGCGTCGGCAAATCCCTCGTCAAAGCCACCACACCACAAGCCAACCGAGGATGGCATGGCGTGCTGCATGTGCGTATAGCCGGGCAATTCGACATCACCCTGGCGTTGCTTGAGGGCACTGATGGCATTTCGCAAGCCGGAAACGCGTTCGCCAAGGTCGGTGGTGGCATCGCGCAAATAGAGACGCAGCGCGGTTAACACCTGATCGTTACGGGAGCGGCCCAGGTGCAGGCGACCGCCAGCCGCTCCGATCGCGTCAGTCAGTCGCGTTTCGAGCGCCGTGTGTACATCTTCATCCTGCAGCCGAATGTGCCAGTCGCCGGCCGCAAAACTGTCATCCAGCGCCTGCAGTCCGGCGCATATTTCAGCGCAGTCGTCTTCGCTAATGAGTTTTTGCTGAGCGAGCATTTGTGCATGCGCGATCGAGCCGAGAACATCGTAATGCACAAGCCGCGCATCCAGTTGATGGTCCTCGCCGGCGGTATAGCGCAGTACGCGTTCATCGAGCGGCAGACCCTTGTCCCACAGCCGGCTCATGACGATTGTGCCTGTTCAGCCGCTGACAGTGCCGCGATGTCATCGACGACCAGCGTACCGGTGCCTTCGTTCGTAAAAATTTCCAGCAAGATACTGTCGGGTGCCTTGCTTGAGATGACATGGACGCGCTGTACGCCATTCGCAATCGCCCAGTCGATGGCCGCGGCCTTTGGAATCATCCCGTCTGCGAGGCTGCCGGAATCGCGTAGCTTTTGCAGGGCGCTTCGATCGATGTAGGAGATCAGGGAGCCGGGATCGTTGACGTCCTCAAAAATTCCCGCGGCACCGGTTGCCAGAATGAGTTTCTCAGCATTGAGTTCGGCGGCGATGGCCGCGGCAACTGTGTCGGCATTGATGTTCAGGATATTGCCCGACTCATCGCAAGACAAAGGGCTGACAACCGGCATCAGGCCGTTGTCGAGTTGCTTGCGCAGCACATCCGCATCGACGGCATCAATATCGCCGACAAAACCGTAGTCGACCGGCGACTCACCTGCGCGTTGCACGGGCGGGCGTTTGTGCGCACGAATCAGGCCGGCATCGACACCGCTGATTCCAACAGCAGGTATCTGCAGGTCGCGACAAGTTGCCAGAATGCGCGTGTTGATCTGGCCGTTCAATACCATGGTTGCGACATTCAGCGAGCTGCCGTCGGTTACGCGTCGTCCGTCAACGAAAGTCGTATCGAGACCCAGTGCTGTGGCGAGCTCGGTTGACTGCGGTCCACCGCCATGAACAAGCACGACGCGTACGCCGACCTGGTGCAGGATGCCGACCTGTTCCATCAACGCCTTGGTTTTATCTACATCGACGAACACCTCGCCGCCTGCTTTGATGACGAAAACCTTGCCCTTGAACAGGCGAATGTACGGCGCGGCGTGTTTCAGCGCCGAAACAACGATTGCGCGATCTTTATTCGTAGTCACTATTTTTTCCCAAGCATTTGGTGAAGAACGGCCATTTGCGCCAGCATGCGATTACGCGCTTCTGGAATGACAATGCTTCGCGGACCGTCCAGGATTTCATCAGCAACGACAACGCCACGTCGCACTGGCAGGCAATGCATGAAGCGACAGTCGTCCTGGCTGGTTTCGAACCAGGTGTTGTCGACACACCAGTCAAGATATTGCTCGCGAAGTTTTTGGTCGGCGAGTTTGTCGCCGTAATGTCGTGTCGACGACCAGGACTTGGCATAGATGATGTGTGCGCCCTCGACCGCCTGGGATCGCTGGTCAGTCTCGGTGACCGAGCCGCCGGATGCTTCGGCCGCGGCCGCCGCTTTTTGCATGAGTTGTGGCGGCAGTTCGAAGCCTTCCGGACGCAACACCGTGACATCCATGCCCCGCATTGCGGCCATATGCAGTGTCGCGGCTGGCACTGCGAGTGGCAGCGCGCGTGGGTGATAGGCCCAACTCAATACGAACTTGCCGGCGTTAGCCGGGACCGAAAAATCATCCATCGTTTTCCAGTCCGCGAGACTCTGACACGGATGGTTCATGGCCGATTCCATGTTGATGTATGGCTTATCGACGAGTTCAATCAATGAACTGAATTCCTTTTCCGCCATATCCGCAGCAATATTCTTGCGTTCGGCGAAGGCACGAATTCCGATGGCATCGCCGTAAGACGCGATGACCGGAATGGCTTCCCGGATGTGTTCGGCCGCTGCGCCGTCCATCACGATGCCGGGTCGTGTTTCGATGCCATGAATCGACATGTCAGGTGAGATGACAAAGGATCCGCCGCCGAGGCGCACCATTGCGGCCTGAAAAGAGGCCAGTGTTCTGAGCGAAGGGCTCAGGAACAGCAACGAAAGAACCTTGCCCTTGAGGGCATCCGGCTCGGGATGGGTGTCCAGTCGCGATGCGAGATCGATCAAAGCTCGAATTTCTTCGGCTGAAAAGTCGGCGAGGTCGTTAAACGCTTTCATCATTGGTCCTTTAAATTGTGGCGGGCGCTACTACACTGAGCGCTTCAGCAAGATGATCGATGTGTGCGGGTTCCAGAATCAGGGGTGCCAGAATCCTGAGTACCTCGGGGTCGCCGCTGGTACCGGTGAGAATATCGTGTTCCAGCAGCGCGTTCCTGACTTCGATGGCCGGGCGGTCACAGACGAGCCCGAGCAACAGGCCCATTCCCTGGATGCGCTTGATCGGTCCGACAATGCATTGCTCGCGAATGGCGAGTTCCGAGCGGCGGACATTCGCCAGTAATTGCTCGTTTTCGATCGCATCGATGACGGCCACGATTGCGGCCGCGGCAACCGGACCACCACCAAAGGTTGAGCCGAGATCGCCGCTACCGAAATGTGATGCAATTTCATGACTGCAAAGCACCGCAGCGCAAGGTATGCCGCCACCCAGTGCCTTGGCGCTGGTCAGGAAGTCCGGCTCAATGTCATGCACTTGCACGGCAAAAAACTGGCCGCAACGACCCATGCCAGACTGCACTTCGTCGGCTATCAGCATGGCGCCGTGTTTCTTTGTCGCATCGCGCAAAGCCTGAACAAAGTCGAGCGACAAATCGTAGGCGCCAGCAACACCCTGCACGGGTTCAAAAATAACAGCGGCGATATCACTGCCAATCATCGCGTGCGCGGCGGCAACGTCATCCCGCGGTATAAAGTCGACATCGAAAGGCAGGGACGGAAAGCCATACCAGCGAGCGGAGTTCCAGGTGACCGCGGCAGCCGCGGCGGTCCTGCCGTGAAAGCCCTGGGTGATTGCCAGTACTTTCTTTCGGCCGGTCGCCATGCAGGCCATACGTAACGCATTTTCGTTGGCTTCAGCGCCCGAATTGACGAAGAAAACCCGGTCGAGGCCCTGCGGAGCGACGCCTACCAGTTTCTCCGCGGCTTCTGCACGAATATCCAGCGCGACAGCGTTGCTCTGGAACATCAGGTTCTTGCATTGCCGATTCACTGCTTCGACAAGTCGCGGGTGACCGTAGCCGAGCGCAGCCACTGCATGGCCGCCATACAGGTCGAGAATGCGCCGTCCGTCGCGCGTAAAAATATCGCAGCCGCTGGCACGTTCAGGCACGAACGGCAGTTGGCCATAAACCGGAACAGTGACCTTGGATTCGCGAACTCGTGGATCCGTCAAATGCGTATCTGTCGCAGCTGTCATCATCAGGTCCAACCCGGCGCTGCGGCGCGCAAACCCGCTGTTTCCGGCAGATCCCAGAGCCTGTTCATCCATTGGACGGCGCCACCAGCCGCGCCTTTGACCAGGTTGTCGATGACAGCGGTGATGACGACCGAGCCGCCGTCGGTCGCAACACCGAGGTGACACATGTTGCTGGCAACGACGTTCTTGATCTTCGGCATCGTCTCAACAACGTCGACGAAAGGCGCGTCATTGTAAGCGTCGACAAAAACTTCCCGTAATTGTGTTTCGCGAAGCGTTGATTTCGCTCTTGCGTATACGGTTACGTGTATGCCTCGTGCAAACGGACCGGAGTGTGGCACAAAGTGCACTGTGGTCTCGCGACCACTGGCTGTCGTGGACAATGCAGCAACTTCGGGCGCATGCCGATGGCTGAGTGGCTTGTAGGCGTAGAAATTACTGTTGCGTTCCGGGTGATGCGTAGCGGTTGTGGGACTTCTGCCCGAACCGGTACTGCCGGTAACACCCGACACGAAAACCTCTGCGTGCGTCAGGCCAGAGCGAATCAGTGGCACGGTCGCGAGCAGAGTCGCCGTCGCAAAACATCCGGGATGGCCAATATGCGGAGTCGTTGCCGATGCAAGTTGTTCGGGCACGGCGCAGGTAAATTGATTGAGCAATTGCGGCGCGCCATGCCGGGCCTTGTAAACAAACTCCCAGTCGGCCTGCCGGGCGTAGCGAAAGTCGGCCGATGAGTCGACAACGTGAACGTTGAGTTGTTTGCCTTTGGCGGCATCCAGCGCGGTGGCAATCGACTCCGCCGATGCACCGTGAGGTGCCGCTGAAAACAGGGCAACATCGCTGCCCGCTGGAATGTTGTTCAGCCAGCGATCCCTCGAAACAAAGGAAACGCCGTCAAAAACCTGCGACAGGTGCGTAAACGTTTTGCCGATGGGCTGGTCTGCCTGGCTTTCTGATACGGCTGCCGCGAGCTCGAATTTCGGGTGGCCGTCAATAAGTCGCAACAACTCTCCGCCAACGTAACCACCCGCACCCAGTACGACTGCCTTGATAGCCTTACTCATTTCGCCTCCTTGCCGAGCAGCTTTGCGATCAGGTCACCGAGGCCAACGCCATTGGATAAGGCGTTGATTCCCTGCAAAGACATACGTTCGGCGATTTGCTCCACGCCAACCGCGTTGTCAGTTGCCGGACCGGTGACCACCGCGGGTTCGATATCGAATTCATCGCGCAGAATTTTGGCGCCACCCCAGGCCGATACCGGATCGTTGGCGCAGAGTACGACTGCGGTCAATGCGGCATGAATCTGTTTGTCGGCGAGTATAGCCGCGACGCCGTAGGAGCCAAGCAGGCCGTCGCCGAGTTCGAGAACGATGACGTCGGGTTGCGCTGTACTCAAGCTCGTTAGCAAAGATCGTGTCAATGCCGGCCCATTCTTCGCGGTTGTTGTAACAACGCCGAGGTCGGAGAAGATCATCGTGTTGTCAGCGCCGGCATCCTGCATCGCGAGAATATCGCGGCGCAGTGATACGCCGGTCGCTTTGCACGCAGCAACCTTTAAACCGAGGTGTCGCAGCCGGCTCACGATCGCGCAGGCCGCCGCTGTCTTGCCGGAATCCATGCAGGTGCCCGCCAGCGCGATGACGGGAACGCCTCTTGTGTCGAGTGCGGCAGTCTCATCCAGCTTCGATGAACCGACTCGAGCCGGTACGCCGATCCGTTCGCCAAGGTAGGGGAACTCGAGCACGGTACCGAGCACCTCACAGTTGAACGGCGCACCAACATCGGGGTTGACCGAGTCGCAGATTCCGATAACACCACCGATGTTCAGCAATTGCACCTCGTCGCCCGGTTTCAATTTCTTCGGCAAATGTCCCGAGTAACCACGCAAGGCGTTTCGGTGACCGAGCGCACCGACAACAATGTCACCCATTGTCACGGTCGCCATGCGACCGGAGGTCAGCTCGAGCTGGTTGTAGCGTGACTTGTTATTCAATACCCGAACCGCGACAAGCACGCCTTCTTCACAGGGAATGTCCTTTGACAGCCGCAGTTCGGACGTCAGGCTGTTGTGCTGGGCGACGGACGCTACCTTGTCGACAACGATACTTTTCATCTCAGGCTCCCGCCGCACGTGTTTGAAGCGAGCCTGGCAGGGACAGAATGCGCGCGTAGCCAACGGCATCTTCGGCGGTCCATTCACCGGCCGATTCGCCGTACACACCTCTGGTCGCTGCAAGCAGCGAATGTGGCGACGTGGTTCCTTCGATAAACAGGTGGCCGGGCCGCAGGCAGAACTGAACCGTTCCGGACACACGTCGCTGCGACGAAAGCAACAGCGCCTCGATGTCATCGCAAGCGAGATCGAGTTGTTTGCCTTCGTGCACCAGGTCGCCGTAGATCGCACTGATGCTGTCTTTGATGCGCGATTGTTGAGCGCTCAGCACCAGCTTTTCCAGCTCGCGGTGCGCGGTGATTAATGTGATCGCGGCGGGTGCCTCAAAGGCAACGCGGCCCTTGGTGCCGAGAATCGTGTCGCCTAAGTGTATGCCGCGTCCGATACCGTAGCCTCCGGCGAGGCGTTCCAGTTTTTCGATCAATTCGACTGGCATCAACGACTCGCCGTCCAACGCGACTGGTACACCCTGTGAAAATTCCAGCATATGGCTTGTCGCTGGCTGAGGCTCTGAAAACGCGCTGGCAGACAGTACCCAGGCGGACTCCGGAATCGATGCTTCGGAGGTCAGCGTTTCCTGACCACCGATAGAAATACCCCAAAGTCCGCGGTTGATCGAGTAGCTCGAGCCTTGTGCCGGTTTGGGCAGGCCATGTTTTTCAAGATAGGCCAACTGCTCATCACGAACCCAGTTGTTGTCTCGGACCGGTGCCAACACGGTCAGGCCGGGGTTCAGCGTTCGAAGCGCAACTTCGAAGCGCACCTGGTCGTTGCCTGCCGCTGTGCAGCCATGTGCGACGGTCGTGGCGCCGCGCTCTCTTGCGATTTTCGCCAGGCGTTCCGCCTGCAGGCCGCGCTCTGCGCCGACGCAAAGCGGGTAGGCTTGCCCGCGAAGCACATTGCCGGCGATCAGATAACGGATCACCGTTGCAAAGAAATCCTGCTTTGCGTCGATCAGGACGTGTTCGATCGCGCCCAGAGCCATTGCGCGTTCCTGCAATGCAACGGCGGCCTTTGCATCGATGCCGCCGGTATCCACGCAGACGGTAATGACATCGCGACCCAGGTTTTCCTTGAGCCACGGTACGCAGAAAGAGGTGTCAAGCCCGCCAGAGAACGCGAGAATAATAGGTGAAGTGTCATTGGTCATTGGAAATTCCGTGCAGGTCGGGAGCGGGCAGAGTGTTCGATTCGAGCGATCAGGTTTTTTTGCGAGGTTCCGGATTCAGTCGCTACAAATACCGTGTCGTCGCCGCCGATGTTGCCGACAACCTCCGGCCAGTTGCTGCGATCAAACGCCAGCGCGACACGCTGCGCCGCACCGATTGCGGTCTTCACGACCAACAGATTCGGGCCGGCAGGGTGCATGTCACGCAGCAATTCGGCAACGGCTGCCATCTGCTGGTCACCGCGCGGGGTGCGGAGCGGCAATTCATAGCCCTGGCTGGTCTTGATTGCACCGAGTTCACGAAGGTCGCGGCTGACGCTGGATTGCGTCGCGCGATAGCCGGCAGAATTCAGCGCGGCCACCAGCGAGGCCTGCGTGGCCAGAGGTCCTGTCAGTAGCATCTGTCGAATCGCCTCACGACGTTGTTCGTGGTCTTTGTTTGGCACCGGCCATCTCGCATAATTATGCGCATAAGTTGAACATCATGCGCATAAGGAGTCAAGGGTTCGGCGCGGTCTTTTTCACTTTTTTGCGTTACACTGCGCCGCTTTGACGAAATCCGGAGCTCCTTGTATGCAAACCCCCGACACGGTCGAGGTCGTCACCGGCGAAACGCCTCTGGGTAGTGTTATCTGGCTGCACGGTCTTGGCGCCGACGGTCACGATTTCGAAGCCATCGTTCCCGAGCTGCGCTTGCCGGAGAATTTGTCGCTGCGATTCGTCTTCCCGCACGCGCCAGTGCAACCGGTCACAATCAATGGCGGCATGGCAATGCGATCCTGGTACGACATCTCAAGTTTTGATGCCGAGGGTCGCGCCGATCGCGACGGCCTGTTGCAAAGCAGCGCTGTCCTGGAAGACCTGATCAGCCGCGAAACTGACCGCGGCATTGCGGCCGAAAAAATTGTCGTCGCCGGATTTTCACAAGGCGGCGCAGTCGCCATCCACACGGCGTTGCACACCCGGCACAACATTGCCGGTCTGATGGCCCTGTCAACCTACATGGCGTTGCCCGACGATGCTGAGAATGCGACCCGTCACACAGACCTGCCGATTTTCATGGCACATGGCAGCTTCGACCCGGTATTGCGACTCGAGTGGGCTCGTGCGTCGGCGGACAAGCTGATCGAGGCCGGTTACACCGTTGAGTGGCACAAGTACCCGATGGCGCACGCGGTCTGCCCGCAGGAAATTGCGGATATCAGCATCTGGCTGTCAAAAGTCTACGCCTGAGCCTTAAACTTAAACACCGAGTCACCGGCGACCTTGCCCGTAGCATCGAAGCGGCGTTCTTTCATGCGCCAGTTGCCGTCGCCGTCGCACAGCACGATGCTCGAACTGCGCGTCCCGTAATCAGGAAGCACGATAAAAGGTGCGCTGATTGCTCGCGCTCTTGCAAACGGCAGTCGCTCACTGTCAATTTCATCGACGGGTGCTTGTTCTCGATCACCTAGCAGTCGTAACAGCTGGGTTTCGTTGCTCGCATTGCGCTGCAGAAGCTCGGCTAATGCCGATTTGCTGCGACGAACTTTGTGCCAGGGCGAGTCGAGCAATGCATTGCTAAGGCCATAGATACCGGGTTCAAGCAGTCGCGGCTCATCCGCACGATTCGAATACCAGGCAAGGGTCTGGCCATCACTAAGCAGCAGGTTGAATCCTGCATACTGAGTACCATCGATAGACTGCAAATAGTCGATGGGCGTCGATGTGCCCGCAAGAAATTCGCTGACGAGGTGACCTCGCGAGCGAAATTTCGCCGACGGTTTCTCGGCATCCCGAAAATTGGTTACGGTCGCAAAACGTCCACGACGATGCAGCCCTAACCAGGTCCCGGCCGCCTGCAGATCCCGACCGCCCACAATGTCAGGCTGGTCGGACCACCAGTGAGCCTCCTTCGTCGGGCGCGCGTGAAACTCGTCACGATTGCCAGCAACGATCAATGGAAGTTCAGGCTGTTGCTGCCACGCAAGTACAACAAGGCACATGTTTAAGTCTCGTCGCGCTTTAAGTGATCGTTATTCATCCATCCGTCGACCAGTCGGCGTGCGATGGATATTCTCGATGGCAGTTTGGGAAACCCTGACCGCAATTCCTTGCGCGTGAAAAAACGCGCATCTTCAAGTTCGCCATCGTTTAATTGAATTTTCTGTTCGACAGTGCCGTCGGCTTCAGCGACAAAGCCAAGCATGAGAGAGGATGGGAAGGGCCATGGCTGTGAGCTGTGATAGTGCACATCGGCAACCCGAATATTGGTCTCCTCAAAAACCTCCCGTCGCACCGCGTCCTCGAGGCTTTCACCGGCCTCGACAAAACCGGCGATGGTGGAATAGCGACCCTCCGGCCAGCTTTGTTGTCGACCGAGGAGGCATCGTTTCCGGTGGGTCACCAGCACGATAATGGCAGGGTCGACTCGTGGGAAAATTTCGCAACCGCAATCGGTATTCAGGCAACGTCTCGAATTTCCGCCGGCTTCCGGGCGCGCCGACGATCCGCAGGTGCCGCAGAACTGCTGCGCACTGTGCCAGAGAACCAGGCCGCGAGCATGGGCAGCGAGATTCGCCTCGTCGGCGGGCAATACGTTGCCGAGGTAACGCAGGTTCTGAAATTCACCCAATTCCGCATAGGGTGGCTGCCCACCGGTACTGATTGCAACCGCGACTGCGGGACTGCCGCGAAACAATCCAAGGAAAATCTGGTTGTTGCCGTTAAGAAAATGTTCGATCTGGTGTCGCTCGAGCAAGATGAGTTCGAGCGGGTCGCCGCCAACGAGGCAGTGTTCGCCCCAAACCGGGATGAAGCGCGTTTCGTCGTTCCTGAGCGCTTCATCCAGCCAGTCAGGGTCCTTTCGCTTTTCGCCACTTCGATCGACGAATGCACCGGCAAAAACATTCTGGTTTTCCATGTCTTAAACCGAGTGAGTACCTAGTTCCTGGCCAGTAAGTCGCGGATCTCGGTCAACAGCACTTCTTCTTGCGACGGCTTGGGTGGCTCGGCTGATTTTGCCTCTTCTTTTTTCTTCATTGAATTGAGGCCTTTGATCAGCATGAAAACCGCCAGCGCAACGATCAAAAAGTTGATGACTGTGTCCATGAAGACACCGTAGTTGACAGTGACTTCGCCATCACCAATGGCGAGCGCCAGGTCGCTGAAGCTTACGCTTCCAATCAAGACGCCAATCGGTGGCATGATGACGTCAGACACCAGTGACGAAACAATCTTGCCGAATGCCGCGCCAATAATGATGCCGACAGCCATGTCGACAACATTGCCACGCATCGCAAACTCTTTAAATTCCTTAAGCATTTGGTCTATTCCCTTGCGGTTCTAATTATTTTAAGGCGGACCAATTGTACCCTATTAATGAAATTGCGCGGCGATCTCACAAACCGGGCAAACACCCTTATCGAGGGCATAAGCATCCTGCACGTAGGACGCCGCGCAGCGCTTGCAAAGCGCAAGATACAGCTCGTCGTTATAGGAAATGCAGTGCAGTAGATTCCAGGCCCATTCAAAACTCAGCTGCGGTTTGTTGTGCAGCATCAGGTAGGTCTCATAGGCACGGCAAAGGCGATGCCCAAACTCGACGTCGGGGCGTGGCCAACAGGGACGCACTCCGTCCTGCGGATCAATGCGCAAAAGCAAGCCAGCCGAAAATAGCGCAACCAGCGTCGTGGCTTGAATCTGATTCTCGGAATTTTTGACAAAGCGAGTCACCTGCCGTGGCGATTTGCCGCGTCGCCGCTTGATTCCTGCCGCGCCACCGTTCTGAAAATAGGTTGAATACAACTTTCGGATGCGGTCATCCGAGAGCCCGGTGCACTCACGAATCGTGCGTGTGCGTGCCTCGTGCCGAATCATTCGAAGCGCCAGTTCAAATTGGCTGCGCTCGCCGGCATAGCGGTCATCTGTGAATCGCATTTCTTGTCCTTTATGAGAGAAAATTGACGATTATATACTTGACGTACCCACGATTTAGACGTATATTGGTCCCTCAATAGAGGAACAGACCAATGTGCAACCTAACCGATCCGATCTACAGTGACGCCGACAAAGCCAGAGAACATCTGGAGGCTATTCAGTGGCCGGATGGCCCTGTTTGCCCTCATTGTGGTGTTGTGGATAACGCACATCTTATGGCCGGAAAAAGCACCCGGCCTGGTGTCTACAAGTGCCGTGATTGCCGCAAGCCATTTAGCGTCACCGTGGGTACAGTAATGGAGCGCTCAAAAATCCCGCTAAATAAGTGGGTTCTGGCGTCACACCTAATGGCATCCTCCAAGAAGGGTTTTTCAGCACATCAACTGCATCGATCAATCGGCATAACTTACAAGAGCGCATGGTTTTTGATGCATCGTCTTCGCCTAGCTATGGAGCCCACCGAGGTTGAAGTTCTTGGTTCTGGTGGTGGTGCGGTTGAGGCCGATGAAACCTATTACGGTCGCCGCAAGAACACCTACAAGCGTCGTGGTGGTGCGGGCCACAAGATGACCGTATTCACGCTGGTTGAGCGCGGCGGGAAGGCTCGCTCAGTCCACATCAAGAGCGGTACGTTCGACAAGATCAAAGCTGACCTGAAAGAGCACGTTTCGCCTGACGCCCATGTAATGACTGATGAGTCTCGTTACTACAACCATGTCAGCAAGAACTGGCAGCATTCTCGCGTTAATCACAGCATCAAAGAGTATGTTCGTGATTCAGCCCATACGAACACGGTCGAAGGCTTTTTCTCGATCTTCAAGCGTGGCATGAAGGGTATCTACCAGCATTGCTCAGAAGATCACCTGAAGCGTTATCTGGCTGAGTTCGACTTCAGGTACAACCATCGTGCGGCGTTGGACATTAACGATGTGGAGCGCTCACGGGCTATCCTGAAGGGAATCGGCGGCAAACGTCTGATGTATCGGTGACTGATAGAACACAAGGAAAAGGGCGGAGATTAGCCCTTTTTCATGTCTTCATGGTGCTTAGGCGGAGATTTCAGCAGGTTCTTCAGTAACCGATCTCCTTTATCTTGATCCAAGCCGTCTGGAAATTCCTCAGATAAATCAGAAACATAATCGCCCGTCTGCTTGTCTTTCTCAGCCGGTTCTTGTGTGTTCTTCTTGTCAGAAGTCACAAATTCTCACTCCAATATCGACAAATCACGGGCGCTAATGTATCTTAGCGCCCGTGTTGCCTCAACGCACTAACTCATAAGGTAAGTGTCGCGAGTTCACCACACCTCAACTCAATGAGGGGATGCTCCGATCCGGCTTGCCGGACCGCGGGTACTCGGTTCTTAACCATGACCTTCTCCTTTGTTAAGCGCCTCCACGACGCGGGTTGAATAAAGTGTGTTCTGGGCCGAGCTGTGAGGGGAGCCTCACCACAAGTCAACTCTCACAGCTCGCTTTGGCCGGGACGCCAGACCGCCCCAAATTGTCTAACATATTGATGTTCCCTCCTTAATTTGTCCTCACGTAGTGCCCTTTTGCTGTCTTCTTGAAATCATCTGAGTGGCGCAAAATGTTGCTGACTGCCGTACTTTGACGGTTTGGCTGCACTCCAAGCGTGTATCCTTCATTCTTAAGGGCCCTGAGGATTACATATACCGAAGCGCTATCGCCGATGTTAGGCGCAACAACCTTCGCTGCTGCTATTACGTGTTCGCGCCTATCTTTTTTGGCAGCAGCCTCAATATCTGGGTCGGTGTTGCCAATTAACCGAACCTCAGAACTATCACCACCTTTGACAGACGATAGGATGCCACGCAAGCTCCCAATTTGACCTTGCAGGCTCTCGCACTCCTTCTTTATTAGGTCCTCTATCAAAGCGATAGCCTTAGACTTCTCATTGTCCAAGAGAATATCGATTATTTCTTGTTGAATACGGGACACAGAATCCACGGCTTTGCCTCCTATTGGTCAGGCTGGCCATTGTATTGATTTGAGGAAGGCTTGTACAGCGCTTTGGAAGGGAATGCGTTGTTTTAGCCAAAAGAAAATAGGGCATTTATCACACGGTGTGATGATTTTCTCGCCGAAACGGCTATTTAGCGCTGGTACGTCAAGTATGTAATCGGGAGAAAATTACCATATGAAGAAACAATATCGCCTATACTATCCATAAACGGGCTATTAAGAACAGATATAGTAATTCCAGAAACCAATAAGAAAGACCAAGGGAGCAAGGCTGATGCGGGAGTTGACCGAGTATCCGGGGCCTCACCAGGACGATTACGCCAATGTCCTGGCGCTGAATTCCGCCTTCATAAAGGCGACATCCGATCTTAAGGGCCCGCAACGCGGGCGGCTTGCCGCTACACCGTTCCTGTTGTTTTCACTTCGCGAAGACGACACCAGTTGGTGGCGAAAGGCCCTGGCTGACGATCGACAGCGAGACATGATCGACAGTGTAGAGCTTGAGGATCCGCTTATGCGCTGCGTGCAAGCGGCCACATTGAGTTTTCTGTGGCAATTGGCGCAACGAAACGCCTATGCGGTACGTGTAATCAGTGGCGCGAGCATTGAGTGGTGTGAAATTGTCGCCGAATTGCCATTGCTGACCTTGCTCGAACGAATGGCTAGCCGTGGCGACCTGATTCAGTCCCGGCTGCAGATTCCCGATGAAATCGGTCAAAGATTGATGGGCAGCGGTGCAAGTTCCAGCATGCGGCTGCGGCGCTCATCGCAACTTTGTGCGCTACAGACGCTGCTGACCCGCGCCAGCACGGAGCCATGCGCGCGCTTACCGTCCGCCGCCTGCAATCTTTCCGGTCCGGCGCGAGCCTTGTTAAAGAAGGTGTGACGATAGCGAGGGGTCGCGGTTACAATACGCGACTTCATGAATGCACTAACAATACGAAACCTCCAGAAAACCTACGACAACGGTAACCAGGCACTGAAAGGCATCGACCTGAATGTCGAGGCCGGCGATTTCTATGCGTTGCTGGGGCCCAATGGCGCGGGCAAGACGACGGCGATCGGAATCATCACCTCATTGGTGAACAAGACCGCGGGTGAGGTCGAGGTGTTCGGGCACAGCATTGACACAGATCTTGCGACCGCAAAGTCCTGCATCGGGCTGGTGCCGCAGGAAATCAATCTCAACCTCTGGGACACGGTGGGCAACATCGTGATCAATCAGGCTGGTTACTACGGCATCGGTGGCAAAGAAGCACGCGAGCGAGCCGAGGAGTATTTGCGCGAACTGCGCCTTTGGGATCGTCGTGACGCTATTGCCCGAAGCCTGTCCGGCGGCATGAAGCGGCGCCTGATGATTGCGCGCGCGTTGGTTCACGAACCGCGACTGTTGATTCTTGATGAGCCGACAGCGGGCGTTGATATCGAGATTCGGCGCTCGATGTGGGAGTTTCTACAGAAAATCAATGATGCCGGCACGACGATCATCCTTACCACCCACTACCTGGAAGAGGCGGAGTCGCTGTGTCGGAATATTGGGATTATTGATGATGGCAGGATCATCGAGGATACGAAGATGAGCACCGTGCTGCGTAAACTGCAGCGCGAAGTGGTGATTCTTAGTTTGACGGACCGCGTAGACAGCGCACCAAAATTGCAGGGCTTCAAAACTTCGCTACGCGATCACAACGAACTGGAAGTCGAAAAGGGGCCGGAGCACGATCTCAATGACCTGTTTGCTCAACTTGATGCCCAGGGCATTAAGGTCGTGAGCATGCGCAACAAGGCCAATCGCCTGGAAGAGCTTTTCATAGGGCTGGTCGAGAACAAGCCGGGCAATGGGGGTGTGGCATGAACATCGCGCTCAACCTTGTCGCTGTGCAGACCATTATTCGCAAAGAAATGGTGAGAGTACTCAGAATCTGGATTCAGACGATTGTGCCACCAGCGATCACGATGACTCTGTACTTCATTATTTTTGGCAACCTGATCGGCCGTCGCATTGGCACCATGGACGGCTTTGACTACATGCAATACATCGCGCCGGGCCTGATCATGATGTCGGTGATCACCAACTCCTACGGCAACGTCGTGTCATCATTTTTCGGCGCCAAGTTCAGCCGTTATGTCGAAGAGATGCTGGTCGCGCCGATGTCGAACGCGGCGATTATTATCGGCCACGTTGCCGGCGGCGTATTGCGGGGGCTTTTGGTCGGTTCACTGGTTACCGCGATCGCGCTGCTGTTCACTGACCTCAGTGTTGCACACCCATTCATCATGATTTCGATTGTGCTGCTGTCATCAATCGTCTTCTCGCTGGCGGGCTTCATCAACGCAGTACTTGCGAGAAAATTTGACGACATTTCGATCGTGCCAACCTTTGTTCTGACACCACTCACGTACCTCGGTGGCGTGTTCTATTCGATATCATTGTTGCCGGAGTTCTGGCAGATGGTATCGAAGGCTAATCCGATCTTGTACATGGTGAATGCGTTCCGCTACGGCATCCTTGGTACCTCGGACATTTCGATTGGCTACGCCTACACCATTCTTGTTGGCTTCATTGTCTTGCTGTTTTCAGCCTGTGTGATCATGATGCGCATGGGTATAGGTATTCGCGAATAGCATGTGTGGCCGCTTCGCCTTTTATTCACCGAGCGAGGCGACTGCTGCATTATTCGGCGTGGATGGCGCACTAGCCGTCGAAGCTCGCTACAACATTGCGCCAACGCAAGTCGTCGCGGCGATTCGGGATGATGCCGAACAGCAGCGGGAGCTTGCGATGTTGCGCTGGGGCCTGGTGCCGTTTTGGGCCAAGGACCCGGCCATTGGCAATAAGATGATCAACGCACGCGCTGAAACTCTCGCTGAGAAACCCTCGTACCGAAATGCCTTCAAGCATCGTCGTTGCGTCGTATTGGCAGATGGTTTTTACGAATGGCACCGCCAGGGTGATAGCAGGATTCCGCACTTTATCTCGCTCAAAAGTGGTGAAGCATTCGCGATGGCTGGACTTTGGGAAAGCTGGACGGGCAAGGAAAGTGGTGAGTCATTGCAGACCACGACATTGATAACAACGGCCGCCAATGAATTTATGCAGCCGTTGCATCACCGAATGCCGGTTATTCTGCAGACAGAAGCCGCAAACGAGTGGCTGGCAGGCTCGCCGGGCTTTCTCGATGACGTCGCCGATCGCACCCCGCCACTGCAGGCCTGGCCGGTCAGTCGCAACGTCAACAATGCGCGCAACCAGGGTGAAGAATTAATCGTCCCCGCCGGGGATGTGCTCATCTAGGCCGATTGGCCTGATGGATGCGATCAATGTCCCGGGTCCGCCATGAACGCCGATCCCGGTACCGAGATCGCACAGCTTTATGTCAGTCGCATTCGGCAAGCGTCCGCGAAGTTCAGTCGCGAGTCGATTTGCCTCGTCCGGGCAAATCGCCTGGCCAATGCTGATCGCGACCGCAGTCTCGTCGCGACATTTTTTTGCGACAAAGCGCGCGAATTTAACGACCCGCTTGTGCCGACCGATAAGACAGCCGCAGAGAGCAATTCGGCCATCCGGTTTGGTGCATATCACAGGCACGATGTGCAGCAGGTCCGTCAACGACTTTGTCCAATGCGGCAGTCGGCCGCCACGTACAGCAAAGCGAAGGTCGTGCAGTAACGCGAACGTACGCGTTTCTGGAACCCGCTGCCGGATGATCCCGACAGTTTCATCAATTCCCAATCCTCGTTCGGCGCATTCGGCAGCCAGTACTGTCAACATGCCCTGCCCGACAGACGCGTTCCGCGAATCAATCACGTGGATGCGGCCGGGCGCGTTGCTGCGCGCGGCTGCCGCCCGCGCGCTTTCATAGGTGCCGCTTACCATCGACGACAGGTTGATTGATAGCACATCCTTAAAATGGCTCGCGAGAAACTGGAATTGCCGCCGGAAGTCACCCGGTGATGGCTGTGATGTTGTTGGGTGATTCGGGTTGGTTTCGAGTTCATGGTAGAACTCGTCGGTCGAAATACTGACCTTGTCCAGGTAGCCGCGATCGCCGAACTGGATGCGGCACGGTACCATATGAATATCGAGGCGCTCCATGTCATCGTCACTGATGTCTGCGCCGGAGTCGGTAATGACGGCGAATTTGCGCGAACCGTCTTGCACGGTGTCTTGCTGGCGGTGCATGTCATCGGCTTTTTCACCACTTAGCGTGCCGAATTGTCTGGCGGTCTCAAATACCGCGTCCGGATCATCAACATGAATGTGAATCCTGGCCTTGCGCTTGCTGCCGGCCAAAACCAGCGAGTCTCCCAGTTTGGACAGCGCTTCACGAAGTTTTCGCCGTTCGATATTGCTATCGCTAATCAGGCACTCCGTGCAGTAACGAAATTTCGAACTGTTGTCCGCCGCCGCCAACTCGACAGCGGACGGAAGATCATCCAACAGCGGCGTTTCAGGCATCGGCGTAATTTCGCCGTCATTGAGATAGTCGGCAATACCGCCGACCAGCTCCGCGAAACCTTTTGCGCCCGCGTCGACAACGCCGGCCTTTCTAAGCACGTCAAGCTGTCCCGGCGTTTCATCCACTGCGGTATCCACCCGGCGACGCGCTGTCGCAAAAAGAACGGTGAATTGAAGTGCCGGCGCGTCTTCGAGTTGCTGCTCGACATTCTCTGCAAATGCACTGATTGCTGACAGAATAGTCCCTTCCCGTGGTTGTGACAGGGCATCGCGCGCGTAGTCGGAAGCGCTTCTGAGTGCAGTGCAGAATGTTGTTGTCGTAAAATGTGGCGCATCCCCGGTGCGGTCACTCAATCCCTGAAAGAACTGTGCAACGATGGCGCCGGAGTTGCCACGGGCGCCATCCAGTAATGCGTCGGCGGTCGCTGCAAGCAAGCTCCCCAGGTGTTGTTTGTTTTCGCGTCGCAATACCGGGAGGGCGGCACTCAGCGACAAGCTCAGGTTGGTACCGGTATCGCTGTCAGCAACGGGAAATACGTTGATGCGATTCAGGTACGCTTGCTGTGCAATAACGCGGTGGATGCCGGATATCAGCGCACTGGCGAAAATGCTACCGTTAATTGATTCGTCGCTAGCGACGCTCAAAATATCAGACCGACGCTACTCACGCGGCACCAGGAAGGACTTGCCCTGGTAGCGCAATACAACACCATCCGGTGTTATCTCGGTCACCTGTGGACCCTCGTCGAGACGCGAGCCTTCGCGATGCTTGGCCATGTTGATGAAAACAAAACGCTCCGCTGGCCGTTCGCTGTAGACATGGATATCCAGGTGCAGATCCGGCAGCTTGAGTGCGCCGCTGGCGCGAATTTCCTGGATTGTTGGATAGAGTTGCCGCTGGGTAACAGACGACGGATTCTGAGAAATCAGGTCGGCCTGAACGTCGGGAATGCTGTCCGATTCTGGTTCACTCTGGATCGGCGCCGCTTGCCTGGCGGGTGGATTCCTTCGGGCTGTGGCGACCTGCTGCTGGAAACTTGGCCGCCCTGAATCCTGAATATCGTCGCCGGCCGAATCCGCCTTTTCGTGAGTAGCGGCGTCGGGGATGCGAAGCGGTACCGGCTCATTTGTCTGCGCATCCTGGCGCAGCAACAGACCCAGCAATACGATGAGATTGATTGCCAGCAGCAAGCCGATGAGCAACAACCAGCGTGGAAAAGACGGTGCCCCGGGATTCGTTGGTGCCGCCACAAAATCCCTGTTGCTTGCTTGTTGCCGCTCGTTTTCCGACTTCTTCAGGGCGTCGAGTATGAAAGACATTGTCTATTCCCTGGCCAACAACGGCGTCATGAGTCGAGGTGTTCCATCACTTGCCAACAACGAATTGATAATGATCTGAGTCTGCTGACCCGCTAAACCGTCCACATCAAGACGATGGTCGCGCTGAAACTGGCGGACGATACCCTCGAGTTCACTGTCATATTCATCACTGCCGGTGGTTGCATAACGCTCGTCGATATTGCCAAGATTTGTGCGCAACCAGCTAACCTCGTTGCTTCTGATGCCGGGCATCAATGCCACCGGTGTGCCACCGGGCGGCCGCCACAATAGCAGGTACTCACCGTACCAATACTCCATGATTGCCGAGACCGGATGCGTAACCGTTACGCCACCGATGGACAGATCGGCGCTGTCGCCATGAATGGCTGTCAATACGACATCGTGCTGCTCTCCATCTTCATCGAAGACCGTTAGAATTGCCGGCCGATTGAGCTGCTTCACATTATTCCAGGTACCGCGCCGCGACAGGCAGGCGAGGCCTGCGTCGCTCGCCTGCTCGCAGCTGCTGCGGCTGCCATTGACAAACTTCGCGTTCCACAGACCAAATAATGTCGAGAGTGCGAAATCGCGCCGGGTCAACTCGCCCGCCATCTGAATTTGCTCCATCAAGGAAGGTTCGCGTGCTTCAGTGGCAGCTACTAACGCCGGCTCGACGACGACTACGGGCGGCGCGCGCTCAGTGTCGGCAATCTCAACGGGGACTGCTTGCTCAATGGTCGTTAGTGGTGATCCGTCAAACAGCGATGCCAGACTGACAATCGCGATCGCGACGGCAATGATCGCTGCCGCAATGCCAACGTTGCGCAGAGTTGATGTTTTCTCAAGCTCCCCGGAAACCTCGGCTGCGGCACGCCTGATCAGGCGCCGTGTCACAACGCGGGATTCCTGGCTGTACGCACCCAGCAGGGCACGATCGCAAATGACATTGATCAATCGGGGAACGCCCTGAGACAGCCGGAACACCTCAATCCTCGCGCCGCCGTCCATGACTTCACCCAATGCACCCGCGACCCGAAGGCGGTGTTCAATATATTGAGCCGTTTCTTCGCGCGTCAACGGCTCAAGGTGATACCGGCCGGTGATACGTTGTGCCAGTTGTCGCAGATCGTTTCGCGCCAGCAACTCACGCAGTTCGGGCTGACCAATCAAGATAATCTGCAGCAATTTCTGTTTCGCAGTTTCGAGATTTGTCAGCAATCGCACCTGCTCGAGTACCGCGGGTGCGAGATTCTGAGCTTCGTCGACGACCAGAATTGTTCGACGTCCATTCGCGTGCGCTGCTAGCAGGTGCCGGTTAAGCGCGTCGGTCAACGCCTTGATGCTGTCCTTCGCGGCCGGAACCTCAATGTGCAATTCCTCGCAGATTGTCAGTAGAAATTCATGCGCAGAGATTTGCGGATTGAGCACCACAGCGACGTCCGCATTGTCAGGCATACGATTTAGTAACAGTGTGCGAACCAGCGTCGTCTTGCCTGTGCCTACTTCGCCAGTCAGCTGTACGAAGCCACCGCTTTCCGTCACGCCATAAACAAGATGCGCCAGCGCCTCACCGTGCCGTTCACTCATGAAAAGGTAACGCGGGTCCGGCGTTATCGAAAACGGTTTTTCGTGGAGCCCGAAAAAGCTGGTGTACATGACGCTGATTCTACCCTACCGGTTGAGTGTCTTGGCACGGCCGAGCGAGAGTGAGCCGAATTTTTCACGGATCTCGTCAACGGTTTCGTCAATAATGGAATGATTCTGGCTATGCTCGTTAGCGAACAGGTCCCCTTGTTCTACCGGGGCAAGCTTGCCACAGCCGACGCCGAGCAGGCGAACCCTGGCGCCCGGATTGCTCGCGAGCCAGGCAGCCAGCAGGTCCTTTGTGATCGTGTAGAGCTGATTGGTGCCACTTGCCGGGGGTTTAATGCTGCGCTGGCGCGTATAGGTTGTGAAGTCGGCACGGCGTATCTTGACCTGTACTGTCCCGGCACATAGCGACGCTTTCCTGAGGCGCGCGGCGGTTCGTTCAGTCAGACGCAGCAATTCGCGTTCCATATCGGCTGGCCGCGACAAATCCTGGTCATAGGTTTCCTCCGTGCTGATCGATTTCTCCTCGCGGCTGGGAACGACCGGTCGATCGTCAATGCCGGCGGCTCTGTCGCGTGTCTTTTGCGTGAAGCGGCCAAATATCGGTTCGAGATCACGATCCTCCGCGACCCGCAGGTCGCGCACACTTGAGACGCCAATGCGTGCCAGCCGCTTCAGCGTTTCGCGACCAATACCGGGAATGACACGGACCGGCAACGGGTCCAGTTTCTCGCGATACGCGTTCGGCATGAGGACCGTGAGGCCGTCGGGTTTGTCGAGATCGGAGGCGATTTTCGCGACCAGCTTGTTCTCTGCGACGCCGACCGATGCGGTGAGCCCTGTTTCCTGCCGAACGCGCGTCTTGATGCTGGCCGCAATGTTCTCCGGCGAGCCGAACAGTTTCACGCTTGATGTCACATCGAGGAAGGCTTCATCCAATGACAAGCCCTCAACAAGTGGTGTGAAATCACGAAAAATTGTGAATAGAATTTGCGACGCTTGTTTGTAGTGCGACATACGGGGTTTGACGCGGAGCAGGTGATCGCAGCGTCGAATGGCTTCCACTATCGGCATGGCGGATCGGATGCCAAACTTGCGAGCCTCGTAACTTGCAGCGGCAACGACACCACGGTTGGTACCACCGCCGACGACCAGCGGTTTGCCGCGAAGCTCGGGATTGTCACGCTGCTCGACCGACGCGTAGAAGGCATCCATATCCACATGCAGAATGCTGCGCGCCGGTGTCGTCATCAGCTTATTGGCTGCGCTCGACAATATACCGTGCCAGCCATCGCAGCGGGGCTGCGGCTGTGCCAATCTGGTCGAGATTACCGAGTGCCTGCGACAAAAGTTCGTCGCAGCGAGCACGAGAAGCCTCGATACCGAACAACGCCGGATAGGTTGCCTTGTTGAGTGCCTGATCGGAGCCGGTCGGCTTGCCGATTACCTGGGTCTCGCCTTCAATATCGAGAATGTCATCTTTGATCTGGAACACGATACCGATGTCACGACCGAAGGCATCAAGTGCGTCATTATTGGCGTCGCTGAGGTCGTGGCAGAGTAGTGTCGGCGATAGGATGGCGGCGTGAATCAATGCGCCCGTCTTCAGCGAATACATATGTTCCAGATCCGCGACTGTCAAAGACCTGCCCTCGGAATCGAGGTCGATCGACTGTCCACCGGTCATGCCCGTTGAGCCGCAGGCCTCGGTAATCAATTGCACCAATTTGATCGGTACAGCGGCGGACGTTCCATCAAGCTTCGCAAGAATCGAAAACGCCAGCGGCTGCAGCGCGTCGGCGGCCAGGATCGCGGTGGCCTCATCGTATTGTTTGTGAACGGTCGGCTTGCCGCGCCGCAAATCATCATTATCCATGGCGGGCAGGTCGTCATGCACCAGGGAAAACGCATGAATGAGTTCGATTGCGACAGCGGGTACATCCAGCAGATCGGGATCAACACCCAGGCACTCGCCGGCGGCATAGACGAGCAAAGGACGGACACGCTTGCCGCCATTCAGCACGGCATAGCGCATCGCTTCATGGAGTCGGGCTGGTCGAATCGCCGCCGCCGGCAACGCCGCGTCAAGCCGTTCATTGATGCGGGCGGTATAGGTGGCAACACGATCTTCAAAAAATTCCGGCACAGCTCGATATCAAGACGAATTCGGTCGTGTAGCGTACACGGAATTGAAACGCGGTGCGCGTGCCCCGCTGGGCTATAATTCGCGTCCACTTTGAACCCCGGGGTTGAGGAAAACGCTGTATGCAGGCGACGGCAATCGCACAGCCAAACATTGCGCTGATCAAGTACTGGGGCAAGCGAGACCTTGCCCTGAACTTGCCAGCGGTTGGATCGATTTCGATCACGCTGGACGCACTGTACACCGAAGTCAGCGTCGATCTGGGTGCGAATCCGGCGAGTGACCAATTGCTCGTCAATGACGTCGAGGATCCGGATCGGCTGCCCCGCATGAGCGCGTGTCTTAGCCGCGTCATCGGTGAACAGCGGCCTTTCGCGCGAATTGAGACGCGCAGCAATTTCCCGATCGCGGCGGGTCTCGCGTCGTCAGCATCCGCCTTTGCCGCGGCGACAGTCGCGGCGGCAGCCGCCGCCGATCTCGAACTCGACCAAGCCTTACTGGCGAGCCTGGCGGGGCAGGCCTCGGGATCCGCGGCACGCTCGCTGTACGGCGGGTTTGCGGAACTCGCAAATAACGGGGATGCGATCAGATTAAGTGCTTTGTGCGACGAGCATGCGTGGCCGCTGAAGGTTGTTGTCGCGATTACCGAGCCTGGGCCGAAAGCGACCAGCTCTACTGAAGCGATGGAAATTTCCCGCAAGACCTCGCCGTTTTACAACACCTGGGTGCAGCAGCAGGCCGGCGACCTTGCGACCGCGCGCAGGGCAATCGAAGAACGTGACTTTGCCACGCTTGCGGCAATCGCCGAGCACAACTGTCTGAAGATGCACTCCGTCATGTGGGCGTCCCGGCCGCCGACGGTGTTCTGGAGTTCGGCGACCCTGCGTTGCCTGCAAACCGTTCGCAAGCTGCAGCAAGACGGTTGCCAGGTCTTTTTCACGATCGATGCGGGACCGCAAGTCAAGGCCGTTTGTCAGCCAGAGGATATGGCAGCGGTGCAGGAAGCTTTGTCGCAGACACCGGGCGTGCAGGAAATCATGACGACCGGGCTCGGGCCCGCAGCGCAACTGGTCAGGAAATCGTGAACATGTCGACGGCGGCGAGTGCACCAGGAAAAGTCATACTCTCGGGCGAATATGTGGTGCTCGATGGCGCGCCAGCCGTTTGCATGGCTGTTGATCGACGGGCGCGGGCCGTCGTATCAAACATCCGGGGTCCTGTGAGCCAGGTTGAGGCACCCGGTTTCAGCAACGTGGTCGGCCATTTTCAAACGACACACGGTCAGATTGAGTGGCTCGACGGCGAGGAAGTGTTCAAGCTTGTTACAGCAGTCTTGCAGGCGGGCCACAAGCGACCGGATTCGTCACTGGATATCATGCTGGAAACCGACGCATTCAAAGACGTCAACTCCGGTTTGAAAATCGGCATTGGCTCCAGTGCCGCGCTGACGGTCGCGCTAAGTGCTGCAGTCGCGGGCTCTCTCGATGTCGGCGAAACAGCTCGAATCGCGCACAAGATTTTGCAAAGTGGCAGCGGCAGCGGAGTGGATATCGCCTGCAGCATGCACGGCGGTCTTATCCGCTTTTGCCTTGCTGGCGCCGGCGTCATGAAGCTTGAGTGGCCGGACGATTTGCAGTTCCGCTTGATCTGGACCGGTATCGCCGCGAGCACCGTTGATAAACTTGCACAGTTTGATGCGTGTGTGCAGAAGCCCTCGCGAGCTGCGCTTCGTTCTGCCGCCGAATCTATAGCGACGGCCTGGGCGGAGGGTGATACGGGTCGAATCATCGAAAATACCGCGGAATACGTCGAGCGTCTAAGAACGTTCGACGAAGACCACAAGCTGGGCATATTCGATGCGGGTCATGATTCACTGCTGGCCGCCGCACGTGCGGTGAACCTGGTTTACAAGCCTTGCGGAGCAGGCGGCGGCGATGTTGGTATTGTTTTGGGCAGGGACGGACCCGAACTCGATGCATTTGTTGCTGCCCTGCCACTGCACTTTTCAGTCGTTGACTGCGCGCTTGATGCGGGCGGCATAAAAATAGACGAGAATATGTCGCAATGAAGGACTCACGGCTGTCCCGCTTTTCGGGCTTTCACAATCTCAGCGTAGCCGAACGCATCAGCGAGCTGCAGAAACGCGGTTTTCTGTCACAGGGAGACGCAGAATCGTTGTTGAACGGACAGCAGGTTCTGTCAGTTGCCGCCGCGGATAAGATGATCGAAAACGTTGTTGGCGTATTTGGGCTGCCGTTTGCCATCGCGCCCAATTTTATTGTCAACGATCGCGAGTGCCTTGTGCCACTGGTGGTTGAGGAGCCATCAATCGTGGCCGCGCTCAGCAGCGCAGCAGCGCTGGCACGACAAGGCGCTGGTTTCGTCGTCAATTCGAGCGACTCTTTGCTTGCGGGACAAATTCATATCGTGGGTGCCGTCGATCCCGACGCCTCGCGCGCAGCGCTCATCGCCGCTAAAGACGAATTGCAGGCCCGGGCTAACGACGTACATCCGCGACTTTTGAAACGCGGCGGCGGCGTTCGCGACATAGAGGTCCGGTCCCTGACGCTCAAAGATGGCTCAGCGCTGATCGTACTGCATGTACTTGTTGATACCTGCGATGCGATGGGCGCAAACCTCGTCAATACGATCTGCGAATCGATTGCACCTGCCGTCGCGAAAATAAGTGGCGGCGAAGTCGCATTACGCATCCTTTCCAATCTTGCGGATCGATCAGTCGTCACGGCGTCTGTGTGTTATCCGACAAGTCAGCTGGGCAGTGGCGAATTAACGGGTGACGAAGTACGCGATCGTATCGTAATGGCCAATGAAATCGCGATGGTCGACCCGCATCGTGCGGCAACGCATAACAAGGGTGTAATGAACGGTATCGACGGGCTGGCCATTGCGACAGGCAACGACTGGCGCGCACTGGAAGCTGGTGTGCATGCCTATGCGGCACGCACCGGGCATTACTCGGCGGTCACGAGCTGGAGTGTTGATGAAAGCGGCGACCTGTTGGGGGAGATGGTAATTCCGCTTAAGCCCGGAATTGTTGGCGGCACACTGGCGGCAAATGCAGCGGCCCGCCTCGGTCTGGCAATTGCCGGGGTTGAGACGGCGCGCGAACTCGCGGAACTCATGGCAGCCGTCGGGCTTGCACAAAATTTTTCCGCGCTGCGCGCCCTGGTTTCGAGTGGTATCCAGGAAGGTCATATGCGTATGCACGCTCGCAGTGTCGCGAGCACGGCAGGCGCGTCGGCGGAACACCTCGACGAGGTGGTCGACAGAATGCTCGAATGCGGCGAAGTGAAGGACTGGAAAGCGGCGGAAATACTGGCGGAGATGAGGGTTGCGCTTAGTCGTAGTGATACGGTATCGGCGACCGCGGCAGGCAAGGTCATCCTGTTCGGTGAACATGCCGTTGTTTATGGTCGTCATGCACTCGCGCTGCCGATACCGGCCGCCGTGAAGGCCACCGTATCCGTTGCTGAACAACACACGCTACTGAACGTGCTTGACTGGGGCTTGCGGATCGATGTCGCGCGCGATAGTGAAGACGGTGCCGCTGCCGCGGTATTCCTGATCATGGACAAGCTGGGCCTGACCAACTCTAATTTCACAATCAATGTGTCGTCATCTTTGCCGCGAGGCATGGGGCTGGGTTCATCTGCCGCAATTGCCGTTGCGATTACGCGCGCCCTCGCAAAATGCAAGCAAATCAAATTGACTGATAATGAAGTTAACAACATCGCATTTGAGTGCGAAAAACTCGCGCATGGCACGCCGTCCGGCATCGACAATGCGGTTTCCTGTTTCGGCAAAGCGATGTTGTTTCAGAACAGCGAAACACCGGGCAGCAAGGAAGTGCGTGTCGATGACGTCGTTCCGATCGTGATCGGCTTCAGTCACTCGTCAGGACCTACGCGTCAGCAGGTAGCGGCCGTCAGGCGACGCCGTGAACAGAACCCGCAGCGCTACGACGCGATTTTCGACATGATTAATGATTTAAGCATTGACGGTGCGCATGCATTGGCGAACCAGAAATACGCGGAGCTCGGCATGATGATGAACGTCTGCCATGGCCTGTTAAATGCCCTTCAGGTGTCGACACCGGATCTCGAAAACATGCTTGCCATTGCCCGTCGTGCTGGTGCGCTTGGCGCGAAGCTGACCGGCGCCGGCGGCGGCGGATCCATTGTCGCACTGTGTCCAGGGACCGAAGATCAGGTACGCTCCGCGTTGCGCCGGGCTGGCTATCACACACTGCAGGCGGGTCAGCAGGGGAGTTCTTAAATTGAATGATCAACATCGTGTCGTTTCGTCGGAAGGCGAAGAACTCATTCTCGTCAACGTGGACGATGAGGAAATCGATTATCGCTCCAAGGCCGTTTGCCACGATGGCGACGGAATTTTGCACCGCGCGTTTTCACTGTTCCTGTTCGATGACGACGGCGAATTGCTGTTGCAGCAACGCAATGCCGGAAAAAGACTGTGGCCGTGCTTTTGGTCGAACAGTTGCTGCAGTCATCCGCGTCGGGGCGAAACACTGGAGATTGCGACGCAGCGGCGCTTGAGCGACGAGCTCAATATCGGCGCATCGCTGGAACACGTATATCACTTTTGTTACCAGGCGAGTTTCGGCGAAGCCGGATCTGAAAACGAACTCTGTCATGTCTACCTCGGCCGGGTCGACGGCGACGTGCGGCCAAACGAGAGCGAGATCGAGAGCGTGCGCTTCGTTAGTCGCGAAGCACTGGATAGCGAGCTGGAACTAAAGCCACAGCAATTCACGCCCTGGTTTAAACAGGAGTGGGCGACGCTGAATAAGGATTATGCCGAAGCGCTGGCGCGCTACGCGATGTAGCGATAGTACTCAATACCCAGATCGGCAAAGTGACGATCAGCACGTTGCCCCACTCGCTCAATCACAAATTCATTGCTTGCGACATAGTCAAGGTCCTGAACCCGGCGACCGTCATGCAATGCCTCGTACTGCTGGCGATTCAGGTCCAGCGTGAGTTCCATCGCGTCCGCAAAGTGAATCTTCGCTGCCGCCTTGCGCCAGCTCTCCGCCATAAAAAACGGAATTACTTCGGCGGCGTCACCGCTGCCATAACCCAGCGTCAAAACCTCTTCGCCAGCGGACAGAGAGTCTTCGTCGAGCGCCTGTTCGAAGCCGGCAGCCATCCAGGCGGGCAGCGCCGCTGTGTATAGGTTGCCGAGGTCCAGCATGGTATCGCTGCCAAGCCGCAGCTTATCGAGAATTTCCTTACGAAAATGGCGTGATGCCCGGAATGCCCTGAGGACTGCCATAGCCATCGGGTAGGCTTCGTAGGACAGTTGCTCGGGATTGGCGAATGAAGAGACTTCGGGCTTGCTGCACATCTCCGACAACAGCGCCTGGACGTCGACGCCGGCTTCATAACAATAGGCTGCCAGCTCAGCACGATCCTCGGACTTGCCCTGGCCAAGTGCAAACAGGTAGGACACAGCCCAGCCGGTCTCCGGCATGCGTCGATACGGGCGATGCAGAAACAAGGTCCGCAGCGAGCGCAAGTGTTCAATGGCATTCAGCTTGCGCTTTTCATACATATCCGTGAGCGCGTGCAGGGTTTCGTCGATGTAACACGTGGTCGAGTACTTGCCATTGAAGACTGGAAAGTCCTGAACCTGGTGCGTTTCGGATCGATCCTGGCCGCAGAACCGAAGCATCGGTTTGCGAAAATCCATCAGTCGATAATCCGAGGCCGAACCTGATCCGACCAGGTCGACGATCGCGAGCTTCGGATCCTCTTCCAGCAACATGGCAACAGCGCCGGCACCCTGCGTCGGTTCGCCTGAGCTGCCGCGTGCGTATTCTGCGATGTCGGCACAGACGACTATTGCCTGGCTGCCGGCCCCATCGAGTGCCAGGTGTCGGATTGCACCCTTCATGCCATACACGCCACCAAGACAGGCGTGTTTGAATTCCGGCACTTCGCAGCTGCGCGCAATTGGCGCTTTGCCTCGGGCTGCGAGCGCTTCGTCGACCATGCCTTTGACGATGATCGCGCCGGCGGAATTGTCAGTACTGGATTCGGTGCCGAGACCGAGGAACTTCACACGACTGGGATCGACGTCGTACTGGTCAATCAAGCGGATGACCGCGTTCGCAGCCATCGTGTAAACGCTGTGATTTGGTCCGCGCACGCGGAAACTGCGCCCAACGACCTCTCGGATCTTTGGCCATTGGTTATCGGTCCAGTCGCACCAATCTTCGAGCCACACACGATACGGCGGCACATAGGCGGCAAGGCCGCTGATTCCGATAGGTTTTCTGTTGTTGGATTCAGTCATATTTGGGGGTGTCTGCTCAGCCCGGCGATTTTAGAGCCCCCGGACGTTCCGCTCAACTATTTATTCTACTGTTATCGTAATGACCTCGGATACCACGGGTGGCTGGTGCGGGATATGCAGGTAGTCGCCGAGCAGCAATTGCAAGCTGTGTTGGCCCGGATCCAGCGTCAATTCAGTCGAGGTACTGCCGTCACCGAAGTGGATATGGTTTGCATCCGCGGGAATCGGCAGATCCAGATCGGGTAAGCCCGTGTCGATCAGCAGATGGTGGTGGCCTGACTGCGGCTGCATGTCGCCGGCCTTGACGACTGCCATGCCCTCGATACCGAACTCGATGCTTACCGGATCGCTAAGGGTCGCGCCGTCGCTGGGTGTTATGAAAAATACCCGGGTGCCTTCGACGGACGGGGTCCGCTTCAGGCCAACAGGCTCAAGCTCGACCGTTTTTTCGGCTGGCGCCTCGGCTTTGACGTCCTCGTTCTGTTTATCGCCGCAAGCCGCCATGGTGGCAACTAGCGTGCTGAGTAATAGAATCCGTAATTTCATGGTTATTCCTCTTTTGTCAGACTGAAAACAAGGTGGCAAGCAATGCGCCGAGCAGGGTAAACGATGCGCCAGTCAGGTACGTGACCAGCAGAATGAGGTACTTGAAAATCGTAATAAGGTGACCTTGTCCATAGACTCGTCGCATCGCTTTGTACAGATAGACCGGAATGTAGAGCGATGCCGCTACAATGACCAGTGTACCCACATTGCCTGCCAGGGATAATCGGTGCAACAAGCTGTTGAACAGGACCTGTAGCGTCAGGATGAGAAAGAAGAACGCATGGAAGTGCACGAAGAACAGCAAGTGTTCCACGAAATACCGACGGGACAGCGGATAAAGAATCTTCAGCACCAACGCCATCAGGGGTAGCAGGACAATGAGTGCAATTGGAATCTTGTCGACGATTGCATCCCGAAAATTGTCGATACCACGCGCATTATTTCTTTCGCATATTTCTTTAACGCGCTCATCCGTGAAGCGCTTCTGGAACCACTCGGGAAAATCTTCGTCGCCGCTGATCGACGCTTTGCTGCAATCGCCGAAGAATGCGTCATCTTCGTCGTCACCACCGAAGGTGATGTTGAGGCCGCCTCGATCATCTTCGAGTTCGGCGCGAACTTTGCCGTCAATTTTTCCCGCAGCCTCGAGCTGTTTGAGCCGTTCAACAGCGGCATCGACTTCCGCCTGCTTCTTTTCAGCTTTGAGTCGCTGCGCCTCTTCTTTCTGCGCAATTTCTTCGGCGGTCGGTGGCGGCTCGGGCTCGAAAAAGAAACTCAGGTCCTTCTGTGGATCGAAAAAAACGACCACAAAAAATATGACGCTTAACACGAGGTAGGTACGGAATGGCGGCATATAGCGCGCGCGCCGGCCTTCGAGATAATCGCGCGTCAATTGGCCCGGGCGGATCAGCAGCGGAATTATGGTTTTCCAGAGCCGCGAGTCCAGCTCCAGCAAGTCACCGAACGCTTCTTTTAGGAGTTGCCAGATGCTGATGAGGCGGTTTCGCGATCGCTGCCCGCAATTTCCACAATATTGTCCTCGAAGGCGGGTGCCGCAGTTCAGGCAGGCGAGGCCTTCATTCGTTGCTAGCTCGTGCGTGTGGTCCGCCCGCAGTACGCGACTGTGAACGATGACCTTATCACCGAAACGTGCAGCGACCTCGGCGTCGATGTCGGCGAAGAATCCGTCGAGAAGCGTATTGAGTGCGCTGTCGTCTCGTGCCTGGAACTGGCAGCTTCGAAGATTGCGGCCCTGATTGTCACTGCCGGACTCGAATTTGCGTGTGTCGTCGATGCCGGCTGTCGTCGCGGCCCTGCTTACGAGGTCTTGCAGCCAGTCTTCTGTGTCGGCAAGCACCTCATCGTCAATGACGAAACTTGCTTCATACAGCGGTCCGGCGTAGTTGTTCATCGAGACACGGTGGTGCTCAGTCCTTGTTATTTTTCTTCGCTACAGTCTTCTTTCCGGTCTTCGTAGCCTTCTTGCTGGTCTTTTTCTTCGTACCAGCAATCTCGTTCGCGGGCGTGCGGCGCAATTCCTCAGGTGCGAAATCATCAACCGCCAGCAGTGCCATGACTTTCTCATGGTAGTTGCGCATGTTGCGTGCTTCCGCTTTGCTGATAACCTGCGCTTTTTCGGCTTCGGTGATCTGGTTGCCAAGGTAGCCGGATTGAAGCAAGCCTTCCTTGTATGCCTGGCGCAGGCGACGTTCAATGGGTTCGTACTCGACAGAAAGTACCAGCGCTTCCTGCAACAATCCCAGTGGATTGCCCGGCTCAAGTTTCTTGTAGGCAAGCTGGCTGAGGCGTTCGCGCGATTCGCCCGGCGTCGTAATCAATTCAACAACTTTTCTCGCGATTTCGTCTGACGGTGCTGAATAGGTGCGGCCGCGCGGGAATATGAACATCCGCAGCAGCATCGCAACAGGGCGGTTCGGGAAGTTGCGCAGGAAAGCATGCAGCGCTTCCTGGGCCTGGTACATCAGCGTACGAATGGACCACTCAACCAGCGGCAGGTCGGTGGCTCGGCGACCCTGGTTCTCGAAGTGCTTCAGGACGGTCGACGCCAGGTACATTGAACTTAAGATATCGCCAAGGCGGGCGGACAGCAGTTCCCGCTTTTTCAATGCGCCGCCTAAGGTCAACATCGCAAAATCTGAGGCTAGTGCAAACGCGGCGCTATAGCGGTTGATGTTTTGGTAGTAGCGACGGGTTGGTGTATTCAGCGGCACACGGCTGAACTTGGCGTGCGTGAGCGCAAGGAAAAACGACCGCGCCATATTGCTGATGGCGTAACCGATATGCCCAAAGAGCGCGTCGTCAAACTCAATCAGCCCACGGTCGAGATCGTCATCACCTGCTGCCTGCAGTTCTCGTAACACGAACGGATGGCATCGAATGGCGCCCTGGCCATAAATGATGAGGCTGCGTGTCAGTATGTTCGCGCCTTCAACGGTGATGGCGATAGGCGTCGCCATGTAGCCGCGGCCGAGATAGTTGTTGGGGCCCATCATGATGGCCTTGCCACCGTGGATATCCATCGCGTCGTTGGCAACTTTCCGGCCAAGTTCGGTGCAGTGGTACTTGAGTATCGCTGACGGGACCGCCGGTTTCTCGCCCTGATCGATTGCGCCCGCCGTAACCGCGACGGCTGCGTTCATGATGTAAGTGTGACCCGCGATTCGTGTCAGCGCTTCGCCGACGCCCTCGAAGTTGGCGATTGAGGTGTTGAACTGCTTGCGAAGCACGGAGTAGGCACCGCTCGCATAGCTTGCCGCCTGGCCGCCACCCGACGCCGTCGACGGCAGTGTAATTGCGCGCCCGACGGACAGCAGTTCAACAAGCATTTTCCAGCCCTTGCCGGCCATCTCGGGTCCACCGATGATGTAGTCGAGTGGTACGAAGACATCTTTGCCTGACGTCGGCCCATTCTGAAAGGCAATGGTCAATGGATAGTGGCGTCGACCCACTACAACGCCGTCGGTGTCGGTCGGGATCAGCGCAGCCGTAATGCCATAATCATCGACATCACCGATGAGATGATCCGGATCGTAAAGCTTGAACGCGAGACCCAACACGGTCGCAACCGGCGCAAGCGTGATGTAGCGCTTGTCCCAGTTCAGGCGAATGCCGGTAATGGTCTTGCCCTGCCATTGCCCTTTGCAAACAACGCCGCTGTCGATCAACGCAGCCGCGTCCGAGCCGGCTTGCGGTGAGGTCAGCGCGAAGCAGGGAATCTCGGTGCCGGCCGCCAAACCGGGCAGGTAGTGGTTTTTTTGTTCCTCGGTGCCGTAATGCAACAGCAACTCTGCGGGTCCGAGCGAGTTCGGTACACCAACGGTCGATGAGGCGGTCGGGCTGCGACCCGCAAGCTTGGTTATGACTGCTGCGTTGGCGTATGCAGAAAACTCGAGTCCGCCGTATTGTTTGGGAATAATCATCGCGAAGAAGCGCTGCTCGATGATGTAATCCCAGACTTCCTTCGGCATGTCATTGCGCTCGTGATGAATGTCCCAGTCATCGAGCATTTCACACAGCGTCTCGCAGGGACCATCCAGAAAGGCTTGTTCCTCTTCCGACAGCTTCGGTGCCGGATACGACATCAGCCGATCCCACTCCGGCATGCCGGAGAACAATTCACCGTCCCACCAGACACTGCCGGCTTCGAGTGCTTCGCGCTCGGTGTCCGACATCGACGGCAGCATCTTGCGATAGATCGCGAGTAGCGGCCGGGTTAATTTCTCACGTCGAAATTCAAGCAGGTTGGGAATGACCATTAGTGCGAATGCGGCGATTAGCACCAGGTACCAGGCCCAGTGGCCATTGCCGAAGATCAGGTAGGCGAGCAGCGCAGCGCCAGTCGCGATAGTCGACGTTCTTAAATCGATTCGCTGGTACGCAAGAAAAATTCCGCCGCCGAAAAACAGCAAAAACCACAGTAATCCCACAATAAATCCGGACAATTCGCGTACCTCGTTAATTTAGTCCAATGCGCCTAGTGCTCTCGCATGACTTACTCTATAGCAGTTCCTCAATCGCAGCACGCTCCTCGCGGAGCTCGGTTTCGGTGGCACCCATGCGCTCCCGGCTGAAATCGTCAATCGCCAGACCCTGGACAATTTCGTATTGACCGCCGCTGCAGCGCACCGGGTAAGAATAGACAATGCCGGGCTCGATGCCGTAGCTGCCGTCCGCCGGGATTGCCATGCTGACCCAGTCGTCGCCAGGTGTACCGAGCGCCCAGTCACGCATGTGATCAATGGCGGCCGACGCGGCTGAAGCCGCCGATGATGCACCACGCGCCTTGATAATTGCAGCGCCTCGTTGCTGAACCTGCGGGATAAATTCACCAGCCAACCAGTCCTGATCAACCAGGTCTGCGGCTTTCTTGCCTGCAACCGTGGCGTGGTTGATGTCCGGGTATTGGGTTGCGGAATGATTTCCCCAAATAATCATGCAACGGACGTCGTTCACATGTTTGCCCGTTTTAGTCGCCAGTTGCGCCATCGCCCGATTGTGGTCGAGCCGCGTCATGGCCGTAAAGTTGCCCGGGTCGATGTCCGGCGCATTGCTGCTGGCAATCAGCGCGTTGGTGTTCGCGGGATTGCCAACAACGAGCACCTTGATATCGCGACTGGCATGATCGTTCATGGCCTTGCCCTGTACCGAAAAAATAGCGGCGTTGGCTTGCAGCAGATCTTTGCGTTCCATGCCGGGCCCGCGAGGACGTGCACCGACCAGCAGGGCGTAGTCGCTATCCTTGAACGCTTCGTTTGGGTCGTCCGTCGCGACGATGCCGGCCAGCGTGTTGAATGCACAGTCGTCCAGTTCCATAACAACGCCGCGCAAGGCGGGCAGCGCAGGCGGTATTTCGAGCAGTTGCAAAATGACGGGCTGGTCTGAGCCCAGCATTTGGCCTGATGCGATGCGGAAGGCGAGCTGGTAACCAATCTGGCCAGCTGCACCGGTAATGGTGACTCGAACGGGTGCTTTCATTAATTTATTCCTGCAGATTGTTCTGCGCTGAGTCCGGCTACAGATTGGTTTTCTGCGGCGGGAGTTTCTTAAGTACCGGGGTCGGCGATTCTAGCACCGGCCGCCGCCGCTGGCACTGGCGGAGTCTGTTAATCGGGCTCGAATCAGGCCTATTCGACCGGGAATATCAGGATAAATTCCTCGTATTCCCGCTTGGCCGCAAGCGCTGCGCCGGCACGCCTCAGTTTCTCAATGCAGGCCAGCCAGTCACCAGCCGTTTCTCGTTCGATAGGCTCACAGCCGGCAATGACGTCGGATTCCTTACTCTCGTGCGACCTTGAGAGTGCGGTGGCGGCCGGTCTGGCCACAGGCTCCGCAACGGACTCGTCAGCCTGTTCGAAATCGGCGCCCTGACTGCGCTTGCTACGGCTGGGCTGGTCGTCACCCGAAAAACCGGCGTCGTCCGGCTCGGCCGCAACCCCCGGGATGATTTCCGCTTCGGGTGCCTCTGCCGGCGCGTCTGTGATGAATGTGCTCTGCCGAGTTTCGAGCTTTCTGCGCCCTTGTGGGTCGGCGACCAGGGCTTCTTCCTGATTGGAGCCTTCCCTGAGCCGTGCCTGATTGCGAGCTTCTTCGACAGCACTGCCAACTTTGGGTGTAAATTCTTCCCGTACCGAATCACTTGAGGGAGCAACAAGACTTGCTGGGCCAGGCACGTCTTGCGGCGCCTGCGTGACCTCATGCACGATCGCGAAACTCAATGCAATCGTTGCCGCAAGCCCCAGCGACCGGCTCCATGTACCAAATAGCGGGCCGATGTTTTTCGACTGGTCCGATCCTTCTGCAGCCATCGCAAGAATTTTTTGATTAAGGTGCTCGGGCGCGCGCTCGGCACTGTGCTCCCGGTAGGTCGCCGACACGAGATCGTCCATCGCCTGCTTGTCTCGCTCGTTGTTCATTGTGGCTCCTGAATGGCCGCACGCAGCTTGTTGACAGCATAGCGCAGCCGGCTTTTGGCGGTTTCGCGGTTGCTGCCGGTGACCAGCGCGATGTCGTCGAGGCTCAGTCCCGCTTCCTCATGCAGCAAGAATGCATCGCGCTGTTCTGCGGGCAATTCGCCCAGGGCCACGGTGAGTCGCTCTTTCGCAAGGCTTCTCTCGGTCGCGGTCTCCGGCGACTCAGCGTCGCCGGCGTGCAGCTCTGGTTCCAGATCGGTGGTATTGGCGTGACGCTTGTTGCGCCGCAGATGATCGATAAAGCAGTTGTGTGCAACCCGGTACATAAAGGTCGTGAATTTGGCCGTCGGCCGATAGTTGGCCTTCGACTTGATAATCTTGCCCCAGACATCCTGGAATATATCCTCAGCGGTGTCGCGGTGTTTGCACAGTCCTAACAGATAGCGGTACAGCGCATCATTGTGGCGCCGATAAAGTGTCTCGAACGCGGCCGTGTCACCGTCTTTGTAGCGAAGCATCAACGCACTGTCGTCTGGTCTGTGGCCCATCGGGGCAGCATAGGCGAGCACGGCGGTCGTGCAAAGACTTGCTGCTCGGGGGCTCAATCCATTCACCACTGCCTCCCTGCTCACGCCCATAGAAATTCCTCGAATCGTTACAATTGTTAACGGCACGAGCGGCCCGGTGGGGTTAGAACGGAGCGAAGAAAAGGCTTGCAAACAAAATTGTCGGTGTTATAGTTGACTATAACACCAGATCACTAAAGGCCGGGCCCGGCTCCGGAGCAGAAATGTCCAGAACACTCGTACAATTTAATGATTATGTCAGCCTTGCCGTCATGTTGTTGATGCTGCTTGCTCTTCTGGGCAGCCGGACGGTCGCAACGGAATTCGTGGCCAGGGATGTACCGGCTGATCCGGGCGCAATCAGTGCAACTGTGCCATTCCGACTCGAGATGGATGGCCCTATTGGCAACCAGGCCGTCAAGCTTGGACGGGTGGTTGTCGGTGAATTGAGTCAATTCCGTGGCGAAGACGAGTAAAGTAGCGACGGAATCTTTGCGCCGGCCCGCATCGCGGGCCGGCGTCTTTTTACATGCGCTCGCGGGAGCCGGCAGCTGTCAATGGAAAACGGATAATTAATGGATCCGAAATGGAACGAAGATCAACCCATCTATCGCCAGTTGCGAGACCGGGTTGTGGCGATGATTCTGGAGGGCGTGCTCACTGACGGCGATGCGCTGCCATCGGTCAGGAATGTTGCAGCTGAGTATCGGCTCAACCCGCTGACGGTACTCAAAGGCTACCAGGAGCTCGTCGACGAAAACCTCGTCACGAAAAAGCGTGGGCGAGGCATGTTCGTCAACAAAGGCGCACGCACGATGCTCCTCAAAGCGGAGCGGGAAAAATTCATCGAAAAGGAATGGCCGCAGGTTCTCGCGACCATCGAACGCCTGGATCTTGACGTCGCCGACCTGGTGAAAGAGGCGACGTCAAACAAGAAAAATTCATCCGAGGATTCTGGAGGGGGAGAATGACTAGTCTGGTCAGTGCCGAGGGCGTTTCCAAACGTTATGGGTCGTTTACAGCCGTCAGTAACGTCAGTTTCGAAATCGAAAGCGGCAAAATACTCGGCCTGATCGGCCCCAACGGCGCCGGCAAGACAACCCTGCTCAAAGCATTGCTCGGACTGACGGATTGTGAGGGCTCATTGTCCGTAATGGGACTTGATCCGTTCAAGCAGCGTAAGGAGCTGATGCGAAATATTTGTTTCATTGCCGACGTCGCCGTGCTGCCGCGCTGGATAAAAGTGACACAACTGCTCGATTACGTTGCGGCCGTTCATCCAAATTTTTCCCGGCGACGAGCGGACGAGCTCCTCAAGCAGACGAAAATCCAGTCTTCCTCGAAAGTCAAAGAGTTGTCGAAGGGTATGGTCACGCAGTTACATCTGTCGATCATCATGTCGATCGACGCAAAACTGCTGGTACTCGATGAGCCTACGCTCGGGCTGGATATTATTTTCCGCAAGGAATTCTACGCCAATCTCCTAAATGACTACTTCGATGAGGAAAGGACAATCCTGGTGACGACACATCAAGTGGAAGAAATCGAGAATCTCCTCACCGATGTCATGTTTATTGACGATGGAAGAATACTGCTCGATTCGCCGATGGAGTCCCTCGCGGATACTTATGTCGAACTTGCCGCCTCGGGTGACAAGGCGGAGAAGGCACGTGGGCTTGGTCCGATTGCCGAGAATCAAATGTTTGGCAAGTCAGTCATGTTATTCGAAGGGCTTAGTCGCGAGCACTTTGCCGGGCTCGGAGAAATGCGAACTCCCTCGGTTGCCGACTTATTTGTAGCGAAAGTTAAGAGGGCGCGACAATGATCACGCATCATCTGGCGCTCCTGAAGCGTGAGGTCTGGGAGCATCGATCAATCTGGATGACACCCATTGCGATCGCCAGCATCGTGACGCTGGGCACACTAACGGCGCTCATGTTCGCTGGCGACTACGCGCACGAACTGGATATGGCGCTGTTTGGTGCACAGAACATTGCCAACGATACTGGAAGACGGGCGGTGTTGTCCGGGCTGTTCTTCGGCTCGTCCGGTCTGTTTTTTCTGGCGTTGGGAATACTGACCATTTTTTACTCGCTCGATGCACTTTATGCTGAGCGCAAGGACAAGAGCATATTGTTCTGGCGCTCGCTGCCAGTTACAGACTCTGAGACTGTCATATCCAAGTTACTCACTGCGGTTCTGGTCATTCCGACTGCGATGATCATCGGAATTATTGCTACGCATCTCGTCAATCTGCTCGTCACGAGTATTTGGGTTTCTCTGAAAGGCGGTGACGCCAGCCTGTTGATCTGGAGTTCGGTACCCATTATCGACAACTGGCTGTCAGCCGTGGTCATTGTCTATTCGGGAGCAATCTGGATGTCACCGTTTGTTGGCTGGTTCCTGTTTGTGTCCGCCTACACAAAGCGTTCGCCATTCATGATGGGTTTTCTGCCCCTGGTCCTGGTTCCAATGTTCGAGGGAATCTTTCTGCACTCCAATGAGTTCGCAAGCGTCGTCTGGGGACGCATGGGCAAGATACCGATTTCGCGCCTGGATATCGAAAGTATGATCGAGAACGACAACTTCGAGATGAGTGAAGAGATGATTAGCGTCTTGTCGCATCTCGATATCGGATACTTCCTGGCGAGCCCATCGATGTGGGCGGGCGTGATCGTTTGTGGCCTGCTTTGTTTTGGCGCGATTTACGTCCGTCGCTACCGCGATGAGAGCTAAACGGGACGAGGCTACAAATCCGCAGTTTCAGGGTTTACTGCGAATATTCAGTTTTCGCAGCTTGCCCCGGAACTGGTGATAGCTCAGCCCGAGCAAATCTGCCGCCAACCGCTGGTTGAAGCGCGCCTTGTCGAGTGCCGCTCGCAGCAAATCAAGCTCAGTATCGAGTAAGCGCTGTTTAAGGTCAGTCGGTAGCAGTGGCGGCCTCTTTGGCGGCTTGGCTGCCGTTGCCGGCACTCTGGCGTCTTCAAGTGTAAACGGCGTATCGAACGGATCCAGCGCAAGCGTCGCAATGACCTGTTCCGGGTCGGTGGATCGGTAAACGGATCGCTCGACGGTATTCTTGAGCTCGCGAACATTGCCCGGCCACTTGTTACGCAACAACGCTGACGATGCGCGCGAGCTGAAACCGGGGAAATAACTCCACTTCAGCTCACTGGCCATGTTGATCGCGAAAGCGTGCGCAAGAGGCATCACATCCTCGACACGGTCCCGCAATGGCGGCACCGTGATAACGTCGAAGGCCAGCCGATCGAGCAGGTCTTCTCGAAACTTGCCTTCGGACGCAAGGCGACGCAAGTCGGCATTCGTTGAACCGACAATACGGACATCAACCTGCAAGGTCTCGCTACCGCCAACGCGCTGAACCTCGCCGTACTCAATCGTGCGCAGAATTTTTTCCTGCATCCGCAATGAAATCGTTGCAAGTTCATCCAGTATCAATGTGCCGCCGTTGGCACGCTCGAAGTGCCCGATATGGATTTTGGCCGCACCGGTAAAGGCGCCCGCCTCGTGACCAAACAGCTCCGATTCGAGGATCGATTCAGTGAGCGCCGCGCAGTTCACTTTGACGACATTCTGCTCCCAGCGGTCCGACAGGAAATGCAGGCGCGACGCAATAAGCTCCTTGCCCGTGCCGCGCTCGCCGACGACCAGCACTGGCTTGGATAGTGGCGCGGCACGGGAAACATGCTCCAGCATCTCCAGGAATGCCGGTGCTTCACCAATGATCTGCTGGGACTTCGGGGCTGTTGCCATAGGTGCATTAGGCCAAAAAGTAGTGAAAAATACTATTACTTAGTGAAATAAGCCAATCTGTGGCTGGCGATTCATAATCTGTTTTAAACAATAAATTCTTATATAACAATTGCTTAAGCAATTTCATCGAACTTGGCACGGATGCTGCAATGATACAGACAGGATTCAAACACAAAGAGGAAAAACCATGGGCATATTCACGAGATTCAGCGACATCGTGAACTCCAATATCAACGCGATTCTGGATAAGGCGGAGGATCCCGAGAAGATCGTCCGATTGATGATCCAGGAGATGGAAGACACGCTGGTTGAAGTGCGGTCAGCCGCCGCTCGCTCGATTGCGGACAAGAAAGACCTGAATCGCAAAATAGAAAGCCTGGAGCGGGATCTTGGCGACTGGGACCAGAAAGCCGAGCTTGCACTGCGTAAAGGCCGCGAAGATCTGGCGAAGGCAGCCTTGGTCGAAAAGTCACGAGTCGCGACGGGTGTTGAAGTTCTGAAGCAAGATTACCATGCGGTCGATGAAGGGCTCGCAAAGTTGAATGAAGACATTGCGAGACTTGAGGCGAAGCTTGGCGACGCCAAGACTCGCCAAAAAGCGCTGCTGGCGCGCCATAAGACGGCAAGCAGTCGATTGGCTGTTCGCAAGAAGATTCACGACTACAAGATCGAAGACGCGATGGTGCGATTTGAGCAGTACACGCGACGTATAGACGATGTCGAAGGCCGCGTAGAGGCCTATGACCTGGGCCTGCCGAAAGACCTGAATCATGAGTTCGCGAGTCTTGAGGCTGAGGAGTCAGTCAAGGAAGAGCTGGCTGCGTTAAAGCGTCGGCTGGCTGCGAACAAAGCCACGCAGGCAGAAACGGACTAAAGTCGGGCAATGGAGGAAACAATGAGTCGAAACACCTGGAATTCAGACGACGGACCCCTGCGTGGATTCTATCGCGACCGGGAAAATGGCTGGGTATTCGGCGTCTGCGCCGGACTAGCCGATCGTTTCAACTTTAGGGTTGGCACTGTGAGGTTGATCGCGGTAATTTCCCTGCTGTTATTTTTCTGGCTAACGACTGCGCTTTACCTTGGCGCTACCTTGCTGATCCGGGAAAAGCCCCTGGTATATTCCGGACGCCAGTCCGAAAATGACTTCTGGTATCGCTGCCGCGGTGACTACAGGAGGCACTCGTGAATACCATGAGTGCAGACGCTGATCGACACTTCTACCGAGACGCGGATCGCGCGATTCTGGGCGGTGTCTGTGCAGGGCTTGCCCGCTACCTGGGCTTCAATCTAAAGACAACGCGCTTTCTGGCGTTTATTGCGTTCCTGATGTTCATGCCGGTTGCGGTCATTGCCTACCTGGCGGTCGTATTCCTCATTCCCGCCGAGTCGACGGGGGAGCCGATTGGTGCAACGCGACGTCGACGGTCGGGACTTTGTTGTGGCAGACGTCGACGCAGGAAAGAAGCGTTCGACGACGAATCAGCCATTGCATCGTCGGCAACGCGCGCGATGGCTGACGAAATCGATCAGCGCTGCAAGTCCCTGGACAAACGCCTGATAGCGCTCGAAAAGCACGTTACGTCGAAGCGCTTTCAGTTGGAGCAGGAATTGAGCAGGCTATGAAGAAAAGAACTAGCAAAGGGATGCGCCAATGAACACTATGTTTTACGTCGTCTGTATTGTTGCTGTGGTTTTTGCAGCGGACAGCTATCAAAAGTACCTGAAAATGAAACATGAAAAACAAAAACGCGATCCAGAGCTCGAAGAGTCTTTGAAAAAGATTGAAATGCTGGAAGAGCGAATTCGCGTGCTCGAGCGTATTGTTACCGAGAGCAAGCATGACCTCGGACGGGAAATTGACAACCTGTAGCGAAAAAAATGCCCGTCAATCGACGGACATTTTTGATATCGCGATTCGATCTATCTATCTTGCACTTGCCTTGTAGGCTCGAATTTCAGCATTGAATCGCTCGACCGTCCGTGTCTGCTCATCGACTGCCGCATTGTATTTCTTGTCGAACATGACCTTACGTTGCCGCTTAGCTTCGTCATCGTCATCTGCCAACGCCTGGATAGCGACGATCTCGTCGGATTCAATGCACGACAGATAGGCCTCCATTTCTTCCTGATACTTAGCAATGAGTTTGACGCCAGCCAGCATCTCGTCTTTGCTCGCCGACGAACCATTTGGCAGATTCTTCGGCGATGATGGATAGTCACAGGCAATCGCGAGTGACGCGGAAAGCAGGAAAATTACTGATACACATACGTTCATCATTTTGGTCATTGAGTCATCTTCAGTTCGGACCGGCGCCGGATCGGCCGGTGGGTTTCAAATAGTGTGGTAATTTAATCACGTTGGCCCGCCGGAGTGAAGTCAGCCGAACAGCGTGCGATAGGTATCTGTGCCATCGGCCTGGGCGCGGAGTAGTTCCAGGTAGTTGTTGGAACTCATTGGGTCGCCGAACAGCAGCCCCTGCGCATAGTTGCAACCCAGCTTTTGCAGGAAGGCAAGTTGCGCCTCTTCCTCGACACCCTCAGCGACGACACCCATATTCATGTTCTTACCCATCTGAATGATGGTGTCGACGATGGTCGCATCGTCGGGGTTGGTAACAATATTGCGTACGAAAGATTGATCAATTTTCAAAGTACTGATCGGAAACTGTTGCAGGGCGCTCAGCGATGAATATCCCGTACCGAAATCATCAATGGCAAGGTGCAGGCCCAAACTATAGAGCTGATCCAGCATTTTTATCGTTCGTTCCGGATTCTCCATCAGTGTCGTTTCTGTGATCTCGAGTTCGAGCGAAGTTGGCGAAACCTCGTGGCCGCGCAATATCGAACTGATCCGATCGATGAAGTTTTTCTGCCGCAGTTGTTTAAGCGATAAATTCACCGAAACTCGACCGGGAGACGAAACCGACATTTGCCATATACGGAAATCTTCGCACACCTTGTCGAGCACCCATTCGCCAATCTCGATAATCAGGTTGGTCTCTTCCGCGATTGGGATGAAGTCTGCGGGTAATATGAGTCCGCGTTCAGGCAATTCCCAACGTACCAGCGCCTCGGCACCGAAAACCTCGCCGGTCACGAGGTCATACTTGGGCTGATAGTGAACCAGCAGCTCATCGCGTTCGAACGCTCGCTTCAGCTTGCTCTTGGTCATCAGGCGCTCAACGGACGCCTCGTTCATCTTCGGCACATAGTACGAGTAGACGTTTCCACCCGCCTTCTTGGAATGATACAAAGCGGCATCGGCATTGCGGATCAGGTCAATAACATTCGGCGCATCCTGGGGATAATAGGCGATGCCGAGGCTGGCGGTCATGAACACTTCATTGCCCTGCACAAAAAATGGGTCCGCGAGGCGGTCAAGTAACTTCTGTGCCATTGCCCCGGTGCGATCCCTCCCCAATTCGTCAGGGTGTATATCGTCGATGATGACCGCGAATTCATCGCCGGCAAGGCGACCGATCACCGAGTTGACAGGCAACGCCGCCGCCAATCGCTCCGCAACCGTCTCCAGCGTTGTATCACCGGCAAGGTGTCCAAACGTGTCGTTAATTTCCTTGAAGTAATCGATATCGACATAGAAGAGGCAAAGCGACTTCCCGGAGCGTCGCGCCCGGGCGATGCCACGCTGCAAGAGATGTTGAAACTGCATTCGGTTCGGGATCTTCGTAAGCGGATCAATCCTCGCCAGATAACGAATTCGTTTTTCGGCTCGGCGGCGCTCGGTAATGTTCTGCGCGGCATAGATGCGTCGAGCGGATGTACCGTCTGTAGCGTCGACAATTGAACAGGTGTAGGACACTGGAATCGATTCGCCAAATTTGCTTTCAAAAATCGCTTCCTTGGGGAGTCCCGACGGTAAGTCTGTCGCGAGGGACGGCCCTTTACTGGTGTTGACCACCAAATCGATACTGACATTGAAGAGTTCGTCTTCCTCGTAGCCCAGGAGCTGTGTCGTCGCGGCGTTGATTCGCGTGATGGTGCCGTCGTCGCGGGTCACGAGAATGGCTTCATTCATCCCGGATAGAATGCTGTCCACGTAGTCTCGTGAATGGGTGGTTTTCCGCAGGCGATGACGCATGTCATTGAAGACAGATGCGAGGTCACCCAGCTCGTCCTGTCGCGACACCAGCAGCGGTTCGCCGAAATCGGCATCGCGAAGCTTTTCTGCCTGAATCTTGAGCTGCCGAATTCGCTTGGTTTGGTTACGGACGACCAGCAAGATAACGCCGCCGCAAAGCAGCAACGCGACGAGCGTACCCGCACCGGCCCAAAGGTAACTGATACGTCGACTTTCCTGTTGTTTGTTACGAAGGGCGGCCGCAAAGCGCAGCGATTCCGCGTGCAGGTCGGCAATGTCGAATGCAGCGGACAAATGCCCGATCTCGACCTTGTCAGCGATGACCGGTATGCCGATCAACATGTATCGTTCGTACCAGGTAACAGCTCGCGGATCTTCGTTCTTCGGAAGACTTCCGACTTCGAAGCTTTCACCGGACGCTGTCACGAAACGAATGCCCGTCAGCGTCTTGTTCGCAATCAGTGCGGTATTCAGTGCGTGATTTATGTCGGCTGCCTGCCTTGACTCGAAAGCCGGGCGGGAAGCCATGGCTGCGACCGCGAGCTGGGCGCGTGCGACGTGCTCGAATTCCGACTGCATAATCTGATCGAATTCGATCGAGCCGGTTTCCACAATCTCATTGGCAAGCCATCGGTACTGCCCATCAAAAACTGACAACATGATGCCGGACGCAGCGATGCCCATCGCAATCGCGAGTAACAGTAAGCGAGGTTTTCTCTTGCCGATCATTCTCGTTATTATTATTCGGCCGGGAAGAAGAGATTTAGTGTATCACCGCAAGCGCCGCCGGGCGATTTGTTTCCCATTTGCTAAACTTCTCAATTAATCTTCACGTTTCTCTTTAAATTCAATAAGTTGCGACTGACCAGTTGTCTTCATTGCGCCCTCAACAACGGCGCCTTCGGCCACTGCTATGGCTTCGCCACTGACCGTGCCTGAAATCCTGGCGGAATTGGTGATTTCCACCTTTTGCCTGGCCGTGATGTCACCTTCGATCTGGCCGGCGACAATTACGTTGTCTGCGAGAATGCTGCCTTGCCAGAATCCGTTGCGTGCGAGTGTAACGGTGCCGTTAATATTGCAATCGCCAGCCACCTCGCCATTGACAATGAAATCGCCATCACCTGAAATTTCGCCGCTGATTTTGCAACCTTCATTGATGAGTGTGGCCTTGCCGGATGATTGGTCGCGCATTCGTCTGAGAGGGGATTCGTTCATGCTGTTCAGGTTCCGCCGTTGTGCGTCGAGGTGATCATCTGAATATACCCTATCCGGGGAATCTCCCGACAGTCACACCGTTTGGGTAAATGCGCCGCTCGGGTTCGTGCCCGCCACGGACGGTGACACCCAGGTTGCCTGCCGCGAGTTCCTCTAAATAGCGCGTGCTCGGGACCGTTATGGTAAAACAGCATGCGACTCTAGCCGCATTCAGAAGGATGGTCATTTGAAGCAGGAATTCGACAAACGTCTGCACGCCGTTGCCGCCGCCAACAATCTTTTGTACGGCGGCCTGAAAGGTATCGAAAAAGAATCATTACGCGTGACGTCGGACGGTGAGCTGTCGATGCTGAGTCATCCAATTGGCCTGGGTTCTGCGCTAACAAACCGCTACATCACAACAGACTTTTCCGAGGCGTTGCTGGAGTTCGTGACACCCGCATTTGAGACGACCTGGGAAGCCCTGAACTGCATCTGCAATATTCACCAGTACACCTATTCGAAACTCGACGATGAAATGCTGTGGCCGGCGAGCATGCCGTGCCGGATACCGGCTGACGACGAGATTCCGCTTGCACGCTACGGGCGATCCAATGTTGGTCGCATGAAAACAATTTATCGACGCGGACTGGGATACCGATACGGTAGACAGATGCAAACGATCGCCGGTGTGCATTTTAACTACTCGATACCCAAACCATTCTGGACCGCCTACCAGGACATTGTTGGCGATACAGGCGATGCCGATGCATTTCGATCCGAACAATATCTCGGACTCATTCGAAACTTTCGGCGCATGGGCTGGCTGGTTCTGTATCTATTCGGCGCATCGCCGGCGCTATGCAAGACCTTTGCGGACGGTAACGTTGCCGCCATGAAGTCGCTCAACAAGGAAACCTACTACGAGCCGTTTGGTACCTCGTTACGAATGAGTGATCTTGGCTACAGCAACAAAAATCAATCGAGGATTCATATTTCTCTCAATAGCCTCGATGAGTATGTGCGGGATCTCAGTAAGGCGATAGAAACACCGGAGCCCGATTACGAGAAAATTGGCGTCAAGGTTAATGGTCGCTACCGCCAGTTGAACGCAAACCTGTTGCAAATCGAAAATGAATACTATTCTTCAGTACGGCCAAAACGCGTTGCGAATTCGGGTGAGCGTCCGACCGCAGCATTGCGACGCGGAGGGATTGAATACGTCGAAATCCGCTCGCTGGATATCAACCTGTTCGACCCTTGCGGAATCAATCAAAACACCATGCGCTTCATGGAGGCGATGCTGATTTACTGCGTGATTGCGGATAGCCCAAAACTTGATAGTGCGGAACTCGACGAGTTGACTCGCAATCAGATCGAAACGGCGAAGCACGGTCGGGATCCGGATTTCCGACTGCTTCGCAGTGGCAAGCCAGTGTCGATTGCAGACTGGGGCACCGAATTGTTGGAGGGCATCCTGGCAGTTGCCGCAGTCATCGATCAGCATGACGGCAATGACAGTTATTCGATGTCGGTTCGTCAAATGCAGGAGCTCGTTGGCAATCCCGACGCAACACCGTCCGCGCGGATCGTCGAGGAATTGAGCAGATCGAACAGCGGTTTTTTTACTTTCGCACTGGCGATGGCAAAAAACCACAAGGATTATTTTGCGGCGATTGCCAAGCCCAATGATGCGGTGAATACCGAATACCAGCAGGAGGCGCTGGACTCATTGAAGCGGCAGGCTGACATCGAGGCCGAGGACGTTATCAGTCTCGACGAGTATCTCGCGAACTACTTTCGCTAAAACGGCAACGGTGTTCCATTTTGAAATGCGAATTCGCGATGCAGTTTCTGCAGTTGTCGTGTAAGCGTGCCTACCAAGCCGTCACCAATACATCGTCCATCGGCTTCGAGAACCGGTGTCAACTCACCCATCGTACCGCTCGTGAATACCTCATCCGCTGTATAAAGTTCAGTTAGTGACAAGTTGCGCTCGTACGCCGGAATTTTCTCATTCCGACAAATTTGCAGGATCATTTTTCGCGTCAATCCCGGTAGACAGCTATCCGCATGAGGTGTCAATACTTCGCCATCAGTAACAAGGAACAAGTTGGTGTCGTTGGTTTCGGAAACAAAGCCGTTGACGTCGAGCATGATTGCGGCGTCGACACCGGCGACATTCGCTTCGATGGACGCGAGAATATTATTAAGCAGGTTGTTGTGGTGGATTTTCGAATCGAGGCACTCCGGCGTATTGCGACGCGTCGACGCAGTGATTACCCGAATGCCTTCATCGGAATAGACAGACGGCTTCCATTCGGCCAGAACTATAAGCGTACAACCGGACTGGTTAAACTTCGGGTTCATGCCCGATGTAACTTTTTCGCCACGCGTCAAAGTGAGTCGAATGTGCGCGTTGTCGCGCATGCCATTTGCCTCGAGCGTTTCGAAGATTGCTGTGCACACGTCGTCTGATGATGGCACCCTGGCAAAGGCCAGTGTCTTGGCAGAATTCTGCAGGCGCTTGAGATGGCCATCGAGTTCTGCGATGCGACCATTATAGACCCGCAAGCCCTCCCAAACGGCATCGCCACCTTGTACAACACTGTCGAAAACCGAAACCTTTGCGTCATTGCGCGGTTTGAGCTCGCCACCGACGTGAATCAGGATATTGGCATTTCTGGAATCAGGAAGTTTCAACGTGTGTCTCCGGAGTACGGGCATGCAAAGCGCGTGAGTAAAGTTTGTCGTACCAGGGTCTGCATTCGTCCAGCAACGATTGCAGCTTCGGCGGAAAGTCCCGCTTCGCCTTGTACGGCGCAAAACCGGTACTCTTGTGTACGGCGTGATACCAATAGGGTGCCCAAATCCCGTCTTCGTCGCGTGGCCCCGCATCCCAGCTCAACATTCGCGGCTCGAAATCAAGATCAAGGTGCTTGCAGAGTGCCTGCAACACGCTGCCAGGGTCCAGTAGCAATTCCCGCGAGTCAAGAATGACCGCGGGCATGCCGGCATCGACAAGCTCGCTGTAAAGCTCCCACTGCTGTTTCAAACCGGTATCAGAAAGTCCGGCATTTGGAACCTGGATGGTCAGCGATGGCAGCATGTCGCGCGGATCGCGCACCAGGAAAACATTGCTCGTTGCCGCAAGGAAGCCGAGATCCAGCTCGATCAGGTGGTGTGCCATGTGCTTGATAAAGAGGCGTTTGCCTGAATTAACGGCCTGCTGACGTATGAGGGATTGCATGACGTGGTTGCCATCGCAGTTCATCGCTGCCATGACGGCCTGCCGACCGGGATGATTGGCACCGCTCACTCGCAGGTAATGCCCGTAGAGCGGCTCGTCGACGATGCGTATCCCGGGGAGCTCCGCGAAACTGTACATCAGTGCCGTCGACACGTTTCGCGGACCGGACCACAGACAGATCGGTGTTGTCATCAGGTCCCAAACCTTAGCGCAACGTCAGAAGAGTGCTGAATTGTACTGCGACTGCTACGGCTCGCAAATGGTCGAAATCTGCACCCCGCTACCGAAATCACGTGGTGACGGCTGAAATGTTGTGCGGTCTGTCACAAATTGGCCGGTCATCATTGTTGCGGCAGGTCCAATTTAACTAAACTCGGCTAAGGAGTGAATTCGGCTCGATGACAGTGGACATGTTTTGATCAAGACTTTCATATTCGGAATCCTGCTGGGAATTGCGGCGGCGGCCGGCGCCCTGTACGCCGTGCCTGCGGTTGATCAGTACCGTGAGGCATCCATAATTACGGTTGCCCAGAACGGCGGTAACTCAGAGATCTTCCACATCAATGTGCCAATCGACCGTGTCATGGCGGGTGGACCGGACCAGGCCGTAATGCCGCTTGGGCTGGAGTGGCCGGACGACGAAATTCTCGGCAGTGTTAGCACCGAGATATTCAAGGTTCGCAATGCCCGCGACTCAGTGATCGGAATAGCTGCGCGGACAGCAGCGAGAGAGGGAGAGTCGCCAATTCTCGACTGGATCATCCATCTTCCTGCGCGTGGCTCGATTTACGTCAACATGAATCCGGTTGCTGAGGTCGGTGGCCACCGCATCGGTGAAATTCGGACCGGATCGCGAGAGCTTTCCGGATTGAGTGGCTTCGTGACCGAGCGTTGGGTAGCGGACACGTCAGGCGAAGCAGATGCGCATGCCGGTCGCATTGAGCTTTCGGCAAAGTATATTGCCAGGCAGCAGGAGCCCAGGGAATGAAGTACCTCGTCGCACTGATTGCGGGTCTCCTCGTCGGCGCTACCGTGTTTGGGCTTGGAATTATCTACAATCCGTTCTTGAGCAAGCAGGGATTGTCGCCGCTCGCGGTTACCGACGCGCCGACAATCACGCTCGCATTCTCTGCCGTTGCCACTGAAAGTATTGCCTACTCTAACGATGGCGAATCGAACGTGGCGCCCCATCCAGACAAAGTACTGCAGCTCTGGGAGCAAACGGTCAGGCAAACGTCGGCGATGGCAACCGTATTGCGGGACGGACGTAATCAAACTGCAGGCATCGGCATCAAAATTTCGTCAGCGGCTGATGAAACGGATTTTCTGTCTGGCCGCGCACTGTTCAATAGTATCTGGTATGTCTATCTACCGGGGCGCGGCGCCTTGTTCATTGAAGAAACCGAAAACTATTGGGAATACCTGCGTGATATCGTCGTGCCGGGTTATCGCAGTTCCGGCAACATCTGGGCCGGAAGCTGGCTGGGCAATACGACCGTGGGACCCGGTGCCCTCGGCACGGCGAAAGTGACCGGAGGATCCGGCGAATTTACGGGTGCCGAGATGCTGGGTGTTGAATCACTTTCCGTTCGAGCATGGAAGGCAGATAAAGGCGTGGTCGCCGCCGAAGGCCGGCTGATCATCGAGCTACCGGCGGATACACTCGCCGACGCGTCGACAGAAGACCGCTAGCGCGCAGCGCTCCGGATATCTTTTAGCGCAATCTCGGTATTGGCGAGCTGATCGACGTCGATCGTCCTTCGCTCGGCAATCAGCGCTTTCGATTGCAGAAAATCCCTGGGCGAATTCACGGCATCGGTCGCGATAAGTTTTCCATCGCAGAGGTAAAGACAAGCGAATGAGCGGCCGGCAGGATTACCGCGAATGACGACATCGTCATATCCTGCCGACAGTCCGGCGATTTGCAGTTTCAGATCGTATTGATCCGACCAGAACCATGGCACAGCAGAATATAGCGTCTCGACACCACAGATATTGTCCACCGCCGTTTTGGCTTGCTCCAGCGCATTGTGGACGGACTCCAGGCGAAGCCGTCGCCCGTAGATGGCATTCGGATGCGCGGTGCAATCGCCGATTGCATAAATGTTCGGGTCGTCAGTCTGGCATCGCTCATTAACAAGAATGCCGTCGTCGATGGCAAGGCCTGCTGCGGCGGCGAGTTCAATATTCGGCAAGATGCCGACTCCAACCACAACAAAATCAGCATCAATAAGTTCGCCGTCCGTCGTTTCGACGGCAGTTACGCGCGACTCGCCGCGAAAGGCGGCCGTTCCAGAGGACAAACGCAGTTTCACTCCCTGTGAGGCATGTTCGATCTGGTAGAAGTCGGAAATTTCGGCCGACACAACCCGGCTCATCACGCGATCGGCCATTTCAACGACGGTGACGTCGATACCCGATTGACGCAGCACAGCCGCAACCTCAAGTCCGATGTAGCCGGCGCCAACGACGACCGCGCGCTTGTGCGGGCCGAGTTCGGCGCGAATTGCAGCAACATCGTCGATTCCTCGCAGATAGTGCACGCCATCAAGATTGGCGCCGTCAATCTTAAGTCGCCGCACGCGAGAACCCAACGCGAGAATCAGCGTGTCATAGGCGATCTCGTCATTGCCGGTTTTCAGTACGCTCCGGGAACGGTCAATCGCGTCGATCCGGGTATTGAGGCGGACCTCAATCTGTGGGTCTTCGTAAAAACTTTCGGGTTTCACATACAGCCGCCGAGCGGGCAAATCACCCGACAAGAATTTCTTCGATAGTGGCGGGCGCTGATACGGCAAATAGACCTCGTCACCGACCAGCACGATCTGGCCGTCAAATTTGCGTTGTTTCAGCGAAGCAATGGCCTGACCGGCGGCATGACCCGCGCCTGCTATGACAATCCGACGACTCATTGATAGGTTTTCCTAGGTTGCTGCCAGCGGCCATAGTATGGGTAACAAGACCATGACGGTAATGAAGACGACAATAGTCAGCGGCACGCCGGCCTTGAGGTAGTCAGCGAATCGATAGCCCCCAGGACCCATAACCAGGGTATTCGCAGGGTGTGAGATCGGGCTGGTGAAACTGGCTGATGCCGCCATTGCCACGGCCATCATCGCCGTTTCCGGCCGCAGCCCCATGTCTGACATTGCGGACAGGACGATGGGTGACATCAGGACGACAAGTGCTGCTGTCGGGATGATCATCGTCGCCACCGCCGTCAGAATGTAGAGCCCCATGATCACTGGCCACGGTCCTGCCTCGCCCAGCAAGCCCATGACCTGATCTGCGAGGTACATCGCAGCACCGCTTTCCTGCATGGCGGTGCCGAGCGGCAACATGCCCGCGATCAGGAATATCGAGCGCCAGTCAATGGCCCGATACGCCTGCTCCATATTCAGACATCGCGTTAATACCATGACCGTTCCGCCGATGACCGCGGCCACCGAAGTGGGTGCGAAGCCAGCCATGACGACGCCGATGACGGCTGCCATAATGAACGCGGCCAGTGGTGCGCGACCGGTGTCAGGCGGTTCCTGCCCCAGCGGCGTGAGAATCAGGAAGTCCGAATCGGATGACAGCAGCTGCAGACGGTCTCTTGGTCCCAGCAGTAACAAAGCATCGCCAAATTGCAGGCGCTCGTCGGTCAGTTCGGAGCCGACGGTCTCACCTTCCCGCCAGATTCCCGCCAACTCGATGCCATAGCGTTCACGAAAATTCAATTCGCCGACGGACTTGCCGCGCAAGGACGAACGCGGGTCCAGTGTTGCGTCCATCAGCGTCAGTCGTTCGGACTCCAGCGAACCAAGATTGCCGGGCACGCTGGTGTCGATTTTTAGTTCCTGCATTCCCCGCAGCACATCGAGGTCGCTCAACTGACCTTCAATGAGCAACAGGTCGCCGCCGAGCAGGACTTCGTCGCCGTGCGGCATCACCTTGAGTTCACCTTCACGAAACACAGCAAGGACACGAAAGTCAAAAACATCCGCAAGCCGGCTTTTTTTCAGCGTTTCTCCGACCAGGCCGCTTTCCTTAGGCAAGCGCACGACGAACATGCGTTCATCAGTCTGGTACGTCTCGGCAAGTTCGTCAGCCGTGAACACCTGCACATCGTCAAGGTCCGGGTATTTTTCCAGATGTTCGATGGCGTCGATTTCACCCTGGACCAGTATTCGATCGCCGGCCCGGATCGGGACGTACGCGAGGTTGGTCATGCGGTATCGACCACGGCGCAGGACGCCGACAACCAGGACATCGAATCGCGTTCGGAATGCGGCGTCCCGGATGAGCTCCGATACGATCGGTGATCCTTCTGTGACGACAACCGACGCGTAAACGACTTTCGACGCAACCATGGCTTTGAGGACCGGTGCTTCGCGCTCGATGATGAGATCGCTCCAGCGTTGCAACTCGCTAAATTGGTCGACGCGGCCCTGCACCAGCAGGCCATCGCCGCCCTGAATGACGGTCTTGCGTGCGGGCAGCGTTTCATTGCGGCCATTGCGCAACAAGGACAAGATGATCAGCCCGGTTGATGTACCGATGCGCGACTCCGCCAGGGTCTTGCCAACAAGGACTGAATCCGATGGCACGCGCATCATGAATGTGCGTTCCTGCAATTTGTATTGTGCCCGCAAGCTGCGTTGACTGACCTGCTTGCCGCGCTCGGCGCGGATCCTCGGCAGCAGAAAGCGGCCAGCCAGTGTGACGAACAGAACACCGATAGCCATGACTGCGCCACCGAGCGGCGTGAAGTCCAAGAGTGTGAAGGGCTCGAAACCGCCCAGCACCAGTGACTCGCTGATCAACAGGTTCGGGGGTGTGCCGATCAGAGTCATCAGGCCACCGAGCAGCGTCGAGTAGGCAAGTGGCATCAGCAAGCGGGACGCTGGGACGCCGGTCCGGCGAGCCACCTCCACAACGACGGGCAGCATCAGTGCCGCGACGCCGATGTTGCTCATGAACGCCGACAGAGTCGCACCGGTAATCATAATGACAAAGATCAGCGTGAATTCACGATTGCCGCCGATTCGCATGATCTGCCGACCGATAATGTCGGCGATTCCGGTGCGAGTCAGCCCCTCGCTGAGGATGAACATGGCCCATACGGTGATAACAGCGCTGTTACTGAATCCCGCAAAGGCCTGGTTGGCGTCGATTTGGCCGGCGATGAACAATGAACACAGCACCATGAGCGCAATGACGTCCATGCGAACGATCTCGCTGATAAAAAGGATCAGCGAAATAACCAGTATGCCCAGTACCAGTGCGATATCGCCTGTCATTTAGTCGGTCTTCGGTGCTCTGTGATTCATGATTCGAATTCAAACTGTTTATACACGACCTGACGTAACATAGTAATGAATGCAGCGATGCAACCGAAAAGAAAACGGCGATGAGCAAAAAAGAACAATACAAACCCACGCGGCGAGTGCTAACGCGGAGGCTTAAAGTCCGCGGCGTCGATTATTGCGTCAACGAATGGGGTGACGAAGATGCCGCTGTGCTTTTTTATCTGCATGGCTGGGCAGATACCGGGTCGACGTTCCAGTTTGTTGTCGACGCAATGCAGCAGGGCTGGCGCGTGATTGCTCCCGACTGGCGGGGCTTTGGGCGGACGGCCCACGCGGGGTGTTCCTACTGGTTTCCAGACTACCTCGCAGACCTGCACGCGATTATCGAGGTCTACGCGCCAGGCGCGCCAGTACCTGTGATCGGTCACAGCATGGGTGGCAACATCGCCTCCCTGTACGCAGGCTCAATGCCCGAACGGGTTAGTGCATTGATCAATATCGAGGGCTTCGGCCTGAAGAACTCTGATCCGGCCGATGCACCGCGGCGCTACCGGGACTGGATTGAGGGCGGAGTTCAGGGAACAGCGTTCAGCGATTACCCGGATCTCGATGCCCTGGCCGTCAAAATCGCCAAGCGCAGTGCCGGTCTCAGTCCGGAGCAGGCAGAATTTGTCGCGCGCCAGTGGGCATCCGTCGGGTCGGACGGCAGGCTTCATTTGCGTGCTGACCCGGCTCACAAATTACCGAACCCGGTTTTGTATCGCCGTGCCGAGGCCCAAGCCTGCTGGCGGAATATCCTTGCGCCGGTGTTGCTGGTCCATGGCGATCAAAGCCCGTTTGCCGATCAGTTCGGCGACATCGCGTCGTTGCCGTTTCCCGATGCCGAGTCGGCCAACATCGCGGGTGCCGGCCATATGATTCATTTTGATGCGCCCGGGCGGCTGGCCCGCCGGATCGAGCAGTTTCTGAAGAAAACCTTGTAAATCCATCCAGTACTGTATAAAACTACAGTCTTTTGCGAGGGCTTGTCATGCAGGCTGCCGAACAGGATTTCGACCACCTGGGAATGCTGAACCCGGCCCAGCGAATGGCCGCAGAATACGGCGGGCAGGTGGACGATGCGGCGTTCACGTCGGGCCCCTTGCTGATCATCGCGGGCGCCGGGACGGGAAAGACAATGACGCTCGCGCACCGCGTCGCGCATCTGTTGATCGAAGGTGTCAGTCCGGAACGCATCCTGTTGTTGACGTTTACACGCCGCGGGTCGCAGGAAATGACACGGCGAGTGGAATCGATCATTCGTGCCGCCTGCAAAGGCCGCTCGAGTGCGTCACTGCCGGCTGGTGGATTGCCCTGGTCCGGTACGTTTCACTCGATTGCCAATCGACTACTACGTCGCTTTGCCCATAATCTCGGTCTGGATCCCGGATTCTCGGTACTCGATCGCGGCGACGCCGCCGACATCATGGATGTCGTTCGTCACGAACAGAAATTGACTCGCACAGCGAAGCGTTTCCCGAAGAAAGATACCTGTCTTGCAATTTACTCACGATGTGTCAACACGCAACGAGCCTTGTCGGAAACCCTGGAGATAACGTATCCCTGGTGTGTGGACTGGGCAGACGAGCTTGCCGGGCTGTTTCGTCACTACGTCTTGCGTAAACAACAAAACCAGTCGCTCGATTACGACGATCTGCTGTTGTACTGGAGTCACCTCGTCGCCGAAGCAGAGTTTGCCGAGCTCATCGGCTCGTCATTCGACCATGTACTGGTGGATGAGTACCAGGATACCAACCTCACGCAGGCGCAGATTCTCAATGCACTGAAACCTGATGGCAAGGGCGTCACGGTTGTTGGCGATGATGCTCAGTCAATTTATTCGTTTCGCGCAGCAGAAGTCGAAAACATTCTGGGCTTCCCGGATCAGTACATGCCGTCGGCAGCGGTCATCACCCTGGAACAAAACTATCGCTCGTCGCAAGCGATTCTGGACAGTGCCAATTGTCTGATTGCCGAAAGCGAACGGCATTATCGCAAGAATCTGTTTTCCGAACGCAAGGACGGTGACAAGCCGCGCTACGTGACAGTCGAGGACGGCGATGCTGAAGCGGAGTATGTTGTCGAATCAATTCTCGCGAATCGCGAACTTGGCATGCAGCTAAAAGAGCAGGCAGTCCTGTTTCGGGGCTCGCATCACAGCGATCGCCTTGAACTTGAACTGGTACGTCGGAACATTCCTTACGTTAAATATGGCGGTCTGAAATTCCTGGAAGCCGCACACGTTAAGGACCTGTTGTCAGTCCTGAAGTGGGCGGAGAATCCGAAGAATGAAGTTGCGGCTTTCCGGGTTCTGAAACTGCTGCCGGGTATGGGCCCATCAAATGCGGCTCGATGTTTCGAGCACCTCGCAGTCGGTGATTACCTGTTTTCCTGCTTACAAAACTTTCGCGCACCCGCTGCATCCAGCAATGAGTGGCCGGCGTTTTGCGAGCTTTTGGACGCTTTGTCGAACACGGATATCGAAGCCTCAGGCTGGCAGTCGCAATTGAGCAATGTTCGTCGCTGGTACCAGCCGCACCTGGAACGATTGTATGACGGGCTTGATACACGCGAAGCGGACCTCGAACAACTGGAGCAAATATCAGGCCGCTACCCAAGCCGGGAAAGATTCCTGACGGAGTTGACGCTCGATCCGCCGTCGGCGGCCAGTGACCTTGCCGGCGATCCGCTACTCGATGAGGACTACCTCATTCTGTCAACTGTGCATTCGGCGAAAGGCCAGGAATGGGAGTCCGTGTTCATTCTCAATGTTTCCGACGGCAATTTTCCGTCCGAATTTGCGACCGGAAAGCCGGAAATGATCGAGGAGGAGCGCCGCCTTTTGTATGTTGCGATGACGCGCGCCAAGCAGTCGCTGTCATTGCTTGCGCCACTTCGATATCACGTCACACAGCAACGCCGCGATGGTGACAAACACGTTTATGGTGCGCGCAGCCGATTTATGTCGGAGTCGCTGATGGCGACACTGGAGAAGCGTTTTGAAGGACGGCCCGAGTCCAGCGCCGGCCAGTTTCGACTGCGCTCCGACCGAAAAATCGATGTAGCGACGCGGATGCGGGAAATGTGGTAAAAAAAAGCGGTGGCAAGAGCCACCGCTAATCGGTACGAAACAAACAGCATAAGGGATAAATAATCAGTTTGTTACGTCAACTACACCTACTCTGATGCCGGCGACCGCGAAAAGGTTGCAAACTAAAAGGAATAAGGCAGGCTCTTTATTCCACTTGATTATCCGGAGTCAGGATGATGACAAATGCATCCATTCGAAGTCAGGTTTCTGATGAGGAATGGCAGGTCCGCACCGACCTTGCCGCCTGCTACCGGGCGATAGCCCTGTATGGCTGGGATGACCTCGTTTTTACGCACGTTTCGGCCAGAGTGCCGGGCGCCGCGGATCACTTCCTGATCAATGCCTATGGACTGATGTTCGAGGAAATCACGGCCAGCAGCTTGATCAAAGTGGATCTCAACGGTGACAAAGTCATTGATTCGCCGTTCGATATCAATCCTGCGGGGTTCGTTATTCACAGTGCGATCCACGAAGCTCGCCACGATGCCGGCTGCGTTCTGCACACGCATACCAGGGCGGGCATTGCGGTGTCCGCGCAGGCCGACGGCCTGTTGCCAATTTCCCAGGTGTCACTGTTTCCGTATGCAACCCTTGGCTATCACAGCTATGAAGGCGTCGCTCTGAACGAGGACGAGAAACCACGCCTCGTCGCAGATCTGGGTGATAAGCATGCGCTGATTCTCCGTAATCACGGATTGTTGACGACGGGGGAGACCGTGGCGGATGCCTTTCTGATGATGTACGTGCTGGAAACAGCCTGCCAGATCCAGGTCATGGCGCAATCCTCAGGCGGCGAGCTCATCCAGGTGCCGCCACCGATCGTCGAGGGCATCAAGGCGCAGGCGGCAGAGGTCACCCGGGGACTCGGTGGCGCGCTCATCTGGCCGGGTCTGCTTCGAAAACTCGAGCGTCGCGACGCATCGTTTCGCGACTAGCTCAACCGGCCTCAGGACAAGAACATCGTATAGGCCGGGTTATCGCTCTCTTCCCAATACGGGTAAGCCAGTTTCGCGAGATGTGATTCGAGTTCGGCGGTTTCGTCTTCCGGCACGTCGATCCCCGCCAGCACGCGACCGTAATCCGAGCCATGATTGCGATAGTGAAACAGGCTGATATTCCAGTCAGTGCCAATGGCATGCAGGAAATTCAGTAACGCGCCCGGCCGCTCAGGAAACTCGAATCGAAACAGGCGTTCATTTTCAACCCCGGTCGAACGTCCGCCAACCATGTGGCGTACGTGCAATTTCGCCATTTCGTTATTACTGAGATCGACAACCGGAAATTTCGCCGCGGTGAGTTTGGCGAGCAGGGCCTCGCTCTCCTTGCGGCCGCCCGTCAGGTGAACACCGACGAAAATGTGCGCCTTTGTCGCGTCGGTATAGCGATAGTTGAATTCCGTAATGCTGCGGCGGCCGAGGACTTCGCAGAAGTGCCGGAAGCTACCGGGCTTCTCCGGAATTTCTGCGGCGATCAGCATCTCAGTCCGGTCGCCCACTGCCGCGCGTTCCGCGATATGCCGCAGCCGATCAAAATTGACATTGGCACCGCAATTGATCGTGACAAAGGTCTGGCCGCTAACGGCATTGACCTCCGCGTATTTCTTGGCTCCGGCAACCGCGAGTCCGCCGGCCGGTTCAACGATCGAGCGTGTGTCATCGAAAATATCCCGGATTGCTGCACAGCACTCGTCGGTATCGACGGTGATAATTTCGTCGACAAACTGCTTGCACAGGCGAAAAGTTTCGTCGCCGACGCGGCGAACGGCGACGCCATCGGCAAAAATGCCAACGTGATCGAGGGTAACCGGCTCGCCATTTGCCAGTGAATCGCGCATCGCCGTTGAATCGTCGGGCTCAACGCCGACAATACGAATTTCGGGGCGTAATGCCTTGATGCAGGCGGCTATGCCGGCAATCAGTCCACCACCGCCGATGGGTACGAAGATTACGTCGATCGGCTGTTCCGCCTGTTTCAGTATTTCGAGGCCAATGGTTCCCTGGCCGGCAATGACCAATGGATCGTCGAATGGGTGAACGAACGTCAGCGACTGCTGTTTTTCCAGTTTGCGTGCATGTGCATAGGCGTCATCGTAGGCATCGCCACTTAGGACAACCTCAGCACCTAGCTTCCGCACTGCGTCGATCTTGATGCTCGGTGTCGTCACGGGCATCACGACAACTGCGCGCACCTGGCGCCGCTGTGCCGCAAGCGCAACGCCCTGAGCGTGATTGCCGGCGGAGCTGCAAATGACGCCGCGAGCGAGTTCTTCGTCGCTCAAGTGAGCGATCTTGTTGTATGCACCGCGCAGCTTGAATGAAAACACCGGCTGCAGGTCCTCACGCTTGAAAAAGATGGAATTACCGGTCTTCAGAGACAAATTATTGGCAATTTCAAGCGGTGACTCGATCGCCACGTCGTAGACGTTCGCGTTCTGGATCAATTCGAGGTAATTGGTGGCGCTCATGTCGCGGTTATCGCACACCGTGCCGTCGTCCGCAAAGGTAGCATTGGTAATCATCGATCGAGGCTTCCATAATGAGCATTCAAATATTGCCGGTATACCCATTTGAGCAAGCTGCTACTGACAAACGCCCGCCTCGTTAATGAGAATCAAATACGTGACGCTGATGTTCTGATTGACGGCGAAAGAATTTCCAGGATTGCCGCATCCATAGCGGCGCCGGACGGCGCACGAGTGATCGATCTGAACGGCAAGTACCTGTTGCCAGGCATGATCGATGATCAGGTTCATTTCCGCGAACCGGGGATGACGCACAAAGGTGATCTCGCCAGTGAGTCAGCTGCGGCAGTTGCCGGCGGAATCACCAGTTTTATGGATATGCCGAATGTGAACCCGCAGACAACCACACGCTCGGCGCTAAAAGACAAGTACGAGATCGCGAAGAATCGATGCACGGCCAATTACGGATTTCATTTCGGTGCAACCAATAGCAACATCGAAGAGATCAAAGCGCTGAAAGTTGGTGAGGCTGCGGGTATCAAGGCGTTCATGGGGGCATCGACCGGCGACATGCTGGTCGATAATCCGGAGGCGCTGGATCGTCTTTTTGAGCATGCGCCCGTCATCGTACTGACGCATTGTGAGGATTCGCCAATGATCTGGGCCAACGAGGCGAAGGCCCGCAAGGAATTTGGCGAAGATGTGCCGTTCCGGGAACACCCGGCAATTCGCTCGGCAGAGGCCTGTCTCGCCTCATCAACCCTGGCGGTCAGTCTCGCCAGCCGGCACGACGCCCTGTTGCATGTTCTGCACCTGACAACGGAAGTCGAGATGGACCTGTTTTCAGGGGCACATCGGTCGCAAAAGCGCATCACGGCTGAAGTTTGCGTGCACCACCTTTGGTTCGACGAATCCCGTTACGATGAGCTGGGCGCGAAAATCAAGTGCAATCCTGCGATCAAGCGAGCAGAGGATCGCATGGCCCTGATCAAGGCGCTGAATAATCAGCAAATCGATATTATTGCGACGGACCATGCGCCACACCTGGCATCGGAAAAAGCAGAAAGCTATTTTCGTTCGCCGGCCGGCCTACCGCTGGTGCAACACGCATTACTCACTTTGTTTGATCTGGCAGCTAACAAGCAGATCGATATTGAGCTTATCGTTGACCGTGTCTGTCACGCACCGGCTGACATTTTTGGCGTTCTCGATCGTGGCTATATCCGCGAGGGGTGGTATGCCGACCTCGTCGTCGTGGATGCGAACAAAAATTACCGGGTCGACGCGTCAAATTTGTTGGGTCGATGTCAGTGGTCACCCTTTGAAGGTCACCAATTTTCATCCTGTATCGACACCACAATCGTCAACGGGCAGATCGTTTATCGAGATGGAAAACTCACTGGCGATGTCGCAGGACAGAAACTTGAATTTCGACGAGCGCGCTAACGGGTCGGAATTAGTTTACTTTCCCTGTGATGTCGCTATGCTAGCGCCAAATCACGAGCTATAACTCTGGCGTGACCGACCGCATGAAGCCTACAGATACGTCCAACCCTGATTACTTCCATAAGGTCGTCGATTGCCAATGGGGCTGCCCCGCCCATACCGACGTCCCGGCCTATATTCGTATGATTGCGCAGGGCGAGTTCTCCGACGCCTACATGGAGAACCGAAAATCCAACGTTTTCCCCGGCATTCTTGGCCGCGTGTGCGACCGTCCCTGCGAGCCTGCCTGCCGGCGTGGTCGTGTGGAAGACAAGCCTGTCGCCATTTGTCGCCTGAAACGAGTTGCAGCCGATCACCGTGATGACATAACTGCGCGGCTGCCAAAGGCACCTGACAAGAGCAATGGAAAAAAAGTCGCGTTGATCGGGGCTGGTTGCGCATCATTAACAGTTGCCAATGATCTTGCGCCGCTGGGATACGAAGTCACCGTATTTGAGGCCATGAAGACCACCGGTGGTTTGATGCGAACGAATATTCCACAATTTCGCCTGCCACCCAAAGTCCTGGACGAAGAAATCGGCTACATCCTCGACATGAATGTCGATCTGAAACTGAATCACCCGATCGAGAGCCTCAAATCGCTGCTGGACGAAAATTTTGATGCGGTTTTTGTCGGTACCGGCGCCCCACGCGGCAAGAACCTCGAGCTTCCGGGCCGGTACGACTCCGATCGCATTCATATCGGCATCGACTGGCTCGAATCTGTCGCCTTTGAACATGTAAAGAGTATCGGCAAGAAAGTATTGATCATCGGCGTCGGCAATACCGCGATGGATTGCTGCCGAACGTCGCTGCGCATTGGTGCTGATAATGTCAAAGTCATGGCGAGAAAGCCGCGCGGATTTTTCAAAGCATCGGCATGGGAACTTGAAGATGCGGAAGAAGAAAACGTCGAGATATTAGTCAATCATTCGCCAAAAGAATTTGTCATTGAAAATGGCAAGCTCACCGGTATGAAGTTCGAGTTGATGGAGTACAAGGTCGACGACAACGGGCGCATTGACCGCGGTACCTCCGTCGGCGAAAAGATCATTCCCTGCGATGATGTTGTGCTGGCGATCGGTCAGGACAACGCATTTCCGTGGATTGAACGCGATATTGGTATCGAGTTTGACCAATGGGATTGTCCGGTCGTAAACGAAAAAACGATGATGTGTGGCCGTGAGGGCGTATTTTTCGGTGGTGATTCAGCCTTTGGTCCGAAAAACATTATCTGGGCCGTCGAGCACGGCCACCAGGCGGCGATATCGATGCATCGTTATTGCCAGGGCGAGGACATCGAAGATCGTCTCCCCGATGGTATGAACCTCGCCAGCCAGAAGATGGGCATGCACGAGTGGAGTTTCTCCAATAATTACGATGGCGCGCCGCGACGCCTGATGCCGCATGTTGATTTGAAGGAACGCTTTAAGAAAATCGATATTGAGGTTGAGCTTGGTTTTACGGCCGAACAAGCCATGCAGGAAGTGGAACGTTGTCTCAATTGCGATATCCAGACGGTCTTCACCGCCGACCTTTGCATCGAATGTGATGCCTGCATGGATATCTGCCCGGTCAACTGCCTGACGATTACACACAACGGAGAAGAGGACGACTTGCGTACCCGCCTGCGTGCGCCAGCGGAGAATCACGAACAGGCGCTCTATGTTTCGGCTGAATTACCGCAAACTGGCCGCGTCATGATCAAGGACGAGGACTTGTGCGTGCATTGCAGTCTGTGTGCCGAGCGTTGCCCAACCGGTGCCTGGGACATGCAAAAATCGACGCTGCTGGTCCCTTATGCGAAAGACGAAATTTCCGACGAATCTGCTCAGCCATTGGCTGGAGCCAGCGCCTAAAGGGTTCAAGTGGCAAGCGTAAACGACGTAGTAATCAAGATCGGTACCGTCAATGGAACTGGTTCGGCAAGTGCGAACGGTCTGTTGCGAAAAGCAATTTTTCGCATGGGTATTCCGGTTGTCGGAAAAAATTACTTTCCTTCGAACATTCAAGGCTTACCCACCTGGTACGAAATTCGTGTGACCGGGAAGGGCTATCAGTCGCGCTCCAATCGCGTCGACGTCATGGTGGCGATGAACGCGCAGACCTATGCGCAGGACATGGCGGAGGTAGAGCCAGGCGGCTGGTTGATTTACGACTCGACCTGGCCCCGTAGCCAGATGCTTAACCGGCCGGATATTACAGTCATTGGCATTCCGTTTTCACGGCTGTGCAACGAACAGTTTGAGGGTGCCCGAGCGCGCATCCTGATGAAAAATATTGCCTATGTCGGTGCGATTGCAGCATTGCTCGATATTGATCTGGATATTATTACCAAGCTGCTTGAAGAAACCTTCGCGACCAAAGCACACCTGATCGAATCCAACATGCAGGCGATTCGACTGGGCTATGACTACGCGCTGGCGCATGTTGTTTGTCCGTTGCCGATGCGCGTAGAAGCCATGGATGCGACAAATGGCAACATTATTATCGACGGCAATACGGCGGCGGGACTCGGTTGCATGTATGCCGGCGCGACGGTGGGTGCCTGGTATCCAATTACACCGTCGACATCACTGATGGACGCGTTTCGCAGCTTTTGCGAGCGCTACCGGATTGATCCGAAAACCGGAAAGAACAATTACGCGATCATCCAGGCAGAAGATGAACTGGCTGCCATTGGCATGGTACTGGGTGCGGCGTGGAACGGAGCGCGCTCATTTACGCCGACCAGTGGACCCGGCATTTCGCTGATGAGTGAATTTATCGGCTTCGCCTACTATGCCGAGATTCCGACTGTCATTTTTGACGTGCAACGGACCGGTCCATCCACCGGAATGCCGACGCGAACACAACAATGCGACCTGATAAGCTGTGCATTCGCCTCGCATGGCGATACAAAACATGTATTACTGTTTCCCGCTGATCCTTCGGAGTGTTTTCATACCGCGGTGCAGGCCTTTGACCTGGCCGAACGATTGCAGACGCCGGTGATCGTCATGTCCGACCTCGATATCGGCATGAACGACTGGATGATCCCGGAACTTGAGTGGGACGAGAATTACGTACCGGATCGCGGCAAAGTCCTGGGCGCCGCCGAACTCGAGAAGATGGAGGAGTTTCACCGTTACCTCGATGTCGACGGCGACGGCATTCCGTATCGAACCTTGCCGGGCGTGCACCCAAAAGGCTCGTACTTCACGCGCGGGTCCGGTCATACGAAATACGGTAGCTACACGGAAGATTCCGCTGCCTACCAGGGCGTCGTCGATCGCCTGCTGGTCAAGTGGGAGACGGCGAGAGCGATGTTGCCGAAACCGGAAATTCGCTATGCAAAGCAGAACAGGATTGGCTTGCTAACGATCGGTAGTGGTGATGGCGCCTGCAAGGAGGCGCTGGATCGCCTCACCACACAGAATGTTGGTTTGAATTATTGCCGTATCAAGGCATTTCCTTTCGCGGATGAGGTTAAGCAATTTATCGAACAGCACGATATCGTTTACGTTGTCGAACAGAATCGAGACGCCCAGTTGCGTACCTTGTTGATCAACGATATCGGATCGAAGCAGGCGAAGCTCGTTCCGCTGTTGCACTACAATGGCATGCCGATTAATGCCGGCTTCGTCGTGACGCGCGTGTTGGAAGAAATCGCCAAGGGACAGGCGGCATAGGCCAGGGAGTCGCAATGAGTTACATAGCAAAACCAAAAGTTACGCATCCGGGCATGCCGAAAAACAAGCTCGGTCTGACGGCACGCGACTACGAAGGCACTGTTTCCACGCTTTGCGCAGGTTGCGGTCACGATTCGATCACGGCTGCGATAATTCAGGCGGTTTTCGAACTCGGTGTTAAGCCACATATGTTGGCCAAAATGAGCGGCATCGGTTGTTCGTCAAAAACCCCGGCTTACTTTGTCAGTCAGTCACACGGCTTTAATTCAGTTCATGGCCGCATGCCGTCTGTTACGACCGGGGCCAATGCCGCAAATAGAGACCTCATGTATATCGGCGTTTCCGGTGACGGCGATTCGCTGTCGATTGGCGTCGGTCAGTTTGTACACGCGATTCGCCGCAACCTGAATATGTGCTATGTCATCGAAAATAATGGCGTTTATGGATTGACCAAAGGTCAGTTTTCAGCATCCGCCGACATCGGCAGCAAGCCGAAGAAAGGTGAGCCGAACAAGCAGGAGCCGATTGATCCCGTCAGTACCGCACTGAGCCTGGGAGCCACTTACATCGCGCGAAGTTTTTCGGGTGACAAAGAGCAGCTGGTACCCCTGATAAAGGGGGCGCTGATGCATCGCGGTTTCGCGTTGCTGGATATCGTCAGTCCTTGCGTCACCTTCAATGATCACGAAGGCTCGACCAAGAGCTATGCGCATACACGAGAGTTTTATTATCCGGTCGTCGATATGGACTACGTTCCTCCGGCCGAAGAGATAAAAGCGGCGTATGTAAAGGGTGAGGTCATGCCGCTCGTGTTGCACGACGGCAGCACCATCGTCCTTCGAAAAGTGGCTGATGATTACGATCTGACCAATCGTGCGCATGCGTTCAAATACCTGCGCGATCATTTCGATAAAGGCGAGATTTGCACGGGACTGTTGTACCTCGACGAGTCTCGAGCCGAAATGAACGAGTTAATGGGCAGTATCGACACGCCATTGTCGCACGTGCCGCTTGACGCTCTGCATCCGGGTAGCCAGGAACTCAAGAAGCTGCAAAGCCGCTACCGCTAATCAAAAAAAGCCCCGGCAATCGCCGGGGCTCGGTTTCAACTCCAAATCCGTTTCCACCAGGGGTCTTTTGGGGGTAGTGAATCATCGTCCGGAAATGGAATCTTCCTGCGGATGTCATCGACATCCCAGCCCGTCAGGTTAGCCAGTGTCTGTGCTTCACGTTCCTGGCGTTTCCGTACTTCCGCCTGGTAACTGCTGATGTCGCATGAGGCTTCGCCTTTCCACGGATGCCGGATAACGTATCGGCCCTGGTAGTTTTGGCGGTCACCGGTTTCCTGAAAGACAAGGTCCTCCGGGAAGTGCTCGCTGTCGTATCGAACGTGCAGCCGGGTAACAAACACGTTCTGCGCTTGTCCTGGCGCGACACTGCTTCGCCCGGCTGCGCCGCCGACCCAGAACACGCCGAGTTTGCGCAACTCCTGGGTACTTAGCGGATCAGCCGCGCAGGGATCGCACCAGCCCATATCCCAGGCATATTCAAGAAATACGGCGCGTTCGTTTTCAGTCTGGACCTGCTTGTCAAACATCGCACGATAAAAATCCGAGAATTCGCTTTGTACAAACTCCGGTACTTCGGTATCGCTCGGCAGCTTCACGGTGCGGTAGTTTGTCGTTTCAACTCGACCGCTTCGGGTCAGCGCATAGACGTACAGTTCCTGCTTACCCTTCGCATTCAGCGTTCCGAGCCGAATGGGCAACATGAACTTGTTGCTTTCATAGGCGACTTGCAGCGGACGCAAATACTGGTAACCCAGCTTCGATTGTTCCTCGAGATTCACCTTCGCAACAAAAAAGTGCATGTCCTGTTTCAGGTAGCTGTCCACCACTTTCGCAGCGCCGCGCGGCAATTTGTAGTCGTTCTCCTGCAACCATCGAATGAGACCACCACTTTCCTTTGCCGAGAGAATCAGGATGTCGTACTCGCCGACTGTATAGCTGGCTTCGATCGTGACGCCCATCGAGCGTGCAGCCTTAATCTCGCTCTCCTGCATAGCCGCTTGCGGGAATGCGCTATCCTGTGAGGATTTGAAACGTTCATAGCGCATGCACGGATCCGGATCGTGATATTCCACCAGGCGTGGTGCCGTGTAGGCATCCAGATGCTCGACAATCGCACGATCGCCGACATTAATTTGCTCGCGTTCAATCAGCGTTGGTACCGGAATGACGACCGCGAAATCCTGCACCTCGCCTTCGAAATCGTTGGCCATCGTTATGACGGTTCGATTCTCATCGCGGACCAGAACCACTTGAGACGCCTTGTTGAATAGACTCGTATCGGCACGAGCGACATAAAAACCGCAGAACGCCTGGGCCGTTGTAGCAATTGCGACGGTTAGTGCGGCCGCCACGACAGTTGCGATAATTCGCATTAGAACACTCCTTTGATTTGACCGATCTTGTGATCAGCCGCTTGTTCCCACCGGTACATTCGGCCATGCAGCAACGTATCAATCATGGGGACCACGGGGGCGCACATGATCAATGCGAGAATCGGACCGTTCGGCTGGTAGTAAATAAATTGAATGGTGTAGGCGACACCCGCGACGAGCCCGGCGTACAGAACGCGACCCAGGCCGGTATTGGGTGTCGTTTTCGGATCGGAAATCATAAAGAAGGCGAAGATCAACAACGCGCCGTTTTGCAACTGGTGCAGCGGAATGCTGAACGGATCTTCCAGCCAGATCGCGCGGCCGAACAGCAAGGCAGCGTAAAGGAGAATAAAGGCGATAGTTGTTTCGGCGCGCTTCGCGCGTGTGAGTACTAGAAAGCCCATGCAGGCCAGCGCGAAAGCGCCAATTGCGGCGCTGCCCCATTGGCCAGAGGATACCCAGGCATGGTCGCTGACAAGCATTAGCGCCACCAGCGCAAAGTTCGCTGGATTGAAAATGTGCTTGCCGCGAAATCGCAGCAAAAACTTGCTGCCGATTGCCATGCTTGCGGCAAGTACCGCAATCTTTGCCATGTCGGTACGCAACAACAGTGTCAGCGACAGCGATGTAATGAGCGGACTCAGAGGGTCGAAGCGCGGTAATTGAGTGACTATCGTTGCGGCGAATTGCACCACCAGCGCGGTTGCGACAATGAGCAGCGCATTTTGCCAGTGGATGCCGAAGTCCAGCACGGTGATGCCGTAGATGAGCAGCGTGCTTAGCACCGCGATCTGGTAGTAGCGTGGATCGCGCAGCGACGAGCTGATTCTGTTTGCTATGTTCATGCCCGATATAAACGTCGGGCGATTGGAATCGGGTTTAAGTCCTGATCAAATTCTGCAACGGACTGGCCGCGGCGCTGTCCGGAAACACCGTTTCATCAAGAAATGCGGGTGTTAGGCCCAGATGATCCTGTAGCACGCCCTTGAAGAGCGAGCGCAGGTCACGGGTGGGCATGAGGTCACGACCCGCGTAGAGATCTTTGTCGCCGAGCCCGGGCCAATCGGCGATGACTTTGCCGCCATTGACGGCGCCGCCGAGCACAATTGCTGCGGTGCCGGTTCCATGGTCGGTTCCTCGCGTTCCATTAACGCGAACGGTTCGACCAAATTCAGTGACAACAGTCACAACGGTCCGGTTCCAGGTATCTCCGAGTTGGTCGCGCAAGCTACCGAGGCCTCGGTCGAGCGCCGCAAATCGATTCGCCAGTGCACCGTTATTCGATCCCTGGTTGGCGTGCGTGTCCCAGCCACCGAGCTCCACGACGGCGATCGTCGGACCCTCGGGACTCGTCAGGAAACGAGCAGCCGACTGCATCAATTCAGCGAACTGCCGCGCATCATTGCCGCGCGCGTTGCCCATTCCGTCCATGCCGCCCGCTATGTCCTGGGAACGCAAGGCCTGCTCGAGTCGCGTGGCAAAGAATTCATCATGCGCATAGAGACGCTGCAATCTTTCCAGTGTGCCGTCGTCGGCGTCCGGCAATCGTGATGGCGCCCAGCTTGTCACCGAGTTGTCGCCGCGCAGCACCAGTGGCGTGTTCTGGGCAAGGGCAATCGCCGCTTCGTTGCCAAGACGACTGCCAAGCGGCAACAGTGCACGATTTAGCCAGCCATCGCGAAGCGCACCATTTCTCGCTGCGCCATTCTCGAGCATGTCCTGGCCATCGAAATGTGATCGCTCCCGGTACGGGCTGGCAATCGCATGCACGACGTTCGCGTGACCGGCGACAAAACTCTGGTGGACGTTTGCCAGCGAAGGGTGCAGGCCGAACAGGCCGTCGAGTTTCAGCAAACCGTCTGTCGACCCGGGCTTTGAAATGGCGAGTTCGCCGCGTAGCTTTTGGTAGTTACCGTCGCCATAGGGTGCGGCCAGTGCCAGCCCGTCGACAGCGCCACGCAAGACGACCAGCACGAATCGGGCGTCCAACACAGTTTTCGCAAACGCCAGCCTCGGAAGACTCCCAGCCATAGCGGTTAATCCCAGTGATTTCAGTACATCGCGACGACTTAACATGGTCATCTCCTTTGAAAGTCCGGGGATGCCAACAGCAATGTCATGCCCTGTACCAGTGTCTCAGCGCGGGATATCGCCCTGCGCGTTTCAGGCCGGAACGCGTCACTCAGCACATCGTCACCGAGCTCTACCGGGTTGACACGATTTCCGACCACTTGCGAAACCGCATGCGACCATTCAATACGCTTGTAAAGGGCGTCCGCGCCACCCCATTGGTCCGCGGTATCCGGCCAACCGGCCGGCGAGCCCGGTTTCCACGGCGTTTGTCCCATCGTGTCCAGCGCACCAATAATGAATCGCGGATTGTCCGGCTCGTGTTTGAACGCACGCAGCGTCGAGATAACAAAGTCATGTGGTGTCTTGTACTTGGCGTGCGCGGCATCCCACGATGCCTCTGCCTCAACCAGCTCACGGTAGACGGCCGACAAATCCCCGTCAGTACGAAGATAGGCTTCGCTGAGTTTTTCGACGACCGTCGGCGGCGGTTCATCCGCAATGAAATGCCGTGCCAACTTGCCGGCGATGAAGCGTGCAGTCGAAGAGTGCGCGGCGAGATCGCGGAGAACGGCTTCACCCTGTTCCACGCCGTCGGACTTGTAGCGCTTGCCCAGAATTGTCTGGCTGCCGGGCTCGTGAACAATTTCTCTGAACTGAAACGTGCCGGGAATACCGTCTGAAAATCGTCCACGCTCTGTCGCGCCGCCGATTGACCAACCAGTGATTACTTTCGCAAACCTCGTCACGTCCTGTTGTGTATAGCCGCCGTCCACACCGAGGGTATGCAATTCGAGAATTTCGCGCGCGAGATTCTCGTTAAGACCGAATTCCTGATCTTTGCGTCGGCGGTTCGCCGCTTTTGCAATTTTTGAACCCGGGCCGATGGACCGCTGGTTGTCGAGATACAAGATCATCGCGGGATGCTTTTCGACCGCCAACAGGAGATCGGCAAACTTGCCACCGATATTGGGGCGGATCGCTTCGTTCTCGTAGAGGCCGGCAATCGCAGGCATGGGCTGTTTGTCTGCCGAAATCGCGAAATGGTTTGACCAGAAATGCACCAGGCGTTCGTGAAATGGCGTGTCGGACTCGGCTGCCGCGCGGTAGCGCGCGCTGACCTGGTCGATGTAGTGCTGCCGTACCGTGGGGCCGTAGATTTTTACGATTTCACCGTCGTCACGGATTTCTCTTTTTCCACGTTGTTTCGCACGCAGATCCTGAACTTCCACCAGCATTGCCGATGACGCGGGCAATTCGCGTATCGCGGCATGTAGCCGAGAGGGTCCTTGAAGCTGGTCAAGCAGCCAGGCCTCGGGATTTTTGGCGATGCCAGCGAGCTCACCCGGGCGGGCGCCGTAGCCAAATCGCGTTGCGGCAATGACGGCCTTGCTCATGACATTCCCTCCTCGGGGCGGTGGCAGAGTAGCATGCAATGAATAACGCTCAAGCGCTTCGTTTGTTGACCGGGCGGGCGGTCGGTATGACACAAGGTCTGGAATGTATCCCGGTAACATCGGCGTTGAAAAGTAATAAAAATATAAAAAACAATAAGTTATAATTTTTCGCATCCAATCGCAGCTTGCGGTGCATCTGAACGGTGAAAATACAACAATCGAATTTAGTGGAGTAATTACAGTGGAAATCAGTGAGCTATGGGTACCCATTGTCATGTTTACCGGCATGACCATCTTTTTATGTGCATTGGTCTGGTTTCGTTACCGAAGTCGCAGCGAAGTCCAACAGACGATTCGGGCGGCGCTGGACAAGGGGCAGGACCTGAGTCCTGAGCTGGTCGATCGCCTGGGTCACCCTAGACCCTCGAAAGACAAGGATCTGCGCTTGGGTGTTATCTGGCTGGCTTTATCGATCGGATTGGTGGCGTTTGGATTCGGCATTCCCGATGAAGAAGACGTGTCAGGAATCTTTATGGGTATCGCGTCATTCCCGTTTTGTCTTGGCGTCGGCTACATGATCCTGCACAAGTTTACAGATCGAAATTAGAAATCGGGCCGTATTTTGTCTACTGAATTCGATCACGAGCTGGTTGCCAGGGTGGTGTCCGCAGAGGATACCGCCGCGTTTGGTGAACTGATACGGCGTCACCAGTCGCATGTGCGTAATTTCCTGCGCAAGCTGGCAGGTGACTACACACTGGCAGATGATTTGGCGCAGGACTGCTTTATTCATGCCTGGGACAAGCTACCGACTTTTTCCGGGCGAGGTTCATTTATCGGTTGGTTGTTGAAAGTCGCCTATACGACATTTCTACAGTCCAAACGGAAATCAAAGCGCTATGCAGAAATCCTGGAGTCCGCAGGGCAGGTCGCGGATCAGGAGTCACGTAGCCAGGCACCGCCAACGGATGAACTGACCGACCTCGACAAGTTTCTGGCGGTGCTTAATGAAGAAGAGCGAGCAATTATCGTTATGTCTTATGCCTGCGGTTTGTCACACAGGGAGATCGGTGATGCGACAGATCTGCCGGTGGGAACCGTGAAATCCATTATTTTTCGTGGTAAAGAAAAGATCAGGACGAGTTTTGAAATCGAAGATCATCAACATGGCTGAAAAAATCAAAGACCCAGAGGATCGGATGCTGGAGGCGCTGTTCGCCGCGCCGCCCATCGCAGACGACGGCTTCAGCAAACTCATTGTGCGCAAATTACAGCGTAAATTGTGGCTTCGCCGACTGATTTTGCCAGTTGCAGGAATCGCTGGCGGCGCGATAGCGTTTAAGCCGCTGGCCGGTTTGGTCGGCTTGTTAGCTAGCCTCTCGACGCTGGTGCCAGAGCGTTTCGTCAGCGCGACCGCAGGCTCCATTCCCCAGTTCCAGATCGTTGTGCTTGGAGCAATTCTGCTTGCCGCCTGTCTATTGCTTATGCGATTTCTCGAGGATTGAGTCGTACCGCGCAACGCGGCATTGTCATGACGCAAATGCTCGGTTACATTGCGGCAATGAGCCTTCGCGAGAAAGTTGAAGCATTGCTTCCTGAGTGGGAGCGCTGGTATCCGAGTCTGTTCGACGCTGCCGACGACCTCGGCATTATCAGGGCTGAGGTATGCGACCCCGATTCACTGAATTTGAACCGTCGCCATGCGAAAGTCCGCCAGCGGGCAAAGGATGCGCACCTGGAAAAATGGGGCGGCAAGCCACAGGAATAATTCATGTCATTCGATTTAGAAGTCGTGCGCGCGCAGTTTCCTGCGTTGTCGCTAACGGACAGTGGTACGCGTCGAATCTACTTTGACAACCCTGCCGGTACCCAGGTGCCAACGGTGGTTGCCGAAGCGATGACGGATTGCCTGCTTAGCAAGAATTCGAATCTCGGCGGTTACTTCACGACGGCAAAAGCGGCTGATGTGATAGTGCAGTCAGCGAGGGATGCGATGGCGGACTTTCTCAATGCGCCATCAAGCGACGAGATTGTTTTCGGCCAGAACATGACGACGATCACCTTGCACCTTTCCCGTTCGATTGGCCGCTTGTTGTCGCCTGGCGATGAAATCATCCTGTCGCGCATGGATCACGATGCGAACGTCTGGCCCTGGGTTTTACTGGCGCGGGATCTGCAACTCGAGATCCGCTGGTTGCCGTTCAATCGCGAAACCTTTGAGTTTGATCTGGACGTTCTTGACGATCTTATTAGTGAGCGCACGCGACTGATTTGCGTTGGCGGTGCCAGTAACCTCACGGGTACGATCAATAACGTCAGGGCGATCTGCGCGAAAGCGCGAGCCGCTGGGGCGATGTCGTTCATTGACGGCGTACAATCGGCGCCACATATTGCGACGGATGTTGTCGATATCGGCTGTGATTTTTTTGTCTGTTCGTCGTACAAATTCTTTGGTCCGCACCAGGGCATCCTCTGGGGCCGCCGTGAGCGGCTGGAGAAACTCGAGCCGTATAAAGTCCGTCCGGCCTCGGCAAGTATTCCTGGCTGTTTTGAAACCGGCACACAAAGTCACGAGGGATTTGCCGGTATCGCGGCAACGGTTAATTATTTTGCGTCGATAGGTGCGTCAATGGGTCAGCCTGACACAGCGGTAGCATCAACATTGTCCGGACGACGCGGCGAAATTCGCAATGCGATGAAGCTGTTGTTCGCTTATGAAGAGCATCTCGCGCGGCACCTGATCGACGGCTTGACGTCCATCAATGGCGTAACAGTGCAAGGAATCACCAGCGCGGATGCCATGTGTCGGCGCGTGCCGACCGTGTCGTTCACCCACAGAAGTGCTGCGCCGGCAGCGGTTGCCAAAGGCCTTGCGCGTGAGAATATTTTTGTCTGGAGTGGCGACAACTATGCGGTGGAAGCGGCCAAGGCGCTGGGCGTCGCCGATACGGGCGGTGTCGTGAGGGTCGGACCCGTGCACTACAACAGCATTGCGGAAATTGATGAAATGCTGGAGGTTCTGCCGGGCATACTCGCCGCCTAGAAACAAAGAAAGCCGCATCGCTGCGGCTTTCCGTGAGATTGCATATCTAAAAAGACGGGCTATTCAAACGCGAATCGGTGCTCCATTTTGCGCGTTAATCCCATCGGTTTTTTAGATACCTCTGTTATCCCACGAGACATGGATCACCTCCTTTCGTTTGTTTGCCCAAAGACAGTATCTCTTGTAAGTGCATAAAATCCAAGAGAAAAATTACTTCCAAAAACGCCTTCTAACGAGCGCGGCATTCAGGTTATTATTACTCGCTCAGCCAACCATCCAATAAAGAGAAACTACATGGCAATTGCAGATCTTAAGAACGTACTCAAAATCTTCGGTGGGGCGGATTATAGCGATGACCAGCAAAATGAACTATTTAAAGAAGTTCTGTTGATGACGTTGGCGCGGGCAGCAGATGCTGACATCAATATTCAGCCGGCTGAAATTGAGCGTATTCAGGAAATCCTGCAGGAAAACACGGGCGAGAGTTTTTCATCTGCAGATATCCGGGTAGCAGCGCGCGAAGAATTATATGCAGAGGCTACTTTGCGTAAGTATCTTGGCAGTGTGCGCAAGAAAATGACCGATGAAAATCGCGCGAAAACCATTCAGGCACTCGCTGACGTATTTCGCAGCGATAGTAATATTGGTGTTTTGGAAATCGATTTTTTCAACGGAGTAGCCAATGCACTACAAGTCACGCCGGCGCAGATCGCCGGTTTGGTTGCGGGCGACGTCTAAGTTTTCTGACCCACCTCTCGATAGACTACGTAGAGACCGGAGCCAATAATAATGCTTGCGCCGAGTAGTACCCAGCGGTCCGGCACTTCGTCCCAAATCAAATAGCCGGCAATTGCGCCGCCGATCAGGGCGGTGTATTCAAATGGCGCGAGAATGACCGGTGACGATCGTCGGTAGCCGTTGATAAACCCGACCCACGCGATCACAGAACACATCGCGGCGCCCGCCATCAAAACCCAGCCTTTGGTATCCGGCGTTATCCAATTGTCATTTCTGATCAGAGTGCTGGCGATCAACAACGGACCGACGACGACGTAAACAGCGAGCGATAGCATCGATTCGCTGGACAGGTATCGCGCTGTGATCGCCTGGCAGGCATAGCAAAATGCAGCGATTAAAATAGCGACCACCGCGAATGAAAATTCGCCTGTCCCGGGCCGGAGCATGATCAGTGTTCCGGCAAAACCGACCGAGACGGCCGCCCAGCGTCGCCAGCCAACGTCTTCACCCAGGAATGGCACAGACAATGCCGTAACCATCAGTGGTGCGGTGAAGCCGAGCGTCAGGGCGTTGACCAGCGGCATTCGCGCGAGACCATAAAAGAATCCATACATTGCGCCAACTGCGAGCATCGTTCGCAATAGATGCCATTTCCAGCGCCGCGTACGCAGCATCTTGAAGCCACCGAAAACTCGTGGCGCCAAGACAAAAAAAATGAATACGCCGATCGCGCTGCGCACCAGCACAAATTCCTGCAGCGAATATGTTCGCAATAATTCTTTTGCACAAAGATCCAGACCGAGCCCGCCCGCAACCCCGAACAGGAGCCAGACGATGGCCTTGCCAACGTGATCCGGTTTTGCGATGTGCGGCAATGGAGTGATCTCAATTTCATGAACACGAGCTGAACATGATCGCACGAGATGCTAAGCAAAAATACCGGTTCAGCAATGATTCAGTGATGAAGGCATTTAATAGACGCGTAATGTGCAGGAGGACAGGAAAATGAAAACCCGAACACTCAGCATTCGCTCAATCTACTACGCGTGGTTCACAGTCTTGTTATTGGCAGGAACCGTCGTTGCCTACGCCGATGACCAGCCGGAGACGCGACTCAGTACCACATCACAAGGGCAGGGCATTGAACGCGGCTCAATCGGTGGTGGAGTTGTTTCGCATGATGAACTGGAGCCGCTGATAACGCGGGGCGAGCGAACAACAACAGCGCGGGTATCCAGTCAGCAGAAATTATCGGGTGGTGGGTCGCAAGCCAGCAGCATCGATTTCTGGATATACGACGCAGATGTCGATCTCTATTCAGACCTTGATCGCGACGGCTACTTTGCTGGCATTGACTTGCTGTTTGATGCGGACACGAACTATTCGGTGGCGGACGTCTATGCAGTGATTTACCTGAGCTATGAGTTCGGCCCGTGGAACGAATACGTGACGACACAGGACTTCACGATTTATGGCGCATCCAGTGATGACGAATACATTGTCGACACTGAACTGGTATCTGGTTACCCAACCGGTGACTACGATATTCTGATCGAATTATTCGATGCCTATGACGGAACTTTCCTTGCGAGTTTTGGCCCGGAGGACTCGTCCGAATTGTCCTACCTGCCACTGGAAGACATTGGACACGATACGCCGCAAAGCACGACGGTTATTGTGACCGAGGGCGGTGGCTCAGTTAGCTGGTTGCTGCTGCTATCGATTTTGGGTGTTGCCGCCGTGAGGCGGCGCGTAGCCTAATGTCAGCCCGGCCAGTTTCAGGGTGACAGCGGCACACGGACAGCGAGCTTTTTATTTAAGACAGTCGCCCGATAGGCCGCAAATACTGCGTGAAAAATGCGCAGGACGACTATCAGGCCTTACCAACAACCGGCGCACGACCCGCGCGGGCTGTGCGCATCACTTTGCGACCCCAGGCGGCCAGCCCGTCGAAATAAACATACAGTGCCGGAACGACCAGCAGCGAGACCACGGTAGAAAATGCCAGCCCTCCGATAATTGCTCTCGCCATCGGGTAATAAGGCGGTCCGTCGCCGCCGACCTGGGTGGTTCCCATTGCGAGCGGAGCGAGCCCAACAATCGTCGTCGCGACCGTCATCAAAATCGGCCGCAATCGATCTCGACCCGCCAGGATGATTGCCTGGTCGCGTGGCATGCCTTCCTGGCGCAGGTTGTTGATGTGATCAACCAACACGATGCCATTGTTAACCACCACACCGATCAGAATCATGATGCCGATCATTGCCATGAACGAGAATGTCGTACCGGTGGCCGCAAAGAACAGGAAGACACCGAGTATCGAAAACACTATCGAGCCAAGAATAATCGAGAATGGCAGAATCAGTGATTCGAACAGGGCGGCCATGACGAGAAAAATGCAGGCCACGCCGAGAATGATATTTGTCACCATCATGTCCGCTGTTTCGTCTTGCCGCTCGAAGCCACGTCCTTCTTTCCAGCTGTAACCTGGTGGTAATTCAATTTGATCCATCAGGCTTTTGACGCGTGGCCGAATGTCTTCCGCGCTGACATCGTCGTCGAGGTTGCCCGACAAAATAACAGCGGTCTGACGGTCGGTACGCCGGATGACGTCCGGCGAACGGCTCACGTGCAGCGACGCCACGGCGCCAAGCGTAATGCGCTGACCATCGGGCGTGTATAAGGGCAGGTTTGCGAGTTGTTCGACGCTCTGCTTATCATTCTCGCGGAATGCCAATCGTACCGCTATTTCGCCGGTCTTATCGCGGAACTCGCGCATATTCTCACCCCGCATCGCGATGCTGACCGACTGCGCGATTGCAGCGGTCGACAACCCGACATTGGCAGCTCTCGTGCGGTCGATAATGACACGGACTTCCTTGGTGCCCGATTCACCATCACTGCGAACGTCCTTCAGGCCCTCGATGCTTTCGAGCGAGCGCGCGATACCGAAGGAGAGATCGTTCAGAACCTCGGTGGAATCTCCGCTGACCTGCACGGTAAAACCGTCACCACCACCATGCTGATCGAACGAGAAGCTCGGTTCTCCGATCGCAATCTGCGGCAAGCCTTCCTCGATTAATGCGATGATCTCTTTCGTCGACAAAGTCGCATCATCCTCGCTGGTCAGGAGCAAAGTCGACTCAGCGCGCCCTTGATCGTAGTAACTGTAGACGGAACGAATGTTGAACTTTTCCTGGTTGGCGTACAGAAAGTCTTCAATCTTGTCGACGGACTGCTCAACTCGTTCCAGCGAGTGCTGCCCCTGGACATGGTAGGGCATGAACAAGCGGCGGCCGACGTCCTGCGGGAACATGTCGAACTTGACGAGATCCAGCGCCATAGGCAGCACACCGATAACGCAAACCAGGAAAATGCCCAGTGCCGTCCACCAGCGATGTCCCAGCACCCACTCCAGACTACGCGCGTAGCGGACTGTCAGCCGCCCCATCCAGGCACCCTCTTTGGGTTGTGGCGGTACCGCGATTCGGGCGGCGAGCATCGGTACAAGCGTCTGCGCGATCAGTAGCGAGGCCGTCAACGCCACGATAATCGTGATCGCAACATGTGTCAGGAAAATCGTGATATCGGTTTTGGCGCCGAAAATCATTGGTGCAAATACGATGATGGTGGTTGCGGTACCGGCGATAACTGCCAGTCCAACCTCCTTAACGCCGCTGATTGTTGCTTCGATCGGCTTGTCCGGGGCCAACGCGCGATGCCGAAAAATACTTTCCGTTACGACCACAGCGTTATCAACCAGCATGCCGACAGCCAGCATCAGCCCCATCATCGACAGGATGTTGAGTGTCAGCCCGGCAAAGTACAAAGCCCCGAGCGTAATCATCAGAGAAAACGGTACCGATGCCGTGACTATCAGCGTTGTGGTGATCTGGCGCAGGAACAGATACAGCACAAAGATAGCCAGCAAACCGCCGAGCGCGCCGGCATTCAGTAAATCGGAAATCGACTCACGAACGCTATCACCCTGATTGTCGAGTGAGAAGATCTTGATGCCCTGCATCTCGGGAAGCGCGCCGATCTTTTCGACTTCGGCAATCACCCGGTCGGTGACCTCAACCATGTTGGCACCGGTTGACTTGCTGATGGCAACGCCAATCGCGTACTTCTGGTCGAGGTGCCTACCGTAATTACGCTCCGGTGTTCTCAGGTTAACGTCAGCAATGTCGCGCAGTCGCAGCCCGGTGTTGTTAATCGTCAGGTCGCGAATTTCGTCGACGGATGCAAACTCACCACTCGGTCGAACGCTGAAGCGCTGTTCACCTGCGGTAATTTTGCCTGCACTGACTGCGAAGTTGCTGCGCATCAGCAAGTCGCGGACACTGGCAATATCGACGCCGTGTGCAGCAAGCTGATCGGGTTTCAACAAGATTCGAATTTCACGAGCATCGACACCCTGCAAAAAAACCTGTGAGACGCCTTCGATGCGCTCGAGTCTGCGCGTTAGCAGCCGGTCCAGCATTTCAAAGCTGTTCGACAAGTCCCGCTGTGATGAAATTCGCAACTGAAGTACCGGCTGATCACCCAGCGAGCCAGTGAATACCAGCACCCTGCGAACGTCCTGTGGCAACAGGTGACGAATACTGTCGACTTTGGCGCGGGCTTCAATGCCCTTGGCACCCATGCTCTGGTCCCAACCGAACTGCAGGAATATCTGCGCCTGATTTTCGTCGGAACTCGAGAACATCCGTTCGACGCCGGACAGCGTAGCCAGCGCTTCTTCGACCGGTCGTGTGATCAGACGTTCAACTTCTTCCGGCGTCGAGCCGTCGTAAGGAACCTGGATAAAGATACCGGGGAATTCGATGTCCGGAAATTTCTCAAGTGGCAGTAGTCGTGACGCGATCAAACCGACGAGTGACAAAGCTACGAATACGACAACTGTCGTAACCGGACGACGTAACGCAACTTCGGTATGTTTCATTTTCTGTCCACCAGTGAATAGACGACCGGTATGACCACAAGCGTGAGGAACGTCGATACAGTCAATCCGCCAATGACCGTGATGGCCATCGGTGTTCTGACTTCCGAGCCCTCGCCGAAGCCCATCGCCATCGGCAGCAATCCCAGGGTCGTCGTTAAAGAGGTCATCAGGATCGGCCGCAGTCGCGCGCTACCGGCTTCCATGATGGCTTCGAGTTTTTCCTGGCCCTGTGTACGCAGTTGGTTGATCAGGTCTACCAGCACGATTGCGTTATTCACCACGATGCCGGCGAGCATGATGACGCCGATAAACGCGACAATATTGACGGTCGTCCCGGTTATGAAGAGCGCCAATACGGCGCCAACCAGCGCCAGCGGTATCGTGAACAGGATAACAAATGGATGAACCAGGGATTCGAACTGCGACGCCATGACCAGGTAAACGAGGAACACGGCTAACAGCAAAGCAAATTTCATGGAGGTGAATGAGTCCTGCATCTCCTCGCTTTGACCCGAGACGATTGCACTAATTCCGGCTGGCATGGGTATCTGGCTGACGATGTTGCCAGCATCGAGCGCTGCGGCACCAAGATCACCGTAGGCGATGTTCGCCGATATGATCGCGACACGTTGTTGCGCGACCCGCCGAATCTCGGAGGGCCCTTGAGAAACCGTGATGCTGGCAACTGCATCGAGTGTTACCGGTCGATCCGACAACGGGTTTACGATCAGCCGGCGAATTTCCTCGATACTTGAAGCACGCGTATCGACACTGCGCACCAGCACATCGATCTTCTTGTCACGCAGTGTGAATCGCGTAGCCAGTTCGCCCCTGACGTTCGCGACGACGCCGTCGGCGATATCGCGGACCGTCAGGCCAAGCTTTGCGGCTCTTTCCTGGTCGAAAACGATTTGAATTTCCGGATTGCCGTTCTCTATCGTTGTCTTGATATCGGTAAATCGGTCACTTGAAGACAGGGCTTGCACGACAGACTGACTAACGCGTGAAAGGCTGGCGAGATCATAGCCGGAGACCTCGACCTGAAGGGGACTCCCAAAAGACAACAACGAGGGTCGTGTAAACTCATACTGGACGCCGGCCAGCGTCGCGAGCTCGGCTCGCATGGCATTCATTGTCTGGTTCTCGGCAGTGCGTCCCGACCCGGCCTTGAGCTTGATACTCAATGCACCTGTGTTATCGCCCGCATCAACTGGATTGGCGTCCAGGCGATTGCCGGTTCCCGCCACGGAATAGTCAAGCTCGACCGCATCAATCCTCGCGGCGGCGCGTTGTGCGACCTGGATAGCCTTGTCAGTTTCGGCAAGCGGCATTCCCGGAGGTAGCCGCAGGTTGGCGGTAAACTCGCCTTGTGAAAACTGCGGAATCAGCTCGGTTCCGAGGCGTGGGATGAGTGCCATTGTTGAGATGAAAATCAGCAATGCAGCCACCAGCACCACGGTGCGATGGTGTAGCGACCAGCGCAAAAGGCCGGGATAGATAGCCGCAACGCTGCGATAAAAAGCCTGCAGCACCCAGGTCACGGGCCACAGAATGAGCCAGAAGACCCAGCGAATGGCAAAGAAAACAAATCCGAGCATCCTGATGACGAATGCAACTGATCGGGTAAAGCCGTTGGCAGCACGCCCGTCGTCACCGTCGTCATATCGACTTTGAGCACCGAGCGATGCGAGCATCGGAATCAGTGTCAATGCCACAATCAGCGAAAAGACCAGCGCGAACGTAACAGTCAGGGCCTGGTCTCGGAACAATTGGCCCGCGATACCGCTGATAAACACCATCGGAAAAAATACCGCGATCGTCGTCAGAGTTGCTGCGACGACGGCGCCGCCGACCTCGGTCGTGCCGTTTCGCGCAGCGTCGACAATGTTTTCCCCCTGTTCTTTTTTGCGAACAATATTTTCCAGCACCACGATCGAATTGTCGACGAGCATGCCGACGGCGAGCGCTATGCCGCCGAGGGACATGATATTCAGGGATATGTCGTTGGTGTACATCAGCAGAAACGTGCCGATGACCGAAACCGGGATGGCGATGCCGACAATTGTTGTCGCGCGGGCGTCGCGCAGAAATCCATAGAGAACGAAGATGGCAATGACACCGCCAAGAATCGCGGCCAGGCGGACGTCGGCCACAGCAGAAGAAATAAACGTTGACTGGTCGTAGATCGTGATGAGTTCGATGTCATCGGGTAGTGAATTACGCAGCCGTTCAAGGCGTTGTGCTATGCGTTCAGCAACTTGTACCGTATTGGCGTCGCCTTCCTTGTAGACAGCGAGTTCGACCGATTCTCTGCCCTTGACGCGGGTGATCGCTTCGCGGTCCTTGTAACCCTGTTCGACAGTCGCAACGTCGCGCAGGTAAACAGGCCGGTTGTCGCTATAGGCGACGATCGCATTGCGAAACTCGTCGACGTCCTTGAACTCGTTCAGAGTTCGGACCAGAAAGCGCTGGTTTCCCTCCTCCAGACGGCCACCTGACAGATTGACGTTTTCAACACGGATTCGCTCCGCGATCTGCCCAATGCTGATATCCAGCTGCGCTAATTTTTGCTGGTCGACACGAATTTGGATCTCATCCTCAAGCCCGCCGCTGACCTTGACGGCGGCTGTGCCTTCTTCGGCCTCAAGTTCAGCCTTTATTCGATCTTCTGCGAGTCGCCGCAAGGCTTTCAGACGTTGTTCCGAAGCGTCGCCGGTGGCGTCATTTTTGTGCAGGAGCCCGAGTCGAACAATGGGCTCCGACGATGGGTCGAAGCGCAGCAACAGTGGCCGGCTGGCTTCCAGCGGCAGGAAAAGAATGTCGAGTTTCTCCCGAACGTCCACCCCGGCGAGGTCCATGTCGGTACCCCATAGAAACTCTATGGTGATGTCTGCCTGACCGGAGCGAGATACCGATCGCACCAGCCGAACATTACGAACCACTCCCACCGCCTCTTCAATGGGTTTGGTGAGCAGGTTTTCGATTTCAACCGGCGCCGCGCCGGTCAGTTCCGCGCGGACTGTCAGTGTCGGATAGGAAATATCCGGTAGCAAATTGAGATTCAACCGTGATAGCGACACCATGCCAAAAAGCACAATAGCCGTCATCAGCATGATGATGGTTACGCGTCGCTCTGTCGCAATTTCAATCAGGCGTCGCATTAATCGGTATCCTTTTCTGCCGCCTCGGCCGCTGCGGCTTTGTTGTCCCGTGCGTCGTCGTTGATTACAACGACTTTTGAGTCATTCTTCAGTCCAACATGCCCGACCGTGATGACGTTTTCGCCATCGGTCAGGCCCTCAGTGATTTCAACCATGCCATTGCTGCTGAAACCAGTGCGTACATCTTTTCGAATGCCAACGCCATCTTCGACAACGAAAACCGAAGACTGGCCAGCGGTTTCGATAATTGCGCTGCGAGGCACTTGCAGCACATTTTCGTGCCTGTCGTAAACGATGTTCATGCGGCCAAACATTCCGGGCTTGATACGCCGGTCGGTACCGGGAATTTCAATCGTGATTTTGAATGTGCCGGTTTCCGGATCGACAATCGGACTAATGCGGGTGACGGACGCCGTAACGACCTCGCTTGGCAGCGCGTCAATGAGAATTTGTACGGGCTGTCCCGCCGCGATCTGGCGAAACTCTCGTTCCGGGATAAACAGGTAGGCCACCAAAGGGTCCAGGCTGGTCACGCGATACACCGGGTCACCGGTCTTAATTGTATTGCCGAGTTTGATAAAGCGTTCTGAAATAACGCCGCTGATCGGTGCGCGGATTTTTGTGTAGTCGAGCTCCAGTCGTGCGAGGTTGTAGGACGCTTCGAGCGCTTCCATGTCGTACTGAATTCTCTCGAAATCGCCGACGCTGATCAGTCCTTTTGACTGCAGTTCCTGGTTGCGCGCGAAGTCGCGTTGCATTTTCCTGAGGCGCGCTTCGGATTCGCTGAGTTCAAGTCGCAGGCGGTCCCCATCAAGCGTTGCGAGCACTTGGTCCTTTTCCACATGGTCGCCCTCTTCGACATGCAAAACGCGAACCTCGCCGGCAACCTTCGCGATAACGTCCGCTTCAGCATAGGCCTCGATGGGTGCGGTTCCGGTGTAGGTTGCGAAAATATCGCCGCGAATCGGCACACCGATTTCAACAGGAACGGGAGGTGTTTCGTCGTCGTCCTGGCCATCGTCGTCAGACTGCTTGCCTTGCTGACAGGCACTCAACAACACAAAACACGCAAACGCCGCTGCGCCAACGTGAAATAACCTCATCTGGTATCCCCTTTATCCCCGCCGCAATTGCCGCTTTTTGTTCTGATCACAACCGGGATTCAATTTAGCCTGCGAACAAGCTCCGGTCCGCAGAACTGGCAAGTACCTTGCTGCCGTCACGCAAACCTGCATGTCCTACAACGACAACTTGCTCGTCTTCGCGCAAGCCGTCCAATATCTCCACGCGCCCATCCTCTACGATGCCGACAGTGATGACTCGCTTGGTGACAGTGCCATCGTTCACAACGTAGACCGACGTTTCCTGGTCTTCATCGAGTAGCGCATGTGCTGGTATTAGCAGCGCATCGGCATGTTTTTCGTAGGCAATCGAAAAGCGGCCGAACATGCCCGGCGCGAGCTTGCCCTCACTGTTGTCGATCGACGCGGTTGCCCGGAACGTGCCATTGCGAGTATCAATGGTCGGGCTGATTCGAATAATGCTTGCCACAAAATGGGTATTTGGCATCGAGGCAACCTTTACGGTTGCTGGGTGGCCTTCTGTGAATTTGGCAAGTTCTGCTTGCGGAATCTGCAAATAGGCCAGCAATTCCGAGGTTTCAGTGATGCGAAACGTAACCTGGCCGACGGTAAGTGTTTCACCCGGTTTGATCTCACGTGCAGATACGACGCCGGCAATCGTCGCCCGAATACTTGAGTAGTCGTAGTTCAATCGCTTCAGATCGTAAGTGGCCTGCAGTGAATCCACGTCAAATGCCAGGCCTTCGAACATCGCAGCGCTGATCAGCCCGCGCTTAATGAGATCGGCATTGCGTTGATATTCTTTTTGCGCGCGTTCGAGGTTCGCTTTAGCGGACAGCATTTCAAGTCGCAGTCGCTCGCCATCGAGCCGTGCGAGCAGCTGACCCTTTTTGACGCGGTCACCTTCTTCGACGAAAATCTCGATGACCTCACCCGCAACCCGCGCAGTCACTGGCGCGTCAGCATCGGACACAATCGACGCGCTGGCCGCGTAGGTGGCATTAATATCGGCCCGAAACGGGGTAGCCGTCCCGACCGGCACCGGCGTAGCGGATTCGATGGCCTCGGCGACACTGGCCTCGCCCACACCGCATCCGGAGAGCGCGGCGCTGGAAAACGTGGCGGTGAGCAGAATGGCGGCTAAGGATTTACGCAGCTTCATGATTTCGATGCTTTACCAATGTAGTGTTGTAGTGGAGTATAACACTAACTCGGTGGAAGGCAATACACGGCCCGTCTTCGCAACGCTGATCGCCTTGGGTAGTAAAATCAATAAGTTAGTGTGAAAAAGCCGGAGCTCATCGTGAGTTCCTGACTATTAGATGCAGCAAACACCAATTTGGATTGATTTTTTTCCGGTGGGATTCGGCTATGGCCGCGCGGACGCCGCTTCGCCAGAATCGAGGTGCTGCCGGCTGCGGAGTCGCTCGCCGACATTGGCGCCGATCATCAGCAGGCTTGGCGTCAAAATGAGCGTCAGAATCGTGGCGAAGGCCAGTCCACCGGCAACCGACGAGGCGAGCTGAGTCCACCACTGAGAACTCGGTGCGCCGATCGACACTTCCCGTTCAATCAGGTTGATGTTGACGCCCAGCACCATTGGCAACAGCCCGACGATGGTCGTGACGGTCGTCAGCATGACGGGTCGCAGGCGAATTGCACAGGTTCTCAAGATTGCATCGAACGCCTGTTCGCCGCGCGCGCGTAAGACGTTGTAGGTGTCGATAAATACAATATTGTTGTTAACAACGATGCCCGCGAGCGTTATCACGCCAACGCTACTCATAATGACACCAAAGGGTTTGCCCATGATCAGGTGTCCGAGAAGCACACCGCCTGTCGAGAAAAGTACCGCGGTGAGAATCAGACCGGCCTGGTAAATACTATTGAACTGCGTCACCAGGATGATGGCCATAATCGCGAGCGCCATTATCATCGCGCGTGCCAGAAATGCCTGGTCTTCTGCCTGGTCCTGCGTGCTGCCACCGAAAACCATGTTCACACGAGGATCGATATCGAGATTCGGCAATTCCTTGCGAAGCTCAGCAACAAGATCGTTAACCAGGAAGCCCGCGTCGACGTCGGCATCAATAGACATGGTGCGTCGCATGTCGATGCGACGAATATTGCTGACCTTCTGTGCGGGCACGCGTTCTACAAACGTGCTGATTGGCACCAGTCCGTTGTCCGATGGAATACGAAGTTCATCGATTTGCGACAAACTGCGGCTGCTCTCCGGATAACGAACTCGAATATCAATTTCGTCGTCACTGTCGTCCGGGCGAAATTCCCCAATTTTTATGCCGTTGGTGACGAGCTGGACCATCGCGCCCACGAGGGAAATGTCGGCGCCAAATCGTGCAGCCTCGGCTCGATCAACCTTGATTTGCCACTCGATGCCCGGTAACGGCCGGCTGTCTTCGATGTTCAGGATGCCACGGGTATTTTCCATCAGCTCGCGAACCTCGGCGACGGATCGCTCAAGGACCTCAGGAAATCGAGACGAGAATTCAATGCGAATCGGCTTGCCAATCGGCGGTCCGGAATCGGGCTTTCGCGGCTCAATCTTGATGCCCACCAGGTCGCTGGTTCTTGCACGAACCTCGGCAAGAATATCATTCGCCTTGCGGCGCTGGTCCCACTCAATGTAGTTGAGCGTCAATGTGCCGATCTGATCTTCAGCACCCTGATCACCACTGCCCGTTTTTGCGTACAGGAATTCGATTTCCGGCATGCCGAGAACGCGTTCCTCAACCTGGCGGACCAGGGTGTCACGCTCGGTAGTGGACAAGTCGCCGCGCGCCCGGATATCGACCATGCCAAATGGCTGCTCAACGTCCGGGAAATATTCGACACCTTTGCCGAAGAATACAAACGCCAGATAGATCACGACAAGCAAGGCGGTAACGCCGCCGACGTTCATCCACGGGTGCTTTAGTGATGATCGCAGGAAGCGGACATAGCGGCCGGTAAAACCGGTAACGGTATTCAGGTCACCGGTTTCAGCAGCCGTCAGGTTGCGTCGGGCCTCCGCCGTATTCGCGCCGGTCTTGCCAAATATGGCGCCCAGCGTTGGCACGAATATCAACGCCATTATCAGCGATGCTGACAAAACGGCGATCAGAGTAATGGGCAAATACTTCATGAACTCGCCCGACATACCGGGCCAGAAAGCGAGCGGCACAAACGCCGCGAGCGTGGTGCAGGTTGAAGCAATGATGGGCCAGGACATGCGAATCGCCGCGCGAGAGTAGGCATCAAATCGAGATTCGCCCTCAGCCAGTCGGCGATCTGCCATTTCGGTTACGACGATTGCACCATCGACCAACATGCCCACGGCCATGATCAGCGCAAACAGCACCATCATGTTGATGGTGATGCCAAACGAGCCAATGATCAGAATGCCCATGAGAAAACTGCCGGGGATTGCAACACCGACGAGCAGCGCCGAGCGAATACCGAGGATGCCGATAATGACGATGAATACCAGCAACACAGCAGACAGGACGCTATTCTGCAGCTCCGACAGCATGTCGTTGACGTCCTTTGATTTGTCGCGCGAGGCGAGAATCTCCATACCGCCTGGCCAGTAGGCTTTTTCTTCGGCAACCAGCGCTTTGACGGCGTCAATCGTATCAATGATGTTTGCACCGGCCCGCTGTACAACCTCAATTGCGATGGCTGGCTTGCCATTTAATCGGGCAACGCTCTCCGCATCCTTGAAGGTCCGGCGAACTTGCGCGATGTCTTTAAAATGGACAACGCGTTCACCGACGGCCTTGATTGGCATGTCGAGCACATCTTCAGCGCTTTCGAAGACGCCAGGGACCTTTACTGGAAAACGACCTTCGCTGGAGTGCAGGGCGCCCGCAGCAACCAGCCGATTGTTACGGTCGACAAACTGGATAATCTGCGCCTGATCGAGGCCATAACTTTCCATTGCGAGCGGATCGACAACGACCTCCATCAGTTCTTCCCGGGTTCCAATCAGGTTTACCTCGAGCACGCCGCTCAATCCCTCGATTTTTTCCTTCAGGTCTTTCGCTATTGTCGTCAGCGTCCGTTCCGGAATGTCGCCAGCGAGGTTCAGGACCAGCATCGGGTCGAAACGCGACATCTTTACTTCGTTGACAGTCGGTTCGTCTGTGTCGCCCGGCAATTTTGCCTTCGCCTGATCGACTTTTTCTCGTACATCCTGCAAGGCCTTGCCGGTGTCGACGCCTGCATCAAATTCCAGTTGCACATTCGCGCCGCCCTCATAGGCGTTTGCGGTCATCTCTTTGATGCCTTCAATGGAACGCAGTTCCTGCTCCATGGGTCGTACCAGCAGCCGCTCGGCGTCCTCGGGAGATATGCCGTCGTGCGAAATACTGACGTAAATCACCGGAATCTCGATATCGGGTTCAGCTTCTTTCGGGATGGTCGCGTAGGCGACGAAACCGCCGATCAGGACAGTCAGCAACGACAGAACTACGGTCCGCGACCGCGACATTGAAGTACTAATGATATCCATCAGTCGACGGCCTCAGCACCTGTCTGAATGGCTACGGCCGTACGAGTGTTTTCCTCGGGGATCGCCTCAACGCTTGCACCATTGGCGACGTAGCCCTGACCCACCGTAATAATCGTTGCCTGCTCCGGCAGGCCCGCCAGCCAGACGCCGTTACTCGAGGACAAGGCAACGTCCGCGACTACGAACTCGACCAGACCCTTGTCGTTGATCAGTTTCACACCGACATTGCCGGCGTCATCCAGTGTCAGCAGCGACGGAGAAACCCGGTGCGCCAGCACTTCCTCGGCAGGAATATTCAACACAGCAGTCCCGCCGACACGCAAGGCGCCGTCCGAATTGTCAACTTCCAGTTCGACGTCAAATGTGCGGGTTGCTTCGTTCGCGACAGGGGCGACATACCGAATTCGACCTTGCACAGTCTCACCGGTGGCGAGTGCCGCCGCGGCACGATCGCCGACATCAACATAATGGGCATCGAACTCGGAAAGATTCGCAGAAACGATAATTTTACGATTGTCGACGTAGGTCGCGATCGGATCGCCCACTTTGACGAAGTCACCGACCTCAACGGAACGGGCCTGAAGTGCGCCGCCGAAAGGTGCGCGAACGTTCATGTACTCCAGATCGAGCCTGGCGCGAGTCAATTCGGCTTTCGCGGTTTCCAGTTGAGCGACCGCTTCTTGTAATTGCGCTTCCGAAACGTAGCTCGATGACTTCAGCTTCTGCCGACCTTCGAATTCAACCTCGCGTTGTTTAACTCTTGCCTCGGCCTCCGCAAGGCGTGCCTTACGATCACGCTCATCCAGGCGCACGATGAGCTGGCCAGCTTCCATGTTGGAGCCACGTTCGGCGCCGATGCTTACGACGCGGCCGTCCGTCTGTGCCGATAGGGTGACCACTCTTGCCGGTGCGGTCTTGCCGTTAATTGCAATCGACCGTAAAACCATTTCGGCCGACTGAGTACGAACGCGAACAGCACCTTTGTGTGTATCTGGAGCTGCACTGCTGACGTCCGTCGATGTGTCCGTTTCTGCATTATCCACGAACAGGCCCGATAGCAGCCAGATTGCGACTGCGCCGGCAATTGCGCCAGAAACCATCCAGGATTTGTAACGATCAAATGAACTTTGTTGCATCATAATTCCGTAATTAAATGATTGTTCGCTCAGCCGTTAGCGGCTTTGCGGGTGCCGGCATCTGTCACCATGTGGGCGTTTTCTTCCACATAATTTTTCATCGCAAGCGTCATTGCCTTGCCAAAGCCAGCGACGAATTTCATGCCGGGTGGCCATTGCTCGTAGCAGCAGGCCTCAGCTTTCGCGATCAGTTTCAGCCAGTTGTCGACGTCCTCCAGGCGGCTTTTCAAAACCGTCTCAATTTGCTCCGTTGGCATCAGGTGCGCGAAACACATCGTCGCCAGGAAATCGGACCGCACCTTGTGGCACGGCGCTGGATCTTTGAGTGCTTCGAGCAGGAATTCCTTGCCACTGTCTGTGATTGCGTAGACTTTGCGATCCGGTTTTCCTTCCTGCGAAACGTGTTCACAGGTTACGAGACCTTGATCGGCAAGTGCTGACAGTGCGGGGTAGATCGAGCCATAGCCGGCGGCAAAAAAGTGGCCGAAGGTCGATTCGAAATGCTTTTTAAGGTCGTAGCCTGATGCTTCGCCGTCCGTCAGCATTCCCAGGCAAACTGTCTTGACGTCCATCGTGGGGTCCTGTCCATATATCGGGGCGATGCATAGTATCAATCCGATATATAAAAACCAGTGAAGCGATAGACAAATCGGTGATATCAGTGAAAAGTATTTAAAAAACAAATACTTGTATTGTCACTTCGAGGCACTGTCGGCGTGGGCCTCGTGATTTGCCGGCGCAGGACGCGCGGAATCAAGGCCTATTCGAAGTATCGAGCCAGGTAAGGATTGAGAAATCGATTCTCGGGATCGAGTCGACGGCGCAGCTTTTTGAAAAATTCCATGCGTCCGCTGTAGGTCTGCGAGACATAGGCATCGCGTGTCGAGAGCGATTGGTTGAACAGCGGCGTCCCGCCCCAGTTTTCTGCGAATTCCGACAGGTCCATAACAAAGCTGTCCCAGCCGCGCCTCTGCGTAGACACCGTTTGCAACGCAATTAGCGGCTCGTCGAAAGAGGGTGACAACAATGCCGAATTGTCTCGTGCAACTCGATAACCCACAGCTGGCAGGTCGCAACGATAGGCCGTTTGAGCGAAGGACTCACGGCAGAACCGGGCGTAGGCTTTTACAACAACGGAAAAATCGGAGGCCGGAAAGCACCAGGTCGAATACAACAGATTGCTGGGCTTGCGTCGTCGGTGTCGACCACCAGCGGTTACGTTGTTGCCATTGCGAACCAGTTTGGAGTTGACGAGCCCGTGTGTGGTTGCCGAAATCGAATCCATAAGCCGGTAGCGTACCGACGGGATTGGAACGACGCGGCTAAGCGATCGAAACACACTTGGCAGAACCGTACTTTCTCCCCAGTCTTTGATTTTCCATGGCGCGTTATAAGCGTTGCCGCCGACCGTTTCAAAATGCCGCAAGTCCAGGTAGACGTGATTTCGGTACGGCATCAGGTAGAACTTCAGGCCGATATTGCCATTGGCGAGACGATCAGCAACCTGCGCGAAGGTGTCGACGTCCATGCTGCGGTGACTCGCGGCAAAGTTCATGATCGGTCGAACTTTCAAGGTAATTTCATAGATAATGCCGAGCATGCCGTAGCTCAGGCGAAAAGCGCTCAAAAGATGCTGCTGCGTTTCGCCGATCTTCATGACTTTGCCGTTGGCGGTAACGATTTTCATGTTGATCACCTGCGTTGACAGCAGGGATGCCTGGTCACCAATACCGGGGCCCATGCACGGCGCAGCGATTGCGCCACCCAGCGTGCGCTCAGTCTGGTCAAAACTGCCGATCAGCTCCAGGCCTTCATCCGCGAGCGCTGCTATTAGCTCACCGATGCGAACTCCGGCTTGTGCTGTCACCGTGTGGTTATAGGTATCAATATGGGAAATCAGGTTGAGTGCCGTCGTGTTGATAACGGTTCCCTGAGTGGCCAGGTTGCAGTCCGTCGATGAGCTACCTGCGCCTCTCGGTCGCAGCGGCAGCGCGACATTGGAATTCCTGTCGAGAGCTCGCATCAGGCGTGCGAGAGTTTTGGGTGTCTGTATTCCGGGGGATGCCGGGCGGCGATACAGCTTGCCCGTATCACGAAAACCGTGTGCTTTCATATTGGTAACTCCGCTGTCGTAGGTGTTTGCCCGTAGACCGGTGGCTTTGCGACGCTGCCTTTCAGCAGTTGTGCCTTTTTCAATGGAAGGTCATCCTTGCACAGTCGAGCCTGTCGACGCAATGCAATTATCTGGCCCGCCAATTATTGTAAAGTGGCGGTCTGCAAACGGTTCTGGAGTCAAATATGCGGTGGCGGGGCGGAAGGCGAAGTTCAAACATTGAAGATCGGCGCGGCCAACGCTCGTCGCCAAAATTGCTCGGCGGCGGAGTGGGTACCATTGTGATCGTGCTGCTGGCCTGGTACTTCGGAATTGACCCGACGCCCTTGCTGGAAGGCGTTCAGTCAGGCTCCCCGTCATCGGAAGCCGGCACGCAGCCGACCGCGGAGGATCTGAAGGATGATCCGTTGGCAGACATGGTAAGCGTCGTTGTCGCCGATACCGAGGATGTCTGGACAGAAATCTTTGCCGCACAGGGTCAGCGCTACGAAGCGCCAAAACTGGTTATGTTCAGTGGTGCGACGCGTTCAGCCTGCGGAATGGGACAGGCCGCGATGGGTCCGTTCTATTGCCCCGCCGACAAGAACGCCTACATCGATCTCAACTTCTATGAACAGATGCGGACACGCTTCAAAGCACCGGGCGATTTTGCACAGGCCTACGTCATCGCGCATGAAATCGGACACCATGTACAAAACCTGTTGGGCATCTCCGGAAAGGTGCATTCGATGAAGCAGCAATTGAGCCAGACTGAAGGCAACGCACTGTCGGTTCGTCTCGAGCTGCAGGCCGACTGTTTTGCTGGTGTCTGGGCGAATCGTGCAGACCGGGCGCGCAATATTATTGAAGACGGAGACGTCGATGAAGCACTCAATGCTGCCAGCGCCATCGGCGACGATACATTGCAAAAGCAAAGCGGTCGTGGCGTCGTACCGGAGTCATTCACGCATGGTACATCGGCACAGCGGCAGCAATGGTTTCGAACCGGCTTACAGAAAGGTGACCCCGATGCCTGTAATACGTTTGACTGATTCGTGGTTCGAATGAGCGTAACAAGCGCCAATGCCGAAGCCGCGGCAGCCCGCATTGCGGGATATGTCGAACGTACGGAATTACGTCGATCAGCGCGATTCAGTGACGAGCTCGCAGCGGAGATCTATTTCAAGCTCGAAAATCACCAGGCAACCGGCTCGTTCAAACTGCGTGGGGCAAGCAACAAGCTGATGCTGCTAACTGACCGCGAGCGTGCCAGCGGCTGCGTGGCTGCGTCGAGTGGCAATCATGGTGCGGCAGTTGCCTGTGCCATGCAGAAGCTCGATATTCGTGGTGTCATTTTTGTACCGGAGCAAACCTCGGCCGCCAAGGTGGACAAGATCAAAAGCTACGGCGGTGACGTTCGCTACTTCGGCACCGACGGGCTGGACACTGAGCAACACGCACGCGACTACGCCGTGAAACAGGGCATGTGCTATTTGTCGCCTTACAATGATGAAGACGTCATCGCCGGGCAAGGTACCTGCGGAATTGAAATTGTCGAACAGTTACCGGCCATCGACGCTGCCTTTATCGCAGTGGGAGGTGGTGGCCTGGTTGCCGGTGTCGGCAGTGTGCTGAAAGCACACAATCCAGCCGTCCAGGTTTACGGTTGCCAGCCGAAGGCGTCAGCAATCATGGCGCATTCGATCGAGGCGGGCGAAATCCTCGATCTGCCCAGCGATGTGACGCTTTCTGACGGTACGGCAGGCGGCATCGAAGCCGGGGCAATCACTTTTCCGCTGAACCAGGCTGTCGTTGACGAGTTTGTGATTGTCGATGAGGAACAAATTGCGGCCGCAATGCGTCTGTATATGGAGGCGGAAGGCCAGGTCATTGAAGGCGCAGCGGGTGTCGCCGTCGCGGCAATGCTTGCTCGCCGTGAGGAAGTCGCCGAAAAAAATGTCGTGACGATAATCTGTGGCGGAAACATAAGCGACGAGGTACTGGCTTCGGTACGAGGCACGAAATGATCAGGTTCACGCAGAAATTGCTGGCGCTGTCGGCGTTTATAATCGCGTCGTCTGCAATCGCAGACGACGGCATCATTGTTTTTGTCAACGTGAACGTGTTGCCGATGTCGGCTGAGCTTGTGTTGGCACAGCAAACGGTCATTGTCGAAAACGGCAAAATCACAAAAATCGGCAGCGTTGACTCGGTGCCAGTCCCGAAGAGCGCACTGGTCATCGATGGCACAGATCGGTTCCTGATGCCAGGGCTTGCGGAGATGCATGCGCACGTAACCGGTACGTCAAAAAAACAGATCGAGCGCCTGGTGACACTGTTTGTTGCCAATGGCGTCACGACGATTCGCGGCATGCTCGGTCAGTCGTCGCATTTACGGCTTCGGGAGCAATTCGAGAGCGGTCAGACCTTCGGCCCACGGCTCATTACGTCGGGGCCATCGCTCAATGGTCGCTCCGTTTCGAGTGCGGCCGACGCGGCAAGAATGGTGCGCGCTCAGCAGGCGGCCGGATACGATTTCATAAAGGTCCATCCCGGCCTCAGTCACCGCGAATTTGCCTCACTGGCCGCGACCGCGAATGAGATCAGAATGCCATTTGCAGGCCATGTGCCGGTCGCAAGCGGTGTCCTGGAGGCACTTAGTGGAAAAATGGCAAGCATCGATCACCTCGATGGCTACTTCCTGGCCTTATTGCCACCAGGAAACGGCGCCACCGGCGGATACGGCGGATTCTTTGACGTCATGCTGGCCGCTGACATCGATGCGAGTCGTATTCCGGAAATCGCCGCGGCGACGGCAGCGGCAGGTACCTGGAACGTACCGACCGAGGTTTTGATCGAACAGCTTGTCGACGGCACGTCGATCGTCGATCTGCGGCTGCGGCCCGAGACCCGGTACGTGTCCAGGTCCGTCGTCGACGACTGGGTCGCGGCCAAGGAGGCGCTACTCAACGATCGAAATTACACGGCCGAAACCGCAGCGCTTGCAATATCGCTGCGGCGGCGCCTGATATTTGAACTGCACCGGGCGGGCGCTGGCTTATTGCTGGGATCGGATGCGCCACAGTCTTTCAACGTTCCGGGCTTTTCGATTCATCGCGAACTGGCCGCGTTGGTGGCAGCAGGGCTGACGCCGTATGAAGCGCTGCGTACGGGTACCGCCGCGGTCGCCGAATTCCTCGGCTCGAATACCGGCATCGTCGCCGAGGGGCGAGAGGCCGACCTACTCTTGCTGGATGCCAATCCGTTCATCGATATCGATAACAGCGACAGGATTCATGGCGTCATGTTACGCGGTCGGTGGCTACCGGCCAGCGAACTCGCGATGCGTCTGAAGAAATTCGAAGTCCCGAAATAACTCTCCGTATTGCAACCAAAACGCGTTGACGTGCGTCTAATCACTATCGAATGCGTCGAAATTTCAAATTAAAGGGGTATGTCATGCGCAGTTTTGTTGTTATGGCCATGTTTGTCGCGAGCCTTGCCCATGCCGCATGGGGTGAATACAAAGAAGTTCGTACCCTGACTATTGATAGCGATGAGCTTGCATTACTTGCTATCGATGCGGGTGCAGGCAGCATGGATGTTACAGGTGTTGCGGGCCTCGACAAAATAGTGCTTAGGGCGACCATCGTCGTTGAAGACGGTGACGAGGACGAGGCAAGAAAATTCATCGAAAAACGCATGACACTGTCTTTGCAGCAGGAGAATGGCGTCGCAATACTGAAGTCGCATTTCGACAATGGTCGGATGCGGTTTTCTTCGAATGCCAGGATCGATCTCGATATCAGCGTGCCGCAGGGCATTGCCGTCAAGATCAAAGATGGGGCAGGCTCAATTGACGTCAGCCGGACAATGGCTGACATTTCGATTGATGACGGCTCAGGTTCCATCGATGTGGACGAGGCGGCGAGCGTCGATATTGACGACGGATCAGGATCGCTGGACGTGAGCAATGCGTCGGGAGATGTCTTCATCGTCGACGGATCCGGCAGCATCAGCGTCAAGCATGTCGCGGGTTCGGTCACCATTGACGACGGTTCAGGCAGCATCCGGGTCTCGGACATCGAGAACAACCTGACGATTGTTGACGATGGCAGCGGCGGCCTGTCCATCTCCGATGTCCGCGGCGATGTTCGGGAGGAGTCCTAAGCCGCTTCAAATGCGCTAATATCACCCTATAAGAGCGGCCCACCCAGGGGGCGCACAAAACGGGAGGCGGTATGAAATTGGTGCAGCATCTACTCGATAGGAAAGGCCGCGGGATTTTTTCCATCACGGCCGAGACCTCTGTTCTCGACGCCATAACGACGATGGCCGAGAAGTCCATCGGATCGCTACTGGTGATGGATGGCGATGAGCTCAAGGGAATCATGACCGAGCGCGACTATGCGCGCAAAGTTATTGTAAAGGGCCGCTCGTCCCGGTCCACGGAGGTCGGCGAGATCATGTCGACAAACGTCATGACGACGACCCCGACAGAGACCGTCAACCAGTGCATGACGACAATGACCGAAAAAAAGATCCGTCATCTACCGGTCGTCGAGGGTGGCAATGTCGTCGGACTGATTTCCATCGGTGACCTGGTGCAGGCAATTATTTCCGATCAGCAGGAAGAGATTCAGCACCTCGAGCAATACATCAGTGGTCAGTAAGCAGAAATACGATCAACGTGTGTTGAAGCTGTTCGATGGCTACGTGCATGGCAAAATCAGCCGCCGGCAGTTTCTCGATGGTACCGCGAAGATCACGGCCTCGGTCGCGACGGCTACAGCCATTCTTGCTAGCCTCAGCCCGGATTACGCTCGCGCCCGGCAAGTCGACCCCGATGATTCGTCGATCACAACAAGCTATAAAAAATACGCGTCGCCGGCTGGCGCCAAAGTGATGCAGGGCTATTACGCCCGGCCAGCCGTGCATCAGCACAAACTGCCCACTGTCCTCGTCATTCACGAGAATCGTGGCTTGAATCCCTATATCGAAGATGTGGCGCGACGCCTGGCCGTCGCGGGGTTCATCGCATTCGCACCGGATGCGCTGACACCGTTGGGTGGCTACCCGGGTAATGATGATGAAGGCCGGGCGATGCAGAGAAAACGTGATAGCGACGAAATGTTTGCGGATTTCGTGGCGGCCACCAGCTTTCTGCAAAACCATCCTGACAGTACAGGCAAGGTGGGCTCCGTTGGTTTTTGCTATGGCGGCGGCGTCTCTGCGCGGCTCGCGCTCCGCATGCCGTCGTTGTCGGCGGCTGTCTCTTACTATGGCTCGCACCCGGACCCCGCCGAGGCGAAGGACATCAAGCAAGCGCTGATGTTTCATCACGGCGCAACGGATGAGAGCATCAACGCGAGCTGGCCCGAATTCGAAAAAGCGCTGCAAGCCGCGGGTGCGAGTTTCGAAGAATTTACCTATCCGGATGCCGGACACGGCTTCCACAACGATACGACACCTCGCTATGTCGAGGCTGCGGCTAAATTGTCCTGGCAACGCACAACGGCATTCTTCGCCAGGCACCTGGAACTCGGGGACTAACTCGTGATTCGGCAAATGGCCTTGCTTGCGATCGCGTCGCTGGCATGGGCTGTAGCCCTCGCCGACAAAGACGCAGACAGCAAGACGGTTTTGGGGCCGAGTAATATCTACCTGTACGACGGTGCTCAGGCGCTTTTGGCGGGCGACGGCGAAGAAGGCGTGCGGCTGACGCTGCAGGGTCTCAAAACTGCCGCGAATCGCCGTGAAGAATTGATCGGACATGCCAATCTCTGTGCGGGTTTCCTGCTGGTATCTCAATACGAAACCGCTCTGGAACATTGCAACTGGGTCATCGAGCGTGAGCCGAATCACTGGCGCACCTACAACAATCGCGCCATTGTCTTTCTGCGCATGGAGCGCTTCGAGGACTCCGACGCAGACATCAGGAAAGGGCAGCGACTGAACCCCCATTCGGAAAACCTCAAAGAGGTGAAAGGAATGTACCTCGATGAGGTTGAGCCGGTTCGCGAGCAGATCACGATCGACGAACGCCGCGACGGCAAGACACCGAAAGTTGAGGACGAGGACTAGTGCGCATCTTGACTCTACTCACGCTATTCCTGGCGCTGCCGGTCCTCGCTGCTGAAACCGAACAACGACGAGCACGGATTATCGATAACGACTCTGGTCGAATACCGTCGCATACGATCGTGCCGTTGTATCCCGAGAAAGCGAGACGTGATCGAATTGAGGGCGAGGTTCAGGTTTGTTTCGATGTGGATCGAAAAGGCCACACGCGACGAGTTGCGGTGCGACGAAGTACTCATCGGATTTTTGAACGAGTGTCGATTCGGGCCGTGAAGGCATCAACCTATCGGCCGTTGAGCGACGCCAAGGATTTGCAGTCAATAAAGTCCTGTCGGACTTTCGTGTTTTCACTGCAGCCCGTCGAAAAAGACTAAAGCTGTTATTCGGGACGTTCGATACGTCATGGTTGTTCCTCGACTATTGGGACAGACTTGCTGGAATCCAGCGTACGGTGCGACTCAGGGAGGTGCAATAATCACAAGCGGCTGTCGCCGATTAGTCAGATAGGCTCTGATCGATTTCTTGTTGAAGAAAACCGATGTCCGAATCCCGAAAACTTTGACGAATGATGTGGTTGCGGCCGTGTTGGCGCGCCCGCGACAAATACTGTTCTGCTTCTTCGGGTCTGCCTGCCTCCAGCAGCCAAACCGTCTGTTGGATTGGAATGTCGATTTCAGGATTTGCCGAGTACGACAGGTCGAGTTGCTGCAACGCCGACCGAAGGTCACCCGACCGCTTGTAGGCCATACCCTTGTTATAGAGCACAGCGCCTGACGCTATATTATTCGACGTAATTTTCGCGTTGCGTAATAGACTGTCGAACAGGCTGTGCAGCTCCTCGAAGTTAAAGGCAGGGCAGGTCCTGGCATCCGCGTTGTTCGTAAGCACCGACAGGTATGCGGCGATTTGAAGGTCGTGATTGCTGGTTTCAAGGAAGTGTCCAGTTTCGTCGATTTCCTGCGCCGTCAAAGTTTTAAGAACGCAACGAAGATTGAGCATACTCAGTCGTGTCGACGTGTGCTCTGGAAACAGCACGGCCAGACGCTCCTGTATCGCGAGAGCGTCACGATACTGGCGCGATAGAATGAGCTCATTCGCACGATGTTGCTGCGCGCGAAGTGAGTTGGGATGCTCGATTAGCATAGTGCGAATATATCGTTCTTCATTCCCCCACACTGCGGCACTTTGCCACGTCAGAAAGCTTTCCATAACGATAAATAATGTGGCGACGAATGGAAGAAGGCGCCTAATTTTTCGACTCGCAGATTGCAGCAAAGATGCGGCGACAATCAGTGGCCCCAATAGTGGCAAATAATTGCGATGCTCGAAATAGAGCTCCAGCGACAAAGGCCCTGCCTCCAGACTATGGCCGGCAAAAAACCAGAGAATACCGAGACTTATAAGAGGCAATCTCTTGCGTACCACCATCGAAAAGCTAATCAATGACACGATGATCAGCAGACAAAGCAGCGTGACAGGGGGGCTCAACAATCCCGTCGACACCGCGTAATCATCATGAATGACGCCGAGACCAGAAAGCTCCGGCAGAATTATCTGCCGCAAGTAGTCGACGACAACGATGGCCTGCGTCAACAGGCGCTCCACCAAAGTGAATGAGCGATATTCAAAGCGCGCGAGAGTATCGCCCCAATTGACGATCATGTACGTGACAAGGGCGATCAGCGGCGCACACAGTATCGCCAGCAGCACACGCCGGTTATGGCTGTGAAATTTAGTCGAAGCATAAACCGTCAGCTCGATGACCAGCGCATAGAGCGGCAACAGAATGCCGGTTTCCTTGCTCAGCAATGCAAGCAAACCGAATCCACCCATGCCGGCAACAATCCACAACCAGCCCCGGGTTGGGTTTACCTGAAAGCAATTGCGGCCCCGCATATAACAAAGGAGCCCCGCAAGCGTGAACAAAGCGCAAAGCTGCGTCATCCGCTGAATGATGTAGGCTGTGGTTGAGACCAGCAACGGATGCAGTAGCCAAAGAACCGCACAAAACAGGGCGAGTTTGTCCGCTGACTCTTGGGGATAAGCTGTCGCGAAAATGGATCGGGCGAGTAGGAACAATAACAAACCGTTGACGAGGTGAATGACCAGGTTGGTAATCCGAAACGGACGCGGATCCGTCGGCCAGGTTTTAGCATTCAAAGCAAAGCTTGCGAGACTGAGCGGGCGCCCTATTGGACCGGACCGCGGAGTCGCGATAAATTCCAAATACTGCTCGGCCGAGATCAGACCACCTCTTTCACCCAGAATCTCCAGGTTGGGAATATCATCAAACAGGAATGGTCCACTTAATGACGGCGAGTAGCACAATGCCGTCAATACAAGGGCACCAAAAAGCCCGGTGGCTATCCCGACAAGGTGACGGTGCTTGTGTATCGATACGTTCGGCAGGTTCTGCAAGGGACCCCAGCGTGTGTGTGATGACCGAGTCGAGAATTAAACTATACCTGACAACGCACCCAACCCGGATTCTCGACGGCGAAAAGTGACGAAGCACGGCTTGAGATCGTAATTTCTAAGCCGCCAGAGACAATATTTTTGCAGTCGCTTGTTGCAAGGATTCCCCTATGCTGATCAGACCCTCGTCATGACCTCCCATTACTGCAATACCTTCTGTTCTGAACGCCGTTTCTTCGTAGAGCCGTTGAAACTCAAGCGCCATCTCTGGAGTACCGTAGCCAATATGGCTACTTGTCGTGGGCAGTTTGTTCAGATACTGACCCCAAAGTGCTTTACTGTGCACATGCACAACAGCGCCGATTTTCGCATCCAGTTCGTAGATTGCTGCATGAGTCATCGCTTCCGATGATGCCTGCACTGGTCCAGCACAGCTGACTTCGTTGCGAGCGATGTCGTAGTCGGTGACCAGGGAGTAGTGTTGTTCCGTGGTGTTTTCGATGTGACCAGTTTGCGTTCCGGTCATCAAAAATTGCCCGGGCGCGCCGAAGCGAATACTGATATTTCCGAAGCCGATATTCAATTCTGCGTAATGCCCGATCAGACCCGCGGCAAATAACAATTGTCGCGAATCATCCAGATGTCGTGCGGCTTCAATGCTCGGTGCCGGGCCGGCAGACCAGTGGCTTTGATACTTGATGTAGCCTTCATCAATCGTCACGCTGTCTGCATCTCGGGAAAGAGTGACAACAAACCACCTTCACTTGCGTCACAGATGCCGCGCTCTGTGATTAGCCCGGTCACAAGACGCGCCGGTGTGACGTCAAACGCATAGTTGCTGACTGCTGTATTCGGGGCCGTTGTACGAACAACCGTTGCCTTACCGTTGGCGATGCCGTAAACGTTGCTCACTTCGTCCGGATCACGTTCTTCGATCGGAATTTCGGCAATACCATCGCGGCTGTTCCAGTCAATGGTCGTTGATGGCAGTGCGACGTAGAAAGGTATCGCGTTGTCATGCGCCGCAAGCGCCTTTAAATAGGTGCCGATCTTGTTCGCGACATCGCCGCATCGTGTCGTTCGATCGGTTCCGGTGATGACGAGATCGACCATGCCGTGTTGCATCAGGTGGCCGCCCGCGTTGTCGACTATCAGCGTGTGCGGCACATTGTTCGCAGCCAATTCCCAGGCAGTCAGTTGTGAACCCTGGTTTCGCGGTCGGGTTTCGTCGACCCAGACATGAATTTTGATGCCTTTTTGATGTGCGAAGTAGATCGGTGCGGTCGCCGTACCCCAGTTAATTGTCGCCAGCGAACCCGCGTTGCAATGGGTCAGAACATTGACTGGTTCGTCGTTCTTCTTTGCAGCAATCGCTGCAATCAAAGTCAAGCCGTGATCGCCAATGCCGCGGCTGATTTCAACGTCTTCGTCGCAAATTCTCTCGGCCTCCTGTCGCGTTAGTCGTCGTAGTTCGTCGGCGTTGCTGGCGGAATCAAGGCATTTCAAAACGCGCTCAACGGCCCAGCGAAGATTGACGGCGGTTGGCCGCGACTCCAGCAGGGCTTTGGCGGCGCTCCGGATTTCAGATTGATTGCCGTCGGCGGCCAGCGCGGCGAGGTACAGGCTCCATGCCGCAGTCGCACCAATCAGCGGCGCGCCGCGCACATACATATCGGCAATCGCAACGACGCCGTCCTGCCAGCTCTTGAGATTGTGAATACGGTATTCGTGTGGCAACAGGCGCTGGTCAATAATCTGTACCACAGCGTCATCGTCCGGACTCAGCCAGATAGTTCGAAAATCTTCGGGATTCTTTGGAAGCATGCGGTGCTTAAGCTTCCAGTCCGGCTGCGAGACGCGCCGACCGAAGCGTGTTCGCCATTAGCATAGAGATCGTCATCGGTCCTACGCCACCGGGTACCGGTGTGACCGCGCCGGCCACTGTGCCGACATCGTCAAAATCGACATCGCCGGTGAGGCCCATTTTTTTCTCACCGTCGATCATTTTCTCAACCCGGTTAATGCCGACATCGATCACCACCGCTCCCGGTTTAACCCAGTCTGCCTTGACCATGTCCGGTCGACCGACGGCGGCGACAACAATATCAGCAGCGGCCACGACACCAGGCAGATTTTTGGTGCGACTGTGCGCGACGGTTACCGTCGCGTTTGCCTGTAACAGCAATGACGCCATGGGCTTGCCGACTATATTGGAGCGACCAATGACTACGGCATTTTTTCCGGACAGGTCGTTACCGATTTCATCCTGAATCATCAGCATGCAGCCAGCCGGCGTGCACGGTACAAATGCATCCGCCGTAAGGCCCGCAGTCAGCTTGCCAATATTGATGAAGTGAAAGCCATCGACATCTTTTGAAGGACTGATGGCTTGCGTAATGAGCTGTTCGTCAAGGTGCTCCGGCAACGGCAATTGCACAAGGATGCCGTGGATCGCGTCGTCGCTATTGAGCTGGTGAATCAGAGCCAGTACATCGGGCTGCAAGGCATCAGCATCCAGGCTGTGTTGCACTGAGTGAAAGCCGCAGGACTCGGCCGTACGCCTCTTGTTGCGCACGTAGACCTGGCTCGCCGGATCTTTACCGATAATGACAACCGCGAGTCCGGGCTTGATGCCATGTTCAGCCAAGAGTGTTGCAGTCTCCCGGGTAATTGATTCCGTGAGCTGTGCGGCTTTGGCTTTGCCATCAATACGTTTTGCTGCCGTCATTATTCTCGTTTTCCCTTTTCAGTGATCGTTTGCCAGTGAAACCGGCGGTGGCATGGTAACGCCGCGCCGAGCGGGTATCTAGCAGGCGCGGCGGGGCGAGCGATATCCGGATAGCAGATCCGTCGAGTGTAAGCTCACGATTCTCCACCCTCTGGGCCATAGAAGACCACCCACGCGGCAAAGTCCTCGCTGAAGTCGACGAAGCGGTGCTCAATACCCGCGGCAACGAACAGTGCGTCGCCGGAGGTAACCCGAATCTTCTCGTCGCCGCGAAGGAAAACGCCATGACCACTTTGCACGACGTATATTTCGTCCTGTGTATGCGGTTTCTGGTCGTCCGTTCCGATGGGACGGTAGTAGCCGAGTTGCATCGTGCCGTGCTCGAGCAGCACACCGTACAAGCCGTCGTCCGAGTCGCGGACCGCTTGCAGGGCTTTTTCAGGTGTCATGCGATTGCTCATCCGATTACGGTACTGCACGAGCGGATGCGCAGCAAGCGTGTTACCCGGCGGCCTGAATCAGGCTAGAATGCCGTCGTGCGAAATCTGATCCGCAATATTCGAGGCGTGCTTTTCTTTGCTGGCCTCACGGTAAATACCATTTTTTGGTTCGTGCCGATCTTCGTCCTGGCTATATTCAAGCTTGTGCTGCCATTACCTGCAATACGCCGTGCGATCACGCGCTGGCTAATGGCGATCGGGGAGAACTGGATCAGTATCAATACTCTTATTATGCGCCATGCCGGGAACGTGCATGTCGAGTCACGTGGACTTGAGAAACTGCGGCGTGACGGCTGGTACCTGGTGATCGCAAACCACCAGACTTGGGTCGACATCGTTATTTTGCAGGCAGTTTTCAATCGGCGTGTGCCGTTCCTGAAATTCTTTATCAAACAGCAATTGATTTGGTTTCCGTTGCTTGGGATTGCCTGGTGGGCGTTGGACATGCCGTTCATGAAACGGTTTTCGCCATCATATCTCGCAAAAAACCCGCATATGAAAGGCAAGGATCTGGAAACGACGCGTCGTGCCTGCGAGAAATTTCGTGACACACCGACATCGGTGCTGAACTTTATCGAGGGTACGCGCTTTTCAGAAAAGAAGCGTATTGACCGAAAATCGCCGTACCAACACCTGTTGCAGCCGCGTGCTGGCGGTCTTGCGATGGCCTTGTCGTCGATGGGAGAGCTATTCACCGGGCTCGTTGATGTCACGTTGCTCTACCACGACGGCGCGACGAGTTTCTGGGATATGTGTTGCGGGTACCCGGTCAATGTCATCGCCAAAGTCCGCGAAAAGCCATTGGAGGACTGGTTGATCCACGGCAACTATCAGGATGATCGCGAATTCCGCAGGCGCCTGCACGCATGGTTGGGCGAAACCTGGTCCGAAAAAGATGCGATAATCAATGAAATGAGGGAAATCCATGGTTGAGAGTCGTAATTACGATACGGTCGCGTTCGATGTTCGTGACAATGCCACAATGTTGTTCTTTGCGAAGACAACAGATGAGGGTGACATCGCTGACTACCTGTTGCTGATGCGAACCATCGACGAAGAATTCAGCGAATCCATCTACATCGAGATCAATGAGCAACAATTCGGCGGTCATGATCTGATTCGGGAAGCGGCGCTCACCGGAAACATCTTAAGCTTGCGGCTACATGCCCCTGCTGAAGCACTCGGTGGTACTTCGGACATCGTCCTGACCTGGGCCGACACGACCGAGAACCTTGAAAGTATCGAGGCCGGTGCCTTTCGCGTCTTTGGCGACACGCTCGTTGGAGGCAATGCCTGAGTCGTGTTGCAATTGAAGCCAAATTGCGGGCGCTGTGACAAAGACCCGCCACCGCAGTCGGATCCGGCGTCGACCGAACGTGTCAAAAGCAACAGCTAAGATGGCGGGTGCTGAGTACAGCGTCTACATTCTGCGCTGCGCCGATGACAGCTACTACACCGGCATCGCCGCCGACGTGGACAGACGCATCGGCGAACACGAAAGCAGCCCACGCGGGGCGAAGTATCTCAAGGGCCGTGGTCCATTAACGCTGGTATTCTCGGAGGCCGTTGGTAATCGCTCGGTGGCGTCGCGGCTTGAATACCGAATCAAGCAGCTGAGTCGACCGCAGAAACAGGATTTAATCGACGGTCGTGCCAACTTGAGCAGCCTGGGTGCGGCTCATGACTCGGATGCTGGCTGCGCGTAGATTGCAATCGGTTTGCCAAAATCCGGGATGAACAGCGAGGTGTCGCTGTCCCAGCGGCGGCGAAATTCACTCAACCAGCGAGCGGTTTTCGGTACGTTATCGATGACTCTCGGTGGCAACTCAACGACCCCGAAAGGTTTTGTATAGTCGTCAAAATGTATCGGGTAAACGCTGTGGCTGCCGGTCGCGGTGACGGTGTGTTGCCAATACAGCTCGGCATAATCGTGCCCCAGTGATTCGAGCTGGGCAATGCCGAGAAATACCACATCGGCCGAAATATCCTGCAGCTCATACTTCCTGTACGCGGCGCTGCCTTGCACCAGCGCCGTACCTTGCGGGTGTTCAATGATGATCGTATAGGCGCCGCCCATGCGCCAGGCGGTGATGGGCTGCGGCAATACCAGAGGCTCGTCGATTGAGCCGTCCAGCGGGACCGAGCCATGCCAGCCGACGGGCGCGTGGCCCGACGGCCGCAGCGTCACGCGAAAATCGCCGAACTCGAAACTTTCTATGGTTTCAACCACGTTGATCTGGTCCTCTGGCACCCCGGCACCGCGTGCGATCTGCGCCGTGGTTTTTGAACCGAGTATCGATGCACTGGAACGATTCGCGATTGCACCGATGTCCATCGCGTGATCGAAGTGGCTGTGTACCGGAATAATCGCAGCGAGGCTGCGCATGCGGAATTCATTCATTGCATAGTTGATCGTTGCCGCATCGTTGTCGACGCTGCGTCCAAGCAGGATATCGGTGATAGATGCTCGTGAGAAAAAGCCATCGATCAGTATCTGCGTCTCGCCATCATCGAACAGCAACGTCGAGACGCCGAGCCAGGTAACAGTGACCGAGTCGGGCGTTGCGGCCGAGGCAATTGCCGGTGTCGGCCAGTCAATTGCATCAAGGCTCGGACGATCGCGCCACAGCAACACCGCGAGCACGGTGACAATCAGCGCAATCGTGACGATCGTCCAGGTGGCGTGCTTGACGTAAGTCCGCCACATCGCTATTGACCGACTGCAAGTCTCGCGAGATGGCCGGTCAGGGGCGCGAGATAATTGCCCATTGCATAGCCGAGTAAGGCCAGCAGGATTGATGCAGGCACGAGACTTGGCCGGTGATGTGCCGCCACGATCGGCGCGGATGCTGCCGCACCGATATTTGCTGCTGATGCGATCGCCACACTGTGCACGTCGACTCTGAATATCCAGGCACCAGCGAGCATGAACAGGCCGTGTATGAATATCCAGATAAATGCACCGAGTACGAATGCTGGCGCGTCAATCAGACCGGAGACTTCGGCGCGTGCGCCCATGCCCGCGACGAAAATGTAAACAATCGCTGTGCCGATCGCTGTCGAACTGGGCAGTGTCGACACTGGCGTGGTCGAAAGGAATAAGGCGATTGTCGTCACGATCAGGATTCGCACCGTGGTCTCGGAAAAGATACCGGCGAGAGCTGGGCTTGCATCGCCGATCCATTCGGCTACCGGTGGTGCGACGACATGACCGATTGCGGCAACACCGAATACGACGGCTGCCAGATACAAGTACTGCTGCATTGTTGGTGCGTGATCTTCTTCGATATGCAGTTCAGCGGCAGCATCCATCGCGGCGATGCGGTCTGCCGGGACTCGCGCCCACTTGTTAAAGCGCTCAGCATAGTCACGTGACATCAAAAGAATTGGCAACCAGACGATATAGATCACATTGTCTGCAACCACGGCCAGGCCGAGTTGCGCGTCCGACGCGCCAAGCATTTCTTTCGTCGCCAGCATGTTTGCGGTACCCCCGATCCAGCTCCCCGCCAGCGTACCAATCCCTTTCCAGGAGTCGTCCGGTAACCAGCTATGCACAACAACATACGCCACGACACCGCCAACCATGACACCTGCGGTTCCCATAAACATCACGAGCACGCCTTTGCCCATGACCTTGACGACGGCAGGTACATTGACCTTGATCAGCATCAATACAATGAACACCGGCAACAGGTATAGACTGAGTCCGCTATAGATCATCGAATTGTTGGGAATGACATTGTGACCGGCGACGGTCAGGTTGCTGAGGAACACAGGGGTTGCGTAGATAAATAGTAGTGGCGGCAGAAACTTGAACAGCTTTGCATCGGTAAGCTGTGCCAACAGAAAAAAGAAGGCAGCAACAGCGGTCAGTACGGCAAGCACCCCGATGGGGGACGAGATCAAAGTCTGGGTGGTGTCCAATTCCATGCGCTACGCCTCAGGCTTCAGGTTGCGGCTGAGTATAGAACATCGGCGTGGCCGCCGTGCAGCCTGCTAGCCGAAGCCGACCTGCGCTTGAAAATCTTTGCGAGAGCCTTCGTCAGTCATCGCGGCCGCATTGACTGACATCCAGACAGCATGCCAGTCATCAACCTTACTCGGGCCGAATACAAACTTCGTGACGTAGCTTTCAAGGTCATCGATGTGGATGACATTTTTGGGTGGCGGCGTCGTGAACTCGACGTTGCCGGTGAAGATGACGAGATTTTCGACAGGAACATCCGGAATGACTTTCCGCAAGGCACGCGTACGCCCTTCATTCTGTATCAGCGGATTCAGAAAGCGACGCCGTTTTACGCCGTCAACATTTGTCCATTGCGCCTCATCCGCGGCACCGAACACAACTCCGCTGAAATGCTTTGATTGAATACAAAGAATGCCGCCTGCGGTCAGGATGGCATGGTCAATCTTCGCCAGGCCGCCGTAGGCCCCGGGCAGAATGAAGTCGTGAAGAACGTCCGGGCTACGTTTGGCAAGGGCTGCTCGAATCCGCCACTGGCCGAATTTCGCCGTGACAAATCGTGCCAGGTGATTCGCGGTCGAGCGGAATATGAGTGTGAGCAAAAGTGCGGCCGCGAGCGTGAACAGAAACATCGCTGGTCCCACACCGGTGATGCCGGTCCGGAATGCTCCGTCCGCAGCCAGCGCCGGCATTGCGATCAGTGGCATGGCTCCAAGGATAGTTCGCGATGTTTTCAACATAAGGCGAAGCATAAGCCGAAGTCAGTGCGAAGTAACGAATCAGGTCACATTTCCTGAAAGCTGCACATCATCAGCCGGGGTAGGCGAGGAAATATCCGTCAACTTCGGCGACTCGAATCGCTGTTTCATAGACATCGCTAAGCATTTCGCCCGTCAGGACCCGCCTTTTCGGACCATCGGCAACCACCTTTCCCTGCTTCAGCAGAATTACCCGATCCAACTCAGGTGGAATTTCGTCCAAGTGGTGTGTGACGATTACGATATTGCGCCCCAGGCGAGCGAGTTCACGTATTCGCTCGAGGTAATCAAAACTCGCGGCGAAATCAAGGCCCGCGGTCGGCTCATCCAGGATCAGCGTCGCGGGATCGTGCACCAGCGCACGCGCCAACAGACAGCGTCGCTGCTGGCCCGACGACATGTGTTTCAGCTGGGTGTCGTGAAGGCTGGCGATGCCGATACTTTGTAGTGCACTCATCGATGCGTCAATCTGTTCACGGTTTATACGCTCGGCAAGAATACCATGCACCCCGATGCTCGAATGGAAGCCGGAGATGACGACTTCAATTGCGGTGGTCGTCGGCGTATAGCATTGCTGCAAATCATTGGATACAACGCCGATACGCTTGCGCAGCTCCCAAACATTCCATTTTTCCCGACCGAGTACTCGAATGTAGCTACCGGGTGCGACCACCGGATACAACTCGCGGTTGATTGTTTTAAGAAGCGTTGTCTTGCCACAGCCATTGGGGCCGAGAATGGCGACGCGCTCGTGCTGTTCAATGTCGAGTGTCAGTTGCTCGAAAACACAGCTGGATCCGCGCCAGATTGTCGCGTTGCGAATCTCGAGAAGTTTTGCGTCAGGTATTGCGATGAGCGCCACTAAATGTCGCTGTGACTTCTTAGCGGTTTCCAGTCGGCCTTGGATTCATGTGCCGGACCGATGGAATCGTCGTGCATTTCCTCGAGTTGCATTGCCAGCCACTGGAACCATTCGAAGGCGTAGGGATTACCGTGCTCGGTGCGCAAATCTTGGGCCCAGACGTCGAGCTTTTTCCACAGGATAACCGCGCTCGAGCCGATCAGGTGATAAACAACCGTGGCTGGTACGATGCGCTGATACATCATGACGCCTATGTTCTCCATGGTTGTCGCGATTTGCATTGCGTATTGCTCACATTCAGGGCAGGCCTCTTTCAGTTGCTTACCCGACATGCCGTCTTCAAATCGCAGGACATTGCGATAGGCTTCGCTGAATTTTGGGCTACCGAAGGATCGAAATAATTCAATCGCCGCGAGTTCCCGCCGTTGCTGTCGTGTCTGGCGCATTTGAATTACGGCAAAAATGATGCCGCCGATCACGACGAGGGCGCTGAAAATTTCGGCTATGTTGGCGAGTCTGGATAAGTCGTTCATAGGTTGCTACTCATTGGGATCGCTGGGCTGAGAAAGCGAAATTTACACTGTTTGCAACTTCCACGCCCCTTTACGAAACAGCAGCGTGGCGAGAATGGTCAGCAATGACTCGGCAATGACTATCGCAATGAAAGCGCCGTTCGGGCCCAGTGCCGTCTGTGTTGCCAGCCACCAGGCCGCTGGAATTTGCACCAACCAAAAGCAGATGATATTGAGTATTGCTGGAGTCAGCGTATCACCCGCTCCATTCAATGCCTGCACCACGACCATGCCGACGGCATACATTGGGAAGCCGATACTCATGATCTGCAGGCAGCTCGTGCCCCATCGCAGAACGTCCGCCTGATTGGTAAACAGTCCGGTAACGAATTCGGCGAAGATCAGCAAGAAGACGCCTGTAAAAGTCATGAATAAGGCGTTGTACCTGGCCGCTTGCCAGGCCGACTTTTCGGCCCGATCCGGCTTTTGTGCACCCAGGTTCTGGCCGACCAGCGTTGCAGCAGCGTTTCCGAGACCCCAGGCCGGCAGGAAAATAAACTCCATCATTCGCAGTGCGATCGTGTACGCCGCTATCGCAGCGCTGCCATAAACAGCGACGATTCGCATGACGGCGATCCAGCTTGCGGTCGCGATCATGAACTGTGCAATACCACCCAGGGATATGCGTGCGAGTTGCATCGCGAGTGCACAATTTAAGCGCAGGTTGCGAGTATGAAACTCGATTCGGCCACGACCATTCAATAAGTACCAGAGTTGGTAAAGTACTCCGACGCCGCGGCCAATAGTTGTTGCAACGGCGGCGCCGGTAACGCCCAACTCCGGAAACGGGCCAAGCCCGAATATCAGGCAGGGGTCCAGAACGATGTTGATTCCATTTGCGAGCCAGAGCGAGCGCAGGGCGACCGTCGCGTCACCAGCACCGCGGAATGCCGCATTGAGCAGGAACAGGTAGATGATGCTGACCGAGCCACCGAGAAGCACCGCTGTAAATCCCTTGCCTTGCTCAATAACGCCATCGCTTGCACCCATGATCGTAAGCAAATCTTCGGCGTAGACGACGCCGCCAACGCCAATGACGACAGACAGCAGCGCGCCAATCCAGATGGCCTGCCCGGTGGCTTCGGCAGCACCAAGTGGATCATTTTCGCCGATACGGCGCGACACCATCGCGGTCAGCCCCATTCCCAGCCCGATCGCGAGTCCATAGAGGACCGTAATCAATGCTTCGGTAATGCCCACCGCAGCGACGGCATCTGTACCGAGCCGGGACACAAACGCGATATCGACGACGGCGAAGATCGACTCCATGGCCATCTCGAGCATCATGGGTATCGCGAGCAGGCCGAGGGCGCGCCCTATCGGACCCGAGGTAAAGTCTTCGCTATTGTCTCGCAATGCTTCGCGCAGGAAATTGCGGGTGCGACGCCATGCAGATTGTCGTTCGATCGAATTGTTCATTACAATGATTCAGAACACCGCGAGGTTCGTATCATGCCTGATGGGCTAAAATATCTTCTAATCTTTATCGTTGTGCTTGTGGTGTACACAATCGCAAAAATTGTTGGATATATGCGGCAAAGCGATCGGGAGTGGCAGCAGGTCGACAAGAGCAAGCTCAAGGAATGGGACGATGATGAAGACGACTAGCTAACTGATTGGTTTGTCTTGGCGCAGCAGTGACTCAAGCTCTTTTGCCGTGTCTTTTGTCGACTGAATGAGCTTTTCTTCGGAATCCTGCATCTCAAATTGTTCCTTCAATAAGCGCTCATCGCGCGCACCAAATGCTTCGACAATATGTTTCGCATCCCTGGCATCTCGCCCAAGTTGTCGCAGAACCTGTTCTGACATCGCCAGGCTGGACAACAGGGTTTCTCGAAAAATGTGCTCAATACCAATATTCATGAGTTTGTGTGCATGACGTCGATTTCTTGCGCGCGCGATGATCTTCAGGTGCGGAAAGTTGCGCTTGACGGCTTCGGCAATTTTGATCGACTCCTCGATGTTCGATACAGCCAGGACAAATATTTTTGCTTTGTTAGCACCTGCCGCGCGCAGTAAATCAAGCCGTGCTGCGTCGCCATAATGCACGGTTGCCCCGTAGCGCCGTACAAATTCGACTTGTGATGAGTCTCTCTCGAGGGCTGTGAATGATTTGCCCACTATGGTCAGCAGGCGACCAACGATTTGACCAACACGGCCGAAGCCGACAATCAGAACCTCATGATCGTCATCAGTCGGCACGTCAAAGGCTTTCTCCTCTTCCGGCTTTATTTTTCGACCGGCGGCCTCGGCTGCGGCATATGCAAATGGCGTCATCAACATCGACAGCGCAACGGCCAGCACGAGCTCATCGATGATGCCCTGCGGCAATACTGACTCACTGGCGGCAAGTGACAATAGGACAAATGCGAACTCACCACCCTGTGCCAGCACCACAGCGAGCTTCATCGCAGCGGTGCGGTCACACATGCCGAAACGCAGCGCAAGGCCAAACAGGACGAGGGCCTTCGTTGCCATGAGCAAGCCGACAATGAGCAGGATGCGGCCCGGTATTTCAAGCAGCAGTCCGATGTTGACGGACATGCCGACCGCGATAAAGAACAGTCCGAGCAATAGTCCCTTGAACGGCGCGATATCGGCCTCGAGCTGATGCCGGAACTCAGATTCGGCGAGCATCATACCTGCGATAAAGGCACCGAGAACCATGGACATTCCGGCGACTTGCATGAGCAATGCCGAGCCGATCACGACGAGCAGGGCGGTGGCTGTGAAAATTTCGGGAATACCGGATCGCGCCGCGATCTTGAAAGCCGGCTTTAGCAAAAAGCGTCCAGCGATGATCAGTCCGCCGATAGTCGCGGCCATCAAACCGAGTTGTGCAAAATTCACGCCCTCACTCAAAGACGCATTGGTACCCAGCAGCGGCAAAATTGCTATCAAGGGAATCGCCGCGAGGTCCTGGAAGAGCAATATGGAGAAGGCGGCCCTGCCGTGACTGGTCGCGAGTTCCTTTTTTTCAGCAAGCATTTGCAGGACAAACGCTGTCGATGACAAGCCAAGAATCAGACCGGATACGATCGCAACGTTGCTGTGCACACCAAGTGCCATTGCGACCAGTGCGATGGCGGCCGACGAGGCGAAGACCTGCATGGCACCCAGGCCGAATACCACGCGACGCATCACCCAGAGCCGGGATGGTTTCAGTTCCAGACCGACGATAAACAGTAGAAATACGACGCCGAGTTCAGCGAAATGCAATATATAGTCAGCGTCGTCAACAAAAGCGAGACCAAACGGGCCAATGATAATGCCGGCCGCGAGGTAGCCGAGCACCGAGCCCAGGCCGAGACGACGGCTGATAGGAACGGCGATTACCGCTGCAAGCAGGTATATCAAGGTTTGCGAAAGCAGGCTCATGGTGCACAGTTTAAAGCAGGCATCGCCAATTGCTGCATTTTTCTATTACACTTGGTGGCGTCGCATTTTCCTTCGCGATGTGTCGATGAACCAACCGGACAGGAAGCAGCATGGCCAGACGCAAATTCCAGTACTTCGTATTCAGAGCATCCGTGGCATTGTTGCTCTCGTCACTTGCCGCCTGCAGCAACGATAAAGGCATTGCGGACGCCGAGCGTGCGAACGTCGATGCGATGGCAAGAGAGCATGCGTCTGATACGACGGAACCGAGCCCGGCAGCAATGATCGACCCGGCGCGTCCGGTGATCTCACAGACCATGGCCTATTCTGAGTACAAGGACGAGTTGGTCTACGGTTATTTTTCGGCGCCAGCTGACATGTTTGAGCCCTTGCCGGCCATCATCATGATTCACGAATGGTGGGGACTGAATGACAATATTCGAGCGATGGCGGATCGCCTCGCCGGTGAAGGCTATATTGTTTTCGCGGTCGACCTTTTTGGCGGTAAGTCAGCGACGACGCCTGGTGAAGCACGCGTACTTATGATGGAGGCAATTGAGGATGCCGATGCCGGCCGCGAAAATATCAAAAAGGCATTCGAGTTCGTCAGTGAGACGGCGGGCGCGCCAAAAGTGGGGTCTATCGGCTGGTGTTTTGGCGGTGGCTGGTCCTTGAGCACCGCCCAGCTATTCCCGGACGACATTGATGCAACCGTTATCTACTATGGTCAGGTCACGAGTGACGATGACTTGTTGCGTCCAGTGAACGCGCCGATACTGGGACTGTTCGGTGCCGAAGACGCTGGCATCAAGGTGGAGACCGCGATTGCTTTTCGAGAGGCGCTCGAGCGCCTGCGTAAAGACTACGAAGTGCATATTTATCCGGGTGTTGGGCATGCTTTCGCCAACCCGAGTGGCAGGAATTATGACGCGGCAGCAGCAGAGGATGCGTGGCGCCGGACGCTCGAGTTTTTTGCCAGGCACCTGTCCGACGGCGACTCGTAGAACAGAGACGACCTCGTCATGATCAAACGCGCGCTCGATCTAAGCTATAAAACCGGCCGCCGTATTGTTATTGCAATTGTCGGCAGTAGCGTCTTGCTGATTGGTCTTGTCATGCTGGTTACGCCGGGTCCTGCGTTTATCGTTATCCCGACCGGATTGGCAATTCTCGCAATCGAATTTGTCTGGGCGAGACGCTGGCTAAAGAAGTTGCGGGAAATGATCAGTCAGCGTGGTGCAGCGGGTCGCGGCAAGCGGGCTGAAGAATACCGCTAAGGACCGACGAGAAAAAAAGAAAGGCGCCGAAGAACTGAATCCCAAAGACTGGGTCAGTGAGCCGGTCCGAAACGGAGCGGTCTCCGGCGCCTTAGAGCTTACGGCAGGGGGGGATTGCCGCCGGGCCTTCATGGCCCGTTTATTCACCGAAGTCCTTACGGTGAGATCCGGAGCCGCCAACCAGAATTTCAGGGGGGGAGAGTTCTGGCCAGCGAGCCGCCGGGGGGGATTGTTAGCCTTTATTTCAGGGCTGAGGTGTAAATATCAAGGGTGCCCATGTCACCGGCGAGCGCCAAATTGGCTGATGCCCAGACCGCGACGATGATGAGTACAGCGCCCAAGAGCGCCATTGAGTTTTCGAAGTATTTGCTTTTCATGCCTGTATCCTAAGTTTTGCCCAAGCCGCCATTCCCTGCGGCCCTGTAATTGAATAACGTTCAAACTAGCTATTGCACAAGCCGTGCCAACTTTAAAAGTTTAATTAAAACAACGCATTAACTAATAAGCGCGCCCTACGATATTCCGTAAATGACGAAATTTCGTGACATGGATTACGAAATTTCGTATAAACTGCGCAGATGCTCTCAGAAGACGACTACCAATGGCTATTTCGCAAAGCGCCCTCAATGGCCACGTCCATTTCGGAGGATGGCGTGTTCCTCGATGTCAACGACACCATGCTTGCCAGATTGGGCTATGCGCGCGAAGACATGGTTGGACTGAAGCCCGAGGAGTTTGCGACGGCCGAGAGTGCCGCCCGAATCCGTGACGAGTTGCGCCCCGCGCTACGTCGCACCGGCAAACTCGAAAACAAGCCCATCAGCTTCGCGACCCAATCCGGCGACGTCGTCGATTGCATGACCAGCGCCATCATCGAGCGTGACCGGGCAGGCAAATTTGTACGCACAGTTGCGATGTACTCTGAAATTTCAGACCAGGCACGGGCCAATTTTCAATACCGAACCTTGTACCGAGCAACGCCCGCGATGCTGCACACGGTCGACGGCGATGGCTTGATTGTTACGGTCACCGATCACTGGCTGCAAAAGCTGGGCTACAAACGCGAAGAGGTCGTTGGCCGCTCAATAACGGATTTTTTCAGTGTCCGCGATCGAAAATATTATGCCGACGGTCGTATGCAGCAACTAATAGGCGCGGGTGACTTCAATAACCTGGAACGTCAGATGGTGAGCAAGGACGGCACCAAGTTGGATGTCATCATGTCTGCGATATCAAATCGCGATGAAGGCGGCAAGGTCGACCGCATGCTGGTGGCATCGAAGGATGTCACCGAACGCCGCCGTGCGGAACGAGATTTGCGGCGCAGTCTTGCCGAAAATGCGCGGCTGCGTGAAGAGCTTGAGCGAGAGCGCGACTACCTGCGTGAAGAGGTCAATGTCGCGATGAATTTCGGTCACATCGTCGGCACCAGCCCGGCACTGCGGCGCATGATGAAGCGCGTCGAAGCGGTAGCGGAAACGCCGGCCAGCGTCCTGGTGGAAGGCGAATCGGGCGTCGGCAAGGAACTCGTCGCGCATGCAATTCATCTGCAAAGTCCACGCGCAAATCGTCCCCTGGTCAAGGTCAATTGCGCATCAATTCCGAAGGAGTTGTTTGAAAGTGAGTTCTTCGGGCATGTCAAAGGCGCGTTCACGGGAGCACACCGTGACCGCATAGGCCGGTTTCAGCTGGCAGATGGTGGGACCATATTTCTCGACGAGATCGGTGAAATTCCGCTGGAGTTGCAAAGCAAATTATTGCGCGTCTTGCAGGAAAGTGAATTTGAACGTGTTGGTGATGATGTAACTCGCAGCGTCGACGTCAGGGTTATTGCCGCGACCAACCGCAACCTGGAACAGCTGATCGTTGACGGCGAATTCCGCGAAGACCTCTTCTACCGTATCAGCGTCTTTCCGGTTGAGGTGCCGCCGCTTCGTGAACGTGGTGAAGACATAGTGCAACTGGCGCAGTTTTTCCTGGAGCGGACGTGTAAGGATTTCGGTCGTGATGACCTGACATTAACGCAGTCTCAGGCGGAAAATCTTCGCGACTACGATTGGCCGGGTAACATACGCGAGCTCAAAAACGTCATTGAACGGGCGGTTATCCTGTCAACCGGTAAGGTGCTGCGACTCGACCTGTCGATGCCGGGTCTTAGAGTAGCAGCCGACGAGGAATCAGATAGCACGGCTGGCAGTGGCGAAGTACTGACCGAAAAGGCGATGCGTGAGTTTCAGCGCGACAACACGATCAAGGCCCTGGAGCAGACGAACTGGAAGGTGTCAGGCCTGGGCGGTGCGGCGGATATCCTGGGCGTCAAGCCGACGACGCTCGCGGATCGCATTCGAACAATGAAAATCAAAAAGCCCGCGCGACAATGACACTAGCTATCAAGCGACTGGGTCTGGCCGCTACATTGATTGTGTTGATTGGAAGCCTTTCCGTGTTACCGGCGGCTGCCTGGCTTGAGATGCTGGTTGACTGGGGCCAACAACACGCCGTCGCCGGGCCACTGGCATACATGCTATTCGTGCTCGTCGCGACCGTGCTGTTCCTGCCGGGTTCCATCGCGATGATGATCGGCGGCTTTTTATTCGGCTTCCTGCCGGGCCTCCTGTTCGCCGTGGTTGCGATTCCCGTTGGCGCACAATGTGCGTTCGAGTTTGGACGCTTTATGCTGCGTCCGTGGATTCGACGTAAGGTCGCACACAACGCGCAAATGCGACGCATCGAAGGTGCTTTACGGCAAGAGGCCTTTCTGATCGTTGTGCTGACGCGCCTGTCCCTGATCATTCCCTTCAATCTGTTGAACTATGCCTACGGTGCAACTTCGGTCAAGGCGCGAACACACTTTGGTGCCACGGCAATCGGAATGCTACCGGTGGTCACCCTGTTCGTTTATCTTGGCACTCTGGCGCGAGATCTGAGTCAGATTCTTGCGGGCGAAGCGACACCGTCGGGTTTGGGCTATTGGCTGCTGGCCGCTGGGCTGATCGCCATTGCAGCGGTAATTTGGGTCATTCATCGTGCCGCAACGCGTGTCCTTGATAATCACCTTAGCCATCAGAACGGAGTGGATCGATAGCATGAAAAGCGTGATATTTTTCTTACTGATTCTGACGAGTGCGGCGCTGGCGGCGGAAACGACACTACCGGTTTCGGTGCAAGGTGCTTTGAATACGCGCAACCTGCCGCACGAATCGCTCAGCGTTTCGGTCATTGATGTTAATTCCGGTAACCCGGTGTTGCAGTGGCGATCGGACCAGGCACGCAACCCGGCATCAACCATCAAACTGGTGACGACGCTCGTCGCCCTGGACGTTCTGGGCCCAACCTACCAATGGCATACCGACGTATTTGCCCGTGGGGAAATCGAAAACGGTCGACTTGACGGCGACCTGTTGCTAAAAGGCTACGGGGATCCATTTCTCGTCACCGAACGTGTTTGGCAACTGGTTCAGCAAATTCGACAAGCCGGTATCCGCGAAATCGATGGTGATCTGCTGCTGGATGACAGTTGGTTTGATGTCGGCGAATACGATCCCGCCGCTTTCGACCACCAACCGCTGCGCGCCTACAATGTTGCGCCCAATGCGTTGATGATGAATTTCAAAGTCGTGCGCTACTGGTTCGAGCCGGACCATGAAGCGGGTGCCGTTAATGTTCGAGTCGACCCGCCACTGCAAAATTTGCAGGTGCAAAATCGCCTCGGATTGACGGCACACAGTTGCCGCGGCTTTCAGCGCGGCATCACGATTAGCAGTAATGCTGCCGTTGATGAAATCACGTTTTCGGGCAAGTTTCCGAGCGGGTGCCGACGCTACGCGATGGACAGAACGGTCTTGTCGCACAATGAATTCGTGTATGGCCTGTTCAGCAGCTTGTGGGAGGATTCCGGCGGAATCTTAAATGGCAGTTTTCGCAACACCACCGTCAAAGAGGACGAAGAGGCGCTGCTGTCGTTCGCCTCGTTGCCGTTGACGGAAATGATTGCGCGCGTTAACAAGCACAGCAACAACGTCATGGCGCGGCAACTCCTTTACACGCTTGGCGCCGAGCTTAACGGCGTTCCCGGAACAGAGGAAAGCGGCAAAGCCGCCATTGCAAAATGGCTTGAGGACAAGAAGCTCGCGTCAACACGAATTTCGATCGACAACGGCGCAGGATTGTCCCGCAGCACTCGCACCAGTACCGGCGACATGGCGAGAATGCTGCAGTTTGCCTGGCAGCAACCCTACATGCCGGAATACCTGTCATCGATGGCCCTGTCCGGGCTCGACGGCACACTGCGTCGCCGCTTCAATGATTCAGCACTCGCCGGGAAGGCACACATGAAGACCGGTTCACTTGATCATGTCACGGCAATCGCCGGCTACCTGCAGGCGAGATCAGGACGTCGCTTCGCCATCGTCGCGATGCAAAACTACGAAGATATTCACCGTGGTCCGGGCGAAGAGGTTCAGGAAGCGTTGCTGCGCTGGGTCTACGAGCAGTAGACGGCGGATGAATTGCTCGGGAGCCTGACGTCGCCTGTAGTACACTCGCGGCGGGCAAGGGAGATAGAAAATGCGGCAAAAAATTTGGCTTTTTTGGGGCTTGATGGCGTTGCTGCCTCTGCCGGCGGCTGCCGACACGGCCTACGTCACCGATAATCTGCGGCTTGGCCTGTACGAGGCCGCTGATACCTCCGGAAGACCGTTTCGCATGCTCGATAGCGGCCAGGCGATGGAAATTCTGACGCGTGACCGAAACTACGCCAACGTCCGCCTGCCGGACGCAACTGAGGGTTGGGTCAAGACCGCCTACCTGGTCGACGTCAAGCCGGCGAAGCTGATCGTCGCCGAACTCACGGCCGAGCGCGATGGTCTCGTTGCGGAGCTCGAACAGACCAAACAATCGTTCGCGGCGCCGGCGGCCACTATTGAGGCGCTCAGAAACGACGCGATTCAGCTCAATGACCAGCTGGCCGAGGCAAAAGTGCAGATTGATGCGTTGCAGGCGGAAAATCAGAGTATCCAGGGACTCAAAGAACAATACCGTGGCAGTTTGCCCCTCAATTGGGTGGCCGCCGCGATTCTTGTCTGCCTGATCTCAGGAATACTGCTCGGCATGTGGTGGGTCGATCGCCAAAACCGTATGCGTCATGGCGGAATCCGTATCTACTGAGCGACGAGCCGCGAAAGCCAGCCTTATAAGTACACGTTATAAGCGAGCGTTATAAGCCGATAACCAACAAACCGTTCACGCACCTTTGTTCACTCCCTAAGGTTGTACCAAGCCCGCGATCCGATTCGCGGTTCTGGCGCAGTTTGAGGAGCTGAACAATGAGTGGTTTGCCCGCTGGCGTAATGCCGCTGGATCCGGAACAAACAAGTAGTCTGCAATCGGCAGTCAGTGGACTGTCACCGCTGCAGCTGCAGTGGGTCTCCGGCTACGTTGCAGGCCTTGCGGCCGTGAACGGTGAGCTGCCGATTGTCGCAAGCGTGCCAGCGGTCAGCAGCGACAAAAGACTAACGATTCTATTCGGCTCTCAAACCGGTAACGCTGAAGCACTCGCCGTTGCCCTGGCAAAACATGCCGTGTCGCGCGGGTTTGCGGCAAGCGCGCTTAGTCTTGCTGACTACAAGCCGGCCAATTTGAAACGTGAAGCCCTCGTGAGCTTTGTCGTCAGTACGCATGGCGAAGGTGATCCGCCCGACGATGCGGAAATTTTCTACGACTACCTGATGTCCGATAAGGCGCCAAAATTGTCGGGTCTCAAATACTCGGTGCTGGCTCTCGGCGATAGCAGCTACGTGAACTATTGCGAAACCGGACGGGAATTCGACGCGCGACTAAGCGAGCTTGGAGCCGAGCGATTCGAGCCGCTGGTCGAATGCGACCTCGACTATGAAGACGCCGCAGATGCCTGGTCAAATCGTGTCGTTGACGAGCTGAATTCACTGCTTGAAGCCGGCAGCGCCCCCGCCGTGCCATTGCTTCGTGCTGTGGAAAATGTCTCGGCCTATGACAAGTCGAACCCGTTCCCGGCCGAGATCCTTGTGAATCAGAAAATCACCGGTGGCGCATCCAGCAAAGACGTTCGCCATATCGAATTATCCATCGAGGGATCCGGATTACACTATGAACCGGGTGATTCGCTGGCGGTACTGGTTACGAACCCTCCTGAGTTGGTAGGCGAAATTCTTGAACAGATGGAGCTTGATGGTCAGCAAACCGTCGTCGTGCGAGAGAAGTCTGTCGCCCTGACCGACGCGCTTCGCGAGAACCTCGAGATCACTGCGGTGAACCTCGCTTTCCTTCGCGCCTGGGCCGACATCGCCGCTGACAATGAATTGTCGACGCTGGTGGCAGCGAGCGACCCTCAGTCACTCGGCGACTTTGTCGATACGCATCAGATCATCGACATCATTCGGAAATTCCCGGCGACTGTCGACGCACAGGCTTTCGTCGATATGCTGCGGCGGCTGAGCCCGAGATCGTATTCAATTGCATCCAGCCTGGCGGCAAATCCGGACGAGGTCCACCTGACAGTCGCCGAAGTGCGCTATACGGCCTATGGCAGTGAGCACTGGGGTGCCGCGTCGACACACCTGGTCGAGCGCCTGAAAGAAGGCGACAAGGTGCCGGTCTTTGTCGAACGCAACTCGCGATTCCGTTTGCCGGCAGCGGACGTTTCTGTGGTCATGATCGGGCCCGGCACGGGCATCGCCCCGTTTCGTGCCTTCGTCGAGGAGCGCAAAGCGCAAAACGCCGGTGGCGATAACTGGCTGTTCTTTGGCGATCGCAATTTCGACAGCGACTTCCTCTACCAGCTCGAGTGGCAGAGACACCTCAAGCAAGGGAGCCTGACGCGCCTCGACGTGGCGTTCTCGCGTGATCAGCGCCAGAAGATCTATGTGCAGGACCGTATCCGGGAAAACGGCGCCGAGCTTTATCGCTGGATCGAAAGCGGTGCCGCGATCTACGTCTGTGGTGATTCAAAACACATGGCTGGCGACGTCAATGCCGCACTGATCGACGTACTGGTGGAACACGGTGGGCTGGATACAGCCACGGCAGAGCAGCACCTCAAAGAGCTTCGATCTGCGGGCCGATATCAGCGAGACGTGTACTAATGAACGGACAAAAGCTCACCGAAGTCGAAGTCATCAAGGCAAACAGTCGCCACCTGCGCGGCACCCTGGCCGAGGGGCTACTGGACCCGTTGACGGGTGCCATCGCGCCTTCCGATACGCAGTTGTCCAAGTTTCATGGCACCTATCAACAGGATGATCGTGATATCCGCAGTGAACGCACGCGGCAGAAACTGGAGCCAGCTTACAGTTTCATGATTCGGGCACGAATTCCCGGTGGATTACTAACGACAGCGCAATGGCTTGGCCTTGATCGCATTGCCACAGAGCATGCCAATCAGTCCATTCGCCTGACGACGCGCCAGGCGATTCAGTATCACGGCGTGGTGAAGCGCAAGCTGAAGCAAACGATTGCCGATATCAACCAGGCGACGCTCGATACGATTGCCGCTTGCGGTGACGTTAATCGTAATGTCATGTCGCCGCCACTGCCGGCGCTTTCACGTGTACACAGGCTCGTGCAGCAGCAGGCGGAGGTTTTGTCGGAACACCTGATGCCAAAGAGCCGTGCATACCACGAGATCTGGCTCGACGGCGAGAAGGTCGAGTCGTCTGAAGGCGAAGTGGAGCCGATTTACGGCGATACCTACTTACCGCGTAAATTCAAAGTTGCATTCGTTGTTCCGCCGCAAAACGATGTCGATGTGTTTTCGCAGGACCTGGGCTTTATTACAGTTGTTAAGGCCGGCGAAGTCGTGGGCTTTAATGTTTGCGTCGGCGGCGGCATGGGCATGACGCATGGTGAAACCCAGACCTATCCGCGACTTGGAGATGTGTTGGGATTCATTGAGCCGGATGCTGTTCTGGCTGTCGCCGAAGCAGTCGTGACAACGCAGCGCGATCACGGTGATCGGACAAATCGCAAACACGCGCGGCTTAAGTACACGATCGATGATCGTGGTGTTGACTGGTTTCGTGCCGAAGTTGAATCGCGTTCCGGCATTCGGTTCGCGCCGGCAGAGAAAGTCGCATTCGTTGCCAACGGAGATGTTTACGGCTGGCAAAAAGACGATGTCGGTGCCTGGCACTACGGTCTGTTCGTTGAAAACGGTCGCATGAAGGACGATGGTAAGCGCCGCCTGCTGAGCGGCTTACGTGCCATCGCCGGATTGCACAACAGCGAGATACGCCTGACGCCGAATCAAAATCTGATCATCAGCAAAGTCTCTGAAGCGAACAAAGCACGGATTGATATCTTGTTGGACAAGTACGGTATTGAGAACAGTGCACACGCAAGCTCGCTGCGACTGAATTCGATGGCATGTGTTGCCTTTCCAAGCTGCGGACTCGCGATGGCTGAAAGCGAACGCTATTTGCCGTCACTTATCGACAAACTTGATGCAAGCCTGAAGGGTTTTGGTCTCGCCAATGAGCCCATAACGATCCGCATGACCGGTTGCCCGAATGGCTGCGCACGACCCTATATTGCTGAGATTGGTTTGGTCGGCAAAGGCCCGGGCCGTTATACCCTGTTCCTCGGCGCCGGATTTGCGGGTGACCGTCTGGGCGCTCCGTATCTCGACAATGCCAATGAGACCGAGGTTCTGGAGGCATTGAATCCCCTTTTCGCCAGCTTCGCCAGCGACCGCGATGACAACGAGCACTTCGGTGACTTCCTGGTTCGCAAAGCTGTCGTTCCGAAAATTACTGCCGGGAGGCTGATCCATGAAAGCTGAAGAAAGAGTCGCGTTGGCATTAAAGACACTGCCGGGCCGGCATATTGTGACCTCAAGTTTCGGTGCCCAGTCGGCCGTAATGCTGCACCTCGTCAGTCAGCAAAAAGCAGATATTCCGGTCGTGCTTATCGACACCGGCTACCTGTTCCCGGAAACCTATCAATTCATCGACAAGTTGACGGAGCGTCTGAAACTAAATCTCAAGGTTTTCAAGCCGAAACAGTCGAGCGCCTGGCAGGAAGCTCGACATGGCAAACGCTGGGAGCGAGGGCTCGACGGTATTGAGGCCTACAATCAGGACAACAAGGTTGAACCGATGCAGCGCGCGATCGAAGCGCTCAACGTCGGCACCTGGTTTTCCGGCTTGCGTCGAAGCCAGTCACTGGACCGTAGCAAGACGCCGTTTGTCGAAGCATCCGGTGACCGCTTCAAGGTTCATCCGATTGCGGACTGGACGGACAAAGACATCCACGACTACCTGAAAAAACACCAACTGCCGTATCACCCGCTATGGGAAAAGGGTTATGTTTCGATCGGCGACGTACACACGACAAAGTCGCTCGCCGATGTGGACAGCGTCGAAGAAACGCGATTCTTTGGACTCAAGCGTGAGTGCGGACTGCACGAACTGGATTTCGGAAAATCATTCGCCGGCGTCCGGTCGGCCTGAGCGCATCAGGCGGCGGCGGTGACACCTTCGGCGCAACCCGCACGAACCGGTAGCCTGGCATTGACGAACAAGGCATCGATGTCTTCCTGAGTGCTTGCGCGGCGCACATCCTCGAGCTGTTTCGAGCTGATGTGCGGCGCAAATAACTGTATAAAATCAAACATGTAACGTCGAAGCACTGCATTCTTTCGGTAGCCGATCCAGGTGGTGCTGCGTGGGAATAATCCCTCGGCATCGATCACCTGCAGGTCCTTCTTGTCATCGCAATCCGCGGCCATACTGGCGACGATGCCCACGCCAAGACCCATGCGTACATAGGTCTTAATGACATCGGCGTCACGCGCAGTGAACACAACGTCGGGCTCCAGGCCCTCATTCTCGAATGCCCGTTTCAGTGATGAGTGTCCACCAAAACTGAAAACATAGGTAACCAGCGGATGCTCGGCGAGATCGTGCAGTGTGATTTTTCGATCGAGTTTCGTCAGTTCGTGACCTTGCGGAACAACGATCGAGCGGTCCCATCGATAACTCGGAACCAGCAACAGGTTGTCGAACATGGCATTGGGTCCGGTGGCAATAGCAAAATCAATATCGTTGGCGGCCACCATGTCGGCGATTTGCTCCGACGTACCCTGGTGTAAATTTAGCCCGACTTTCGGGAAGCGTTTTCGAAACTCGGCAACAATATCCGGCAGCACGTAGCGTGCCTGGGTATGGGTAGTTGCAATTGATAGCGAGCCTTCCTCTTCCCGATAGTAATCTGATGCCAGGCTACGGATATTGTCGGCTTCGCGCATGATGATGCGCGCTCGCTCGATGACTTTGTGTCCGGCGGCTGTAATCTCGCCAAGACTCTTGCCCTTACGCGTGAATAGCTGCATGCCGAGCTCTTCCTCCAGCAGCTTGAGTTGCTTGCTCACACCCGGCTGGCTCGTATACATGCGCTCGGCGGCTGCGGTGATGTTAAGACCGTTGTCGACGATTGCCAGCAGGTACTTGAGTTGTTGCAGTTTCATCGTTGTTTTATGAGGGCGATTCTTGACGGCGTATCAGGAGTGTATGACCACCATGAGACGGTTCAGTTTCAATTCCGGTATCAGGACTACCAGACTCTTATAACAGAAAGCTATATCGGAAGAAACAGCCCGTCTTTTGCGCCCTCTGGGTCGTCGATATGATGTTCGTCCGTATTCGATGGACACAAACGTGGACTATTTCCCGGCATTTTTGAATCTTCGTGAACGACCCTGCCTCATCGTTGGCGGCGGGGATATTGCGCTTCGCAAGGCACGCCTGATGGCCTCCGCTGGTGCTCACCTCACGATAGTGGCGCCTGACATCAAGCCCGCCATGACCCGTTTTGCCGAGCAACACACGGTCGCGCTCGTGAAACGGGCGTTCCGGCCGTCCGATATTGTGGGTCATTGGCTGGTCGTCAGCGCAAGCGGAAACCCGCAAGTCGAACAGGCCGTTTTTCAACACGCGAGTGACGCGGGTGTTTTCTGCAACGGCGTCGACGACATCGATCATTGCAGCTACATCACCCCGGCGATCGTTGATCGTGGTGCCGTTGTTGTCGCGATATCTTCAAGTGGGGCAGCGCCGGTGCTTGCGCGTAGGATTCGAGAACAGGTTGAAGCCCTGTTGCCGGCCGGACTGTCAAAGCTTGCAACGCTTGCAAGCCACTGGCGCGATCGCGTTCGCCGGCGCTATGACGACCTGCTGAGTCGACGCAGATTCTGGGAGGCCGTATTTGACGGACCCGCTGCGAGCGAGGCGATTGACGGCAACATTGCCGGCGCCGAAGTCCTCATGAACGAACTATTGAAAGCGTCTCCAACAAAGCAACGCGGCGAAGCCTGGCTGGTTGGCGCCGGGCCAGGTGATCCCGGGCTGCTAACGCTGCGTGCACTGCAAATCATGCAGATGGCCGATGTCATATTGCATGATCGCCTGGTCTCAGCCGAGGTTCTCGCGCTGGCTCGCCGTGACGCCGACCTGATCTCTGTCGGCAAGACCCCGGGTTGCCGTGCAAACTCCCAGGAGCAGATCAACGCATTGCTTGTGAAACTTGTGGGCGAAGGCAAGCGCGTCTGCCGACTGAAGGGTGGAGACCCGTTTATCTTTGGCCGCGGCGGTGAGGAAGCCGAAGCCTTGCAGGCGGCCGGTCACCATTGCCAGGTGGTACCGGGCATTACCTCCGCTGCCGGGTGTGCGGCGTATTTCGGTATTCCGCTGACGCATCGTGACCTGTCGCAATCGGTTGCCTTTGTGACCGCACACGGCAAAGACTCGGTCGACAGGCTCGACTGGAAGTCATTGGCACGCGATAAACAGACGCTGGCTTTTTACATGGCGGTCAAACGCTTTTCGTCGCTCATGAATAATTTGATCGACAACGGGCGGGCGGTCGATACGCCGGTTGCGATCATCGAAAAGGGCACGACGCCGGAGCAGCGCATTGTGCGCGGTACATTGGGTCAATTGACGCTTTTGGCAGAAGCGCATCGCATCTCGGCGCCGGCAATGCTGATCGTCGGTGAAGTTGCGGCGCTAGGTGCATCCACGCAGCAGGAAGGTCCACATTTCACAGAAAAATATGATAAACCAGTGCCCCGGATCGAAAAAGAAAGGCAATCAAAATGATCTATAACAATATCCTTGAGACGATCGGAAATACGCCGATTGTCAGACTGAATAATATGGGACCCGATCACGTCGAGCTGTATGTGAAAGTGGAATCCTTCAACCCGATGGCCTCCGTAAAGGACCGCCTCGCATTTGCGATCATTAATGACGCCGAAAAGCGCGGCACGTTGAAGCCGGGACAGACCGTTATCGAAGCGACCTCGGGCAATACCGGAATTGCGCTCGCCATGGTCTGTGCTGCAAAAGGCTATCCGTTTGTTGCGGTAATGGCCGAATCGTTTTCCATTGAACGCCGCAAGATAATGCGTGGCCTCGGCGCCAAGGTCATTCTGACGCCGGCTGCGGAGCGCGGTACCGGCATGGTCAAAAAGGCTGAAGAACTCGCCGCAAAGCACGGCTGGTTTCTTGCGCGGCAGTTTGAAAACGAAGCGAACCCCGAGTACCACCGCAACACCACCGGTCCGGAAATCCTCCAAGACTTTGCGGGCCGGCGTCTCGATTACTGGGTGACCGGATACGGCACCGGCGGAACCATGACCGGGGCTGGTGAAATACTGAAGCTTGCACGACCCGACATCACGATCGTCGCGACGGAGCCAGCCGGGGCATCGCTGCTGTCCGGCGCCGACTGGGCACCGCACAAAATCCAGGGATGGACACCTGACTTCATTCCCGACGTGTTGAATCGGGAAGTATTCGACGATTTAGTGCTGGTGACCGACGAACGAGCAATCGCGGTATCGCGAGAGCTGGCGGCGAAAGAGGGCATTTTCAGCGGCATCTCCTCCGGTGCGACACTTGAAGCGGCATTGCTGACGGCTGAGAAGGCTCCAAAGGGTTCGGTCATCCTGGCGATGCTGCCGGACACGGGTGAGCGCTACCTGAGTACGCCGCTGTTCGAGGGTGTCAATGAAGGTTCGGATGACGACTGGCTGGCGAGTTTGTGAGCAAACGCTCAATCCAGCCACTAAATCACTGAAAATCCGGGGAAACCCGGGCGCTGCTGAGACATAAGTCACAGCAGTTGAGCGTTACTGCTGGCATCGTGGGCGTTGAATTCAACGCAATGATTGCCTGGAATATCGTGTCAGCAGACGTTCACGCCCTGATTAGTGAAAAAAATATCAGCAAGGTCGGTCGGCTGCTGCATTCGCTGGTGCCTCGCGCACAACAGTTTTGCTTCTACAACCGCAGGAAAGAATGTGTCTGGACCAGCGATGGCGGCGAAGACTTCGAAATCGATAATCTCGTCGCCGAGCTGCCGCGCGAAGTCTTGGACAAGATCGCCCGCGATGACGATAGCCTTCGCCGCACCTTGTCATCCGGACGAACAGTATTGGCATTGCCGGTGCGCGATGATCATGATCGGGTCGTAGGTCTTTTGATCGCGCTGTTCTCCAAAAATGACGGCAAGTCTTCCTCATTTAATCCCCATCTTCTCAAAACCATTCTCGATCCTGCGCTTGATTTGATCGCGGAGAGTCTGCGAGTTGGCAAGGAAATGAAAGAATCGTCCAGGCGGGCGGCCGAAACCCGAAGAGAACTTGACGTCGTCTATGAAGTTGACGAAAAGATTCATGGCGCGTCGGGTCGGCATTCGAGCCTCGCGCAATTGGTCGGTCGCAGTGGCCGTTACCTGGGTATCAACTACAGTGTTCTGTTGATTCCGTCGAAACGTATCCGAATCAGCGCCACACACTCGAGCTGGAAGAACGTCAATCGCAAAGTTCTGGATCGCTACCTGATCGACCAGTTGATGCCCAAGCTCGACGGCGATCGCAAACCCGTCGTCTTCGAGATCGCTGCCGTCGATGAAAATAGCGAGCTGAGCGAGTCGGGCAACCAGGCGCTGTTATGTCCATTGCTGGACCGACAAGGCAACGTTGAGGGAGTGCTGGCGCAACTGGGTCGCGTTGATCAGCGCAAATTCAGCAGCAGCGACCGGCGTTTCATGTCGTATATCGGCCGCAAAATCGAGTATGTCATTGAGCAGTCGTTTGATGCGATGACCGGGCTTATGAACCGAGCTGGATTTGAGGCGCAACTGGCAGAGTCATTCGGCAACCTCAAAACCAATACTGATACGCATCAAATCATCTACTGCGACCTCGATAATCTGCAGCTGGTTAACGACACGTTTGGTCGCAAGGCGGGCGACGATGTCATCATGCGATTTGCTCGCCTGCTCGAAGAGGATCTTCCGAAAAGCGCCGTGCTTTCGCGCCTGACCGGTGACGATTTCTGCATGTTGTTGACGCACGCCGATTCGGAAACTGCACTTGATTATGCCAATCGCCTGCGCGAGAAGATGACCGTCCTGCGCTACCTTGAAGGCGACAAGTCTTTGCAGGTAACGATGAGCGCTGGCATTGCCGAGTTTGATCGCACAATTGGTGATGAAAGCAATGTGCTGACGACCGCCCGGATGGCCTGTGAAGCGGCGAAAGAACACGGCCAGGATCGCGTCGAGATATACGACCAAAGCAATCGCAGCATGATCCGTCGATACGACGACATGCAGCTGGTTACTAACATCCAGCGGGCACTGGACGGCGATGAGTTCGAATTGTTCGCGCAGCCAATTGCAAGCCTGAGTAGTGACTCGAGCATTCCGCGCTTCGAGGTGCTGTTGCGCATGCGTGACGGCGACGGTGGGCAGATTGAAACAAAGGCTTTATTTTCAGCAGCTGAGCGCTATCGGATGATGCCGCAGATTGACCGCTGGGTCGTTTCCGCGACAATTGCGAAGCTTGCGGCTGCAGAACAGGCAGTGGAGGGGCAGGAAGCGATCTTCGCCATAAACCTCTCCGGCCAGTCACTGGGCGACGATGATTTTCTGAAATTTATCGAAGAGGAAATTGACCAAAGCAGTGTCAAAGATTCCTCGCTGTGCTTCGAAATAACCGAATCAGCCGCTGTGTCAAACCTTAAAAAAGCGCAGGCGTTTATCGACCGGCTGCGCGAACGTGGTTGCCAGATCTCGCTGGATGATTTCGGTGCCGGCCTGAGTTCCTTCGCCTACCTGAAGAATTTCAACGTCGACACTTTGAAAATTGATGGCAGCTTCATTCGCGATATCGCAGAAAATCGTATTTCAGAGTCGATGGTTGCGGCGATCACACAGGTTGCGAAAGTCATGAACCTCAAAACGGTTGCTGAATACGTCGAATCAGAAGAAACCCTGGCGCTGATCAGGGAGCTGGGCGTCGATTTCGCCCAGGGTCATATCATCGGACGTCCTATCGCGCTTGAATCCACCCTGTCTGACATGGCTAAAAATTCGACGAGCTAAATTGCCGGCGCCCGCGAGAATTTCGTTAGACTGCGGGCATGGGGAACACCGACGTTGCTATCAATGACCTGCCCGGGATTCTTCGGCCGCCGGTCCGACTCTGGTTTGAGCACCTCCAGGAATGCCATCCGGTAGTACCTGCCGAACTGATCGCCCCGCTTGTGCGGATCGTGGCGTGCAGCGAATTTGCGGCAAACACCATCGCACGTGACTGGCCCTGGTTCATCGCAAACGTCAAAACGTTTCGGGAACCCGTTGGTGCAACGCTGGTCGACGATTTCGTGCAGCAGATGTCTTCGCAGGACATCGATGAGGCGGCCGTAAAGTCAGCTTTGCGGAAATTCCGGAATCACTATCTACTGCGTATTCTGTGGCGAGAAGTGCAGGGTCTGGCCGATCTTGATGAGACCCTCGGACAGTTGTCGTTGCTCGCTGATCGGCTGTTGGATGTTGCGACTGCGAGCGCCGAAACTTCTCTGCAGGCCCGTTTCGGGCAAGTCAAAAACAGCGCTGGCGAATCAGTCCCGCTGATTATTCTCGGTATGGGTAAGCTTGGCGGTCGAGAGTTGAATTTTTCGTCGGATATCGATCTGATCTTTTGCTTTTCCGAGAATGGTGAGACCGATGGCGCTCGAACATTAAGCGCACAGGAGTACTTCACTCGACTCACCCGCCAGGTGATTGCGCTAATCGACGAAGTGACGGTCGATGGATTCGTATTCCGGGTGGATACACGATTGCGGCCATTCGGCGATAGCGGGCCATTGGTGGTCAGCTTCGCGGCTCTCGAATCCTATCTGTTGAAACACGGTCGTGACTGGGAGCGCTATGCCTATGTCAAAGCGCGAATCGTTGGGCGCAAGCCACCCGACGAGATTGTCAACGATCTTTACCGCAACCTGATCCAGCCATTCGTCTACCGGCGTTACCTGGACTACGGCGTATTCGAGTCCGTTCGCGAAATGCAACAGCTGATCGCCGTTGAGGTTCGGCGCCGGGAACTGGCTGATAACGTCAAGCTCGGCCCGGGTGGTATTCGGGAAGCAGAATTTATTGTGCAGGCCTTGCAGCTGGTTCGCGGCGGCAATGAAACGGCGCTGCAGAGTCGCGAGCTACAAGAGGTGCTGCCGAGGCTGGTCAGTGGTCGGAGTCTGAGCGCGGCAGACGCCAAGCAGCTGCTGCAGGCGTACCGATTTCTTCGGCGCGTGGAGAATTTTATTCAGGGCATGCGCGATCAGCAGACACACGAGCTGCCCGACAATGAATCTGACCGCTTACGCTTGTGCCTCGCAATGGGCTTCACTCATTGGGATGAACTGATTGCCGAGCTGGACCGGCATCGAAGTGAGATAAGCCGACAATTTGATGCGATCGCCTCTCGAGGCGAACCGGCTGACAGGCCGACGGAGCAGGCCTTCCGACAGCTTTGGGATTCTGCAGCAGACTATGAACAATGGTTGCGAGAATTGCAGTCGACAGGCGTTGCTGCGGCCGACGTGTTGGCGACGAGTATTGTTGATTTTGCGAATTCTCCCGGTACGCGACAAATTGATGCAGTGGCCAGTGAGCGATTGAGACGATTCATGCCAAAATTGATTGGTATGGTGGTTGCCTCATCCCGGCCTGTGACGGCACTTTCCAGGACGCTGGCCGTTACCGAACGCGTGCTTCGGCGCAGTGCCTACCTCGCACTGCTGAACGAAAACGACCACGCGATGTCCCGCTTGGTCGATCTTTGCGGCCGCAGCCTGGCTATCGCAAACCAGATTGCGAGGCATCCGGCGCTGCTGGACGAATTGCTGGATCCTCGTAGTTATTCCGGAGATGTCACGAAGGCCGAAATTGCTGACGACCTGAAACGTAAACTTGACGTTGCGGCTGACCCTGACAGCGAGGCACAGATGCGGGCCATCGCCCAGTTCCAGAGGGCAACAATGTTTCGCATTGCGGTCGCTGACTTCAACGACAATCTTCCGATTATGAAAGTCAGTGACGCCCTGACCTGGCTGGCGGAATTGGTGCTGGAGGAGGCGTTGCGTGTCGCCTGGAATGACCTGACGTCCAAACATGGCGCGCCCCATTACGTCGTCGATGGAAAAACGCATGCGGCCGGTTTCGGTATTGTTGCGTACGGCAAACTGGGTGGTTTGGAGCTGTCCTACGGGTCCGATCTCGACGTCGTCTTCCTGCACGACTCGCTCGGTGAGCACCGTGAAACGAAGGGTGACAAGCCGATCGACAACGCATTATTTTTCAGCCGCCTCGTACGACGACTGGTGCACCTGCTGACCATGCCGACCGGCTCGGGCGAGCTCTACGACATCGACACCCGTTTGCGACCGGATGGCCGTTCCGGGGTGCTCGTCAGCAATACTGAGGCATTTGAGCGTTACCAGGAGGACAATGCCTGGACCTGGGAGCATCAGGCCCTGTTACGCGCCAGGGCAGTTGCTGGCAGTCCCAAAATTGCCAGGGAGTTCGAGCGTATACGGCGCGAAACACTGAGTCGCCGCGTGCGTCGAGACAAACTTCGCGCCGATGTCATTTCCATGCGCCACAAAATGCGCAAAGAGCTCGATCGCAGTACGAAAGCGGTCTTCGACCTGAAACACGGTCAGGGTGGAATTGGTGATATCGAGTTCCTGGTGCAGTACCTGGTGTTGCGTGAGGCCGGGACACACCCGGATGTCACGGTCTACTCCGACAACATTCGACAGATCGACGCCCTGGTCGCGCTGAACATTCTTGAAGATGCTGCAGGCAGGCGACTTCAGGATATTTACCGTGCCTATCGCCTGTACCTGCACCGACAGGTTCTCGATGGCCAGAACGCGATCTGCGATCGCCAGCAATTTGTCGCTGAACGGGACTTCGTCGCCGCACTCTGGGATGACTGGCTGGCCTGAGACGCCTATAATTCCCGATCCCGCAATCAAACTGAAAGAGATGACCGTGGCAGCAAGAGCAGGCACTATTGACCAGAACCTTATCCCGGCAAACGCGCAAAACAAATACAGCGTTCGGCCCAGGGATTTGCCATTGAGCTGCCCAATGCCTGGCATGTACTTGTGGAATTCGCACCCAAAGGTGTATTTGCCGATCAAGGAGAGCGGCGAAGCGAAATGCCCGTACTGCGGCGCTCAATACGAGCTTCAGGATACGGACGAGTAGTCGTGCATATCGTTACCGGCGGCGCCGGGTTTATAGGCAGCAACCTGGCTCGTGCATTGATCGAGCGCGGCGTGGACGATGTCGTCGTCGTTGACGACCTGACCGACGGTCACAAGTTCGTCAACATCTCAGATCTCGCCATCGCAGATTACCTGGATAAAGATGAGTTGCTCGCGCGCCTCGCCGCCGACAAGGGGTTTCTGAAAGGCATCAAGGCCATATTGCATCAGGGTGCCTGCTCGGCAACGACAGAGTGGAACGGGCGTTACATGATGGAAAACAACTACAGCTATTCGCAAAAGTTGTTACATCATTGTCTCGAGCATCGAATCCAGTTCATCTATGCCTCATCGGCAGCGGTTTATGGCTCTTCGTCGGAATTCGTAGAAGATCCGTTGTTCGAAAACCCGCTGAATGTTTACGGCTACTCGAAAATTCAGTTTGACCGCTATGTGCGCCGCGTCGTCAAGGCATCTGACAGCCAGGTTGTCGGCCTGCGCTACTTCAATGTCTATGGACCGCGCGAACAACACAAAGGCTCGATGGCGAGTGTTGCCTTTCACCTTAATAATCAGCTTCGTGAAGATGGTGAGGCGCGACTGTTTATGGGCACGGATGGCTATGCGGATGGCCAGCAAGTGCGTGACTTCGTCTACGTTGACGACGCCTGCAAGGTGAACTTGTGGTTTCTTGATCACGCTGACAAATCCGGCATCTTCAACACCGGCACCGGCCGGGCACAAAGTTTCAATGATGTTGCCAATGCGGTCATCAAATGGCACGGCAAGGGCAAGATTCGATACATTCCGTTTCCCGATCATCTCGTCGGTGCTTATCAGAGTTTTACCGAGGCGGATTTGACGCAGCTCCGGCAGTCCGGTTGCGATGTCGTGTTTCGTCCGGTTGAAGAGGGCGTCAAAGACTACCTGGATCAAATTGGCTAGCGACTCAATATTGCTCGTCGGACCATCGTGGGTAGGCGACATGGTCATGGCGCAGTCGCTTTTCAGAGTACTCAAGACCGCTGATCCGGCTCGAGCACTCGATGTATTGGCACCGGCCTGGTCATTGCCGATCGTCGCGCGGATGCCGGAGATACGCGACTCGATTGCGTCGGAAACCGGCCACGGGGAAGTGGCTCTCGGCAAGCGCCGCCAGATTGGCAAACAATTGCGCGAGAAAAACTATCAGCGCGCGATCGTTATGCCGCGCTCGTTCAAGTCTGCATTAATTCCGTGGTTCGCCGGTATTCCGGTTCGCACCGGCTTTCGCGGTGAGTCGCGCTACTGGCTGATCAACGATGTTCGCGAACTGGATCGTAACGTCCTCAACCAGACTGTGAAACGATTCGCCGCGTTAGGCGTTGATGCAGGTGAATCGCTGCCCGATATCCCGAATCCCGTGTTGCAGGTTTCCAAACAGCGACAGCATGAGCTCATAGCCCGTTTGTCGCTGGACACGTCGCGACCCGTCATTGCAATGATGCCGGGTGCAGAATACGGGCCGGCGAAATGCTGGCCCCTGGAATACTTTGCCGAGCTCGCTGCAAAACTCGACGAATCGGGTTTTGCCGTCTGGGTATTGGGTTCGGACAAGGACCGCGCCTCAGGCGATGTCATTGCAAAGGACGCTCACGCCATCAACCTGTGCGCCAGGACGGCCCTGGTCGACGTTATCGATCTGCTGGCGCTGTGCCAGCGGGTGGTGAGCAACGACTCCGGCCTGATGCACGTGGCCGCTGCGGTTGGCGTGCACGTGCACGGGATTTACGGTTCATCGTCGCCGTTGTTTACGCCACCGTTGACCGACAAGCGCGATATCCACAGTTTGAACCTTGATTGCAGTCCCTGCTTTGCGCGGCAGTGCCCGCTGGGGCATTTGCGCTGTCTCAAGGAAATTCGACCAGCCGATATACATGCAAAAATCGTCTAATTTTCAAAAAATATATCGATTTTTGAGCGAACGTCGTCGATTGTGATCAAATCCATCGCATCCGGGTGGCGCACCCGCTGGCCCCAGCCGAGGCGCTCGACGGGTTTTTCCAGGTATTTCGCGACAGCATCGGGGTAGCGGTTTACCGTCAGTTCGCGGGAGGTGAACGGGCCGGTTCGATCCGGGTTCGATGTCGCATACAGGCCGATCACCGGCGTCGCGAACGCCGTGGCGATATGCGCGGGTCCTGAGTCCGGGCAGATGAGCAGGTCTGCTGCGTTAATCAGCGCAGCGAGTTCCTTTAGCGAGGTTTTTCCGAGCAGATTGTCGGCAGCACCGTCGGCACACAGTATCTCGCCATACTCGAGTTCAAGTTCACTTCTGCCACCCGTCAGCACGACGCGGCAGGATTTTTCTCTGAGGTGTGAAATGATTGCCGCGTAGTTGGCGATACGCCAATTGCGATAATTGCGGCTGCGCTGACTGCTGCAGGGACTAATGACGACCAGTGGCTTATCTGGGCTTTTGAAGTTGGCAGCGAACTTGCGGGCATCGTTGTTGAGTGGAATGTCCCAGCGAAGGCGGCGTGGTTCGGCACCAATTGCCGAGGCGAAGGACATCATTGCTTCGAGCGCATGTTGCCTCGGCTGAGCGTCGATTCGCCGGTTCGTAAACAACCACTGAAAATCCTTCGCTCGTGCACGGTCAAAACCAAGGCGTATCGGGGTGGAGATTTTTCGGCACAGAAAACTGGCGCGCATTGATGCATGCATGCAAAGTGCGATGTCGAAGACACTGTCGCCGAGTTGTCGCTGCACGTCATTATAGGCGTGACGGCCTTTGGATTTATCGAAGATGATAAACTTCAGGTCCGGAATATCTGACAGCAATGCCGCTTCAGTCTTACCGATAATCCAGGTGATTGCCGCTTCAGGCCAGTTATCCTGGAGACGACGAACCACAGCCAGGGCATGACATGTGTCACCGATCGCCGAGAGGCGAATGACGCATATATTCTTTGGCGGTGCTTGTAGAATCGAATCAGACAAGAGAGAAGGACGGACCCGTTGACCGAAACCGTCGAGAGAACCAGGAACGGCGCCATCCTATACGATAAGGCGATTATCAACCAGATATCCGCCGAGCGCTTTACGGCGCAAGGCTGGCCACATGCTGAAATACTGACCGGGGCGCTGCGTTCGGGTGGCCGCGGTAACACGCTGTACGTTGGCAATGTGCCGCGCCAGTTTGTATTGCGACACTATATGCGTGGCGGGCTGGTTGGAAAAATTATTCGCGACTCGTATATTTTTTCCGGCGAAGACCTGACCCGTTCGTTTCTCGAATGGCGTTTGCTGGACAAGCTCGCGTCCAACAACATGAATGTGCCGAGACCGGCCGCCGCGCGCTTTTGCAGACGCGGCACGTTGTACACGGCGGACATCATCACTGTTCGCATTCCTGATGTTGTTTCATTGTCCGAGTACATTGCAGTGGCAGATCGTGGCGAATCTTTCTGGCAATCGGTCGGTGCTTCAATCTGGAAATTTCACAAGGCGGGCGTTTACCACGCGGACATGAATGCCTATAACCTGCAAGTCGACAACGATGGCGATGTCTGGATGCTGGACTTTGACAAGGGTTCGCTTCGACCACCCGGTACGTGGCAGCAACAGACACTCAGTCGCCTACATCGCTCACTCGAAAAAATCATTGCGCTGGATCCGAAGCTGTATTTCCGCCGCGAGAACTGGGAGCAACTACTCGAGGGTTACTTCAACGCGTCCAAATCAGCGTAGTAGTCCGGATAGCCGTCGGGCAGGCCTTTAAACTTCCTGTGTACCCAGAAGTACTGCTCCGGGCAGGTACGAATATGCGCTTCGAGCGCGTCAATATAGGCGCGGGTATCGGCAACCGGGTCATCCGAGGGCACATTGGCAAGCGGTGGCAACAAAGTCATTTCGTAGCTGCCGTCCGCAAAACGTCGCGGGAAGAACGGGATGGCAACGGCCTTGCCCAGACGTGCAAGCTGGCTCGTGGCCGTCGTGTGCATGCAAGGGATGCCGAAAAATTCGATGACCTCCGAACCTTTCAGATTGTTGCTCTGATCGGGTGCGTACCAGACAGGACGCTTTTCGCGCAGCCTGCGCACCAGCTTTTTCAGGTCGCGTTTCTCAATGGTGTCCGCAACGGTTCGCTCGCGGCCAGTGCGCTGCAGTTCGGTGATGAAGTCACTGCGGTTCTTGCGATACACGCCATCGAACGGCGGGCAATTTAGTGCCAGCACACGACCGCTGATTTCGAGTGTCGTGAAATGCGCGGCGAGCAAAATAATGCCGTGGCCATCGGCAATCGCTTTTTCAAGATGTTCGAGGCCGGTGAGTTTGGTTCGGGCAACCAGGGCTGCATCACTGGCCCAGCGACCGAGGCCCATCTCGATGACCGCCATACCCAAGGCCTTGAAGTGTTCGTAGGCGAGTTGGTTGCGCTCTTTCGGCGACAGATCGGGAAAACACAGCTCAATATTGCGGCGCACAATCGCTCGCCGGGAGCCACCGAGCGCATGCGCCACGCGACCAATGCTTCGGCCGATCGCCATGGCCAGGCCAAACGGCAACAGGCAGATCAGACGCAGAATTCCCATGCCGACCCAGGTCGGCCAGGTATTCGGAGAGCGATAACTGGAAAGGGGTTTTCGAACGGCGGCCATAGCGACCGATTTTACTCGGACATGCCGTCTACGTAACCACCGGTACTGATTTTTTCCACAGCCTCGACCTCTACTTCGGTCGCCGAGACCTCATCCGTCTGGATACCGACGTGAAACGCCGCGAATCCCGGCATCACAACCTGATTTCGCGCCATGCCAATAATACGGCCGGAATAGGGCGAGCGGAGTTCGGTGCGTGCATTGCTCATCGGGTCGGTAATTGATCCGAGCAAGTCGCCTTTTCTGACAGAGCTGCCGAGCGACACATCGGACAACAAAATGCCGCCATTATTGGCGCGTACCCACGACGACTTGTAATAGACCGGCTCCGGATCGCCCCAGAGACGAGTGCGCCGGGTCATGCCCAGGGTCGTGAGCAGGGTTTCGACGCCTTTAACGCCATGCTTTACCTCGGCCAGTTCGAGTTGCGACGGTCCGCCGGCTTCAACGGTGACCGCAGGAATGCCGGCTCGTGTCGCCGCATAGCGCAAGGTGCCGACACCCGGCTGGCTGTGCAAGACAACCATCGCGCCGAAACCATGCGTCAGAGTGACAACATCTGGATTGCGAAGATCGGCACGCAACTGGGGCAAGTTCGCGCGTTCAAATGAACCGGTATGCAAATCGACCAGCGCGTCGCAATGTGAAATTACATCGAAGAACAAGGAATGCGCGATTCGTGCCGCGGCGCTGCCGTTCGGGTTGCCCGGGAAATAGCGATTGAGGTCACGTCGGTCGGGCAGGTAGCGTGAGCCGCGGCGAAATCCCTGCACGTTGACGATCGGAACACCGATCAGCGCGCCGGCCAATTTCTTCGGCTCAATGTCGTGAAAAATACGTCGTACCATTTCGATGCCGTTGAGTTCGTCACCGTGAACGGCGGCGGTCAGGCACACCGTGGGTCCCGGCAAGACACCGTTCGCAACCAGTACCGGTGTGGACACTGGCACGCCTTCAAACAGTTCTGTTGCCGACCACGATAGACGCTGCGCTGTCCCTGGGAGAATCTCGCTACCAAGCAAGACGAGGGGTTTGGCCTGCCCTTGCGCGTCAGTGACGGCATCAGCCAGCGGTCCCATGGGTTCTCTGGCAGGCTCGGGGTTCAGCGAGCCTTCGACAGCGGCCGCCGCCTCATTGGAACGAGAGTCGGGATCGACGGTCGAATCCAGAAGAACGTCAACATCGTTGTCCGACGGGTCATCGGAACCCTCGCTGGCATAGATCGCGATGGACACCAGCAACAGCAGTGCGATCGCCAGGTATTGGCAAATGCGAGCTGAAGTGTCAAATTGTCGAACGACGGTATTCATATGGCCTTGAAACTACAGGACTTCACGGCATTTAACTGTGAAGTAATCAATAATTTGCGATTGAAACTTGATTAATTATAAATGACAAGCCTAAGAGCGTTTTTATTACTGGCTTTAATGCCCTTGTTTGCGATCGCCGTGGCCGACGAGACCTTTCCACAGCCGCCGGAGCTTCAGCCCGATGTGGATTTCTGGATCGCGATTTTTTCAACGGTCGGCAATGACGAAGGTGTCTTGCACGACAATCGCAATCTCGGTGTCGTCTATGAACGACTCGCCATGCCCGAAAAGCTCGGCCGCCGCGAGCGGCAGCGCAGGGTTGAGGGGAGCCGCAAGGCGTTGCAGGCGACCTTACGGACGCTCGCCACGGGCAAACGCGACAATCTGACCGCCGAGGAGGCGCGCGTGCTCGGGTTGTGGGGTGAAGACGCGAGCAATGAGACTTTCCGCGTCGCCGCAGGTCGTATTCGATTTCAACAAGGACTTCGGGACCGGTTCCGCGAAGGACTGCAGCGATCGGGCCGTTGGCGGGAGCACGTTAATCGCGAGTTTTTGGCGCTCGGCGTTCCGATTGAGATCGCCGCGCTGCCGCATGTCGAATCATCGTACAACCCGGCTGCACGATCGCACGTCGGCGCCTCCGGGATCTGGCAGTTCACTCGCAGCACCGGGCAACGCTTCATGCGCGTGGATCATGTTGTCGACGAGCGCAACGACCCCTTCGAGGCGACTCGCGCGGCAGGGCGACTGCTGGCATACAACTATTCGATCACTGGTAACTGGCCAATGGCGATTACCGCTTACAACCACGGCCTCGCCGGCGTACGGCGCGCAATGCGCGAATTGGGGGACACGGCCTACGTCGATATCTTGCGCAAATACAAAGGCCGAACCTTCGGTTTTGCGTCACGAAATTTTTATGTCGCGTTCCTCGCAGCGAAAGAGGTCGACCAGAACGTGGAAAAATATTTTCCTGGCCTCACGGTAGAATCGCCGACGGCTTATTCCGAGGCAGAGCTCGCGAACTATGTTGCTGTCGAGGAACTGAGCAAAGCCCTCGGCGTCAGTCCTGCAAAGCTCGCGCAACACAATCCCGCCTTGCAGGCAAGCGTATGGCGGGGCAGCAAGTATCTGCCGAAAGGATACACATTGCGGATGCCGGCATCCGGGCTGAGCATGTCGCTAGCTGATGTCATCAGCGCACTTCCTGCTAACGCCATTTTTCAGAAGCAACTACCCGATATGTTTCACACGGTGTCACGTGGCGATACACTGTCACAAATCGCTGATACTTACGGCACGCGTGTTTCGACGCTGGTTTCACTGAACGGATTAAATAGCAGTCATTTCATTCGCGCCGGACAAAAGCTACGTTTGCCGGCCGCCGGGCCGGCGCCGGTCGCTGAGACGGTGGTCGTTGCGTCGATTCCTGAACCGGCACCCGAGCCGGTTGTCGACGCAGCGCCGGAGGCTATCGAGGCAAGTTCAGAAGTTGCTGCCGGTGATTTCGCCTCGTCCTTATTGGGTACGATTCAAACTTCGCTGCTGTCGGACCCAAGTGACTACAGCGTGGCAGCGGATAATACGATCGAGGTGCAGCCGCTTGAAACACTCGGGCACTTTGGCGACTGGCTGGAAATCAAGACGCAGCGACTACGGGATCTGAACAGCCTCGCATTTCGCACACCGGTGGCTGTTGGCCAGAGAATCCGTCTCGACCTCGTTAACGTTGATGCGAAGCGCTTTGAGGAACGCCGCGTCGCCTACCACCAGGCCAAACAGGATCACTTTTTTCGTCAACACATCATCAGCGGCGTGACCGAACATGAGATACGTTTGGGCGAGTCAATCTGGATACTGGCGCTACGCCAGTACGATGTGCCGATCTGGTTATTCCGCCAGTACAACCCGGGTGTTGACCTGCACAAAGTTCGGCCTGGAACGCGGGTGCAGATTCCGTTGCTCACCGACGTCGACCCGATTTAATGCGCGACGAGCATAAATTCACTCTCTGGCGACTGTTGCCGGTCGTCCTGACCACCGTCGCCGCGGCAGCCTGGTTCAACAATGTGCAGCAAGGCGGGCCCTACGTGATCCGCAATCTGATACCACTCGCCTTGCTTGTTCTGTTGTCAGGTATAGCACTCTACCGAGGGCACGGCGTTTGGTCCGGCACGGGCAAGCGCCTGCCTCTGGGCATAATTGGCTATGCCATACCGGCACTCGGCCTGTCGCTGTATCTGCATTATGCCTACTCGGTCAATCTTAATGAGATGTTCACCGATGTCACGTACCCGGAACAGGTCTTTCGCTATCTGCCGATTTATACCATTGGCGCCGGCGGTATTGGATTCGCGATCGGATGGATTGTCGGTCGCAACGTCTAGTGTGAAACAGACCGTGTTCCGCCGCGTTCAGGTTTGTTAGTCTTAACCCGCAATGACTGACACAAGCGTTCTATGATGATTCGAGTTACAACAATTTTAGGCATCTTTTTGCTGGCCCCCAGCCTGGCATCGGCCAGTGACTTTCCGCAAGCGGATCGCGTCGTGATCGACAAGTCGGATCGCGAATTGCATCTCATTCAGAAAGGTAGAATCCTAAAAACTATCAAGATCGCCCTCGGCATTCAGCCGCAAGGGGGTAAGGAAAAAGAAGGTGATTTCAAGACGCCTGAGGGCACCTACTTGCTGGATCTGCGCAATCCGAACAGCGATTATTTCCTTGCGATTCACGTCTCGTATCCTGACGCGTCGGACCGGCGCCGGGCGGCTGCGGGCGGCGTCGATCCCGGCGGCGCCATCATGATCCACGGCCAACCAAACGAACCGACTCGCTCGGAAACCTATTACCGCACACAGGACTGGACCAACGGCTGCATCGCCGTATCCAACTCAGACATGATCGACATCTGGTTGATGACCGGCGACAACACACCCATTGAAATTCGTCCCTGAGTCATGACGACGTCCGAAACCCGCGTAGACGCGGAAGTCTGGCCCGAGGGCAGCCTCGAAGTTATCTCACAGCATGAAGCCGACCTGCTAAAAAACAGCTCCGCGGGCGGGCTTTATCCATTGTTGCGTCGCTGCATGCTTGCGGTCCTCAATTCCGGTAGCGAATACGACGAGGCGAAAGAAGTTTTGCAGCTTTACCACGACTTCGAAATTGGCTTTATTCAGCAGGACCGGGGCCTGAAAGTGTCCTTAAAAAATGCGCCCTCCGAAGCCTTTGTAGACGGGCGCATGATTCGTGGTACGCGTGAGCTGCTGTCGGCTGTGCTGCGGGATATCGTCTATACCCGACAGGACATTCTTGATAGCGGGCGCTTCGACCTGGATACCTCGGATGGCATCACCAATGCGATCTTCCATATCGTTCGCAACGCGGGCTTGCTCGATCTGCCCACCAACGTCAACCTGGTGGTCTGTTGGGGAGGGCACGCCATTAGCCGCGACGAGTACGACTATACCAAGCTCGTCGGCTACGAAATGGGCCTGCGCGAACTCGATGTTTGCACGGGCTGTGGGCCGGGTGCGATGAAAGGGCCGATGAAGGGCGCGACAATTGGGCACGCGAAGCAGCGGGTTCGAGGCGGCCGATACATCGGTATCACCGAGCCCGGCATTATCGCTGCAGAATCACCGAATCCGATCGTTAACTCGCTGGTCATCATGCCGGACATGGAAAAGCGGCTTGAGGCCTTCGTCAGGGTCAGCCACGGCATCGTCGTATTTCCGGGCGGCGTTGGCACAGCTGAAGAAATTCTGTATCTCCTGGGCGTGCTGCTGAACCCGGACAATGCCGGACAGCCCTTGCCGCTGGTCATGACCGGACCCACCACGGCCGCTGACTATTTTCAGCAGATCGATGCATTCGTTGGCGCAACGCTGGGTCCCGAGGCGCAGAGTCGCTACAAAATTATCATTGATGATCCGCGCGCCGTCGCACAGGAAATCAAAACGAGGCTCAATGACGTGCGAGAATTTCGCATGCAACACAGCGATGCCTTCTATTTCAACTGGCGCTTGACCATTGACCATGAATTCCAAAAGCCTTTTGTTGCCACCCATGAATCCATGAGCGCGTTGGATATCAGTGACGATCTGCCGCCGCACATTCTGGCGGCGAACTTGCGGCGAGTATTTTCAGGCATCGTTTCCGGCAATGTTCGTGAGGACACGGCTGAGGAAATTGATCGCCACGGGCCCTTCCAGCTCAGCGGATCACAACGAATCATGGATTTGCTGGATACGCTGCTGAAATCTTTCGTCGCACAACAACGCATGAAAATATCCGGCCGGGAATACGATCCTTGCTACGTGATTAAGTAAAACCAACGACTAACTATCTGATAAATAGATAAAAACAAGGGCATGGCATTGTGATGCAGTTCCTGTGATTTATGGTGAATGACGCTTAGCATCTGTTGAAAGGACTGACTGAGCAATCTCATGCCTGATAGCAAAAACATTAAGTGGGCCGACAGCTTTGGTACGGATGCCGAGCGAGACGCCAGAGCCAAAGACGCGACGCTGGACAACAAGGTTCCAGCGGCGAATGACGCGGATGGCTGGCAGCAATATCGGCGCTGGATATCCAAAGCACCGACAACCCGCGGCAAGCGTTCCGGAATCGACCCCGCCCTGTATTCCTGGAAAGGCTATCGAGACTGGTCCGATCAAGTAAAGCGAAATTGGACCAAAGACCCGGATAACGACGACTGATCACAGCGATGTGTGCAAAGCATTTAGAGTTGTAAACGCCGACCTCGTGTCGGCGTTTTACGTAATGAGCGAAGTGGAACTGTGTCTGATTTTTGCTTGAAAAAGCGCTCGTAAAAAAAGTTCCGAAGCAAGCTGTGACATGCCTCACGGAGTGCTCGACCCAAGATATTTATAGTTCACCTACCAAGAGATAACTGTGTCTTTAAGCATGTCAAAGAAACAAGCTATTAATGAGTCGCCACTGGATGCGCTAACGAGTGAGTCGGCCCGGCAGCGCTGGGAACTGTTTCACCGCGCAATCGCGTACGCCAAAGAATCAAATGTCGCATCGATGGATGAGGCAGAGACCCATGGCGGTGACCCGGAACACGCCAGCACCCTGCTGACGATCGTTCGCTAGGAAAAAAGCGTGGAACGAATCCTGCAATACCTTGATGATCTCGACGACTTGTACGGAATGGCCGGCTTGATTGTCGAGCGATTGCGCCGATTCACGATCGCATTTTTCACCTGTCTGGCGCTTGCGACCGGGGCCATTGCTGGCGTGTGGCTTGCCGCCGTACATCCCCCGCTGGCCGTCGCCAGCTCGATTCTGTTGTTCGTATCGCTTCTATATCGCTCGGTGACCTCCGCGCACGCCTTGCAGGACGCCTGATAAATCCCGGCTGAACCCTGTCCACGGCCTTGAAAAAGGCTGTAGAGCCTATATCGTGTCTGTCCTTATCCACGTCGGGAGACGATTGCGTGAGCGACCAGCGCGAAACCCTCGGTTTTCAGACCGAAGTACGCCAGCTATTGCAGCTGATGATTCATTCACTCTACAGCAACAAAGAGATTTTTCTTCGTGAGCTGATTTCCAATGCGTCGGATGCCGCGGACAAGCTCCGATTCGAAGCATTGGCGAAGCCAGAGCTACAGGATGACGATGCGGATCTCGGTATCTCGATCATTGTCGACAAAGACCAGCGCACGCTGTCTGTGGTCGACAACGGTATTGGCATGTCCCGCGACGAACTGATCGACAATCTTGGCACGATCGCCAAATCCGGCACCGCCGAATTCCTGCAGCAAATGACCGGTGACAAGAAACACGATGCGCACCTGATCGGGCAATTTGGCGTTGGCTTCTATTCGGCCTTCATCGTTGCCGATAAAGTGACGGTTGAATCGCGTCGTGCCGGCCTCGATAACGATGCCGCGGTTCGCTGGGAGTCTGAAGGGCAGGGCGAGTTCACAATCGAAAACATTGAGCGCGCAGAGCGCGGTACTCGGGTGACGCTGCACTTGAAGGAAGACGAGGCGGAATTCGCTGAGTCCTTCCGGGTTGAGTCGCTGATTCGCAAATATTCCGATCACATCGGATTCCCGGTGTCGCTGACGGATCAGAACGCAGAGAAAGTGGAGCCAAAGATCGTCAATTCGGCAACCGCACTGTGGACGCGCTCGCGGACAGACGTATCCGACGATGAGTACAAGGAGTTTTATAAGCATCTCTCACACGATTTCTCCGATCCGCTGAGCTGGAGTCACAATCGCGTCGAAGGCAAACGTGAATATACGAGCTTGCTCTATATACCAGGTACAGCACCTTTTGATCTATGGAATCGCGAAGCGCCACGAGGCCTTAAATTGTACGTGCAGCGCGTTTTCATCATGGACGATGCCGAGCAGTTTCTGCCGCTTTACCTGCGCTTCGTCAAAGGTATTGTGGACTCGTCGGACCTGCCGCTGAATGTTTCTCGCGAGCTGCTACAGCAAAACCCGGAGCTCGCGACCATGCGCAACGCGCTGACGCGACGCGTGCTCGACATGCTGAAAAAACTCGCGGCGGACAAGGACGATTACCAGAAACTATGGAATGAGTTCGGCCAGGTATTAAAAGAGGGCCTCGTTGAGGATCATGCCAACAAGGACAAGCTGGCGAAATTGCTGCGCTTCGCGACCACCCATACCGGCAAAGACACGCAGGATCAATCGCTGGACGACTATGTCGGACGCGCGGCGGAAGGGCAGGACAAGATCTATTACATCCTGGCCGAGAACTACGCGACTGCGATTTCCAGCCCGCACCTTGAGCAACTCAAAAGTCGTGGCCTTGAGGTCCTGTTGCTCACGGATCGCATCGACGCGTGGTTGACCGACGGGCTCAGTGAGTACGAGGGCAAGACGCTGGTCGATGTCGCGCGCGAAGCGCTCGATCTGCCGGACGATGGCGACGGCAAGGATCAGGACAAACTGGACGAAGATCACAAGGCGCTGCTGGAAAAAATCGAAGCGGTTCTCAGCGAACGAGTCGAATCCGTCAAAGTCAGCCGACGGCTGGTGGATTCGCCTGCCTGTGTCGTGGCCGGTGACCAGGACTTAAATCCACAGGTCCGGCGAATGCTGGAGGCGAGCGGCCAGAAGCTGCCGGAGTCCAAGCCGATTCTCGAGATCAACGTCGAGCATCCGATCGTGGGCCGCTTGTCCGGCGAGGCCGACGATGGCCGTTTCAACGCGCTTTCGAATATCGTGCTTGATCATGCACTGCTCGCGGAAGGCTCGCAGCTCGACAATCCGGCAGAATACGTGCAGCGTATGAATGAATTCATGCTGCATGCCAACGGCGGAGCGGACAATGGCTAAACCCAAGGAAGAAGACCTGCGCACCAGGCTCGACGAGCGACAATATGAAGTGACGCAGCAACGCGGCACCGAACGCGCTTTCACCGGCAAATACGTCGATCACAAGGCCGACGGAATCTATCGCTGTATTTGCTGCGATGCCGCGCTGTTCAAGTCCGAGCACAAGTACGATTCGGGTTCGGGCTGGCCAAGCTTCTGGCTACCGCTCGCCGGTGATGCTGTGCGCACCAACACCGATTCGAGCCACGGCATGATTCGGCGTGAGGTCGTTTGCAAGAACTGTGATGCGCACCTCGGCCACGTCTTCGAGGACGGCCCACAACCGACTGGCCTGCGCTACTGCATCAATTCGGCCTCACTCGACTTTGTGGATGCTGAACAATGAGGCGGGGTAGCGGGGTATTGCTCGCGGCTTCGCTGGCCGTTCTGGGCGCTTGCGGTGAGGCAACGCAAGAGGCTGATGCGACAGCCGCCGTCGTTGTAAATTGCCCGGTCGCCGATGAATCCGGGAACGTCGAAATCGCGCCGGGCTTGAGTGCGACGATTCTCGAGACCGGATATGGTCGGGTCGCGATTGCAGGCGACTACGCGGACACCAACGTCCAGTTGTGGCAACTCGATGAATCCGCGGATGATCGCCGTGGGCAATTCGTCTGGGAATCCGGCGACAAGGTTTTTCAGTTTCAGCTCGGCAGCGGCCAGGTGATCAAAGGCTGGGATCTGGGCGTGCCTTGCATGCGTGTCGGCGAGACGCGGGAGCTGGTGGTTGCGTCCGAACTGGCGTACGGAGCGGCCGGTCGAGGTGATGCGATTCCACCCAATACACCACTGATTTTCACGATCGAACTCGTTAAGTTAACGTCGCCCGAGTAGCGAATCGCTTCCTGACCAGGGCGTTAGCTCAATCTCAATGCGGCGGTTCAAACTGCGTCCAAAGCGTGTTGCGTTATCCGCGACCGGTTCTTTGGAACCCAGGCCGACGACTAACAGACGGTCTGCATCGATTCCACCGTGCACAAGGTAGTTGCCAACCTCCTGGGCGCGCTCAAGACTCAAATGTTCATTCAAGGACTCTGGTCCGGACGCATCGGTGTGCCCGGTTATTGCGATGCGCGAGTCTCGGCATGTACTCGCCAGCGCGATAACGCGCTGTAGGCGCGGATAGGCGGAGCTTCGAAAAACTGCGCTGGACTCCTCGAAGTTGATTGGGCCGGCGTCGAAGCTTTTGAAAGCCCGCTCACAGATCGCAGCAACGCTGATCGATGCGTCAACCGTCAGTGTATCCACGTTCAGCGCAATGTTTGCCGGCAAGTTTTGCCGCAGCGCGTCAAAACGGCTTTGCCAGCCAATGTCCTCGCCGGTAATGCCCCGTATTTCAATGTTATCGGCAGTCAGCAATGCGGTGGCTGATCGTGTTTCAGCAAGTAAATACAGGACCTGTGTCGTCCTGTCGTGCCAGCTCTCTGGAACGATACCCAGCGGTTCGAAGTCGCTGCTGAGCTCAACGCCCGGAAACGCAACTGTAGCAATCCGCTGCAAGTCCTGCTCCTGCTGAGTCGATTGCGTGTGGCCTGAAAGGCTAAGGTGATTCGCGTTCCAGAGAATCTCGAATGCAGGATTTACCGCTGGCAGCGGGGCGACGTGGCTGGAGTTGACTACATCGCCTTCGCCGGCGAAGCGGCTCAAAACCAAACCACCGATCAAGAGTACGGCAGCCGCCTTGCTAGCGGCTGGCTTCTTGATCACGTAAGTCTCGCGCCTGGCCGATCCAGTCTTCCCGGTAAATGCGACTGTGGAAACCTTTGAGTCGCTTTGCGACGCGGTCGATGTCGTATTCGCTCATCTCCGCAACTTGCTGAAAATTAAAGATGCCCATTTCATTAAGCGTTTTTTCGATGGCCGGTCCAATACCCTTGATCGCCTGTAATCGGTCACGTGCACCGTTAATTGGCATATCAATCTCGATCTCGAACCCATCGTCATCGAGCGCGTCGTTTGAAGCGTCGCGACCGTCGGTCAGCGCGTCGGGATCGCTGACCGGTTCAACGCGAGTCTGGTCGGGCTCGTTCATCGCCTCGAGATCGGCGATTCGATCGCGGGCATCGTTAAGCTCCATTTCGAGGCGATTCACATCCTCATTTCGTTGCCGAAACTTATCGATAAGCGGCGGCACACGATCTTGCCAGTTCTTCAGTTCAGTTTTGAGTTTGGCAAGACGCGCATCTTTGGCCTTAAGTATCGAATCGCTCGTCGCCTGCGCGGTGACGTTCGTTTGCAGTTGCTCGCGCACGCTCATCGAGCGTTCGAGCTTGGCCCGAATATCCTTGATTTCGCGTTGCAGCTCATCGCGTCGAGCGAAAGCCTCGCGGACCACCTCCGACAGTTCGCGGGCACGATTTTTAGCGTCCATGTTTGAGGCCTGGTACTGGCTGATCTGTTCCATCAGGCCTTTGTTTTGTTCGGTGAGGCGATCGTGTTCGGTGCGCTGTGCGTTTATCTGTTCCTGCCAGCCGAGGCTTACCGCGCGCTTTTCTGCCTTTGAGCGTTTGCTCCGCAAAACCCAGCCGACAATGGCGCCCACGATGGTCATCCCGGCAACGATCGCGATGTGCAAAGGGCTAAACTCAGGCATTTATCGTTTCCGTCGCAGCCTTGACTACATAAGATCCTAATTTTACGCCAGTATTCATGTATCTATCTACCCCGGAAGTCCTGATGCCCAAATCACCACAAGCCGAAAAATTGTTTATCGACGGTCCCACCGGTCGCCTTGAAGCCATTCTGGAGTACCCGGCGGAGGGTGAGGTTGTCGGCAGCGTCGTTGTCTGTCACCCGCATCCACAGCACGGCGGAACGATGCACAACAAGGTTGCACACACACTGGCGCGCGCATTTCTGCGCCTGGGTTTCAGCGCGCTACGCTTTAATTTTCGTGGCACCGAGAAAAGCGAAGGTGCCTACGACAACGGTGACGGTGAGCTGGATGACGCGTTAGCAGCAGCGGCATGGATGCGCGAACGTCACCCGGCTTTGCCGTTTTGGCTTGCCGGTTTTTCTTTCGGTGCAGCGATTGTGATCAAAGCAGCCGCCGTCAGCGAGGTTGATGGCCTGATCAGCGTCGCCCCGGCCATTAGCCGGTTTGCGAGCGGCCTCGAGTCGCAGCCAGACTGTCCCTGGCTGGTTGTGCAGGGCGATCGTGACGAACTCGTCGATGTTGAAGACACCGTGGCTTGGGTTGACAGCCTCGAACCCGGTCCGGAGCTTTTGATCGTGCCGGATGGCGAGCACTTCTTCCACGGACGGCTTGTTGAATTGCGCGAGGCGGTCGGCGAGTTCGTGACTAAATCTGAGGCATAAAAAAGCCGGGACAAGCCCGGCTTTCCAGTTTGAATAAGTTTCAAACTTAAACCATATCTTTCAGGCCCTTCAAAGCTGAAACTTTGACAACTTTCGTTGCTGGCTTCGCTTTGAACATCATTTCTTCACCCGTGAACGGGTTGGTGCCCTTGCGAGCTTTGCGAGCCGGCTTTTTCACAACGCGCATTTTCAGCAGGCCGGGAACGGTAAACATTCCAGCAGCGCCGCGACCGCCAAGGTTCTTCTGGATCTGGCCGTTAAGTGATTCGAATACTGCCGCGACATCTTTGCGTGTCAAACCTGTGTCATCGACAATCTTCGCGTAGATTTCGGACTTGGTTGGTGGCTTCTTGGTATTTGCTGCCATGAAAAACTGACTCCTCAAAAAAAACAAAAACGGACGAGCGCCCGCGATGAATGCTGCGCGACGATAACACATGTATTCGCCGTGCGTAAGCGCTAAAAGGCCTTTTATTTAAGGGATTTTTGCGGTAACGAGCTGAAAATTAGTCGCTGTAGAATTCTCGCTGAAAGCGAAGCTTGGAGACTTCAGTTTCACCGTCAGGGCGAATACTGATGTCAAAATTCAAAACTTCGCGATTCGCTACCGTCGTGTCGCCGATGTAATAGATCGCCAAAATGTCGCCGGGCTCTTCGATTTTTCGCATCGTGACATTCTTGAGCTGGCCGGTCAGATTGACCGTGTTGACTGAGACTTCAGCCGTAACCGGAACACTGTCCGCCTTCCTGAGGACCGAGATATTGAGCATTGCCCGGTTCTTGCTGCGAACGATATTGTATTCGCGCGCGATGGCCGGCGGCAGCTGGTCGGTCGTCTGTGCGCTGAAGTGCACAATATGGTTGCCGATATCGGCCGACGTCGAACCAGCCGGTTGCGCTTCTGGAATATTTGCCTTGTCGCCTGGGCCGCCGCAAGCACTCAGCAGAGCCAGCGACGACAAAGAAATTAGTAGTGCTCTGGTATTCATGACACATGTCCCCTTTTCCGACCACTATAAACCATAAATCGCATTGTCTACAGGCCCAAAGGGCTGTATCCGCGGATAACAATATTAAGCGCAAACAGGCCGATAATGGCCAGCATCGGCGATAGGTCGAATCCACCCATCGGCGGGATGACACGGCGAAGTGGTCGCAAAACAGGTTCGCTAAGTGTAGCGACGATCGCGGTTGCGGGATTGTGCATCCCCGGCGCTACCCAGCTCAGCACCACCCGAATCAAAATTGCGAACGCGAACAGGTTGACCGACAGCATGATCAGCTTGACGATCGACGTCAGCGCGATGGCACCTATGGTTGGCATGCTCATGATCTCGAACGCGACGTAAAGCAGCAGGATCAGGAACACGGCGGCATATTGAATGGCGAAGGCAACCAGCAGTGTTGCCGTATCCAGCCGACCGAACGATGGAATGATGCGCCGCAGCGGTACCACCAGCGGCGATGTCAGTCGCAAGATCCCCTGTGCCAGCGGATTTCGAAAGTCAGCACGCAGCCACGGCAGCCAGATGCGCAGCAGCAAGACCAGGATGTACAGGCTCGCCAGTGCTTCGATGATGTAGTGCAGTGCTTGGGGTAAATTGCGTGGCATTGATATCAGTCCCTGGCCGTTTGATGCGCAGCATCGGCGAGTTCGGTTGCCCGGTCTCGCGCCGCAGTGAGTGCAGCAGCGAAGATATCACGAACGCCGCGCGCCTCAAGTTCATCCAGTGCCGCGGCGGTCGTGCCGCCCGGCGATCGCACTCTGGATATCAGTGTGTCCATCGACTCGCCGGATTGTTGTGCGAGCGTCGCCGCCCCAAGCGCTGTTTCAACTGCGAGCCGGTTCGAGGCGCTTTCGTCGAGTCCGAGTTCAATACCGGTCTTGGCAATCATATCGATCAGCAAATAGAAATAGGCAGGCCCGCTGCCAGACACGGCTGTGACCGCATCAATGTCGACCTCGTTCGGCACGGCGACAACCGGGCCGACCGTCGACAGGATTTCTGTGGCGGCAGCCATTTGCGCAGCATTGGTTTTCCTGTTGGCGTATATGCCTGAGATACCCTTGCCGAGCAGCGCGGGCTGATTGGGCATGACCCGGACTACCGCGTTGCCGCCACCCAGCCAGCTATCGATGTCGTCGATGCGGGGACCGGCAGCAATGGAGATGATTAGCGGTTTCGAGGCTTGAACGGCACCGGCCAGGTCTTTGCAGACGGCGGCAAGCACTTGCGGCTTCACCGACAGGACAAGGCATTCGCTGCGAGCGACGACTTCGGCGTTGTCCGCGCTGACAAAAATGCCCGGTAGCGATTCTCCCAGAAGCTGTCGCTGCGCGACCAGCGGTTCTGCAATCGAGATTCGAGTTGTTTCGAAGCCGTTGTCGAGCAGGCCACCGGCGATTGCGCGGCTCATATTGCCGCCGCCGATGAAGCCGACCGTATTTTCCATCATGCTATTTCCTTTCGCCGAACAGCGCCGTGCCGATACGCACGATCGTGGCACCTTCCAATATGGCGGCCTGATAGTCACCGCTCATTCCCATGGAAAGGGTGTCAGTTTCGATGCCGAAGCTTCGCAGGGATTCTGCCATTTGTCGAAGCCGGACGAAGGGTTTGCGCTGCTCATCCAGTCTGTCGCGCTGCATCGGCAGGCACATCAGGCCGCGCAGGGTCAGGTTTGGCAGCTCGCAGACGGCGGTCGCAAGCTCTTGAAGATGATCGAAATCAATGCCTGACTTGGCAGCTTCATTATCGACATTGACCTGCAGACAGATATTGAGCGGTGCAAGTGCCCCCGGTCGCTGTTCGCTCAAGCGGCGCGCTGTTTTCAGATTGTCGATGGTGTGAACCCAGTCAAAGTACTCAGCGACCACACGTGTTTTATTGTTCTGCAGGTGGCCGATGAAGTGCCAGGTCAGATTCCGGTCACGGGTCTGGTCTATCTTGTCGACCCCCTCCTGGACGAAGTTTTCACCGAAATCGACGAGACCCGCGTCGGCCGCGGCGAGAATCTTCGACAAAGGCTGTTTCTTGCTGACACCGAGCAATTTCACAGTGCCAGGCTCGCGCCCGGCCGCTTTGGCTGCTGACGCCAGCAAATCTTTGATTAATGCTAGGTTTTCCGTGACTCCAATCACGTTTTAGTCCGTTTGCTTCGCTATACTAGGCTCAATTCAACACCGGGTTATGGTAAGTCCGGCGTCATCAAATGAGGGAGAAATATGGCCGTCGACGTAGCTCAGCTTTTGTCGTTCACGGTAAAGAACAACGCCTCGGACCTGCATTTGTCAGGTGGCGTGCCGCCCATGATTCGCGTTGATGGTGACATCAAACGAATCAATATGCCGGCGCTCACCCACAAAGACGTCAATAGCATGGTGTACGACATCATGAATGACAAGCAGCGTAAGGACTACGAGGAATACCTCGAGACCGATTTCTCCTTTGAGATTCCGAAGCTGGCGCGCTTTCGTGTAAACGCCTTCAACCAGAATCGCGGCTCGGCCGCTGTTTTTCGAACCATTCCCTCTGAAATCCTGACACTCGAAGATCTCGGTGCACCGAAGATATTCAAGGATATATCGATGCATCCACGAGGCATCGTGCTCGTCACCGGTCCGACCGGATCGGGTAAATCGACGACGCTGGCGGCGATGGTCGACTACATCAATGAGAACAAGCCCGATCACATTCTCACGATTGAGGATCCGATCGAGTTTGTCCACGAATCCAAGAAGTCGCTGATCAATCAGCGCGAAGTGCATCGCGATACACTCGGCTTTAACGAGGCTTTGCGATCAGCACTGCGTGAAGACCCTGACGTTATCCTGGTCGGCGAGTTGCGCGATCTTGAGACTATTCGCCTGGCACTGACCGGCGCGGAAACAGGCCACCTGGTGTTCGGTACGCTGCACACCAGCTCGGCTGCCAAGACGATCGACCGAATTGTCGATGTATTCCCGGCGGCGGAAAAAGAAATGGTGCGTGCGATGTTGTCTGAGTCATTGCGCGCCGTTATTTCGCAAACGCTTTTGAAGAAAGTGGGTGGTGGACGAATCGCCGCACACGAAATCATGATCGGAACACCGGCCATTCGTAACCTGATTCGAGAAGGCAAGATCGCGCAGATGTATTCGGCGATTCAGACTGGGCAGGGATCGGGCATGCAGACACTGGATCAGAACCTCAAGGAATTGTTGACAAAAGGCTTGATCAACAAGGAAGAGGCTCGATTCCGGGCCGCGAACAAGGAAAATTTCTAAGCTCGCCACGGCGGCTGGATCTGGAGTAGAGCACAATGGAACGCGAACAAGCGGTACGACTGACGCAAAACCTGTTGCGCAAGATGGTCGAACGGGAAGGCTCGGACTTGTTTATCACGGCTGCGTTTCCGCCTGCCATCAAAGTTGACGGCACAATTCACAAGGCGACCGACACGCCGCTGTCCGCCGATCAGGCCGCGATCATGGTTCGATCTATCATGAACGACAAGCAGATCAAAGAATTTGACGCCACCAAGGAAGCCAATTTCGCAATTGCGCCGCAGGGCATCGGGCGTTTTCGCGTCAGCGCATTTATCCAGCAAGGCATGGTCGGTGCTGTACTGAGGACCATCACCACCGAAATCCCGACACTTGAAGACCTCGAGTTGCCACCGATTTTGAAAGACGTGGTCATGAACAAACGTGGCCTGTGCATTATCGTTGGCGGAACTGGTTCGGGTAAATCGACGACGCTGGCTGCAATGATTGGTCACCGCAACGAAAACTCGCGCGGCCATATTGTCTCGATCGAGGACCCGGTCGAGTACGTACATCCGCACAAAGGTTGCGTGATTACGCAGCGCGAAGTGGGCGTCGATACTGAGTCCTGGCACGCGGCGCTGAAGAATACACTGCGCCAGGCGCCGGATGTCATCCTGATCGGTGAGATTCGCGACAAGGAGACGATGGAGTACGGCATTCAATTCGCCGAAACTGGTCATCTTTGCCTCGCAACTCTGCACGCCAACAGCGCCAACCAGGCGCTCGACAGAATTATCAACTTTTTCCCCGATGAACGTCGTCAACAACTGCTGATGGACCTGTCGCTGAATACGAAAGCCTTCATTTCGCAACGACTGGTGCCGCGCGAAGGCGGTATCGGCCGTGTTGCGGCGATGGAGATCCTGTTGAATACGCCGCTGATTCAGGACCTGATCTTCAAGGGCGAGGTCGGGCAGATCAAAGAGATCATGGCGAAATCAACAAGACTGGGCATGCAAACATTTGACCAGGCATTGTTCACGCTATACGAGGACGGCGCGATCACATTCGAAGAGGCGATGCGTAATGCCGATTCGAAAAACGAGTTACGCCTTAAGATCAAACTGGAAAGCAAGCGCGATTCGACGGCTGCTGACCAGCAGGCGGAAAGCCTGGTCATCATGGAAGAGGATTCGGCTCGGACTTTCTGAGCCAACAGGGACTAACGAACAATGAACGTCAAACCGCTATTCAAGTTGATGGTCGAAAAAAAGGCGTCGGATCTATTTTTTGCACCGTTCTCGCCGGCCAAGATCAAGATCGAAGGCAAGATCATGCCGGTCAACAAGCTCGAAATGACGCCAAAGATGGTGAGACAGGCGGCCATGGAGCTGATGACCGAAGATCAGATGGAGGAGTTTAATCGCGAGCTTGAAATCGACTTCGCATTGTCCGAAGCGGGACTGGGTCGCTTTCGTGTGAATGTGTTCCACCAGCGTGGCAGTGTCTCGATGGTCCTGCGATACATCACCTCCGAGCTACCGACCCTGGACGAGCTGGGCATGCCCGAACAGCTTAAAGAACTGGTCATGTTGCGTCGCGGGCTGATTCTTATGGTTGGCGCAACCGGCGCTGGTAAATCAACAACGCTGGCGGCGATGATCAATCATCGCAACGAAAAAACGTCATCGCACATTATTACGATCGAAGACCCCATCGAATTTTTGCATCCGAATAAGCAGTCCATTATCAATCAGCGCGAGGTTGGGCTGGATACGAAATCCTACAGCCGGGCACTGAAAAGCGCGGTTCGCGGTGCGCCGGACGTTATCCAGATCGGCGAGATTCGTGATACTGAATCCATGCGTGCGGCGTTGGACATGGCGGGCACCGGTCACCTTGTTCTTGCCACAGTGCACTCAAACAACGCACCGGAAACGCTGGATCGAATCATCAATCTATTCCCGCAGGAACAGCATGGCCAGGTTTTCATGGACCTTGCACATTACCTGCGCGCAATTCTGTCACAACGACTCGTTCGCGCGCGCAATGGCAAACGTGTTGCGGCAGTTGAGCTGATGTTGAATACACCGCACATCAAAGACCTCATTCTCAGGGGCGATATTTCCGCAGTGAAAGAAGCGCACAAGGATAGTGGTGAGCAGGGCATGGTCAACTTTGATGACGCGCTGCTTGATCTGTACAAGAACGGCACGATCACGATGGAAGAGGCGATGTCGCATGCCGATTCCCGGGCTAACCTCGAAGCCAAGGTTAACTTCGGCGGTTAGGCGCAAGCACAAACAAGTCGTGGGTAGTGCTTGGAATCTCGAAAACCAGGCAAGCGTTTCAGTTCAGTAGGTGACGATTCTATCAGCAACCGGCGACAGGCTCAGCTCGGCCAGATACAGACATAAACCTGGAGGGACTTTCTTCGTCTCTGGGACCGTTTCTTGTCCAGCCAGAAAGCCACTGCCGCGAACAAAAAATAGGCGGTAAGGACTGATATCGCAAGATCCATCTTGCTATCGTCCCGCAACGGTCCGAAGATATTCGCAATGTTTATGAGCAAGAGCAGCACGACGAAAATCCCCATGCCGTACTTCCCCGTTCTTGTCACAGCCTTGGTCGAACGCATATACAAGCAGAGGCCAGCTAGCAACAAAACCGCTTCAAGTACGTATGTTGCGATAGCGTTATTCCAAAGCCCGAGCCCGAGCTTGAGCGAAGTGTCGTTCCATAGCGGCATATCCGGAGTGTGCACGATAACATCGAGCAACCAATGCGACATGACCGCCAGCGCGACGATAACGGCTACCGAATGGCTCTTCACAATAACCCATCGAAAAAGCGCATAGGCCAAACCGGACCAAACCAGGAAGGCAACAAGGCTATGTGTGTATGGCATGTATTCCAGTTCGAAATGCGTCGACTGAGTGAATTTTTCCACGATGTTCAAACGCTCGACTCCGAGCAATACAAGCGGAAAAAATACTATGTCAACGAATTGAACGGCCAGAAACAGCACGCCAAGTGATGCCCTCTTTTCGAATCGTTTGAGCGCCAGACTAGCGGCGTAGTGGCCAACAAACATAGTTCGGTTCCTTATTCGATTTTGGGTGGCCGCTCAGAGATGCCGCCATTCTACGTCAGGAATCCTGGGCGCCGTTTTTCCCCGGAGCTCAGATTTTCCCTTTGTTGATCAACTTTCAACTTTGCTTCAGCGAAAGACAGGTCGGTCGCCAGGACGTTCCCCGTCATTTGCACGGTGCTGCTCATGGTCGAGCAACAAGCAGACACTTGATGTCACTCGGTCGTTGCGCGTTTCTTCAGGGGCCACTGACAACGACCACAGTTCCGGCAGAAAAATATGGGCATACCAAATGCAGCCATGATCATGGCGAACGGCCAATTCAGGAGGCGTCGCACCTTTGAAATTGGTGGCATGCCGCACTCAGTGCAATTTAAGTTCTTGTCCATGCCGTTTCCTCAATCCGTCGGTTTTTTGTCAACAATAGCCTCACAGCATTCTAACACCTGGACCGCTGCGATCGGCCAGAAGCGGCCGCTGTCATTCCAGGTTCGAGCAAGCTCAGCAGGCCTATCGCGTTCTTTAGCACTGCGAATTGATGTCTGCAACTCAAGGATTTTGCTAACAGCGTCACATTTCACCAACCGCGGCGCATAGAAGCTCCCCATTTGTGACGTATCTGTACTCCATTTAATGCACGCCACCGTAAAGTGAGACACATCAGTACAGGCAACTGGTACCAGGCGACGTTGGGAGATTGACGATGAGTTACATAGACAGCAATTTAATGACAGGTGAAGATGTCGTTCATAAGGGACATATACATTGGTTCGTATTCGTGCCTGGCGTCTTTTTCGTTGTACTTGGGATTAGTCTTTTAGGTATAGATCAAGAGAACGGAACTGGACCCGTATTCGGTTTCATTGTTTCGATTATCGGTGTCGCATCAATGATCAAGGCCGCGATTGCCAAAGCGACGACGGAGCTCGCGGTAACAAGCAAAAGAGTTATAGCAAAAACTGGTTTGGTTAGCCGAAATACGGTTGAATTGAATCACCAAAAGGTAGAGAGCTTTCAGGTAGATCAGAGCATCATGGGGCGAATATTTGGATTCGGTACTCTGGTGATAAATGGCACTGGTGGCGGCAAGACACCAATCAAGAATATTAGTAGCCCGTTGATATTCCGACGACAAGCGATGGAAATAATTGACGCAAGTTAAATCATGCACCTGCTTTGATCGCAGAGAATTACCGGGTATTCAGCGTTTCAACCTGAGTAAATCAAGTGAATATTTGCTTTACCTCTGCGAATTCCCATCTGCAACATCTTCCTCCTTGCGGTGATAGAGTCCAAGCGTTGCAACGATCAATTGAATCCGCAAGCCTTAGCGGTCATTTACAAGTATTGGTTTTTTTGAGCTCCTAAGGATTTTAGATGAAAGGATTAGTTGTCATACTACTGATATTCATTGCGGGTGGCGTTACTTACCTCACATACAGTGAGCTGCAGAAACAGAGTGCCGTCGACGAGATCGCGAACCGCATTATCCAGTCCCGAGTAAGTGATGGGCTAGTTGCCGCGGGTGGGCCGAAGGCTGGCATTAGCGAGTACTACAACGACTACGGGAAGTTTCCGCTCTCTTGGAACGAAGCCCGAATTCCGATCGATATGGTGAGCCTGCCTGGCCACATAAAGGGCATTGAGCTCGGTGACAATGGTGAGATTATCATCCGTTACTATCCACCCGCTCTTGGTCTTCCCGCGGAAGTATCGGAGGCGACTTTGAGACTAATTCCGGAGCCTTCCTCGGAAGCCACGTACCTGAATTGGACCTGCGTTCCCAGCGGCCTGTTTGGCAAACAGAGAGATATCTTACCTGCCACGTGCTGGCCCTAGACAAATCGCTGGTGACAACTCAGGACTCGGGTAGCCGAGCCTGTCTCACCTGTTGTTGTGGGGTGGCACCATCCTCGCGTTGCCGGCGATCATTGCAGGCATTGTCGATTACAGCAAACTTTCTGTTGCAGTACAGGACTGCGCAGAACTCCTGTGGCACATCAGCTTGATGACAACGGCATGGATATTTTTTCTCGGGGCTGCCATCTGGCGCGTGAAGTCCGCACCATTTGACAGTACCGCATCATGGGGGAATTACCTGCGTCGAATTCGTTGGCGCGGTCTGCCTGATTGTTGGTGGGCGCTTTGCTGTACCGTCGTCTTCAAGCAACTTCCGGCCGCACGAAATTCACATTGCGTTGACGAACAACAATAAGCTGACAACGCGATGTGCAATGCAACAATCCCCTGATCGGGAACCTTTTCAGTCCGACTTGCATCTAGGGGCGAGGTGCAACCACGACTGAGAGACGTAATGAAACAATTAAGTAAATGCGTGTCGGTACTATTGATCGTCGCAAGTTCCATCAGCGCGTGTTCCGACAGTAACCTATCGTTCCCGATCGATACGCCACCGCCGCCGCCCACGACAAGCTTTGATCCCCAGGAAACTTTCCGCTACGACACTTACGGAGATGAAGCGCTGTGGACAGATATTCTCCGATTCCACGAAGTGGTCGCAAGCATCACTCCGGAGACTGCGCTCGCAGTAGGCTTGAAAGTCGATGCAGAAGCACTTCCCGAAGGCATACTGGAGACCGCCGACCTGGCAGACCCGGCCACGACGGTCGCATTACTGTCACTTGACGCTGTCGTCGGCATTAAGGCGGAGGTTGCGGCAGACGGCACGGTAACGAAGTTCGGCATCACCTGTGCTTTGTGCCATTCAGACGTCGACGATTCCATAGCGCCCGGAATCGGCATACGCCAGGACGGCTGGCCGGCGAGCGACCTCGATCCCGGATTAATTCTGTCCCTGTCTCCATTTTTTGACGACAAGCCAACGCAACGTGCGCAATTGCAGTCGTGGGGGCCCGGTATGTATGACCCGTACTGGAATCTCGACGGCATCAGCGATCCGGTGGTGATTGCCCCGGCATACGGCCTTAAAGACGTTCCACTGGAGACTTACACCGGCGAGGGTCCGGTCTCTTACTGGAATGCCTATGTCGCAATCACTCAGATGGGGGGGCAGGGCGAATTTATCGAGCCGGCACTCAATATCGAGATTCATGCAGACCCTGATCTCGTTACCGCGAAGTTGCCCGCATTACTCGAGTATCAGGAAAGTCTCGAGTCTCCGCCGCCTCCACAGGGAAGTTACGATCTCGCCGCAGCCGAACGTGGCAAGAATCTGTTTGATGGCAAGGCACAATGTTCCGGTTGTCACGTGGGTCCAAACTTTACTGATGCGGCAACAACCCTGCATGAAGCACATGAGGTTGGCGCCGATCCGCTCTATGCGACAAGGACAATGACCAAAATGTACAGAACCACGCCGCTACGGTCTTTGTGGCAGCACCCGCCTTACTACCACAACGGCGAATTTGCGACATTGGACGAGGTTGTCGGGCATTACGATCTTGCGCTGAATATCGGCTTGTTCGATGAAGAGAAAGCAGACCTGGTGGAGTATCTGAAATCCTTGTGATCACTCCGAAGCCCGGAACACTGCAACGTTGATTAGAGCAAACGTGTTCCAGATGGCACGTCAAAATCCGGTACGCATAACACGACGTTGCCATCTGAATCGTGAAATCCCGTTACCAGGCACTCCGACATCAAAGGTCCGATCTGTTTTCGAGGGAAGTTCACGACGGCGACTACCAGTTTGCCCGGCAAATCATCTGTCGAGTACAGGCCTGTGATCTGCGCGCTGGATTTCTTGATGCCAATTTCGTCACCGAAGTCAATCTCAAGCACATAGGCCGGCTTTCGTGCCTCAGGAAACGTTCGTGCCGATACGATTCGTCCGACTCGAAGCTCCACGTTCATGAAGTCTTCCCAGGTAATTTCCATGACTCCGCTCCTCCGCTGAGGTCATTGCCAAACGACGCTCGACGCGTCGAAAACAGGTCCATCGACGCAAACCCGTTTCATCGCCTCGCCATCCGGCGTGTTGATTTTCACGGTACATCCCGCACAACCGCCTACCGCGCAAGCCATGAATTCTTCCAGCGATACCTGGCAAGGCAGCTGGTATTTTGCTGCGAGTGATGCGACTGCTTTGAGCATCGGCGTTGGGCCGCAGGTGAAAACCTCTGTTCGATTAAGTTCTTCGGGGCGCAACGTCGATAGCCATCGATCAGCCAGGTCTGTCACATAGCCGTCAAAACACCCGCTGTAACCCGCCAGCGTTGCCAGGCGGCAAGGGATGCCCCAGTCTTCAAACAATGGCATGGTCGCGTTGACGTCGTCGTCGATCCAGGGTGTAGCAATGGCTGATGTCCGATACGCAAACGGGAACGGAATTTCCGAACCGAGTATCGCAAGCGGATTCCAGTTTGCAGTGTTCTGTTGCAGGGTTTCTGCGATGAACACCATCGGCGGAATGCCAACGCCTCCTCCGATCAGCAGAGTGTTTGGTCGATCAGCATGCAGTTGAAAACCTTGCCCGATCGGCCCCAGTACGCTGATCGAGTCCCCGGGCCGCTTGTTGGATAGCCAACGCAGTCCATTGCCGACGATCTTGTAGAGAATCTCAATGCAATCTTCATCAACCCGCATGATCGACAGCGGCCGACGCATTGGCAGCGTGTCGTCGCAACTCACGTGCACGAAGCTGCCGGGTTTCGCCGCAGCGGCACATTTCGGCGATCGAATGCGCATGATGAACTGATCACCCGGAAATTCTTCGGTGCTCAGCAATGCACCATCTTCAACGAAAATCGTGCCGCGATTCTGTTGCGCTTTTTTCTGCTCGGCTGTCGTCACCGTGCGCCCATCATCTTGCCAATGCGATTCAAAACGGCCATGCGCACAGCAACACCGTTGGTCACTTGTTTAGTGATGACGGAGCGCGGGCCATCGGCGAGTGTGCCTTCGATTTCGATGCCGCGATTCATCGGCCCCGGGTGCATGATGATAACGTCGGCCTTGGCATGCTTGATGTTTTCATGATGGATACCGTATTTGGCAAAGTACTCATCGATGCCAGGAACGCCATCGAGGTTGCCAATGCGTTCGCGCTGAATTCGAAGCGCCATGACGACATCGGCGTCCCTCAAACCATCCACAATATTGTCGACGATTCGCGCGCCCGGAAATCGTTCCGGATCCGGCGCGAGCGCAGGTGGTGAAACCAATCGCAATTCGCCGACGCCCATCGTCTGCAATGCTTCGGATGCCGAGCGTGCCACGCGCGAATGCTGAATGTCACCAACGATAGCGACCACCAGATTTTTGAAGTCGGGGTTATGCTGGCGAATCGTCAACAGATCGAGCAGCCCTTGCGTTGGATGCGAAACATCGGATTCGCCAGCATTCAAAACACTGACGTGATCCTTAACATTCCGGGCAATATAGGCCGGTACGCCATCGCCGGCGTCGCGAACCACCATCACATCAACGTGCATCGCTTCGAGCGTATAGATGGTGTCGAGGATACTCTCGCCCTTCTTTCGTGACGAAGTATTGACGTCCAGGTTCAGAACATCCGCGCCCAGCCGGCGGCCAGCGAGATCAAATGATGCCCGCGTGCGCGTGCTGGGTTCGAAAAACAGGTTGCCGATGGTGCGGCCGGCGAGTGACTGGTTACGCGCTGGCAACGCGCCCGGGGTCGTCAGGTAGCGCTCTGCGTCATCCAGCAGTTCAGTGAGCAGTTTTGCGTCCAAACCACGCAGCGACAATAAATGCCGCAGGTTTCCGTGTGGATCAAACTGCAGTTTGGTGTCGTCTTGCTCCATGGCGGGGGCATTCTACCCAGATGAGAAGTATCTTTCAGCGATAAATACGGCTGCCGCGCTGTCAATCATTTCCTTGGAGATGCGGCCGCGGGATCCGGCGATACGCGCATTTTTCAAGACGTGCGCGGCGTCGACCGAGGTATAGCGCTCATCGACAGTCTCCACGCTCAATCCGTAGCGCTCAAGTTCTTTGATAAAGGCTTCAACCGGTTCCTGCATCTCACTCCGTGATCCATCGGCATGCGACGGCATGCCGACGACGATGCCGGTTGGGCGCCATTCTTTAATCAGAGCCGCGATTGCACCGTGGTCGACGCCATCGTCACGATTGGCTACCACACCAAGCGGGCTTGCCGAACCGGTAATGTCCTGGCCGACGGCCACACCGATGCGTCGAAGCCCGTAGTCAAAAGCGAGGATTGTGCGAGGACTTGCCGACACGTATCAGGCGTGACCGGCATCCGGGGACATGCTGGCGATATCGACACCAATCAGGCGCGCTGCTTTGCTCCAGCGATCCTCAAATGGTGTGTCAAAGACCAGTTCCGGTGTCGCGGCGACACTGAGCCAGGAGTTGGCCAGCATCTCTTCTTCGAGTTGCCCGGGCTCCCAGCCGGCATAGCCGATCGCGACAAGCGCCTTGTCGGGCCCATGGCCGACCGCCATCGCGTCGATGACGTCGCGGGAGAAGGTCAGTTGAATATCATCAGACACGGCCAGTGTATTTTCAAAGCGCTGTCGTTTGTCATGCAAGACAAAGCCGCGTTCGGTGCCGACAGGGCCGCCGGATACGACGGGATTTTCGGACGCCTCCGGGTCGGCGTCCGGCACCGCGAGCTGGTCGAACAGTCCGGCCAGCTTCAGGTTCAGCGGGCGATTGATGATAATGCCAAGCGCGCCTTCCTCATTATGTTCACAAATGAGGGTGACGGTGCTGCTGAAATTGGGGTCGGCCATGCCGGGCATGGCGATAAGTAGTTGATTTGTTAACGATCGATCGGCATCCATAGCTGCAGTATCGGTGCTCATGAGCGCCGGCACAAGCGGCCTTTGAGACCTATTCGGTCGTGCCCGATACCAATTGATCAGTGAACAGCCACTTGTACTCGAATCGCACGACATCGTACTCGGCGGTCACTTCTGCGGGGAACGGATCAAACGGCGATGCGCGATGCAAAATATCGAGCGCCGCGAGGTCAAGCACAGTCGAACCACTGGTTTTGCGAATTACGGCTTCGGTCAAATGCCCGGATGCATCAATGATAACCATGACCGTGGGACTGCCGGAAATGTTGTCGAGCTGACCGAGTTGCGGCAGGTAGGAGCGACCGACGGCTTCGACGCGCCGTTTCCAGTTATCGAGATAGGCCGCGACCACAGACTCACGGGTATCGGCGCTGACGATCAGTTGTCGCGGCTCGTCATCCCGGATCAGCATCGAGGCATCATCTTCCTGCGGCAATGGCAAGGTTCGCTCGCGCCCGGCTTGCATCGCGATCGCCGTGCTGCTTTCAGGCTGGGGATCGGAGCGTGGATCGATTTCAATCTGCCGGTCGCTGGCGTTTTCGGTGGCGAGTAATTCATCGGACGACAGCTCATGAGCTTCGGCGTCGAGCAGCGCGTTGCCATCTTCGCGTCCCTCATTGTCCACCGGCATCGTACTTTGCAGCGGCGCTGCAGGCCTGACCTGTTGCGTCGTGTTGCCGCCGCCTTGCTGACTCGCCTGCGCGAGGTAGGCCGCCTCATCCGGCCGGTCGATCTTCTGATCAGCGTCAGCAACGATGGTTACCTCAAGTGAAATAGCGTTCGCGAACTGGTTCGCGATTTCTGAATTGAAGGTAATGCCAATAATCAGGATGCCGTGGATCAGCGCGGCCAGGAACAACATTGCCGGCAAGCGGTCCGGTACAGCAGGGGCGACAAGACGCATTTCGTCCAGCGGGTCGGTTTCCAGTATGACCTTCACAGCTTCCTATCGATTGCGTCAAACATCAGTGCCGCGATGTTCAGGTCGAACTGGCGGTCCAGCTCACGGATGCCGGTCGGACTCGTGACGTTGACTTCGGTCATGTAATCGCCGATGACATCAATACCCGCAAACAATACGCCCTGTTCGCGAAGCACCGGACCGACCTGTTCGCAAATTCGCAGATCGCCTGCCGATAATTCCTGGCCTCGGGTGGTGGCACCAGCGACCATATTGCCGCGATTGTCGTCGCCCGTCGGAATACGGGCGAGCGCATAGGGTACCGGTTCACCGTCAATCAGCAGGATACGTTTGTCACCCAGCGTGATCTCGGGAATATAGACCTGAGCCATTGCAAATCGCTTGCCGTAGTTCGTCAGGGTTTCGAAAATCACATTGGCGTTGTTGTCGCCTTTGCTGATCACGAATATCGAACGTCCACCCATGCCGTCGAGCGGTTTGACAACAATGCGGCCGTGTTCGCCCAGGAAGGCCTTCATCTCGGCCATGGAACGAGTAACCAGCGTCAGCGGTGTGCAGTCCGGAAACCAGCCGGTATAGACTTTTTCGTTCATGTCGCGCAGCGCCTGCGGCGCATTGACAACCAGTGCGCCTGCCAACTTCGCGCGATCCAGAATATAAGTCGTATAGACATATTCCATGTCGAACGGCGGGTCCTTTCGCATCAGGATGACGTCAAGATCACCGAGGTCTATCTGCTGGCGTTCGCCGAATTCGAACCAGTCGTCGTTATTGTCAGAAACTGTGAGTCCTGTTGTGACGCCAATTGCTCTGCCGGATACCATGCGGAGGTCTTGTTGCTCGAAATAATGAATTCTGGCGCCGCGGCGCGAGGCTTCCAGCAACATTGCGAACGAGGAGTCTTTCTTCGGTGTAATTGAACCAATGGGGTCCATAACGATGCCGACTTTGAGTGCTTTTGGCGCCATGCTTTCGGGTTCTTTGGTCAATTCAGGGGGAAGCGCTGAACTATACCGTGAAAATCCTTGTAAGCGCCCGAAATATCATGATTTAGCACAAGCTAGCGCGCGTCGTAGCGGGACTTATGTCAATATGGTAAAAATCGTTTTTCAATCTGGGGAAAATTGGTGTCTGGTAACGCGTCCCGAAGCCTGAATGGCCTGAAAATACTTGTCGTAGACGACAGCAAAACCATCCGCAGAACCGCCGAAACCTTGCTCACCAAAGAAGGTTGCCAGGTGTTCACGGCGATAGACGGCTTCGATGCCTTGTCGAAGATTGCCGATCACCAGCCGGACCTGATTTTCGTCGACATCATGATGCCGCGGCTCGACGGCTATGAAACCTGTTCGCTGATCAAGCACAACAAGGTTTTCAAAGAAACCCCTGTCATCATGCTGTCCAGCAAAGATGGCCTGTTTGATCGAGCCCGGGGACGCATCGTCGGCTCAGAGCAATATCTCACCAAGCCGTTCACCAAAGATGAATTGCTCGGCGCGATTTCCAACCAGATTCACTAAGGAATAGACAATGGCACGTGTACTCATCATTGATGATTCGCCAACGGAACTGCATTTGTTCCAGAACATGCTGGAGAAAGCCGGTTTCGATACGCTGGTCGCCGACAGTGGCGAGGAAGGCGTCAAGGCCGCGCGCACGGCGAGACCCGATTGCATACTCATGGACGTTGTCATGCCGGGAATGAATGGCTTTCAGGCAACCCGTAAGCTCACCAAAGATCCCATGACGTCCTCAATTCCGGTCATCATTATTACATCCAAGAATCAGGAAACCGATAAGATCTGGGGCATGCGCCAGGGCGCTGTCGAATACCTGGTGAAGCCGGTTAGCGACAAGGACCTGGTCGCGATGATCAACACGGTGATGGCCGCCTGAATGAGCAGTTCCGCAGACTTGGCGGCGCTGGTCGAGCAACCCTTCGAGCTGCTGAAGGAAATGGAGCAGCGGGCCCGTGTGGCACATGCCGGGCAGGGCTCAGGGTCCATGCCCAACGAGTGGGTCGGCGTCGGATTTCGCATTGGCGAGGAGCAGTTTGTTGCAACTCGCGACCAGGTTCGCGAAGTTCTGATGCTGCCGGAATCGATGACCCGGGTTCCCGGTTCAACACGTTGGATGTTGGGCATTGCCAATCTGCGCGGCCACCTGCTGCCGCTTATCGACCTCAAACTCATGCTTGGCAGCGGGCGCACAACGCTGCGGCGCACGACGCGCGTCATCTCAGTTAATCACCGTGAAGTACCGGCTGGAATCGTTGTAGACGAAGTCCAGGGATTCCGGCGCTTTATGGACCACGAATTTGCAAATGAAGCTCCGGAAACGAGCGTACGCTGCGAGCGTTTCCTTGCCGGGACCTACCAACGTGGCGATCAGGCCTGGCCGGTTTTCAATTTGTTCGATCTAGTCGAAAGCAATGTGTTCTTGCAGGCAGCTGCAGAATGAAGGTGATTCATGGCCAGTAATATCGACAATACCTCCACGTTTCGGGCACTGGTGGGGTTCGCTGCCTTGCTGCTCGTCGGCGCCGCGGCGCTGGTTTACCTGCAGTCCGGCAACGGCAATACCGCCGCACCGAAACTTGCCGCCCTGTCACAGATCATTCCATCGCAGGCTGCTCGCGCGTTAGACGGCGACAGTGCTGCATTCGATGAACTCGACAGCAGTGTCAAAGATGTGGCCCGCCTGCGTCGAAGCGGTGCACCCGGACGCTCATCGGACTGGCAACAACTCGAGTCACGTGCTGCAGCCATTTTAGCCAGACGTGCCGATGTGGAGTCCGTTGCCAACGCGGCATCCAGCGTCGAAAACAATGCAACTGCGATGGTCGACCTGTCGAACGCATTACTCGATCAGTCCGGCAGCACTGCAGCCATTCAGGAGTTTCAGCAGCGGGCCAACCGGATTCGTCTGACCGCGGCGAGCATTCCCGGCGGCGGTGAAAGTGCGATTAGCGCTATCGCTGAAGACCTGGGCTTCCTGAGAAACGTCGTAAATGCACTCAATGGCGCACCCAGCGATCTGGATATTCGTGCGCTTGACAACGCGGCCCGTGAGGATGCGTTGGCGCCAGTCATCAGTGCGCTGTCGAGCATGGAGGAACAGTCGGCGGCACTGGTTGGCAACGTTGCAGCGGTAAGCGCGCTCGCTGCCACGCAATCAGAACTCGCGGCGAGTGCCCGGGTTCTGCTGAATTCGGCGTTTGCCGCCGGCCCCGATACCTCATTGTTGCCCGGGTTTCTGAAAAACTTCTGGGTGCCGGTCGGGCTGGTCGGCGTTTCGATTTTGCTATTGATCGGGCTGCTCGTACTGCAACTCAAGAGTGCGGTGTTCGAGCGCACGGCGCGCGAGCAGGGTGAACAAAACGAACGTAACCAACAGGCAATTTTGCGTCTGCTGGATGAGATGGGCAGTCTCGCTGACGGTGATCTTACCGTTGAAGCTACAGTGACCGAAGACATCACGGGCACGATTGCCGACTCCTTCAATTTCGCGATCGAAGAACTTCGCAAGCTTGTCAAAACGGTGAACGACACTGCGCTCATGGTCGACACTGCGACCAAACAGACTGAAAACACCGCGGCCCACCTGGCGAGAGCAGCAGACAACCAGGCCAAAGAGATCAACGCCGCGACCGAGTCAATCGTCTCCATGGCTGCATCGATCGAAGAAGTATCCGGCAACGCAGAACGTTCTTCTGATGTTGCGCGACACTCTGTTGAAGTGGCGCACAAGGGTGGTGAGGCGGTACGTCGAACTATTGACGGAATGAACGCAATTCGCGAAACCATTCAGGAGACCTCGAAACGCATCAAGCGGCTGGGTGAAAGCTCGCAGGAGATTGGAAATATTGTCGAGCTGATCAATGACATTGCCGAGCAGACAAATATCCTCGCATTGAACGCCTCGATCCAGGCGTCAATGGCCGGTGAGGCCGGTCGCGGTTTCGCCGTCGTTGCCGACGAAGTACAGCGACTCGCTGAACGTTCGACGAATGCAACCAAGCAAATTGAAGTGCTTGTGCGAACCATTCAGGCGGATACCAATGAAGCTGTCGTGTCGATGGAGCGGAGTACGACGGACGTTGTCGGTGGGGCTTTACTCGCCGAAAATGCGGGCGCCGCACTGGATGAGATCGAGCAGGTGTCAAACCAGATCGCGAGCCTGGTGCAAAATATTTCCAGTTCTGCTCGCCAGCAAGCGAGCTCAGCCGCTGACGTCACACGACGTACGACACGGTTGCGTGAGATCGGCGACCAGACCGGCAAAGCGACCACGGCGACGGCCGCTTCGATATCCAAGTTATCGACCCTGGCGACGCAGCTTAGAAAAACGGTTGAAGGTTTCGCACTGCCCGCGGAGATGATGCAGGCAAGCACGCTGGCTCGTACATCGCCGAATGTGCAGGCTGCAAAGCCCACGGCCGCACCGGCCGGCAACCAGGTGAAAGCCGGGTAAGCGGTGGCAGAGCTACCTAGCGAACTTTTGCGAGCGATACGGACGACCAGATGACGGGCGATACAGGCATTCATGAGCAAATAATTGGCGACGACAGGGCCAATGGTGCGATGAGCGCGTTGTCCGTCGTGGGTGCCGAGCTCATGGAGACCATTCGCAACGCACACCTGGCCCTGGAGGATTGCGTCGACGGCCGCGGCGGTACTGCGGCACTGAAACGTGCTGGCGAATTGCTGCACCAGGCACGCGGTGCATTGCGAATGACCGAAACCTACGGCGCGGCTTTGCTCGTCGAGGAAATGGAGTTGTGTTGCGATTACCTGGCCAGATTACGTGATGGCAAGGGGCGCGAAGAGGGTCTGGAAGCGCTGACCCGTTCCATGGTTCAGCTACCCGTCTACATTGAACGCCTGATGGGTGGTGGCCGTGATATTGCGTTGGTTCTGCTGCCGATGCTGAATGACCTGCGTGCAGCTCGTGGCGAACCGCTGCTATCCGAAGGCACGCTGCTGCTGCTGAACCTGTCGCCGAATCGATCGAAGCGCAAGGACGAGGTGCGCGAGGGCAGTGGCGAAGATCCCGTGCTGGTCGCCAAACGATTGCGACCGAAGTTCCAGCTGGCCTTATTGGGCTGGATCAAGGGCGGTGAGACGGTACGACACCTCGATACCCTCGGCAAAGTATCAGCTGCGTTGGAAAACTCTTCCACGCGTGATGACATGCACCAGCTTTGGTGGGTCGTCTCCGGTGTGTTGGAGGCGCTGCAGCAGGGAGGCCTGGAAACATCCGTCGCGATCAAGCGCCTGCTGGGCCAGGCTGACCGGCAGCTGAAATTTGTCATCGACGAAGGTTTGCTGGCTTACGAACGCCACCCGGTCGATGATCTGCTAAACAACCTGCTTTACTACGTCGCTCGCTCAAGTACCGCTGGCCCGCGAATCAGCGAGGTTCGTGCCGCATTCAATCTTGCCGAGCTGCTGCCCGGCGATGAACAGGTTGAGCAGGCGCGCGATGCCTTGTCTGCGCCGAGTGCGAAGCTCATGGAGACGGTCGCCGCTGCCATTAAGGACGACTTGAGTCGCGTTAAAGACGTTCTCGATATTTTTGTGCGCACCGGCATGAACAAATCGTCCGAGCTTGTGCCGCAGCTCGAGTTGCTGAAAAAAATCAGTGACACGCTGGGTGTACTGGGGCTCGGTGAATTGCGTGGTGACGTTGAGGGTGAAATCGAGCGACTGAAAGCGGTCGTCCAGCGCGGTGGCGTGGCCAACGATCAAGTCATTCTCGATATCGCATCGACTCTGTTGCGAGTTGAAGACCGACTCGATCAACAACTGCTTCGCCTGACCGCTCCAACAGAGCCCGCCGCCGGCACTGATGCGAACAACGATGACGGTGAGTTTCACAAAGTCACCGCGTCCGTCATGCGTGAGTGCATTATTAATCTTGCACGCATCAAGGAAACCATCAGTCAGAGCTTTGCTGAGGATGCCGCGTCCCAGGGGCTCGACAGTGTTCCATCACTGATACGTGGTATCAAAGCCGGGCTGTTGATCTTGAACAAGACGCGTGCGATGGAAGTTGTCGAACGTGTGGGGCGACTGGTCACAGCGATGCTGAATAGCGGCGGCCCGAAGGTTTTGAACCAAAAGGAAACTGATCGCCTGGCTGACGTCATCGTCAGTATTGAGTACTACATGGAAACGGTAAAGGCTGGGCGCAGCGAGCCGTGGTACATGCTCGATAATGCGGAAGCCTGCCTGACAGTGTTGCACGATGTCGAACAACGCCTGATGGAAATGAAGCAGCAGGAGCCAGCATTGCACGAGGCTACGCAAAAGCTGTCGACCGAAGGTATTGCACAGCGCGCCGCCGAAGCGCTGGAATCGCCTCAGGCCAAGATGCAGGCGACGGAGGTCATCCCCTTGCCCATCATTTCGACAACGTCGGAACATATGGACCCGGAAATCCTCGAGCTCTTCATTGAAGAGGCCAAAGAGGAAATCGCGTCGATCAAGCGGCATCTGCCGGGCTGGGCAGCGATGCCGGATGACATGGAAAAACTGATCACCGTGCGGCGTTCATTCCACACGCTCAAGGGCAGTGGTCGGATGGTCGGTGCCGAGCGTATTGGCGAGTATTGCTGGGCAGTCGAAAATCTCTTGAATCGGCTCATCAATCGAACACTGACACGCACGCCGCCGATGGTCGATTTCATCCAGATAGCGGCCGCTGCAGTTCCTGAATTGGTGGAGCAACTGGAAATTGGCACTGAGCCGTCTTCGGATATCAGCTTGTATATTGCCCGGGCAAGCGCGTTTGCGGACGGTGACCCGAATGCAGCGGTTCTGACCGTTGCAAGATCAGAATCCGAACCGCCGGCAGCCGAAGAACCGGCACTCGAAATGGATCCGGTTCTTTACGATATTTTCTCGAAAGAGACGGCCGGCCACCTGAAGGTCATCACGGACTATCTTGCGGCGTGTGAAGGACACCAGCCGCCGTGGGACGTCACCGACAAACTGCACCGCGCCTGCCATACACTGCACGGCAGCGCGAACATGGCAAACGTCGAACGCGGCGTTGCCGTTGCGTCTGTTCTGAATCGTTTCGTTCGACGCGTGTTCGACCTCAAGATCGGATTTGAAAAATCGGGTCTCGCTGCGTTGCTCGCCGCAAGTCGTGCCATTAATACCATTGTCGGCGATATCAATAATCCAGCCCGGGAGCGAGCGGACTACACGGCGCTGATTGATCACATTAGCAAATTGTCCGATGCCGTTCGGCCGAGAGACGAAACTGAGCGCGAAGAGCCACCCGAAGCACGGGTGATCCAGGAAGTACCGCGGCCTTCTGTCGCTGACGTTGTCGACGATGCAGACGAAGAAGCGGAATACGACGCCGAGATTGCTGCGATATTCACTGAAGAGTCCGCTGAACTTCTGGAGGAAGCCGATCAGGCGCTGATCGCGTGGTCGAAAGACCGTTCGGTGAAGCCGATGGAAGAGCTGAAGCGACATCTGCATACGCTCAAAGGTGGCGCGCGGATGGCTGGCATTGCGGCCATGGGCAACTTGAGCCACGAACTTGAAACGCTATTGATGTCTGTCGACGAAGGTCGAGTGAAAGCGACACCGGCGGTTGAGGATTTGCTGCAGCGCAGCATTGATGAATTGCACCGCATGCGCGATACCGTGATCGCTGGCAAGGCAGTGAAGACGGCCAGCGAGCTGGAGAAGCGAATCCAGCAGGCCAACGCCGGTTTTGAAATTGCCGACGACAGAGCTGTCGAGACCGTGCCCAAAGATAAAACCCTGGAAGACGCACCGTCAGCCGAGTTCACCTATGAGCCGGATGACGCCGTCAGCATGGTCATTGTTGATTCGCCGTTGGTGGATGAGTTGGCGGACATTGTCAGGGAGACTGCCGCGCCCGTTGACGAGGTGCCCGAGTTCGAGACTGAATTCACATTGGACCTCGAATCGGAGCTCGAATCGGAGCTCGAACCCGAGCCCGGATCCGAGCTGAAACATCAGCCTGAGCTGGTAGCAGAGCCCGAACCCGAACCCGAACCCGAGCCTGAACCCGCACCCGAGCCTGAGACGGAACCGGAACCCAAACCGGAACCCACTGTCGCTGCCCGACCGCCCGCCGACGTGCGCCCGATCCGAACGCCGGAGGTGCGGCAGGAATTCGCTCGCATTGACGCCGAACTGCTCGAGGACCTGCTCAATGCGGCCGGCGAAATCAGTATTTACCATTCGCGACTGAGCCAGCAGGTAAACACCTTCGAGTTTCACGTTGAGGAACTCGAGCAAACGATTTCACGGCTCAAAGAGCAATTGCGAAAACTAGAGAACGAGACCGAAGCGCAGATCATGCATAGCCATCAGGACACGATGGTCGCACGTGACTTCGACCCGCTGGAGCTGGATCGCTATTCCACGATTCAGCAGTTGTCACGCGCGCTGGCCGAATCGGCGAGTGACCTCAGCAGCCTGAAGGATCTATTGCAGGCTGTGACGTCGGAGGCGGACGGCCTGCTGGTGCAACAGTCACGTGTGACCGCGGAGTTGCAGGACGGCCTGATGCGCACGCGCATGGTGCCCTTCGAACGGCATGTTGGACGACTGACCCGGCTGGTCAGGCAGGTGGCCGACGAATCCGGCAAGCGTGCCGAGCTGGCCGTTGAGGGCGCCTCGGGCGAACTCGACCGCCAGGTCCTCGACAAGATGCTGCCACCGTTTGAACACATGCTGCGCAACTCGATCGTTCACGGCATCGAAAGTGCGGCACAACGGCAAGCAGCGGGCAAACCGGCGACAGGTCGAATCGCTATTCGACTGCATCGCGAAGGTGCAGAGATGGTGATCGATGTCGCGGACGACGGCGCCGGTCTAAACGTCGATGCGATTCGCCGCAAGGCCTATGAACTCGACCTGCTAAAACCCGACAGCAAGGTAGACGACGAAGAAATCATGCAACTGATTCTGACACCGGGCTTCAGCACGGCAGCGTCAGTCACGCAGTCCGCGGGCCGAGGCGTCGGCATGGACGTGGTCGCCAACGAAGTGAAAAAACTCGGCGGCTCATTGAGGATCAGCTCGGTCACCGGGCAGGGCACCAATTTCACCGTGCGCTTGCCATTTACGCTCGCGATTACACAGGCGCTGATTGTTCGCACGGGCGAAGAGGTATACGCATTGCCGCTGCCGACTGTTGAGGGCGTCGCTCGCATTCCGCGCGCAGAACTCGAAAACCTGCTGAACCAGACGGAACCGAGTTACCAGTACGGCGAGCAATCCTACAAATTCCGCCACCTGGGTATGTACCTCGGTGGCCAGGCGGCACAGCTGCCCGCAGACGAGGCATTTATTCCGGTTATTCTGGTCCAGGCGGGCGAGTTTTCCGCTGCGTTGCTGGTTGATGAAATGCTCGCCAGCCGGGAGATCGTGGTCAAAGCCGTCGGTCCGCAACTGGCCAGCATCCGTGGTATATCCGGCGCGACAATTCTTGGCGACGGCAGCATTGTGCTGATTCTCGATATCCTGGCATACGTTCGTTCCGGTGCGCCGGTCGTTGAGATCAGGAAAGCAGCACCAACGCCGGCTGATGATCGGCCGCTGGCGCTGGTCGTCGACGACTCAATCACCGTGCGGCGTGTGACCGAACGCTTTTTACAACGCAACGGTATGCGTTGTGCGACAGCGAAAGACGGCCTGGACGCAATTGCTGTCATGCAGGATGTCAAACCGGACATCATCCTGCTCGATATCGAGATGCCGCGCATGGATGGATACGAATTCGCATCGCATGTCCGAAACGATGCGCGCATGCTCGATGTGCCGATCATCATGATCACCTCCCGGGTTGGCGACAAGCATCGCGCGCGCGCGATTGAACTGGGTGTGAACGACTATCTTGGCAAACCGTACCAGGATACGCAGTTGCTTGAAGCCATACGCCGGCAGTTGGAAGAAAAGGGAATTGTCTTGTCATGAGCGCCGAATCCGAAGAACTGTATAGCCTGCTCGTGCCGCTCTCGGAGGACCGCCTGATCGTACCGCGCGCCTGCGTTGCCGAGGTCGTACGTTTTGCGCATGCGGAGAAGAAAGAAGGCGCGCATACCTGGATGCAAGGCACGATCAACTGGAATGGTCGACCACTGCCAGTGATCTCATATGAAGGTGCGATTGGCAAAGAAGTACCCGTTGCGACAGGCCGTACACGAGTTGTCGTGTTTTATGCCATTACGGGTGAGCTCAAGACCGGCTTCTTCGGTGTATTGACGCAAGGTTTTCCACAGCTCGTCCGCGTCAACCGCGATGTCTTGAAGCTCGAGGCAAAAGACGGCTGGCCGGAAGGCTCGCCGGTGTTATGCCGCGTGCGAATGATTAACGAATTTCCGATGATTCCCAATCTCGAACTGCTCGAGAAGATGCTCGCAACGGAAATGTTGCAAGCCTGAATCACGTATAGACAGGCCCTAGCGCAAGTCGCCCCACAGTGACTGCAACACCGCGAGCGCAGCAGGCGCTGCCGACTCCGTACGCAATATTCGCGGGCCCAGTGACACGGCGGTGAAACCCGCCGCTCCGGCATCGTCATATTCGATGTCGCTGAATCCGCCTTCCGGCCCGATCAGGATGCAAACCTTGGTTTGTGGTACCGGAATGCCCGCCAGCGGCTTTGCCGCACCAGGCGCAAGAATCAGCTCCGCGTCGACGCTGGCCGGCTTGTCGCCAAAAAAATTCTTGAGTGGCATAGGCGCATCAATCAATGGCAGGCGTGTTCGTCCGGATTGTTCGCAAGCGCTCGCCGCAACCTTTTGCCAGTGCTCACGGCGCTTCTCGGCACGATCGCCGGCAAGCTTGACGACACCGTATTCAGTTAACACGGGTGTAATTCGTTTCACGCCGAGCTCCGTCGCCTTCTGCACGACGAAGTCCATGCGCTCACCGCGGGATACGCCTTGCACGAGATGAATCTTTAGCGGCGATTCAGTGTTCGCATCGACACTGTCACCGAGTTTCAGGATCACCCGATTTTTGCCGATGCTGTGAACACGAGCCGGCCATTCCGGACCGTCACCGTTGAAAACTCGCAGTGCATCACCCGCGCGCGCGCGCAATACTTTGGCGAGGTATCGTGATTGATCTCCGCTCAGTTCGATCTCGGCACCGTTGATCAATGCGCCGGAAACAAATAGCCTCGTACTCATGTCTTCGAAATCATGCCTGAAGCGCTCGTGACGAGCGACTATACCGTTAATACCGAAACCGGGCTGATAATGCCTGTGCGCCTGTGCCTGAGCCCGAATCGCGACGGGCGACCGCCCAATGCCACAGTGGATCTGATTATTTTGCACGGCATCAGTTTGCCGCCCGGCCAGTTCGGTGGCGGAGAGATCGAGGCCCTGTTTCTAAACCAGCTTGACTGGGATGCGCATCCCTATTTTGGCGAGATTCGTGGCATGGAGGTCTCGGCGCATCTGTTAATTCGCCGCGATGGTGAAGTGACGCAATTTGTTCCGTTTACTGAACGTGCCTGGCACGCCGGGGCATCGCAATATCGCGGGCGTTCGCGCTGCAATGACTTTTCAATTGGCATTGAACTCGAAGGTGAGGATGAAACACCCTACGACGAACGCCAATACCAGGTGCTGCCGCGTGTGCTGCAGGCCTTGATGCAGGCCTATCCGGACATTAGCGCGCGTGATATCGCCGGCCATTGTGATGTTGCTCCTGGTCGCAAGCTCGACCCAGGTCCTGCTTTCGACTGGCTGCGCTTGTATGATGCACTTGGGGAAATTATCGAGACCAACATTTCATGAACCTGATCGCATTACTCATCGGCCTGGCTATCGAGCGGCTGGCAACACAGCTGTTTCAGTGGCGTCGACTGCGCTGGCTGGATCGAATAATCGATGCCGGATTCCGATACGCGAATCGTCTCGGCAACTGGCCAGCGCTGATCCCGGTAATTGCAGTGTCCATACTGCTGGTATTGCCGGTGGCCGCCGTCATCTACAGCCTTGGCGGTACCTTGCAGGGATTCACCTACCTGCTGCTCGCAATTTTTGTCTTGCTGTTTTCCATCGGACCGAAAGACATCGGGGAAGAGGTCGGTGAATACTGCAAGGCGCTCGAGTCCGAAGACGAAGAAAAGATCAATATTTCCGCAAAGGCGATTATTGAAGGTGAAGTCCCGGCAGATTCGCGGGAGCGGATTTCGTGTGTTGAGGCGGCGGTCTGTGTGCAAGCCAACAATCGACTGTTTGCCGTCGTATTTTGGTTCGTCGTACTTGGGCCGCTGGCTGCATGGACCTATCGGGTGACGGATCTGGTCAGGCGCCGCGCCGTATTTACCGCAGCGAGAGATGAGCAGGACGACGGCAACGCGGTGCGCATTCGCAATGCAGCCGAACTGATTCATGGCTGGCTTGCCTGGGTGCCGGCAAGGTTGACGTCCATTGGCTATGCTACAGCGGGACACTACGATGACGCGATCGCAGCGATGCGCGCGCCCACTGAAGATCGCGATGCGTCGACCGCGGTACACAGTGAACACCTGCTCGCGAGGGTCGGCGTCGCTGCACTGGCACTTGAAGATCGGAGCGGAGAAAGCATCACCGAGCGCGGCATTCGCGGCGCACAAGCTGCCAACAAGCTGGTATTTCGGCAACTCCTGATCTGGGCCGTGATCATCGCGGCGATGACCTTGTACGGTTTGACGCGCTGACGGATCTTCTCTAGATCCGCTCACTCAAGAACGCGACGGTCGTATTGATCGCCTCTTCAGTCAGGGCGCCCTCGTCACTGAAAATGCCCAGACCATGGTCGGCACCGTGCACGACATGCCGTATGACCTCACTACTATTGATCGCCGCTTTAATCGCTGCCTCCGAGACCTCAGGAACAACGACCTCGTCAATGTCACCGTAAAGCACCAGCAGCGGACCTCTAAATTGGCTGATCGCATCCAGCGGCCGACTGCGCTCAAGGTCTTCAAACCACTGCAGGCCGAGTTGCTGTTGTTGTTCCCATTGCGTTGTAAACGGCACGGATCCCTGTTGCTCGGCGCGCGTCCTGAGTGCCGCGTATCGCGAGCGGCCGCCTAGAAATGCGACCATGCTATTGGCATCATTGCCTGCTACCGGCGACCAGTTCGCCATGAGCTTGAATTCGTCGTTTCGGTCGCCGAGCAACAAAACCAGCCGTCCACCCATGCTCCAGCCGAACAGGCCGACTCGGTCACGGTCAATCGCGGCCTGATCGATAGCAAAGTCACGAGCCGCCAGAAGATCCGCAGTCATGTTGCCCAGATTATTGTTCGCAAAGGTCTCGGTGCTGTCACCGCAACCAGGAAAGTCCATGCGAATTGACGCGATACCCCGGACGGCAAGGCGCTCGGCAATCGCGCTAAAACTGCCTTCCTCATGACGCGTCCCGCCGTGGCCGTGTGCCATCACGACCAGTGGAAATGCCTCATCAGCGTCAGCGATGGGAGTTACATAGGTCACCGGCACCGATATGCCTCTCGACGAAACAGTCGTATCGACCGAGTGGTATTGATAGTTTGCGACGGGCGCTTTCTCCGTTTCCTGGCAGGATGTGAGCATCACCAGCATTAGCACGAACAGCGTTTTGCGAAGAGCGCCGATGTCAGACGTGCTGGTCAAGAAGGATTGGGTTGCCGTCCGGATCAACCACCATGATGCTGCCCGGACCTTCAGTTGTGTCATCGACGGTATCAGCAAGCTCGATTCCCCGTGCCAGCAATTCGCGTTGAATCGTTCGCACGTCATCAAAGGAGTCGAGTGTTGCGCATTGTGCGTCCCAACCCGGATTAAAGGTCATCAGGTTTTTCTCGAACATGCCCTGGAACAGGCCAATGGTGGTCGAGCCATTGCGCATGATTTGCCAATTTTCTGCTACGGAACCTGCAAATTCCACAAACCCCAGCGCTTCGTAGAATGCTTTTGACTTCGCCAGGTCGGCGACATTGAGGCTGACTGAAAAGGCACCTAGTTGCATGATGTTCTCCTGTGAAGCGTCTTAACGATCGCGATTCCAGAGTACTTCCTGTCCCGACTCAGCGCGGGCAAGCACACGTGCGACGACGAACAGCAAATCCGAAAGGCGATTTAGATACTTACCGCACTCCGTTCGAACATCCTCGATGTCCGACAGTGTGCCGACGCGCCGTTCGGCGCGGCGCACGATCGTGCGTGCGAGGTGGCAGGCCGCGGCGGCCGGGCCACCACCCGGGAGTATGAATTCCTTGAGTCGAGGCAAGTCCTCGTTGAAGGCATCCAACTGTTGTTCCAGCCGATCAATAAACGCCTGCGTAACCGCGCTGTGGCCCGGGATACATAGCTCACCACCCAGTTCGAACATATCGTGTTGCACTTCGGTGAGGGATTCCCGAACAGCGTCGGGAACGGACTCCGCCGCGAGAATCAGGCCGATCGCTGAATTCGCCTCATCGACGGTGCCATAGGCCTCAACACGTACCGAATCTTTTGCAACGCGACTGCCGTCGCCGAGGCCGGTCGTGCCGTCATCGCCGGTGCGTGTGTAAATCTTGCTCAATCGATTACCCATGAGGCCACGATAAGTAGGCGCCTATTGGCTGTCAAGAAAATGGCCGACAGGATCGCCTGCTTGTTTCTGATCCCGGCAGCAGCCATAGTTGCGCCGTATCAATCGCACACCGGGAACAGACGGCAAAGTGGAAAGTTTTAACGCAGAAAGCGCATCGGATTATCTCAAGGTCGCGCTGGCGGCCGCTGACAAAGCCGCAACAATCAGTCGGCAATACTACGCAGGCAATTTTACGGTCACGACGAAGGCCGATCAGACGCCGGTCACGCAGGCAGATGTTGAATGCGAACAGGCCATTCGCGAAGTCATCCTGAATACCTTCCCCGAACACGGGTTTTACGGCGAAGAAACCGGGCAGACGCTGCCCGACGCCGAGTTTCTGTGGCTGGTCGATCCGATCGACGGCACCAAAGGCTTTGTCCGCCAGTATCCGTTTTTTTCCACGCAGATTGCGTTGCTGCACGATGGTGAGGTCATTCTTGGTGTTTCCAGCGGCACGATGATGGATGAGCTGGCGTGGGCTGAAAAAGGCAGGGGTGCCTGGTTAAATGGTCAGCGGCTCAAGGTCAGTGATATTTACGATCCGGACCGCGCGGCAATCTCGACTGGAAACCTGAAATCGCTGGCCGAGACCGGCGGTTGGGCAGCGCTCGGTGACATCGTTAAACACGCAGACCGAATCCGCGGTTACGGCGACTTCTACCATTATCATCTGCTTGCGGCCGGAAAAATCGAGGCCGTGATCGAATCCGACGTGAATATTCTCGACATCGCTGCGTTGTCGATCATCGTGACCGAAGCCGGCGGTGTGTTTACCGATCTCAATGGCGACAAACCGGATCTCGAGATTCGTTCCGTGCTGGCAGCGAATCCGTCACTGCACGAAAAATTTCTGGCTAAGCTAAAAGGTTATGTTCGTTAAGGCGAGCTTGATCAATCGACAAGATTGATTTCGCTTGCTGTCAGCGGGCCGATGACGGCGAACTTCAGGCTCTTCGGAATGACCGCGTCGTTGTCTGCCAGCGCAATTCGTCCACCCATGATTTCGGCAAAGCGTTGCGGATACAGCGGGGTTCGATCCGGTTCCGCGAGTCCGTGCGGACCGATCGGCTGACCATCTGCAGCGTTGTATTTGTCGGAGGCGCCAAGCGTGTGTAGAAACTCGTGGGCAATGATGACATTGTTTGCGCCGCGATATTGTCGACTCGCATAGCCATTGACGATGCCGACCATGCCTTTCTGCAGGCCGACGGAGTTTTCGAGAACGACCGCAAAGTCCGGCTTATGGTATCGAACAAAGACTCGCACATCCGGGTCGATGCGGTCCTGATCATCGGCCACGTCACTTGCCCACCAGCGCATTTTCAGTGACCAGAGCATGACCGAAAAGAACGTGGGTGCCGATCCAAGTACGGGCGGTTGCGAAACGATCTCATTGCCGAGTTCGATACGAACCGGTTGCACCACATTGCGAGAATAGCGTTCAGTCTCGCGCTCAATGAAGGATTCAATGCCGTTAAAGTCACGGCTTGTCAGGTCGGCGATGTACTTCGCGGCCTCTGGACTACCGTCGCCGTTGATCGGGTAGATTTTTATCCAAAGGCTGTTATTCCAGTCGGTGCTGCGCGCCTGCGTCAACACAGTACTGAGCACCACAAACAACAAGACGAACAGCAGCAGGGCGATACGGGCGGCTTTGAACATGGGCTCAGAGATCAGGTGGCTTACGAACCCGGGTAGTTTGCTCGAACGCGTAGGCGATCTCTATGAGCTGTTTCTCATTCCAGGCCCCGGCAATGAATGACAGCCCGAGTGGCAGACCGTCCGCAAATCCCGCCGGCACGGTGATACTCGGATAAGCGGAGATTGCAGCCCAGGATGAGCTGCCGACGCTGAAATTGTCTCCGTTCACATGATCGATCATCCACGCCGGGCCATTGCTTGGCGCGATCAGTGCATCGAGCTCAAACTCTTCAATAGCGCCGTCAATCGCGGCACGAGCCATTCGTTTGCTCGTCTCAAGCGCATCGAGATACGCCTGTTCGGTGAGCGGGCCCTTTTCCTGTGCCTGTAGAAAGACCTCCTGACCGAAGTGCGGCATGACCGTCGCGGCGTTTTCATTATTGTATGCAATGAGATCCGCAAGATCGTTTACCGGCGCACCGGAAGCCTGCAAATAGTGATTCAGGTCGTTTAGAAATTCGTAAAGGAGGACCTCGTACTCTGCGTCGAGCATGCCGTCGCCGTCGAGCACAATGTTGTCGATCATCACCGCGCCAGCATTTTTAATGGCATCAATGCTGGTTTGGTAGCTGCGGTCTACAGCGGGGATCCGGCCTTCCCCATGCCAGCCGCGGATAATTCCGATGCGTTTCCCGTTGAGCGCGTCGGCGGTGAGATTAGCCGCATAATCATGGTGAACTGCGGCGTGTTGCGTTGCAGGATCGTCCGGGTCAATACCCGTCATCGCGGTCAGCAGGATCGCCGTATCCCGAACCGTGCGGCCCATCGGACCCGCCGTATCCTGGCTGTGTGCTATCGGGATAATGCCGCTGCGACTGACCAGCCCGACGGTCGGCTTAAGGCCAGCGATGCCATTGATGCTTGCCGGGCAAATGACCGAGCCATCGGTTTCGGTACCGATGGAAACCGTGACCAGATTCGCCGCCACGGCAACCGCCGATCCGCTTGACGATCCGCAAGGCGAACGACGGGTGTCGTATGGATTCAGTGTCTGGCCAGCTACGCTGCTCCAGCCACTCGATGAGCGTGTTGAACGAAAGTTTGCCCATTCACTTAAGTTGGCTTTACCGAGAATGACCGCGCCAGCGTCGCGCAATCGTTTGACAACGAACGCATCCGCCGGTGGACGGTGTTCGGCCAGCGCGAGCGATCCGGCACTGGTAGACATCTGATCGGCTGTATCGATGTTGGCTTTCAAGACAAGTGGAATGCCGTGCATCGGACCACGCGGTCCTGATACTTTCCATTCGTCATCGAGTGCGCGGGCGATGCGCAGTGCGTCGGGATTTATCTCAATGATGGAATTCAGTGCAGGGCCATTGCGGTCGATTGCATTTATGCGTTCGATATACCACTCGACAAGTTCTTCCGAACTGATTTCCCCGCGCTGCAAGTGGTCGTGCAGAGTGGCGATATCGGCTTCGGAAAAATCACGCTCGCCGCCCGAGCAGGCGGCGAGCATCAACAATAAAACAATTCTGAGAGTTTTTCGCATTACCCGGGCTTGCGAAATCGCAGAATGAACCGATCGGTATTGCCGCGAATCTCAGGGGCAAAAACGGGCTTTGTATGATCATCGTCCGGGTTGGCAAGCAAATCGCTCTCGGCTTCGAACTCGAATCCGGCGGCCTCCATATTTGCGATCACCAGCGCCGGATCGATGCGGTGCAAGCTGTCGCCGGTTTCCGGCGGTGCGCCGGGCGCAGCGCGGTGATCGAAGATCCCGACAATGCCGCCGGGCTTCAGGCCTTTCTTTAGCTCGGCAAGAAATGCGACACCGTCGAGCAACGGCCAGCCGTTTTCTGAGTCCTCGTGATACATGTCGTGAAACGACAAGCCCAGCGTCACGGCGTCGAGGGAATTCGCTTCAAGTGACAGTTGATTGTTCTCCACCATTAGAATTTCGACCTGTGGAACGCGCCCATCTGCAAAACGCTCTTCCAGGGCGTCGCCGACAAAATTCTTATAAGCCTCGTTCGAGTGGGCGTAGACCTTGCCATCCGGTCCTACGACATGCGCAATTATTTCGGCGTACCAGCCGCCCCCGGTGAACATGTCGAGCACAGTCATGCCGGGCTTGATGCCGATGAATTCAAGCACCTCTGCAGGTTTCCGGCTGGCATCCCGCGACTTGTCATCTGCCGGCCTCTGCGGGTCATTTAGCGCGGCGACGTACACCGAAACAGCAGGCTCTGCACTCGCTGCTTTTGCGTCGCTTGCGGGTTCCTCTGAGGCTTTGTCGCCACAGGCGGAAAGCAATAAAAGCGCGAAGACTGAAGTCAGCGCGGCAAGGCAATTGGATTTGTTCATGGTTTCTCCCCGGTGTTGGTCCGATCCTATTCCGACCGGCGAAAAAGGGCAACGTGCCCTTGGGGTGCAACGTGCCCTTGGGGGTGCAACGTGCCAACGTATTCGCCGGGCAAGAAAAAGCCCCACGGCGTGAGCGGCGGGGCTTGAATTTCTCTTTTTTTCAAAAGAGGTAACTGCAAATTCGATAACCGGTAACAGAGTATTTCTTATTATTTTGGGATTTGGATCTTCTTATTTTTATAGTTATTTTTCTTCTGGCGTCTAAATCCTGTTCTCACCGTATTGTTATCAACCGCAGTTACGCTTCGCTTGGGCAGAGTATTAAAAGCAAGAGCTGTGCCAAGCGTCGTTTCGGCGTCGCAATTTCAATGATTTAGCAAATGCTCAATCCCGATGGGTGAATGGAACAGCCACGGATCGTAAAGAATTTCGACGTTTTTGATTGCTCCGACATCATGCGCTCCCGCAATTACCCGAATTAAATACCTGAAAAATATAGAAAAGGCAGGCAGTTGGCGATTGCACCGGAACTTTGCCTTATGTGAGTAAGGTCCTGATTATGTCTAGTTTGGATCTGTCGTTGCGAATTCGGCGATATTCTGCACTTTTTGTCAAATTACTCGACACTTTCGGCACGCTTCGCACGATCGAACAAGCCCGAGATGCTGTAGAAGCGACCGTTTCGTACCACCGCGACCACATTTAGCGCAGCCCGATGATCGGCCAATGGATCGCCTTCCACAAAAACCAGGTCCGCTGATGCACCGACGGCGATGCGGCCAAGGTAAGGATCGGCAAGTATCGCCGCCGCCGCATTGACGCCAACGGCACGCAGTGTTTGTTCTGGCGTCAGGCCCGCAAGTTGCATGGCATTGAACTGGGCGGCGAGCGCCCGGCCGGCCGGCAGACCGGTTGAGCGACTGGTGACGACTGCCGAGGTCGGATCGAGTGCGGGCCGGGCGACGTTAGCGATCGGCCACTCTGCCGCCGAAAGCCATCGCGGACCCGGAATCTCCTTGTCGGACCAAAGTGCGTTGAGGCGCTCCACGTCGGCGTGGCTCGCAACAATTGTTGTAATGCCCATGGCCAGCAAGTCCGGCCCATGGCTGGCAGACAGTAGTCCGGGCAGTCGGGCGTCGGCATCGATCAGCCCGGGTATTATCGTCAGGTTACCCATGTCGATAACAATTTCACCGGGACGCTCGGCGTGCGCTTCGACAGCGACGATTCGCCCGCCGTCAATCAGGATGTCGAGGTCGTGCTGATAGCCGCTCTGGACGCCGTCAAACAGGCGCGAAGCGTGAATTACGAGCTTGCCTGTCGGTTGCACCGGCCAGCGGAATTGCGGTCGTACCCGCGCGATCGTGTTTGCCGGATCGGGCTGAATGCTTGCACGAAATTGCACCGCGCGGGATCGCCAGGCGTCGAAATTGCGCTGTCGAATCTGGCCGTTCGCAGAATAGACCATGCGTTGCCGGTCCAGCCAGCTGACCGGTGAGACCATCACTTGTTCGTTAGCAACGAGTTCGCGAAGCAGTCGCGGTTCTGAAAGGATGAGCATGTCGATCGTAGTGCCCTCGGCACCCTGTCGGAAAAAACTGATCAGGCTGCCGTCGGGCCGCCAGGAGGGTGCCGCCAGTTTATCGCTCGATGTCAGCAGTACTTCGTCGGGCTGCGCAAATCGGCGCAAGATGAGTGACCACTGTGCGCCGTTTTTGTGTACGTAAACCAGGTCCCGGCCATTTGCCGACCAGGCAGGCGCCGACTCGTTGCCCGGGAGATTAGTGATGCGCCAGCGAATCCCGGTGGGCACATCCACCTCCCAAAGGTCGAGTCCGTTACCATCCACGTCCGAGGCGTAGGTGATTTTTTTGCCAGCCGGATGCCAGGCAGGATGCATGTCGAAGTTAGATGTGCCACTGATCGACTGGGTCTGATCAGTGCCGAGATCGTACAGCCAGAGGCCCTGCCGGCCATCCACGATAGCCTGGTAAACCAGACTTTGCCGATCAGGAGACCATCGGGGTCGTTGCACGGTCTTGAGACTGTTCGTGAGTAAGCGGGCGTCACCTCCACCACCCGGAACGATCCAGAGTTCACCGCCGAGGTCGATGGCGTAACGACCATCACTGGTGACATCGACCGACATGTCGGCACCGCGCGTCATCGTCTGCTGGGCATACGCGAACGTCACCAGGCTCGAGCAGGCCGCGACAAAGCCTAGTGTTCGTAAACGCACGTGCCCCCCTCGCGGCGCGGATCCACAGCCGATGACAGACCTTCACCCTGTTTGAACACAGCTGCGCCGACGCCGCCAAAATACATCACGGGCTGCGGAAATACTTTCACGGGGAGGCCGACATCGGGAAGCTCGTTGTCGCCCTCCGCCATCAGGCGGATTTCCTTGCCGCTGGTATCGACATGCACACGAGGATGCGCAATTGCATCGTTTAAGGACATATCAAACTGCAGGTAATTGATCAGAAACTGCTGCAGTGCTGTCGTAATTCGATCTGCGCCGGGTGAGCCGACGGCCAGTACGGCATCGTCTCTGCGCGCAACGCTGGGCGCCATGTTTGATGGCAGCCGGGCACCAACGGGCCCGGCATCAAGACCGCGCCGATTGAGTTCGATTTCGCCGAGACAGTTGTTCAGCCACAAACCGGTACCGTTCGGCATTTCCCCCGATCCGTACCCCGACGATGCGGTAATCGCGCAGGCGGTTCCGTCGCTGTCGACCACGGAGGTGTGCACCGTCGACGCAGAGCTCCAGCGCGCAAGCAACTGCCCGCTACGTGCCAACCGGATAAGTTCAGCCGCCTCGGCACCGATGTCGGCGGCCAGGTCGAGTCGCTCTTTGCGAAAATTGAGACAGGCCTGCTGCGATTGAATGAGTTGTCGCAGGCTGTCCGGATTCCAGGCCTTTCCTTTTATCGACCGGCAGGCAATCAACATCGCGGTCAGTACCGCGCCACCCACCGCAGGAGTCGGATTCGTCGCGATTTGCCACGCGCCAATTTCCGTCATCAGCGGTGTTCGTTCCTGCGCACGGTAAGCCGCGAGGTCTTCGCGTGTCAGCATGCCGCCACCATCACGGCAGTGACGCGATAGAGTTGTCGCCAGTTCGCCCTTGTAAAACAGATCCGCGCCTTCTTTCGCAATGGCATCGAGTGTGTCGCTCAAATTGGGTATCACGATCGGACTCTGCGTATCGCACAAAGTGCCGTCTTCATGATGCAGGGCCTCGTAACCATCCTTGCTGCGCCCGTAAATGCTGTCGCCCGAAAAACCCAGGTAGTAATGGCAAGCACTCGACAGCGGAAATCCAGCGCGTGTTGCTCGAATCGTCGGCGCAAAAATCGATTGCCAGCTCGCGGCACCGTATTTTTTCCAGGCATGCTCGAGCGCGGCCAGCGTTCCCGGTACTGCAACAGATCCGGGACCGACCAGCGTTTCAATTCCGCCGCCATACTCCATCGAAACACTGAACCCGCCACGACCGCGTTCGTCGTCCGCGAGACCTGCGCCGGGCACGGCGACGTTGCCGTCGATGGTGACGGGTTCGCCGCCCGCCGGCCAAACGGTGATAAAAGCACTGCCAGCGAGCGCGCAAACGCCGGGTTCGGTGTTCATCGTGAGCAATGCGGCAGCCAGCGCGCAGTCGACGGCATTGCCGCCCGCGGCGGCAACTTCGCGCGCTGCGTCAGCTGCCAGCCGGGAACTCGTCGCTACAGCAACGTTGGTCACGCGCGGAGTGGCATTCAGAAATGATCCTTAAGGTGCGTCAAGACGTTAGTGCACGGCATATTCTCATGATTGCCGGCCTTGTTCATCATGCGTTCATAAAATTAATAAAAACAGTTACTTGGATTCAGTATTGGTTCATCACGTTGGGCCTATTCTGCAAGCGTATCAGGACAAACCGGAGATCAATCATGAACAAGTTTCTTTTCACTGTACTCGTCAGCGGCAGCCTGTTGCTTTTCAATTCCCCTGAGGCAACAGCGAAAGATAATGGGCACGACAAGCGCGCGCGATCCGGCGACCATTATTCTCGAGACTATGAGCGGGACTATCGTAAGCACTACGGGCATCGCGATTCCCGCAAGTACAAGCGCTCGAGCCAGGTCCCATACCGGCTGAAGCATAATCGCGAATTTCGGCGCTGGTTGAAGCACAGCCATTGGCACAAGGACCGTCGCCTGAGCTGGAATCGACTGTTCGAGATCTATCACTACGAACATCACTACGGCAATCATTACAAGCGTCACTATCGTCGTTACTAAGCCCGCTACTGGGCGAGCAATCTGACCAAGCCGGCCCGTCGACGTACGGGCCGGCTTTCACTGTGCGTAGCTCTCCTGTAAAAGGAAGGCGGACCCCACAACGACACCGTCTCGCCTCATGAACCTTGATGAACTTCGAAAAAAATTGTCTGCCATAGACCGGCAGCTGGTCGAGATGATTGCCGAAAGGCAGCGCATCGTCGCGGATATCGGCAAGACCAAGCAGACAGCCGGAACCGGTACCCGCGATTACGCTCGCGAAAAAGAGGTGCTGGACATGGGCCGTGCCCAGGCCCGGGAGATGGGCGTCGACCCCGACCTGGTCGAAGACCTGTTGCAAATGTTGATCCGCACCTCACTGGAAAGCCAGGAGCGCGACCGGGTGGTTGCCGAAGGCAAAGGCGACGGACGTCGTGTTCTGGTGATCGGTGGCGCTGGCAAGATGGGTCGCTGGTTTGCCGAATTTTTCTCGTCGCAGGGGTATTCGACGACGGTTGCCGATCCGAGCGTTGACGACGGACCCGGTCGTTTTCGATCCTGGACTGATGCTGGCGTCGATTTCGATGTCATCGTCGTCGCTGCGCCACTTGCCGTCTCCGGCCGCGTGCTTGCACAGCTCGCGGTACTGAAACCGAAGGGGCTGATTTTCGATATCGGCTCGTTGAAATCGCCGCTGATGGATGGCCTGAAAGAGCTTACCTCGGTCGGTTGCCGAGTGACGTCTTTGCACCCGATGTTCGGGCCGGATACGCGACTGCTTTCCGGGCGCCACCTGATCTTTTGCGACGCGGGTGACGCTGACGCGACGGCTGCGGCAAAGGAATTATTCGCAGCGACAATGGTGGTAAAGCTCGACATGGGGCTCGAAGACCATGATCGATTGATCGCCTACGTGCTTGGGCTGTCGCATGCGCTCAACATTGCGTTTTTCACGGCGCTGGCCGAAAGCGGTGAGGCTGCGCCCAAGCTGGCACAATTGTCGTCAACGACCTTTGATTCGCAATTACTGGTGTCTGCGGCGGTTGCGCAGGACAATCCACATCTGTATTTTGAAATTCAGAATCTGAACAAGTTTGGCTTGGGACCGCTCGACGCGTTGTGCGAAGCGGCAGGGAGAATACGCGAGACGGTCGCGAGCGGCGATGAAGATGCCTTTGTAGAGCTCATGCAAAAGGGCCGTGATTACCTCGCACTGCGAGGCTGATGAGAAGCTAGGGAGAGGCTATTCTCATGCAAGCAAATGACGATCTGTCAAAGGAGCAGCTGCGGGCGGAACTGGAAGCCACGCGCAACAGCCTGATAGAGTTGACCGAGCAAGTTGCTCGCAACGACAAGAAACTGCGCCGGACGCAGCAACGTGAACTGCGATTGCTGCAGGCGGAAGATCTCGACGCATTACTGAAAGTGTTGGTGAGCGGGCTCCGCTCGAGTTACGAGCTCGAGTATGTGAGCGCCGTCATTTGCGACCCGGATTACGATATACGTCATTTGCTGCTGGCCAATGGCACGCCAGCCGAAAGTTTTCCTCACCTGCTGATGGTTGAATCACTGACTGGCCTCGCGCCGCAATATATTGCGTTGTATAAACCGTGGATGGGCCCGTTTGCGGCCTGTGACCACTCGATGATCTGCCCAGGGGCTAGCGACGTGAACAGTATCGCGATGATCCCGCTAACCCACCGCGGCAAACTCATTGGCAGCATCAATCTTTGCAGCAGCGACGCCGAGCGTTTTGCGCGTCATCTCGCCAGTGATTTTCTGGCTCATCTTGGCGTCATCGCGTCATTTTGTGTCGAAAACTCGATCAACCGCGCACGTCTGTTGCGTAGCGGTTTTACCGATGTCCTGACAGGCTGGTACAACCGCCGTTACCTGAGTGTGCGACTGGTCGAGGAGTTGGCGCGGGCACGCCGTGATCAGGCGGGTCTCGTCTGCCTGATGCTCGACGCCGATCACTTCAAGCGGGTCAATGATACCTGGGGCCATGCTGCGGGCGACGCGGTATTGCGGGAGCTTGCTCAGCGCATTGAATCGCAGGTACGGGCCAGTGATGTTGCCGCACGCTTCGGCGGTGAGGAGTTCGTCGTCTTGCTGCCCGGCACCGATGTGTCCTCGGCGAAGTTGCTGGCGGAACGAATTCGCAACGCGATTTCTGCGTCGCCAATTACGCTCCCGTGCGACGAGACGGTGACCGTCACTGTTTCCATTGGCATCTCCGAAGTGCGTCCAGAATCGGGTGACAATGATCTGAAGACCGTGGGTGACTCGCTGATCGCACGTGCTGATGTTGCGCTGTATGCGGCGAAATCGGCTGGGCGCGACCGGGTATATACGGAGGCAGCACAATGAGGCGATTACCTTCATGTTTATTGCTACTGATAGCTTTGTGGGGCTGTGAACCGCAACCGTCACCCATCCGCCACGACCCGATTGTTGTCTACGCTTCCTATGCGGATGAACGTTACCTGCCAGAGCTGTTCGCAGATTTTACCGAAGAGACAGGTATTCCCGTTACCGTTGCCTATGACCGTAGCGACGTTCACGCACAGAACCTGATACTCAATATAGGATCTCCGCCCGTTGATGTTTTTCTGTCGCGTAGTGTCGCGCACCTTTGGAACACGGCGAACGAAGGTGCCTTGCGCCCGATTACGGCAGTGAATCTCGCGAATGTGCCAGAAATGCTGCGTGACCAGGACGCGCTCTGGACGGCGATCAATTACCAGCAGAGCGTTATTGTCCACGGCAGTGGTGCGCGTGAGCCGTATCCTGTGAGCTTCGTTGATTTTGCCGATGCGACCTATAAGGGTCGCGTCTGTGTCAGTTCATCTTCGTTACCGGCCAACCGCCTGGTACTGGCGATGATGATCGCGGACCTCGGTGCGAAGCGGACGGAGCGCGTCGTTCGAAACTGGATGAGAAACCTGGCAGTGGCGCCGTTCAAATCGGAGGCTGATCTGATGGCAGCGGTTGAGGCGGACGAATGCGAATTCGGAATTGCTTCTGGCTGGCAGGTGGATCCCGACCTGTTGGTCATTCGACCGTTGCCTGCCTACCTGCAAATCGAAGGCATCGGTATTGGCCGGCACTCCCGCTACCCCGATTCTGCGGAACAACTGGTCAACTGGATGCTGTCAGAGCCCGTCAACCAGCACCATGCGCAATCAGTGCAGGCAATGCCCGTTATTGGCCGCCCGTTCGACGCGGAGGCAGGGCAAGTCCCCGCCACCGCCGGTTGGAATGACGAGGACGCCCGACTACTTGCAGAGCGCGCGAGCTATCACTAATAGTGTAGAGTTGGCGCCAGTGAAAGTTTCTAAATGCTTGCAATGAGCAACGATTGGATAGACGCCGAAGGGTACCGCGCGAACGTCGGCATCATCCTTGCGAACCAGGACAATAAGCTGCTGCTGGGCGGCCGTGTCGGTGCCAAAGGCTGGCAGTTTCCGCAAGGAGGGATGATCGAAGGCGAAGAACCCGTCGAAGCCATGTTTCGTGAGCTGCACGAAGAGGTCGGATTGTGTGAATCCGATGTTGAGATTCTGGGCGTTACGAGCGATTGGCTGCGATACCAACTTCCGAACAAATTTATTCGCCAAAATAGCGAGCCGTTGTGCATCGGGCAAAAACAACGCTGGTTCTTATTGCGCCTGACCTCGACGGAGGACTCAGTGTGCTTTGATCGTTGCGATAAACCGGAGTTTGATCGTATTCGCTGGGTCGATTTCTGGCGCCCGGTAAACGAAGTGATTTACTTCAAACGTCGTGTCTACGCGCGGGCATTGCACGAATTGGGGCCAAGCGTTCATCCTGACGGCCTGCCGCCTCGCCCTGGTTGGTGGCCGAAACGTTGGCGAACCGCTTTCGATAGAGATATTGCGGCGGCGAAGCAGGGCGCTGCAGCATCCTGAGCTAAGGCTTGACGACGGCAAGGATGATGATTGCAAGCAACAACAGCACCGGAACTTCATTGAACCATCGCAGCCAGCGAGTCGTTTGCGTCTCGCTTATTCCATGCAGCCGGCGTATCCACAGCCAGCAACGAAACTGGTAAACCACCAGTCCGACCACCAGTACGATCTTGATGCTGAACCAGCGGGTATCAAAAACGGCGGAGTTAATAAACGCGAGCGTCAGTCCGAAAACCCACGTGAGTACCGCACCGATGACGGTCATGACGAACAAGCGCCGCTCCATCACATGGAAACGCTCGCGGCTGGCGGTATCGGCTGTTTCCGCGTGATAGATAAATAGCCTGGGTAAATAAAACAGCCCGGCAAACCAGGTCACCATGAAAGCGATATGCAGGGCTTTGAACCAGAGGTAGTAATTAGCCATAGGTGGTCCCGGGTTGCAGAGTCTGCAGTTTGCAACAATGCGGGATTTGCGGCCAGTTTGGTTTCTTCCCAATCCGTGACCTGGTGCACTTCTGTTCGGCTGGTGACGCGCGTAACATAACGTCTTTATTGAGCTAGTGAGCGAATTTCCTCCGTGGCAGTCAAGTCTCCACTACAACAGCACGGCGCGGGCCGAACCCTGCTTTTTCGCGGCGTAATTGTCGCCTTGATTATTGTCAGTGCATACCTCGTGTTCGAGTTTGGGCGCATCAAGGCCGGTTATGACATTGTTGAGGCTGGCAATATTCACCAGGCCTACGAAGATCACATCAAGGAACTCGATAGCCAGATCGTGGAGCTTAAGCAAGAGGTCGCGCTGCTGGAAACGAATCGGGAAGTCGACCGCGAGTCGTACAAGGAAGTGGAAGACAGCCTTTCCACACTGCAGGCCAAAATTCAGGAGCAGCGTGACGCGATCGCATTTTATCGAGGTATTGTCTCGCCGTCGGACGGCAATTCCGGTTTGCGAGTACAGGATTTGACGCTCACCCGAGGCAAGGAAGAGCGCGAATTCAACCTGCGACTGGTGCTGGTGCAAGCCATGAAGCACGATCGCAAGGTATCCGGTGACGTTAACCTGAGCGTTGCGGGCACTCAGGCTGGCGTCGAAACAAGCTATGCGCTTGAGCAATTGCTGCCTGAGGATGCCGACAGTAAATGGGCCTTCTCATTTCGCTATTTTCAGAATTTTGATCGACAACTTGTGTTGCCCGACGGTTTTACACCCGAACGGATCACGGTTGAGGTACGATCGCGGACGCGCTCGATTTCCAGCATTGAAGAAAGCTTTGCCTGGTCGACCAGCCAGGGCTAGAAAACCGCGCTGGCGCAGTTAACGGAGAACCGGATGTTCAAAAAAAAGCAACGCAGGCATACCGTCGTCGAGACACTGGTAGGCTCGAACAGCAAGCTCAACGGCGATCTGCATTTCAGAGGTGGCTGCCACATTGACGGCAATGTCAGAGGTAACGTGACTGCCGACCCGGACACCGATTCTGCGTTGAGTATCAGTGACGTGGGCCATGTTGACGGGGGCGTAACGGTGCCTTATGTCGTCCTGAACGGCATTGTGAAAGGCGACGTATTTGCCAGCCAGCGAGTCGAACTTGGCGCCACCGCACGTGTCATAGGTAATGTGTATTACAATCTGATCCAGATGGCAGAAGGTGCCGAGATTAATGGCAAACTGGTGCACCAGCCCGAGGGGCAGGTGCCCCTTTTGGAACAAACCACGCGAATTGATGAGAAAGTTTCCGCATCAGGCGAGTAGAATGGAATTATGAATACAGCAATGCAAAGCGCACCCCCACCACCGAGCGTCATCTTCACCGATGCCGCGGCGCACAAGGTTGGCGAACTGATTACCGAAGAAGACAACCCCAACCTCAAGTTGCGGGTGTTTATTTCGGGCGGCGGTTGCTCGGGTTTTCAATACGGCTTCACTTTTGATGAGAATATCGAAGACGGTGATAGCGAGGTTGAGAATCAGGGCGTCAAGTTGTTGATCGACCCAATGAGCGTGCAGTACCTGATGGGTGCCGAGATCGACTACAAAGAAGACCTGCAGGGCGCACAGTTCATCATCCGGAACCCGAATGCACAAACCACCTGCGGCTGCGGATCGTCATTTACCGTCTGAGCTAAGCCAGGCGGAAATCATCGCAGGCGTTGACCTGGGATCGAACAGTTTTCACATGGTCGTCGGCGAGCTTCGTCACGGCCAGCTCGCGATCATTGATCGTATCCGCGAAACCGTCAGACTTGCAGAGGGGCTTTCCCCGAGCGGCGAGCTATCGGCTGACGCACGTCAGCGTTCGCTCGATTGCCTGGCACGATTCGGACAGCGGCTGCGGGATATGCAGGCGGGCAGCGTTCGCGCAGCGGGCACTGCAACGGTTCGCCGAGCCCGCGAAGACAGCCACTTCATCGCGGAAGCCGAAGAGCTGCTTGGCCACCCCATCGAAATTATCACGGGCCTCGAGGAGGCGCGTCTCATTTACGGTGGCGTAACTCACAGCATGCCGCCAACCGATGGTATGCGACTCGTCGCGGATATCGGCGGTGGCAGTACCGAAGTGATTCTTGGCCAGGCCGCCCAGCCGCGTGCTGTCGAGAGCATGCACATGGGCTGCGTGACAATGACCGAACGATTTTTCCCGGGCGGTGTGATTACTGCGGCGGGTTTTGAAAAAGCCAGGCTCGCTGCAAGACTCGAGTTGCGGCCGGTGAAGGCCTTCTTTCGTGGCGCGCCGGACCTGCAGGCGATAGGCACATCGGGCACGATTCGCGCGACGCATGCGGTTGCCCTGGAACTCGGACTTGCCGAAACCAGTATCACACTTGCGGCGATTGAAACCCTGATCGAGAAAGTTCTGGCCTTCAAGACAGTGCAGGACATCTCGATGAAAGGTTTGTCTGAGCGTCGTGCGCAGGTGTGGCCCGGCGGGTTGTCGATCCTTGCAGAAGTGCTCAATACGCTGCGCATTCCGGAGATGCGAATCTCCGATGGCGCCTTGCGTGAAGGTTTATTGTACGACCTGCTCGGACGACTGCAGCATGAGGACGCCCGACAACGGACCGTGCAAGCCATGGCCGCGCGATTTCAGGTAGATGAACAACAGGCTGCGCGAGTCGCAGCAACCGCAGGCGGTCTACACGAGCAAACGAAATCGTCGTGGGGATTCACCGGAGACCTGTCAGCAAAAATGCTCGATTGGTCGGCTCGCCTGCACGAGATTGGTCTGGATATTTCGCACGATGGTTACCAACGGCACGGCGCATACATCGCCGAGAATGCCGACATGCCCGGATTCCCGCAGGCCGAGCAGCGTTTTCTCGCAATTATGATCGGTGGCCAACGGTATCGAATTGACGTGACACAGATGAACGCGTTACCGCGAGCCTGGCGGGTTTCGGGTTTACGATTGCTCATCATTCTTCGCCTGGCGGTCTTGCTGAATCGAAGTCGCAGTATCGCGGAACCACCTTCGGTACAAATCGCTGCGGCCGATAATGGTCTCAGCCTGAAGTTCGACGCTGGCTGGCTGGCGGATAACCCACTCACTATTGCTGATCTCGAGCGTGAAAAGGAGTTTCTGAATGAGGTGGGTTACGAATTGACGATTCAGTAGTGCAAACGAGGGGGGTATGCTGACCCAAACGATAGTGTCGGCTTGCAGCACGCTCTTAATCCTCTTGGTGTTGCCAGCCGAAGCGACGTTTCCCACATCGCCAGCGGCATAAAAAGGGCCCCTCGCGGGGCCCAAAGTCCATCAGGACAGCTTGCGCTTGCGACGTCTGAGCAGCAGCAAGCCGGATAGCGCGAGTATCAACGGCAGGCCCGCCGCGGCACCACCCGATCCACCGCCGCCTTCTCGATGGTCAAACTGATCGAAACGCTGGTCGACTCAGTCCTGAACGAGTTTCGGCAGCGCCAAGGTCTCGAGAAAAGTCTGTTGCGCCGAGACCGGTGTATCGTTGCCCGGGACCAGCCGCGTGTAGCTACCGTCGGCGTTGAGTTGCCAGGCCTGCAGGTTGTCCGCGAGAAACAGCTCCAGATCATGCCGAATCTGGTCTTTCATCTTTTTTTGGCGTATTTCGAAACAGGACTCGTTGCGCCTGAACATATTGCGATCCATCAAGTCGGCGCTTGAACAATAAAATTCTTCTTTGCCGTCGTTCAGGAAGTAATAAACGCGCGAATGCTCGAGGAAGCGGCCGACAATGGACCGGACGCGAATATTCTCCGACACGCCCTTGATCCCGGGTCGCAAAGAGCAAATGCCGCGGAGGATCAAATCGACCTGCACTCCAGCCTGCGATGCCTCGTACAAAGCCGTAATCAGTTGCGGTTCATTCAAGGCATTCACTTTGGCAATGAGCCGAGCGGTCTTGCCGGATTTTGCATGCTCCGTTTCCCGCCGGATTTTCTCGAGCAAAGCGTCAAATAAACTGAAGGGTGAGGCCAGCATGCGCGTCATCTCCTTCGCCTGCGTCAAACTGGTCAACTGTAAAAACAACTGGTGCACGTCTTCACCGAGGCGACGACTGCTGCTGAGGTAGCCGTAGTCGGTATACACAGATGCCGTGCCGTGATGATAGTTCCCGGTACCAAGATGCATGTAGCGGACGAGTTTGCCCTGCTTGCGTCTCACTACCAGCGTCATCTTTGCGTGAGTCTTGAAGCCAATCAATCCGTAGACGACATGAGCACCGGCTTCCTGCAGGCGATTGGCCAGTGCGATATTCGCCGCCTCGTCAAAACGAGCCATTAATTCGATGACGACCGTGACTTCTTTACCCGACAGTGCTGCGGTCACCAGGTGATCAACGATGGGCGAGTCCGGACCGGTACGGTACAGCGTCTGCTTGATTGCAAGCACATCCGGATCGGCAGCTGCGGTACCAACGAAATCGATGACCGGCGCGAAGGACTGATACGGATGGTGTAACAGCACATTTTTCTTGTCGAGAATGGCGAATATGCTACCGCCGCCACTGAGTTCAGACGGTAGTCCCGGCGTGAACGGCGGGTAGAGGAGCTCAGGGTGTCCGTCAATATCGCAGACCGTCACCATGCGATTCAGGTTGACTGGCCCGTCGACCATGTAGGCGTCGTCTTCAGTGAGATTGAAATGATCCAGCAGGAATTCACGCAAGTCGTTCGGGCACTGATGCGAAATTTCAATGCGCACGGCCGCACCGTAGCGACTGGCTGCCAGCTGCCCTTCCAGCGCATGAACCAGATCGCTGACCTCTTCGTCGTCGACGTAAAGGTTGCTGTTGCGGGTGACACGAAACTGGTAACAGCCGTCGACATCGAGCCCCGGAAACAATCGTTCGACATTGACGCGAATGAGAGATGACAAGAACACGAACGTCTGCTCGCCGCTCTTGCTTATGTTTTCCGGTAACTGGATAACACGCGGCAGCGAGCGCGGCGCCTGCACCATGCCGCGGTGTCGACGACGGCCGAACGCATCTTTGCCGTGAAGTCGGACAATAAAGTTAAGGCTCTTATTCAGAACGCGCGGAAAGGGACGGGCCGGATCGAAGGTCAGCGGCGTCAGAACGGGTACGACCTGCTCGGTGAAATACTTGTCGAGCCAGGATTTCTGTTTCTTGCTCCACTCCGAACTTGATAGAAAGCGCACGCCGGCATCAGCGAGCTGCGGCAACAACTCGTCGTTGAGCAGCCGATATTGCCGCTCGACCATTGCACTGATGCCGACCCGCAATTTGTCCATGATCTCCTGCGCGGGCACATTTTCAGGACCCTGCGCTGGCGCACCAATCTCCATACGTTGCTTGAGCCCGGACACTCGTATCTCAAAAAATTCATCGAGATTGGTGCAACTGATGCAGAGAAAGCGCACCCGTTCGAGCAATGGAATATCGCGATCCTCAGCTTGTGCGAGGACACGTTTGTGAAACTCAAGCAGGCTGAGTTCACGATTGATATAGGTGTTTTGCATGATCAGGGCGAGTGTATATCGCCGAGGACAACTTTGTGAGATGCACCGGTCACACTCGGCAAGTTCCCACTTTGGCCGTTAACGGTTCGCATGGCGAGCCAGGCAAATGCAACAGCCTCGACCCAGTCAGGATCCAGACCCGCTTGCGTCGTGCTCAGCACCTCGCAGCCTTCGAGAGCCTTTTGAAGGAGCTTCATCAGGGTCCTATTACGAACACCGCCACCACAGACGAACAATTGCTGCGCATCTTGGGCGTGCTTGCGCAGCGCGTCGGCAATCGACTGGACGCTGAGCTCGCACAGGGTGGTCTGGACGTCAGCGGCCGCATACTTCTGCACCTGAAACTGCTCGAGCCAATGCGGATTGAAGTACTCAAACCCCGTACTCTTGGGCGCTGCCAGTTTGAAATAGGGATCGCAAAGCATCTGTTGCAGCAAGCCATTGATGACCGTGCCGCTGCCGGCCCAGTCGCCGTCAACATCGAAGGCTGTCCCGCGGTGCTGTCGTGTCCAGGCATCCATCAAGCCATTGCCGGGACCCGTATCAAAGCCCGTGGTGTCCGCGCCATCGGCAGGCAATATCGTCAGGTTCGCGATTCCGCCGATGTTTGCGACGACACGATTGACGGTGTCCGAACGCAACAGCCACTCATGAAACGGTGGTACCAGAGGTGCTCCCTGGCCGCCCACATCGATATCCGCCTGGCGAAAATTGGCGACTGTTGTGATGCCAGTACCAGCAGCGATGATGTCCGCATCGCCAACTTGCAGTGAGAATGGCTGTTTAGCATTGGGTCGGTGTCGCAACGTCTGACCATGGCTGCCGATGGCACGAACGCTGTCCCTGTCCGCACCACTTTCTGCAATGACGTGCAACGCCGCGTCACGAAAACACGCGCCAACCCTTCGGTGCAATTCGCCCGAGGTATCAAGATCTTCGGATAAGGGTTTACGAATAGCGACGAGCAATGCCTGCTGCAGGTCCGGAGGGTAGGGCCGCGAGTGTGTCGCCAGAATGTCGACGCTGGATTCTAAAAAACGCACGAGGACCGCATCGATGCCGTCCATGCTGGTGCCGGACATCAAACCGACGTAAAGCTGATCCATGTGACTACTGGCTGTTGTACGCGACTGAATGTGTCTGCGTGCTCTTGAACTGCTCGAGTTCCTTGAGGATAGGTTCTGCAACGGCCATGAACTTTTCGCGATATTGTTCGTCGATGGGTTCGGCATCGGGCAGGTCGACGGTCCTTGGATTGCGATGCACGCCATTGAGGCGATATTCGTAATGCAGGTGGTTGGCGGTCGCGAGCCCGGTCATGCCAACGAAGCCGATAGTCTGTCCCTGCTGCACCCGGGATCCGACGCCAACCTTCAAAACGAAACTCGACATGTGCGCATACAGCGTCGTGATGTTGCCGCCGTGTTGCACGATGACGGTCTTGCCATAGCCGCTCTTCGTGCCACGGAAAATGACTTTGCCGTCGCCTGAAGCCTTGATCGGAGTCCCCCTCGGGGCCGCGTAATCCACGCCGCGGTGTGCCCGAATCCTGTTAAGAATCGGGTGCCGGCGGTTGGGGTTGAAATTCGAACTGATACGGGTGAAGTCGACCGGTGCACGGATAAATGCCTTGCGAACACTGTCGCCCGTCGGCGTGAAGTACTCGCTTCGATTACTGTCGTCGATAAAACGAATAGCCTGAATAGTTCGGCCGTTGTTATTGAATTCAGCGGCGATAATCTCACCGTCGCTCACGTACTTATCGTCCTGCCAGATTTCCTCGTACTGAACGTAGTAGCTATCGCCCTGACGAATATCGAGAACGAAGTCGACGTCCCAGGCGAAAATGCCTGCGATATTCATGACGACTTTGTCGGTCAGTCCCGCCTTGGCACCGCTTTCAAACAGCGAAGTCTCAATAACACCATGCGCCATACGTTTTCGTATTTCGATGGGTCGCGCTACGATTTCCGCGTTGAATCCGCTTTCATTTTTCGCGATTTGCAGCGCACTGGTCAGGTTTAGCTCGGAATACAGGCTGATCACCTGTTCACCGTCATGCGTTACTTCGAAGACATCGCCTGGTTTGATTTTTCGGAACAGCGCTTTCGCCTGCTCGAGTTCAACGATCGCCATCAGGTTGCCGACGCTCAATTTGTTCTTCCGGAACAGCTTTTCCATCGTGTCGCCAGAGGCGACGGTCAAGACAAGTTTTTCGAATTCCGGAACCGGTTCCGGCAATAAAGCAGCGACCTCTTCCATCAACGCGGCCTCGTTGACCGGCGGCACCACGATCGGCTCATCAATACTGGCCGTCATGACCGGCACCGTCGTTGCCGGCGGTGGCGAGCTGGTATCCAAGGTGTTGATCAGTGCGACAGCGATGAGCGGGACACCGAGGCCGACTGCAAACCACTGAAGGGCCTTGGATTTCTTAGGCTTGCCGGAGTGAGACGGCTTGTAGTCGTGAAGCAGTGGACTGACTGGGCGATTCAAGTCAATGTCTCTGGATGGCAAGGTGTCGCTACTCTACCGCGAGCCTTTTTTAAGGTCAAAGAAAAACGGTTATAACTCATGGTGTTAACGGGCGAGAGAATGCTACAGTTTCGCACTCTTTAGGAATCGACAATTGAATCGGGCAACATACGCATGACAGGCATGAAGGAACAATTCGCCGAACTGACCCGGGGCACCGAAGAGGTATTGCCCGACGGCGGGCTTGCGGCAAAGCTCAAAAAAGGGCGTCCGTTGGTCGTCAAAGCCGGATTTGACCCGACGGCACCGGATTTGCATATTGGTCATACGGTGTTGATCAACAAGATGCGTCAGTTTCAGCAGTTTGGTCACGACGTGACCTTCCTGATCGGCGACTTCACCGGGATGATTGGCGATCCCACGGGCAAGAATGCGACTCGCCCACCGTTATCTGTCGAAGAAATTAACGCCAATGCCGCGACTTACGAGGGACAAATCTTCAAGATTCTGGACCCTGAAAGAACCCGGATTCAGTTCAATTCCACCTGGATGAGCAAAATGGATGCCGCCGGGCTGATCAAGCTCGCGGCACGCCATACGGTAGCGCGGATGTTGGAGCGCGACGATTTCAACAAACGCTACAAAGGCGGCCAGCCGATTTCAATTCACGAGTTCCTCTATCCCCTGGTGCAAGGCTATGACTCGGTTGAAATGAAAGCGGACGTCGAGCTGGGCGGTACAGACCAGAAATTCAACCTGCTCGTGGGTCGCCAGTTGCAACAGGAATTTGGCCAGGAGCCCCAGGTCGTCATCACGACACCGTTGCTCGAAGGCCTCGACGGCGTGCAGAAGATGTCGAAGTCGCTGGGCAATTACATCGGCATCACCGATGCGCCGGGCGAAATGTTCGGCAAGATCATGTCGATTTCTGATGATTTGATGTGGCGCTACTTTGAGGTATTGAGCTTTCGCACGCTCGCGGACCTGAGGGCGCTCCGCAAAGCGGTCGACGACGGCAAGAACCCACGCGACGCAAAATTTGAACTTGGGCGCGAAATAGTTGCCAGATTCCATAGTGAAGCGGCGGCCGACGAAGCGATGCAGGAGTTCGTGTCGCGGTTTCAGCAAGGGGCTATGCCGGACGAGATTCCAGCCGTTGAGCTCGAGTGTAGCAGCGGAAAAATTGGCATTGCGCATTTGCTCAAGGGTGCTGAATTGGTCAGCAGTACGTCAGAGGCATTGAGGATGATCAAACAGGGCGCCGTCAAGATAGACGGTGTGCGAATTGACGATCGCTCCCTGGAGATTGATGCCGGCCATACGAATATCTATCAGGTTGGCAAACGAAGATTTGCCCGGGTTAGTCTCAAATAGGATCGCCAGCACCCGATATATCGCACGGGCCCGGCGAGAGCTTGGTCTGGCAGGAGGTGCAAGTATGAACCATAGAATCAATATCTCAGCAGCCATCGTGTGTTTGCTGCTGGCTCTGCCACTGTACGCTGCCGAAGATGATGCAAAAGCACGTGCGCAGTTCAATGCCATTCTCGATGCGTTTAATACCCAGTCCTTTGAAAAGCTTGAGCCTGCACTCGACAAGACCGATCTGATCAATCGTGTCGTTGCGGTGCGGCCGATCAACAGTCAGCTTCGCGAAATATTCAACACCCAGTTTCAGTCGATTGCCGATGCTGGCTTTCGCGACAGCCTGCACAATGCGAAACCGGACAGCAGTGGTGAGCTCGTTGACTTCGAGTTCGAAAATGGCGTGGGGCGTGGCGTCATCCGCGTGCGATTGCCGAGACACGAATTCGCCTTCCTGGTTTTTGATCTTCGCCACGATCGCCGCAGCAAGCTGAAAATAGTGGACTGGTTCGATTCCCGCCGTGGCCAGACCCTGACGACGTCGATTAATGAGCTACTGAGTACGATACAGCCGACCAAAGCCGAAACCCGGGTGTTGCTGGCGCTACCCAGTCCATCGGACCTGGAGCTTTTTCAGGCAACCGAATTGTTAAAGGCGGCCAGGGACAGCCAGGCTGCACGTTTTTTTGAGATTTACGACGGCTTTGACGACGAATTCAAGCGACATCCCTTGATCGCCAAGCTCGCCATGCGATTTGTGGCGCGAGGCGAGGATCCCGATCGTTTCGTCAATTCCTTGAATATTTTTGTCGACGTGCTCGGCGACAACGACAACTACGGCTCGCTGATATCGGACTATTTCCTCCGGATTCAGGCCTTTGACCGCGCTTTTGAATCGCTCGAGACCTTTCACGAGGGCTTCGAGGTGCAGGAAGGGGCGATTCCGGCGCGCTTGTCTGCTTTGGGGCTCGCCGCTGGCAAGGCTGAGGAGGCTGAGAAATATGCTGTTGAGGCAACGACTGAGGAACCGGCGCTGGAGCTTGCCTGGTGGTCCCTGCTGCGAGCACGCGCAGGCGCAGGCGATTTTGAAGGATCGATTCCAGTGCTGAGCCATCTAGAGGACAACTTTGGCTATCGTCTCGACGCGGCCAAACTAAAACGCGATCCATACAGGGCGTTTAATGGGCTGGCAGCGAGCCAGGCCTTTACCGACTGGCGCGCCGGTCGCTGATGACGCGCCCATTTAGCGTTCGGATTGTTGACTACGATAGCGCTTACGGTGATGCCTTCGAGCGACTCAACTGCGAATGGCTGGAGAAGTATTTTCGCGTTGAAGCCATTGATCATAGTGTACTTTCTGACCCCGTAAACACGGTCATAAAGCCCGGCGGCGCGATTTTATACGCGTTGTGCGACGATTTGGTGGTCGGCACCGTCGCACTAAAGCACCACGGTGGCGGCGATTACGAATTGACCAAAATGGCCGTCACTGACGGCTACCAGGGCAGGGGCATCGGCAGGCATTTGTTGCAAGCCGTGGTGGCTCGTTTCAATGTGCTGAATGGAAAAAGGCTGTATCTCGAGTCTCATAGCAGCCTGGCACCGGCCCTTGCGTTGTATGAATCAGCGGGTTTTCGCCATGAGCCCCGCCCGAGCCCCTCGGAATATGAGCGGGCCGACGTCTACATGGTGTTTGAGCCGTAGCTGCCGATTCGCCAATTAGTCTGCCTTTTCCGCTGAAAAGACGCCCCGATTGGAGTCCTCAGGCGGTGGCATGAAAGCCGCGCCAGGCGGGCTTTTTAGCGATTTCAGAAAAAACCCCAAAAAGGTGTTGACGGCAACTCAATGCGCCGTATAATGCGCGGCTCGCTGAGGGACACGGTGGACTTCAGTTGACTCCCAAGATAGACAAGCAGGCGCGTGGGGCTGGTTATTTAAACCCTTCCGCCTGTATAATTGTGGGTCCGCTGTATTACGGTGACAGTCACCTTAACTTACCTGGCCGATTTGTGGCTCAACTAGTTAAGGTGACTGTCACCGTAATACAGCATCGTTCTTTAACAATTCAATCAGATAATTTGTGTGGGTGCTTGCGTCGGAATTTGCGAAGGCAAAAAAGACGTAAGAACCTAGAAAACAGTCAGTTTTTAGTAATTGATGAGTTCTGGTGATTACGCACTTTAGTAAAAAGCTCCAAGCTTTAAACTGAAGAGTTTGATCCTGGCTCAGATTGAACGCTGGCGGCATGCCTAACACATGCAAGTCGAACGGAAACGATGGAAGCTTGCTTCCAGGCGTCGAGTGGCGGACGGGTGAGTAATGCTTAGGAAT